>CAWDKC010000001.1:0-69709 GCA_963802615.1 uncultured Alphaproteobacteria bacterium
CAGTAAGACTAGGAGCCCGTCCGGATAGCTGTTGGGGTGAGTTGGTGGAATGAAGGATAGCCCGCTCAGTTGGACCGGGCGAGCTTGCCGAGGTTGTGTGCGGTGCAGATCAGCGCCCATTCGGCCTTTACTTTGTCGATGCCGCGTAACAGGAACTGTCTGAACCCTCTTGCCTGTTTGATCTGTCCGAACACCGGCTCGACCCCTTGCTGTCTGAGCCTGTAGCGGCTTCGCCACCCCGCGCGTTTCAGCTTGTCCCGCATGGCCTGGGTGAGCGGGCCGCCGTGCTTTCGTTCGGCCTGGGCGGGGGGCTTGGCCCGACCCGTTGCGATGGAGGCGCCGATCCGGCGATCGGCCAGGGCGCCGAGGTTGGCCTCGCTGCAGCAACCAGCATCGGCGGAAGCTTCCCTGGGCTTACGGCCGAGGTTCTTTTTGATCCCGTCCACGAGCGCAACGCGCTGGTCCTGATCGCTCATGCTCTGCGTCAGGCCGTGCGCCACGATGATCTGGGCTTGTGCATCGACGCCGGCCTGCGCGTTGTATCCATGGATGGAGCCGTCCTTGGTCAAAAGCACGCGGCTTCTCGGGATCGGTGAAGTTTCGGCTCGCGTCTTGCCCTCGGGCTCCTGTTTAGGCGGCGTGGGCGTCTTGCCGTTCTGCTTCTCGCCCCTCGGCGATGCGCTTCTGTTCCGCCTCCTCCCGGCGCGCCCCGTGTCTCCTCCGCGGCGGCGGCTTTGGCTTCCGCCTCCAGCTCGGCTTTGGCCTCGCCGATCTTCTCGAGCCGCCTCTGCTTGTCGGCCACCCAATCGGGCGTCTCATCGCCGCGCTTCTGGCCGTAGAGCTTGTCCTCCTCTGCATCGGCGGCTTCGGCCGCGACCAGCCAGCGGTCGACCTCGGCCTGAAGCTCCGCTTCCCGCTTCTTCATCCGCTCATCGCTCATCGCCTTGGGCTTCGAGGCGTTCGCTTTGATCTTTGCGCCGTCGGGCGCCACGCGCCCGAGCTTCACCAGGCCCGCCTTTTCCGCAAGCTTCAAGACCTGCACAAATAAGCCAGCCAGCGCCTTCAGACGCCGCTTGCGCAAGTCCGAGATCGCGCGCAAGTCCGAGATCGCGCGCAAGTCCGAGATCGTGCGCAAGTCCGGTGGATCGTCCGCCACGATCATCATGAAGTCCGCCCGCTCCACCGTCGCCCTGGCGATCCGCCGCGACGAATAGAGGCCGCTCGCGCAAGACTGCAACAGCAGCGCCGTCATCATCTGCGGGTCGAACGGCGGCTGGCCGAGCCCGCTCGCGTAGCTGCCGGCGATCGCGCTCAGATCGAGGCTCTCTCTGACGACGGAAACAATCAGCCGCGACAGATGGTCCGCAGCCACGTAATCCTGAACGCTCGGCGCCAGCAGATGCGTCTCGTCAATCTTCCACGACCGAAAACGCTCGCTCATCGCCACGCAAAGAATCAGACTCGTCGCTACTTGGCTAGCTATCCCCCGGCAAAGCCGGGGGCTTTAGGATTGGAGCGGCTCGAAGCGGCAGAAGGGGTCGCTGACGCGGCCCCTTGAATTTGGAGCCGCCCAAGGCGGCGTGTCAGCGCCAGAGGTTCATCTGCTCCAGCCTCTGATCTTCCTTCTCTTGATTGCGGATGTAGGCGCGGATGGCTTCCTCGTCGCGCCCGACCGTGTTGACGAAGAATCCCCGGGCCCAGAAATGCTGCCCCACGAAATTGCGTTTGCGCTCGCCATAAACCCGAGCCATGTGGATCGCGCTCTTGCCCTTGATGAAACCTACCACCTGCGACACCGCGTATTTCGGTGGGATCGACAGCAGCATGTGAACATGATCGGGCATCAAATGCCCTTCTTCGACCTTCGATTCCTTCTGAAGCGCAAGCCTCCGGAACACTTCGCCCAGATGCCGGCGCAGCTCCTGATACAACGTCTTTCGCCGACATTTCGGGATGAAGACAACATGATATTTGCAGTCCCAAGTCGTGTGGCTTAGGCTCTCGTACTCGTTCATCGGCGGAGTTCCTTTCGTGTGAGTGGCTGCTCACGTTGGAACTTCGCCGATGGACTCCCGGAAACGTCAAACTGCTACTGCCACCCCGGCATAGCCGGGGGGTCTCCCGCTTACGCTAGTGACGACTCAGACAGGCTCCTAGCGCAAGCGCCATCGCCGCGGCTGCCGCCGTCAATCCCACGATCCGTCCCGCCATGCTCGCCCGCCAGACTTTTGATTGGCCTGAGCGCGTGGCTCCGTAGGCGACGGTCAAGCCAAGCCGTTCGCGTTAACCAACCCCGCGTCGGGTCGGGGCGCGGAAATTTGTCGCTTGACCCGAACATAAATAGAACATACCATGAATTTATAAAGATCAAAGAGGCTCAGATGCAAACCCTCGCCACCTACGCGCTGCGTGACATCGCCGAAATCGCTGCCCTCGGCGCGTTCCTTATCATGATCGCGTTTCTCGCCCGCGCCATCGGCTCGTGAGGCCGGAAAAGGGAGGACGCTGTCCACAGCCCTTGCGTCGATCCTGCTCGACGCGGGTGCGGCGGCTTGCGACAACCAGCCGTGGACTCCTCGTCATCAAAGCCGTCGGTTTCGTGCATTTGCACGTCCACAGCGCCTATTCGCTGCGCGAGGGGGCGCTGACCGTTGAGACGCTGGCCAAGCTCGCCCAAACCGATTCCATGCCGGCGCTGGCGATCACCGACACGAACAACCTGTTCGGCGCGCTCGAATTTTCGGAGAAGCTCGCCAAGAGCGGCGTCCAGCCGATCATCGGCGCGCAGGTGACGGTCGATTTCGCCGACGCAGCCCCCGCCTTCTGGCGTGGCGTCGAGCGGGACAATGCGCGCGCGCGGATCGTTCTCCTGGCGCAGAACGAGGCCGGCTACGGCGCCCTGATGCGCCTTGCTTCCGCTTTGTGGCTCGATCCCAAGGATGGCGACGACGCGCATCTTCCCTTCACGGCGCTGCAAGACGCCCAAGGCCTCATCGCGCTGTCGGGCGGCCCGGCCGGGCCGATCGATCGCGCGCTGAGAGGCGGACTTGGCGACCTGGCCGAAAGCCGGCTCAGGCGCCTCACGCAAGTCTTCGGCTCGCGGCTCTATGTCGAGATCCAGCGCCATGGGCTCGACAGCGAGCGCACGGTCGAGCCTAGTCTCATCGCGCTCGCCGACCGCGCCGGCCTGCCCCTGGTGGCGACCAACGAACCCTATTTCGCTTACGCCTCAGACTATGAAGCGCACGACGCGCTGCTGTGCGTCGCCGAGGGCGCTTTGGTGTCGACAGCCGAGCGCAGGCGCCTGTCGCCGGAACATCGGTTCAAGACGCGCGCGGAAATGACCGAATTGTTCGTCGATCTTCCCGAGGCGACGCATGCCAGCGTCGAGATCGCCATTCGCTGCGCCTATCGGCCTTTGACGCGAAAGCCGATCCTGCCGCGTTTTTCGGTCGCTGGCGGCGCAGCTGTCGAAGAGGAGCATGAGCTCAGGCGTCAGGCGAACGAGGGCCTGAGCGCCCGCCTCGCTGCGCACGGCCTCGCGCCTGGACGAACAGATGAGGACTACTCCAAGCGCCTCGCTTTCGAGCTCGACGTCATCGTCACTATGAAGTTCGCCGGATATTTCCTCATCGTCGCCGACTTCATCCAATGGGCGAAGGCGCAAGGCATCCCGGTCGGACCCGGGCGCGGCTCGGGCGCGGGCTCGGTCGTCGCCTGGGCGCTCACCATCACCGATCTCGACCCCTTAAGGTTTGGTCTCCTGTTCGAGCGGTTCCTCAATCCCGAGCGCATCTCGATGCCCGATTTCGACATCGACTTCTGCCAGGACCGCCGCGACGAAGTGATCGGCTATGTTCGCGAGCGATACGGCGCCGACCGCGTCGCGCAGATCATCACCTTCGGCTCTTTCCTGGCGCGCGGCGTCCTGCGCAACGTCGGCCGGGTGCTCGAAATGCCGCTCGGCCAAGTCGACAAGCTCGCCAAGCTCGTGCCGCAGAATCCGACCCACCCAGTCACCCTCAAGCAGGCGGTCGCGGACGAAACGCGGCTGCAGGAAGCGGCGAAGGCGGACGAGAAGGTCGCCCGGATGCTCATGATCGCCGAACGGCTCGAGGGCCTTTATTCCAACGCCTCGACCCACGCCGCCGGCGTCGTCATCGGCGATCGGCCGCTGATCGAACTCACGCCGCTTTATCGCGATCCGAAGTCGGCCATGCCGGCGACCCAGTTCAACATGAAATGGGTCGAGCAAGCGGGCCTAGTGAAGTTCGACTTCTTAGGGCTGAAGACGCTGACCGTTCTCAAGCGCGCCGTGGACCTTATCGCGCGCGGCGGCGAAGCGATCGACCTCGGCAAGATCCCGCTCGATGAATTCCAAGACCTACGCGATGCTCGGGCGCGGCGAAACAGTGGGCGTGTTCCAGGTGGAAAGCGGCGGCATGCGCAAGGCGCTGGTCGACATGCGGGCCGACCGGTTCGAGGACCTCATCGCCCTGGTCGCGCTCTACCGCCCAGGCCCGATGGCGAACATTCCGACCTATTGCGCGCGCAAGCTCGGACAGGAGAAGCCCGACTATATCCATGCCCTGATCGAGCCTGTCCTGCGCGAGACCTATGGCGTCATCATCTATCAGGAACAGGTGATGCAGATCGCGCAGACCCTGTCGGGCTATTCGCTCGGCGAAGCCGACATGCTGCGCCGCGCGATGGGCAAGAAGATCAAGAAGGAGATGGACGCGCAGCGCGCCCGTTTCGTCGACGGCGCGGTCGAGCGCGGCTTGACCCGCGCCAAGGCCGACGAGATCTTCGACCTGCTCGCCCGGTTCGCCGACTATGGATTCAACAAGAGCCACGCCGCAGCCTATGCGCTGATCGCCTATTGGACCGGCTGGTTCAAGGCCAACCGTCCGGCTGAATTCCTTGCCGCCTCGATGACCCTCGACAAGAGCAACACCGACAAGCTCGCCGAGTTCCGCACCGAGGCGCAGCGCCTCGGCATCCAGGTCGCGGCGCCGTCGGTCAACGAATCCCTGGTCGATTTCGACGTGCGGACGGAGGCCGGAGCGCCGACCATCCACTATGCGCTGAGCGCCATCAAGGGCGTTGGCGAAGCCCAGGCTGAGGCGCTGGTCGACGCGCGCCGGTCTCGCGCATTTGCTTCGCTCAGCGACATGGCGGCGCGGCTCGATCCCCGCGCCGTCAACAAGAAGGCGCTGGAGAGCCTCGTGGCGGCCGGCGCCTTCGATGGCCTGGAGCCCAATCGGGCGGCAGCCTTCGCAGGCGTCGAGCCGATGCTGGCGATCGCCAATCGCGTGGTGACACAGAAAGCCGCCGGCCAGAACGCGCTGTTCGGCGAAGGGGAGGCGCCGGCGGTCAGGGCGCGCGCCGCGCCTTGGCCCGAATCGGAGCGCCTGCGGCGCGAGTTCGACGCCGTCGGCTTCTTCCTCTCCGGCCATCCGCTCGAGGTTTACGACGCGGCGCTCAAGCGCTTGCGGGCCACCCGCTGGGCGGAGTTCGCGCGGTCGGTGCGCAACGGCGCCTCGACCGCGCGGCTAGGCGCAAGCGTGCTCGACCGCTATGAGAGGCGAACGAGGAACGGCGGCAAGATCGGCATCGTGCAGCTCTCCGATCCCTCCGGAACTTATGAAGCGATCATGTTTCAGGAGGGCCTGAGCCAGTTCCGCGATCTTCTCGAGAAAGGCGCAGACGTCCTGGTGACGCTGCAGGCGTCGGTCGAAGGTGAGGACGTGCGCGCGCGCATCGTCAATGTCGAGCGGCTCACTGAAGCCGCCGCCAAGGTGCAAAGGGGCTTAAGGGTGTTCGTGCGCGACGAGGCGCCGCTCGAAATCGATCGAGCGGCGCCTGACCGCGCCCGGCGAGGGCGAGGTGTCGTTGGTCCTGATCCTGGGGCCCCAGGAGGGCGAGGTCGAAATCCGCCTGCCCGGCCGCTATTCGGTCAGCGCGGCGATCGCCGGGGCGCTCAAGGCGGCGCCCGGGGTGGTGGCGGTCGAGCAGGTCTGAGCCGGCGCCACCTCTTCGCGAACGCGCGCTGCCCGCGAAACGATTGGACGGCGCGACCATCGATCCGGAGCGCTTGCGCCGCCCGGCCCGCTTCGCTATTGACGCGCCAAGCCCGCGCAGGAAGACGCGCGTTCAGGCGGCCCGTTGGGGGATAGTTCAACGGTAGAACAGCGGACTTCGACTCCGTCAATCTTGGTTCGAATCCAGGTCCCCCAGCCATTCGTTACCTGCAATGATTTCAATGGGTTAAAGGGCGCTTTAGGAGCGCTTCTAAGCCCTTCCCTAAGCCACCACGCTAAGCCGCCCCCGAAAAAATACCCCCGCAAGCCCATCGAAGGGGCAAGCGAGGGTGTTCGTTCAGGTGGTTGGCAAGGGGATCATCAGAGTGTCATGGGTTGCGCGCGCGTGCGTGAGATTGGAGTTGACCGGGTTTTGTGGACACCCTTGAAGTTGATTTTGGAGGTGGTCCCGATGCCCCGTTACCGAACCGCTTATACCAGAACTCTCTGATCATGACCGATAGGCCCAATCGCGCAAGCCAAGGGACATGATCCGCCAAGGCTGGTCGCTGAGTTTGTTCCATGCCTCGCAGCAGTGGTCGACGATGTCGTTGAACGATTTGAAGAGCCGGTTTGAGAGCCAGTTCTCGCGCATGAACTGCCAGACGTTTTCCTGCGGGTTGAGTTCCGGGCATTTGGCCGGCAACGGGATCAGGGTGATGTTGGGCGGAACGACGAGCCGGCGCGCGAGATGCCAGCCGGCCTGATCGACGAGCAGCGCGGCGTGCGCGCCCGGCGCGATTTGGGTGGCGATTTCGGCGAGGTGCAGGGTCATCGCCTCGGTGTCGCATCTGGGCATGACGAGGGCTGCGCCCTTGCCGTCCTTGGGGCAGATCGCGCCGAAGATATAGGCGGAAGCGGTTCGCTGGTCCTTGGGAGCGCTCGGACGCGTGCCGCGCCTGGCCCAACGGCGGGTGATCTTGTTCTTCTGGCCGACGCGCGCCTCGTCGGCGAACCAGACCTCTATGGCCTCGGGAGCGACGCCGTTCTCGCGCGCGATCTCGTCCAGCCGAGCGGGCAGACTTTTTTAAAATCCTCAATCGCGCCGGCAGCCTGCGCGTGATGCCGGGGACGAGCCGACAGCTTGCGATAGCCCATGGCGCGCAATTCCCGGCTCAGGGTCTGCCGGGAGACGACGACGCGGAACTCCTCGAAGATCCATTGGCAAAGATCGACGATCCGCCAGCGCACGACCCCATGAACGGCCGGGATCGGGCCGCTCTCGATGATCGCCGCGAGGCCTGCCCGGTGCGCGTCGTTGAGACGCGGCGGCTGTCCCGGAGCCTTGCGATCGATCAGGCCCGCCGGGCCATGCGCGTTGAACTTGACCACCCAGTCGCGAACGATCTGAAGCGTCACACCGCCAATCTTGGCCGCCTCCGTCCGGCTGGCGCCCTCATAGATCGCCGCGAGCACCAGAAGCCGCCGCGCCTGGGGTCCGTCTTTGCTCGTCTTCGCCCAAGAACGAACCGCAGCAGCATCAAAATCGCCCCGGAGCGCAATAGCCATGGCGAACCTCCTTCGTTCGCCACCTTGAATCAGACCCAAGCCGATTCGGCCACCACGTCAAAGTCACGGTCTCTGAGCTTTGGTATTATCCGCCGGAGTTCCGGCGACAGCTGGTCGATCTGGTGCGATCTGGACGCACGCCCGAAGAGCTGGCGCGTGAGTTCGAACCGACCGCACAGTCGATTTCCACTTGGGTGAAGCAAGCCGAGCGGGACGCCGGCAAGCGCGTTGACGGACCAACCAGCGTCGAGCGAGAAGAGCTGGGTCGCCTTCGACGTGAGAACCATCGCCTGCGTCAGGAGCGCGATATCCTGGCAAAGGCGGCGGCCTGGTTCGCGCGGGAGAGCAAGGCGAGCCCGAACGGGTTTACCGGTTCATGAGCGCGCACCGAGCCATGTATCCCATTCGCACAATGGCCCACGTCCTGAAGGTTTCGGCCGCGGGCTGTTACGCTTGGCGGAGCCGCCGGCTTCGGCTCGGGGCGACCGCCGGCGCCGATCTGACGCGCCGCATCCGCACGATCCACGCCGGCTCGCATGGAACCTATGGCGCGCCGCGCGTTCATGGCCCGAGCTGAAGGCCGATGGCCTCTCGGTTGGCCGGAAGCGGATTGCCCGGCTGATGCGAACGGCAGGAATTGCAGGCGTCAGCCGGCGCAGAAGCGCTCCGGTCACGACCCGGCAGGCGACTGGCCGTCATCCCGCCAGCGATCTCGTCCGCCGCAACTTCGTGGCCGAGCGGCCGAACGAATTGTGGGTGGCCGATATCACCTTCCTGCCGACGTTGGCCGGCTTTCTCTATCTTGCGGTCGTTCTCGACGCCTGGTCTCGACGGATCGTCGGATGGGCCTTCTCGGCTGATCTGAAGACCGGCGTCGTGCTCGACGCTCTCGACATGGCGCTCGCGGCCCGGAAGCCCGACAACGTCATCCACCATTCGGACAGAGGTTCTCAATACACGTCGATTGCCTTCGGCAATCGCTGCAAGGAGGCCGGCGTCAGTCCATCGACAGGCTCATACCAAAGCTCAGAGACCGTGACTCTGACGTGGTGGCCGAAATCGGCTTGGGTCTGATTCAAGGTGGCGAACGAAGGAGGTTCGCCATGGCTATTGCGCTCCGGGGCGATTTTGATGCTGCTGCGGTTCGTTCTTGGGCGAAGACGAGCAAAGACGGACCCCAGGCGCGGCGGCTTCTGGTGCTCGCGGCGATCTATGAGGGCGCCAGCCGGACGGAGGCGGCCAAGATTGGCGGTGTGACGCTTCAGATCGTTCGCGATTGGGTGGTCAAGTTCAACGCGCATGGCCCGGCGGGTCTGATCGATCGCAAGGCTCCGGGACAGCCGCCGCGTCTCAACGACGCACACCGGGCAGGCCTCGCGGCGATCATCGAGAGCGGCCCGATCCCGGCCGTTCATGGGGTCGTGCGCTGGCGGATCGTCGATCTTTGCCAATGGATCTTCGAGGAGTTCCGCGTCGTCGTCTCCCGGCAGACCCTGAGCCGGGAATTGCGCGCGATGGGCTATCGCAAGCTGTCGGCTCGTCCCCGGCATCACGCGCAGGCTGCCGGCGCGATTGAGGATTTTAAAAAAGTCTGCCCGCTCGGCTGGACGAGATCGCGCGCGAGAACGGCGTCGCTCCCGAGGCCATAGAGGTCTGGTTCGCCGACGAGGCGCGCGTCGGCCAGAAGAACAAGATCACCCGCCGTTGGGCCAGGCGCGGCACGCGTCCGAGCGCTCCCAAGGACCAGCGAACCGCTTCCGCCTATATCTTTGGCGCGATCTGCCCCAAGGACGGCAAGGGCGCAGCCCTCGTCATGCCCAGATGCGACACCGAGGCGATGACCCTGCACCTCGCCGAAATCGCCACCCAAATCGCCCCGGGCGCGCACGCCGCGCTGCTCGTCGATCAGGCCGGCTGGCATCTCGCGCGCCGGCTCGTCGTTCCGCCCAACATCACCCTGATCCCGTTGCCGGCCAAATGCCCGGAACTCAACCCGCAGGAAAACGTCTGGCAGTTCATGCGCGAGAACTGGCTCTCAAACCGGCTCTTCAAATCGTTCAACGACATCGTCGACCACTGCTGCGAGGCATGGAACAAACTCATCAACCAGCCTTGGCGGATCATGTCCCTTGGCTTGCGCGATTGGGCCTATCGGTCATGATCGAGAGAGTCTTGGTATAATCAACTGATATGACTGAAGATAAACGCACCGGCTTAGTCTCCAGGTCTCCCAGCCAATTCAACGATATCGACTGAAGCGGGCATTGCAGATCGCCCGGCGCCAAACCCCCTTCCGGCTCAATCACGCAGGGCGATCCTCACGAAGCTAGACTTCGCACTCCCGATGCGCATTCGAATCTGCAAGAGCCCGAGGCTCGTCAATGATCGGCTTACGCCGATTCACGGACCCGAGTCGCAGCTACGTTTCCATGATGAATCTCTGTGCCTAGCACCTTCAGGCATTCTCGGATGAAGGCCGCGAGCGCAGTCCACCCCTTGGCCGACACCATTGTGCCGTCGACATAGGCCTCCGTCGGCGAAAGATCGATGTAGGTCCCGCCAGCCAGCGTCACCTCAGGTTCGCAAGCGCCTAGCGCCCCAACTTTCTTGCCGCGCACAACACCGTCCACCGCCACCAAGATCTGCACGCCGTGGCAGATCGTAAAGATCGGCTTCTTGGCGTCATGAAAATGGCGGACCATTGCCTGAATCCGTTTGTCCGTTCGGATATATTCGGGGCCGCGGCCGCCGGCGCAATAGACTGCGTCATAGTCCTTCAGCTGCTTCTCGGCCTCGGAGAACGTCTTGTTGATCGTAAAGAAGTGGCCAAGCTTCTCGGTATAGGTCTGATCGCCCTCGAAATCGTGCAGCGAGGTCTTGATACGATCGCCTGCCTTCTTGTCCGGGCAAACGACGTGCACTGTATGACCGACCGCTTCCATAGCCTGCTGATAGACGAAGATCTCGTATTCCTCGGTGAACTCGCCCGTCAGCATGAGAATTTTTTTGCCTGGCATTGTTGGGTCTCCTCTCATCAATCGCTGGGCGGCGTTCAACCCGCCCGACACTATGCGCAGCTACTCGCCACTCGTTTTAAGGACTCACACTCCGATGCCAAGCGCGCGTTTGACAGCCGCCTGATCGGCGCCTTGGTCGATGAAGTCCTCGAAGGTCGACTGACTCACCTCGATCATATGCTTCTTGATAAATTCAGCGCCCTCTCGCGCCCCGTCGTCGCGGTTCTTGATCGCGCATTCCCACTCGAGCACCGCCCAGCTGTCATATCCATAGACGGAGAGGCTGGAAAAGATCGCGCCGAAATCGATGTCGCCGTCGCCAAGCGACCGGAAACGACCCGCGCGGTGCGGCCATTCGGAGATAGCTCGAGTACACGCCCTGCTTTGCCGACGGACGAAACTCCGCATCCTTCACATGAAAGGCTTTGATGCGCTCGTGGTAGACGTCGATGAACCCGACGTAGTCGAGCGCCTGCAAGCGGAAATGCGACGGATCGTAATTGATGTTGCAGCGCTTGTGGCCCTTGAGCTTGTCGAGGAAGCGCTCGAAGGTGACGCCATCAAATAGATCCTCGCCCGGATGCAGTTCGAAGGCGACGTCGACGCCCTGATCCTCGTGCGCGTCGAGGATCGGCTTCCAGCGGCGAGCCAGCTCGTCGAACGCGGTTTCTATGAGACCCGACGGGAGCGGCGGCCAAGGATAGAGGAACGGCCAAGCGAGCGCGCCCGAAAAAGTGACGTGGGTATTGAGGCCCATGTTGCGGCTTGCTTTCGCAGCGAGCGTAACCTGCTCGGTCGCCCATTCTTGCCGCGCCTTCGGATTGCCGCGCACATGTTTTGCGGCGAACGCGTCGAAAGCCTGATCGTACACGGGATTGACCGCGACGAGCTGGCCCTGCAGGTGGGTCGCGAGCTCGGTGATCTCGACGCCGTGCTTCTTGGCGGTCCCAATAAGGTCTTGGCAGTAGCCGACGCTTGCGGCGGCTTTTTTGAGGTCGATGAACCGGCCGTCCCATGCGGGAATCTGTACACCCTTGTAGCCGAGGCTCGCCGCCCAACCGCAGATGGAGTCGAATGTGTTGAACGGCGCCGCGTCGCCCGCGAACTGGGCCAGGAAGATTGCGGGTCCCTTGATCGATTTCATGCCGATTTGTCCTTTTCGCGCACTGAACTCCAGGTCAGGCTTTAGCCCATTCCTCGCGTAGGAATTTCCCACCGAACTGGTAGACCTCGTCGCGGTTCGGGAAGAAGTCGCGCCAGACCCGCGTCGCCGCAGCCAAGTCCGGCAAAGCCCGCCCAAAGGCTTCGATCACGCACCAGCCATCGTAGCCGCTCTGTTTGAGCGCCTTCATCGTCGCCGCCCAGGGAACATGGCCTTTGCCGGGAGTCCCACGATCGTTCTCGGCGAAGTGCACATGATTGATCTGCGCGATGTTGGGAGCGATGACCCCGACCGGATCCTTCTCTTCAATATTGGCGTGGAACGTGTCGTACAGGAGCCCGTAATTGGGTTCGTCCACTCTGTCGGACGACGGCGGCGGAATCGGCGACCGTATTGAGCACGTAGCACTCGAAGCGGTTCAGCGGCTCGACCGAAAGCTTAATGTTGTGTCGCGCCGCGTAGACGGCGGCGTCTTTATGCACGCTCACAACGTTGGCGCGTTCGGCTTTCGTCGGCGGATCGCCGGTGAAGACGCCGAGCGGCTGGTAGAATGGCCCGCAGAGCGTCTCCCCACCCGCGGCCACCAGACAGTCGATCGCCCATTTGAGGTGGTCCAGCCCGGCGGCGCGGATCGCCGGATCTGCGCTGGCGCAATTGCGCTCGGCGTCAGGAATGACCGTGACTGCCGTAGCCCTAAGGCCGTTGTCACGAATTGCTCGACCGACGTGTGCGGAAGTGATCGGGCGTTCCTTCAAAAATCGGCAGCTCCACCCCGTCAAAGCCCGCTCGCTTAATGGCCGCGAATAGGGGAAAGTGCTCCTCGGTGACACGCGTCGACCACAAGAGCATGTTGAAGCCTAACAGCACTCGATTCCTCCCTCTATTTGAACTCGGGCCAGTCGATCTCAGCGTCTTAAGAGCGACGTGAGAAGCGCGGCGAGCGCGACGGCGATTGCCGCGACGCCCCACACGAACGGCTGACGGTAGAACGGCTCGCTCGTATCCGGTGCGAAGGCGTTCACAAAAAAGACCCCGTAAAGGTAGGCCGCAGCGATGGAGATGAGCATGATCACGAAGAACGCCAGCGCCACGATGACGCCGGCCACGACGAGCGACCGCAGGGTCGTCCCCGGCTGACAGAGCGGCAGGAGGTTGTTGGCGAGGCCCGCGAAGACGACAAGCGCGCAGCCGATTCCGAACAGCGTCAGGCTGAACGGCTGGAATATAAGCGCCAGCGCCAGAATCCCGAGCCCGATGAGACCCCATTCGAGGCGCTGCGCGGTCGCGGGGCTCATGCCGCCGAGCGTTCTTTTGCCCGCAACAGCCGTTTCATCGCTCATGTGCGGACCGCCATTCCCGAACCGTCGAACACATGCGTCTCGCGCGCGTCGGCGCGAAGGCTGAGCGCATCTCCCGACTTGACCTTGATCTCGCGCGGCACGACGACGCGCAGGTCGCTGCCAAGCGGCGTTCGGGCGTGGATGAGAGTTCTCAGCGCCCATCGGCTCGATCAGTTCCGCGCGGCCGGCGATCGTGTCGGCGCTTCCCGCGCCGTCCGGGCTGAGGGCGCGGGGCCGGATGCCGATGGTGACCTGTCCCTTTGCGAGTTTCTTCACCGCCGGATCGACCGGGAGGCGGATCGGCTGGCCGTCCACCGTGAACCGGCCGATGCGCCCCCTCGACGCCATCGAACTGCGCGGTGAGAAGGTTCATCTGCGGCGTCCCGATGAAGCTCGCGACGAACAGCGTCGTCGGCCTCGCGAACACCTCGTGGGGCGAGGCGATCTGCTCGATGACGCCATCGCGCATGATCGCGATCCGGTCGGCCATCGTCAGGGCCTCCAGCTGATCGTGGGTGACGATCACCGTCGCCTTCGAGAGCCCGGTCAGGACGCTCTTGATCTGCCCCCGCATGGTCTGGCGGAGCTCGACGTCGAGCCGGCTCAAAGGCTCGTCAAACAAAAAACAGTTCGGATCACGCACCACCGCGCGCGCGACAGCGACGCGCTGCTTCTCGCCTTCCGAGATGTGGTTCGGCAGACGGTCGAGCACGGATTCGAGCTGAAGCATGCGCGCCACGCGCGCGACCCGCGCCGCGCTGGTCTGCGCATCGAGACCCTCGACATGCAGCGGAAACATGATGTTCTCGCGCACGGTCAGCGCCGGGTAGAGCGCATAGAACTGGAACACCATCGCGATGTCGCGCTGGTCGGGCCTGAGATCATTCATCCGCTTTCCAGCGATGATGACGTCGCCGGCGCTGGCCCGCTCAAGCCCGGCGATGATGCGCAAGGTTGTCGTCTTGCCGCAACCGGAGGGACCCAAGAGGCAGACGACCTCTCCGGCCGAGACGCTGAGGCTCACGTCCTTGACGGCGGTGAATGAGCCGAACTGCTTTGTGACGCCCCTGAGTTCGATCGTCGACATTCGGCTATCTCTTGATGGTGCCGAACGTGACGCCGCGCAAGAGCTGATTCTGCAGCGCAAAGGTCACGATGATCACCGGGATCAGGAACAGCGTTTCGATGGCGGCCAGAAGGCCCCAGCGCACGCCGATGTCGCCGCCGATCGTCTGCGACATGGCGACCGGAACCGTCCGCGTCTCGACCCCCGACAAGAGAAGGGCGAACAGAAACTCGTTCCAGGTGAGAATGAGGCCGAACACGGCGGTGGCGGCGAGGCCCGCCCACACTTGGGGCAGGCAGATCTTGAAGAAAACGCGGACATCGGAGGAGCCGTCGATGCGCGCCGCGTCCTCAACGTCGGGGGACAAGTTCGTCGAAGAAGCTTTTCATCATCCAGATCGCGAACGGCAGGTTGAACACCGTGTAGAGAGCGATGATGCCCAGATAGGTGCCAGCGAGACCCGTGACGTCGGAACATGATGAAAATCGGGATGATGACCACGATCGCAGGCAGCATGCGCGTCGTCAGGATCATGAAGAGATAGGTGTCGTTGCCCTTGAGCGGATAGCGCGAGAATCCGAACGCGGCCAGGGTGCCGATCGCGAGCGCGAGCAGCACGCTCACGCCGGAGATGAACAGCGAATTGAAGAAATAGAGCGTAAAGCCGGTGTTCTGAACCGGGCCGCCGGCGGAATAGGCGCGGCTGAACACATGCACGAAATTCTCCAGCGTCGGGGTGAAGAAGAATTTCGCCGGCACCGCCATCGCGTCTTCGTAGGTCTTGAACGACGTCAGAATGATCCAGAAAACCGGGAAGAAGTAGATGAAGCTGACGATCGCCGCGACGATCGTCCTTCCCCAGCCGGCCTGGCCGACGCCCGAGGCCGATCGCCCGAAGCGAAACCGACGGATGAGCGGCGTGCGCGCTTCAAGAGCAGAACCGGCAGGGAGCGTTCGCGGTTACGTCAGTCATGAGACCGGGGCCTCCTTTGCGCGCCGGTTGGCGAAGTAGAGATAGAGGTTGGTCAGCACGATCACGGTGAACAGCAGGATGTAGGCGAGCGCCGTCGAATCGCTCGTCTTGTTGTTCTCGAAGGCGATTCGATAGACGCGAAGCGCGATCGTCTCGGTCGCCGTGCCGGGGCCGCCATTGGTCAACAGGAAGACGAGATCGAACAGCTTGAAGGCCTCGATCGTCCGGAACAGCAGCGCCAGCAGCATGAGGCCGCGAATATAGGGGAAGGTGATCGACCAGAACTGACGCCAGCCGGAGACGCGGTCGATCGCGGCGGCCTCGTAAAGGTACTTCGGAACGCTGACGAGCCCGGCCAGCACCAGCAGCATGACGAACGGCGACCACATCCAGGCGTCGGCGAAGACGATGCCGATGCGCGAGCCCCATACCGTGCTCATCAGAATGAACGGGTGGCCGGTGACCAGATGCGCACCGCCTGCGACAGAAGCCCGAAGGTCGGATCGTAGTAGTAGCGGAAGAAGGCGCCGACCGCGACGAAGGACAGCATCATCGGCGTCAGCACGAGGATGAGCAGATAGCGCCGCAGCGGAAACAGCTTGCGAGAACAGGAGTGCGAGCAGGAAGCCGACGACCATCTGCGCCGATACGGTCATGATGACGAGGATGATCGTGTTGTGCAGCCGGTCCCAGACGTCGGTGTCGTTGAGGACATTGGCGTAGTTGTCGAGCCCAACCCAGGTCGGCGCCCGCGCGCGATTGGCGCGGTAGCTGAAAAACGACAGCCCGAACGACCACAAAAGCGGGAAGACGTTCATCAGAAACAAGGAGCGCGAGCGCCGGCGCCACGAGCAGTCCGCCGGTGTATTTCCCCCAGGCGTTGGCGACCAGCGTCACGGCGAAAAGGGCGGCAATCGCCAATGAAGCCCAGAAGGAGACTTGCGGCGGCAGGAATGTGATCGCCAGCGCCGTGCCGATCACGAAAACGATCAGCGCGCCCGGCCAATTGTCCCAGCGCAGCGCGACCAGTCGTTGGAAGAATGGAACGGTTTGGGGAATGTCAGTTGTCGTGGTCATTGGCTCGTGGGAATCGCGGCGCCGCGTGGTTTCGGATGAGGAACAGTCGACCACAAACTCTCTCATGGCCGGGCGCGCGCGCACCGGGGCGGCGCGCCGTCTTTCTTAAGCGTTCCGCGTCCTATTTGATGCGGCCGGCCTCCTTCAGCGTCTTCTCCTGGAAGTTGGCGATCGTGTCGAGCGTCGTCTTGGCGTCCTGCTGGCCGGTGATCGCCTTGGTGTATTCCTCCTGCTGCTCGGTGAGCAGCTCGAAGAATTCAGGGATGTGCCAGAAGTCCTTCTGCCAATCGAGGCTCTCCGCCCAGGTGCGGTTCCAGGGACGGAAGGTCACGTAGCTCGGGTCCGTGTACACAGACTTGAGCGCGCTTTGCCCGCCAGCCTTGGCGAAGGCGATCTGCGTGTCCTTCGACAGCCACCATTTGCAGAAGTCGAGCGCCTCCTTGTTTTGCAGGTCGGTGTTCCACGTCATCAGCACGAACGGCTGACCGCCGATCACCGACCACGCTCGATCCACGCCCTTGTCGGTCTTGAGGCCGGGCATTTGCGCGAAGGCGATCTTGTCGACCACCTTCGAGGTCTCCGGGTTGATCGAGCTCTCCGCAAAGCCGATCCATTCGAGGTTGCTCGCCACCTTGCCGGCGCGGAACAGTTCGTCCGTCTTGAAGATGTCGAGGTTGCCGGTCGTTGCCTCCGGCGGCATATATTTCGCGAAGGACAGCAGGTGCTCGAAGGACTTTGACGGCCGACGGGCGAGTTGACGACGCCGACGGCGTGCGCGTTGGGCTGCTTCGTCTCGTCCCAGATGTCGCCGCCGTGCTGCCAGAGGAACTCGTAGGTCGGACGTCGTGAAGAAGTCGTAGCCCTTGCCGACCTGGAACTCGACGCCGTAGAAATCGTCATCGAGCGGCTTGCCCATCAGCATCTCGCCCTTCTTGCGCTTGAAGAACTCGCCGAAGTCGCGATAGTTGTCCCAGGTGATCTGATCCATCTCCTCGGGCGTGCAGGCGCAGCTTGTACTTGTATTTGTCCATGAAGTTCTTCTGCTCTGTCGGGTCGCAGAAGACGTCCTTGCGGTAGTAGTTGACGACGAGGTCCGGCATCTGCGGGAAGCCGTAGAGATTGTCCGACTTGTAGGGATAGGTCGAATACGAAGCCTTCACCGCCGGATGCAGATCCTTGAATACGGCCTGCAGGCCAGGGTCGGCGTCGACGTACTTGTTGATCTTGAGGTAGTAGCCGCCTTCGATGAAAGCGCCCAGCCACTGGCTGTCGGACACCGCCATATTGTATTTCTTCTCGCCCGAGGTCAGCGAGGCGTTGAGGCGGGTATAGTAGTCCGGCCACGGAATGTAGTCGATGTCGAGCGTCACCTTGTTGCCCGACTTCGGCTTGTAGGTCTTGTCGAACAGATCCTTCATGATGTGGGTCGGCGGCCAGTCCGGGACCGCCATTTTCAACGTCACGTCCTCCGCGGACGCAGGCCCGCTCGCGAGGCCTGCGGCGAGCAGTAGGGACGCCGCCGCGAGGCCTGACGCCATCATTGCTTTCATCTTCATGCTTCGTTCCTCCCTTGGCGCTCTATGTCGCGCCCTGTTTTCGGCTTATCGCCGAACCGTTATGACCTCTGAATAGATAGATCGTCGCTCGGGTCAATGATGATTGGAAGCCGATCGCCTTCCTTGATGCTCGTCGCCTGCGCCTCCGGAAGGACCATTCGGAACGGATGGCTGTTCGAAACCAGCGACACGACCGTGATGTCGCCAAGCGGCTCGAGCTGCTGAACGATTGATTCTGCTCGCGCCTTGGGCGCCTTTCGCGAGCCGCACGTCGGAGGGCCGCACGCCAAGCGCCAAGGACTCGCCGGCGGCCATGGGTTCGGCGAGGCGCGGGGGTATCAGCGAGCCGAACGGCGTCTCGAGACTCGCGCCGTCGACACGCGACTTTCACGTCGAAGATGTTCATGTGCGGCGAGCCGATCTTGCCGGCGACATAGCGATCGGCTGGCCTTTCGTAGAGATCGTCCGGCGAGCCCTGCTGAACGGCGCGGCCATCGCGCAGAACGGCGATTTCTTCGCCCATCGAGAGCGCTTCGAGTTCATCCGGAGTTGCGTAGACGACGGTCATCCCGAACTGGCGATGCAGCCGCTTGAGCTCGGCGCGCATGTCGTACCTGAGCTTGGCGTCGAGGTTTGTAAGCGGCTCATCCAGAAGCAGGAGCTTCGGTCTGTGGATGAGCGAACGGCCGAGCGCAACGCGCTGCTGCTCGCCTCCCGACAGCGTCGCAGGCTTCTGCTGTAGCCGATGCGAAAGCTTCAGCATTTCGGCGGTTTCGCCGACACGCTGCGCGATCTCCCTCGACGGAAGGCCGTCTTCCACCAGCGGATAAGCCAGATTCTTGAACACGGTGAGATGGGGATAGAGGGCGAAAGACTGGAACACCATCGAGACGCCGCGGCCTCGAATGGGCGCGTTCGTCACATCCCGGCCGCTGATATGAATGGTCCCGCTGTCGGGCGGGACGAGGCCCGAGATCGCCCGCAGCGTCGTGGTCTTGCCGACCGCACTCGGGCCGAACAACACGAAGAAGCTGCCCTCGGGAACCTCGAGGCTCAAGCGGTCCAGGGCTCGAACCGAGCCGTAGGTCTTCGTCAGGTCCGACAAAGACAATCCAACCGCGCCCGTCGTGGCCATACCCCTCCCTCGCCTTCCCACGGTTTGAGTCATTTGGACTTCGCGCCTACCGGCTTGCGGCGTTCTTGTGTGACGGCTGCTCCCACTGACCCGAAGCAGCCGACCGTAGCACGGCGCCAGTCACCTGGTCTGTCGCAAAGCCGTCGCGGAATGTCGGCGCAGCTGGCTTGCCGGAGTTCAAGGCTATCGATGAAATCGGCGGCCTGATGGACGAAGCTGTGCTCGTAGCCAATCTGCAAGCCCGGCACCCACCAGTGTTTCATATACGGATGATCGCTGTCGGTGACGTGGAGCGACCGCCAGCCGCGCACGATCCCCTCATCGCGATGGTCGAAATATTGCAGGCGGTGCAAGGTCGTGCAGGTCCCAGAAGATCGAGGCGTGTTCGCCATTGATTTCGAACGTGTAGAGCGCCTTGTGGCCGCGAGCGTAGCGCGTGGCTTCGAACGACGCGAGCGAGCCGTTGCCGAAGCGCGCAAGGAAGAGACAGGCGTCGTCGATGCTGACCGGCTCGACCTTGCCCGTGAGGGTGTGAGGTCGTTCCTTGACGAAGGTCTCCGTCACCGCCGTGACCTTGTCGATGCGCTCCATTCAGCCACATGGCCGTGTCGATGCAGTGCGCCAGCAGATCGCCGGTGACGCCGCTGCCCGCAACGCTTGCGTCGAGGCGCCAAAGCGCCGCGCCGCCCTGCGGCAAGTCCTTGGAGATCGTCCAGTCCTGCAGGAATTTCGCCCGGTAGTGATAGATCTTGCCGAGCCTTCCCTCGTCGATGAGGTGTTTGGCCAGCGTCACCGCCGGCACGCGGCGATAGTTGTACCAAACCATGTTCGGGACGTTGGCCTTCTCGACCGCGGCGACCATCTTCGCCGCCTCAGCCTCGTTGCGGCCGAGAGGCTTCTCGCACATGACCATTTTGCCCGCCTCGGCGGCGGCGACCGCGATCTCGGCGTGCGTATCGTTCGGAGAGGCGATGTCGATCAGATCGATGTCCTTCCTCGAAACAAGCTTTCGCCAGTCGGTCTCGGAGGACTCGTAGTTCCAGTTTTTGGCGAAGGCCTGGACTTTCTGTTCATCCCGGCCACAGACCGCTTTGAGCACCGGCTCGCGTTTCAGATCGAAAAACTGGCTCACCTGCCCGAACGCGTTCGAATGCGTGCGGCCCATGAATCCGTACCCAACGACGCCAACATTGAGCTTCTTCTTTTCCCCAGCCATGCTACGCGTGTCCCCTTCGGCGACTCACGCCCAACCGTGAGCGTCTCGCACCTTCACCATCGCGCCCAGAATGTCGTCCCACGTCTTCTGTTTCATCATCTCGGAGTTCGGGAACATGCAGCCATCCCAGCAGATGTGTTTGCAGACTTTGGTGAGTTCGCCCTTGTCGTCGCGCAGCCAGTAGCCGGCGTGGCGCGTAATGTCGAGCTTGCCGTTCGGGTCGCCGACCATGCAGTGACGGCCGGTCTTGTCGTGCGAGCCTTCGCCTTTCACGGTTGCGTCGTTCTGGGCGACGTGGAAATCGATCGTCCAAGGCCGCAGCGCGTGCGCGAGCTTTTTGATCGCCTCGTCGAGCGGCTTTCGGGTCGGCCCAGTCGTAGTCCTTCGGAAGGATGCGGTGCTCCGGGGCGTTGTATCCCATCGTGTAGAGCAGCGTGTGGGCCATGTCGGCCTGGAAGCCCAGGGTCTTCGGCCGTCCGACCGCCTCTAGAAGGTCGACCATGTCCTTCCAGCTGTGCATTCCGCCCCAGCAGATTTCCCCTTCAGCCGCCAGGCGCTCGCCATATCGTTCGGCGACATCGCACGCCCTGCTGAACGTCTTGGCGATCTGTTTCTGATTGTCGGCTGGGTTGGAAGCCCAATCGTGCACCCCGCTCGCGGAATTGATCCGAACGACTCCAGACTTGCGAATTCCAATGTCGCTCAGCTGCCGCGCAATGCGGCAGGCCTTGTCGACCATGGAGACAAATCTGTCGCGCTCTTCCTCGCGAACCCATCGCGGAACCACCGCCAACTGGCGGCCAGACGGGAGCGACCACCGAGCCGACCGCAAGCCCGTGGCCGGCGATCTTGTCCGCCAAACGCTGGATGTCGTCTTTGCTCGAATCGATCGAAATGTGAGGATCGGCAAGAAAGAGGTCGACGCCTTCGAATTTGCCCCCGTCGGACCGCGCGGCCGCGGTGAGCTTGAGCATGGTGTCGAGGTCGATCGGAGGCTCTGAATCCGGCCCCTTGCCAACCAGCCCCGGCCACATCGCGTTGTGGAGCTTCGGGTAGTTATTCCCGGGCATACGGTCCTCCCATTTGCAGCGTCGGGTCTAAGCCGACGCTTAGGGCCGACTGATTTTGCCAGCCAGCCCTGCTTGCCGCGTTCTATTATACTGGTATGGCTGGTGAGCAAAATAAGCAAGGGCGGGAGAGCTTCGCCCGGCGATGCGCGCCAAAGCAAAGGTGCTTTGGGCTCAACCCTCAACCAGCAGCCCCCGCACGAACTCGGCGCCGGTGTGTCCGGCGGACCGGGCAACTGCAAGCTTTGTGGCCACGAGGGGAATGACCGCTCTTTGCGCGAAGGAGACGACTGGAGTCGAACCTCGCGCCGCTCTGGCGGCTTCGTCGCGCCCGCTTCTGCACCCTAAGGCCGTCGGGTCGGGGCGCGATTCTAGCAATGCGGCTTGCGCAGCGCGCCGGCCCGAGGGTGATCGGCCCGGGGTTTCCGCCCAAGTTGGAGACCGAGGTCACGCGAGCTTGAGAAGTCGCGCCGCGTTCTCTTTGAGAATGAGCGGGCGCACGTCGTCCTTGATCTCGATCTTGTCGAAGTCGGACAACCACCGCTCCGGACTGATCATTGGCCAGTCGGAACCAAAGAGCACCTTCCTCTTGAGAAGCGTGTTGCAGTACTGGACGAGAATCTTCGGAAAATACTTTGGCGACCAGCCCGACAGGTCGATGAAGACGTTCGGCTTATGGTTCGCGACGGCCAGCGCCTCTTCCTGCCAAGGGAAGGACGGATGCGCCATGATGATCGTCATGTCCGGAAAATCGACTGCGACGTCGTCGAGGTGCATCGGGTTCGAATATTTGAGCCGCATGTTGTTGCCGGCGCGCATCCCGGAGCCGACACCGGTCTGTCCGGTGTGGAACAGCGCCGGCTTGCCGCTCTCCTGGATCGCCTCGTAGAGCGGATAGGCAAGACGGTCGTTCGGGAAGAAACCCTGCATCGTCGGATGAAACTTGAAGCCCTGAACGCCGAATTCCTTAACGAGCCGGCGCGCCTCGCGCGCACCCAACTTGCCCTTGTGCGGATCGATTGATGCGAACGGGATCAGGATGTCGCTGTTTTCCGCCGCGAGTTGCGCGACCTCCTCGTTCTTGTAACGCCGGTAGCCGGTCTCACGTTCGGCGTCGACGGGAAAGATCACGGCTGCGACATTCTTCTCGCGAAAGTGCGCCGCCGTTTCCGGAATGGTCGGCGGATGCCGCCACGGCGCGCCGAAATATTTCGCCATCGTGCTCTGAAGTTCGTCGTACCCATCATCGGGATGGCAGCCGCACGGCTCCTCCGCATGCGTGTGGATGTCGATCGCCCGCACCTTTGAAATGTCGACCATGTCAGTTCCTCACAAGCGCACGACCGCGGGATCATTATTGTCGTAGAGCCGCTCCAACAGCTCCTTGCGGAGTGTCAGCACCTTGCGGGCGTTGATGGTGCCCTTGGCGGTGAGCTCGCCGTCGCTCATCGAGGGTGGCGTTGCCAGCACGAGCGCGCGCGCCACGCGCGTCGATGAACTTGTCGCGTGTTCCGCCATGGCCGCGAGACGGGGTTGGATCAGCTGGCGCACGGCATCGGCGCCGAAAACCCCGCCCGTATCGCCCGCGCTGAGCACCGCGTCGTTCATCGACCCCGGATGAGGGAATACCAGGAGTCCGATTTCGTTGCGGTCGTGGCCGGTGATGACGACGTCGAACGCGATGTCCGCAAAATGCCTGAGCGCAATGAGCCGGATGTTGGTGGCGCGCACCCATGTCCCGCTCATCAGCTTGAAATCTTCGGTGATGCGGCCGTCGAAGTTCAGCCCCGCATTCGCATCGTTGGAATCGACGAACCTCACGGCGTCATTGGTGATAAGAAAGCCTTCGTCATCGAACGCCTCCCTCGATTTCTCAGGGTCCTGATAGTAACCCTCAAGGACGTTCGGTCCCTTGAGACGCAGCTCGCAGCGTCCGTCCTCGTCGGGAATCAGCTTCAGCGTCACCTCCGGCAAAGGCACGCCGATGTTGCCCGGCCGGTCGACGGGCTGATGCGTCTGCGTCGCGGAGGGCGCGGTTTCCGACATACCCCACCCGGAGAACATCAGCGGGACCTCGCCACGCACCTCTCTGGCGAACTTCGCGAGCGCGGACCAGATCTCCTGCGTGACAGACGCGGCGGCATAGAAGATGAGATCGCAATCACCGAGATAGGCGCGCTTGAGCGCCTCGTCCTTCCCCATTGCGGCGACGAGCTGCGCAAAACCGAGCGGCACATTGAAGGCAAGGTTTCCCGCGTGCTCGCGAATGTTGCGGGCGGACGCGGCAAATCCCGCTTTCGTCGGCTTGCCCTCGTCGAGATAGAGGCTGCCGCCGTTGGCGAGCATGAGATTGAAATTATGGTTGCCGCCAAAGACGTGGCTCCACGGCAGCCAGTCGAGAAGCTTTGGCGGACGCGCCGCCACGACAGGCATCGCGGCGACGACCTGCGCCTGGTTGACGCACAGCATCCCGTGCGTCGTCAGCACTCCCTTCGGGTTCGCGGTCGATCCCGAGGTGAAGATTATTTTTGCCAGGGTGTCTGGGCCAACCTTCGCATGAGCCGCGTCGACATCGGCGCTCGCGTCGCCCTGCAGCAGATGGGCGAACGTCGTCCCGCTTCCCGACGCGTTGCGCGCGACCACCTTTTCGATGCTCTCGAGAAAAGGCAACGCGAGCGCCGCGCCGTAAGCCGCGCCGTCGTCCGCAAAGACCATTTTCGGCCGCACCGTCTCGACCGCGTACTGCAGCCGCGGATAGGCGTCCGGCACGAGCGAGTATTGTTCCGCGAGCGGAACGATCGGAACGCCCACGTACTGCGCCGCAAGCGCGAGAAGGCCGTGCTCGACACTGTTGCCGGAGATGATGACGATCGGCGTTTCCGGTCCGAGCCCGCGGCCGAGCAGAGCTGACGCCAGAGATCGGACCTGCCCAAGCGCGTCAGCATAGCGCACCTCGCGCCAGCCTTGACCCGAGCGCTCCGCCAGGAAGACACGGTCCGGCGCATCCTTTGCCCAGCGATGCAGCCACGCGCCGGTGTTTCGCGCCACGGGGCCGAGCGGCACGCGCGTTCCGAGCAGGATCGCGCCGTCGGGACGGTCCTCGCGGACGACATCATGCGGGATGAAGGTCGGCATAGCTCGCGCGCCTCAGTTCGATCTCAACGGCGTGATCGGGGACCCGTCCCGACCCGCCACGGTGTCCGAGATGGCGAACGAGATCAAATTCTCGCCGAATACGAACGGGCCCTCGGAGGCCTTGCGCGTACGTAGGATCGAAAGGAGCGGACAACGGATCATGTTCATCCTCGCCTATGGGAGCGCGCTTTGTTCGCGTTTCAGCTTGAGCAACTTCACGAGCACCTCGTCGCGCTGGCGGACGACCTCGGTGAGGTCGCGCTTCCCGAGCTCATCGCTCACCCCGGAGACGACGCGCGCGCCGAGATCGGCGTCGACCGTGACGCTGCCGAGGTCCCGCCACATGCCCTCGGTCGCTTGCCAGAGCGGCTTGCCGAACAGCGCGCCTATGCCGCCCTCGCCGCCCGAGAGATGGAAGTTCATGAACGGGCCAAGCAACGACCAGCGCAATCCCGGCCCATGCGCGATCGCCGCGTCGACGTCTGCGACGCTGGCGACGCCAGTTTTCACGAGGTTGAACGCCTCCTGCCACAGCGCCGCCTGCAGGCGGTTGGCGACATGGCCCTTGCTCTCACGGCGCAGATGGATCGGGTGCTTGCCCATCGCACGGTAGAAGTCCAACGCGCGTTCGATCGCCTCGAGCGAGGTCTGTTCGCCACCGCCCACCTCGACCAGCGGGATCAGGTGCGGCGGGTTGAACGGATGGCCGAGCACGACCCGCTCCGGGTGGCGGGTGCACGCGTGCTGGAACTCGCTAACCGTGATCGTCGACGCGCTCGTGGCGAGGGGCGCATCGGGGGGCGCGGCCTCGTCGAGGCGGCTGAAGAGATCCCGCTTGATGTCGAGCCGCTCGGGGGCGTTCTCCTGCACGAAGCCGGCGTCGGCGACCGCCTCTTGCGGTGAGGCGGCGAACCGCAGGCGCTCCGTCGACGCGCCAGGCGACAGGCCCATCTGCTGCATCGCCGGCCATTGCGCCTCGACGGTCTTGTGGAGCGCGTCTTCAGCGCCTGGCGCGGGATCGCTCGCGACGACATCCATTCCGCGCGCGAGAAAAGCCGTCGCCCAGCTCGCGCCGATAACGCCCGTGCCGACGATCGCCACGCGTGTGATGGGAGTGGTCATCTTGAAATCCTACGCAAAGGCGGGAAGCTGACGACGGCGTCCATCTCCGACAGTCTCTCAGCGATGCTGCACTTTGGCTGCGCGTCCTTCGAGGAACTCGCTGAGCCGCGCCTTCGCGGCGGGATCACCCTGCGCGACGCCGGCCATCAGCGCCTCGAGCAGATAACCCGCGCCCGGCGCGCTCTCGGCGATGCGCGGCAGCGCCTGCATCAGTGCGAAATTGGTGAGCGGCGCATTGTCGGCAATCTTCTTCGCAAGTTCGACGCCCTTCCGCAGTCCTTCGCCGTTCGGCACGACATATTGCGAAAGGCCGATCGCGAAGCCTTCGTCGGCGCCGTAGGTGCGCCCCGTGAGCATCATGTCCATCATGCGCGCGACACCAACGAGCTTCGGCACGCGCACCGACGCGCCGCCGCCAACATAGATGCCGCGGCTGCCTTCCGGGAGCGCGTAGAACGTCGACGCTTCCGCGACGCGGATATGGGCGGCAGCCGCAAGTTCGAGCCCGCCGCCGACGACTGCGCCATGCAGCACGGCGACGACCGGCAGCTTGCCGAATTCAATCTGCTCGAAGGCTTTGTGCCAGGAGCGCGAATGCAGCACGCCTTCCGCGACGCTGCGCTCCTTCAGTTCGGAGAGATCGAGGCCCGCGCAGAAATGATCCCCATCGCCGACAAGCACGACGGCCTTGACCTGGTCCGGAGGCCGACTGAACCAGCGCTCGAGCGAAAAGACCGTTTCGTCGTTCAGCGCATTACGCTTGGCCGGCCGCGCGAGATGCACGATGGCGACCGCGTCCTGTAGCTCCACATGAACGTTGGCGAGATCATCTGCACCGGCGACAGGCATCGCGCGTTTCCTTCCTTGCATCTACTCTGTGGTCCGCAGGCTGATTGGCGCCCGTTTGTCCCCTTCATTTCTTTTCGGATTGCTTACACCACTCGGACCTCAGCTTGCCAACAAATCCCCAATTGTCCAATCCTCCTTCATCCCCCACCTGCGGATGTTAAGGAAGCCGGGCGACGCCATGCCTCAGCCTCCTCTGGTGCGCGCCAGTGGCGCAGGTCTGCCGGCTCGCCGGAATCGAGGTGTGCCATAAACTGATTGGAGGTGTGGCGGAAGCCTCGGAACCGGCCGCCAGTGCTCTGCGCTCGACCTGCCTATCGAGCAGATCGTTCGCAACCCGCGGGGCAGAGCGGTTTCGATGGCAACCTTCCGCAGGTCATTATGCTAAGCCCTCACGCCCCCCGGCGCCGGAGGTCGGCGCGATAGCGCGGTGTGCACGGTCCAGGAGATCGCAACCATCACCCGCGCCTCGATCGGCGCTTCAACATAGAGATTTTGGATTGCGATCTCGCCCGATGTTTGGTGTTCTAGAAGAATAAACGCGGGCCCGTTCGTGTTTAACACCGGGTATGATCTGGGAGAGGCTCATGAAACGCTCAATGGTTGTGGCAATAGCATTGGCTTGCGGCGTCACCGCCGTATTGGCCGACACCGATCCGATCGCCGAACGGCGGGCGCTCATGAAGCATGACGGCGCCGCCGCGAAGACAATGTTCGATATGGCGAAAGGCAAGGTCCCGTTCGATCTGGCGACGGTGAAGCAATCCCTGACGACGCTCGACGAAGGCGCGACGAAATCCGCCGCTCTGTTTCCCGACACCAGCAAGACCGGCGGCGGCACGGCGGCGCTGCCCGCGATCTGGGAGAACAAGGCGGACTTCGACGCCCGCTTCGCCCAATTCGTCAAGGACGTCGAAGCCGCCCAGGCCGGAATTACCGATGAGGCGACATTCAAGCAATTCGCTCCGGCCGTCTTCAAGAATTGCGGCGGCTGCCACGAACTCTACAAGGCCAAAAGCGGCTGAGGCTTGAGTTCGCCCTCGCGCGGATATTTCGCTTCGTCCGCGCGAATGAAGGGGATCGCCGTCATCCTCGCGCTCGTCGCTGCCGGGGCAGTGTTGGCCTGGGCGGTGTCCGCGCCTCGGCCGCGCTATTCTGCAGAGGAATGGCAAAAGCTTGGCCTCACCGGCGACCCCGCCGCTGGGCGGCTCGTTTTTTATGCCGGCGGCTGCGAGTCGTGCCACAAGTCGCCTGGCCAGGACGACCCTCTAAAGCTTGGCGGCGGGCTCGAACTCAAGACGCCGTTCGGGTCGTTCTACCCGCCGAACATCTCGAGCCATCCGGTCGACGGCATCGGCAGCTGGCGGCCCGTCGATGTCGCCAACGCGCTTCTTTCGGGCGTTTCCCCGAACGGCGGCCATCTGTATCCCGCCTTCCCCTACACCTCCTATCAGCGCATGATTCCGAAGGATGTCGCCGATCTCGCAGCGTTCCTGCGCACCTTGCCGGCGGTCAAGGGCAAAGCGCCGGCGAACGCGCTTAGCCTTCCCTTTTCCATCCGCCGCGCCGTAGGTTTGTGGAAGCGCCTCTATTTCGACAATGCCGGCCTTAGCCCCGATCCCTCGCAAAGCGAGCAATGGAACCGTGGCCGCTATCTCGTCGAGGGCCCCGGCCATTGCGGCGAATGCCACACGCCGCGCGGATTTCTGGGCGAGATGGACTTGAGGCGCGCGCTCGCCGGCGCGCCATTGCCCGACGGTCACGGCAAGGCGGCGAGCTTACGAGGCGGCGACTTTCTGACTTGGACGGAGGCCGACATCGTCGAGGCCCTGACCAGCGGCTTCACGCCTTCAGGCGACGTCCTTGGCGCCGGCATGGCTGCGGTTGTCCGCAATCTGGCCGAATTGCCCGAGTCCGACCGCCAGGCGATCGCCGTCTATCTGAAGAGCCTGCCCCCGCTCGGGCCGACCGCGCCAGCGAGGCTTTAGGTCACCGCGGCCAAGCTGGAATTGCCGTCTTGGCGCTGTGTACGGTTTTGGGCGCGAGCGAGCCTTATCAAAGGGTTAAGCTCATTTTTCTGGACCTCTGAAATTCTGCTCAGCGGTGCCTAGAACAGTTTTTATATGTTATTAACTCCTCGAGTTAAAATTCAACCGCTTCTTACAGCGGCGCGCTGGCTCCCGCTCTCGGACTCAGTGCATCATGAGCAAGGGTCAGGGGGCGGAGAATTTCCCGATTCGCCAACCGATGCGAGCGACGCAATCGGGTTCAATGTCGGCGACTTTTCTCAGTTTGCCGACCAAAAGCGCCAGGCGTCGATGGCGCGCGCCCCGGCGCGGTCGGAGCCGACGAGATAGAGCCCGAGCGCCGAGGAGTGAATTGCCAGCTCGACGGACGCAGCAAGCCCCCTCAATTTCGCGTTCCCCATCCATTGTTTTATTAGCCCTGTTGCTGCGCGTCTTCGCCGTCTGTTCCCGGATCGTCGCGATTGTCGTGAGAGCAGGAGAAGGTCATGCCGCTCGAAGCCTGGACGCTCTTTGGAGCCATGATTCTCGGACTGGTTCATGTCGGCGCTGCGTCCTTCGCCTTCAAGGCGCAGGTCGGCAACGCCTATACGGTCGGGCCACGCGACCAGGCCCTGCAACGGACCGGGATCGCCGCGCGGCTTGATCGCGCCCAACGAAATTTCCTCGAGACATTCGCCATCTTCGCATCGGCCGTACTCCTGCTGCTCGTTCTGCGGCGAACCGGGACATGGCTGAGCGAGACGGGCGCAATGATGGTTCTGACCGGCCGAGTTCTCTTCCTGCCGTTGTACGCGGCCGGCGTTCCCTGGCTGCGGACCTTCAGCTGGAATTTCGCCACCTTCGGCCTCGCGATGGTCATGGCCGCGATCGTCTGGCGTCCGTGAGCCGCGCGGCGCTGGAGCGCCCAAGCGCTGGCCGGCATCGACATTCTCGTCGCCAACGCCTCAGCGCTCGCCGCACAGGATGTCGAAGAATCCTGGAGCAAGTCTTTCGACGTCGACATGATGCATAGCTGCACGCGGGTGAACGCCGCCCTGCTTTTTCTCCAGAAATCCAAGCATCCTTCGATCGTTATCATTTCCTCGGTCTCTGGGCGCGCGAGGTCGGTTTTTACTGGTCCGGCCTATGACGCGATGAAAGCGGCGCTCGTTCATTACGCTCAGAGGCTCGCCTATCAGCACGCAGCGAAGATGATCCGGGTGAACTCGGTTTCGCCGGGCAACACATATTTCGACGGCGGCTTCTGGCAGAGCGCCGAAAAGAATCTACCCGGCATCTTCAAGCAGGCGCTCGCATTGAACCCGACCGGGCGGATGGCCAAGCCAGAGGAGATCGGACGCGGCATCGTCTTCCTCGCCAGCCCCGTCTCGAGTTATACGACCGGAACCAACCTGGTGATCGACGGCGCCTTGACCTGAGGCGTACAGCTCTAGCGAGAGCTGCCATCGGCAATCGAAAAGGGTCGGCAAAATCTTGCGCCGACGCCCCTCCTTGGCAAGCGTCGGCCGCTGGAAGATCCGATTACGCGAATCATGAACATCAGAAAACGCTTCTCTTAGCGGGGAAAGTTGGGAGCGAGCACTTAAGTGCAGCAATCATCGGCATGCGTAAACTTGTGCGCGCGCGTGTCCGGGGCCGCGGGCGCTCCTAGCTGGCGCTGGCCGAGCCAGCCCTCCCCCGCTCCCAATCGGCCTTCGGAGACAGCACGCGCTCATAAGTCGCGACGTATTTGTGAGCCTCATTCTCCCAGAGGAACTTTTCCGCCGAGAGGTTCGCCGCCGCCGCTGCCGAGCGGGCGCGCAAGGACTCGTCCTGCATCAAGCTGAGGCAGGCCTCAGCAAGCCCAGCGGGATCGGACGACGGCGCATAAACTCCCGCTTCGCCAAGGAGCCGCTTTGTCTCTTTGAGAGGATAGCAGGCGGTTGGAATCCCCAACGCGCAATATTCGAACACCTTGTTCATGCTCATGAGGTCGTTGGCCTCATTGAACGGGTCGGGGATGATTCCGATGTCGAACGCGCTGAGATACCCAAGCAGTTGGTCGCCCTTGAGATATCCAGAGAACAGAATGAAATCTTCCACCTCGAGCGAATGAGCGAGCGAGCGGGACAACTCGAGCGCGGGGCCAGAGCCAACCACAATTGCGCGAAAGTCGCGAAAGTCCTTGACCTTGACTAGATGGGCGACCGCGCGCACCAGATGGTCGACGCCGTCCTGCTCGTTGATAATTCCGACATAGCCAAGAATGAACTTGCGCCCGCCGTGAAGCCCTGGCTCAGGCTCGACGCGACGGATGCGCTTGCGATCGGGCACCCCGTAGACGACCTCGACCTGCGAGGGCGTTTTGCCACCGCGGCTGACGGCGAGGTCTTTGAATGTGGCGTTGGCGGTGATGACCTGATCGGCCGTCCGATAGCTCATGCGCTCGAAAAACATGAGCGCCCGATAAAGGAAGCCTTTCCTGCCGAATTTGACGACGAACAATTCCGGCGAGACGTCGTGCTGATCGTAGATGAAACGCTTGCCCATGAGCTTGAATGGCAGAGCGGCAAGAAAGATGAGGTCGGGCGGATTGCAGGCCTGGATTATCGAAAAGCCGCGTTCGCGACGAACCTTGAACAGGAGCCGGAATTCATGGAACAGCGCAGTTGAATATTCGCGGAGGTATGCAAGCGCGCCCTGCCCCTCGGTCGGCAGCGGATGGCGGTAGATCGCGATATCGTCGATCACCTCGAACGCCTTCGGAAAGTCCGCGTTGGTCGGACAGATCACCGACACGATCCATCCGGCGCGATGGAGGGCCTGAGCCTCCTGCCAAACCCGTCGATCGAAGGGGACAGGCAAGTTTTCGACGACGATGACACAGGAGCGGGCTTGGCGCGCGGGCGGCATGGGCGACCTTCGATTGTCCGAATTGGCGGGCTTTGGTTTGGGAGCGGCGACTCTGGTCACTGCGTCGCAGCGCGCGCTGGAATTGCATCGCGCCCCGCCTCAACCCTCCCCGCCGAACCCTCGGCCGACGCAGACGTAACGAAATCCAAGCGCCTTCATCGTTTCGATCGGGTAAATATTGCGCAAGTCCACGATGATAGGCGCGGCCAAGCTGGCTTTGACCCGAGCGAGGTCGAGGGCGCGGAACTCGTCCCACTCGGTGACGATGACCACCGCGTCCGCGCCTTTAACGCAAGCATAGGCGTTGTCCGCGAACTCAACTCCGGGAAGCAGCGGTTTTGCGGTTCGCGCGCCTTCCGGATCGTAAGCGACAACGCGCGCGCCTGCTGCCTGCAGCTCAGGCAGGATGACGAGGCTCGGCGCGTCGCGCATGTCGTCAGTTCTAGGCTTGTAAGTGAGGCCAAGCACGGCGATCCGTTTTCCGGCGACCGAGCCGCCGCAAGCGGCGACGACCTTCGCCGCCATCGCCGTTTTTCGCTTGTCGTTGACGTCGACCAGAGTCTCGACGAGCCGGATCGGCGCCTTGGCTTCGGCCGCAAGCTTGGTCAAAGCGAGTGTATCCTTGGGGAAGCATGAACCGCCGAAGCCCGGCCCGGGATTGAGAAATTTGCGGCCGATGCGGTCGTCGAGACCGATGCCGTGGGAGACGTCGAGGACATCGGCGCCGAGACGCTCGCACAGGTCGGCGATTTCGTTGATGAAAGTCACTTTCATCGCCAGAAACACGTTGGCCGCATACTTGATCATCTCCGAGCTGCGACGCGAGGTATAGACGAGCGGCCCCCCGTTGCGTTCGATGGGCCGGTAGATCTCCCCCATCACTTCGCGCGCGCGGTCGTCCTCGACCCCGATGACGACTCGGTCGGGCAGCTTGAAGTCCTCGATCGCCGCGCCCTCGCGCAGGAATTCCGGGTTCGACACCACCGCGAAGGAACCTTGAGGCGCGTGCTTGGCGATGATGCGCTCGACCTCGTCGCCTGCGCCGATCGGAACCGTGGATTTAACCACGACAACTGTAAACTCTTCGATAGTCTCACCGATAGCGCGAGCCGCGTCGTGAACGAAATGCATGTCGGCCGAGCCGACCTCCGCCAGCGAAGGCGTTCCGACGGCGATGAAGATCGCCTGCGCCCCACGCCCGGCCTCTTTTAGGCTGGTCGTGAACGAGAGCCGGCCAGCAGCTTGATTGGCGAGCACCAACTCGCTCAGGCCCGGTTCGTAAATCGGAACGTGACCCTCTCGCAGACCTAAAACTTTGCTCTCGTCGACCTCGACGCAGACGACCTCGTGGCCAAAATCAGCGAGACAGGCCCCCGAAACAAGGCCGACATAACCCGCACCCACCATCACAATGCGCATCGAATGAACCCCCGTCCAATCGCCAGCGTCAGCGCCGCCAAGAGGCCCTGGCGGCGCGACTACCGAAATGTTTTCCTCCGGACGCCGATATCGAAGGGTCCATGCGGTATTCAAACCGTCAGGGTCCGCTCGGGCCCGCGCCCCGGCACGGAATTCGCCTACTACGGTTGCGCGGCCCCAGGGCCTTCGACCGGTGGCGAAGCTCGGCGATTGACCGGCCTTATACACGCGGCTAAGCGGGTCCGCCATCGCTCTAATTTGATGGGGTCGCTCAACGGACGGGACATGGCTGTCTACACCGAAGTCTCGGACGACGCGCTGCGCGCCTTTCTGGCGCTTTATGACATCGGCGAAGCGACTTCGTTCAAGGGCATTGCCGAAGGGGTCGAGAATTCAAACTATCTGCTCCGCACCGGCAGCGGCCAGCATATCCTCACCCTCTACGAGAAACGGGTGAAAGCGGAGGACTTGCCGTTCTTCATCGGTCTGATGGAGCATCTGGCGCAGCGCGGCGTCACCTGTCCTCAACCCGTCCGCAATCGCGCCGGCGCCGCGCTGGGCGAACTCGCGGGGCGCCCGGCGACCATTGTCACGTTCCTTGACGGATTATGGATTCGGCGACCCAACGTTCGCCATTGCGGCGAGGTCGGCGAGGCGCTGGCGCGGATGCACCTGGCCGGCGCCGACTTCCCGCTTAAGCGAGCCAACGCTCTCTCTCTCCAAGGCTGGCGACCCCTGTTCCAGGCAGCCGAGGCGCGCGCAGACGAGGTCGCGCCGCATCTGCGCGAGGAGAGCGCGGCGGAGCTCAATTTTCTTCAGAGTTCGCTGGCCGAAGAACCTGCCGGCCGGCGTCATCCACGCCGATCTGTTCAACGACAACGTGTTCTTCCTCGGCGAGAAGCTTTCCGGCCTTATCGACTTCTACTTCGCCTGCAACGACGCGCTCGCGTACGATCTGGCGATCTGCCTCAGCGCCTGGTGTTTCGAACCCGACAACGCATTCAACGTCTCCAAGGGGCGGGCGATGATCTCCGCCTACGAGCGGTTGCGGCCGCTGGCCAAGGCCGAGATCGAGGCGCTGCCGCTCCTGGCCCGGGGAGCCGCGCTGCGATTCATGCTGACGCGGCTGGTCGACTGGCTCAACGTGCCGCCAGGCGCAAAGGTCGCGCCGAAGAACCCGCTCGAATACCGCGACAAATTGCGCTTCCACCAACGCGTGAGGTCGGCCGCCGACTATGGTCTCATGCGGTGAGCCAACGCGTCTCGATCTGGACCGACGGCGCCTGCTCCGGCAATCCCGGCCCCGGCGGCTGGGGCGCGGTTCTACGCTACGGCAGCCACGAAAGGGAACTGAAGGGCGGCGAGGCGCTGACCACCAACAATCGCATGGAGCTTACCGCGGCGATCGAATCCCTTCGCTCTTTGAAACGTTCCTGCGAGGTGATCCTGCACACAGATTCCCAATATTTGCGCGGCGGGATCACAGGCTGGATCGACACCTGGAAAGGCAACGGCTGGCGCACCGCGTCCAAAAAACCAGTCAAAAACGAGGACCTCTGGCGAGCCCTGGCCGCGGCTGCCGAGCAGCACACAATTGAGTGGCGCTGGGTCAAGGGCCACGCGGATGATGAACTCAACGTCCGCGCGGACCAGCTCGCCCGCGATGGCATGGCCCCCTATTTGACCTTCAAGCCTAGGAAGAATCGTGAGGCTCTACGTCGCGGTGGTGTTCGCTGCGCGCTGAGCTTGCGCCCGCCTTCTCTCCACCATTTTGACCGCAATGACCGAGCCCTCGTAGAGCAAGATCATAGGCAGGGCGAGCGAGGTCATGCTGATCAGATCAGGCGGAGTGAGGATCGCCGCAAGCCCGACCACCGCCACGATGGCGTAGCGCCGCATCCGGATGAGATAGGCGGAGTCGACGATGCCGACGTGGCCGAGAAGGGTCAGAATGACAGGCAGTTGGAAGGCGATGCCGAAGGCGAAGATGAGCGTCATGATCAGCGACAGGTACTCGCTCACCTTTGGCAAAAGCTCGATCGTCGCCTCGCCCGGAACGTTGACCTGCTGCAGCGACACCGAAAAGCGGATCAAGAGCGGCATGACCGCGAAATAGACGAGCAGCGCGCCCATGAGGAAGAAGATGGGCGTGGCGATCAGATAGGGCCGAAAGGCCTGCCGTTCGGTGCGATAGAGCCCGGGCGCAATAAACTTGTAGATCTGAACCGCAATGACCGGAAAGGCGATGACAGCCGCCCCGAACATGCTGAGCCGAATGTTGGTGTAGAACTGTTCGAGAAAGTGGGTGGCGATCAGCGTCGCCTTTTCCGCGCCGACCACACGCACATAGGGGTACGTCAGCACGTTGTAGATGTGGCGAGAAAAGTAGAAGCAGACCAGAAAGGCGGCAAGAAACGCATAGAGCGACCTGATCAGGCGAGCACGCAGCTCGATCAGGTGGTCCATCAACGGCGCCTTGGTGGCGTCGATGTCCTCTTGGCTCATTCCGCCGCGCTTCTCCGGGCGGCGGGCGCCTCGGGCTCTGCCGGGGTTTCAAGCGAAGCGGCGTCAGGCGGGGCTTCGACAGCTTGCGGACCGGTCAGCGCGATTTCGGACGCGCCGATCTCAACCGGCGCGATCTCAGCCGGGGACTGAACCGTTTGGACCGGCGTCTCAACCGCCTTCGTCATGTCCTCGCGCATCATGCCGACCGGGTCGAAGCTGGTGTCGATCTTCGCCTGGTCGCTGATCGCCTGGAATTCCTTCTTCACGCTGTCGAGGTCGGCCTCACGCTCAACCTCGCGCATGGCCTCCATGAACTGGCCCTGAAAGTCGGCCGCCATGCGCCGCATCTTGCCGATCGTCTGGCCGACGGTGCGCATCACCCGCGGCAGATCCTTCGGCGGAATCACCGCCAAAGCGACGATGCCGACAATAATCATCTTGCTGAGGTCAAGATCGAACATGGCTCACCGACGGCCCAATGGCGTCAACACGGCGCGCGCCGCCATTCCTGTCGGCCGACGTTCCGCTGAGAGCGTTAGCTGACCTTGTGGACGTCGTTCGCGTCGACGCTGACGCGATTCTCAAGCGGTCGCGGCGCGCTCTGCGCCACGGTCGGCTCATCGTCGTCCGCAAGGCCTTTCTTGAAGGATTTCACGCCCTTGGCGACGTCGCCCATCAGGTCGGAGATCTTGCCCTTGCCTCCGAACAGGAGAAGCGCCACCGCGCCGAACAACATCCAATGCCAAATGCTAAAGCTACCCATGGCCGTCGTCCCATTACGCGCCGCCCGGCCTCACGCCGCCAGCGCATCCTCTCTTTGGCCCAAACCTAAGCGCGCAAGAAGGCAAAAACAAGCTTGCCTTCGCCGGACAGGCGACATAGGCGAGATCGCGCCCCGACACGGGGTTAGCGCGCGCCACCGCAGCGAGTTGAGGAGTTCCGCTCCCACATGAGCAAGACCGCCAAACGCCTGAAAGAGATGGGCGTCGTTTTGCCCAAACCCGCGGCGCCGGTCGCAAACTACGTTCCCAGCGTGCGCGCCGGATCGCTGCTGTTCGTCTCCGGCCAGTTGCCGCTCGGGCAAGACGGAAAGCTGGCCGAGCGCCACCAGGGCAAGCTCTCGGCCAATTCCGAAGTCGACGCCGCGCGTGAGGCGGCCCACCTCTGCGCGATCAACGTGCTCGCCCAGGCGCATGCGGCGCTTGGCGATCTCGACCGCGTGAAGCAGGTGGTGCGGCTCGGGGGGTTCTTCAGCGTCGAGTTCGAGCTTCGACGCCCTGCCCCAGGCGATGAACGGCGCGTCCAATTTCGTCGCCGAACTGTTCGGCGATCAGGGGCGTCATGCCCGGACCACGGTTGGCGTGGCGCATCTGCCGCTCAATGCGCTGGCCGAGGTCGAAGCCGTGTTCGAGATCGAGGCTTGACGCCGGTCAACGCGCCCTCCTGGCTCGTCGAGCGTCCGATCGCCCATCGCGGCTTGCACGACAGCGCGAACGGGGTGATCGAAAACACCCTGCGCGCGGCGGAGGCGGCGATCGCCGGCGGCTTCGCCATCGAATGCGACATCCAGTTGAGCGCCGACGGCGAAGCCATTGTTTTCCATGATGAAACGCTCGATCGCCTGACTGACGCGACGGGTCCCATTTCCGCCTTAAGCTCGGCCGAGATCGCAAGACTTCGCATCAAGGGATCGGGCGAGCCCCCGCCGACTTTCGCCGCGTTTCTGGACACGGTCGCCGGCCGGACGCCGATCATCTGCGAGCTCAAGAGCCGGTTCGACGGCGACTGGAGCATCGCCGACCGCGCCGCCGCTCACGCTGCGACTTATGACGGCGCGCTCGCGTTCAAGAGCTTCGACCACGATCTGGTCGCGTATCTGCGCCTGCGCCGCCCTCAGATGCAGTCCCCGAGGGGCCCCTGCCCGATCGGCATCCTGGCCCAGGCCTCTTACGATGATCCGGCTTGGGCTCATCTAAGCCCCGAGCAGAAGCGGGACTGGACGGATTTCGACCATTACGACCTCGCCCGCCCGGATTTCCTGTCCTTCAACGTCGACGACTTGCCCCACAAGATCCCGTTCATGGTGAAGGAATTGACCGGCGCGCCGATCATGGTCTGGACGGTGCGCACGCCCGAACAGCGCGAGGCGGCGCACAAATGGGCCGATCAGATCGTGTTCGACGGCGACCCGGAGTCGAATCGATCCTGGCGGCCCATAAGCTACGTGGGAGCGCTAGGCTACTGATCACATCGCGATTTCTGGATAGTTCGACGGGAACATCGCCCGCTTGGTCTCCTCGTCGCTCTCTTTCTTGAACGGATGATCCTTGCCGACCGCCTTGGCCCGCGCCGCCGCCGGGCGAGTGTCGACGTTTTCATACAAGCGCTTGAGATGAGGGAAGTCGGCAAGGGGGTCATCCGCGCCGGGCAGCACGCGCGCGGCGCGCGTGAGCCAACCCCAGACCGACATATCTGCGATCGAGTAGTCGCTGACGATGAAGCTCGCGGCCGGCCAGATGCCTGTCGAGCACGCGATAATGGCGTTCGATCTCGCGGCGATACCGGTTCACGGCGTAGGGAAGCTTTTCCGGCGCCGCGTGCTGGAAATGCACCGCCTGGCCCGAAAACGGACCGACGCCGGTGGCGATGAAGAAGAGCCACGACAGCAATTCGGGCCGGTCGGCGGGGCCGCCGATGAAGCGCCCGGACTTTTCGCCAAGGTAGAGCAGGATGGCGCTCGAATCGAACACCCGCGCTTCGCGCCCGCCGGGTCCCTCGGTGTCGACGATCGCCGGAACCTTGCCGTTGGGATTGATGGCGCGAAAGTCGGACGCGTGCTGCTCGCCTTTGGCCGTATCGACCGGGATGAGCTCATAGGGCAGGCCAAGCTCCTCGAGCAGGAGCGCGACCTTGGCGGGATTGGGCGTCGGGTGGAAATAGAAGCGGATCAAGGCGCTCTCCGGGGGTGGGCGTTGACCTCGCGGCGCGGGGCGGGCGGCGCGAGGGGCGCCGCAGGCTAGGAACTCTCACCCGCAAGGCCAAGACACATTTCGGGTGATCGACGGGGCGGGAGGCCGGATTGCACGCGGAATCGGCCAAGCCTGGTCTGACCGGGCCGAAAACTCCGACAGGCTTGCCACACACTCACAGTCGGCGCCTTGTCGTTAAGCGCAACTAAACGCAACTAAACGAAAATAAAAGAAAGTAAAATTGCTTTCTTTTACTTGCGTTTATTTTTTCGAAACGATACTTTTCAATGGGTTAGAGCCGATTCAAATAAAAAATTCCCAGCGCCTATTTCACCCGGCGTCCTTCGCGCGACAGGTTGCAGGGATCGGGCCCTGGCAGCCCGTTCACCTCCTGCCATTCCGACAGCACGGTTGTAATCCGACCATCCAAAAAGAATATCACATATTTCGGCTTATGGCAAGCATCCCAACTCCGGGCTCAATTCCCTTGGTGGGCGCCGTGTCAGATAGGCTGACGAGCGTTGATAGTCTGTGTTATTCCGATTGCGTCATGATAAGGCCAGACCCCCATCCGCTCGACTTTGACTGGCGGTTCGATGCGGCTTCGACAGAACGCTTAGCAGGACACGCCCGGAATGGCCGCACTCTTCTTCTCGGTTGTCCTTCAGTAGCAGAAGCCATTGCCCGCAACGAAAGAGACGTGACACTTATCGATTGGCAGCCGCTGCCGGACGCTTCTAACCGCATCGAGCATATTCAGGCCGATCTTCGATCGGACAAAGTGGTTGGAGAGGGGGGTCAGTTTGATACGGTAATTATCGACAGCCCCTGGTATATCGATTACCTTAAACCCTGGCTCGAGCAAGCGCGTCATGGTGTTCGGACGGGCGGCCTGATCATGTTTTCGCTTTGGCCACCTGAGACACGACCGTCTGCCGCGGCCGAGGCGCGCGACATTCTTGAGTTCGCATCCTTTTTTGGCCCATGCCGCCTCGAAAGCAGTGCTCTACGGTACGTTACTCCGTCCTTCGAGCTACAGTCCGCTGCGGTCAGTGGAAGGGTGGTTAGCGATCGCTGGCGGTATGGCGACCTTGCAACAGTCGACGTCAGCAACCGATCCAATATCATGCCCGCGCGAGATGGCCACCGTGATCGCTCACGATCAATCTGGCACCGATACGTCTTTGATAAACAACAGATTGCCCTGCGCGTGCCTAACAGGCTGTTGAAGAAGTATCGCGTTTGGCTTTGAGGACGGCTTCGTCGCCGTTGTGATAGGCGAATTCGATCTCGATTGAGCCGTCATCGTTGAGTTCGGCGGATCCGTCGCCAGAGACTTCGTCCATTTCGTCGAACCCCTCCCACGTAAACCCGACCGATGAGCGGCTGTATTCGATGTCGAGGCCGGCCTGGAGCGCGCCGAAGGCGATTTCGCCTCGGCCGTGGTTAGGGATCGTGATCGTCGCGGGCCCGCAGAGGTCGAGATAATCGCGATCCCAGATGTCGGCCCCAACGATCCGCCATCGGCCGATAAGCTTGCAGTTCGCCGGCGCGCTCATGCTGGCGTCGCCAGCAGTTTGGGTAACCGCGCCAGGTTGTAGGCCGCGGCTGTGAAGGTGAAGGTCCAACCGACGCGGTCGCGTCCCCGGAACTTGGTCTTCTCCTGCCCAGCGATCGTCTTCATCCAGCCGAAAGCTTCCTCGATCCGTTTGCGGATGCGCTGACTGACGGCGTATCCGGCGTGTCGTGTGGTGCGCCCGTCGATCGCCGACGAGCGGCCGTTTGTGTTCTGCGCCACATGCGGCGTTGCGTTCATCGAGCGCAGTTCGTTGACGAAATCCTCGGCGTCGTAGGCTTTGTCGGCGCCCACTGTGATCGCCTGCGGCCGGTCGGCGCGCGGCTCGATCATGTGCAGCGCCGCAATCCGCTCCGCATGGCCGTCGGCCCAGGTCAGGCAGGCGTCGACCAAAAGGCCGTTGCGGTTCTCCATTAGCGCGTGCCCCATGAAGCAGAGCTTCGCCTCCTTGCCCGACCCCTTGCGGTAGAGCCTGGCCTCCGGATCGGTGGTTGAGGCGTGCGTGTCGTTCAATCGCCTCTGGCCGTGGAAATCCGCCTCCCGGTTCCGGCCGCCCGCATCGGCTGGCGGGTCGCCATCCTTCGGCCTGAAGCTTTTCATCGACGCCCAAGCTTCGATCAGCGTGCCGTCGACCGAGAAATGATCCGTGCTGAGCAGTTGCTTCACCCGCGGCTGCGCCAAAACCGCGCTCAACAGCTTGGCGGCGATGTCGCCTTCCAACAGGCGCTCGCGGTTCTTGGAAAATGTCGAGTGATCCCACGCCGCATCCTCGACGCCAATGCCGACAAACCAGCGAAACAGGAGGTCGAACTCCAGCCGATCCATCAACTGTCGTTCCGAGCGGATCGAGTAGAACGCTTGCAAGAGCATCGCTCGCAGCAGCTTCTCAGGCGGAATTGACGGCCGCCCCATCCGCGAGTACAGCGCAGAAAAATCGCCGGCGAGCCTCGCCAGCGCATCGTTCACAATCGCGCGGATCATCCGCAGCGGATGATCCTGCCCAACGCGAGCTTCAAGATCCACGTAGCTGAACAGCGACCCCGATCGCTCGTCCTCGCCTCGCATGATTCGCTCCCTGCACCCTGGCGCCGAAACAGAATCACAAAGCGATTCCCCTAGCCACCGACTTCTTCAACAGCCTGCTAATGGTACTGTGGAAGGCGAGCCGGAATTGGTGAGCATTGTTGATGGCAATGTTCTGGCGGATGTCAGCCGTCGATTGCCAATACGGCCTAAAATCGATCTTTGGACGTCCGACAACGTTGTCTTCTCAGTTTATTCCTCACTTCATTTCAAGAATGCGCTGAATAAGCTGGCCGCAGGGCGACCACAACGCATGAGTGAATTGGAGGAGAGAGCGTTCAAGCTCCTCCAAGAATGTAACGTAATCCGCGCTAGTTTGTTTTCTTGCGCCAATGTCTGGGAACATCGCGAATAGTATAGTGAGCTTGCTATGTCAGAAATTCGTTTGGTGCTTCGATTTCGTGAACTGACGCCCGGTGTAGATACTGTTGCGGACCACGCCTCTATTGTTAAACAACAAGGCTACGTCTGGTGGGGGTGGTGGAAGAAGCAAACGGAGCCGCCTCGGACTGAGGACATCCGGATGCTGAGAAACCGGCTGACCTCTCTTGGCGAATTCGATGCGTGGCTGATAGACACGTCGGCAGAACGAATGCATCGCGCGACGATAGAAGAGATTCACCTTGGTCGATTACCGGAGCATGAACAAACTCACGTTCCTGAATATTATAGAGAAGCATATAATGTAGAACTTTGGTTCAAGATAAACAAGATCACTTCCGATGTGCCATATGAATCCCCGATAAGTCTTCAATTGGTCGTGATACTTTGGCCATATTTCCAGATGACACCCCATGACCGATCCCGCGCAACTTCAGACTGAGGTTCGACTACTTCATATCTCAGATGTACATTTTGGCAGCGATCATGGATTCTGGGTTGACGGAAAAGATCCAGAGCCTGGAGGTGCTGAGATTGATCTCGCTGGAGTACTTCTGGAAGATTTAAAAGCGCAGGGGGAGTCGCGTATCGACGGCCTCATTGTCTCTGGTGATCTTATGACGCATGCGCGTTGGTTAGAACATGTCGATGACGCGCTGCGGTTTGTGACTAAAATTTGCGACAGTCTAAATCTTTCTAGAGAACGCGTTTATATAATTCCGGGAAACCACGACTACGAATGGTACCAAGAAGACGCTCAGGGCGCGTTTGCTCGTAAAACACTGACTACCAATCAGATGGCAAGCTTTGCGCATGAGGTTCATTATAGGAGCTTTTTGAAAAGCTTCTATACTGATGATCAAATCATGGCTGGCGAGGTTTTTGAGATCGCGGCGGAGAAATTCCGTGTCAAAATTGGCTTGCTTAACTATTGTAAGTTAGTTCCCAGCAAATTCCACGAGTATGGCTATCTCTCCCTAGGTCAAATCAAAGCTCTTATGAAAAAGATGGACGCGCCTGCCCAGGAGCCTGAAATCCGGATTGTCGTGATGCATCATCATATAAGTTCGATAGTTCCCGTTGAACCTCCAAGAGAAAAAGCTGATGTTTCAGTAACTCTGGATGCTGGGCGCCTGATTGATTACGCTCTTGATTCTGGAGTAGGTCTCGTGCTGCATGGACATCAACACTATCCTTGCATAACCAGAATGAGCAAGACAAAATTCGCTAATTTTCAGATGCAGCGCTTCGAAGCGGACAGCGGCATCTACATTCTCTCTGCAGGCAGCGCTGGCGTGAAAGGCACTCGTCGAACTCCAAATATTCCAAATACTTACTCGATTATTTCACTTTCTCCGGCGGAGTCGCGTGTGAAAATACGGGCAATTTCCCCGGCGGGACAAGACGGATGTACGGTAGTCGATACATCAATTCCGTTACGCGTTCACATCTAACTTGGGGGTCATGGTCGCCCGACAGGATTTCCCTAGCCAAGCGAGAGTTCGGCGCTGTTCGCGCTCGGCCCACCGGGCCCATCGCTTGAGACCCACGCAGAAGTCGCGCCATTATGACCGGATGGATCACAAGCCCACGCGCCATGCTCGACTGCTGCAGACCATCGATATCGTGGGAACCTTCGTGCTCGCGATTTAGGGCGCTTCGATTGCAGCCGTGAAAGGGCTCGACGCCTTTGGCGTTGTCGTCGTGTCCCTCGCGACGGCGATGGGCGGGGGCGTCATGCGCGATCTTCTGATCGGCGAGCAGCCTCCCGAGGCGCTCAGGGGCTGGCCGATCGTGACATCGGCCCTTTTGGGCGCGTTCACCACATTCTTCGCGTTCCACATGGTCGAAGGGATTCCTGAATCCCTCCTCACAGTCGTCGACGCTCTTGGTCTGGCGCTGCTCGCTGTGTCCGGAACTGAAAAAGCCCTGGAATTCCGGCTGACGCCAATCGCGGCCGTGATGATGGGCGCGATCAGCGGCGCTGGCGGCTATACGATCCGGGATATCCTGCTCGCCGAAGTCCCAGCCGTTCTGCGGGTCGACTTTCTGGCGACGGCCGCGAGTGCTCGGCGCGATCGTCCTCGTCGTCGCCCGAAGCGTCAAGACGCCCGCCAACATCGCCGCTTTCCTGGGCGGCGCGACGTGCTTCGGCCTGCGAATCGTCGCGGTCTGGCAGCACTGGCATTTGCCGACGGCGAACCTGCACTGAGTTTTCATTCGCGTCGCGCACCTTGATGCATGAAACGGGGTATTGTGCATGTCGACCGGCACAGAGGTCGTTCCAATTCTTGGTGATCGATCCCGGCACTGAGTTTGATCGGACGGCCCAGACGTACTTTGGATTGTCGCCACGGCGGAGCGGCTTTGGCAGCCCGCCCGGAGCCCGTAGGAGAGAGTATCGTTTTCTGGGCCGTCGCGCCGGTCGCCCTGTTCAGGAGGAGCGCGATGGAGACGTTGCATCGGCGATGCGCGGGACTGGACGTGCATCAGAAGGAAATCGTGGCCTGCCGGAGAATCGTCTCTGGCCGGAAGGCCAGATCGGAGCTTGCTCGGTTTCCGACAACGACGCGAGGGCCTTGTGGAGTTGTCGACGTGGCTCTCCGAGGCCAAGGTCACGCACGTGGCGATGGAGGCAACGGGGGTCTATTGGAAGCCGGTCTGGCATGTGCTCTGCCATGACTTCAAGCTTGATCCTGGCCAACGCCTCGCACATTCGAAACGTACCGGGGCGCAAGAGCGACGCCAATGACGCGACCTGGATCGCCGATCTTCTCGCCCATGGGCTGATCCGAGCTTCGTTCGTGCCGCCGCAACCGATCCAGGAATTGCGCGACTTGACCCGCACGCGGCGTGAGTTGACGCGTGAGATCGTTCGTCACACCCAACGTATTCAGGCGACACTGGAGGAAGCCAACATCAAGCTGACCTCGGTCATCTCGGATATTCTCGGCCTCAGCGGTCGGCGGATTTTGAGAGCGATTGTGGCGGGCGAAAGTGATCCAAGGGTACTGGCCGGGCTGCGTCATCCTCGGCTCGCATGCCCGCATGAGGAACTCATCGCCGCGTTGGAGGGACGGCTGCGCGACCATCATCGCTTTCTCATCGGCCAACACCTGAAGACGATCGAGCAGATCGAAGCCACAATCGTTGAATTCGACGTCAGGCTAGAGACCGCACTCGCGCCCTTTCGCGACGCCATCGAGCGACTGAAAGGAATTCCTGGCGTCAGCGACAACGTCGCCCAGACGCTGATTGCCGAAATCGGCGCCGATTTGAGCACCTTTCCGACCGCCGACCATCTGGTTTCCTGGGCCGGTATGTGTCCGCGCCTTGACGAGAGCGCCGGGCGAAAACGCTCAAAGCGTCTCCGCAAAGGCGCGGTCTGGCTGAAACCTGTCCTGGTGCAGGCCGCGCTGTCGGCGACGAAAGTGAAAAACTCGAGCATGCGAGCCCGGTATCTCAGTCTCACGCCTCGCCTCGGCCATAAGAAGGCGATCATCGCCGTCGCGGCAGCCACGTTGCGCGTCGTTTATCACATGCTGAAAGACGGAACGTTCTATCAGGATCTTGGTCCCGATTACCGTCGCCCCAGGAATCCGAAACGCGCCGCCAACAACCTTGCAAAACGAATCCGGGCGCTCGGGTTTGCCGTCGAACTCAAAACTGCCGCCTAATCCCTGTTTCAGGAGAGAGAGCGGCGGACCTTTCGGAACCGATTGCGTCGGCGTCTCGGCGACGCGATCGCCCCGGGCATGCGATAGTTTCGCCAACTCGCCCGTTCGCAACCTGCAGTCGCCGGACCGGGAGCTCTCGTCCGTCATTGCCGATTTCAAACAGATCAGCCGGCAAGGCGCCCACGGACGGGGCAAAAAAGCCCCGCGCAGGGAGGGCCGGCGCGGGGCAGGCAGCGCACTCGGGCTGGGGCAAAAACAAGCACGCTCAACAAACTCAACACGACCAGCGCCAGACTGTTCCCTGCTCAGCTGGATCCGGCGCAAAAAAAGCCCCGCGCAGGGAGGGCCGGCGCGGGGCAGACAGCGCGCCCGGGCTGGGGGGCAAGAATGAGCGCGCTGAACCGCAGAAACACCGCGGACACGGCATTGTTCCACAATTCGAGGTCAAGCTCAGACAATTCTGGTTTACGTTGTTAATGGGACCGCTGGCGCCATTCCGCTTTGCGCCATCTGCGTGATCCCTGGTCCGGCCAATTTTGAGGCGGGCTCCGCGCCTGTCGCTGGACGACGTCCGGCGGATCCATAGTTTCGTGACGTCGACCGACCATCAGAGCCGGCGGTCGCGCCGAAACAAAAGCGGCCGGCCGCGAAAGGCCGGCCGCGATTTGCGTCTCGCTTCCCCTACTTGCCCATCAGCGACTTGGCGTTGTCGGGCGTGATCGCGAGCGTCGGCACCGTCACCGTGGTCGCCACCTTGTCGGCGCAGTCGAGCAGGATCTCCTTCGCCATGTCGATCGCCTGCGGCGCGCCGGTCGGATAGGTGAAGGTGGCGGCCCATTCGCCTTCGGCGACGGCGCGGATGCCGCCCGAGGGGCCGGGAAGGCCATCGGTGCCGATGATGGCGATGTCGCCGTCCTTCTTGCCCGCGCCCTTGGCCGCGAGCCGCGCGCCCGCCGCCATCATGTCGTTCGAGGCGTAGATCGCCTTGATGTCGGGATGGGCCTGGAGCATGGCGGAGAAGGCGGTCTGGGCTTTGTCCGGCAGCCAGTCGGCCGCCTGCTCGGCCACCACCTTGATCTTCGAATTGGCCTTGACGCCTGCCTTGAAGCCGTCGAGGCGTTCGACCGCCGGCGTCGAGCTCGGCAGGCCTTCCAGCACCGCCACGTCGCCGCCTTGCGGCAGAAGCTTGTCGGCCATGTACTTGCCGGCTTCTTCAGCGATCTTGAAATTGTCGCCGCCGATGAAGGCCGTGTAGTCCTTGCCGGGGTCGCCGACCGTCTTGCGGTCGAGCTCGATCACCGGAATGCCGGCTTTCATGGCGCGGGCGACAGCGGGCGTCAGCGGCGCGGCCTCGAAGGGCGAGATGAGGATGAGATCGACCTTCTGGGTGATGAAATTGTCCATCTGCGAGGTCTGGGTGTTCACATTGCCGGCGCCGTCGGCGATCTGCAGCGTGAACTGCGGCACTTTCGCCGCCGCGGCGGTCAATTCGTCATTGACATGCGCGCGATAAGGCTCGGCGTTGTTGGCCTGCGAGAAGCCGATCACGTATTTGTCGTCCTTCCCGCAGGCCTTGGCGAGATGCGCGGCCGAAGCCGCCGGCGCGGCGACCGCCAGCGCGAGCGCGGCGGTGGTCCCTAACAAGAACCGTTGCATGCTTTTCCTCCTGTTTGCCTTGTCGCGCCTTATCGACCCAGTCCCTCGCGGCGCCGAACGAGAGACTGAAGCACCGCGGCGAGCACGATGATCGCGCCGGTGGCGAGCAATTGCAGCGCCGCGTTGATGTTGTTGAGCTGAAGGATGTTGGCGAGCGCGCCGAGCATCACCGCGCCGGCGACCGTGCCGACCATCGAGCCCGCGCCGCCGAACAGGCTGGTGCCGCCGATCACCACCGCAGCGATCGCGGTGAGCTCATAGCCCGTCCCATCGTTGGCGCTGCCGAAATTGAACTGTCCCGCATGCACGATGCCCGCAATCGCGGAGACGAGGCCGGTGATCGCATAGACGGAGACCTTGACCAGCGACACCGGCACGCCCGAGAGGCGCGCCGCGCGCTCGTTGCCGCCGACCGCGAAGACGTAGCGCCCGAAGCGGGTGAAGTTGAGGACGAAGGTGGCGATCGCCGCCACGACGACGAACACCAGCGTCGCCACCGGCACGGTGTTGTCGAACAGCCGATCGCCCAGGATCGCGAACACCGGCGGCGCGAGGCCGGGGCCGTCGCCGTAGGAAATGTTGATGTACTGGTTCTTGGAGATGACCAGCGCCAGTCCCCGCGCCACCTGAAGCCCCGCGAGCGTGACGATGAAGGGCTCGAGCCGGAAGCGGGTCGAGATCGTTCCCTGCACCGCGCCAAAGGCCGCGCCGCAGGCGACGACGAACAGGACGGTCGGAATCAGTCCCCAGCCGGCGGTGGTCATGATGGTTGCGGTCAGAACGCTCGACAGGCTGAGCAGCGCGCCGACGGAGAGGTCGATCCCGGCGGTGATGATGACGAAGGTCATGCCGACGGCGATGATCCCGGTCTCCGACACCGCGCGGACGATATTGGCCATGTTGTCGGGAGCGAGAAAGAGAATGAGGCCGTGCCGGCGCGGCGAGAAGATGACCCCGCCGATCGCGACCAGAATGAGTCCGATCACGCTCTGGAAGCGGACGAGAAGCGCGAAAAGGTCGAGCCGGCGCCTGGCCGGGGGCGCGGCGGCCGCGTCGCGGGTCGTCGCGGTCTGGCTCATACGGTTTCGTCCTCGCTTTGCTCGGCGGCTTCGAGCACCTGATGCTCGTCCGCGCCCCCCGGAAATTCCGCGACCGTCCGTCCGCCGCGCAGCACCACGACCCGGTCGCAGAGGCCCAGAAGCTCGGGCATCTCGCTCGACGCCACGAGCACCCCCATGCCCTTGCCAGCAAGCTCGCGGATGCGGGCGTAGATTTCGCCCTTGGCCCCGACGTCGACGCCCCGCGTCGGCTCGTCGAGCAGGAGGAGATGCGGATCGCCGAGCACCTCCTTGGCGATGACGACCTTCTGCTGATTGCCGCCCGAGAGCGCGCCGACGATGAGCTCGGGCCGGGGCGGGCGCACGTCGAAGGCCCCGATCGCCTCCTTCGCCAGCGCATTCTCGCGCAGGCGCGACACGAGGAAGCCGGGAGAGACGCGCTCGAGCACGGTCAGCACGAGATTGCGCCCGACGGTGTCGCGGATGAGGAGGCCGCTGCCGCGCCGGTCGTCGGTGACGAGGCCGAGGCCCTCGGCGCGGGCGCCGCGGATCGAGGTGAGGCGCGCTGGCGCGCCGTCGATCTCGACCACGCCCGACCATTTGCCGTGGCCCGCCGCGCCATAGAGCGCGGTGAGCAGTTCGGTGCGCCCGGCGCCCATGATGCCGGCGAGGCCGACGATCTCGCCGGCGCGCACGACGAGGCTCACGTCCTCGGGCGCCTGCCAGCCCGGCCGCGGGGTCCGGGGCCGAAAGCGAGCGTGCTCGAGCGTGAGGACCGGCTTGCCCAACGTTGTCGCGCGCTTCGGGTAGAGTTCGTCCAGCGGGCGCCCAACAAGCAGGCGCACCAGCTCCGATTGCGGCGCGCTCGCGGGCTGCACGCCCGCGACCTGCCCGTCGCGCATGACCGTGACACGGTCGGCGACGCGCGGCACCTCCTCGAGCCGGTGCGAGATGTAGACGATGCCGACGCCGCGCGCGGCGATCTCGCGCATGACGATGAAGAGCCGCTCGACTTCGGAGGCGGTGAGCGCCGCCGTCGGCTCGTCCATGATGAGAATCTTCGAGGCGTAGGTCAGCGCCTTGGCGATGGCGACGATCTGCCTTCGCCCCACGGAAAGCTCGCCCACCGGCTGGTCGGCGTCGATGTCCTTGCCGACGACGCTCAGCCGCTTGATCGCCTGCTCACGCATCGACGCGCGGTCGAGCACGCCCCCGCGCGTGAGTTCGCGGCCGAGGAAGAGGTTAGCGGTGACGTCGAGGCTCGGCACGAGGTCGAGTTCCTGGAAGATCGTCGCGACGCCGGCGGCTTGCGCCGCGCGTGGATCGTCGAAGCTGACGGGCTGGCCCTCGAGCAGCATTTCGCCCGAGTCCGGCGCAAAGACGCCGGAAAGAATGTTCATGAGCGTCGATTTGCCGGCGCCGTTCTCGCCGAGCAGCGCATGGATCTCGCCGCGCTTGAGATCGAAGTCCACGCCCCGCAGCGCCTGGACGCCGCCGAAGTGCTTGACGACGCCGCGCATCACGAGCAGCGGCGCGACGGTTTCGGCCGACGCGCTCATCGCGGCCTTCCGCAGGAGAGGGGCGGTTTGAGCGTGACGTCTAGGCGAATGGCGCGCCGCGCGCTCGCGGTCGCCGGCGTGACCCGCCTCGTTCCGTTGACGACGTGGGAAACCGCCGAAACCGAAACGCCCGCTTCCCGCGCCACGGCGGCAATCGTCGACACGCCTTCCCCGGTCTCCCACCCAGTTCGCTCGCCGTCCGCCCAAGGCGGCGGAGTCTTCTTCTCATCGACACGCTAGCATATCGAAACGTTTGCGCAACCGTTTCGAAGGCCGTCACGGCTTTGCGAATGCGATGGATTCCCGCCCGCCCGCCGGCCCAAAGCGCCGCGCGGCGCATGCTGCCGGGAAAAGGCTTGGACCCGGGGCTTTGTGACCCCTGCCCGGCGTGGGCAAGCGGCGGGATACGGGCGCCGCCCTCGGCTTAGGCGGCGAAAGCGCGGGCATTCCGCTGCGATGCGGCGCGAGCGAGAAGGACAAGCCCCGGCTTTATTGACTTTTTCGTGAGATGTTCTATGGCAAGATCCGCCGAGAGCAAATGAAGGCTCCGGGGCGGCGTCGGCGAGCGCTTCGCGCCGATGCGGGCGCGAGGCTTGCGCGCCGGGACCTGCGAACGCATTGACGCGGTCCACCGAGGCCCCCATATCACAACTCAGCGGATGCGAGGCATCCGCGCAAGCGAGACCTCATGAAATTTAGCGAACTCGGCCTGAGCGAGAAAGTGCTCAAAGCCGTTGAAGCGTCGGGCTACGACACGCCGACGCCGATCCAAGAACAAGCCATTCCTTACGCCCTCGAAGGCCGCGACGTCCTGGGCATTGCGCAAACCGGCACCGGCAAGACGGCGGCGTTCACATTGCCGATGCTATCGATGCTGGAGCGCGGCCGGGCTCGCGCCCGCATGCCGCGCACCCTCATTCTGGAGCCGACGCGCGAGCTCGCCGCCCAGGTCGAAGAGGCGTTCGGCAAATACGGCGTCAATCACAAGCTGAACCTGGCGCTGCTGATCGGCGGCGTCTCGTTCGGCGATCAGGAGATCAAGATCGCGCGCGGCGCCGACGTCGTCATCGCCACCCCCGGCCGCCTGCTCGATTTCACCGGACGCGGCGGCCTGCTCCTGAACGCGATCGAGATCCTGGTCATCGACGAAGCCGACCGCATGCTCGACATGGGCTTCATCCCGGACATCGAGCGCATCTGCAAGCTGGTGCCGTTCACGCGCCAGACTTTGTTCTTCTCGGCGACCATGCCGCCGGAAATCACCCGCCTCGCCGATGCGTTCCTGCACAACCCGGTGCGCGTCGAAGTCTCCAAGGCCGCCACCACCGCCGAGAACATCACCCAGACGCTGGTGCCGTCGGGCGGAACGCCGGAAGAGAAGCGCTCGACCTTGCGCCGCATCATCCGCGGCGCCGAGAATTTCAAGAACGCGCTCATCTTCTGCAACCGCAAGCGCGACGTGCAGGTGGTCTACCGTTCGCTGCAGAAGCACGGCTTCTCGGTGCTGGCGCTGCATGGCGATCTCGACCAGCGCATGCGCATGGCGGCGCTCGACGCGTTCCGGAATGGCGAAGTCCAGCTCCTGGTCTGCTCCGATGTCGCCGCCCGTGGACTCGACATTCCCGACGTCAGCCACGTGATCAACTACGATGCGCCCCATCATTCCGAGGACTATGTCCACCGCATCGGGCGCACCGGACGCGCCGGCAAGTCCGGCGAGGCGCTGACCATCGTCTCGCGCATCGACCAGAAGGCGGTGGCCGAGATCGAGAAGCTGATCGCGCGCAAGATCGACTGGCAGGATGGATCTCAACTGCCGCCCGACGAGGAAGCGGAAGCGCCGAAGCGCGAGCATTCGGCCCGCGGGCGCGGCGGCGCCCATAGGCGACCCGAGCGCCCCGCGGCGGCCGAGGGCGGCGAAGGGACAGATCGGCACACCGAGCGACGCGCCGATTCCCGCCGGCGCCGCCCCGCGCGTCCCCCGCAAGAGCGGCCGGCTGCGGATCAAGAGCAGGCCTCCCCCGCAGCGGTCGACCTCGCCGACTCCCCTCAGCCCCCCGAACGCTCGCCGCGCCGCCGCACGGCCGGTGGTTCGGCCAATCGCGAGGCTCCTCGCGCCCCGGCTTTCGGTGACCAGCCATCGCACGGGGCGCGTCCGCGCAGCACCCCGACGCCGCAGCCGCGCCGGGACAACGACGCGCCGGTGATCGGGCTCGGCGACCATGTGCCCGATTTCCTCCTGCGCCCGGTGAAGGCGCGCGCCCGGGCGACGCCCGAGCCGATCGAAGCGGACGAATAGCGGCTCGGACCTCGGCTTCGCCTCAAGGGCGCCGACACGGGGGGGAAGTTCGATGGCCAGGCTCGGTCTCTACCCGGCTCTGATCATCGTGATGTTTGGCGTTGTCGCGCCATTTTTCATTTTCAGATTTGGCCGCCTGATCGGCTTCGCGCCTCTTCTCGCTTTGGCCTTCGTCCTCGGGCTTGGCTACGGCGCCGTAAAAGCCGAATACCCCTGGGTTGCGAACGGAGCGCTCGGAAATATCGCCTTCATGGCGGGCAGCGCCTTCCTCCTCGCAATCTACGCCGCCGTCAGCTACAGCGTGGGCGCCCTGATCGGCAAAACGATAGAGTCTTTCCGTCGGGGCTGAAGTGCGCTGGCGTCGGTAGATGACGATTCCGCGTGAACGCAGCAGGCGGACTCGATTTTCGCCTGTTCATCGGCTGTCGGAGCGCGGTCGTTCGCATAGCTGGAAGTCGTCGCGCGTTTCGCCGCCCCAGTCCTTTGACGAATCCGGGGTCCGCTTCCGCCGGGCGCCGACTTGCTTCAGCCAGCGCGGCGGGCCACATTCGGACGGAACGGGCCAGCGAAAAGGCTCATCAAGACGCCTCAAGGGAGGATGGACATGAATGTGGCGAAAAGGCCAAATCGGCGGCAGGTTCTTCTCTCGGGCGCGGCGCTGGCGCTGACGCCGGGCATCGCCCGCGCGCAAGCCGCGCGGCCGCTCAAGATCGGCGTCCTCAATGACATGTCGAGCGTCTACGCGGACTACCAGGGCGTCGGCTCGGTCATCGCCGCGCAGCTGGCGGTGGACGATTTCTCGAAGCCGCTCGGCGTGCCGGTCGAGATCATTTCCGCCGACCATCAGAACAAGCCCGACGTGGGGTCGGCGATCGCACGCCAGTGGTTCGATTCCGACCATGTCGACGTCATCATGGACTTGCCGAATTCCGCGGTCGCGCTCGCCGTAATCGCGGTCGCACAGGGGAAAAACAAGGCGGTCATCGGCTCGGGCGCCGGGTCCTCGGTCATGACCGGTCCGAAATGCTCGCCCAATTTTGTTCACTGGACCTATGACACCTATGCGCTGGGAACGGGCCTCGGCAAGGCGCTGACGGAAGCGGGCGGAAAAAGCTGGTTCTTCATCACCGCCGACTACGCTTTCGGCAAGGATCTCGAGGCCAATTGCGCCGCCGCGGTTCAGGCGGCGGGCGGCAAGGTTTTGGGCTCGGTGCGCCACCCGCTCAACACCGCCGACTTCTCGTCCTTCGTTCTTCAGGCGCAGAATTCCGGCGCCGACACGGTCGGCCTCGCCAATGCTGGCGGAGATCTCAACAATTGCATCAAGCAGGCGCATGAGTTCGGGGTTGGCGCGAAGCAGCGTCTTGCCGGCCTTATTCTCAACGTCACCAATATTCCCTCGCTCGGCCTCGATACCGTCGACGGCGCGACAATCTGCACCGGCTTCTACTGGGACGCGAACGAGGGAACGCGCGCCTTCGCCAAGCGCTTCCAGGCGGCGCATCCGAAGAAAATGATGCCCAACGACATGCATGCGGGCATGTACGCGGGGACCGAACATCTCATGAAAGCGATGGCTCAGACCAAGAGCGCCGACGACGGCGTCAAGCTGATCGACGCGATGAAGGCCATCCCGACCGACGATCCGCTGTTCGGCAAGGGAATGATCCGCGCCGACGGGCGCAAGCTCCATCCCATGTATCTCTACAAAGCGAAGTCCCCCGCCCAGTCGAAATATGATTGGGACTATTTCGAGCTTGTCTCCACGATCAAGCCCGAGGACGCCTTTCGCCCGTTGGACAAGGGCGGCTGTCCGTTCGTCAAGGCGTGAGGCTCTTCAGGGCCCGCGCGCGCAGCGGGCGCCGACTGCGTCTCGTTAACCGAACATCCCTTTGACTGCGAAGGGCCCGAAAGGCTCGAAGAGAGCCTTCAGGGCCTCCGCGTCCATCGATCGACGGGGTTCAGGCCGGCGCGTGAAGCGCCTCGGGGCTCGCGGGCGTGATGGCGACGCTCTCGCCGCAGCCGCAGGCCGAGGTCTCGTTCGGATTGGAGAAGGCGAACGTCGCCGACAGGCGGTCGACCTTGAAATCCATCTGCGAGCCGAGCAGGAACAGCACGGCCTTGGGGTCGATCAGCACCTTCACGCCCTTGTCCTCGACGATCTCATCGGTCGGATTCGCCGCTTCGGCGAGCTCCATGGTGTAGGACATGCCGGCGCAGCCGCCGTTCTTGATCCCCACCCGCAGGCCCACGACCGGCGTGCTCGCCGCCTCGGTCAGCTCGCGCACGCGCGCAGCCGCCGCCTCGGTCAGGGTCATCACCTGTCGTCGTAACAATCGGGACGCCATTTCAAGTCTCCCAGAGCCGGGCGCGCTCGGTCTCTTCAGTATATAGCACGAGATCAGCCGGATTTACAGGGGCGCTGCCGTTCACCGCGTCGGGCGGGCCCGGTTTCGAGCCTTATCCAGGAACAGTGCGCACGATCAAAAACACGAGCACCGCGACCACGCCGGCGAGCACGAGAACCGAGCGGGGTCCGACGACGAAATAGACGTACCCGCTTCGGTTGGCGGACATCATCAGTCCGAGCGCCATGAGGAGGCAGCCGGCGGCGATTAGGAGGACGTTCATGCGATTCGCCCCGTTAGCGCCTGCAATCACAACGCCGTTTGGCGCAAAAGGCAAGTCTGGTTGCGTAAAATTCCGCATCGGCTTCTGGCGCCGCGAGTGGCGGCGTTTGCCGCGGCCCGCGGTTCGTGCTAGGCGAAGCCCATGGCCTCAGAGCGTCCTGCCAAGAGCAAGAAGCCCATCCTCACGATGCATGAATGGGAGGCGAAGCATTACGTCCTGGCGGTCGTGATCGTCCTCGTCGTCATGGGGCTGTTTGCCTACAGCTGGTCGTGAAGATCAGATCCCAGATGTTTGCAAATACAGGGAAAGATCCCGCGCCACGCTTGGGCGCACGGTAGGCAAGGGCGCGGGCAGGGCCAAGAGCTTGCGGTTCATGGGGTCAGCGGCGCGGTTGCCGCTGGCTTCCCCACTTCGGCCTTCCGGGTCCACGGCGCCAGACCATCATTCAGCGGCAAGAGCCCGGCTCTGGAGCTTGGCCCGCGCTTGTGGCAAAGCCTCAGCCCTTCAAACGAACTGGATTCCCCTTGCCGCCGCTCGAGAGCCAAGCCGACCTTCTCCGCCGCATCGCCGAGGCGCTTGAGCGCGCTGTTCCCGCTGCCCCGGCGAAGCCCGATTTCGAGGCGGCCGAGGCCTTCATCTGGCGCGCCGACAGCGGCGCGTTGGCGCCGGTTCAGCGCGTCAACCGCGTCGACATTTCGCTCCTGCGCGGAATCGACCGGGTGCGGGATCTATTGGTCGAGAACACCCAGCGCTTCGCCCGCGGGCCTGCCCGCCAACAATGCGCTGCTGTGGGGCGCGCGAGGCATGGGCAAGTCGTCGCTGGTCAAGGCGGCGCACGCCGCCATCAACCGCGAGAAGGAGGTCGCCGGGCGCCTCAAGCTGGTCGAGATCCATCGCGAAGACATCGAGGGCCTGCCGGGGCTGATGACCCTCATGCGCGACGCGCCCTATCGCTTCATCGTCTTCTGCGACGACCTGTCGTTCGACGCCGGCGACACGTCCTACAAGTCGCTGAAAGCAGCGCTCGAGGGCGGCATCGAAGGCCGTCCGGCGAACGTGCTCTTCTATGCGACCTCGAACCGCCGCCACCTCATGCCGCGCGAGATGATGGACAACGAGCGCTCGACCGCCATCAATCCGGGCGAGGCGGTCGAGGAGAAAGTGTCGCTCTCCGACCGGTTCGGCCTCTGGCTCGGCTTCCACCATTGCAGCCAGGACGATTACCTGGCGATGGTCCACGGCTACGCCAGGCACTTCCGCCTCGACCCGCCGGCCGCTGAGTTTGAAGCCGAAGCGCTCGAATGGGCGACGACGCGGGGCGCCCGCTCCGGGCGCACCGCCTGGCAATTCATTCAGGATCTCGCCGGCCGGCTCGGCAAGCGGCTCGAGGGGGGTTAAGGCGGGCGCGCCACGGAGAATCGGTCGGTCTATGCAGCCCGCGCTTTCCGCGGCCAGTTGACGAGCGCGAGACCCGCGATGACCAGCACGATCGCCAGCGCAAACCCCCAGCTCAGAGTCTCGCCGAACACCAGCCAGCCGGCGAGCACGCCGACCAGCGGGGTAATGAAGGTGAAAGCCGAAAGCTCGGCGACGGCGTAGCGGGTGAGCGTCCAGAACCAGAGCGCATAGCTGACGCCGGCCACAATGACGCCTTGCCATAGGAGGGCGACGATCGATGTGGTGGTCAGATGCGTCGGCCATTCTTCGCCGAAAGCGTAGGCCACAAGCGGCGCAACGAGCGCAGCGAAACCGATCTGATAGAGCAGCACCTTGATCGGATCGATGCGTCTCAGCGGCGTCGCCTTGATGACGATGGTCGTCGCCGCCCAGAGGACCGCGCCCAGGAGCGCCAGCGCGTCGCCGGCGAGACTGCCGCCTTTCGTCCGCCCGAGGAAGCCGCACACGACGCCGAGAAAGGCGAACATGAGCCCTGCCCACTGAATCTTCCTTAACCGCTCGTCCCGAAGCAGGAACGCCGCGCCGAGCGCGACAAAGAAAGGCGCAGCGTAGATGAACACCGTCGCGCGCGCCGCGGTGGTGAAGCGCAGCGATTCGTAAAGCGCGATGAATTCGGCGGTGAACAAGGCGCCCGCCAGCGCCCCCGCAGCCTCTGTGCCGTCAATCTCAAAGATGCGGCGCCTGGTGATGAGCGCGTAGGCGATGACGCATAAAGCTCCGACGCCCGAGCGGATGCCGGTCTGCGCAATCGGCCCGACATCCGGCAGCGCAAGTTTGACCACGACCTGATTGAAGCCCCACACGACACAAAGCGCGAAGACGAGCGTCGCGGCGAAGGCATCAAGGGGACGGGCGTGCATCGCTCTCCCTCTCCGCTTGGGCGTGCAAAATCAAGGGCGGCGGGCCTGTCTTTGGACCCGCCGCCCTCAGAGGCCGCTCAAGGGATCAATTCGTTCTGGGGGATTCCTCGGAGATCGGCCTCGTGGAGGTCCGGTGAGGGCCGGACCTCGCCACTCTTGGCCTGGGCTTCAGAGCCCGGCGAGATAGCTGGTCGGGTCGACCGGCGTCGATCCCTTGCGCAACTCGAAGTGAAGCTGCGGCGAATTGACGTTGCCGGTGTCGCCGGACTTGGCGATCACCTGCCCGCGCTTGACCTGCTCGCCCCGCTTCACATCGAGTTCGCCATTGTTGCCGTAAGCCGAGACGAAGCCGTTCGGATGCTTGATCAGCACCAGGTTGCCGTAACCTTTAAGCCCGTCGCCCGAGTAGACGACCGTGCCGCTCTCGGCCGCCCGAACCGAGGTTCCGGCGGGCACGGAGATGTTGATGCCGTCGTTGCCGCCGGACTTGAACCCCTGGATGATGCGGCCGCGCGCCGGCCAGCGGAATTCAGGTTCCGTGCCGGCGGCGTCGGCTTGCGCGCCGGTCAGCGGGATCTTCGATTGCGACGCGCCCGATTCGAGATTGCCGGTCGGCGTCTTGTCGATCGCCTGCTTTTTCACGTCCGACTTGGACGGCTCGGCTTCGGCGACCGCGGCGCCCTTGGAGTTCTTTGACGTCCTTTGACGCAGACTTCTCCGCCTCCTTGGCGGCCTTGTCGGCTTTGGCGGACTTCTCTTTCTCTTTGTCCTTCTTGGTCTTGCCCGACTCGGCGTCGGCGACGTCCTTGTCTTGCTTTTTTCCCGCCTTCTCGCTTTCGGCGCTGGCGACGGCGTGGCCGTCGGCGTGATAGACGGGCACCACAAGGCGCGTCCCGCTCTTCACTTCAGAGGCGCTCGAAAGGCCGTTGGCGGCGAGAAGCGCGGACGCCGGCACGCCGTAGCGGCCCGAGATCGTGTCCAGCGTCTCGCCATTGGCGACGACAATCGGCGAGCCGCCGGCGGCGGTCCAGCCCACCGCCGAGCCACCCACCGCCTGCGGCTTCGAGAGTGAAGCGGTGCGCGTCCCGGACGCGGCGGGCGCCGCTTGCGCGAGCGGCGACGTCGTCACGCCGGGCGTCGGTGCGGCGTGGTCGTCTTGGCCGCGAACGGATTGGAGAACAGACTGTCGCTTTGGCTGAAGCGCGTGACGTCGGACGAACATCCCGACAAGAAAAGAAGGCCAAGCCCGGCCAGCGTCAGACGCCGAAACGCGCGTCCATTTGTCCCCGCAACGCAATCACTCATCGGCTTCCACCCACGCCCACGCGACTACATACACATGCAGTTTGCGCCGATCGAGTTAAGGGAAGGTTTAAGATGAATTGCCGGTTGACAATTATGTCGAAATTCGCCCGTTCGAACGCGCGAATTGGGTCTACAGCGCCCGCGCCAGCCCGTGCTCGAGCGGTCTCATCCCGCGCGCCGGACCCATATCCTGAGCTTCGCCCTGAGCTTCGCCCGCCCCGCTGGCGGCGTCCGTCAATCTGACGACGTGCTGCTCGCCTCGGTCCGGGCCGGAGACGACTGCAACCAGAACGCCGCCTGGACGGACCAGGCTGCGAAACGCCTCGCCTGGCGGCTCGATGAGGCCGTGGACAACGACCCGATCGAAGCGTTCCCCCGAGATGTGATGCTCGAATCCGTCCGCCCAATGCACCGTGACATTGGCCAACCCGAAGGCCTTGATCCTCGCGGACGCCTCCAAAGCCAGCGTCTGGAATCGTTCGAGCGACACGACCGTGTCCGCAAGCTGAGCCAGCAGCGCGGCGCAATAGCCTGTTCCGGTTCCAATTTCGCAGACACGGTGCTCGGGCTTCGAGCTCGAGCGCGGCGATCATCGCGGCGACGATGGAAGGCGGCGGCGACGTCTGTCCGCAGCCGATCGGCAGCGCGATGTCGCGACCGGCAATGTCGGCGAACCGCGGCGGCATGAACAGGGCGCGCGGCGCGCGCTCGAGCGCGCGCAAGAGGCTGAGGTCATTGATGCCCCTTGCCCGCATGGCGAGCGTGAACTGGGCGCGTTCTTCTGATTCGGCCACGGTCATGACGGGTCCTTATCCCGCCGATGTCGTTTCCATTGCGTCAACGACGGGCAAAGGCCTTCTCAAACCGCAAACGCGAATCATGGTCGGTGAGATCGAGCCTGAGCGGGGTGATCGAAACCTTCTTGGCCGCCAGCGCCGCAAGGTCGGTTCCCTCCGCCTGCTCGAAAGCGCCGCGCTGGAACATGAGCCAGAAATAGGGAAAGCCGCGGCCGTCGCGGCGCTCCTCGACCCGCATCAATTCGGTGTTGCGGCGGCCCTGGCGGGTGAGCTCGATCCCCGCCACCTCAGACGCCGCGCAGGCAGGGAAATTGACATTGACCAGGCCGCCCGGAGCGATGCCGGCGGCTAGAATCGTGCGGATGACCGGCGCCGCATGGGTTTCCGTCGCTTCCCATTCGATCTCCGGCCGGCCGACCGCGCCGCCATAGGCCTGCGACAGAGCGATCGAGGGAACGCCGAGCAGCGCGCCCTCCATCGCGCCCGCGATGGTGCCCGAATAGGTGACGTCTTCGGCCACGTTCTGTCCGCGATTGACGCCGGAAAGGACAAGATCGGGCGGGCGATCGGCGAGGATTTTCCTCACCCCCATGATGACGCAGTCTGTCGGCGTGCCCTTCAACGCGAAATGACGGGGGCCAATTTCCCGCAAGCGAAGCGGGTCGCTGAGGGATAAGCGAATGGGCGACGCCCGACTGGTCGTTTTCCGGCGCGACGACGGTCACGTCGTCCGACAGCTCGCCCGCGATCAGCTCGAGGAGCTTGAGCCCCGCCGCGTGAATGCCATCGTCGTTGGTGAGCAGGATTCGCATGGGGCCGAGTTTTCGCACGGGGAGTGCGTGGAGGCGAGTGCGTTCTGCGGAAAAACGATTGGCGGCGACCCTCCGGCCGGCGCCGAGGCCGGCGGCGTTCGAGAGCCCCCTTTATTGCGGCAAGGGCCCAAGCTCCGGCCAGCCGTCCGCATTCCACAGAATCGGCGAAAACTGAAGCTTGGATGCGCCGAACGCATCGCCGTCATAATAGTGGTAGGCCAACATATCGCCCTTGGAGGTTTTCACCGCCTCCTGCCCGCCCGGCCCGATAAAGCGGCCGGTGGTCGCCAGGACCAGCGAGCCCCCGCCCTCGAGCATCGCTTTGCCGTCTTTGTCTCGGTATGGACCCGCGATCCGGTCGGCCCGGCCAACGCGGATGTTGTAGGTCGAGGCGACGCCCTTGCAGCACTGGTCGAAGCTGACAAACAGGTAGAACTTGCCGTCATGCTCGAGGATCGAAGCGGCTTCGACCGCGCCCCCGTTGCGGCTGGCAAGGGCGACGCGCGGCGTATCGGGGTGAATGAGCTTGCCGGTTTCGGGGTTCAGTTCGCTAAGCTTGATCCCGGACCAGAACGAGCCGAAGGCGAGATAGGCGCGCCCGTCCGACGGGTCGATCCGGAACGGATCGATGGCGTTGAAATCGTCGCCCTCCTTCGACATCAGGACGAGGCCCTGATCCTGCCAGCCTTCCCCGGGTTTGAGCGGATCGAAGGACGCGTTGGTCATGAGCCCGATGGCGCTCGTGTTCTTCCCGAAGGTTGAAAGACAATAGTAGAGGAAGACAGTCTGTCCACGTCGGCTGATCGAGGGCGCCCAGACGTTGAGCGGCTGAAACCCAAGCGCCGCTCGCGCCCATGCCGGCGGTCCCTGGCCTATCAAGCCGGCGTCGGTCCACTTGACCCCGTCCGGCGAAGTCTTGACCCGGATGGCGCCGTGCGTCGGCCCCTGCCGCCCGGTGCCAAGGGCGACGAACCGCCCGCCGATCTCGATCAGCGAAGGATCATGAATCTGCACGTCGCCGGCCATTTGCGGCTGCGGCCCGGCCGCCTCGAGGGGCGTTGCGAGGAGAAGCGCAAGCGCCAGGCCGAGCGCGCCGCCCGTCTTCTTTCGCCAAACTGGTCGCATAGCGGATTCTCCTGCAGGGCTCACAAATGCGGGGCCGACGGCTTTCAACCGGCGCGACTTCGGCGCTAGACTTCGCCGCGCCCGTCCGACATTCGATCCGGGCGATCCATTATCGTCAATGCGCGGGAGGACGCCCCGGCCCATGAACCTTCATGACATCGCCAACGAAGTGCTCGCGGTCCTGGGGACCGGCCGCCAACTCGACCCCTTCTCCAAAGTCTATCCCGACTTTGGACTGAAGGAGGCCTACAACGTTACGGCAACGGTCCGCGCGGAGAGAGAAGCGCGCGGCGAGCGGCCGGTCGGCCGCAAGATCGGGTTCACCAACCGGACCATCTGGTCGGAATACGGCGTCTATGCGCCCATCTGGGGCTATGTCTACGACCGCACGGTCCAGGACCTCACGCCCGAGGGACTGGACGTTTCCCTGAGCGGCCTCGCCGAACCTCGCATCGAGCCAGAGATCGTGTTTGGCCTTGCGGCCCCGCCCGAGCCCGGCATGGACGAGCAGGCGCTTATCCATTGCATCGATTGGATCGCCCACGGCTTTGAGATCGTGCAGTCGATCTTCCCGAACTGGTTTTTTCGCGCGCCCGACACCGTCGCCGCATACGGGCTTCATGGGAGGCTCTTCATCGGACCGCGTCATTCGGCAGAATCGAGGCGGGATGAGTGGATGGGCGAGCTTTCCCGCTTCGAGATCGATCTTTTCCGTAACGGAGCCCAGGTCGATCACGGGAGCGCGGCCAACGTCCTTGACGGGCCTCTGCAGGCTTTGCGCCATCTCGCCGAGACGCTCGCGAAAGATCCGCACAGTCCGGCGCTTACGGCGGGCGAAATCGTGACGACCGGAACGCTCACGCGCGCCTTTCCGGTCGCCGCGGGCGAGGAATGGACCACGCAACTGACCGGAATCCCGCTGGAGCCGGCCCGAATCCGCTTTGTCTGACCGAGGCAGGCCCCTCAACCTGGGCCGCTGCCGAAGCTCCCAGCCAATCAGATGCGATTCAATATGATTTCAATCTGATTCCAGCCCCCTAAGGCCGTCTTAGCCAGGCTTTTCCGAATATCGGGGTCTACACAAATGGACCTTGACTTGTACCACGGCCTCCCCGCAATCTTAGGTTGCAGGGTGATTCTGGCGTCGAATTTGACGACAGAGGGTTGCGAGTGCGGGAGGCTAAGGCTTTGGATATCCTCGCTGTTTACGGCGCCGCCAGCGCCATTACGACGATTGCATTCCTGGTCTTCTGCTGGCGCGCGGCCGAGGCGCCGTACAATGATTGAGGTTCCGAGCGAGATCCTCAACCTCCTGTTCATGCTGCTCATCGTGCTCGCGAGCGTCAACCGGTCGAAGCAACGATCCGCCAGCGACGTGGCGTTCGGCCCCTAATCAGTCCAAGACTCCCATCGGACAGCAATCGAGCCTCGGGGACCCGAGACGATTTCCATCACCAGGGGCCGCTTTCGGCGCCTCGTCGCCCGGACACTCTTCACAAATTGGGAACTCTTTCCTTTTGACAGCGTTGGTCGGTGAGGATGGCTTTTAACGGAGCTCACCGATGCGAAACACCATAACCAGAACGACGATAGCGGGCCTGACCGCTTTGTCTCTGATGGGGTCCCTTGTCGCCACGACTGAACCCGCTGCGGCCGCTGGTCGATTCCACGGCGGTGGCTTCCATGGAGGCGGTTTCCACGGGCACAGCTTCCACGGCGGCGGCTGGCATGGAGGAGGCTGGCATGGCGGAGGCTGGCATGGCGGCGGCTGGCATGGCGGTTGGGCCGGCCCGGCGATCGTCGGCGGATTGGCCGCAGGCGCGTTGCTGGCGGCGCCCTACGCGTACGGCGGTTACGGATGCACGCACTACGCGCCGATTTATGACGCCTATGGCAATTATCTCGGCCGGCAATTGGTGAACGGCTGCTACGCAAACTCCGCGTGGTTGACCAACGCTTGGAGGGTTAATTCCCTGTCGGCCTCGATTCGGAGGTGCACGACATGACGGGAAAATCGCCTCTCATGGCGAGCGAGGCGCAACAAGGGGCGCTGATGGTTCTGGCCGGCTCGCGCGATCGCGGCGAGGCGGACCGCGCCCGTGCCGTGCTGCTGACGCTGGCTGGCTGGACCAGCGCGCGGATCGCCGAGGCGTTCGGCGTGCGCGAAGTTGCCCCGCTTTGATGGACGGGTTTGGGCTTAGGCGGGCTTGCTCAGGCGATCATGTTTCCTTTCGTATTCGATGGGCGAGAGATAGCCCAAAGCCGAGTGGCGGCGCGAAGGATTGTAGAAGCCCTCGATGAACTCAAAGACAGCCATTCGCGCCTCGCTGTGAGATCGGAAGCGACGGCGGTCGATCAGCTCGCATTCGAGGGTAGCGAAGAAGCTCTCGCACATCGCGTTGTCGTAGGCGTCGCCGACTGAGCCTGTCGATGGACGGACGCCGCCTCCTTGCAGCGGTTGCCGAAGGCGACCGACGTGTATTGAGATCCTCTGTCCGAATGGTGGATGACGTTGTCGGGCTTCCTGGCGGCGAGCGCCATGTCGAGAGCGTCGAGCACGACGCCGGTTTTCAGATCAGCGAGAAGGCCCATCCGACGATGCGTCGAGACCAGGCGTCGAGAACGACCGAGGATAGAGAAAGCCGGCCAACGTCGGCAGGAAGGTGATATCGGCCACCCACAATTCGTTCGGCCGCTCGACCATGAAGTTGCGGCGGACGAGATCGCTTGCGGGCGGGATGATGGTCCCTCGCCTGCCGCGTCGTGATCGGCGCGCTTCTGCGCCGGCTGACGCCTGCAATTCCTGCCGTTCGCATCAGCCGAGCAATCCGCTTCCGGCCAACCGAGAGGCCATCGGCCTTCAGCTCGGGCCATGAACGCGCGGCGCGCCATAGGTTCCATGCGAGCCGGCGTGGATCGTGCGGATGCGGCGCGTCAGATCGGCGTCGGCGGTCGCCCGAGCCGAAGCCGGTCGGCTCCGCCAAGCGTAGTAGCCCGAGGCCGAAACCTTCAGGACGTGGGCCATTGTGCGAATGGGATACATGGCCTGGTGCGCGCTCATCGAACAGGAAACCCGTTCGGGCTCGCCTTGCTCTCCCGCGCGAACCAGGCCGCCGCCTTTGCCAGGATATCGCGCTCCTGACGCAGGCGATGGTTCTCACGTCGAAGGCGACCCAGCTCTTCTCGCTCGACGCTGGTTGGTCCGTCAGAGCGCTTGCCGACGTCCCGCTCGGCTTGCTTCACCCAAGTGGTGCTGGTTCTGGACAATGGTCCCATTCACACCAGCAAACTCTCGCTCGCAGCGCTTGCCTCCCGTGCTCACTGGCTCACCGTCGAGTGGCTGCCCAAATATGCACCGGAGCTAAACGACATCGAAGCCGTCTGGCGCGACCTCAAGGCGCATCATCTCGCCCATCAGACCTTCGCCGACGCCGATGCACTCAATACCGCAATCCATCAGGCCGTTGACGCCCTCAATCTCGAGCGCACCCAGCTTTCGTTGGCCAAGCTGCAAATCTCTGCTTAGCCGGCTCCAGCGGATGAACCGGTTATAGATCGTCTTGTGCGGGCCATACTCTCGCGGCGCGTCGCGCCAGCGAAGCCCATTCCTGATCACGAATACGATGGCGCTCACAATCCGCCGGTCGTCCACCCGCGCGATGCCGTGCGACAGCGGAAAAAACCCCTCGATCCGGCGCATCTGCGCTTCAGAAAGCAAAAACAAATCAGCCATGGCGAAGCCTCCTCGCCTCGCCTATGAATCAGCCAATCCAACCCTATGCAAGAAATTTAACAGGTCCTGAGCCTAGGTCGGAGCCTACTGCCGCCCACTTGCGGGCGGACACGGAGCGGCGCACCCCTCAAGAGCGGTAGCGATGGCGTGGCATTGTGAACAATAACTTGACAATGTTCGTGCTTTGTTCTATTATAAACCTCCGGCGACTCCAAGCCTTCCATTCCATTCACGCCTTGGAGGGCTATCCCGCGCCGGGACCCGATGGGGAGCCTGGCGTCGAGGGCAAAGCGGAGCCGAGCGGATTTGATTTTGTGACTTGGGGACGTAACTGCCCAGCCGGGGGTCAGAGGCAGAGTTTGCTGGCGAGGGTTTCTGGGGGTTGGGTCAGGGCTTCGAGGATATCGAAGCCTTGCTTTCGGGCGGATGAGAGGGTGGAGCGCAGGCATGCGAAGTCCCTTGCGCCTTGAAGGGTTCGGAAGCCGCCGGAGATTTTGGCCTTCACCTTCATCATCCTTAGGTCCTGTTCGGCGAGGTTGTTGGTGAAGGGGACGGCGAAATCGGCGAGGAACCGGAGGGTGGCCTCTTTGAAGGTCTTGAACCGGATGAGGAGATTGTGAGCGGGCCGCTGCTTTCTTCGCTTTTTCGGTTTGGTCGAGGGATCGAAAGTCGGCAGGTTCCTGTGGAGGGCAAGGCCTTCGCGAACGGCGCTCCAGTATCGGTCTTCGAAGCTCTTGATCGTTTCGGGGGCGAGGCCCGAAGCGCCGGCAGCCCTAGCCGCCCGCACGGCCTCGTTGGCGTTGAGAAGCGTTGTGCGCAGGGCCTCGGCCCAGGGCTCTTTGTCGAGTTCGCAAACCGCCTGAAGCTCGCGCAACAGATGGGCGTTGCAGAAGGCGTGATCGACGTTTTCGAGACCGTAATAGGCGCGCCAATGGTCGTGGACCACGACGCCGCCCTGGCATGCGAGCATGGCCGAGCGGGGTTCGCCGGCGCGATAGAAGGTGTGGGTCGCGGTCGAGGCGGTGTGCAGCCAGCGGGTCCGGCCTGCGATGCGAAAGCCGGTTTCGTCAAGGCAGCGCACCGGCGCGGCCGCGACGCGCTCGCCGATGCGGCGATGGACCGCAGCCAGCGCTTCGGCCTTGGCCCGGACCCAACTGGCCACGCTCGCCCCGCAGGCCCGCGCTCCGAACAGGTCGGCCAGAACCCGCGCGGTTCTCTCCTCGGGCACGAGTTGCTGGGCGTTGAGATAGACGGCCGCCGCCCGGACGCGCTCGCCATATTGCGCCGGCGAAACGATCCCTTCGGGGAAGTCGGCGCGCGTGCGGCGGCGGCAGGCCGTGCAGGCATGGATCGTCGCACGGTGCTCGGTCACGATCAGCAGCGTCTCCGGGAGATCGAAAACCTGGCGCTTTTCCTCGCCGACTCTCGAACCGGCCAAAAGCCGCGCCTGGCAATGCGCGCAGCGGTCCGCCCAGTGCTCCACGATCCTGTCCGGCTCGGCCGTCTGACGCAGCGTCTCGCCGCGATGAGCCTTCTGGCCGCCGCTCGGCCTGCCGCGGCTCTTGCGCAAGCTCCCCAACACCCGAGGCTTCTTCTTCAGTCCGTCGCTCGACGGTGGCTTCGAACTGTTGGAACTGTCCAGCCCCAGCCGTCGCCGAAGATCGGCGTTCTCCGCTTCCAACGCCTCAAGCCTCAACATCAGCGAGGCCAAAAACGCTTCGGCTTCCGGCGAAAGGTCCATCCAACCCTTAAGTCAGAACCTCTTCCCCTTGTCTCTCAAAATCGCACCCAAAAACCCAATCAAACCCACCCTGTGACTTTTCTAACTCACCCCGCCTGGGCAGTTACGGCGCGCGTGAAGCGAACCCAAGCCTTTGAAAACGCTCGATCGCCGTCAAACCCGCCAGCTGCCCGCCGGCGCGAGAGCGACGGAATGGGTTGAAAGGCGCGAGCGACTCGGAAATGGCGCCGCAAGCCATTGGAATCGCTCGAAACCGACTCGGGAAAATGGCTCGCGCCAAGCGGAGTGGGCTTTGACGCCTACTCCTGCGGCAACGCCATCGGCTCGACCGGAACAGCCGACGCCACCGGCCCCGGGCCCGCGCCGTCACGCTGGTAGATATCGGGCCGGAACTGCACGAGTCCGTCCGGCGTCGCCCAGGCGGTGATATAGACCCAATAGACCGGGACCGGCTGCGCCAGCTTCACGTTCTGCTGCTGGCCGGAGCGGATGACCTCGTCGATCTGGTCGCGGTCCCAGCCCGGATTGTCCTTGAGCAGCCAAGCGACGTAGTCGCGCACGTCCTGCACGCGCACGCAGCCCGACGAGACAAAACGGAAGTCGTCGCCGAACACGCCCTTCTCTGGCGTGTCATGCATGTAGACGCCATAGGGGTTCGGAATGTTGATGCGCACGAAGCCCAGCGCGTCGACCTCACTGCCGGGATCCTGGCGATAGCTGAAATGCGTCGCCTCGTCCGAGTTCCAGTTGATCGAGGACGGAGACACTTCATGCCCGTCCTTGTCGAGGATATGGATCTTCTCCTCAACGAGATAGTTGGGGTCCGCCTTCATCTTCGGGATCAGGTCCTTCTTGATGAGCGAAGGCGGCACGTGCCAGTAGGGATTGAAATTGATCTCGGTCGCCTTGACCTGCATGATCGGCGACTGACGGTCCATCCGGCCGACGCCGGCGCGGTGGTGCGAAAAGACGACACCGTTCTCGACCGTCTCGACGGAAGCTCCCGGCAGGTTGACGATCACGAAGCGCTCGCCAAGGTCGCCGGAATAGGCGCGCAGGCGGACGAGATTCGTCTCGAGTTGCTGAAGACGGGCGGCCGCCGACACATTGAGCGCCGCGAGCGTCTCCTTGTCGACCACGCCGCTCCGGTTGAGGCCGTTGCGCGCCTGGAATCGCTTGACCCCAGCCTCGACGAGCGAATCGTAGACCGGTCCCGATCCCGCGACCTGATCGAGATCCCCAGTCGCGACCAGCCGCTGGCGCAGGGCCTCGACCGCCCCGCCCTTCGAGCCGACACGCTGCTCAGGGCCAGCCGGCAGGGATCCCCAGCCGCCTTTGGCGACGACGTCCTGATATTTCTGAATGGCCGCTTGCGTCGCATCGACTGTCGCTGGCGACAGGATGGGCGTCGATTCACGCGCGACCGCCATATGGGGCGAGGCTTCGTAGCTCTGCGGCCATTCCGCTTGATTGACGTCCTGGTCCTGGGCCTTGGACGGAATCGACCCCAAAGCGAAGGCGACAGCAACGGATGCCGTCGCGCCAAGAAGGGCGCGGCGCGAAAGCCACGAGGCGGTCCTGCCAGGCATCAAAATGCAAATCTCCAAGAACGGACGGCTCTCTTTCGAGCCTTGCCGCCCGCGCCTCGACGTTCTGGAGCGCGTTGCGACCGCGAAAGCCCTGGCCGTTCCACACGCACCATAGGTCTCACTCGGGCGTTTTTATGGCCGCGTTCGCTTAACGTCAGGTGAACGCAAAAGCGGGGCGCTCCCGCAAGGGAGGCCCCGGCTCATTTTTTGGGACTGGAGAGCGCCGAGCGGCGCTGTCAGAGGCGATACTTGATCTGGTCGGTCCAGTATCGCTCGAGGCGCAGAAGGGAGGCGTTCATTCGAACGAAGTCGTCGCCGGGAATGCCGCCGATCTGTTCGATCGTACGCGAGTGTTTCTCATAGATGCCGGCGACGATGCGGTGGACCTCCTTGCCCCGTTCGGTCAGGCTGATCCGAACCGACCGGCGGTCGATGCGCGAACGGGAATGGTGGAGAAAACCAACCTCGACCAGCTTCTTGACGTTATAGGAAACATTCGACCCGAGATAATAGCCGCGCGTGCGCAATTCGCCGGCGGTCAGTTCCTTGTCGCCGATATTGTACAAGAGCAACGCCTGCACCGCGTTGACGTCAGACCGCCCGCGACGGTCGAACTCATCCTTGATAACGTCCAGCAATCGCCGATGAAGCCGTTCGACCATCGTCAACGTCTCCAGGTACAACCCGGATACCCGAAGATCAGGCTCCAACCGAACTGCAATATCTTGTGTTTTGACTGCGTTAATCATTGCACACCCGTCTGTTCGGTTCTCGTATGCCGAGCGTTCCTTCGGTCTTCTTATGAGTAGAACTGTAACGGAAGCGCGTGAATACGAGTTTAAGAGTCAAGATGAATCCAAAGTTTTCAAGTGCTGGTAAATTTCAATTGAATCAAAGACTTTGTTTACGTTGACAGGATGCAAACGTAAGGCGGGGCCACGCTGTTCGGCAGGCGAACGTTGGGGAACGAAGCGTCAAGCCCGTTCGCGCGCCGCCCGCCAGCTCAACAGGAAATAACCGGCAACCAGCGAAATGTTGAGCATAGCGCCGCCATATCCGATCGCCGCCGCGCGCGGGCTTAAGATCGGGGATGCGGCTTCGACCACCGCGCACAAAAGCCAAATCGCCCCGCCCCAGGCCGCGGCGAGCCATAGGCCGATCGCCGCCAGCAAATCGAGGCAGGCGAAAGCGACAATCGTCGCCTGCAGAGGAAGCGCCATCGTCGTGAATTGGCCGAGCGCCGGGAATGCGCCGAGAATAATCGCCCAGTGGAACAGACCCTTCGCCATCCAAACCCAGGCTAGCGTGCGCATGTACCAGATGAGGGCGGTCTCCCAACCCACCCGCGAAATCGCCGACCTGAGATCATGATCTTTGGTCGGCGCCGGCGATCGATCGACAAGTTCGATCGCCCCGTCGCGGCTCTGGCGCATGATGTATTTCATCGGCCGGGCGCCGGAAAGTCGAGCTCATCATCGACCGGAGCGAAATAGGCGTCGACCTCCGCCCCCGACGGCGGCGGGCTCCAGCGCGGGCGATTGTCCTTGTCGACGATCACGGCGCGGACGCCTTCGTAAAAGTCGTGGCCGCGGCAAATTCGCGAGACAATGCGGTAGTCCATCCGGAGCGCTTCGTCAAAATCAGTCTTCGCGCCCAACGCCATCTGTTTGAGCGCGATCGCCTGACTGGTCGGCGACTTCTCCTGCATCGCCGCTCGCGCCGGCGCCGCGAAGGCAACGCCCTGCGTCTCCGCCTCGCGTAACGCCTGGAGGATCGCGGCCCGATCGAGCCCCGAGAAACAAGCCTCGATCGCTGCCGCCTCGCTGGCCAGAGTTGAACGGGGCGGCGGCGCGGCAAAGCGCGCGAGCGCGGCCTTGACCGTCTCCTCGCTTTCCAGCGCCTGCGCCAGCGCCGGAAAGGCAGCGCTAGGCACAAAGACCTCGGCCAGACCCAACGCGACAGCGTCGCCCGCGTCGGCGCGTAATCCGGTCAGCGCGAAATAGACGCCCGCGTGAAACGGAAGACGCGGCAGAAACCAGGCCGCGCCGACGTCGGGGAAAAAGCCAATGCCTACCTCCGGCATCGCGAAGACGAAACGCTCGCCGGCCACCCTATGCGCGGCGGGCATCGCGAGACCAACACCCCCGCCCATCACAATGCCGTCCACCAGGGCGACGATTGGTTTTGGATAGGTCTTGATCCGTCGATCGAGCTGGTATTCCTCCCGCCAAGAATCGGCTGGAATCAGGGTGC
>CAWDKC010000002.1:0-11953 GCA_963802615.1 uncultured Alphaproteobacteria bacterium
CGCGCGTCTCGCGCTCGTAGGCAAGGGGAGGGGCGGCGGCGTCTCAGGGTTTCGCGGCGCCGCCGTCGAGCCCCAGCACGACGATTTTTCCGGTCACAACTTCGGTGGGCCAGGCGACGCCGGTGAGGCCGGTCGTGACTGCGATCTTTTCGCCCCCGTCGGCGCGATAGGCGATGACGCCGCCGCCGATCCCGCCGCCGATCTTCTGACCCCAGAGCTTGTCGCCGGTCGCAGCGTCGAGAGCATAGAAATTGCCGCCCACATCGCCGACAAACACCAGGCCCCCGGCGGTCGGCGTCACCGCGCCGACAATCGGGTAGTTGGATTTCAGCCGCCATTTCCAGACGCCGGTGTCGGCATCGACGGCGTAGACCCAGCCGCCCCAGAAATTCTGATCCTGCTTGCCGAACAAATTAAACGGGTTGCGCATCGCGTTGCCGAACCAGGCGCCGCCCGCCGGGGCGTCCTGGAGCTGCTCGTTGGTCTGCCGTTTCACCGTCGTGCACCAATCGACCTCGCCGGTCATGATGAGGTTCGTGTCCGGATCGTAAGCTGGGCCGTTCCATTCGGACCCGCCGGATGCGCCGGGGCAGAACCGCACCGCCTTGTCGGTGGCGAATGGCGCCTCGACATTCTCGACCCTGGTCACCGGCGTGCGATAGACAACCGCGTTGTCGGCGAGGTCGATGCCATAGAGATGTCCATCCTTGGGCGCGGCCGACAGCAGACGCTTGCCGCCAGCCGTGCGGATCAAAGCGGGCGCGCTGGCGACGTCCCAGTCATGCCAGTCCCGGGGCACAAGCTTGAAGTGGCGCTTATAGGCGCCGGTCCTCGCGTCGAGCACGACGACCGAGTCGGTGTAGAGATCCTCGCCTTCGCGCACGCTGATCGCATAAGCGGGCGATGGATTTCCGACGGGCACGTACAATTCTCCGGCTTCGGGATCGAGCGTGTACGAGGTCCAGGTCGCGCCGCCGCTGATTGGGAATCCAGGCCCGTTGCCCCAGGTCGACGCATCAAGCGGCGAGGCGCCTGGCGGACCGCGGGGCCGATCGCCCTCAGTCTTGGGCACAAGATAGAACTCCCAGATGATTTTGCCGGTCTTGGCGTCGAGCGCATACATTCGCCCCTTGCCGCCCTTGCCGTCGCCGCCCGCGTTGCCGATGAAGACCAGTCCGTTCCAGGCAATCGGAGCGGCGGCGACGAACTCGCCTTTGCTCGCGTCCCCGATGGTCGTCTGCCAGATTCGCTTGCCGGTCTTGAAGTCATAGGCCAGCACCCGCCCATCCTGTGACCCGCGGAACAGCTTGCCGTCCCAATAGGCCGCCCCTCGCATGGCGCTGAGAATCGAGGGCGGAAGGTCCTCTCGGGTGCGCCAGTTCTCCTCACAAGTGGCCGGGTTGATCGAGAAAATGTCGGTCAGCGTCGTGCCGATCAGAGCCCCGTTGACCATGATCAGGCCGGGCTCGAAGCTCGTGTATTGTTTGGTGTCATACGTGCAGAGGATCTTGAGTTTGCCGACGGTCTTGGCGTTGATCTCGGCGAGCGGCGAATAGCGCTCTGAAGTGAGCGTCCTGTTGTAGCTCGGCCAGTCGTCGCCGGCCGCGTCGACCGTCCGCGCCGGGGAGGGCGCAGGCGCGGGGGCGGGGGCTGCGGCGCTTTTGTAGGCGGGGTTCAAGTCCGTCGTCGTCGCGCCCGGAGGCGCTCCCCACGAGCGAATATAGTTGCGCGTCATGGCGGCGAATAGCGACATCTGGACGGGGTAGACGCGGTACAGAATGCGCCCCGCCGCCGCGCCCGCGGCAAGGATCGCGAGGGCTGCAAGCGCGCCGATAAGCAGGCTTCTCTTCATTGAGCGCTGCTCAGGCCGCCGGCGCAGGATCCCTGCGGCGGCTTTGTCGCCATGACGTGCACTGCGCTCGACCCCCAGAATGCGAATGCGTCTTTGCGAGCGCGGGTCCCGTGAGTCAAGGGCGGGCTGCGAGGCGACGAACCGTCAGGGGCTCCGATAAATTCGATCTCTGGAGGCGTCAACGGCTTGAGCTTTTGCGAAACGGCGGCTCAGCCCTGATACTGCTCGTCGCTCACCTTCTCCATCCAGTCGACAGCCTTGCCGTCGAGCGCTTCCTGGATGGCGATGTGGGTCATGGCGGTCGTGGGCGCGGCGCCGTGCCAATGTTTCTCGCCCGGAGCGAAGACCACGACGTCGCCGGGACGAATCTCCTCGATCGGGCCGCCTTCGCGCTGCGCCCGTCCGCAGCCCGCGGTGACGATGAGAATCTGACCGAGCGGGTGCGTATGCCACGCGGTGCGCGCGCCGGGCTCGAACGTGACCGCGTTGCCGGCCGCCCGGGCGGGAGCGCTCGCTGCAAACAGCGGATCGATCCGGACCGCTCCGGTGAACCAGTCCGCCGGCCCTTTGGTCGATGGGCTCGAACCCTGCTCGCTTGATGTCCATCTGCCGCTCCTTATGTGGCGAGGCCACCGCGCTTCGGCTGGCCGCGCGGCCCGTGGTTTAGTCGCCCATGGCCGTTATGACCAGGCAGCGCGGCGGTCACGCGCCCCGCAGATCGGCGGAATCGGCGTTGGGAGCCGGCTTCACCCTGGGCGTGCGCGCCTGCTCTTGACCGCGATTGCGCGCGGCGCTGTGGGCGAAGAGCAGAGATGGCGGCGCTGAGCGGCATAGGGCGTCGAGAGACGCCCGTCCTTTCGGTCGGGCTATGGCGAAAGCGCCGCCTCAATTACCCATCTTCGCCTTCATCGCCTGCAGCGCCTTGGCGCAGCCGACGCTGACTTCCATCTTGTGTTCCTTGAGGCAGGCGATGATGCGCCCTCCGCCCATCTGCACGCCGGGACAAAGCCGCGCGACATCCGGCTTGCAATATTTCATCGCCTCGGCCTGCTGGGCGAGCGCGTTCGGCGCCGCGGACACGAGCGCCGCGAGCGACACCGCCGAGGCGATTGCAAAACAACGAATGCGCATGTTTCCTCTCCCTGCCGCCTAAAAGCGGACTCAAAGACCTATCGCCAGATAGGACGCGGGCGATCGGGCGGTCAAACGAAAAACTCCGACGTCCTGGCGAAGATCGCATTGGCGGAGAGGGCCGCCGCGTCGCTCGCTCTAGCTTCCGCCCGCGCCAGGCTCTAAGACCGCGGTCCTGGCCGGAAGGAGGCCGCCTTGAACGCCCCCAGCGCCGCTCACGACAAGCGGCCCGTGTTCACTCACGGGTCGTTGATGCGCCATGTCGCGGTGATGACCGCGACCGGCGCCATCGGCTTGATGGCGGTGTTCGCCGTCGATCTTCTGTCGCTGTTCTGGGTGTCGAAGCTCGGCGATCAGGCGTTCAAAGCCGCCGTCGGCTACGCCGGCATGATGACGTTCTTCGTCATGTCGATCAACATCGGTCTCACCATCGCGGGCTCGGCCACGGTCTCGCGTGCGCTCGGGGCCGGCGACCGGCCGCGCGCAAGGCGCCTTGCCGCCTCCGCGCTCACCATCACTGCGGCTGTCTCTGCGTCACCACGATCGTGATGTTCGTATTGCGCGATTGGATCCTCGTGAGCGTTTTGCACGCGCATGGCGAATCGGCCGAGGTCGCCTCGAAGTTCATCGCCATCAGCATGCCGGCCAACGTGCCGCTGGCGATCGGCATGACGTTCTCGGGCGTGCTGCGCGCCGTCGGCGATGCGCGCCGGGCGATGTATGTGACGCTGTCGGCCGGGATCGCGACAGCCTTTCTTGATCCGTTGCTCATTTTCGGCTTCGGGCTCGGCGTCTACGGCGCCGCCTGGGCGACGGTTCTCTCGCGTCTGATCCTGCTCGCCGTCGGCTGGCTTGGCGCGGTTGGCGTGCACGATCTCGTCGCACGGCCGAAGCTCAGCGCTGCGCGCAGCGACTTCGGCCCGATCATGGCGATCGGGTTTCCTGCGATCATGGCCAACGTGGCCGCGCCGGTCAGCTCGGCCTATACGCTGCGCGTGTTTTCCGATTTCGGCGAGGCGGCGATCGCCGCGTCCGCCATCATCGACCGCGTGACGCCGGTGGCGTTTGGCGTCGTTTTCGCGCTCACCGCGTCGGTCGGGCCGATCATCGGCCAGAACTATGGCGCGAGACTGATGGGGAGGGTGCAGCGGACGCTGACCGATTCCTTCATCCTCTCGATCGGCTACGTCCTGTTCGCCTGGGCGGTCCTGGTCCTGGCGGAGCCCGCGCTTGTCGCCGCGTTCGAGGCCAAGGGCGAGAGCGCGCACTATGTCGCTTTCTATTGCCGCTACGGCGTTTCCGCCTGGATCTTCCTGGGGTGCCTGTTCGTCGCCAACGTGTCGTTCAACAATCTCGGCTTTCCGGTGTTGTCGATGGCGTTCAACTGGGCGCGCGCGACGCTGGGGACGATTCCGTTCGTGACGATCGGCGCGCGTTACGGCGGCGTGCAGGGCGGCATGCTGGGCTTCGCGCTTGGCTGCGCCTTGTTCGGCCTGATCGCCGTCGCGACCGCCTACGCCGTGACGTGGCGGCTCGCGAAGGCGATCGACGACGGTAGTCCCGCTCGCTTACGGCCGGCGGCGGCGATTGGGCGAGACGCGAAAACGCCCTGAGGCCGCCTGCGGCACTCATGGAAACGCGCTGGCGATGTGGATGAAGTCGCGCTCAGCTGGGCTCCGACCGCGCTAACAGCCGTCACGATCGTCACGGCGATCACCGGAACCTAGAGTGCATACTCGATTGCCGTCACCCCTTGGCGGCAGAGCATGAACCGACGCAACAACTTGGTCATGGCAGGTATCCTCGAAAAGTCCACCGCATCAGGCCTGAAAGTTCCTAACAACGGATGAGACCGAGCGAAGACTCCTGGTCTTGCGGCGGCCGTCTGCCGCAACGGTTAAGGCGGCCCGAAGGCCGGCCGCCTTTCTCTATCGTTCCCGGTTAGCGCCCTTTGCATTGTCGGAGCGGCGCGACTATCTAGCCGGTTCGCCGGTTCGCCGGCCGCGGGGGTAAGCGCCTTTATGGCTCGGGACGTCGTCGATAGTGAAGTTGTCGAATCGCGTGACGCGCTCGTCGCCTGGTTCGAGGCGGGATGCAAACCGGACGGACCCTTCAGGGTCGGCACGGAGCACGAGAAGATCCCATTCTATCGCGCCGATCGTTCTCCTGTCCCCTATGAGGGCGAGCGAGGGATCCGGGCGCTCCTGGAAGGCATGCGCGCCCATCTCGGCTGGGACGGCATTGAGGATCGCGAAAACCTGATCGGCCTCTATGACGCCAACGGCGAGGGCGCCATCTCGCTCGAGCCGGGAGGACAGTTTGAGCTTTCCGGCGCGCCGCTCTACGACGCCCACGCGACCGCCGCCGAGCTCGATCGTCATCTGGCCGCTTGCCGCAAAGTGGCCGAGCCGCTCGGCATCGGCTTTCTGACGCTCGGCATGAGCCCCAAATGGTCGCTGGCCGAGACGCCGGTCATGCCGAAAAGCCGCTACGCGATCATGGCCCGCTATATGCCGAAGGTCGGCACGCGCGGCCTCGACATGATGTTTCGCACCGCGACCGTGCAGGCCAATCTCGACTTCGCGAGCGAACAGGACATGGTCGCGAAGATGCGCGTGGGCCTCGCGCTGCAGCCGGCGATCGCGGCTCTGTTCGCCAATTCGCCGTTCACCGACGGCAAGCTCAATGGACTTGCTGTCCGCTCGCTCGGAGATCTGGCGCCATACCGATCCGGCGCGCACCGGCATGCTCGCCTTCGCCTTCGAGCCCGGCATGGGGTTCGAGCGCTACGTCGACTTCGCGCTCGACGTGCCGCTCTATTTCGTGAAGCGCGGCGACCATTATCAGGACGTGGCGGGAGCGAGCTTTCGCGATCTCCTTGCCGGGCGCCTCGACGCAGCTGCCTGGCGAGCGCGCCACGATCGCCGATTGGGCGAACCATCTGTCGTCGATCTTCCCCGAGGTGCGGCTCAAGCGCTTTCTCGAAATGCGCGGCGCGGATGTCGGCCCGCCCGACCGCATCGTCGCTCTGTCGGCGCTGATGGCTGGCCTCTATTACGATCCCGACGCGCTGCGGTCGGCCGAGGCGCTGACCCAGAGCTGGACCGCCGAGGACCGGCAGAAGCTGCGCGACGATGCGCCGCTGCTCGGGCTCGCCGCCGAGATCCGCGGCCGGGACCTGCGTTCGGTCGCGATGGACATGCTGGCGATCGCCCACGGCGGCCTCAGGCGGCGCGCGCGGCTCAACGCGAAGGGCGAGGACGAGAGCATCTATCTTCGTCCCCTCGAGGCGATCGCGGAGAGCGGCCGCGAGCCGGCGCGGCATTGGATCGAGCGCTACGAGGGCCCGTGGGGCCGCTCGGTCGAGCCGGCGTTTGACGAGGCGGCGTTCTAGTCCGGCGCCGCGGCTTCAGCGCGCGATGTCGCCCGGGCCGGTCGGGGGCAACAAGCGCTCGCCGCTCAGGGGCGCGCCGACAATCGTGAGGCCGGAAGCCTGATTGCCGACGATTGCCGGCTCATCGATCGGCGCGAACGGGTCGCGGCGGCCGCCGATCCGCTCGTCCGAGCCCGAATCGCGCGCCGGCGGTGATGTAGCCGCTGATCCGCGCGCATCCGGCTCTGGTCGGCGGCGCCAAATCCTGGTCCGATCCCCCGCAATAGGTCCCGCGCAGCGTGGGCTGAGGGTCTGGCGCAATGGCGCCCCCCGCGTTCGCGGCATTCGGCAGACTTCCTCCGATGAGCGCCAGCAATGGCGCGCTGAGCGCCCCGACTATCCGAGCGACCCTGCGTTGCGCGCCGATGGAATGGTGAATCATCGCCGCCGGGATGAAGCCACATCGTGGCGGCAAAATGGCGAACGCGCCCCTTGATGTTGGAAACTAAAGCGCGCCGCGGCGCCGTTTCGGCCAATCGCCAAGCGTCGCCTGGATGAGCGCCAGCGCCGCGACCGCCGCCGTGTCGGCGCGCAGGATGCGCGGGCCGAGGCTCAGGCGCAGCACGCGCGGCGCGGAAAGGATCGCGGCGCGCTCGTCGTCGTCGAAGCCGCCTTCCGGCCCGATCAGCAGGCCGACGCCGCCGTCCATGTCGCGCGCGCGCTGGCGAGCGCGTCGAGCGGGTTGGCTTCCTCCGCCTCCTCGTCGCAGAACACCAGGAGCCGCTCGGCCGGCCAGCGTTCGAGCGCTTCGCCGAGCGGCTCGACCGGCGCAATCTCCGGAATCCAGATCACGCCGCATTGTTCGCAAGCCTCGATCGCGTTGGCCCGCAGCCGCTCCAGATTGACGCGGGCGACCTGGGTGTGGCGGGTGATGACCGGCCGCAACCGGCGCGCGCCCATCTCGACCGCCTTCTGCGCCATATAGTCGAGCCGGGCGTGCTTGAGCGGCGCGAACAGATAGTCGACGTCCGGCGGCGCCTCCTGCGCCCGTGTCCGCGCGCCGACGGCGAGCGAAGCCGCCTTGCGCGAACTCGTGGCGAGGCTGGCGGAGAATTCGCCGTCCCGGCCATTGAACAGAAGGACGGGAGCGCCGGCGCCGAGCCGGAGCACGTCGACGAGATAGTTCGTCTGCTGCGGATCGAGCTTGACCTCGGCGCCTGCGGCCAAGTCCTGGGAGACGTAAAGGCGGGGGGTTCGGAAATCGGTTCGAGCCATGCGCTCCCATAGCTCGCGCCGAGGCCGGCGGCCATCGATGGGCGCGCGCGTTCCATGGGCCAAGAGTAACAAATCTCTGCCTGCCGGCGAATGCGGGTTGGGCGGAGCGTGCGCCCGCCGTTTCGCAGCAAGGAGAGCCATGATGGCGCCTGGAGAAGCATCGGCCTCGCGGTCGCGACCCTGGGTCTCTTCGCCCTTCCGTCCGCGTCTGGCGCTTGCGGCCGACGCGGCGCACCCGACGGTGATCGAACTCTTCCAGAGCCAGGGCTGTTCGTCGTGCCCGCCGGCGGAGGCCAATGTCGGGGCGGTCAGCGGTCGCCCGGACGTGCTCGCGCTCTCGTTTGAGGTGGACTATTGGGACCGGCTCGGCTGGAAGGACACGTTCTCGAAGCACGCGTGGACAGAGCGCCAATACGCCTATGCGCGGGCGCTTGCGCGCGACGGCGTCTACACGCCCCAGGTGGTCGTCAACGGCCGCGTCGAGGGCGACGGTCTGGAGCCTGGCGCGCTGGCCGGGCTGATGAGCCGCGGCGATCGCGGCGCGGGCGGCCCGAGCATCGGCTTTTCCGGCGGAGCGGTGACGGTCGGACGGGGCGCGGCGCCGGCCGGCGGCGCCGACGTCTGGCTTGCGCGCTATATTCCGCACATTGTCGAGGTCGCGATTCCGCGCGGCGAGAACGGCGGCCGCACTTTGCCCTACAAGGACGTGGTGCGCGAAATGGTCCTCTTGGGCAAATGGCGAGGCGAAGCGGCGACCTTCCCCGTGCCCGGCGGCGATCCGGCGCTGGCCGAGGCGGCGATCGTGCAGGCGAGCGGGGCAGGGCCGATCCTCGCGGCGGCGAGGAAATAACGAACGGGCTGATTGCTGAGATCGGCGGAATTCGATCGAGGAGGATCCACCCGTGAGCGGCAGCCGGCCTTTGTTTCGGAAGCTCGACAACCTCCTGCTTCGCGTCGCCGATCTTGACGCGGCGGTATCGTTCTACCGCGATCGCCTTGGACATCGGGTCGTGTGGCGAAGCGACGAAGCGGTCGGCTTTGCCCTTCCGGACACCGACACGGAGCTCGTGGCGCACTTGCACATTGGTCCGGAAACCGATGTTCTGGTTGAAGATGTCGACGAGGCCGTCGCCGCTTTCCTGAGCGCGGGCGGCGAGGCTCTAGAGGATCCGTTCGACATCGCGATCGGGCGTTGCGCGCGTGTTCGCGACCCCTTCGGCAACGAACTGGTCCTGTTGGATCAATCCAAGGGCGTCCTGGCGACTGACCGGAACGGCCGGGTCGTTGGCGTTGACGCCGAATCCGTCGCGAGGGTGAACGAGGCGATCCGAACCTCGGGCCCGGCAGGGTCGCGCCGAGGCTCGCCCGTTCAGTGCGGGAAGTCGGCCGATCGATCCTGAATGTCTTCGGTGCGGACTTTATCGAGCGGAAAGGACGAAATCGCCTTGCCCGCGAAGTCGAGCTTGGAAAGGTCGACCGAACGCATCCGGCGGTCGTACATCGTCCAATAATAATAGACCTTGTGGCTCATGTCGGCGATGACCGACCATTGGGTGTAGCCGAGATGGAAATCCTCGGGGCCTCCCTCGCGCACCAGCCCCTTTGGAATGTCGAAATTGTTGAGCATCACCGAGGCTGCGTTGACGGCGTCGGCGGCGTCCTTGGCCGGGGCCATGGTGTTGACGAAAGCGACGGCGCGCACGAATCGCGAGGGCGGGGTGAAGTCGCCCGGCAATCCGAGCATGCCGCTGCCGGCTCCGAAGGGCGCGAGCGAAACGCCATCGATCGCATGCGGCCGCGCCGCCTGCGGCGTCAGGTTCGCGTAGTTGCGTAAGTTGAGGAGGTGCCAGGAATATTCGGGCGAGTTGGTCATGGCGCCGACCTTGTTGTCGGTCATGGCTCATCTGCCGTCCACGTATTCGATGACGATCGAGGCGCCGCTGGCGTCGCTGACGATATGGTGCAGGGGCAGGGGCGTGCCGAACTCCTTTTCGATCTCGGCGTTGCGCACCACCCGGATTTTCGGCATCGCCGCGCGCACTTCATCCACGGTCTTGAAGTTGCTCAGTATGTAATTGACAAGATCGACATTGCTGACGGTCGTCGCCAGTTCGTCGGCCTTTACCTCCTGGTATTTGGCGAAGCCCGGAAAGAACAGCGCGCCGACGGTCAGGCCGGCTTCGTTCATGCCGTCCGTCGCGTAAGGAAGGCCGGCGGCGTTCACGCCGACAAATCCATACGGGATTTTTCCACGCCGCGCCGGTCTTGCCGTCTCCCAGGCGGACGAGAACGCCATCGCCCGGGGCACGAGCATCATCTCGGATTTGAGGTCGGAGGCGCCCCATTCCATCGTCCGCGCATAGATGCGCGTCCCGTCCTCGGCCTTGAAGATCATCGAGGTGCAGGCGTTTGCGCTCCCTGCGCCGAGCCCGGCAAGCGCCCCGGCAAATGTCAGCGCGATCAGCGTCTTATTCATCGCCCTCACCTACTTCAATGCACGTTTTTACCTGAGGACCTTGCCCGGGGCTTTCTCTTCCGACAAAGCATTCAGAACGGCGCTTTCGCCGGCTGGAACTGTGCCGTGACGTCGCCGCTAAGGTCGATGTTGTTCGGGTTGAGCGTCAGCACCGGAGCGCCTTCGGAGAGGTTGAGCTTCGCGAGGTCGGTCCAGATCACGTTTGGGGCCGTGGTCAGTTCGAAGAAGTAGCGCTCGGCCGTCAGGTTGCTGACGGTTCTGTATTCCGTGTCGAAGGTCGAGCCGTTAACCGGCGCGCCAAACGGGATCGAGACGTTGCGGATCAGGCCGAGCATGCCGGCGACGCCGGCGCGTTCCGATGTGGGCTTAGTCAGGACCGAGAGGAAGTAGGTCGCCCGCTGGAACCGGTCACGCGGATTGACGTTGCCTGGCACCTGCGTTTCCATGGTCGGGTTCGCAAAATCCTTGTTGCTCAAAAGCTCGAGCTGCTTGTCGTATTCCGGCGCGTTGGTCATCACACGGAACTCGCGTCCGTGATGCACGACAAGCTTCCCGTCGAGATATTCGAGAATCGCGGAGTCGCCGGAAGCGTCCTCGAGCGCGACATGGACCGTCCCGGTCTGCTTCTGGCCATGCACCTCGATCTCGACCTTGACGATCTGGACCGAGGCAAGCTTTGCCAGCGCTTCCTCGACCGTCGCGGCGTTATCGAGAGCGTATTGCGCCCATAGCGCGGCCTGCACACCAGGCTTGGAGGGATCGCGCGGGCCGTAATCGGCCGGAGGGAAGTAGAGCATGTGCGCGGCGAGGCCGCGCTCATTGATACCGTCGGCCGTGCCGATACCGAAAATGGTGGTGACGACACTGCCATATTGTGACTTCCAATGAGCCGGATTGTCGGCGACAACGGTCATTGGGCCCGCGGCGCCGCCGTCGCGGACGAGGCCCCGGGGGAAGACGGTCAGAACCGGCTCGGTCGTGGTCGCCCAGTCCATGCTGCGCGCCACCAACATCGCGCCGCCCTTGTCGTTGGCGAAGATCCGCGTGCAGGCCTTGGCATAGTGCGCTGCGCCGGCGACGGACAGCACCGCGACGCCGGTGATCGCGGCGGCCTTGAATTTTGAAATCATCGGGAGTTCTCCGTCGGCCAAGATCGGCGGGACAATAACACCTTCGCACCCGACATCTCCTCAGTTCGAGGCCGGGCGTCTGGGCGCCAACTTTCCGACGCCGACTCACCATTACTACTGCATTGCGACGGTTTATGGAAATTGCGGCCGAGCCTCAGAGCGGCTCTGAATAGCGATTCTTAAGTCCGCATTCTGCGTTAGAATTTTTATGGCCAGCCCGTCGCCGAGGGCTCAATCCCGAAGTGCGATAACGCAGAAAGACGGCAATTCTACGCGCCCAAAGACTTAAACCGCGCTAGTGCGCTCCGGCTGGGCGGAGGGCCCAAGCAGGGTCGGAGGGCAACCATGAAATTAGGTCGAACACTCAGTCTTTTGGCGACGGCGAGGGCTACGGCTCTCGCGCTCGCGGCTATGCCTTCTGGGGCAGTCGCGCAGCGGGGCGGCGCCGGTCGAAAAGCCGGGAGGGATCTCTATGGAAGGTTTCTTAAAAAAGTGAAGTGATCTCCAACCGCCCCTGGCCGAAAGGAAGGGGTCGGACGACAATCTCTTGCAGAAAATCAGAAACCAGACTAAGCTGGCCTCATGTACGATCCTGCCCTTGCCTCATGGCCTTGCCCCCCTGCCTCCCCGTCCCGCCGCCGCTCACGCAAGGACAAAGGGCGCGAGAAATTTTCTTCCTGGAAAAATCTCTGTAACCCATTGAAAGTCTAGGTTCG
>CAWDKC010000003.1:0-34744 GCA_963802615.1 uncultured Alphaproteobacteria bacterium
GCGGCCCCGGCGGCAATGTCGTTCATCTTCGTACGCGCGAAGCCGCGCCGCCGGATCAGGCTGTACGTGGAGGCGAGTATCTTCGCACGCGTCGCGTCTGCAGACCTTGCCATCGCAGTGTCGCCCCAAAGGTAGACCCAAGAGTGAATTTACTCCGGCGACCCGATGAGAGAACATACGAAAAATCAATGATTTCGGGAGCCCGACTATGGTCGCGGCGTCAAGAAAACCGGCTTTTGGCGCGGGCTTCGCCGCTGCGCATGCCGAACTGATGGCCTTGTTCGGCGACCGCCTTTCCGTGTCGCAGGCGATTCGCGAGCAGCATGCCAATACGACCACATGGGTGGCGGGCGCTCCGCCCGATGCGGTCGCGTTCCCGAGGTCGGCCGATGAGGCGCAGCACGCGGTGCGCATCTGCGCGCGACATCGCGTGCCCATCATTGCCTTCGGCACGGGAACCTCGTTTGAGGGTCATGTCAACGCGCCCTTCGGCGGCCTGTGCGTTGACTTCCGAGAGATGAACCGCGTGATCGAGGTACACGCCGCGGACTTCGACTGCATCGTCGAACCTGGCGTCACCCGCAAACAGCTGAACGGAATGCTGCGCGATCAGGGCTTGTTCTTCCCCGTGGATCCCGGCGCTGACGCTTCGCTCGGCGGAATGGCCTCGACGCGCGCCTCGGGCACCACGGCGGTGCGCTACGGCACAATGAAGGACAATGTGCTGGCGATGAAAGTCGTGCTCCCGAGCGGCGATCTCGTCACCACGTCTCGTCGGGCTCGCAAATCCTCCGCGGGCTACGATCTCACCCGCCTTTTCGTTGGCGCCGAGGGCACCCTCGGCATCATCATCGAATTGACCCTTAAGCTTTACGGCCTGCCGGAAGCCGCGTCCGCCGCGGTCTGCCCGTTCCCGTCCATCGAGGCTTGCTGCGAGGCGGCGATCGCCGCGATCCAGTCCGGCATCCCGATAGCTCGGGTCGAACTTCTCGATGAGATGCAAGTGCAAGTCTGCAACGCCTACTCAAAGCTCGATCTGCCCGAGCAACCGCATCTGTTTCTGGAGTTCCATGGCTCCGAGGCGAGCGTTGCGGAGCAGGCGGAGCGTTTCGGCGACATTGCCAGGGAGTGCGAGTGCGGGTCCTTCGAATGGGCCGCCAGAGCCGAGGAGCGGACGCGGCTCTGGCAGGCGCGTCACGACGTGTTCTGGGCATTGCGGTCCTATCGCGCCGGCGCGAAGGTCGTTGTCTCCGACGTCTGCGTGCCGATTTCCCGGTTGGCGGAATGCGTGCTCGAGACGAAGCGCGACATCGATCGCTCAAATCTCATCGCGCCGATCGTCGGGCATGTGGGCGACGGCAATTTCCACGCCTCGGTCCTCGTGATGATGGATGATCCTGACGAGGTCGCGCGCGCCAAGGCTCTCCTGGAGCGAATCGCGGAGCGCTCCCTTGCCATGGACGGCACCTGTACCGGAGAACACGGTATCGGCGAGGGGAAGAAGCACTTCATGGTCGCCGAGCATGGCCGGAGCACGGTCAATCTCATGGCCGCGATCAAACGCGCCATCGATCCGAGCAATATCATGAACCCAGGCAAGATCATCTGAAGCGCACCAGGCCGCCGCTGCCGGCCCGGCCGCGGGGGTGCGTAGAAGGCCTGACCTCGAACGTCCGTGCCGAGGCTGCACCAATGATATCCTGGCTTGTTCGCCTTCTTTCGGTCCCGACTACCGGCAACGCCCAAAACCCGGTCGCGACCACAGACGGCCGCCCCGGAGAGACCCCTTCCCAACGAGAGCGGCCCCTTGTGGTTGACGACAGCACAGCCATGGCCGAACTCATGAGGCTACTCGACAAACACTCAAATGCACATGGGTCGCAGCGAAGAGGGAAGGCCAAAGCGGCAGCTGAGGCCAAGCTCCGAGGGTCTACTGGCTCTTCAGGCAGGCGATGGGCGGTCGAAAGCCTTTTCCCGAACATGAGACGCGTCCGATGGCAGTCTCTGGGGGCGGACGCGATAGTCAGGGCTGGGTCTAGAACCTGATGGCGCGCCTTTGAGCGCTTTTCAGTCAACAGACAGCGCCTTCACAATTTGGCGACAGCAAAGGGTCGTTTGACCCGTTCGCCAACGCTCCGCGAATGACCACTTTTTGCGCATTGGGGCCTTGCAGTGGAATGACAGCACGGCTGGCTTTAACTCCGCTTCAAGGCGCGGCTTCCCGGTTCGGACATTGCGGGATTCCAGCCGCCATGCGCCCTCACATGCGCGTTAAGGTCGCGATGTAAAACCCGTCCGTGCCGGTCGCTCTCGGGCTGAGGCGGAAGCCGGGGCCGAGGGTCGAGCGATGCTCGGCCAGGGCCGGCAGGCCGGCCGAATTCGCCTGCGCCTTCGCGTCGATCGGCAGGAGATCGTCGTGGCGGGCCATGAACGCGGCGATCCGGTCCTCGTTCTCGGCCTTGAGGATCGAGCAGGTGATATAGACGATGCGGCCGCCCTGCTTGACGAAACGCAACGCGCTTTCCAGCGTCTCGTCCTGATCCTTGATGCGCTGTTCGAGCGCGCCGGGGCGGATGCGCCATTTGGCGTCGGGGTTGCGCCGCCAGGCGCCCGAGCCGGTGCAGGGCGCGTCGATCAGCACGAGATCGCAGCGTCCTTCGAGGTCGGCGAGCACGTCCGTCTGACCCCTCGGCGCCCGCACCTGGACATTGCGCGCGCCCGAGCGGGCGAGCCGCGGCGAAGATCGGCGCAAGGCGATGCGCGTCGGGATCGGCGGCGTAGATCTGCCCCTGGTTCTCCATCGCGGCGGCGAGCGCCAGCGTCTTGCCGCCCGCGCCCGCGCAAAGGTCGAGGACCTGCATGCCGGGCTTGGCTTCGGCGAGGAGCGCGGCGAGCTGCGAGCCCTCGTCCTGCAACTCGACGAGGCCCTTGACGTAGGCCGGGTCGGAGGCGAGCGGCGGCGCGCGGCCGTCCGGGCGCATGGCGATGCGCGAGCCCCACGGGAGAGAGCGGCGTCGGCTCGGGCTTGAGATGGGCGAGCGCACGGAGCGCCTTGTCGCGATTGGTCTTGAGGCTGTTGACGCGCAGATCGACGGGCGCGCGCGAGGCCAGCGCCCTGCCCTCCTCCGCGGCGGAGGCGCCGAAGCTCGCCTCGATGTGCGAGCCAAGCCATTCGGGGAAATCCCCCAACACATGCGCGGGCGCGCCCGAAAGGTCGGCGGCGGTGAGCCGCTCGCGTTCGGCTTCGGTCGAGCTTCGCCGGCGCGTGGCCCTCGCCGGAAAACAGCGCGGCGATGGCGTCGACGTCGAGGCCGTGCGTCTGTCTCAGCGCGCCCAGCATTTCGGCGCGCGGGCTCGCTTCGCCCATGATCCAGGCGGACGAGCTTTTCCTGCGCAGCGCGTCATAGACGAGGCCCGAGATCGCCGCGCGGTCGCCCGAGCCGGCGAAGCGGTGCGCGAGGCCCCAATCCTTCATCGCGTCGGACGCGGGTCGGCGACGGGCGTCGATATCCGTCAGAACTTCGATCGCGGCGGCGGCGCGGGCGGCGGGGATCATGGGGAGGGGAACCTTCGGGGATGTGCAGTCCCGGTCCTATCCCCGGTTCGCGCGCGAACCTATATCCTGCCCCGCGCTATGATGTCGAAGATGGCGGAGCTCGCCTTCGCCGCGGATCTATCGGAAACGCACTTGGTCGAGCCATCGCCATTGCGCCGGCCGTCGCCTGCGTGAGGCGCACGATCGGGTCGAGGCGGAACTCAGGCGGCCGCGGCTTGGATCGGCGGCATGTAGCCGCGCTCGCTGAGCGCGGCGACGCGGTCAACGACCGCGTCTCCAGTTCCAGAGCCAAGCTCGCGCTATTGCCCCATGCCCGGCAAGGTGCCCATGCCTTTGGCTAAAATCGTCAGCATCACTTCCTCGGCGCCGCCGGCGATCGAGGCAAGACGGCCGTCGCGGAAGGCGCGGCTCACCGGCGTCTCGTTCATGTAGCCCATGCCGCCCCAATATTGCAGGCAGATTCCTGGCAAGTCGCGTCCCAAATGTCCGGCCTTGAGCTTCGCCATCGTGGCGAGCTGCGTCACGTCGGCGCCCTCGATCATCGCCTCGGCGGCGCGATAGATGAGCGAGCGCAGGAGCTCGATCTCCGTCTGCAGTTCGGCGAGCTTGAAATGCACCGTCTGATTGTCGAGGATCGAGCGGCCGAAGGCCTTGCGCTGGCGCGTGTAGGCGATCGTCTCGGCGATCGTGTGCTCGTGCGCCTTGAGGCAGGCGGCCGCCGCCCACAGGCGCTCTTCCTGGAACTGCATCATCTGGTAGACGAAGCCCTTGCCCTCGTCGCCGATGCGGTTCGTCTTCGGAACCCTGACCCCTTCAAAGAAAATCTGCGCCGTGTCGGAGGCGCGCATGCCGAGCTTGTCGAGCTTGCGCGCAACGGTCACGCCCTTGGCTTTCATCGGCACGCAGATCAGCGATTTGTTGCGATGCTTGGGGCCGTCGCCGGTGTTGGCGAGGAGGCACATCCAGTCGGCTTGAGCGCCGTTGGTGATCCACATCTTGCCGCCATCGATCACGTAATCGTCGCCGTCGGAGCGCGCGTTTGTTCTGATCTCGGCGACGTCGGAGCCGGCGCCAGGCTCCGACACGCCAACGCAGGAAACGACGTCGCCGGAAATCGCGGGCGCGAGAAACTCGCGGCGCAAGGCGTCCGAACCGAAGCGGGCGAGCGCCGGCGTCGCCATGTCGGTATGGACCCCGATCGCCATCGGAACGGAGCCGCTGTGCACGGCCCCCAGTTCTTCCGCCATCATCAATGCGTAAGAATAATCGAGGCCTGAGCCGCCGAATTCGACCGGCTTGTTCAGTCCGAGGAAGCCGAGGTCGCCAAGCTTCTTGAACAAAGCGTGGGTCGGAAGCTGACCGGCCGCCTCCCATTCGTCGACATGAGGATTGATCTCGGTCGCGATGAATTTTTGCAAAGTTCGACGCGGCTCTTCGTGCTCGGCCGTGAACAACATGGGTGCCCTCCGTTCCTTCCCCAAAGTATCAGCATCGTCATTGCGAGCGATGCGAAGCAATCCGGGAACGTAGGGCGCCCCACGGCCTCTGGATCGCCGCGTCGCTGCGCTCCTCGCGATGACGCTTGGCCCACCAATCTACCATTGAATGGCGTCTGACGCTCGTGCGCTCTCGCAGTTCGCGAGTGAAGAGCGCCGAGTTTGAAATTGTTCTAATTGCGAAATGATCGCAAACGCTTGCGACCCGATCGGCGCTTCTCTACCTCTGGTTCAACCGTCGGCGCGCATGCCGGCAAGAGCCGAGAGACACGTTCATCATGCAGATTGCCGCGACAACCGGATGACGACACGATCGCCGCGCTGGATCAGATGAAGAGGTCGGTGCGGATCGCCTTTTGCGGAATCATGCAATCAACCCGGCTCCCCCCGATGGCTGCGTTGAGTCTCGCCGCCACGGCGGTCGGCCTCATCTATACCGAGGTGGCGGAGGCGCATTGCGGGGACAAGTCCTGCCCTTGCGGTTGGCAGCCGCGATGCGCGGCCGACCTCGAAGCGCTGCAAACTTCGCTCGCCCTCGCCGCCAAGCCGCCTCGCCCGCCGATTTCCACGCAATTCAGGTCGCGGGCCACGCCTGAAAATAACGATCACGGGCAGGCGCGCCCCAACGCCTCGGAAAGGGATTCGTTATGCAATGTTCCGCCGCATGGTTTGCCCGAAGTTCTTCGCCGCCGCGGTGAACCCGTTCTTTGCCAGCGCGGTTTCGATCACCGCCCGAATGTCCTCTGGAGCCGCGCCGCCGCTGTTTCTTCCAGTGGTCGAAGAAAGCAATCGGGTCGCCGGCGACAATTCTGGGGCGGCCTGTGGCGTCCATCGTCGCCTTCGCGAGGAACGCCAACATCATCGGGAAGTCGTCCGCGTTCGGCGCGTGTGCGAATTGCGTCAGGACCGATTGCGGCGTCTGGCCGCCCGGAAACGCCAGATAGAGCAGAAGAAAGTCATTCTTGCTCTGGTTGACCTTCTCCGCCAGCACGCCGCCCAGCCCCGTGAAGGCTTCGTACCCGCACTCGCCGACCTTGTAGTTATTGCCGGCGGAGTCGCGAAACGGAAAGGCGGAAGAGTCTCGGCCGGAATCAAGGCGAAGCGCGAAGAGCGTATCGCCCAGGACAACGTGCGCGCCATTGGTCAATCCCGAGGAAAGCGCGGCGAAAGGTCCTTGCAGTTGGGCATTGTTGGGCAGGAAGTACCGCTGATCCCATTCCGGATAATACTTGTTTGCGGCGTGCGGCATCTGAGAGACGAAATAACCCTTTCCCGGCTCGTACTCCGACTGCACGACGGGAAAATTGCCATAAACGTCTTCGTAGAAGCCGGACTTGTCCAGCACGGGGCGCCGGCGGATTTTCAATTTTGGGTCAAACCATGACTGATTGGTCTCGGCTGACCGAGGCAAACTCTTCACCCCGTACCAGTGCCAAAATATCCGGCCGTAGTTCAGCGGACGGTCTGCGGGATTTTCTTCCCAGTACCAATTGTCTTTCAAAACTTTTTTTGCTTGTTTGATCTTGTCGTCAATCGCTTTGAGATCCGGGGCGGCGGGTGGAGTCACGGGCTTCCCCGGTTGACCGCCATCGGCCGGTTTGACGGCCGTCAGTGCGGCCTTTTGCTTCTCAAGATCGTCGAGGTCCTTGACGGCCTTTTCCCATGCCGGCTTGAGTTTGTCGTTGTCGTCCTTGGACTTCCAGCCCGCGTCCGACAAAAAATCCTTGGGTTGCAAGTCGGAGCGACTGAAGGGCGCATACGCCTGTGGTTCACCGTCTGCGTCTATATTCATGTTGCAGCAATAGGCGCTGATTTTCCCTCCGCTGGGCCCGACAAAATTGATCACGGTGAGGTTCTTGTAACCGTCATTGCCCTCCTTGATGCTGCCGCAATAAAACTTGCCCGCGGCCGCCTTCTGCTGGACCGCCGGAAGGAACGAACCGAAATCCGTCTCGCTCATCGCACTCTCCCTCTCCCAACCGGTTCCGGCTCAGATTTAGACCCGACAAGCGCCCCCGCGTCTGTAACCGACGTCACACATCCGGGTCGGGAGCGGCTGATGCATCCTGCCTGTGTTATCCCCATTGCGCATCCGTCGACTTTAGACGAAGCGGTTCGCCGACGTTCAGGACGAGGCGCAGAGATCGGTTGGATAGAACTCGATCGAATCGCGCCATTCAGCGAGTCTCCCGCCGCCGCAGCTCGCGACCTGGACCGCGCCGGCGCGAGAACCACATGTGAGAAAAGCCGATTCGGCCCGCCGTCCTCACGCCCCTGACGGATGATAGTTCGGGCTCTCGCGGGTGATGGCGACGTCGTGGACGTGGCTCTCGCGAAGTCCGGCGCTGGTGATGCGCATGAAGCGGGCCTTCTCCTGGAACTCGGGAATCGTTTCCGCCCCGACATAGCCCATGGCGGCGCGCAAGCCGCCGGCGAGCTGGTGCACGATCGCAGCCGTCGGGCCGCGATAGGGCACCTGCCCCTCCACGCCTTCGGGCACGAGCTTCACCTGATCCTTCACGTCCTGCTGGAAATAGCGGTCGGCCGACCCTTGCGCCATCGCGCCGAGCGAGCCCATGCCGCGGTAGCTCTTGTATGAGCGCCCCTGGTAGAGGAACACCTCGCCCGGGCTCTCGTCGGTGCCGGCGAGCAGCGAGCCGATCATCACGCTGTCCGCTCCGCCCGCGATCGCCTTGGCGAGGTCGCCCGAATATTTGACGCCCCCGTCGCCGATCACCGGCACGCCGGAGGCGCGCGCGGCCTCGGCCGCTTCGAGGATCGCGGTCAGTTGCGGCACGCCGACGCCGGCGACGATGCGGGTGGTGCAGATCGAGCCCGGCCCGATGCCGACCTTGATCGCGTCGGCGCCGGCGTCGATCAGCGCCTGCGCGCCTTCGCGCGTCGCCACATTGCCGGCGATCACCGAGACCTTGTTGGTCGCGCGCTGGATGCGGCGGACCTGGGCGAGGACCAGCTCCGAATGGCCGTGCGCGGTGTCGACGACGAGGCAGTCGACTCCGGCCGCCATCAGAAGCTCCGCCCGCTCGAACCCCTTGTCGCCGACGGTGGTGGCGGCGGCGACGCGCAAGCGCCCGTCGACGTCCTTGGCCGCATTGGGATGCGTCGTCGCCTTCTCGATGTCCTTGACGGTGATGAGGCCGACGCAGCGTTGAGAATCATCGACGACCACCAGCTTCTCGATGCGGTGCAGATGCAGGAGCCGGCGCGCCTCTTCGTGGTTCACCCCCTCGCCGACCGTGACCACCTTGCGGGTCATGAGGTCCGTCACCGGCTGGCGCGGATCGTCGGCGAAGCGCACGTCGCGATTGGTGAGAATGCCGATGAGCTTCGCAGGCTTGCCGTCCGCCCCGCGCTCGACCACCGGAATGCCGGAGATCGAGGCGCGGCGCATGAGGGCGAGCGCGTCGGCGAGCGTCGCGTCGGGAAAGATGGTGATCGGATCGACGACCATCCCGCTCTCGAAGCGCTTCGACCTTGCGCACCTCCTCGGCCTGATCGGCGGGCTGAAGGTTGCGGTGGATGACGCCGATGCCGCCGGCTTCCGCCATGGCGATCGCCAGCCTCGCCTCGGTGACGGTGTCCATCGCGGCCGAGATGATCGGCAGGTTGAGGCGGATCGCGCGGGTGAGCTGCGTGCCGATATTCGTCGCGCTCGGCATGACCGCGCTTAAGCCCGGACGCAGCAGGACGTCGTCGAACGCAAGACCTTCGGGAATCAAATTGGGTTCAATCACCGCCATCGCCATATTCCTCGCCGGATTGAAGGGGCGGATGGAATCAAGCGTCATCCGCCATATGGCGGGGCTGCCTAACATGGGGCGCGCGAAGTTCCTAGCCAGTTCCAGATCGCTGGCTGGCGGCAATTTCTCGAAATCGCCTCTCCGGTGGTAGGATCACGCATGTCGAGCCCGGCGAGAAGCGAAATGGATGTCGACGCCTTCCTCGCCTGGGCTGAGGGACGCGAGGGCCGCTGGGAGCTGCGCGAAGGCAAGCCCGTTCTGATGTCGCCGGAACGCGCTGCGCACGCGCTGACAAAGTTCGCGGCTCAGAAGGCGCTCGAAACCGGAGTGAAGCGCGCGGGCCTGCCTTGCCGCGTTTTCCCCGACGGGATGACGGTGCGGATCACGGCGCGGACCGCGTTCGAGCCCGACGCGCTCGTCGTCTGCCCGCCGCCCGCCGACCTGAACACCATGGAGATCCCGAACCCGGTCATCGTGGTGGAGGTTCTGTCGCCGAGCACGGCGGCGGACGATCACGGGACCAAGCTCGACGGCTATTTTTCGCTGCCGAGCGTGGCGCATTATCTCATTCTCGACGCCGACCGCCGCGTGATGATCTGGCACAAGCGCGGCCAGGCGGGCGCGATCGAGACGCGCGTCCTGCGCGAGGGCCTTGTGGCGCTCGACCCGCCCGGATTCGAGGCTGAGGTCGCCGGGTTCTTCGCAGAGTAGCGCTGAACCGCCCATCCCTTGCCGCACCGGGTTCGCGCTTGGCGAAACAAAAGCGCGGCGGAAGGCCGCCGCGCTCTTTTCATGGGCCCGCCCCGGCTCAGGGACGCGCCGCTTTTCGCACGTTAGTGAGGCAGTTTGTCTGCGAGCACTTCCACCCGCTGGATTTCCGGCATCTTGACGAACAGATCCGGCGCCTTCGAGGTGATCTGCTTCGCGAGCCTGCCCTGGAGATGAGCGTCGCGGCCGCGCTCGTTGGCGAAGGCGTCGAATATGCCGAACATCCTCGGCCCCATCCGGATCGCGAACCAGGCCGTGGTGTCCGGCTCTTCGGTGACCATGGCCCTCGCGCTCGACAGGAAGTTCGCCACCTCCTGCTCCTTGCCGGGCTTGGCTTCGAGTTGGACGTATAGCGCATGTTGAGTCATTTCGCTCTCCTCTCGTTTGCCCGCTCCAAGCGCTTAGAGGAAAACTTTGCTGATAGGATGGCGAGCCGGCAGGATTCCGACAATCGTCATCATGACGACGATCGACGCCACAAAAAATATAAAAGCTCAATCGCAAGACCAACGCGCCTTATCGGCGCCTAGCCTGGGTCAATACGGTGGCCTTATCATGGTGCTTGCTGTCAGTTCAGTCAGCTCTACGCAACGCATGCCGACGTCTTGCTCATCGATGCAGGCGGTTGACAGAGGCTTACTCGCGTGCGCCGGCCGGGGTTCCCTCGGCTGGCGAGCCGCGACGGCGGCCTCGCGCCGCGCCGCTCACGACGACTTTTGGATTTTCTTGCCCACAGTCATCCCGCGGGGATCGCCGTCCAACTCATTTTGCCGGCTCCGCCTTCTGTGGCAGGCCATGCAAATACTGACAACCTGGGTGGTTTCCGTTTATCTCCGCCACAGAAAGAACGCAGGGTGGCGAAGAATTTGAAGCGCTTTCGACCGGGGGAGATTTTGCCGGCTCCGCCCTCTGAGGCAGGCCATGCACATACTCACAACTGGGGTGGTTCCCGTTTATCTCCGCCACGGAAAGAACGCAGGGTTGCGAAGAATTCGAGGCGCTTTCGGTAGAGTGCGATTGCGCGAGCTTCGCTTTTGACGGCTGGCGCCGTGCCCAGGAGCGCACCACCCTTTTTGCCTCAAACTCAGCATCATCAGGCTTGATGTCCGATGCGGACTTCACCTGACGTGGCGTTTCGGCGCGCTCCGGCGGCATCGGCGGATTGTCCGCGTCGGGCAAGACGGTGAGAGTCAATTCGACAGAAAAATCGGTTGGCGTCGTCGGCTCCACGGAGGAAGCCGTCGGCGCTTTCGGCTCGAAGGAAGAAGCCGCCGCGGTTGTGGACGATTCCGCAGTCGTTGAGACCTTGCCGGCGATACCGTACCAGGCTGCGGCGCCAGCGACGGCCAGGATCGCGAGACCGGCGACGAGCCGATAGCTGAGGGCCGACCGCTGCTCCAGCGGCCCGCCCTTGACCAAATAGGCGTGCATCGGGTCTTCGATGTTCTTGAGCTTGACGACGCCGAGATCGGCGACCTTCATCTCGATCCGCCCCTTGACCTGACGATAGGCGTCCTCTGAGAGACAGATGGCTCCCGGCTTCGCGATCCCTTCCAGCCGCGCGGCGATATTGACGCCGGCGCCCATCAGATCGCCGTCGTCCTCCTCGACCACGTCGCCGAGATGGACGCCGATGCGAAGTTCGATGCGCTTTTTCTGCGGAACGCCCGCGTTGCGCTCGACCATCCCGGCCTGCACTTCGATGGCGCAGCGGACGGCGTCCACGACACTACGGAATTCAATCAGCGCCCCATCGCCGGTGCTCTTGACGACGCGGCCATAGTGGGCGGCGACAGCGGGGTCGATGAGATCGCCCCGCAGCACCCGTAGGCGCGCAAGCGTCCGTTCCTGCTCGGCGCCGGCGAGCCGGCTGAATCCGACCACATCGGCGACCAGGATTGCGGCCAGCTTACGGGTCTCGCTCATCGCGCTTCCCTCCGACCCGCAAGACTACCATATCCGGACCGCCAGATCACCTAGGCGGCCGCAGATTTTACGACCGGGCTGCGGAGGGGCGCGTTGCTAGCGCAGCGCCACCGGATTCGGGCCGGCGCCTCCGTGGCGCCTCCATCCGGCAAACGCGAGGCCGGCGAAGCCCACCAGCATCATGGCCCAGGTGGAGGGTTCCGGCAGATCGGTTTTCGACGGGCTGAAGTCGTAAGCGAAACCGAAGCCATCGCCGATCTTGCTGGCGGCAAGAGCGAACGAGATTTCAATATCCTGATCCCCTGCGCCAATGGCGCCGAAATCGAGCGGGTCGCCCCCGAAGAAGGCCTCCGCGGCGCTGAGCAAGGTGAACGAGAACGGATGATCGGCGCCGTTGACCTTCACGTCAAGATCCAACTTGTCGAAGCCATCGCCCGCAACATCGTAGTCGAGCAGGTTGAAGATGAGTTCGTCGCTCTCGCTCGTCGCGAAGACGAAATGCGCGTCCGACGTATAGGTGAGGCTTTCCCCCTCTCCGCCGTAGCCCGCCGACATAGAGCCGGCAGCGAAAGTTGAGGCCGTCGGTGTCAGCTCCGCGTTGGATACAGCCTCGCCTGGCACGATAGGCGCGAGCGCGAGCGGCCCGGCGCCAAAGCTGGCTTTGGTGGATGCGCTTGCCGGGCCCCCGACTGGGGCGAACGCTGTCGCTGTGACCGAACTTGACGTCGTGCGGCTCTCGCTGAGTGCGACCGCGTCGCCCGTCGCCGCCCCGGTGACACGAGCCTTCGCGCTCGCCGCGCCGGGACTCGTATCGCTGACGCCGCCAAACGCGAAAGCGGCGGATGAGCCAAATCCTCCCTTGGCATGAACCACGTCGCGTGCTTTTGCGTCACCGCCCGCGCCAACCAACGCGCCCGTCGAGAAATCTGTGCCGCCGCCGCCGCCGGTCGCGGTCACCGACCCCTGGAGATTGGTCGCGACATTCGAGCGGAGATGCAGGGTCGCCCTGCTTGCCCCGCCGCCGCCCGGTGTTCCACCAAGCGTCTCTCCGCCGACACCGCCTTTCGCCGATGACGACGCGATCACCGAAGTCGCCGACGTATCGTGGACATGCAGCTTCGAAGACGCTGCTCCGCCCACGCCCGCCGAGCCAGCCGCCAAACCGAAAGTCAATCCGCCCGCACCCCCCGTCGCCGACTGGATTGGGTTGAACGTGCCGGTCGTCGAACCTGTGGCCGCATCGATGAGGTTGGCCGCCCCGCCCGCGCCGCCATTGGCGCCATTGAATCCGTTGCCGCCCGCTCCGCCGCTCCCTCTGGCCGTCGCAGAGACAAAGTCGCCGACCGAGCTGCCGAAGGCTTTCACCGCGCCCACCGCAATGGTCCCGCCAGCGCCGCCGGTTCCCCCGATTGAGAAGCTCTGGCCTCCTGCCCCGCCCGTGGCCGTCGCCGAATCTTCGACCGTGAAAACGCCGCCGGCGTCCGTGTTCGTCGCTGAGCTCGAGGCGGCGCCGGAGCCGCCCGCCCCGCCCTTGGCGCCGAGACCGCCAGCGAAGCCGGCGGAGCCGCCCGCGCCACCATTCGCGACCGCCGCCGCGATGGTGGAGGCAGCGCCGACAGAGGTCGCCGCGACGGATGTCGCCTGGCCGCCAGCCCCGCCTGCTCCCCCATTGCCGCTGCCGAAGCCGGTCCCGCCTAATCCGCCCGGCGCCGCCGGTTGCGGTCGCCGAATTCAGTGCGTCGCTATTCGATCCGCCGAAGCGTCTGCAGGACCCCCGTCACCGCCGTTTCCGCCGGGATCGCCGGGATTGACGCCATTGGCTCCTGTGGTCCCAGCGACGCCGGTCTGGACGTCGCTTCCCGCGTAGGCGGCGCTCAGCCCCGCCGTCATAAGGGAAAGAGGCAACGCCGTCGTCAAAAGTAAGGTCCGCAAGCCGTAAAGGTCGCGCATTGCTCTGCCCCCCACAAAGGTATTCGGAAATAGGAAGATCTTTGAAAAATCGACCCGGATGATCGCTCCCTGCCGCGTGCACCCCGACACAACCGACACCTTGCACCGGTTGTGGCATGTGGTATATAGGTAGAATTACCCATTCGCAGTGTGAGCGACCGAGTCACGCCATCCGGCGGCGAAAGCTCCCGGCTTGCCGCACCGACGCAAGAGCGCACGCCCTTGCTGGCGCAGGTGGCCTGTATTTAAACGGGACGGCTCACGCCGCTTCTGCGTCGCTGATGCTCTCGCGCCGCCTCAGCCGGGCCGCGTCGAGCAGCATCTGCCCCGCCCAGCGGTAGACGTTGCGCTGTCGGACAAGCTCCCGCATCTCCCGCATCCGCTCGCGTTGGGCCGCCGGGTCCATCCGCAGCGCGAGGCCGATCGCCTCGGCCATGCCGTGCGTGTCGTAGGGATTGACGATCAGCGCCTCCGAGAGTTCGCGCGAGGCCCCCGCGAAGCTCGAGAGCACAAGCACCCCCTGCTCGTCGTCTCGGGCGGCGACGAATTCCTTGGCGACGAGATTCATGCCGTCGTGCAGGCTCGACACAATGCACAGATCAGCCGCCCTGAACAGCTCGAACACCTCGGCCGGTTCATGGTGGCGGGCCGAAAGGACGATCGGTTTATACGTGTCATCCCCCCATCGGGCGTTGATCGCCTCGGCCTCCCGAGCCGCTTCCGCCTGGAGGTCTCTGTAGGCGCCGAGCTTGCTGCGGGTCGGGGCCGCCGCCTGGATGAACACGAGCTTGCCGCGCCACTCCGGGCGCGACTGGAGCAGAACGTCGACCGCCCGCATGCGGTCGACAATGCCTTTGGTGTAGTCGAAGCGTTCGATCCCAACCGCGATCCGCGCATCGGGGCTTAGCCCGAATCGGGCGCGGACCGCCCGGCGGCACTCTTCGACTGGGGCCTGCCTCGCCAGCGCCGCCGGCGGCCACTCGATCGAGATTGGATAAGGGCGAACGAGCGTCTCGTGGCCGCCAAGCGTCACCGAGCTTCGCTCGCGATCAATGCGGCTCTCCATGAAGCGGTCAACCGCCTCGATGAAGTTGTTGCAGTGGAATTGAGTGTGGAAGCCAAGGATGGAGCTTCCGAGAAGGCCGTCGATGATCTGCTCCCGCCAGGGACAAATGCCGAAGGTTTCCGGGTTTGGCCACGGAATGTGCCAGAACGCGATGATCGTCGCGCGAGGCAGGCGCCGGCGAAGCATGCGCGGCAAGCAGGGCGAAGTGATAGTCCTGCACCAGGACGATCGGGTCGTCGCGGTCCGCTTCCTCGGCGATGACGTCGGCGAAACGCTGATTGATCGCGACATAATGCGCCCAGTCCCGTTCACGGAACGTCGGCCGCACGAAGGCGATATGGCAAAGCGGCCATAAGCCCTCGTTGGCGAGGCCGTAATAATAGCCGTCCTGCTCCTCGTCGCTGATCCAAACCCGGCGCAGCGCATAGGCTGGACTATCGGGAGGCACCGCGACCCGGTCCCGACCGTCGACCGTCTCCCGATCCGCGGATCCTGAGCCATGCGCGACCCAGACGCCGCCGCAGGCGCGCATGACCGGCTCGAGCGCCGAGACGAGGCCGCTTGCCGGGGTTTGCACCACGACGTCGCCGTTGGCGCGGTTGTGGATGTAGGGCTCGCGGTTGGACACGACAATGACCTGCGCCCCAGGCAACTCCTGGTCGAGAAGTTGATGCAGCGTTTTCGGCGACCATTCCACGTGGATGCCGTCGGCGTATTGTCGCTCGAGCCGGAGTTCGGACAGCATCCCCTCGATATCCCGCCCGATCGCCGTTTCGACATGCCGCGGACCATAGTCGGCGCGACCAAGATTGAAATTGGCGATCGCGTGGCGGAGCGATCGGTTCCACCCCTTGAGCAACGCGAGCACGATCGCGGTCGCCAGCAGCCCCAGCCCAGCGGCGACGCCGACGAGCGCGAGCGCCATGTAGAATTCGGCCTCGTGCGCCCGCCGTTCGATGAACGAGATATCGTGCACGACCAGCACCGAGCCCTCGGGCTCTTTGGCGGACAGCGGAAAGACGGCGAGCGCGATCGGCGGCTCTTCATCGTGAAGGACTTTGAACGTGTCGACTTTCGGCAGCGGGGGCTTCGGGCACTGCGCCGCGCTCGGCATCTCCTTGGTGGCGTAAGCCATGCGCCCCTCAGGATCGCAGAAGCCCAGCGCCAGGAGCCGCTCGTCCTCCACGAGCTGCTCGAAAAACGGCTCCAGATCGGCTCCTGCGGCCTTCGCCGCAAGGCCCGCCACGACGCGCTCATGGATGGACCGGAACACCAGCCGAGCCCGCAACTCGACATCGCGCTGCGACCACTCATCGACGATGACCGACGCCATCTGGGTCATCGCCGCTATGAGCACCGCGGCGGCGGCCAGCGCGAGAAGGACGTAGCGGACCGAGGGACGACGCAGCAGCGCCGACACTGCGGGCGCGAAGATCCGCCCACCAACGAGCGGCGCCGCGACCCCGCCGCGAGGCGCCGCCCGCCATCGCGGGCTTGCGTGGCCCCGAGCGAGCCGCTTCGCCGCGTGCATCGGCGCTGCGATCGAGCCCGCGCGCCGCCTCGAGTGCGGCCGCCGGTCGCCGACGACCGTTCAACGGCCTCGCCGCCACGGCGGGAGGACCCGCGCCGCAATCATATCAGCTCGCGCATTCTGCTCCACACGAGCCTCCCGACGCTGTTCGACTGCATTTATCGTTCAAAACCGCACACGGACGGCCCGTTTGTCAAGGAAGAGGGACGTGGCGCCGCCGCGCGGACCGATCCGCAATTCAAATTGCTTCGGCGTCATGCCGACACGTGCGGCTCGACTGGGCGCCGCTTCGCTTGCTCGCCGGAGCGGTCAAATGCACCGCCCCCCGTCGACCTCGAGCACCACGCCGGTGAGAAAGTTCGCATCGTCGCTGGCGAGAAAGAGCGCCGCCTGACCGATGTCGTGGGGCGTCGAAAACCGGCCGAGCGGCACGGTGGCCTTGAAGGCGGCGCGTTTCTCCGGCGTGTCCTCGCCCATGAACATGGCGAGGAGCGGCGTCTCGCCGGCGACCGGGGCGAGCGCGCAGACGCGAATCTTGTCGGGCGCAAGCTCGACCGCCATCGATTTCGTCATCACATGCACCGCGCCCTTGGACGCGTTGTAGACCGTCAAGCCCGGACGCGGGCGTAAGCCCGCGGTCGAGCCCACGTTGATGAAGACGCCGCCGCCGTGCGCGCGCATATGGGGCATGAAAGCCTGGGCGGTGAGCAGGATCGATTTGACGTTGACGGCGAAAATGCGATCGAACTCCGCCTCCTCAACCTCCATCAGCGGCTTGTTGCGATGGGTCGTGCCGGCGTTGTTGACGACGATGTCGACGCGTCCCGAGCGCGTCGATCGCCGCGCGCGCCGCCCGCTCGACATCGGCGCGGTTCGACACGTCGGCCTTGAGCGCGATGGCCGCAGGACCGAGGCGCTTCGCGGCCGCCTCCGCGACCTCGCCCTTCACGTCCAGGCACGCCACCCGCGCGCCTTCGCGAACGAAGGCCTCGGCGATGCCGTAGCCGAACCCCTGCCCCGCGCCGGTCACCAGCGCGGCTTTGTCCTTCAGTCGCATGTCTCTTCCCCAATCCGTCCGATTCCGCCTCATCCAGCCTTTCGCTGCTCGGCGATGAGCTTGTCGTCGATCTCGCGCGCCCGCTGAGCGGCCGGACGGGCGCCGACCAGCCCCCAATAACGCTCAAATGCGGGGCGCTTGTCGATCATACCGAACGTCATCCCAGATCCGATATGCGACCCGACGTAAACGTCCGCGGCGGTGAAGCGGTCGCCAGCGATGTATTCGGAGCGGCTGAGTTGATCCTCGAGCGCGGCGAGCACGCCCTCCTGGCTGCCGTAGCCGACCATCATGGTCCGTTCTGGCGGCACGACGAGTTTGAGCGCCTTGTTGGTGTTCGCCGCTTCGACCGGTCCGGCGGCGAAGAACAGCCAGCGGTAATAGGGGCCGCGCAGGCGCGAGCCCGGCGGCGGCGCCAAACCCGCATCGGGAAAGACGTCCGCAAGATAGGCGCAGATGGCCGCCGCCTCGGTGACGATCGTGTCGCCGTGGCGCAGCGCCGGCACCTTGCCCATCGGGTTGATCGCCAGATATTCGGGCGCTTTCATCGACCGCGCATATTCGAGGATTTCGGCTCTGTAAGGTTGGCCGACCTCCTCCAGCATCCATCGCGCCATGCGGCCGCGCGACATCGGGTTGGTGTACAGAATCAGTTCGTCCGCCACTGGCGATCCTCCTTGGCGCCGCGCCCAACCACGCTGATTGAGGTTTGCGCCCGCGATGACTAAATTATGACGGAAATTCCGCCGTCTTCCCATCTGCTGGATCAGTCATGCGCATCGAAACCGACGTCAAGCTCGATTTCAAGGATGTCCTCATCCGCCCCAAACGCTCGACGCTCAATACGCGGAGCGCCGTTGACGTCGACCGCACCTTCCGCTTCCTGCATACGGGCTCGGAATGGCGGGGCTTTCCGCTGATCGCCGCCAACATGGACGTGACGGGGACCATGGCGATCGCGCATGCGCTGGGCCAGCATGGGGCGCTCACCGCCCTGCACAAGCATTATCCGGAGCCGAAGCTCGTCGAGTTTTTCGCCGGGCCCGATGGCGCGCATGCCTTCTATTCGCTCGGCACCAATGCGGCCGACGTCAAGAAGCTCGCAGCGGTCGCGAAGTCGGCGCCGATCCGGTTCATCTGCCTCGACGTCGCCAACGGCTATGCGGAAAAATTCCTCGAGACGGTGAAGCGCGTGCGCGACGATTACCCGAACGCGGTGATCATGGCCGGCAATGTCGTCACCGGCGACATGACGGAGGCGCTGATCCTCGCCGGCGCGGACATCGTCAAGATCGGCATCGGCCCCGGCTCGGTCTGCACCACGCGGCGCGTGACCGGCGTCGGCTATCCCCAGCTCTCGGCGATCATCGAATGCGCCGACGCCGCCCACGGCCTGAAAGGCCAGGTGTGCGCCGACGGCGGCTGCACCGTGCCCGGCGACGTCGCCAAGGCGTACGGGGCCGGGGCCGATTTCGTCATGCTGGGCGGCATGCTCGCCGGCCATGACGAATGCGACGGCCAGATCCGCTACGAGGAGCGAGGCGGCGCGAAGGTTCCGGTCGGCATGACCTTCTACGGCATGTCGTCGGAGACCGCGATGAAGAAACATTCCGGCGGCGTCGCCCATTATCGGGCCGCCGAGGGCAAGACGATCGAGACGCCCTATCGCGGATCGGTGGACGGCACGATGACCGAGATCATGGGCGGCGTCCGCTCGATGATGACCTACATCGGCGCGGCCCACCTCAAGGAAGTTCCCAAGCGCACGACCTTCGTGCGCGTCACCGCGCAGACCAACGATGTGTTCGGGGGATGATCGAAACGAAGCCCAATCTCGCGGCGCTTACCGCAATGTCTCGATCCTGCAAGGCGCCTCGAACTTCGTCCAGATTTGCTCGCAAGTGAGTGCGATCGCGCCCTCTACCGCCGCGAGGGCCAGGCAGGCGCGATCGCCCAGCGAAAGGCCGAGCTTCCGGGTCGTTGCGCGAAGAGAGCCGGCGAGCTGAGCCTGAGCCCGATCGAACGGAATCACCTTCAGTTGCAGCTTGTCGATCACGCTGTCGACCGTCGCCTCGTCGAGTCCTGTCTCGACGAGTTTGGCGACGACTTCGGAATAGTTGACGGCGCCGATTATCGCCGCCGGCAAAGCCTCAGCGACGCGCCCGGCCCCTTTTTCCTCTTGGAGCAGGCAAAGAACGGCAGACGCATCGAGCACATAGCTCTCACTCACGAACGGCGTCCCGTTTGCGCTCGCGCATCAATTCATCCGCCAAGCTTCGACCCGGCCTGACAGACTTGCGAACGACCTCCTGCGCCTCCCGGATCGCGGACGCGAGCGGACGCACCCGCAACTCGCCGTCCGAAAGCAATTCGACGACCACCGTGTCCCCGCGGGCGATCCCCATCGCCCTGCGCATGGCGGCGGGGATCACGAGCTTGCCGCCTTCGATGATTTTGACTGCTTGCGCCAATGTGACCTGCCCATCAATTAGTACCAGACTTGGGACACTACCCAACATGGAGCTCGGTATCAAGCTGACGATGGGACGCTGGATATCGACCTGCGGACGGCCTGCCACGAGCCTTGGGGCCCCGCCGGAGCCCCTGCGGCGAGTCAGCGTTGGTCCGCCGCGCCCGCGCATGATAGAAGGCCGCTCATGACCGCCGCCGCCCTGAAAGCCGAGGATCGTGCGCCCCTGCGCCTCGCCGGCGCGACGCGGGCCGAAATCAGGCGCGCGCTGACCGAAATCGGCACGCCCGAGCGCGAGCTCAACATGCGCGCGGCGCAGCTGTGGCACTGGATCTACCATCGCGGCGCGCGCGAATTTTCGGCGATGCGCAACATCGCCCGCCCGGCGCTCGACCGGCTGGCCGAGCATTGCACGCTCGCGCGGCCCGAAATCGTCACCGAGCAGCTCTCCGCCGACGGCACGCGCAAGTGGCTCCTGCGCCTGGCCCCCGCACACCGCTTCGACAAGGGCGCCGAAATCGAATGCGTCTACATTCCCGAATTGGATCGGGGCACGCTCTGCGTGTCAGCCCAAGTCGGCTGCACCCTCAACTGCTCCTTTTGCCACACCGGCACGATGCCGCTGGTGCGCAACCTGACCGCGGCCGAGATCGTCGGCCAAGTGCTGGTGGCGCGCGACCGGCTCGGCGATTTTCCCGGCGGCGTGGCTCCGGCCGACGGGATCACGCCCAAGGGCGAGGGCGTGCGCGCGGTGTCGAACATCGTCTTCATGGGCATGGGCGAGCCGCTTTACAATTTCGAAGCGGTGCGGGACGCGATCGCGATTTTGACCGACGGCGACGGCTTGTCGCTTTCGAAGCGGCGCATCACCGTCTCGACCTCCGGCGTCGTTCCCGAAATGCCCCGGCTCGGGGCCGAGTGCGGGACCATGCTCGCGATCTCGCTGCATGCGACGAACGATGCGCTGCGCGACAAGCTCGTGCCCCTGAATCGCAAATATCCGATCGAGGCGCTCATCAAGGCCTGCCGCGACTATCCCGGCGCGTCCAACGCGCGGCGCATCACGTTCGAATATGTGATGCTGAAAGGCGTCAATGATTCGGTCGCCGAGGCCAAGGCGCTCGTGCGCCTCTTGAAAGGTCTGCCCGCCAAGATCAACCTCATTCCGTTCAATCCGTGGCCCGGAAGCACCTTCGAATGCTCCGACTGGGAGACGATTGAGCGCTTCTCGGAAGTCGTCTTTAACGCCGGCTACGCGAGCCCGGTGCGCACGCCGCGCGGTCGCGACATTCTCGCCGCCTGCGGTCAGCTCAAGAGCGATAGCGAGAAACTGCGCGCCCGCGCCCGGCTGATGCTTGAAGAAAGCCTGGCGGTCGGGCAAGACTGAGGCGCGCGGGTCGCGGCGGCGCCCGACCCGCCTCGACGCTGACCAACCAAATAACCCGAAAACGGATGAATGAGGACTTAACCAGCAACGGGGTCTTGCGCACGCCCAAGCGCAGCGAGCGCCTGAGGCAGCGTGCGGCGTGGATGTATTTCGTCGAGGAAATGACCCAGAGCGCCATCGCCGACACGCTTGGCGTCGGGCGGGTCACGGTGGTTCGAATGCTGGCGGAAGCGAAGGCGCTGGGCGAAGTGCGCATCGCGCTTTCGCGCAGCGACGCCGAGCTTGGCGGACTGGAAGCGGGCTTATGCAAGCTCTACGCATTGTCCGAGGCGATCGTCGCGCCGCTATCGTCAGATTCTGCGGACCCGACGGCGCCGATCGCCGCGGCGCTCGGCGATCATGTTTCGGCGCTGCTGCGCAATGACATGAAGATCGGGCTTGGGTGGGGCCGCACGCTGAACTCCTCGCTTGAATATTTGAGCGAGCGCTCGCTGAAGGGTTTGAGCGTCGTTTCCCTGGTCGGCGGCGTCACTCATTTCGTGGCTGACAACCCAGCGGAGTTTCCCGTCGGGCTTCGCGCGAGCCTTCAACGCGGATTGCTATCTCATTCCTTCTCCTTTCCTCGTCGACAGCCCAGCCACCAAGACGGCCTTGATCGAGCGGTGCGGACTCAAGTCCGTCTATGATTTCGCTCAGGCGCTCGATGCGGTCGTGGTCAGCGTCGGTTCTCTTGGGCCTGAGGCCTCGATCGCGCGCTACGCGGTGATCGGCGAAGCCGCCAGAAAGACATTGGGCGAATACGGCGGTGTCGGCGAGATGCTCTGCAATGTTTACGACGACCGAGGCCGGATCGTCGACCACCCTCTCAACCAATGCGTGATGTCCGTACCCCTCGAGGTCGTGCGCGCAGCCCCGGTTCGCGTTTTGGCGGCAGGGGGGGCGCATAAGCTCGCGGCGATCCGCGGCGCGCTGAAGCTGCTCGAGCCGACTGTACTCGTGACCGACGCGGTGACCGCACGCAGGCTGACGGACACACCCAAGTAGTGTTGCTCTCGGCGGCCACCTCAGCGTTTCAGCCGGCCCCCGCCCTGACCAGCTCCTCGATCAGCCTCGCCAGCTCGTGCGGCGCGCGCGATAGACCGGCGGTTCGTGCTGCCAAACTTTTGCCTTGCGTGAGAATCAAACGTTCAGAGTTTGATTGATGTGGCCTATTATTTAATCGGTCTGAGACAGGGAAGATTTCCCCCTTCACCCTGGGTGACAATCCCGTCATTTCAAGGCAGTATGCGCGAGTCAGGGAGGGAATCGTCGATGGCTAAAATGGTCAATTATTCAGCATTACTCGGTTCGGTTTGCGTCGGAGCATTCGTAGCTGCGGGCGTAGCACACGCGGAGGAGGTCAAAAACGCGCCGGCCGCAATGGCCGCGACCGCGACGGTCACGCCGGTCTCGCAGCAGCAGCTCAACAACGCCCACAAAGACGGGGTGAACTTCCTTCAGACCAACGCCAATTACGACCAGACGCGCTTCTATCCGAACGCGCAAATCAATCGCGGAAATGTCTCGCATCTGCATCCGGCGTGGATCTTCTCCACCGAGGTCAAGGAGTCGATGGAGACCTCGCCGATCATCGTCAACGGCGTCATGTACGTCACCACGTCATTCAGCCATGTGTACGCGCTCGACGCCAAGACCGGCGCGGAGATCTGGCATTACAAGCCCAAGCTCGGCCCGGTCACGACCTTCTGCTGCGGCCCGAACAATCGCGGCGTCGCGGTCTATGAGGACAAGGTCTATGTCGGCACCCTCGACGCCAAGCTGGTGGCGCTGGACGCCAAGACCGGCTCCGTCGTTTGGGAGGAGCAGGTCGGCGATCCCGAGAAGGGCTACAGCGAAACGATGGCGCCGACCGCCGTCGACGGCAAAATCCTGATCGGCACCAACGGCGGCGAGTACGGCATCCGCGGCTTCGTCAAGGCCTACGACGCCAAGGATGGCAAGCTCATCTGGAGCTTCGACACCATCCCCGAGAACTCGGTCGGCGTCTGGGCGACGAAGGACGCCACCGGCCGCGACATGCACCGCGACATCGAGGCCGAGAAGGCGGCGCTGGCGAAGAACGGCGACCCCTACAAGACGCTCGGCGGCGGCGTGTGGCAGAACCCGTCGGTCGATCTGGCGGCGAAGCGCATCTACTTCGTCGTCGGCAACCCCTCGCCGGACCTCGACGGCGCGGTTCGGCCCGGCGACAACCTCTACACCGACTCGCTCGGTCTCGCTCGATCTGGACACCGGCAAGTACGTTTGCCACTTCCAGTACATCGCCCACGACGTCTGGGATCTTGACGCGGTGAGCCCGACCGTCCTGGTCAACGCGGCGGACAAGTCAGGCAAGATGATTCCGGCGGTCCTGCACGCCGGCAAGACCGGCTACGTCTATGTGCACGACCGCAAGGACTGCAGCCTCATCCGCTATTCCGAACCGATGGTGGATCAGAAGGGCCGGTGGACGTTGCCGACCCCGACCAAGCCCCTCGATGCCGATGCCGCGCGCATGTTCCCGGGGGCCAATGGCGGCGTCGAATGGTCGCCGATCTCGACCGATCCGAACCACGGCATGGCCTATGCGATCAACCTGCATCAGCCGATGACCTACACCGTCGCCAACTCCCCCTACCCGGACGGAAAACTGTGGCTCGGAGGCGCCTTCACCGTCATCCCCGGCGAGGAGAGCTTCGGCAATGTCACCGCGGTCAATTACAACACCGGCAAGATCGCCTGGCAGGTCAAGACGCCGGAGCCGATGATCGGCGGCAGTCTCGTCACCGCGGGCGGACTCTTGTTCACTGGCGAAGCCAACGGCTGGTTCAAAGCCTACGACACCGCCAACGGCAAGGTGTTGTGGCAATTCCAGACCGGCGCGGGGGCCAATGCTCCCCCGTCTTCGTATGAGGTCGGCGGCAAGCAATATGTCGTCGTCGGTTCGGGCGGCAACGCCCAGATCAACTCCAAGCGCGGCAACGCCATCATCGCCTTCACGATCGAGTAAAGCCTCGCGCTTCGTTGGCCGCTTCCCCCGGGATCGCAAGTCCCGGGGCGAGCGGCCTTTTCGTTTGACCTTAAGCGATCACCGCGCGCGAACGGGCGCGACGTTGGCGCAGCGAAGGAATCTCTCGCATGTTACGTAGCATTGCTGTGGCCGCGCTCCTAGCCGGCGCGACCGCCGCTTGGGCGGATTCGATCGAAGAAAAGGCGGCGCTCTGCGGCGCGTGCCACGGCGTCAACGGCGTGCCGGAAGACCCGACGACGCCCATTATCTGGGGCCAGAACGCGGGCTATCTCTATCTGCAGTTCCGCGATTTCCAGAAGGGCGCGCGAAAGGACTATCGGATGACGCCGATTGCCCAATTCGTCGTCAAAGAGGACGCGCTGGCGCTCGCCGAATATTTCGCCGCCAAGCCCTGGCCGAAGACCGGGGCGCCCAGCGCCTCCAAAGCGGACACCGCGCTTGCGATGACGGCGATCAACTCGGTGGTGTGCACCAGCTGCCACTTGGAGCAGTTCCAGGGCGATTCATCCATTCCGCGGCTCGCAGGCCAGGAACGCGATTATCTCGCCAAGACGATGACAGATTTCCGCACTCGCACCCGCGACAACAATCCCGGCATGACCGACCTCATACACACCGTCACGCCCGAACAGCAAACTGCGATCGCCGCTTATTTGGCGGGGCTTTAGAGGCGAAACCAAATCGTGTGCTTGCGCCGGTGGGGATTGCCGCCGCGCGAAGACGGCGCAATGCACCGCGCAATGCGGCAATTCCGGATCGAGATGGATGGGCGTCTAGGCTTCGATGGGAACGCAGATGTTCTCAGTCGGCGCGGACAACAAGCGTTTCGCGGCGCCGCGCCTCGTTGAACCCGCGACAACCGGCGCGCCATTGGAATTCGACAAAGAGACGAAATCGCGGTAACACCGTAAACTCAATAGAGTTTGCGCTCGTATTGGTGGCGCAAGATCGCCGGCGCTTTGCGGGCGCCCTGTCGGTTCCTGGTCATCCGGGAGAATGTCGGCAACGGGTGATCTGATATTTCTGCCGACATTTCCTCGGGAGGAATCTCATGCGCGTCAAACAATCGGTTGTCGGAATACTTGCGGCCGCAGCGCTCGTGGTTGCGGGCGTATTGGCGCCTAGCATTGGCGTCGCCCAGGATGGCAAAGTGAAGACGGCGATGGAACTCTTGAAGTCAACGGCGGATAAACTAGGTCCGCCAAAGATCGAAGGGACGGATACGGTCGCCGGGAAGAAGGTGCCGGTAATTTATTTTGGCTCAACCAAGATGAACAACAACTTTTCGCTTGTTGACGAGGTTGTGAAGCAAGCGGGCGGGACTGCCACAATCTTCGTAAAGAATGGCGACGAGTTTGTCCGCGTCGCTACGAACGTAAAGAAGGACGACGGTTCACGAGCGATCGGAACGATTCTTGATCCGAAAGGAAAAGTGATCGCCTCTATCCGAGATGGAGGAGCCTTCTACGGAGAAGTTGGTATTCTCGGCAAGCCTTACATGACCGGATATGAACCAATTCGAGATGCATCGAAAGGTATCATCGGGATATACTATGTTGGTTATATGAAGTAGGCGGTCTAACAATAGCATACGGACACTTACCAATCCGCCGCCGGCTCAACCCTGAGGGGTGTACAGCGGCTTCGCGTCCCTAGAAGCGGGCCGGCGGTGATTTCAGGTTTTGGCGCAGCGGGTTTCATCGCTCCAGAAGCTTCGCCGCCCGCTCATGGCCGAGGCCGCGGGCGATGTCGGCTGCGGTCTTGCCGCGGTCGTCCTTGAGGTCGAGCGCAGCGCCGTGCTCGATGAGCGTCTTGATCGTGGCGTCGACGTCGTCAACGCCGGCGGACGCATCGTAGCCCGCCGCCCACATCAAGGCCGTCAGGCCGTGGGCGTAGCGGCGGTTGACGTCGACGCCGGCTTGAAGAAGAGCCGCGACAACCGGGGCGTAGCCGTGGCCGGCGGCGTAAACGATCGCGCCTAAGCCGTCGTTATCGAGCGCGTTGGGATCGGCGCCAAACTTGAGCAAGCGTTCGACGCTTGTCCCCGAACCGTTAAAGGCCGCGGCGGCAAGCGGGCGCACGCCCTTCCGCCCCGGAAGGTTGGGATCGGCGCCGCCTTCGAGCAGCAGGGCGATCACCGCGCCTCGATCCTGCTCGGCGGCATAGAACAGCGGCGTCGAGCCGTCGACAGCGCGCGCGTTGACATTGGCGCCGCGCTCGAGAAGCAGCCTGATCAGCGGCAGCTTGTCGGCTTCCGCCGCTTTGGCGAGCGCGGTCTTGCCCTCGCGATCCTTCGCGTCGATCGCGGCGCCGCGATCGAGCAGCGCGCGCGCCTGCGCCTCGCAGCCGAGCCGCGCGGCGGCGAACAGGAGCGTCGTCGCCTGATAGCGATCGTCCTCTTGCAGCGCCTGCACGGCCTGTGCGGTGTCGGCGCAGCGGTCCCTGGCGCGCGCCAGGCCCGAGGCCGAGAGGAAGGCGAGGCTCGCCAGCGCGGCCAGCCGCAGGAGCGCCGCCGCGCCAGCGAGAGAAGAGCGCGTTGTCGAAGCGTGACGCATGGGTCCTTCTCTCACTCAAGCGGGCGTCATGCCAAGGGCCCCGCGGGACGCAAAAGCCCGACTTCGGCGCCGTTCCAGTTCGAAAGGCGCGGCGAGACGAAGCGCGCAAGGCGCGCCTATGTCTCCTCGCCGAAATTGCCGTAGCGCCGAATGAGCGCCGCAATCATCACTTGCGCCGCGCGCCCCGCCCCGTCGTCGGCCTTGACCGCAAGACCGAGCCCGGATTCGGGCAGCGCGGCGCAGAATACGCCCTCGGCGCCGGACTTGGTGAAGACGCGGGCCCCGAGCAGGCTCATCACTTCCGTGTCGAAGCGGCCCTCTTCCGGCGACGGTCACGGGATGCGCGGCGACGGCGGCGCGAATGCGCGCCGCGGCCTTGCGGCGTTCCGGCGATAGCCCGTCGCCAGTCCCGAGGCGCGCGAAACCTAAAGCGAGCGCGGTCAGCGGCACGGCGTAAGTCGGAATGGCGCAGCCGTCGACGCCTCGCGTCTCCTCGCCCAGGCGCGCGCCGGTCATCGCTTCGATCGATGCCGCGACCTCGCGCTGCACGGCATGATCGGGCGCGACATAGCCCTTCGGATCGACGCCCATTGCGCAGGAAAGACAGACGAAGCCGGCGTGCTTGCCCGAGCAATTGTTGTGCAGGGCGCTCGGCGTCCGGCCCGAACGCGCGAGCGCGCGGGCTTCGTCCTCACCGAGCGGCCAATGCGCGCCGCATTCGAGCGCCCGTTGATCGTATCCAGCTTTCGCGAGCATCGCGCGCGCGGTCGCGACATGGTCCTCGCTTCCCGAGTGCGACGCGCAGGCGAGCGCAATCTCCTTGTCGCTCAGACTGAAAGAGTCCGCGGCGCCGCTTTCGACGAGCGGCAAGGCCTGCAGCGCCTTGACGGCGGAGCGCGGGTAGACGGCTCGCTCGGCGTCGCCAAAGGCCATCACCACCCGACCGCCCGCATCGACGACCGCGCCGGCGCCGCGATGGGCGGATTCGACGAGGGCGCCGCGGGTGACCTCGACCACCACCGGATTGGCCATGAGTTGCTCTCCAGGCTGGCGCGCAGGGCTACACCGCTGCGCGCCATAAGTGTCATGCCCGCGAAAGCGGGCATCCAGCAAGGCGCCGCCGCAACTCTGGATTCCCACTAACGTGGGAATGACAAAGCGGCTGGCGGATCGAGAATGGGCGCCGGGCGATCCCGGATGTAGCGCTTCCCCGCTCCCGTCGCTTCGCTTACGAAGGGCCCAACAGCCCCAAGCGAGGAAGAAAACATGAAGGTTCGTGACGTAATGACCTATGGCGTGATCGGCGTGCCCGAGAGCGCGAGCGTCGCCGAGGCGGTCGAGACAATGTTGCGTTCGCGCGTGAGCGCATTGTTCGTGTTCGACGCCGACCATGCGTTGAGCGGGGTGTTGAGCGAGGGCGACCTCATTCGCCGCAGCGAGCTCGGAAGCGAACCCAAGCGTCCGCATTGGCTGGAGCTTCTGATCGGCGGCGGTCGGCTCGCCGGGGCCTATGCGCATGAGCACGGGGCCAAGGCGGGCGAAGTCATGACGCGCGATGTCGAGACGATTGGAGAGGATTCAGAACTCAGCGAAGCGGTCGACCGGATGATCCGCCGGCGCGTCAGGCGACTGCCGGTGCTGCGGGGCGACACCCTCGTCGGCGTGGTGTCGCGCTCCGACCTCCTCAAGGGCCTCTTGGCGGCCACGCCCTCAAACAGCGGCGCGCATTCGGACGCCGAAATCAAGGCGGCGATCCAGGCCGAGCTCGACAAGCTCGATTGGGCGCCGCGCGCCAGCGTGCGCGTCGAGGTGCAGAACGGAAACGTGACCTTTACCGGTTCGATCATCGACGAAAGGCTGCGCGGCGCGCTCAAGGTCATCGCCGAGAACATTCCGGGCTGCGTCGCGGTCCACGACCACATGGCCTGGATCGAGCCGAATTCGGGCGTCGTCATTCCGTCGGAAGGGGATGATCCGAACGCGTGAAAGCGCGAGCGCTCTTATTGGGCGACAGCGCCGTGGCCGCACCCGGCGAGGAAGAAAGCGACCGACCGCGCGGCATGCGGCTCGATCTCCGCGCGCAGGGCGGTTAGATCCTCGCCGAACAGCGCCCTGACCAGCATCGGCAACACCACCAGGTCGAGAAACCGGCGCGCCGTCTCCGCGAGCTTTTCCTGTGCGAACGCAGGCGAAGCGCCGATGGCGTCGGACGCCGCCAACTCGCCAAACACACGAGCCACGGCTTCGGTCGGGCGTTGGCGACCCATGCAGCTGACGCTCGTCGCAAGATCGGGAAATCGGCGTGCTTCGGCGACCGCCACCCGCATGAGCCCGATCGTTTCCGGGGTCAGAACGCGGGTCAGAATCAGTGCGGCGAGCGTATCGAGCCGCTGCTCGATCGATGCGCCGGGGCAGGAAAACGCGTCGAGACTGGTGTTTCGGCTGACGAGGCGCTCGATCACCGCAGTGAACAACGCCTGCTTGCCGGCAAATCTGGCGTAAATGGTCGGCTTGCCGGCCGAGGCGACCTCGGCGATTTCGTCGACGCTCGCGCCCTCAAAGCCGTGTTCGAGAAAAACACGGCCCGCCGCGTCGAGAATTCTCTCCTCGACCTGGCCGGCAAGTTCGCGCGGCGGGCGGCCGTAACGCACGGCGGCCCCGGGCGGCCTCGCGTCTTTCCTTGCCGGTCCGCTTCCATCGCTCCTTCGCCTTCCATCGCGCCTCTTCACGAAACGCAAGCCGCGGAGTTTCAGCCCTTGATTTAGGTCCGAGGCTTACCAAAGTAAATAGAACGGAACAGTTTCGTTTCGAGGACGTTATGCCGCTCGGGGGTCCGCCGCTTGAGGGGCCACGTTGGGAGTTCCGGCCGTGCCGCGCAGGAATCAGGACCGAGGCCAGCAAATGTACAAGGACGCGCCCGCGTCCGAGGCCGATTGGGACAAGATCTCGCCACCGCGCTCAGGGGGTTCAGCGAGCCCCAAGCGGGATATTATTTCCTTGCGCGCTCCGCCGCCCGAGGCGCCGCCCGCGGACGAACGTCCGGTCGAAACTCCGGAGACTGACCGCCCTGCGGAGCCGGCCGAGAAGACCGAGCGCCCGGCCGAACCCGCCTCGAACGAGAAGAAGCCCGGCGAAAAAGAGGAAAAGCCGCGCAAGAATTTCCTCCGCCGCCACCCGTTCATGGCGGCGGCAGGCCTGATAGCCCTCTTGATCGCCGGGGCGGCCGCATACGTCTACTGGGACAACGCGTCCCATTTCGAATCGACCGACGACGCCTTTATCGCGGCGCGCCAGTTCGCGATCGCGCCCAAAGTCGCGGGCTATGTGACAGCGGTTCCAGTCACCGACAACCAGCATGTCGTCAAGGGCGAGGTGATCGCCCGCATCGACCAGCGGGATTACCTCGCGGCTCTCGCGCAGGCAGAGGCTCAAGTGACCGGGGCGGAAGCCGGCATCCATAGTGTCGACACGCAAATCGCCACCCAAGACGCCCAGATTTCCTCCGCCCAGGCCCAGGTGGCCCAGGCGCAGGCGAACATGGAGCTGGCGCGGGTCACCTGGGGACGCGACCAGCCGCTCGTCAAGCAGGGCTGGGCGACCGCCCAGCAGGGCACCACGGACCTGCAGAACCTTAAAGCCCAGCAAGCCGCTGTCGATAGCGCGCAAGCGGCGCTGAAAGTGGCGCAGCGGCAAATTGACACGCTGAGGGCGCAGCGCGCGTCGGCGGCGGCGACCCTCGCCCAGGCGCAGGCGCAGCTCGACCAGGCCAAGCTCAACCTTTCCTATACGAAAGTCGTCGCCGACCAGCCGGGGCGGGTCGTCAATTTGAGCGGCGCGGTCGGGCAATATGCGCAAGTCGGAACGAACCTGGCGATGTTCGTGCCCGACACGATCTGGGTCGTCGCCAATTTCAAGGAGACTCAGCTCGACCGGATGCGGCCGGGTCAGCCCGTCAGCATGGAGATCGACGCTTACCCGGAGCGCCACTTCCGCGGCCATCTCGACAGCGTCCAGCCTGGCTCAGGCCCGGCCTTCTCGCTGCTGCCGCCCGAAAACGCGACCGGCAACTACGTGAAGATCGTCCAGCGCGTGCCCGCCAAGATCTCGCTCGACAATCCGCCCCCGGACGTCTCACTGGGCCCGGGCATGTCGGTCGTCCCGACCGTGCGCGTCGATCCGACGCCCACGCTCTATGAGCGGCTGAGGGCTCGGGTGGAGCACTGGTGGAGTCGGGTGTGACCGACGCGGCCGCGCAGGCCGGCGCTCCTCCGGCGGCTGGCGGCGCAGCTTTGACCAGCCCCTGGCTGATCGCCGTCCTGGTCGCGCTCGCAACCTTCATGGAGGTGCTCGACACCACGATCGCCAACACCGTCCTGCCCTACTTCGCCGGCAGCATGGGGGTCAGCGATGACGAAGCCGCGTGGGTCGTGACGACCTATCTGGTGGCCAACGCCGTCAGCCTGACGGCGAGCCCGTTCCTCGCCAGGCGGCTCGGCCGCAAGACCTTCTTTCTGCTCTGCCTCGCGCTCTTCAGCATAAGCTCAATTCTGTGCGCCCAGGCTTGGAACCTCAATTCCCTCCTTTTGTTCCGCATCCTTCAGGGCCTCGCCGGAGGCGGCATGGTGCCGGTCTCGCAGTCGATTTTGGCTGCCTCGTTTCCCCCGGCGAAGCGCGGGCAGGCCTTCGCGCTGTTCGGCGTCGCGGTGGTTGTCGCGCCGGTGGTGGGCCCGGCGCTCGGCGGGTGGCTGGCCGACAATTGGTCCTGGCGCTGGGGCTTTCTGATCAACGGTCCTGTCGGCCTCGCCACGATCGCGCTGATCGCCGCCCTCCTGCCCGCGGACGAACCGAATGAAGAGCGGGCGGCCCGATTCGACACGATCGGCTTTCTGTTGGTGGCGACTTTCCTCGGCTCGCTCGAGATCGTGCTTGATCGCGGCCTCGAGGATGACTGGTTCGGCTCGACCTTCATCGTCCTGTTTACGGCGATTTGCGCGCTCGCGTTCCTGCTGATGATTCCCTGGGAGGCGACCAGACGGGATCCGATGATCGACGTGCGGATGGTGGCGACACGTCAGTTTGGCGCCTGTTTCGTGGTGATGGGGGCGACAGGCGCGATCCTCTACGCGACCTCCCAGTTCCTTCCGCTCCTGGTGCAGACCGAGCTCGGCTATACCGCGACCTGGGCCGGCCTTTTGCTTACGCCGGGCGGCCTGGTCACCATGGTGATGATGTTCGTGGTCGGCAATCTGTCGAGCCGGTTCCAGCCAAAGTACCTGATCATGACCGGCGCGATCTTCGTTGCGATCTCGATGTATCAGCTGACCAGTGTGTACGGCGATCTCGACTTCTGGTTCTTGGCGCGCACGCGGATGGCGCTGGGCGTCGGCCTGCCGCTCATCTTTATCCCAATTATCGCAGCGTCTTACGATGGGATCCCGCCAAACCGGGTTGATATGGCGTCGGCGCTCATCAACGCGGCGCGCAATACGGGCGGCTCGATCGGCGTCTCGATCGCCTCTAACGTGCTCATGCATCGTGAGCAGTTCCATCAGAGCCGGCTCATCGAACAGGTGACGCCTGCAAACCCGGCCTATCAGGACACGCTGCAACAGGTGACGCGCTATTTCGTCACGCACGGCTTCGCGCCGGCCCAGGCGCATGCGCGGGCGATCGCCTGGATCGGTCAGCAGGTGCAGACCCAATCGGCCTTTTTATCCTACGTCGACGTCTTTTGGGTGCTGATGCTGCTCTCGCTCGCCGCCGTTCCGCTGGCCCTGAGCCTGCGCAAGGTCAAGCTCGGGGGTCGCGCGCCGGCGGCGCATTGAACATGACGGTCTCGTGAACTCGTTCGTTCGCCTTTTAGGCGCAGGTCGATTTGGATTTCCTTGGCCTGCGGCCGTCTTGCTGGAAAGGCCTCGCCGAGGCGCCTTGGATTCTCTTGGATTTCCTTCGATTCTCTCGTCGAATCGAGACTTATCAATGGGTTACGCGGGAATACCGGTGGAATTTTTTCCTCGCGCTTTGTCCCTGGCGCCACGAGCGCGCGAGCGGGCGCACTCGGTCGAGGCCATGCGAAAGCGCAGGATTGTCCATGAGGGCAGCTTACTCTTCTTTCTGATTTTCTTCAACATATTGTTGTTCGCGCCGTTCTCCGGCGCCTCAATCCGAAGGTAGTCCGCTCCAGCGCTTGCTGGCGTTTGACCGCAGGCCAGCCCGGCCCTGGATTGGCGCTCACGGGTCCTTGCTCAGGCGACCGCCCGCCAATTCGGCCCGGGATTGGGGCCCACCGGATGACTCCCGCCGGGAATCTGGGTTGTCCCGTTCATCTCCCAGATCGAGGCCTGACCGCTGTCGTTCTGCCACAGGATGTCGGAAAAGCCGTCGCCGTTGAAGTCGCCGGTTCCGATGGCATGCCAGGTCGGGCCTGGATCGGGGCCAGCGGGTCCCCCGCCGATTAGGGTGTTCCCATTCATCTCCCAGATCGTCGCCCGGCCTGTGCTCGTATTTTGAAACAGGATGTCGGAGAAGCCGTCGCCGTTGAAGTCGCCGGTCCCGATCGCTTTCCAGGCCAGCCCGGGATTGGGACTGACCCGGCCGCCGCCGATCAAGCTGTTCCCGTTCATCTCCCAGATCGACGCTTGGCCCGTGTTCGTGTTTTGGAAAAGGATGTCGGAAAATCCGTCGCCGTTGAAATCGCCGGTTCCGATCGCCTGCCAGGCCGGCCCGGGATTGGGGCTCACGGCGCCGCCGCCAACCAAGGTGTTCCCGTTCATTTCCCAGATCGAGGCTTGGCCGGTGCTCGTGTTTTGAAGAAGGATGTCGGAAAGGCCGTCGGCGTTGAAGTCGCCCGTCCCGACGGCTTTCCAGGCAGGCCCGGGGTTAGGGTTGACCGCGCCCCCGCCGATCACCGCGGCGCCGTCCATCTCGACGGCCGCGGCCTGGCCGTTGGCGTTCTGCCACAGGACGTCGGCCTGCCCGTCGCCGTTGAAGTCGCCTGACCCGATCACTTTCCAGCTCGGCCCAGATCGGGTCAATCGGGCTATTGCCCCCGGGATCTGGCTGGTTCCATTGATTTCCCAGATTGCGGCCTGACCGTCGGCGTTCTGCCACAGGATGTCGGACATGCCGTCTTCATTGAAATCGGACGGGACCAGCGCGCTGACTTTGGTGACGCCGCCGCTCTGAGTGACCCGGCCGTAAATCACGCCGTTGTTGGTGAAGCCGCCGCTGAACTCGATGCTGCCGCTGAGCACGTTCAGCGTGCCGCCGTTGATAAAGTTTGAGGTGACGTCGCTGACGCCGCCGCCGCCCGTCTTCTCGAACAGGCCGTTGTTGATGAAGGAGGAGACGGGGTTGCCGGAAATGTTGGTGTTGCCGACGATGTCGTACGTGCCCGTGTTGGCGACGGTGGCCGACGCGGCGAGCGTCGCGCCGCCGGTGTAATTTTCGACGCCCGACAGCGCCGTCGCGCCGTTGAAGACAAGCGACAGCCCGCCCGAGATCGAGCCGGAGAAATTCGCCGCGCCTAAAGTCAAAGTCGCCGCGGCGCCGCTGTCGATGACCGCGCCGCCCCCAGAAGATCGGTGAGACTGAGGCCGAACCCGCCAAGGTCGAGGGTTGCGCCGGCGGCGACCTTGGTCGGCTGGGCGCCGAAATTGATCATGTCCGGAATGAGGCTGCTGCCGGCCTTGAGGGTGCCGGCCACAACGTTGAAGGCGAACGGGCTCGTAATTGAGTAGCCGCCAGATTCCAAACGACGACGCCATCCTGTCCGAGCGCGCCGAAGTTCAGCGTCGAATTCGCGGCGACGCTCGTGAACCCGGTTTCGGTGAGCGTCGTTCCATGCGCAGCGGCGATGGTGGAAGCTCCCGAGAAGCTCAGCGCGTTGCTGAGGGTCTCGCTCGCGGTTCCGAGCAATTCGCCTCCGCCGATTGAAACGGTTCCGCTTCCAAGCGCTCCGCCGGAGCCAATGGCCAGCGTTCCGGCCGAGAGGGTCGTGCCGCCGGTATAGGTGTTGGCGGCGCCGATCGAGGTGACGCCGGTCCCGATCTGTTTCAGAACGCCGGCGCCGGAAATGGCGTTGGCGAGCGTGATCGCATTGCTGCGGTCGATAAGGAGCGTGCCGCGCCATCGCTGACGGCGCCCCCGCCG
>CAWDKC010000004.1:0-34929 GCA_963802615.1 uncultured Alphaproteobacteria bacterium
GAGGGCGCGCTGCAGGTGGAGCTCGCGCATTTGAAATATCAGCGCTCGCGCCTCGTTCGCTCATGGACCCGTCTCGAGCGGCAGCGCGGCGAATTCGGCTTTCTCGGCGGACCGGGCGAGACCCAGATCGAGACCGATCGCCGCCTGATCGGCGAGCGCATCATCCGCATCGAGCGCGAGCTCGAAACGGTCAAGCGCAGACGCGCCCTGCAACGCGCGAGCCGGAGCGCCGTGCCCTATCCGATCGTCGCGCTGGTCGGCTACACCAACGCCGGGAAGTCGACCCTGTTCAATCGGCTGACCCGCGCCGAAGTGATGGCGGCCGACATGCTGTTCGCCACGCTCGATCCGACCATGCGCCTCATCAAATTGCCCCATGGCGGCTCGGCGATTCTGTCCGACACCGTCGGCTTCATCTCGGACTTGCCGACGACGCTCATTTCGGCTTTTCGCGCCACGCTCGAGGAGGTGCGCGCGGCCGATGTCATTGTGCACGTGCGCGACATTTCCCACGCCGATAGCGACGCGCAAGCCCATGACGTCGAGACGGTTCTGAACGAGTTGGGCGTCGCCGATCACGCCGATCGGCTCGTCGAGGCCTGGAACAAGGTCGATCTTCTGGACGCCGACGCGCGCGCCGCGCTCGCCGAGGCGCAGGAGACGAGAGAGACGGCGCCGCTCGCCATTTCCGCCGCGACCGGGGAGGGGATCGATCATCTTCTGGCCGCGATCGAGGATCGCCTGGCCCGCGGCCGCTCCGAGCTCGAGCTGACGCTCGAGGCCAGCGACGGGCAGGGGCTGCATTGGCTCTACGAGCACGCCGAGGTCATGAGCCGAAGCGACGAAGAGGGCGGGCTCCGCCTCACCGTGCGCGTTCCCCCCGACCAGCTCGAGCGGGTGAAGAGGCGCTTTGCCGTCGGACGCCCCGACGGGGGTCAGCGGTCCGCCGACCCATGACGCCGGGGCGATCAGCCGGCCTTCTTGCGGCCACGCGTACAACCAACGCGCGAGTCACGCTTCAACGAGCGCAAATAAACGCCAGCTAAACGCCAGTAAGCGCTAGTGAACGCTAGTAAAATAGCTAGCGTTTACTAGCGTTTATTTTTTGGAATCGGGACTTTTCAATGGGTTACGGGCGATTCAAATAAAAAAATTCGGCTTTCCCTCTTGTCTCCCGCTCAGGTTGCGCACGAAACGCCTCAGCCAGCCTCTCGACCGCCGGCGGCGACGCAGGAGATGGATTCGATCGGGCGGCCGAGTTGGTCATCGCAATGATCATAGGCCAGATTTCTGCCTAGCGCAAGAAAATGTCGAATAATTCGAAATTCCTATATTCCATCAATCGGCTCGGACCGCCTGGAGCGGCGGCCTTCGCGCCTGCGAGCGGCGCTTCCGACTGCGCAACGCCCGACCGCTCCTGATCCCAAGCGGAGGTTTCGCGCGCTTGCGGATCTCGATGATCGGTTCCGATCATCGAGATCCGGTATAGACAGCAAAAGAGCGGCCTCGCGACCGCCCCTCCGCTCTCAGCGCTATGCAGGCGCGCGGCTAACCGAGCGCCGCCACAACGGCTTTTTGCTGGTGCGCAGGCAGATGAGCCGCAACGGCGCGGATCATTCCGACGGCTGCTCTTTCAACTTCGGCGGCGGTCAAAACCTCGTGCGGGGCGGGATCGCCGCCATGAATTGCAAACCACAACGAGATGATCCATTCGATGTCCTTGACGTGCGTGGCGACAATCTTCTTGGGAGGCATAGGTTTCTCCTAATTGCACAGCGAATCGCCTGTTCCAAATCCGTTGAACAAACGCGGGGGCACAAGCCCCCGGCTTGATTTGGTCGGCGCGAAATGAAGCCGCAGTGAGCGGGCTCACACAAAGTCATGCCAAGAAGCGCTACGCCGCGAAGCGTTATCTCTTTAGACGCCAGTCGTCTGCGCCAGATAATCCCGGGCAGCGTCTCCCGTCAGTCGTTCTCGGCCCTTCGCCTCGACCCACAGCCGCTCCATTTCATCGAGGCTGGCGTTTTCGGGAGTTTGCCCGCCCTCGGCCAAGCGGGTCTCGATATGGGCGAAGCGCCGTTCGAATTTGGCGTTGGCGCTGCGCAAGGCGGCCTCGGGATCGACCTTGAGATGCCGGGCGAGGTTCACGGCCGCGAACAGGAGGTCGCCCACTTCGTTCGACAGCGCCTGCGCCGAACCCTCGGCGATCTCCGCTTCGACCTCGATGATCTCCTCCCTGATCTTGTCCAGGACAGCCCGGACATCGTTCCAGTCGAAACCGACTTTGCCTGCTTTCTCCTGAAGTTTCAGCGCTCGGGAAAGCGCCGGCAAGGCCAGCGGAACGCCGTCGAGCGCGCTCGCCTTCGCCTCTGCGGACCCTCCGTTCCTCGCTTCCGACGCAAGCTTTGCCCGCTTCTCCTCCGCCTTGATGCGTCCCCACAGCGTCTTGACTTCGTCGGAACTGAGCGCCCCTGCGTCACCAAAGACATGGGGATGACGGCGCACGAGCTTGGCGGTGATGGCCTCGACCACGCCGCCGAAATCAAACAGGCCCGCCTCTTCCGCCATGCGCGCATGAAAGACGACCTGCAACAGAAGGTCGCCGAGTTCCTCGCGCAGATCTTCGGTCGCGCCGCGCTCGATCGCGTCGGCGACCTCGTAAGCCTCCTCAAGGGTGAACGGCGCGATCGAGGCGAAGGTCTGCTGGACGTCCCACGGGCAGCCGCTGACGGGGTCGCGCAGCGCCGCCATGATGTCGATCAGGCGACGAATGTCGCTGGAGGGCTGCATGGGCAAGGCCAACAGTCTGGAAATGGGAGAGAAGGACTATTGGCCGAAAGGAGCGCCGGAAAGGCGCTCCCACGGGGGTGAGGGGATCGTTCAGACGGACAGCGAAATCGCCTCGCGGCCTTTGGGCGTGTCCACCACGCGCATCGTGACCTGCTGGCCTTCGGCCAGATGCGAAATGCCGGCGGGACCGAGCACCGAGATATGGACGAACACGTCTTTGCCGCCATCGTCGCTGGCGACGAAACCAAATCCCTTGGCGTCGTCGAACCACTTCACCTTTCCCATGACCGAGACAGCGGTCGACGGGTCAGGCGCAACCCGGCGCGGCGGCCGAATTCCGTCGCTCGAGGGCCGTTGCGGCCGCTCGACGATGCCGGCAGCGTCCACTTCAAGCACCCGGGTGACCTGCGCTCCCTTGGCGCCCGCGCCGACCTGAACGCGCAATTTGGCGCCCGCAGGAACAGAGTCATGGCCCGAGGCGTGCAGAGCATTGGCATGCAGAAACGCGTCGCCCGCGCCGCCCGCCAACTCGACAAACCCGTAGCCTTTGTCCGCCTTGAACCATTTGACGACCGCGTCGACCGGCGGGGCGCCGGAATCGACGGGCGCTGCGCCGCCCCCCATCGGCGGCCCGCCAAAGCCCCCTGCGTCCGGACCGCCGCCGAAGCTTCGACCCGGACGAGGCCTTGACTCGTAAGGCATTGGCCCATCGTCATCGAATCCGCGCTTCCGAGGCGCCCTAAAGTCCTTACCCTTGCTCATGTTAGTCCCAAGTCCTCACCCAAAACCTTAATCGAGAGGCGCGCAGCGCGGCCCCTTGTGATCCGCCGAATTTCAGCGAAACTCCGTTGCGACTTGCCGTCTGAACAGACCGCGTCGATTGGACGCGCAATCCCCGACTGTCCGCCGATCTCCTCAAAGGCAGACCCCTTCGCGCGGCAGAGAAAATTCTGGAGATTGGCCCGCGCGCTTGCGGGCTTCGGAAGGCGAAGTGCGCTTCGCCACCGGCATACAAATAAAATATCGCGCGCGCATCATCGAATACCCGCTAGGCCGGTCGCAAAACGTACACGGACCTTGCGAAGGTAGATTAGCGCATTTTTATCGCCGTCGCCAGATGGTCCAAGTGGCGCGATAAACTATTTGTTCATTTAAACTGCTGAGTTGAGTGATTTATTTTGCGTCCGATTGCGCCAAATTACAGGAAAAACCAACCTCCAGTAGAGCCTGGTCCTCGGCTCTCTTATTGCGGGTGCAAGGCGCCGCGGAGCCACGCTGCGGCGAGACGAGCAACGGAAGCGTTCGGTCGCTACAGATCGACGAGCTCCAGCGACTTCGGCGCCCGCTCCTGAATGAAGGCGAAACGCGCCTCGGGCTTCGCGCCCATCAGCCGCTCAACCGCCTCGGCCGTCGCCTCTCTCTGTTCTGAGACGATGGCGACGCGCAGCAGGGCGCGCTTGGCCGGGTCCATCGTCGTGTCGCGCAAATCGCGCATCGGCATTTCGCCCAAACCTTTGAACCGGCTGACCTCGATTGCGCCGCGACCGGTAAATCCCGACTGCATCAGTTCCGCTTTCTGGGCGTCGTCGCGCGCGTAGAGAGAACGCGCGCCCTGGGTCAGACGGTAAAGCGGCGGGACGGCGAGATAGAGGTGCCCTTCCTCGATCAGTTTCGGCGTCTGCCGGTAGAAGAAGGTGATCAGGAGCGAGGCGATGTGAGCGCCGTCGACGTCCGCGTCGGTCATGATGATGATCTTGTCGTAGCGGAGATCGGACGAACGGTACTGGGCGCCGGCGCTCGCGCCGAGCGCCTGCATCAGATCGGAGAGCTGCTGATTTTGCGCGAGCTTGTCGCGCGCGGCTGACGCGACGTTGAGGATCTTTCCCCTGAGCGGCAGCACGGCCTGCGAGGCGCGATCCCGCGCCTGCTTGGCCGAGCCGCCTGCGGAATCACCCTCGACGATAAACAATTCAGAGCCTTGCGCGGACGAGTTCGTGCAGTCGGCCAACTTGCCGGGCAGGCGCAATTTGCGCACCGCGGTCTTGCGGGCGACCTCCTTCTCCATCCGGCGGCGAAGGCGCTCCTCAGCCCGCTCGATTGACCAGTCGAGCAGTTTGGCCGCCTGGCTCGGCGCGGCCGCCAGCCAATGGTCGAAGGCGTCGCGAACCACGCCATCGACCAGGCGCGCGGCTTCGGCCGTTTGCAGGCGGCCCTTGTTCTGTCCCTGGAATTCGGGCTCGCGAATGAAGACGGAGATCAGCGCGGCGCAACTGACCATCACGTCGTCGGCCGTTAGCGCGGCTGCGCGCTTGCCCTGGCCGATCCGGTCGGCATGGTCCTTGAGCCCGCGCAGCAAGGCGGTGCGGAGACCCGAACTCGTGTGTGCCCCCGTCCGGGGTCGGGATGGTGTTGCAATAAGAATGAACGAACCCGTCATCGCCCGCGAGCCAGGCGATCGCCCATTCGACCGAGCCGTGTTTGCCCGCCTTCTCGACCCGGCCGGTGAAGACCTGGTCGGCGACGAGCGCCTCGCCCTCGATGTCGGCGGCGAGATAGTCCCGCAATCCGCCCGGGAAATGAAACGTGGCTTCGCTCGGGACTTTCGGCCGTCGCCGATCAGCGCGGGCGCGCAGCGCCAGCGGATCTCGACGCCGCCGAACAGATAGGCCTTCGAGCGCGCCATCTTGAACACGCGCGGAGGCTCGAAGCGCGCGGATGCGCCGAAGATCTGCGGATCGGGCAGAAAGCGCACCTTGGTGCCGCGGCAATTCGAAGTCTTGCCGACGATGGTGAGCCCGCTCGTCGGCTTGCCGCGCGCGAAGGTCTGGCGATAGAGCGTCTGCCCGCGGGCGACCTCGACCTCGAGTTTTTCGGACAGCGCGTTGACCACCGAGACGCCCACGCCGTGGAGTCCGCCAGAGGTTTCATAGGCGCCGCTGTCGAATTTGCCGCCGGCGTGCAGCATCGTCATGATGACTTCGAGCGCCGACTTTTTTGGAAATTTCGGGTGCGGATCGACCGGCATGCCGCGGCCGTTGTCGGTGACGCTCAGATAGCCGCTGTCTTCGAGCGAGACTTCGATGAAAGTCGCGTGGCCGGCGACCGCTTCGTCCATCGCATTGTCGATCACTTCGGCGAAGAGATGATGCAGCGCGTTCGAATCGGTCCCACCGACATACATGCCCGGCCGCCGGCGGACCGGCTCCAGCCCCTCGAGCACTTCGATCGAGGCGGCGGTGTAGTTCGCTTCGTCGGGCGTTCCGTTGCGCGCGCCGGCCTTGGCGTTGAGCGGCGCGGGTTTGTCACGTCGAGGCGCTGCCGCGCCGAAAAGATCATTCATGGCTCTCGGTCGCATTTTGACGAATCACGCCCTGTTCAGGCTACCACGGGAAGGGTAGAACGAAAATAGAACGTCAGCCTCCGCGGCGCGGTCGGCGCCTGAGAAGGCCGAGCGCGTCTGAGGGAAGAGAACGGGATAGAGCGCGGCGTCTCGTAGTCTCTCAGTTTGAAGTTCGAGAGATTGTCCGGCCGCGTCGCAGGCGACCCCTAACTCATGCTATGCCGAGCGGCAAGCATGGGAGACGCGGTATGCCAGATCGACGAGAGTTATACCGCAGTCCGAACGGCGATACGTGGTTTCTGGGCCGGGAGCCCGCGAACGGGCACGCCTTCATTATCCATCAACCCAACGCGCCTTCCGGCGGCCGTTTGTCGCACATTGAGGTCGGCGCCTTCCTGAGAGAAGGGACGGGGCCTGAGCAGCAGGCTCTGTTGCGGTTGGTTGGAACATTGGTCGACGTTCCCCCCTACGCCGACCGGACTTGAGGCGTAAAGCGCCGCAGGCGCGACGGCGCGGGCGACCTCGCTCCCCTCACACCCCGTCAGCAGCGTGCGGGTCGCCGCAGCGACGTCCTTGTGGCGCATGAGCGCCTCGCCGACCAGGAAGGCTTCCACCCCGGACTTGGCCAGCCGCTTGCAGTCGGCATGGTCGGAAATGCCGCTTTCGGCGACCACGATCTTGCCCGGAGGGATTGAGGGCCGTAGCCGCTCGCACACTTCGAGCGACGTTTCGAACGTGCGAAGGTTGCGATTGTTGACGCCGATCAGGCGGCCCTCGAGAGCGAGCGCCCGCTTGAGCTCATGTTCGTCGTGCGTCTCGATCAGCACGTCGAGGCCAAGATCATGCGCGGTCTTGTTGAGGGTCTTGGCGACTTCGTCGTCGACGGCGGCCATGATGATGAGGATGCAGTCGGCGCCCCAGGCGCGCGCCTCCAAGACCTGATAGGCGTCGAAAAGAAAATCCTTGCGCAGAATCGGGAGGGTCGTGGCTTTGCGCGCCTTCATCAGGTGGTCTGGCGCGCCCTGAAACGAGGGCCCATCGGTCAGAACCGAGAGGCAGGATGCGCCGCCGGCCTGATAGGCCTTGGCGAGAGAAGCCGGCTCGAAATCCTCGCGAATGACCCCCTTCGACGGGCTCGCCTTCTTGATCTCCGCAATCAGGCCGAACCGACCCTGTTCGATCGCCCTTTGCAGCGCCTTGATGAAGCCGCGCGGCGGAGACTGGTTATCGATATCGCGCTCCAAAGTCGCGCGCGGCACCCGGACCTTGGACTCGGCAATTTCGCGGCGTTTATAACTCTCGATCTTTTTCAGGATGTCGGTCATCAGCCTTCCCGGCTGTCACGCGTTCGACGCTGCGACCAATCGGTCGAGCGTGCGGCGCGCTGCGCCTGAGCGGATCGCCGCGTCGCCCATGGCCACGCCCTCCTTAATAGAACCGGCCTTGCCGGCAATTACAAGCGCCGCGCCGGCGTTGATGAGCGCAATGTCGCGATAGGCGCCCTCAGCGCCGCCGAGCACCTCGGCAAGCGCCTTCGCGTTGTGCGCCGGCTCGCCGCCCTTCAGCGCCGCCGGCGCTGCGCGGCGAAGGCCGGCTGCTTCCGGCGTCACTTCAAACGCGTGCAGCGCGCCGCCCTTGAGTTCGACCACCTTGGTCGGCCCCGTGGTGGTGATCTCGTCGAGCCCGTCGAGGCCGTGCGTCACCCAGACGCGCTCCGAGCCGAAATTGCGCAGGACTTCCGCCATGGGTTCGAGCCAGGCGGCCGAAAAGACGCCGACAAGCTGACGCTTGACCCCAGCCGGATTGGAGAGGGGCCCGAGAATATTGAACAGCGTGCGCGTTCCGAGCTCGGTCCGCGTCGGGCCGACGTTGCGCATCGAGGCGTGGTGCGTCGGCGCCATCATGAAGCCGATCCCGGCCTCATGAATGCAGCGCTCCACGCCGTCGGGCGAGAGCCCGATCTTGACGCCGAGCGCAGCGAGCGTGTCCGCGGCGCCCGAACGCGAGGACGCGGCGCGATTGCCGTGCTTGGCGACGATGGCGCCGGAAGCTGCGGCAATGATCGCAGCCAGCGTCGAAACGTTGAGCGAGCCCGAACCGTCGCCGCCCGTGCCGACAATGTCGATGGCTTCCGGCGGCGCTTTGACGTCGAGCATCTTTGCGCGCATGGCCGCCACGGCGCCGGTGATCTCCTCGACCGTCTCGCCCCGCACCCTCAAGGCCATGAGGAACCCGCCCATTTGCGACGGCGTCACTTCGCCTGAAAGCATCGAATCGAAGGCGCCTTCCGCCTCGCTCCGCGTGAGCGTCGCGCCCGCGGCGACTTTAGCGATCAGAGGCTTGAAGGATTCCATTTTCCTCGCTTCGCGCTCTCAGAATGCGTGCTGGCGCTGATGAAAGGCGTCGGCGAGGTCGAGAAAATTGCGCAGGATTTGCCGGCCGTGCTCGCTTGCTATGCTTTCTGGATGAAACTGCACCCCAAATGTCGGACGATCAATGTGCTGTACACCCATGACAAGCCCATCGTCGCTCTCCGCATTGACCTCGAGCTCGGCGGGCGCGCTTCCCCGCTCGATGACCAGCGAGTGGTAACGCGTGGCGGAAAAGGGTCCGTTCAGACCACGGAAGAGGCCCCGCGCATTGTGCGAAATGCGCGACACCTTGCCGTGCATCGGGCGTTGGCGCGCGCACGACATCGCCGCCAAACGCCTGTCCGATCGCCTGATGGCCAAGGCAGACCCCGAGCATCGGCGTCGTTTCGCTGCCGCACGCACGAGATCGAGACAGACGCCCGCTTCGTTCGGCGTGCAAGGGCCGGGCGAGAGGACGATGGCGTCCGGCTTGTCGGCGAGCGCATCCGCGACCGTGATCTCATCGTTGCGCCACACAGACACGTCCGCGCCCAACTCGCCAAGGTAATGGACGAGGTTGAAGGTGAAGCTGTCATAGTTGTCGATCAGCGTGACGCGCTGCATTCGGGATCCCGCGACCAATAGGAGCCGCCTTTTCCGATGCTGCGCCTCGCCCGTCAAGTTGAGCGCGAAAGGCCGCCATGACCATTTTGGGCCGCGCAAGGCGTCGCCCATTCAGACGGCGCAGCCCACGGGTCAGCGAGATCGGGTCGGGCCTCCCGAGCGCTCCGCGCTACGGGCGCATCGAGGTCGTCGCCCGCCGTCTTTCCTATCACGGCGGTATCCCGTTGACCGCCTTTTCTCTGGCATGTTAGCTCTCTTTCGCTGGAGCGGCGGTCCTTACCGCCCGACGCGCCATCAAGCCTAAGCGCAGAAATTCGAGCGCGTCCCAAACGCGCGATACTCGTCTCCGAGGGAGGACTTCTCAATGAATTGCAACGTCTCGATGCTCGCGCTGATTGCAGCGGCCGGGCTTTTGGCGGCGCCGGCGCAGGCCGACACCAGCAAGATGAAGATTGCCTTCTCCAACAACTATGCCGGCAATTCCTGGCGCCAGGCGATGCTGAAGAGCTACGACATCGTCAGCAAGAAGGCGGTCGCGGACGGGATTGTCGCCGCGGCGGACGTTTTCACCACCGCCGACAAGGAAGTGCCGACCCAGGCCGCCCAGATCCAGAATCTCATCCTGCAGGGCTATAATGCAATCGTCATCAACGCCGCCTCGCCTGATGCGCTGAACGGGGCGATCAAGCAGGCCTGCGATGCGGGCATTGTCGTCGTCTCGTTCGACGGCATCGTCACCGAGCCCTGCGCTTACCGCGTGGTTGTCGACTTCAAGGACATGGGCAAGCAGGAAGTCGAGCAGATGGCGAAGTTTGAGCCCAAGGGCGGCAATTTGCTAGAGATCCGTGGATTGGCAGGGACCGGGATCGACACCTCCATCCACGATGGCATCCTCGAGGGGGTCAAGGCTCACCCGGAATTCAAGATCGTCGCTTCCGTAACCGGCGACTGGGACCAGACGACCGCGCAGAAGGCGGTCGCGACGGTGCTTCCCTCGCTGCCGCCGATCGTCGGCGTCGTCGACCAGGGCGGCGACGGCTATGGCGCCGCGCAGGCGTTCGCGGCGGCCGGCAAGCCGCGTCCGACGATCATCGAGGGTAATCGCCAGGACGAATTGCAGTGGTGGAAGGAGCAGAAGGAGAAGGACGGATACAAGACCTGGTCGGCTTCGATCGCGCCCGGCGTCTCGACCCTCGCCTTCTGGGTCGCCCAGCAGGTTCTCGACGGCAAGAAGGTGCCGCACGACCTGCTCGTTCCCTATCTCGCCTTCACCCAGGACGACTTCGAGAAGGAATTGCCGAATATCACCAAGGGCGGCGTCGCCAGCCACGAATATACCCAGGCGGACGCGGAGGCCGCGATCAAGGCGAATATGAAGTAGCCCAACCCGACGAGCGCCTGCGAGTTAAGCAGATCAGACCATGGAGCACGCGGGCGCTCTCGTCGATTTCATCGGTGTCGAAAAATCCTATGGCGCCGTCCGGGCTCTGGACGGCGCCGATTTTTCGCTTGTCGCCGGCGAGTGCGTCGGCGTCGTCGGCCATAACGGCGCAGGCAAGTCGACGCTGATGCATGTCCTCAACGGCGGCGTCGCGCCGGATCGCGGCCGCCTCGTCGTGGCCGGCGAGGAGCAGCCGCCTAGTCGCCGGCGCGCGCGCAGAGCGCTCGGGCTACGCTCGCGTTTACCAGGAGCTCTCGCTCTGCCCGAACCTGACGGTCGCCGAGAACGCCCGAATCGTCCATCGTGCGATCCGCGGATTCGGCTGGCGGCGCCGGGCCGGGCGGCTCATTCTCGACAAGCTCGACGAGATTTTTCCGGGCCACGGGATAGGCCCGACGATCTCGTGCAAGACCTGACGATCGGACGGCGGCAGATGGTCGAAATCGCGCGCGCCTTCACCGTCTCGGCCGGACGGCCCGCGCGCCTTGTCATTCTCGACGAGCCGACCTCCTCGCTCGACGCGCTGACGGCCGGACAGCTGCTCGCGCTATGTGCGCCGTGCGGTCGGATCGGGCGTGAGTTGCGTGCTCATCTCCCATATCCTCGGCGAGGTGCTGTCGACGTGCGACCGCATTGTCGTCATGCGCGACGGCAAGGTGGTCGCGGCCGACGCCGCGCGAGACTTCGACCGGGCCAAGCTGGTTGGCGCCATGGGCGGCATCGAGCCCGAGGCTCCACGGGCTCGAGCCCTGGCGGCAAGCGGAGGGCGCGGCGAGGCCCAGGTCGCGGTGCGCGTGCGCCCCGAACGGCAGACGGGCGACTGGGATGTGGTGGCGCGCCAGGGCGAGATTATTGGCCTCGCGGGTCTCGCCGGCCACGGCCAGACCGATCTTCTGCTCGCGACCTTCGCCGCCGCCTCGCATTCGCGCGCCGGGCGCGATGGTCAACGCGCCGGTCGCTCTGGTCGCCGGAGACCGGCAGTCGGACGGCGTCTTTCCGGGATGGTCGATCGCCCACAACATCGGCGTGCGGTCGCTGAAGAAATTCCGCTCCGGCCCGTTGCTCTCGGGCCGGCTTGAGGACGACCTCGCCAATCTCTGGCGCGAGCGGATCAAGATCCGCACGCCCGACGTGCACAACAACATTCTCTCGCTCTCGGGCGGGAATCAGCAGAAGGCCTTGTTCGCGCGCGCGCTTGGCTCCGACGCGCGCATCATGCTGATGGACGATCCGATGCGCGGCGTCGATTTCGGCACCAAGCTCGAAGTCTACGACCTTATTCGCGCCGAGGCCGAGCGCGGGCGCACCTTCCTTTGGTACACGACCGAGATCGAGGAGCTGAAGAACTGTGACCGCGCCTACGTTTTCCGCAACGGCGCAATCGTCGCGGAACTCGCGCGCGACGAGCTCAATGAAGAGCAGGTGATCCACTCCTCCTTCGCGGGCGTCGCCTGACCATGAGCGTAGCTGCGGCCGTCCCGCCGGCGAACGCGAGTGGGGCCGAGTGGCGACGGCGGCTGCGCGCGGCGCTTCCGGCTTTGTCGCTGGCTCTGGTCATCGCCGCGATCGCCTGGCTCAATCCGCGCGCGATCAGCTATTTCGGCTTCACGCTGATGCTGAACCTCGCGATCCCGATCGCGCTGGCGACGATCGCGCAGATGTTCGTCATCGCGGGCAATGACCTCGATCTGTCGATCGGCACGTTCGTCGGCTTTGTCTGCTGCGTATCCGCGACCTGGCTGCACGATACGCCCTGGCTCGGCGTCCTGACGTTGATCGGCTGCGTCGCGCTTTACGCCGCGCTCGGCGCGCTCATCCATCTGCGCAATCTGCCTTCGATCGTCGTCACGCTCGGCATGAGCTTCGTCTGGCAGGGCTTGGCCATCCTCCTGTTGCCCAAGCCCGGCGGCAAGGCGCCTGGCTGGCTCTTGTCGATCATGGGCGTCAAGCCGCCGTTCATACCCTTTCCGATCGTCGCCGCGCTGGTCATCGCGGGGGTCGCTTATTTCGGGCTGATGCGCACATCCTACGGCGCGATCCTGCGCGCGTCCGGCGGCAACGCGCTGGCGATTGAGCGCGCCGGATGGTCGCTGCTCAGGGCCAAAATGACGCTATTCGCGCTCGCGGGCGTTTTCGGCGTGCTATCGGGAATGGCGTTGGTCGGCATCACCACGTCCGCCGACGCCAATATCGGCAACGGCTATACGCTGCTCTCCATCGCCGGCGTGATCCTCGGCGGCGGCGAGTTCGTCGGCGGCTCCGTGTCGCCGATCGGCGCCGTGCTTGGCGCTTTGACCATGGCGATGGCGGCCTCGTCGCTCCTGACCTTCATGCATATTCCGCCGGACTGGCAGGTCGCCGCCAACGGGGCGATCCTCGTCATCGTTCTCGCCGCGCGCGTCGTCATCACCCGCAAGGGGTCGGACCGGTGACCGCCACGTTCCAGACCCTTCTCAAGCGGCCATGGATCTGGTCGTTCGTCGGCGCCGGCGTGGTCTGGCTCGCGGCGATCGCCTTCACAGGCGGCTATGGCGCAGGCGGCATGCTGACGGCGGCGTTGTCGTTGGCGGTCTTCACCGTCATTGTCGGCGTCGGGCAGATGTTCGTCATCACGCTCGGGCCCGGCAATGTCGATCTCTCTCTGCCGGCCAATATCGGGCTCGCGAGCGCGGTCGCGATGAAGACGATGGGCGGCGACGACCGTCTGGTCCTCGTCGGCCTCGCCGCCGCAATCGCCTGCGGGCTTGCGGTCGGCCTCGCCAACTACCTCTTGATCCGGGCCTTGCGCATCCCGCCGATCATCGCGACGCTGTCGGCGAGCTTCATCATCCAATCGATCGACATTTCTTACGGGCGCGGGCTCCAGATCAAGCCGCCGCCCGGCTTCGCCGACTTCACCAACATTCTGATCGCGGGCGTGCCGCTGTTGGCGATCCTGACGGTCCTGTTCACGATCGCCGCCAGCGTCGCGCTCCACCGGACGATCTGGGGGCGATCGGTCGTGGCGATCGGACAGAACCAGCGCGCCGCGCGATTGGCGGGCCTCAAGGTCGAGCCGGTCCGTTGCGCCACTTACGCTTTGTGCGGCGCGCTGGGCGGCCTCAATGGGGCGTTGCTCGCCGGCTATTTCCGCGGCGCGAACATCGACATCGGCAACGAGTACCTGCTGGCCTCGATCGCCGTCGTCGTCATCGGCGGCACGTCGGTCAGCGGGGGCAGGGCGAACCTGCCGGGCGTCTGGGGCGGCGCGCTGTTCCTCGTGCTCCTGCTTGACGATGCTCAACACCTTCGGGGTCAGCGCCGGCGTGCGGCTGTTGCTGACCGGCGTGATCATCGTCGGCGTCATAACCGCGGCGGGCGGGGAGAAGGCGACGCGCTGAGGGTAACGTGGAGGCGGCTTAAGGGGGATTGTTTTGCGGGCACGACTGCACCGCGCCCTTGTCCACGCCGCAGACGAGCATGTCCATCACGAGTTGGTTGTCGAAGTATCCCGTATGCGCGGTCGTCGGATCGGAGATCAGCAGCGGGACGCTGAATTCGCCATTCGACATATAGACGTTCGTCAGCTTGACCGAGCCCCACTCCGAGCGCGGAAGCTTGAGATTGTACGGCTTGAGGCGCCAGGAGAGCACGTCGTTCGGATCGCTGAACGCCACGATCTGGCGCGTGGTCGCGCCCTCTGTCCCGTCGGCGCCGGTCTCTCGCGGCGGAAGCGGGGACTTCAGTCTGATCGCCGCCCATCGACTGGCGAAATGTTCGGCGACGTCGGCCTCTGTCGGCCTGCCTCCAAGCCTGCGAGGATATCCGTCCAGCGTCGTGAGATCGAGGAGTGCGAGCTGGTTCGCCATCATGAAAATGTACTGGGTGTTCTTAAGGATCGTGCGGGCGGCGCTCTCCGCGTAAACCCCGCCGGGCTTCTCGCGGCGGAGCTCGTCGTCGATGGCGTCCATCATCATGTAGCCCCCGAGGCTGTGGGTGATGATGACCGTCCGCTCGCTGTAATCGCTGTGGCGGCAGGTCTTCCCGTCGTGACTCGGCGTCCCGTCGATCACATAGCAGAGCGCCGCCTGAAGGGACGGGCGCATCACGCTCTCGCGGTAGGTTCCGCCATAGAGGACCACGTCCGCCAGCTTGTCGTCGATGAAGTCCTTCGCGGCGCTGGCGAAGGCCTGCCGGGGCGGCGCGTCCTTCTGCTGCTCTCTGGCGGCCAGATCGCATTTGATGCTTTCCGTCAGCGGCGCCCAGAAGAGGTAGCTGACGGTCAGTTTCTCCGGCCCGCCCGACAGCGGGCGCGAAGGAATAGGTGTAGAGCCGGGCGGAGGCGGCCTCAGGCACTCCGTCGATCGTGATCAGCCGCGGGGCTGGATGGGCAAGCGCCTGTCGCGCGGGCGTCGCCGGATAGCACCCCTGCGGCTGGGGTTCGGTGGCCGGGGGCGGAATCTGAACGAGCCCGAACCGGTCGGCGAGCGACTTGATGAAGCCTTCGAACTGATAGGGCGCCGGCGTCCCCATGCCATGGACGACGAGCACGTGCAGCGGCTTCGGCGCCGACGCGTCATCGTTGACGAGCGCGCTCATGCCTTGAAACGAGTCGGTGTCGAGCACGACCGGCGTCGGCAGCGCGGCGCAGCCCGTCAAGGCGAAAAGAGACAGGGTGGCGAGCGCACGACTCCATCGATCCCGGAATGGGCTGCCGAAGTGGGGACCTGTCCTCATGGCTCTTCAGCCCGCGCCAACGGTCAGTCTGAACGGGCGGCTTTCGTGTCCCTGCCGCGCCCGTTTCTTCAATCACACAATGAACATCGCGCGGCCCACGCAGCCGCCGATGTCGAAAATGCCTTGGATAACCCAGCCTCGCGAAGCTCCGCGGTCCGATTTGGGTTCGTCCGAGAGCGCGATCGAGCGTCCCACGACTCCTCGCGTCGGGCAAGAGGCTTTTCACGACTCTGATCGCGACACGAGGAGCGGGACTACGGGCGCCGGCTCAGCCGACAAACGGAATGAGCGCCGCCACGTGGGCGGCGTATCGGTCGTAGGCCTCGCCGAACTGCCGGCGCATGACGACCTCCTCGATCGTGAGCTTGCGCCAGAACGCAAGCGCCGCGACCGCGACCCCGAGCAAGGCGCGCCACTCGCCGACCGCCAGCGCGGTTCCGAAGAGGGCGAGGAGAATCCCGGTGTAGATTGGATGGCGGACCAGAGCGTAGGGACCGTCGACGATGAGCTCATGGTCGCGCTTGAGCGTGACGTCCGAGCTCCAGTTGCCCGCGATCCACGCCCTCGCCCAAACCGCGAAGGCCACTCCGGCGAAGGTCAGCGCCAGGCCCAGTTGCACGGGCCAAAGGGCGAGAGGCGCGAAGCGGGCGTTCAGCGCGGCGATGGGAACACGGGGCGCCACGAGCAGAGCGATGGCGATGGCCAGCGGCAGGTAATGCGACAGCCGCGAAGAGACGCTTTCCCGCTCGGTGACCGCCTTGCCGCCACGCGCCATCGCGATCCAGATTGCGATAAAGACGAGCCACAGGATGGGGAAGAGGAAGCGATAGACCATCCGCCGCCGACCCTCGATCTCGGGGAGGCGTTACCCCTCGAACGCTTCCACCGCTTGAACATCAGGCAGGAAGTGTTTGAAAAGGTTCTCGATTCCGTGCCTGAGCGTCGCCGTGGAGGACGGGCAGCCGGAGCAGGCGCCTTTCATCTTGAGATAGACGATTCCGTCGCGATAACCCTTGAAGATGATGTCGCCGCCGTCGTTGGCCACTGCCGGGCGGACCCGGGTCTCGATCAGTTCCTTGATCGCCTCGACCGATTCGGCGTCCTTGGGATCGAAGAACTCGCCGGTCGTCACGTCCGCGCCGCCGGTCTCGATCAGCGGCTCGCCGGACAGGAAAAATTCGGTGACCACGCCGAGCACGGCAGGCCGCAGGTGCTGCCACTCGCCGTCGCCCTTGGTCACGGAAATGAAGTCGTTGGCGAAGAAGACGCTCGTCACCCCGGGCAATTCCATCAGCGCCCTGGCGAGCGGCGAACGCTCGGCCTGCACCGCATCGCGCGCCTCGAACGTCCCCTCGTCCATCACCGGCCGTCCGGGCAGGAATTTCAGGGTCGCGGGATTGGGGGTGGCTTCGGTCTGGATGAACATGGGGCTTGGCTCCTGACGTCCTAGATAGGCTTGCTGGCGTCCTGGCGCAAGAAAAGCCGGTAAGCCGCGGCAATTCCCCTGAGGACGATGGAGCCTTCACGCTCCTCCGCGAAACGGCCCTATCGTCGGCAGATCGCGGCGCAGCCAACCCGAAACTGACGCCTCGGGGCTATTCATCCCAATGTCTTGGAACCCAGCTGCCTCCGGCGTCCCCGCCCTCATCCTCCCACATTGGCCCACTCGACGACATCATCATGTCCCGGCCAAGCAATTGGAACTTGTGCTTCTGCAAATCGTCGAGGCTGTCGTAAAGCGGCTTCGCCGTTTTGGCGACCGACTTAAGCGCGTCGGCGCGTCGAGCCATATGGTCAGCCATGGCGTCCATGCGCTCGACCGGGGACAGGCGCTCGCCCTTCTCCATCATTTGGCGCATGTCGTCCATGCCCGCCTTACCCGCGCCGCGCACCGAGTTCTCAAAGGCTTCCCAGAGCGGGTTTTGATTGGGCGTCAGCTTGAGGGCGGCCTTCATACCGCCAAGCCGGGCGTCCATCATCGCCTCGTGGTCGGCCGCCCAATGTTGCATGCGCTCCTTGTGAGTGGCTTCGGCCGACTGATCGCCGGCGGCCAAGGCGGTGGTCACGGCAAAGGACGAGACGGAAAATGCAACCGCAGTCAGAGCGCAAAGAAGAATGCGTTTCATGGCGAACCCCTGCACTTAACGGTGAGCGCTGAGCGCTTTTCGGATCAATTCCAAGTCGGCCCAGCTGGGTTACAGCCTAGCCTAAAAGCCTTCGCCGGGCTACAGGCCCTGTCCGTGTGGATGGCGACAGCTTCCCCGTTTGGACGAATAGGACCAAAGCAATTCAAGCGATTTTGCTTGGAATTGTTTGGGCCCGCCGGCGGCACCGGCGAATTCATCAAAGCCGACTGTTCATCCGCGTCTTGTATGCCGTTTTCGGCTTCCGCTCGAGGGGGAGCGCCTCCGGCGCCGGCTCCCAGCCGAAGACGCTGCGACCGCCGTAGGCATGCGAGAGGCGCCGCTCTTCGGCGATCACCTCCGGCGCAGGCGGGCCGGCCGCGCGTCTTTCGACCCGGCGAGCCTCGTCGTCGAGCCGCTTGAGCGCGGCGAGCCTGTCGTCCTGTCCGAGCTTCGCCTTTTGCACCGCCGCCTTCATGACCGCGATCGTCTCGTCATAGACTTTTAGGGGCACCGGGAACGGATGCCGGTCCTTGCCGCCGTGGGCGAACGAGAAGCGCGCCGGATCGGTGAAACGATAGGGCGCGCCGTGCACCACTTCGGCCACCATCGCGAGCGCCCGCACCGTGCGGGCGCCGACGCCTGGCGTGAGAAGCAATTCGGCGAAGTCGGCCGGCCCCCGATTGGCCGCGGCGGCGAAGGTCGCGTGAAGGCGCGGCGCCAGGACGTCGCTTGCGCGCACGTCGTGATGCGCAGGCATGACGAGATGGGGCAGGGTCAGCTGGATCGGATCGGGCGGGGGAACGGGTTTCCCGGGCTTCGCCTCGATGGCGGCGAACTCGCGCGCCAGGCCGTCGGGACCGAGCGAATCCAGAAGCTCGAGCTGGGCTCGGCGGGACGCGTCGGCGCGGCGATCGGTGAGGTTGACGATTTCGCCTTGATGGACGCCGTCGATCGCCTTGTGCGGCTCGTCGACGAAGTTCTGCAGGCCCTCCGAGAGCCAATGATAGCGGCGCGCCGTGCGGCTCGAATCGTTCATGCCCTGCTGGACGACGGCCCATTTGCCCTCATCGGTGACGATGAAGCCGTGCAGATAGAGATCAAAGCCATCCTGGACGGCGGCGCTGTCGACCTTCGCCACCAGGCGGCTCACCTCGGCGAGCGCGGCGCCGTCAAATCCGACCCGCTCGCCGATCGTTGCGAGTTCGAGCGGCGTCTTTCGCGAATGCTTGCCGCGGCCGCCGCAGACATGGAGTCCGAGTTCGCCCGACAGCGGCTCGAGCCCTCGCTTCAGCGCGCCGATCACGCTCGTGGTGACGCCCGAGGAGTGCCAGTCCATGCCCATGACCGCGCCGAACGACTGAAACCAGAACGGATGAGCGAGGCGGCGCAGCAACTCGTCGCGGCCGTAGCTAAGGATGATCGCTTCGCTTATGACGGCGCCGAGTCGGGTCATGCGGTCGGCCAGCCACAGCGGCACGCGCCCGCCGTGCAGCGGCAGATCGGCGCTTCCTGCTCTTCGGGCCATAAGGTGTCCTGAGACTCGTTCTGACAGGCTGGACGGCCCTAAACGGAGCCTGCGAACCCCGGATTGTCAACGCCAACGGACGCATCCGTCGCCCGATCTCGCGCAAGGCGTTTCGCGCTTCGGGGCGCGAGGCGCCGCCAGGACGAGGCCCTTGCCACGAGGCGAGCGCGTTGAGGCGGATGTCGCCACATCAGCGCCCATCGCTCCTGCCGAAACTCTCATCGATGGAATAGCCGGCGCCGCGCACGGTGCGGATCGGATCGCGCTCTCTCCCCTTCGACAGTTTCTTGCGCAGGCGTCCGATATGCACGTCGACCGTGCGTTCGTCGACCTCGACGGACCGCCCCCAGACAAGGTCGAGCAGTTGCGCCCGCGAAAACACCCGCCCCGGCCTTTCGAGCAGATATTCGAGCAGCCGAAAATCGGTCGGCGCGAGGCGGATTTCGCGATTCGCCCGCCGAACGCGCCCGGTCAGTCGATCCAGATCGAGGTCTCCGACGTAGAGTCGCTCGGCGATCCGTTCCGGCCGGCTGCGTCGGAGCAGCGCGTGCACGCGGGCCATCAACTCGATCACCGAGAACGGCTTGACGACGTAATCATCGGCTCCGACTGCGAGACCGCGCACCCGCTCTGCTTCTTCGCGCCGGGCGGAGACCATGATGACCGGCAAGGTCCGGGTCGCCTCGCGCGCCCGCAAGCGCCGGCAAATTTCGATGCCCGAAACGCCCGGCAGAATCCAGTCGAGAATCAGAAGGTCAGGCGCATTTTCAACCAGGCGCAGCTCAGCCTCGTCGCCGCGCGCGACGCTTTCCACGACGTAGCCCTCCGCCTCCAGATTGTAACTGATCAGCAAAGCCACATCGATCTCGTCCTCGACGACGAGAATGCGCGGCGCGGAGGCGACGCTCGGACGGGCAATGCTTTTGCTCGTCTCGTTCATCAGCTTTCAGCTCCGGCGACAGTCGTGATCGTTTCGTCCCCGGACATTTCCCCCATCCGCCCCCGTTGGCTCGCGCCCGTTCTATAGAACAGCCGCGATCCGGGTTAGCGCCCGGCTTCTCCGCCTCGAACACCAGACCGTTGAAGACGGAGTGGCGGGGTGACCGCAGGTAGCCATTGCGGCAAAGCGGGGGCAACTCGCAGAAATGTGGAGGGCAGGGCGCCTGCACGGTCTTCGATCGGCGGGGATTGGTCGCCGCCGCCCAAAAACGGCGCATGCGACACGATCGGGCGCCGGCTCCGGGTGAACGGAAGCTAAACCCGGCATTCATCTTCAATTCAGCATGGGAGGCTCAGAGAGACGATGTTCGAGAAACAAGAGTTGGAAGACTCGCTTCAAGAGGAACTCCAATGATCAAGAAGTATGTGGCGATGGGCCTTGGCGCCCTGATCGCAATTGCCCCGGTCGCCGCGATGGCCAACACCTCCACGACGAGCCACACATCCATGCACAAGACCCACAAGACCCACACGGCTTCGAAGAGCCATAAAACGAGCAAGAAGATGGAGGCCCCCGCGAAGAGCTGATTGATGAAATTCGCGCCGTTTGGGGGGCGCGAACGAGATGCGAAGGGGGCCCTTGTCACAGCGGCCCCCTTCGTCTGTCATCGAGGTCGGTGAATTGAGCGGGCGGCGCGTGAGTCGCAACGCCGCTGGATCGAACATCGATCCATCCAAGCCTTCTTCTTTCTATTGCCGAATGTCGATGAGACCGGACGCCAAGGGAGCCGGACCAGCGCTTTCCCCGCTCAAATGAACATGGTAGCTCTGCGCCGCGTCGCAGCAGAGAGGCTTGATCGCGAATGCCGAGCTGTTCGGGCGATGAGCACGAGCCGAGTTCCCGCACCCTGGTCGCTGCGTGGTCGTTGCTCAGACCGCGCGGCGCCTTCGTTTCCTGTCCTGGATCGCCGCGTTGAGCGCGCCGGCTGGTAACGGCTCTCTCAGTCTTGGGCGCGTTGCGGCCGTGCGGGCGGTGTTCTTCCTTGGATTTTGGCTGATGATCTCGGGATGGGCGCCCGCTGACCTTCCGGTCGGAATCGCTGCTGTGGCGGGCGCGACCTGGGTGAGCTTGCGTTTTCTCCCCCCGATTGGGCCGCGCTACAGGCTCGCCTCGATCGCGGCCCTCGCAGTGAATTTCTTCCGCCAGTCCCTCGTCTCGGGAGTGGATGTGGCGTTGCGGGCCCTCACGCCGAAGCTGCGCCTGGAGCCTGGACTGGTCGCCTGTCCGTTGCGCTTGCCCTCGGGCGGCAAGCGAAGCGCCTTCTGCGCTTTTTCGAGTCTGATGCCGGGAACGCTGCCGACCGGGACCGATGAACAGGGGGCGCTGCTGGTTCACTGCCTCGATATGAGCCAGTCGGTTGCGGCCAATCTGGCGGCGGAAGAGCAGCTTTTTATCCGGGCGTTCGGCGGTGACTGAGTTCCTTCTGGCGACTGCGGGGCTCATCCTCTTCACGGTCGCTGTCGGGCTGGTGCGCATCCTGAGCGGCCCGGGCGACGCCGATCGCCTGATGGCGGCGCAGCTCATCGGCACCGGGGGAATCGCTTCCCTCCTCCTGATTGCTGTGGCCACGGGCGCGCAGGGGGTCGAGGATGTCGCCCTCGGGCTTGCCTTGCTTGCCGCCTTCGCTTCAGCCGCTTTCGTCAACAGCGTCGCGCCGGCGGAGGCTCCTGACCAGGCTGACGGCCGATGAGTCTTGTCGTTGACCTGTTTAGTGTCGTCGCGATCGGCGCCGGCGTCTTCTTCTATCTTGCCGGCACTGTTGGGCTGCTTCGATTCCCTGACGCTCTCAGTCGCCTGCACGCGCTGACCAAGGCGGACAATCTGGGTCTCGGCCTCGTCGTGCTCGGCCTCCTGCCGCGCGCCGAAAGCCCGCTCGCCGCGCTCAAGCTCGTCGCCATTTGGGCGCTGGTCCAGTTGGCTGGCGCGACCACCGCGCAGCTCGTCGGGCGCGCGGTGCGGCGCAAGGGCTCAGCCGTATGAGCGTTCTGCAGGCGCTCGACATCGGCCTCGCAATCCTGGTGTTCGCGGTCGCGGCCTGGACCATTCTCGCGCGTGGCGCGTTCGCGGCGACGGTCGGCTATGTCGTCTACGGACTGTTGCTGTCGCTCGTCTGGATACGCCTGTTTGCGGTCGACGTGGCGCTGACGGAGGCGGCGATCGGCAGCGGCGTGACCGGCGTTCTGCTCATCGGCGCGGCTGCGCGGTTGCGCGGATCGGAGGCGACGGCCCATGAGGAATCCGTACGCGGCCTCGCGCGCGTTTTCGTCGGCGCCCTGTGCGCGCTCGTCGCTTTGGCGCTAGCCGCCGTCGTGCTGCTCCTGCCTGACCAAGGCCCGTCCTTAGGCCCGCAAGCAATGCAGCACCTCCCTGAAACCGGCCTCGGCAATCCGGTCACCGCCGTCCTGATCGCCTACCGCGCATTCGACACCATGCTGGAAAAGGTCGTGCTGGTTCTGGCCGCGGTCGGGGTGTGGTCGCTTGCCGCCGACCGGTACTGGGGCGGCGCCCCGGGAGAGCCGCGCGCGGAGCGGCCGGAGCCGACGCTCGCTTTCCTCGCGCAGGTGTTGGCGCCGCTCGGCATCCTGGTCGGAATCCATGTCTTTTGGGTCGGAGCCGACGAGCCCGGCGGCGCGTTTCAGGGCGGCGCCATTCTGGCCGCGATGTGGATCATCGTCATGATGGCGAGACTGACCGAGGCGCCGCGGACGAACGCCCGATGGCTGCGGCTTGCGCTCGTCGCGGGGCCGCTCGTGTTTCTGGCGGCGGGCGTTGCGGGGGCGATTTTCGCCGGCGGATTTTTCGCTTATCCGCCCGGGTTCGCCAAGCCCGCGATCCTGTTCATCGAGGCGTTCATGGTCCTCACCATCGCCGTGACCCTTCCGATGCTGGTGGCGGGGCCGCCGCGACGGGAGCCGCGCCAATGACCTCGGCGACTCTGGCCGGGCTTGTCGGGGCGGCGCTTGTCGGCCTCGGCCTCTATGGCCTCATCGCCAACCCCCAGCCTTTGCGCAAGATACTGGCGTTCAACCTGATGGGCAGCGGCGTTTTCCTGGTGTTCGGGATCGTCGCGCGAAAGGGCGCGGCGGCCGGATTGCAGGCCGATCCGGTGCCTCAGGCGATGGTGATCACCGGGATCGTCGTCGCTTTCGCGGCCAGCGCGCTGGCTGTCGCCCTGGTGCTGCGGTTGTTCGAGGCTGGCGGCCAGGCGACATTGAACCCGGACGCGTGGACCAAACCTCCGGGCGATGGAGCCGAGGCCGAATGACGGCAGGTTCCGCCGCCATCGCGGCGACGGCGGGCGGGGGCCTGCTGACGCTGGCGATCCTCCTGCCCGCGATCGGCGTGCTGCTCTCGTTTCTCATCGGCGGCCGGCGGGCGGAATGGATTGCGCTCGGCCTGGCGCCGGTGGAGCTCGGCGTCGCAGTCGCGATCGCGTGTCTCGTGTGGCGCTCCGGCCAGCCGCTGGTTTACACGCTCGCCGGATATGCGCCCCCTCTCGGCATCGCGCTGAGGGCCGATGGATTTTCCGCCGTGATGCTCGTGACGGCGGGGTTGATCGCGCCGGCCGCGGGGCTCTACGCGCGGACCAATTTCGCGACGCCGGAGGGCACGGAAAAGCGCGCGCCGCTCGTCTTCTGGACTCTGTTGCAGGGCATCCAGGCGGCTTTGAGCCTGATCTTTCTGGGGGGCGATCTCTTCAATCTCTATGTGGGGCTCGAGCTTCTGACCTTCGCCGCGGTGCCGCTGGTCTGTCTCGACGGACGTCCGGAGACTTTAGCCGCGGCGCTGCGCTATTTGCTCTTCGCGCTGTTCGGCTCGGTGTTCTATCTGCTTGGCGTCGCCTTGTTCTACGGCGCCTATGGCACGCTCGACATCGCGCTCCTTGCGCCGCTTGTTCGTCCCGAACCTGCCGTATGGCTGGCGGCCGGCCTGATGACGGCTGGACTGCTGGCGAAGACTGCGCTGTTCCCGCTGCATTTGTGGCTGCCTCCGGCGCACGCCAACGCGCCCGCCGCGGCGAGCGCGGTGCTGTCGGGGCTGGTGGTGAAGGGATCGTTCTTCCTCGTTGTCCGGCTCTGGTTCGACGTTTTGCAGGCTCTGCCCAGGCGTGATCCCGGGCGCGATCCTGGCCGCGCTCGGATCGGCGGCGATCCTGTTCGGCAGCGTGCTGGCTCTGCGTCAGGCGCGGCTGAAACTGCTCATCGCCTATTCGACGGTGGCGCAGATCGGCTATCTGTTCCTGATGTTCCCGCTTGGCCATGGCCCCTGGGCGGCTGACGCCTTCAGCGGCGGAATCATGCAGGCTTTGTCGCACGCCTTCGCCAAGGCGGCGATGTTCTTATCCGCAGGCCTCATCGCCGAATCCCTTGGCCATGACCGCATCGTCGACCTCGGCGGCGCCGCTCGCGCAATGCCGGTCACGTTCCTGGCGCTCGGTCTCGGCGGACTGTCGCTGATGGGGCTGCCGCCCAGCGGCGGCTTCGCCGCCAAATGGCTGTTGATGAAGGCCTCGATCGAGTCCGGCCAATGGCTTTGGGCCGTCGTCATGGCGGCAGGCGGATTGCTGGCGGGCGGATATCTCTACCGGGTGCTGGCCCCGGCGCTTTCAGGCGAAAGGCCGCCATTGAAGAAAGCGCCTGCGCGCAGTCGTGAAGGCATCGCTCTGGCTCTGGCTTTTGTCGCCGTCCTGCTGGCTTTCGCGCCGCCGACCTTCTTCGCCTTCCTGCAGATCGGCCGTCCGGCCGCAGGCGTCGCGCTGCGATGAGCGCGCTCGCGCAACAGGTCGGCCCCACGCTGCTGCTGGCGTCGCTCGCGGCGCCGCTCATTGTTCTGGCCGTCTTCCTGGCGCCGGGACTCCGCGCGTTGGCGCGAGCGATCACGCCGCTCGCTGCGGCGCCCGCGCTCGCAGGCGCCCCGCTCGCGATTGGCGGCGCGCCCTTCGGCGTCGATGCTGCCCGCGCTGCGCATCAGCCTCTGGCTCGATCGGCCGGGCGGCCTGCTGCTCGCCGCAGCCGCGCTCGTCTGGCTCATCGTCAGCATTTTCGCTCTCAGAGAAGGGCAGGGAAGGCCGAACGCCAACCGCTTTGCGGTCGCGTGGCTGCTCACGATGGCCGGCAGTCTCGGCGTGTTCATCGCCGCCGACCTTTTGACCTTCTACCTGACTTACGCGCTGGTCAGCGTGCCGGCCTATTACCTTGTCGCGCATGACGAGGAGCCCGCCTCGCGCCGAGCGGGCGGCGTCTATTTGGCGTTTGCCCTCATCGGCGAGGCGGTGCTCTTGCTGGCCTTCGTCATGCTGGCGGCGGGCGAGCCGAGCGGAGCCACGCAGATTCGCGATGTCGTCGCCGCGCTGCCTGCATTCGCCCTGGCGCGACGCGGCGCTCGCGCTCATCATCATCGGCTTCGGCATGAAGATCGCGCTCGTGCCCCTGCATGGCTGGATGCCGCTGACTTACACGGCGGCGCCCATTCCTGCCGCGGCGGTTCTGAGCGGCGCCGCGGTCAAGGCGGGCGTCATCGGCCTCATCCGCTTTCTGCCCCTTGGCGGAGCGTTTCCTGGTTGGGGCGAGGCGCTCGTTTGGGTCGGGTTCGTTTCCGCCTTCACTGGCGTCGCGATCGGCGTCACGCAGCGCGACCCGAAGACAATGCTCGCCTATTCGAGCATCAGCCAGATGGGCGTGATCGCCGCGGCTTTCGGCATGGCGCTCGCGAGCGCCGACCAGGGCGCGACGACGAATGTCGCGTTCTACGCGGCGAACCACGTGCTGGTGAAGGCCGCTTTGTTCCTGACAATTGGCGCGATCGCCGCGCTCGGCGGCCGCGCGCGAATGCTCGGGCTGATCGTGGCGGCCTTGCTCGGCTTGAGCCTCGCCGGATTGCCGCTGACCGGAGGCGCGCTGGCCAAGCTCGCGGTCAAGGACCTGTTCGGCGACGGCGCCGCGGGCATGGCGTCACAGCTCTCGGCCGCCGCCACCACCGCGCTGATGCTGCATGTCGTCATGCAGCTCGCGCGCCTGCCGCAGGATCAGCGCGCCGACGCGTCGCGCGGGGCTTTGTGGGCATGGGCGGCGCTGGCCGCCTCGGCGTTGCTCATGCCCTGGCTCATGCTTCCTGGCGATCGGCAACGCAACCGAGGCGCTCGAACCGGCGAAGCTCTGCGACGCGCTCTGGCCGATGCTGGTCGGCGCCGCGCTGGCCGCCGGTCTATGGGCCGTGGAGAATCGGCTGCCCCGCATTCCCGCCGGCGACATTGTCGTCGTCGAAGAGGCCGCGTTCCGAGCCTCACTGTCTCTTGGGCCCACGTTCGAGCGGGCCGACCGGAGCTTGCGCCAGTGGCCGGCGGCGGGGCTCGCGCTGCTCATGGTCGCGCTCGCCCTCGTGGCGGGGGGATACGCGAGCCGGTAAAGCCGCGGGGCTCGCCAGCGCAAGGATCGTTCTGGGGCGCCTTTCCGCGACGACCTGTGCTTTTGTGGTGTTGGAGAAGGGCCCTCCGACGGGGGTATGAGCCATAGATGGGGCGCGCGTCAGGTCCCCTGTCGCCCGAGGGGAAGCCATGGCGAGAGACGGGGCGCCGGACATCCGCCGGTTCGGCTGGGCGAGCGCCGCGTTCGCGAAGCTGGTCGCGCTGGCCGCTCGCGTCGGCGCCGATCCTCTGGAAAGCGCGGACGCGGCGCTGCAGCGGCTGGTGATGGTCCTCATGGCCGTCGGCATCCTGCCGCTGACGATCCTGTGGTCGGTGGTCTACTTCGCCGCCGGGGCGCCGCTCGCCGCCGCGGCGCCCGCGGTCTATTCGGTCGCCACGCCGATCAACACGGCCCTGTTGCGTGGACCCGCAACTTCCGCCTCTACCGCTTCATCCAGCTTCTGATGACCCTTGTGCTGCCCTGGCTTGTCACGATGAGCCTTGGCGGCTTCAGGAATTCGAGCGCGGTGATCATCTGGGCGGCGCTCTGTCCGGTCGTCTCGCTTCTGGTCGAGGATCTGCGCCAGACTGTGCTGTGGATCGTGGGCTTCGTCCTGCTCCTGATCGTGAGCGCCGTTCTCGAGCCTTCGCTCAAGCCAACCGCGCTGCCGGAGGCCTTCGTCACCTGGTTCTTCGTCCTGAACCTCGGGGCCGTGATCGCGATCGTCTTCGCGCTGCTCTATTATTTCGTCGCGCAGCGAAACTTCTTTCAGGAACGGTCCGAGACGCTGCTGCTCAATATTCTGCCGAAGGAAATCTCGGACGCGCTTAAAGCGGATCAGGGCGCCATCGCCGCGCATTACGAATCCGCCAGCGTCCTGTTCGCCGATGTTGTCGGCTTCACCCCGATGGCTGCGGCGATGGCGCCGCTCAGCCTGGTCAACCTGCTCAACGAGGTGTTCTCCGCTTTCGACGATCTCGTGGAGAAGCACGGCCTCGAAAAGATCAAGACGATCGGCGACTGCTACATGGTCGCCGCCGGCGTGCCGCGCGAGCGAGCGGACCACGCGCTGGCGCTGGTGCAGCTTGCCCTCGACATGCGCGACGCGGTGGCGAGCCGCACCTTCGGCGGCGAGAGGCTTGCGTTCCGCATCGGCGTCAATTCCGGGCCGGTGGTCGCCGGCGTCATCGGCCGCAAGAAGTTCATCTACGATCTCTGGGGCGCGACGGTGAACCTGGCGAGCCGCATGGAGTCGCATGGGCAAAGCGGGACGGTCCAGATCACGCGCGGCACTTACGAGTTGGTCGACGCCGAGTTCGACTGCGAACCCGCCGGAACAATCCAGGTGAAAGGCGCGGGGGAAGTGGAGGTGTGGCGGGTGATCGGGCGGAAGGGCGGACCGCCAGCTCAAGCGGCCTCATGCCTCAAGGAGCAATGAGCAACATCGGATCTCGAAGGATGGTCCACGCTGCGATGACTCCTGCGAAACTGGATTCGTTCTTCGAGGCCGCGATCTGAGAGCCGGCGGAGGCTCAACCGATCAGGCTGACGCGAGGCCGCCAGATGCGTTCTAGTCTAATCCTCCAGCACCGCTTCATCGAAAAGGGTCGCACGAATTACCGCTTTCAAAGCGTCGGCCGCCTTTTCAGGTTTATCCTGCTCCCATGCAATATAGTGGTCCGAGCTCACATCGAAGTGCGGTCTATCCGATCCGCCAATGACCTTGTTATACATATAGATAACGGGTTTATCCAGAGCTTTTGCAAAACCTGCTTCCCAATATGCTCCATTATTATGGTGCGATAACTCGGCGACTACGAACCGGGATGACCTTATTTCAACCTCAAGGCGAGCGTGAAGGTTACCGGCCGTAGGCTCACTTCTAAGCGGATTTGCAAGATCATATCCAGTTTTCTTCACGGCCGGAACGAGGTATTTGTCGAAAAGCGTTTCGTCCTGGAAAAAGTAGTTTTGGTCACTCCCTTCTTTCGGGAACTCCATTGCAACGAATGCCTTTCGACTGTTTTTCACAGAGCGCTGCAACTCTTCATATTTCTGCCATCCGTCCATGGTTAGTGATACGCGCGAAGGAATTGTTAAATTGTCAGAAGAAATCATGTCTCGCTGATCAGCATTGAGGACTCCTTGCTTGAGGAGCGCCAAAATAACGAAACGAAAGTCTTTCAACTCAGCGTTGCCAGTCTTAATACCGATTGAACTGTATATGTTTTCGTGAGATTGGTTGGGCCGCAGATGGGTCGAGACGTCAAACAAGTCGCCTGGGGCTTGACAGGCGCCCGCCAAGAAGCGTGATGAAATTATTTGCCTGTTGTGCTGGTGAGGGCAGTGAATTGTTCTTCAAAATGCCAGTTAGAATCTCGCAGGTCAGCGGTGCCCGTTTGTCCGTGCGTTTGCGCAAAACATGGCTGATGATCGAACGGGGAACGTCAGTCCCCCTTTTGTCAGCAGCCTTGGCCACCTCCTGAAATAGCGTAATCGCCGGAGTTAAGCCGGCCTCATCCTTCATCGAAAGGTATTGTCTAATTCCGGCGGCGTCTAACTGAAGGGCTCCCTGGACATAATCCTTCGCATGGTCACTTATGAAGTATTGACCGCATCTTGGGCATATAACTTCCTCATAAATGACTTTCCCATCGCTAAAGCTCGTTGTCTGAGAGGGTGAATTGCATATCGCACAAGTACTGGCAGCCATTGCCGGTTCCTTTCCAATCGCGCGTCAGAACGGCGTGCCCATGCGGGATGCGGGCGGATGCTGGCTGCGCTTTAGCATCGACGGCGATCTCTCAATCGCCTGATTCCTCGCTTGCGATTCGTCCGCAACAGGCGGCGTCAGGCTTCAGGCCATCAGACCGCCGCCTTCTTGCTCCGCGGCCAGAAGGCGATGGCGAGGCCGGCAATCGCGACGCCGGCCAACGCCAGCAGCAGCGACGCCTGTTTCAGCCATGTCATGGCTGGAATGGACAAGGCCATGGCGGCGCCGAGAAAGCAGATTCTGAGCGACATCAGATTGAGGCCCGCGAGAAAGGTCCCAACTCCGAGCAGCAACAGGAGCACCAGACCCGCTGCCTGCACGGGCAAGACTTGTTGAAAACCTGGCAGAAGCACAAGGTTCATCGCCACCAGGATGGTTACCCAGTGCGCGACCTGGGTCCAAAGCAGCCGGAACCGCGTCTTGCGCTCGGGCGCATCGGGCCATCCGGTGGCGATGCAGACAAGCCCCATCGCGATCGCCAGGAACTCCCAATAGCCGTTGATCGGGTGGCCGGAGAAATTGCTGTAGGCCACCCCGAATATGGCGAGCGCCAGCGCCGCTATATAGGGCAAGTTCCGCAGCAAGGTGTTCAGTGAGAAGAAGGGGTCCCGCGCATGTTCAAGCGCCGGTTCCCGCTCCGGCTCCGCCTCCGGATCAAGAAAGTCGTTTGGGTCGGTCATCGTCCGTCCAATTTGCGATGGAGCGCAAAACTGTTTACGCGTCGGCGGGTCCGAGTTTATCTCAATAATGCGGCGGCGTGTGAATTGGCGTCGCGAACGTCTCGGCGCGAATGAAATCAATAACTAACCAGGTCTCTTGATCCTCGCGCCTTGCGATTTAAGTGGGCGTGCGGCCCCTTCCGCTTCGTCCGAAGGGCAGGGGGCTGTCGCAATCCGTCCGACGTTCGAGGTTCGAAGACATGCCGACTAAAGCAGCCAAGCCGACAACGCGCAAACCCGTCAGGATCGATCTGGCCCTCCAGGGCGGCGGGTCGCACGGCGCCTTCACCTGGGGCGTGCTCGACCGCCTGCTCGAAGAACCGTGGCTCGAGATCGACGGCATTTCCGGCACGTCCGCGGGCGCGATGAACGCCGCGGTGCTGGTCTACGGTCATCAGAAGGGCGGGGCGGCCGGCGCGCGCGAGGCGCTTGAAGCGTTCTGGCGGCGCGTCTCTGACGCCGCCCGTTTCAGCCCATTCCAGCGCGGGCCGCTCGACGTGCTGCTCGGCCGCTGGACGCTCGACTCCTCGCCGATCTATGTCGCGATGGACCTGATGTCGCGGCTGGTGTCGCCCTATGACGTCAATCCGCATGGGGAAGAATCCCTTACGCGAGATCCTTGCCGAGCTGATCGATTTCAAGGTCCTGGCGCAGTCGCCGATCAATCTCTTCATCACCGCCACCAATGTGCGCACCGGACGCGGCAAGCGTGTTCAAGAACGACGCTGTGACGCCCGACGTTCTGCTCGCCTCGGCCTGTCTGCCGACCATGTTCCAGGCGATCGAGATCGACGGCGAGGCCTATTGGGACGGCGGCTATTCCGGCAATCCGACGATCACCCCGCTCATCCGCGAGTGCAAGTCGCAGGACACGATTCTCGTTCCGATCAATCCGATCGAGCGCCCCGGCGTCCCGCGCAGCGCGGCCGACATCCTGAACCGCCTGAACGAGGTGTCGTTCAACGCCGTGCTGCTGAAGGAGCTGCGGATGATCGCGCTCCTGCGCAAGGTCGCCGATCCCGGCGACGGCGAGGGCAGGCTCTGGACGCAGATGCGGGTTCATTATGTGAAGAACGACATCATGGCCAAGCTCGGCGCCTCGTCGAAGCTCAACGCGGAATGGGAATTCTTCTCATTCCTGCGCGACGAGGGGCGACAGGCCGCGCAGGCGTTTCTCGACGATCATGCGGATGGATCTCGGAAAGCGCTCGACGCTCGATATCGACGTTCTGCTCGAGGGAGTGTGAGCGCATGGGGCTCGTCGGCATTCTCATCGCGCTCGGACTGCTGATCTGGCTCGCCTATCGCGGCTGGAGCATTCTGCTTGCTTGCGCCCGCCGCCGCGATTCTTGCGGCCGGCTTGGCCGGCGAGCCGCTGCTTGCGCATTGGACGCAGACCTTCATGGGCGAGCGCGGCGCAATTCGTCGCGCAGTTCTTCCCGATTTTTCTGCTCGGCGCGCTGTTCGGCAAGCTGATGGAGGATAGCGGCTCGGTGACCTCGATCGCCAGATATCATGACCGAGCGTCTGGGCCACGAGCGCGCGATGCTCGCCGTCGTGCTCGCCGGCGCGATCGTCACCTATGGCGGCGTCAGCCTGTTCGTCGCCTTCTTCGTGCTCGCGCCGATGGCGCAGTCAGCTGTTCCGCGCGGCGGCGATTCCGAGGCGCCTCATGCCGGCGGCGATCGCGCTCGGCACCTCGACCTTCACCATGTCGGCTCTGCCCGGAACGCCGGCGATCCAGAACGCGATCCCGATGCCGTTCTTCGGCACGACGCCGTTCGCCGCGCCGGGGCTCGGCTTCATCGCCGCGATCATCATGTTCGGCTTCGGCATGTGGTGGCTCGGCCGAGCCGAGCGCAGCGCGCGCGCGCAAGGGCGAGGGCTATGGCGGCCGAGGCGTCCACGCGAGACCGCGGCCGAGGATCTGATGGTGCGCGAGCGCGCGACCACCGCGCAGCGAGTTCGATCCCGCCGGAAGCCTGCATGGACGGCCGAGCGACGATGGGCCGCCGATCGCGCTCGCGGCGCTGCCGCTCGTCATCGTCGTCGCGGTCAATCTCCTGATGTCGCTCGTCGTCCTGCCGCGCATGGACGCGTCCTTTCTCGCCGAGGAGCGAATGGGGCGCGACCTCGCTCGCCGCGGTCGGCGGCGTGTGGGCGGTGGTGATCGCGCTGTTCGTCGCCATCGTCGTTCTCGTCGCTCGTCAATACCGGCGCCTGCCGGCCTTGCGCGACAGCATGGACGCGGGCGCCAATGCCTCGGTGCTTGCCGGTGCTCAGCGTCGCGAGCCTCGTCGGCTTCGGCGCGGTCGTCGCGGCGCTGCCGGCGTTTGCGCTGGTGCGCGACTGGGTGCTCGTCGATCGAGGGCGGACCGCTGGTGTCGCTCGCCGTCGCGACCAATGTGCTCGCCTCGCTGACCGGCTCGGCCTCGGGCGGCCTGACGATCGCGCTCGACGCGCTGGGCGCGACCTATCTGCAAGATCGCCCATGAGCAGGGCATCGATCCCGGGCTGCTGCATCGCGTGGCGGTGATCGGCGCCGGCACGCTCGACAGCCTGCCGCACAACGGCGCCGTCGTGACGCTGCTCGCGGTCTGCAGACTCGACCCATCGCGAGAGCTATCTCGACATCGTCATGGTGTCGATCGTCGGCGGCCTTCTGGCGCTCGCCGTGGTGATCGTGCTCGGGAGCACGGTCGGATATTTCTGAGGCGGACGCGTGGCCGCCGCAGCATGGTAGGCACGGGCCCCTCTCCCGTAGCCCGTCGAGAGACAGACGTCCTTCCAAGCGTCATGGCCGCAAACGACTTTCACTTCAACGTTGACATCACAACGTACGAAGTGATGTGCGCGACGCCGGGGAGCGCCGTGAGGCGATCGGCGTGGAAGGTCTCGTAGCTCGCCAGATCCGAGACTGCGACCCGGAGCAGATAGTCGAAGGCTCCGGCAATGTGGTGCACCTCGAGTATGCCGGGGAGCTGTGTGACGGCTTTCTGGAACGCTTGAACGTCGCTGCGCACGTGACGCTCCAACTGCACGGCGGCAAAGACTGTGAATGACTGCCCCAGGACCGCCGGGTCGATATCGGCGCGGTAGCCTCGAATAACGCCACGCTGTTCCAGGTCCCGCTGCCGGCGCTGACAACTCGATGGCGATAGGCCGACCGCCTCGGCAAGTTCGATGCTGGTTTTTCGCGCGTCCCGTTGCAACGCGTGCAGAATTTTCTCGTCAAATGGATCAATTTCGCTGATTTTATGCATAAATGTGGTTCTTTGCGCTCAATTTCGACGATTTTCAGCTCACAATTTCGCATATCCTTCAAGGATGCGAAAGCCATTACGGGAGGACGATGCGATGACGGAAAATACTTGCGGGATCGACACCCGGCTTCAACATCCGAGGATTGAGGCGGCGTCAGGCGGTGAGCCCGTAAGTCCACCTGTTTATCAAAGCTCGACTTACGTTCTGCCAAACCCGGAACTTGGGGCTGAAATCGCAGCCAGCTGGCACCCGCAACGCTTCTATACCCGGTATGGCTCGCCCAATGTTGCGCATGTCGAGGCCATTGTCGCTGAGCTGGAGGGGGCCGAGAGCGCGATCGCCGTCGGCTCAGGCATGGCGGCAATCGCGGCGGCGATCCTGAGCCACGTGCGCGCGGGTGATCACGTCGTCGCGCAAACCGCACACTACACGGCGGCGCTTACCCTTCTCACGGAATGGCTGCCGCGACAGGGCGTGGAAGTCACGCAGGTCGACCAGACGGACATCGAGGCGTTCCGCCGCGCGATTGGTCCAAGGACGCGCCTCGTCTACACGGAGACGCCGACCAACCCGACCATGGCGCTGACGGACCTCGAAGCAATTTCGGCGTTGGCTCACGCGCACGGCGCGATTGTCGTCACGGACAACACGTTTGCTTCGAGCTTCAATCAGCTTCCGCTGAGCCTCGGCGTCGATCTCGTGGCGCACTCCGCCACGAAATACCTCAACGGCCATAGCGACGTGACCGCCGGCGTCGTCGCGGGGTCGCGCAAGCTGTCGAGCCGGTTTGGGAATATGCGCGGGTGCATGGTCCGGTGCTGCATCCGATGGAGGCGTGGCTGCTCGGGCGGGGGCTCAAGACCTATGCGCTGCGTCTGCGCCAGCACAATCAATCAGGGCTCCTTGTGGCCGAAGCGCTTGCCAAGGCGAGCGGCATCGCGAAGGTCCACTGTCCAGGCTTGGCGTCGCATCCGCAACACGAACTCGCACGGCGGCAAATGCCGGGCGGCTTTGGCGGCATGATGTCCTTCGAGGTGGCGGGCTCGACTGCGGAAGAACGCTTCAGGCGGGCTCAGGGGGTATTGCGGAATGTGCGGCTGTGCATTTCGGCGGCCAGCCTCGGCGGCACGGAGACTTTGATCACGCACCCCGCCTCGATGATCTTCTCGCATCAATCGCTCGATCAGCTTGCTGCTGCCGGCGTCGAGCCGGGCCTGCTGCGGCTATCGGTTGGCCTGGAGCATCACCAAGATATCGTCGACGATCTAATTGTTGCGCTTTCAAGCGTCGGCCGTTGAAGAGCTGGGTGAGCAGCCGCGAAAGACACTTCTCATGGTGTGATCAATGATGGGGCCGACATTGCTGTCCTCAGTGGTCGGAGTGCCCATCTTTGTTCTGGAGTGGTGGGAAAATGGCGCGCCCGACAGGATGAAACGGGCACTCCTATGTCGTTGTTGCGCCTATTGATTTGTGAAGCCCTGGTGGAGAAGAAGTCTGTGCGCCGACTCGGGCCTTCTTTGGGCAGAAGTGCACATTGGGTCCGACGATCGCTTGCCGAGATTTAGAAATTCAGACCGAGAACTGCACCTTCCGGAGCGGATTCGGCCCGGCAATAACTTAAACGTCGTCCGGCGCCTCGCGCCTCGGCGTCGCTAGCGTAAGCGGGAGCCCCCCGGCTATGCCGGGGTGGCAGTAGCAGTTTGACGTTTCCGGGAGTCCATCAGCGAAGTTCCAACGTGAGCAGCCACTCACACGAAAGGAACTCCGCCGATGAACGAGTACGAGAGCCTAAGCCACACGACTTGGGACTGCAAATATCATGTTGTCTTCATCCCGAGAAAATGTCGGCGAAGGGC
>CAWDKC010000005.1:0-22054 GCA_963802615.1 uncultured Alphaproteobacteria bacterium
GAACAGTGAGTGGACGCAACTCCGAAAGTCCCGTTGTGGGCTCGGCTTCGACTGAGTGAGACCGGAAACCCCGCCTAGGCGATTGAAAGTTTGAAGCCTACGATATCGGTTGACGTTGACCTTCGTCGGTGCGGTCGGCCCGAGCGCGTCCGCAACATGCTCCATCGTGAGAGCGAACTTCTGGTCATAGGAAGCGGCAGGCAACATATACTGGCTGAACCTCCCATAGAGCCGATCTTCGGTTACGTCCATCGCGAGCAGCGAGTCGCCCTTTTCCGGCAGGTTGTTGAACAGCGTGAAGCCAAATGACTGACGTGAAACGCCGGCGATGCTGACAGGGTCGGGGAGAATAACGATGTCCCGGGCAAGGCCCATGGCGACGTTCGCGAGATAGTAATCCGGAAAAGGCGACTGGAAGATTTTTCCACCGGTTCGCCGCAGGGTTTCAAGAAACTGGCGCTTGAAGAAGAACGCTTGCATGTTGAACGTGAAGTTGCGGCGAAACTCGAGCGATCCCGCCACGGCCAACTGCGCCGCTTTCGGGTCCAGTCGAAAGGTCTCGTTTCGATCCGAGAAGAAGAAGCCCAATCTCAGACGCGAGACAAAGCCCGACGGCTCCCAAGGGTGGACGCCCGGATGGAAGAATTGGTAGAGCGCGGAATAGACGACGTCGGGATTGTTGTGCGATTTGAGGACGCCGCGACCGTTTCGAGAGCCTGAGGAGTTAGTCCGTCATCGTCACCAATCAATAGGACGTAGTCGCCACGGGCGAGGTCGATTGCGTTGTTCCAGCTATCCGTGACAGGCAGAAATCGATCGGATCGCGCGTAGGCGATCCGGCTATCGCCAAAGGCTTCGACTGTCTCCCGTAACGGGTCGGTCGAGGCGTTGTCGAACACTGTGCACGTCCAGTCGTGATAGGACTGGCCGACGATTGTCTTCAGGGCGTCACGGACGAGCGACACTCGGTTATGTGTTGGGATCACGATGGAGATCGTGACTGGCGAACCTACGGAACCGATCGATCCGACTTTCGGAGGAGCGTCCAGGTCTCTACGCTCGAAGCCAAAACCAAGACGCTTGATCGATTTCGGAAACCGAGCCAGCATACTCTCCCCAAGTCTGCTGCACCAACCGCTTTCGATTGCCCGGCGTAAAATCCTCGAACTCCCCTATTGTCGCGGATCAAAACGTTGTGCTGGTCACCGAGGCGGAATGTACCGCTCCGAGGCCATTCGTTCACTTCGAACGCCGCGCCGTCCGCACCCACGAGCACGGACCTCAGGCCACGTTCCGCGAGCCTATCCGGCAAGCCTCCCGGACCGCTTTCGAACTGATTGCACGCTCGTTTCGAATCCGACAGCTCGAACCCGAAGCTAGCGCCCTAGCGTTACCGCGCAAAGGCACAAAAAGACCGGAGGAAGGTTGCCCTTCCTCCGGCCAAGATCTTCGGAGTTCGAAGCTGCTAAGGCTCAGAATTTGTAGTTCACGCCAGCGCGGAAGATCGACGCGTTGTAGCTAAGTCTGCCGCTCACAACGGTGCCCGGGAAGAAGTCAGCCACTGCGGCGTTACCGACGCTGCTGAAGGTGCTGCTGCCGAGATCGGCGTACAGATATTCGCCCTTGATCGTGATGTTGTTGGTGACCGCGTATTCAACACCGCCGCCGATTGTCCAGCCGACGCGAGTGGTGCTGGGGCTGCCGGTCCAGAAGGCGCCTGTCGTCGAGTCAAAGGCGCTGAAGTTTGATTTGCCGCCGCCGTAAGCGACACCGCCGGTGGCGTAGATCATCAGGCGATTGTCAGGCGTGGCGACGAAGCCGACGCGAGCGCGCGTGGTGCCCAGCCAGCTCAGGCTCGCCTTGCCGTTAACGTTCAAGAAGTCGCCCGCGAGGAGCGCCGGAACACCTGCGCCGGCAAAGGGAACGCCGACGTTATTAAACGACTTGCTGACCGTCGTCCCATCGAAGTCGGTTTCGACGCCGAGCACGAAGGCGCCCGTCTGCCAATTGTAGCCGGCCTGGCCGCCGCCGATGAATCCGGCGCTTTGCGATCCGAGACCGCCCGGGAACGCGGCACTGAGGAAGCCGCCATTGATAGCCGCATTCGGGTCGAAAAGCGAGGCCTCACGGCTGCCGCTCGGCCAGATGCCGCCGGCGTTCACACCGATGTAGAACCCGGTCCAGCTGAACGGAGGCGGCACGAATATCGGCGCCGGCGCCTCTTTTCTGGTCGGAAGGTCAGCTGCCTGAGCCGCCACCGCTCCGACTGCGGTCAGCGCAGCAACCGCGACACCCTTAAGCCAGCGATTTATCATCTTGTCGTCTCCGTTTGTGGCGCAACGCCGTACGCAACACGCGTCACCCCGCCGCCATTAACAATGCCCGGACTATAGGATTGCGCATTACCCGAGTTTACCCGACTTTCGCCTTCGCCAAGTGTTTGTGCTCCAATGTGGCAAAACCGCCACATCCTGGTAAGGACTTGTTCATTTTTGCCCGGTGACGAAGCTCGCCAGAAGCACCGCGATCACCCCGGTGAGGAAAATGCCGTCGAATGTGCCCGCGCCGCCGATCGAGGCCACCGGCGCGCCCAGGCTGCGCAGCCGGCCGAGGTTGAGCAAATCTGCGCCGATCAGCACGCCGAGGCTGCCGCCGATATAGGCGATCGGCGCGGCGAAGCGCCGCGACTGCACCAGCGCGATCCCCGCCGCCAAGAGCGGCGGCGCGAACGTCGGCACCGATATGCCCACCCCCGGAATCGGCGTCGCCATTCGATGGACCACAAACGCGACGATCGCCGCCGCCACGGCGCCGGCCGCCCAAAGATCGTAGCGCACGAGGAGATAGAACGACAGCAGGATCGGGATCACCGCGCCGCCGACGTTGATCGCCAGAATCGTGCCCGGCCAATCGACGGCGACGGGCGCCAAAAACGGGACGCCGAATGATTTCCACCACCTGCCGCGAGACGACGCGCTGGTCCGGCAGCCGCACCAGCGGCAGATTGACATACGAGCCGATGAGCGAGGCGAACAGCACCAGCGTCGCGATGCGGGGATCGAGGCCGAGGGCGGAATAGGCGTGACCCAGAAGCCTGAGCTGGATGAAAAACAGGAGGCCGAGCAGAATCACGAAGAAGACGGTCGCGACGCCGACGCCGACCGGGAAGTAATGCATGTGGGTCATCGGCGCGGCGTCCTGGGTTGGGGCGCCGGCAGCCGGCCGGCGCATGCTTACAGCTGAGCCAGCGCCGCGACGATCTTGTCCGCGTGAGGCTTGAGAGCCTCGGCGCTCTGGAAGGGTCCGCCCGGCGGACGGATCGCGACGCCTGTCCAGCACGGCAGCAGATGAAAATGCAGGTGAAAAACCTGCTGCCCGCTTGCCGGCTCGTTGAACTGCTGGAGCAAGAGCCCCTCGGCCTTCATGCCGGCCATGACCGCGCGCCCGACCTTCTGCACCGACGGCATGAAGCGCGCCAAGTCGGCAGGGTCGAGGTCAAGGAGCGTGCGCGCGGGCGCTTTCGGGATGACGAGCGTGTGCCCCTCGGCGCGCGGCATCACGTCCATGAAGGCCAGCGACACGTCGTCCTCGTAGACCTTCACGCACGGCATTTCGCCGCGCAGGATTTTGGCGAAGATGTTGTCGGGATCATACTTCGGCGTCAAAGGATTCTCCCTGGCGTTCGTCGCCCCTCGCCGCCATCGCCGCGGCGGAAGGGCGCGTAGTCCTCATAATGGGCGATCGTGCGCTCGACCGCCACTCGCTCGTGTCCCAGATAGTCGGCGATCGCTCGGGCGAGCCGCGCGTCGGCGAACTCGTGCGCCGAATAGGTGAGGGTCGGCCGGTAGCCGCGCGCGAGCTTGTGCTCCCCTTGCGCGCCCGCCTCGATGCGGCGCAATCCGCGCGCCAGCGCGAAGTCGATCGCCTGATAGTAGCAGACCTCGAAATGCAGGAACGGCCGGAGCTCGATTGCGCCCCAGTTGCGGCCGTAGAGCGCGTCGTCGCCGATGAAATTGATCGCCCCCGCAATGTAGCGCCCGGCGCGGCGCGCCATCACCAGGAGCACGCGGTCGGCCATGGTCGAGCCGATCACATCGAAGAAGGCGCGGGTGAGATACGGGCGCCCCCATTTTCGCGAGCCGGTATGCATGTAGAACTTGAAGAAGGCGTCCCAGTGTTCGGGCCGAATCGACTGGACCCGTCAGCGGCTCGATCGTGACGTCGCCGTCGAGGGCGTCGCGCCGCTCGCGTTTGATCGCCTTGCGCTTGCGCGAGGCGAGGGCTGCGAGAAAATCGTCGAAAGTCGCGAAGCCGTCGCAGGAGAAATGGAACTGCTCGCCATTGCGGATCAGAAAGCCGGCTTCGGACAGCCGCTCGGTCTCCTGGAGGGTCGGGAAGGTGACGTGAATCGACGACGTCTTGGTCTGTCTGCGCAATTGGCTCAAGCCCGCGATCAGCGCCTCGCGCGCGCCTTGCGGAGCGTCGGCGGCGACGAGCAGGCGCCGTCCGGTCACCGGGGTGAACGGCACGGCCACCTGGAGTTTTGGATAATAATCGCCGCCGGCGCGTTCATAGGCGTCGGCCCAGGCATGGTCGAACACGTACTCGCCCTGGCTGTGGCTCTTGAGATAGCAGGGGGCGGCCGCGACCATGCGTCCGCCCTCGTCTTCCACCGCCACATGGGCCGGCGTCCAGCCCGAGCGGCCGCCGACCGAGCCCGAGGCCTCGAGCGCCGCCAGGAAAGCGTGGCTGATGAACGGGTTGAACCGTTCGCCCTCGGCCTCTTCGAATGAGCGGCCTGGCGGATTGGCGCAGGCGTCCCACGCGGCCGCATCAATGGCGGCGATGGACGGGACGACGCGCGCGGTGAAGCTTGAGGACATGGGCGGGCAGGCGGTCCGATCTGGCGGCATGGCCCATCCTAGCACGCACGGCGCCAGTTTCGTGGCGGAGAGGCCTCAAGCCAATCCACACGCCTTGCGTGGGGGCGCTCGTCCTCGGCGGCGACCCGAGCTTGCCCGCGGGCGGACGGTCAGGTCCCGCGGCCGTGAGGCCGCCCGCGACGAGTGTTGAGCGCCGGTCCGAAGATCGGCGATTCGAGGCTCCGGCCGAGCGGCGCCTCAGGCCTTCTGCTGGATATCGACAATCACGCCGAAATCGGCCGATTTTGTCTTTCCATCCGAAATATCAAAACCTTCCGCCGCCAATCCGCGACGCAGCAGCTCACGGACCGCGCGCGGCGCGGCTCGGCATATGACGGCTAAATCGCCATTGATCGAGAGCGGCGAGCTCATCTGCCGTCAGCATGATCTGAAGACGCTCGCCGCGAGGGTCCGCCGACATGGTCGCTCTCTCCTTTCGCAAAACCTGTGTTTGCTCACCTTGTGTCACTTACTCATAATTAGGCTTTTTTGTCAAGAGCGTCACTTGAGCAATGTCACAAGGTATAGCCAATTGTATAACGACCTCATACTGACGCGGTTGCTTGTTATGCGTAAGTTGATAAGCAAATACTCCTTGAAATAGCCTCAGTTCTTTCGTATCCGAGGGATAGGAGAGGATTGTCATGCTAACATTGGTTGAGGCAGGTGTTTCCGCCGTCTGAAAGTTTTCAGGCTTATCAAGCAGAAGCCGAACATCGGATTGCGAATAGTCTGCAAATGATCAGCACGCTCGTTCGTCTGCGGGCGAGAAGCGGTGAAGTCGACGATCCACAAACGTTTCTTCTCGAAATTGCCGACCGGATAGAAACGGTTGGAAAACTTCATCGTTTTCTCAGCAAATCGACGACTGGAACAGTCCAGTTGCGGGCGTATCTTAAAGAGGTTTGTACTTGCCTGAGCAGCGCGGTGGCGCCGGAGGCTACGTCATTGTCGTTTGACTGCCCGTGGGATTGCGCTCTGCCAGCAAAAACAGCCTTGTCGCTGGCGCTCATCACCGCCGAACTGGTTTCCAACTCGTTAAAATACGCGCATCCGACAGGTTTGCCGACGAGACTATCTCTTTCCTGCAGCCGCAAGGAAAACGGGCGCATCTCGATCGCCTATGAGGACGATGGCGTCGGATTCCCCGAGGATTTTGATATGAAAGCGTCCGGTCACATGGGGATGAACTTCATCAGCCTTCTCAGCCAAGGCGTCGGCGGCGATCACGCATGGCAGAGCGATCCGCTGGGGATTCGCTTCGAGATCTCGCTCCCGACAGGGCGTGCGACAGGTCGGTGAATTTCCGCCGCCGCTATGAGGGCCCGCCTCTGTCCCGTCGCGCGAGCGCCCGGCGGATATGGTCCAGCACCAGCAGGTGATCGTAGGGTTTGGCGAGGGCTGGACCGTCCTTGCAGATGCTGGCCGCCCGATCGACGGCTTTTTCGACCGATCCAGCCAGAATCACCTCCGCGGGGTGATTCTGCTCCCTGATCCAGCGCCGGAGCGCAAAGCCGCTTCCCTCGGTCGCCATGTCGGCCAGCACAATCTCGATTTCCAGACTGGCCGTCGTCAATGCCCGCCTGGCTTCGTCGCCGTTCGAGGCCTCGAAAACAGTGAAGCCGCAGGTGCGCAAATATTCCGCCAGGGGATGACGAACCGTAATATCCCCTTCGACAAGCAGCACGACAGGCGAAGACGATGTCATGGCTCGCCCTCTTTTGGCCGTGCGTTGCGCGCCCGCTCGACCAGCGCCGTTGCGGTTTCGTAGAGGTCGTAGGGTTTTGCGACAACGGGTTCCGACCAGCTCGGATCATTGAAGTGACCGGAAGTGACGACGACAATGATGATTGGATAATTCAGCCGAATGCGCGCCGCGAGCTGAGCGCCGGTCATCGATCCCGGCATCAGGTGATCGGTGAAGACCAGGTCCGCCGTTCCTCCCGCCGTGAAATACTGCCAAGCCTCATCGGCCGACGCCGCCTCCACGACGGACGCGCCGAGCTCACGGAGCGCCTCCGCGATGGCGAAGCGAACGAGGGCCTCGTCCTCTGCGACGATGATCCGCGGCGCCTCCGACCTCGGCGCGGTCTCGACTCTCGCTTGTGGCATGCGTTGCCCGGCCCATCTCTCAACCGGGCGAAACGCAGGGGAGGCCAAAGAGTTCCGCTTCCATAAGGAAAAATTCCCGTTTGGATTCGCCGTATCCGGGTTGAAAGCGCCGACGGGCGCGAACAAAGCCACATGAAACAAGGCAGAATCGCCTCGTTTCATCCGGTTTTGCCTGGTTTCATTTGGCGCGCTTTGGTTATATCCGGGGGCGCGCGGACGCGGCCACGGCCCGTCCAAGTCGAGAATGGCGGATCATGCAGGACACATTGCCGATCATCGATCTCGCGTCGCCGGGCGAAGGCGACGCGCCGAGGGGGATCGCCGCGGAGGTCGGCGCGGCGTGCCGCGATGTCGGCTTCTTCTATGTCGTCAACCACGGTGTCGAGAAAGCGCTGATCGCGAAAACCTTCGCCCAATCGCGCCGGTTCTTCGCCCTTCCCGTCGCTGACAAGAGGAAGCTCGCGATCGAGACGATTGGCGGCAACCGCGGCTATTCCGGGCTCCTTCACGAGGCGCTCGACCCGGCGCGGGGCCCGGACATGAAAGAAGCCTTCAACGTCGGCCTCGACCTTGGCCCGGACGATCCCGAATTGCTGGCGGGCAAGCCCTTCCGCTCGCTCAACGCCTGGCCGGGCTTGCCGGGCTTCCGCGAGACGCTGCTTGGCTACTTCGACGCCTGCTCCGTCCTCGCCGCTCGCCTGCATCGCGCGTTCGCTCGCGACCTTGGCCTCAAAGCCGATTTCTTCGACGCCAAATTCGATCGCCCGATGGCGACGCTGCGGCTCCTGCATTATCCGGCGCCGGCTCGCGCCTCCGACCCGAGACGGGCGCCGGCGCGCACACGGACTACGGCGCCCTCACGCTGCTCGCGACCGACGATGTCGGGGGGCTCGAGGTTCGCACCCGCGCCGGCCAATGGATCGAGGCGCCGGTGGTGCCCGGCGCCTTCATCGTCAATATCGGCGACTGCCTGATGCGCTGGACCAACGACGTCTATGTTTCCACCCCCCATCGCGTCGTCAATCGAAGCGCGCGGGAGCGGTATTCGATCGCCTTTTTCTACGACCCGAACCCGGACGCGATGGTCGAAACGATCCCGAGCTGCGCGCGCGAGGGAGAGGGGACGCGCTATCCCCCGATCCTGGCCGCCGACTATCTGAAGATGCGTCTGGACGCGAGCAAGCCGATGGAGGGCGGGCGGCCACTCTGAGGCTCGCTCGCTTGGCCGGCGGATCTGGCGGACGACACGGCGATCTCGGATTAAAACAGTAATGAAATTGTTAATTTAGGCGCAAGCGCCGCCCGGCCGAGCGACTCGCTAATCGCACCGCAACTCGTTGGAATCGCACGAAACGGACTCGCAAACGGCCCGCTTTCCAGCGAGCCTCTAAAGGCCAGCGCTGGTCCGCCTCGCGGTGGCCCGGTTGGTGGATTTCCCCTTCAAAAGTCCGAGGCCTGCCCATAATAGGCGCCGGCCCCGTGCTTGCGCCTGAAATGCTTGTTCAGGAGCTCCTCCTCGATCGGCTCGAGGGCTGGGTTAAGCTGAAGCGACATCAGCGCCATATCCGCGATGCACTCGAGCGCGACCGCGTTCTCCACCGCCTTCGCCACGCTCGCCCCCCAGGTGAACGGCGCGTGCCGGTTGACGAGAACGCCGGGAAAGTCGGCCGGATCGCGGTTGCGCATCGTCTCCACGATGACGTTGCCCGTCTCCCATTCATAGTCGGTCGCGATCTCGCTTGGCGTCATCTTGCGGGTGACAGGGACCTCGCCGTTGAAATAGTCGGCATGGGTCGTGCCGAAGATCGGGATCGGCCGGCCGGCCTGGGCGAACGCGGTCGCGTGCGACGAGTGGGTGTGGACCACGCCGCCGATATTCGGAAAGGCAAGGAACAGCCTGCGATGCGTCGGCGTGTCCGAGGACGGGTTGAGCCGGCCCTCGATCCTCTGTCCCTCAAGGTCGATGACGACCATGTCGTCGGGCGTCAGCGCAGTATAGTCGACGCCGCTCGGCTTGATCGCGAAGGCGCCCCTGGAGCGATCGATCGCGCTTGCATTGCCGAAGGTGAGATTGATGAGGCCGTGCCGCGGCAAGGCGACATTGGCCTCGTAGGCTTCACGCTTGAGTTCCTTGAACATCGCCTCGTTCCGGCTCAGGCGCGGAATCCTTGCGCAAGGTAATAGTAGACGTCGTTGTTGCGCAGGTCCTGCTTGAAATTCGCGAGCGTGGTCTCAGGGCCGATCACCGCCATCTCGATTCCGGCGATCGTGGCGAAGTCGTCGAGCATCTCCCGGGTCACGCTGTAGCTGTAGCCCGTGTGATGCGCCCCGCCGGCCAGAATCCAGGCCGCGCAGGCCGTCTTGAAGTCGGGCTTGCATTCCCACACCGCGCGGGCGACCGGCAGTTTCGGCAGGGGAGGGTGGTCGACCGCGGTCACTTCGTTCACGATGAGGCGGAACCGGGCGCCGAGATCGATGAGGCTCGCGTTGAGCGCCGGGCCCTTCGCCGCGTCGAACACCAGGCGGACCGGATCCTCCTTGCCGCCGATGGAAAGGGGATGAATCTCGAGCCTGGGCTTGTCCGTCGCGATCGTCGGGCAGATCTCGAGCATGTGCGAGCCGAGCACCTGATGCCCGCCCGGCGCCAGATGATAGGTGTAGTCCTCCATGAACGAAGTGCCGCCCGGCAGCCCCTCGCCCATGACCTTCATCGCCCGCACCAGGGCGGCGGTCTTCCAGTCGCCCTCGCCGGCGAAGCCGTAGCCCTCGGCCATCAGCCGCTGCGGCGCGAGGCCAGGGAGCTGGCGCAGTCCGTGCAGATCTTCGAACGTGGTGGTGAAGCCCTTGAAGCCGCCGGCTTCCAGGAAGGCGCGCATGCCCAATTCGAGCCGCGCGCCATAGAGCAGCGATTCGTGCCGCGCGCCGCTCTTGCGCAGCTCTGGCGCGACCGCGTAGCGCTTCTCGTATTCACTCGCGAGCGCCTTGACCTTGGCGTCGGAGACCGCATTGACCTCGGCCACGAGATCGCCGACGCCATAGCCGTTGGTCGCGAAGCCGAACTTCATTTCCGCCGCAACCTTGTCGCCCTCGGTGACCGCGACCTGACGCATGTTGTCGCCGAAGCGGCAGAATTTCGCCCCCTGCCAGTCGGCCCATGCGTGCGCCGCCCGCATCCAGGCGCCGAGGCGGTCCTGGACCTCCGGGTCGGACCAATGGCCGACGACGACCTTGCGCGCGAGACGCATGCGGGTGTGAATGAAGCCCGCCTCCCGGTCGCCGTGCGCCGACTGATTGAGGTTCATGAAGTCCATGTCGATCGTGTCCCAGGGCAGGTCACGACTGAACTGGGTGTGGAGATGGACGAACGGCTTTTGCAGCGCGTTCAGCCCGCGCACCCACATTTTCGAGGGAGAGAAGGTGTGCATCCAGAGGATGAGGCCGGCGCAGTTCGGATCGGAGTTCGCCTCAAGGCAAAGCTTGGCGATTTCGTCCGGCGTCGTCAGCAGGGCCTTGAATTCGGTCTTGAGCGGGAGCTTGGGCGAGTCGGCAAGGGCGCTCGCGATCTGGCGTCCGTGCGCGGCCACCTCCCGGAGCGGACCGGGGCCGTAGAGATGCTGAGAGCCGCAAACGAACCAGATTTTCGGGCTTGGCGAGATTGATCATAGTCGCCTCAGTTTCATGCACGTTGCGCATATTTGATGTCGAGCAGGCTCTTCATGACGTTCGACAGATCGGCGGATTTCGTCAGTCCCCCGAAGCTGTCATGCAGACCGCGATAGAGCGCATAAAGCTGGTCGTAAACCGCCCGATGCGCGGCGATCGGTTCGAACGTTTCCTGCTTCAAGCGAGGTCATCGCGGCTTCAGCGCTGGCAAAGTCAGGATGCGCGCCGGCCAGGACCGCAGCGGCGATCGACGAGCCCAGCGCGCAGGTCTGAGACGAACCCGCGACCTCCATGACGCAGCCGGTGACGTCGGCGTAAATCTGCATGAGCAGCGGATTCTTCTCGGCAATGCCGCCGGTGCACACCACGCGGTCGATGCTTACGCCATATTGCTGGAGGCGCTCGATGATCGCGCGGGCGCCAAATGCGGTCGCCTCGATCAGGGCGCGATAGATGTCCGCCCGCGTCGTATAAAGGTCCTGGCCGAGCAGCAACCCCGTCAGGCGCTGGTCGACGAGAATGGTCCGGTTGCCGTTGTTCCAGTCGAGCGCCAGAAGACCGGCTTGCCCCGGGCGCTGTTTTGCCGCCTCGTCGGTGAGTTTGGCGTGCATTGCCGCGTCGCCGCCCAAAACAACCTCGACCCACCATTTGAAGATGTCGCCGACCGCCGATTGGCCGGCTTCGATGCCGAAGAAGCCAGGCAGAATGGCGCCTTTGACGATGCCGCAGATGCCCGGAATATCGGCGACCGGCTTCTGCGCCGAAACAACCGCGCAGTCGCAGGTCGAGGTGCCGATCACCTTGACCAGCGTCCCCTCCCGCACGCCGCAGCCGATCGCGCCGTAGTGGACGTCGAATTCTCCGATGGCGATCGGAATCCCTGCGGGAAGCCCCAGCTTCGTCGCCCAATCGGATGAGAGCGAACCGGCCGGCTCGCTCGCGTCATAGGCCTTTTCGTACAGCCGATCGCGAAGCGCCGCCAGGCGCGGGTCGAGCGCCGTCAGGAACTCCTTGTCCGGCAGGCCGCCCCAATCGTCGGAGTAGAGGGCCTTGTGACCGGCGGCGCACACCCCCCGTTTGACCAATCGCGGGTCGGCGACGCCGGCGAGCACGGAGGGAACCCAATCGGCGAGTTCGACCCATGAGAAAGCGGCGCCGAACGCGTCGGGAGCGACGTTGAGGCAATGCCAGATCTTGGACCAAAACCACTCCGAGGAGTAGACCCCGCCGCATTTCGCAATGTACTGAGGCCGAAGCTTCGCGCTGAGTTCGGTGATCTTCGCCGCCTCGCGCCAACTGGTGTGATCCTTCCACAGCCAGCATTGTGCGTTGAGATCGCCCTTCCAGTCGGCGCTCAGCCCGAGCGGCCGGTTCCTGTCGTCGACGGGAATCGGGCTTGACCCGGTCGTATCGACGCCGATCCCGACAACTCTCGACGGGTCGAAATCCGGTTTGCGCCCGGCCTCGGCAAGCGCGCCGGTGATGCTCTCCTCGAAGGCCGAACAGATAGTCGCCGGGATTCTGCCGCGCCAACAGGCCGTCTTTCGGATCAAGCAGAACGCCCTGCGCGCCGGAAGGGTAGTCGGCCACCCGACTGCCGTATTCCGCCCCGTCCGAACAGCGAACGACAAGCGCCCGCACCGAGTTGGTTCCGAAATCAACGCCTAGGGTGAACATGAGCGCTCCGTGGCTCGATAGCGGGCAGACGCGCCGGTCAACGGCGAACGCGCGCGCAAGCGCATCGAAATGGCCAATGTCGGGAGCCCAATCGCGCTACTCTTTGCTCTTCTGATAGACGTCGACATAGACCGCCGCCAGCAGCACCAGGCCCTTCACCACCTGTTGCCAGAAAATGCCGATGCCGAGAATCGACATGCCGTTGTTCATCACGCCCATGAAAAACGCGCCGATGACGACACCCATCACCTTTCCGACCCCGCCCGAGGCCGAAACGCCGCCAATGAAGCACGCAGCGATGACGTCGAGCTCGAAGGAATTGCCCGCGCTTGGCGTCGCCGAATTGAGCCGCGCGGCGACGATCAAGCCCGCAAGTCCGGCAAGGACGCCCATGTTGACGAAGGTCAGCAGGGTCAGTCGCTCGGTGCGGACGCCCGACAGCTGCGCCGCGAGCCGGTTGCCGCCCATGGCGTAGATGCGGCGCCCGATCGTCATGCGGGTGGTGATGAAAGTATAAAGGAGGATGAGCGCCCCCATGATGATGAGAACGTTGGGCAAGCCCTTGTTCGATGCGAGCAGATAACTGAACCCGATGGTCAGAATCGCGAAAATGACGTTCTTGCCGATGAACAGCGCGAACGGCTCCGTCTCCATCGCCTGCGCTTTGTCGCGCATCCACCGGCGCGTGCTCGTGACGATCAGCAAGATGGCCCCAACCACACCGATCAGCATCGACAGCCAGAAGAACTGCGGTTCTCCGTGCGGCGCCTTGAGGAGCCCGAAGTCGCTGAAGTCCGGGATGAAGCCGGCGCTGATCGACTGGAACCCCTTGGCGAAGGGTCCGACGAATTGGCCCTGCAGCATGTTCCCGGTGAGCCCGCGGAAGATCAGCATGCCTGCCAGCGTGACGATGAATGAGGGGATCTTGCTGTAGGCGATGAAGTACCCTTGGAAGACGCCGATCGCGCCGCCCAGGATCAGCGCTAGCGGGATAACCAGTTGCCAGGGAAGCTTGACGTCGATGCCGACCCAGGGAACATGAAATCCCACCATCATGATCGCCGCGCAGCCGCCGACGAATCCAACGATGGAGCCGACCGAAAGATCGATATTGCCCCCGACGATCACCAAGAGCATGCCGAGCGCCATGATGACGATGTAGCTGTTCTGCAGGATGAGGTTGGTTACATTGACGCCGCGGAACAGCACGCCGCCGGTGACGACCTCGAAGAACGCCATGATGAGAAGCAGGGAGACAAGCAGGCCGTAGTCGCGAAGATTGTTCTTCCAGAAGCTCGCGTCCGCGGCCGACGGCTCGGCGGCGGGCGCTCCGGTGATGATCGTTTCCGTGCTCATGCCGCCGCAACCCCGTATTGCTTCATGATCGAGGCCATGATCATCTCCTGGGTGGCGCCCTTCGCCGGCATTTCATCGACGAACCTGCCCTCGTTCATGACGTAGATGCGGTCGCAGATGCCCAGGAGTTCCGGCATTTCCGATGAAATGACGATGACGCCTTTTCCTGCCGCCGCCAGATCGTTGATGATCGTATAGATCTCATATTTGGCCCCGACGTCGATGCCGCGCGTCGGCTCGTCGAGAATCAGCACCTTCGGCTGTGCGAACAGCCATTTGCTCAAGACGACCTTCTGCTGATTGCCGCCCGAGAGATTGAGCGTCTTTTGAAAGATCCCTGAGGAGCGTATCTTGAGCAGGCTGCGATATTGTTGCGCGATCCGATTTTCCTGGTGGTTGTCGATCACTCCGCGCCAGGCGATACCCGGCAGATTGGCGAGGGTGACGTTGTTCTTGATGTCCTCGCTCAAGACCAGTCCGAGACTCTTGCGGTCCTCGGTCACGTAGGCGATGCCGTTGGCGACGGCCTTCTGCACCGTCGAGACGTCGATCTCCTTGCCCTCCATGAGGGCGCGGCCAGTGACGTTTCGTCCGTAAGCGCGTCCGAAAATGCTCATGGCGAGCTCGGTGCGCCCGGCGCCCATCAATCCGGCGATGCCGACAACCTCGCCCCGGTTGACATGCAGGTCGACGCCCTTGATCACTTCGCGTCCGGCGTGGAGCGGGTGTTCGACGCGCCAGTTCTCGACCGCGAACAGGCGCTCGGCAATCTTCGGGACGCGCAGCGGATAACGATCCGACATCTCTCGCCCGACCATGCTCTTGATGATGCGGCCTTCGCTGATCGTCTCTCGGCGGCAGTCGATGGTCTCGACCGTCGCGCCGTCGCGCAGCACTGTGATCTGGTCGGCTACCTTGGCCAGCTCGTTGAGCTTGTGCGAAATGATGATCGAAGTGATGCCCTGAGCCTTGAACTCGACCAGCAAACGCAGCAAAGCGTCGCTGTCGGTTTCGTTGAGGCTGGCGGTCGGCTCATCGAGGATCAAGAGCTTCACCTTCTTGGCGAGCGCCTTGGCGATCTCGACAAGCTGCTGCTTGCCGATCCCCAGGTTGGTGATCAGCGCATTCGGCGATTCCTTGAGCCCGACCTTGCTCAGGAGCGCTCGCGTCCGTTTGAAGGCGACGCTCCAGTCGATGACGCCCATTTTAGCCGGTTCGTTGCCGAGAAAGATGTTCTCGGCGATCGACAGGAGCGGCACGAGCGCCAATTCCTGATGAATGATGATGATGCCGAGATGCTCGCTGTCGGCGATGCGCGAGAAGCGGCGCTCCTGTCCCTGAAAGACGATCTGCCCTTCGTAGGAGCCGTAGGGGTAAACCCCGCTCAGCACCTTCATCAAGGTCGACTTGCCGGCGCCGTTCTCACCACAGATCGCGTGGATCTCGCCTTCGCGGACCGCAAGATTGACATCGCGCAGCGCGATGACTCCGGGAAAAGTCTTCGTGATCCCCCTCATTTCCAGAATGGGAGTCATGACGTAAAACTCGTCGGTTGCAGCAGGCGTTTAGTCTGCCAGACCATGCAATGTGAACGCCTCCGCCGGCAACGAAATAGGGGCCTTCAGCGCGCAAAACGATCGGCGCGAAGGCCCTTTTTCGTCAGTTTGCCGGATTACTGGAGCTGGTCAAGCTTGTAGTAGCCGGTATCGACCAGCGCGGGCTTCCAGTTGGTCGCGTCGACCGTGACCGGGGTCAAAAGATAGGACGGCACGATCTTGATCTTGTTGTTGTAGGTCTTCGTGTCGTTGATCTCCGGCTTGCCGCCCGAGACGACCGCGTCGACCATGCCAGCGGCCACCTTCGCGAGATCGCGGGTGTCCTTGAAGATCGTCGAGTACTGCTCGTGGTTGATGATCGACTTCACCGACGGGACTTCGGCGTCTTGGCCCGAGATGATCGGCATCGGCTGACCCGCCGTGCCATAGCCGACGCCCTTCAGCGCGGAGATGATGCCGATGCTGAGCCCGTCATAGGGCGACAGAACGGCGTCCACGCGCTTCTGGGTGTAATAGGCGCTGAGGAGGTTATCCATCCGCGCCTGAGCGACTTCCGCCTTCCAGCGCAGGGTTCCGACCTTGTCCATCCCCATCTGCTTCGACTGAACGACGAGCTCGCCTTTGTCGATATATGGCTGCAGGACCGACATCGCGCCGTTATAGAAATAGAACGCGTTGGTGTCGTCGGGCGACCCGCCGAACAATTCGATGTTGAACGGGCCCTTCTTGCCGGCGTCGAGGCCGAGGCCATGGACGATGCTGGTGGCCTGGAGCACGCCGACCTTGAAATTGTCGAAGGTCGCGTAATAGTCGACATTGGGCGAGCCGACGATGAGACGGTCGTAGGAGGATCACCTTGATGCCGGCGTCGGCGGCTTTCTGCAGCGCGTTCGACAGCGTCGTGCCGTCGATGGCTGCGATCACCAGGACCTTATCGCCCTTGGTGATCATGTTCTCAACCTGCGCGAGTTGATTGGGAATATCGTCATCGGCGTATTGAAGATCGGTCTTGTAGCCCTTCGCCTGGAGGGTTTTCACCATATTGTCGCCGTCAGCGATCCAGCGAGCAGACGTCTTGGTGGGCATGGCGATGCCAATGGTGCCCTTGTCCTGCGCGTACGCGCCGCCTCCGGCAGCCAGGAGCCCGACCGCGACCGCCGCGGCGAGAGTTTTCATATTCATTCGCATTCCTCCCTTTGAACGCCACGCGAGAAGCCTGGCGCTGTGAGCACGAAACCATCGATTGTTGGAGTTTTCCCGAGCCCGGCGCAAAACCAACTTGACAGCCGGCCTTTTGCCTAAAAAGTTTTCGGAACTCAATACCTCATATCATAACATAATAGTTTCCTATCGAGTTTCGAGTCAACCGCCCCGAGGGCCGGCGTCGGCCCGTCGAGCGCGACAAATCGGTTCTTCGTCCGAGATTCTGATGCGCCAGTGGACGAAAAGCGCGCGCCGCCGAGTTGGCTTTGAAATCAACGCCAAGGGCGACATGAGGGCCAGCTTCGGGCCTCTGGCTGCGCGCCCCGGCAGCGCGGTCCGACCCAGGCTCGGGCCAGACCGCAGCCTGCGGCTCAGGCGGACGCCCACGGGCGTCCGCGATCGCCGCCCGGCGCTTCATCCGCGCCGGTTCGTCTCAGCGGATGCCCGCGTCAATCAGCTTGGTCAGCGCGTCGATCGTCTTCGGCGTGACAACGCCCGCTCCGGTGTTGAGCGAGAGCCCGGGCATCTTGTATTTGGCGCTCATGACGCATTGCACGACCGGGAAGAAGCCCTGCATGTAGAGCAGCTGGTCGAGGGTCGCGCTGACGGCGCCAGACTTGAGCCCGTCGATGGTCGAGGGCGCGAGGTCGATGCCGCCGACAACGATGTCGCCGGGCTTCTTGCCGGCCTTTTCCAGGACCTGCTGCATCACGCCGGTCGCGCCGCCGTGCTGGGTGCCGATGGCTTTCAGGTTCGGATGCGCCTGAATGTAGGCTGCCAGGACTGGCACGGCCAGCGACATGTCGCTGTTGGCTTCCTGGGTGATCTCGAGCCGGTCGACCTTGAGGCCCGCCTTCTCCAGCGTGTCAGCCAAGCCCTTCTCGGACTGGCCGCGTTCGGCCTGGCTGAAGACGCCGTAGACCATCGCCTGGTCGCCGGCTTTCAGGCCCTGCGCCAGCATCGCCTTGGCGGTGAGCGCGCCGCCCGCATAGAGATCGACGCCAGCGTAGCCGAAGCCTTTCGGCCCGAACTCGTTCTGCAGATCGGTCAGCGGCGAATTGCCGGAGGTCACGACGATGCCCTGTTCGACGGCCGCTTTGACCAGGTCGTGGAAGGCCGTCGAGCCGGGGTGGCTCCATGATCTCGATGCAATTCGGCTTGGCCGCCACAGCCTCCTTGAACTGGTTGATCATCGTCTCCGGCGCCCAGGCCGAGAATTGCGACTTGAGATCGACCCCGAGGGCCTCCGCTGCTTCCTTCGCCCCGGTCTGACGGGCGAGCGTCGCGCCGTCGCCGGGGTTGCCGCCCATCTGCATGTACATCACCAGGCCCTTGCCGATCGGATCGGCGGACGCTGGCGCAGCGGCGGCGGCGAGCCCTGCCGCGGCGACCCCGGCAAGAAGAAAATGAGCCAAACGCATGTGTCGTTTCTCCCTTACGTATTTGGGCCGCCTCTATCGGCGAACCCCTTCCTCCTCGAGAAGTTCGTATGGCGGCAAATTTCCCGAAAGACTTGAGATTGGCGAGCAGCGCGCGCCGGCGCTGCGGCTCGTCGGCGTATAAATAGAAGATGATCGAAACCAGGAAGATCAGCCCCTGCACGGTTCTCACCCACGCGCCGGTGAGGCCGGAGGCGACGAGGCCGGCCTCGACCATGCCGATGATGAAGCAGCCGACACCGTACACCGTTCCGATTATGGTCGCCCGGCCGCCAAAGATCGAGGTGCCCCCGATCAGCACCGAAGCGATCGCGGTCAACAGATATAGCCCTGGCCCTGGTTGCCGAAGAAATTCTTGTTCTCGAGCGTCAGTATGATCGCGGCGCAGGCGGCGAGAAATCCCATCAGCGTGAAGACCTTGATCTTCTCGCGATCGACGTCGATGCCGACGACGCGGGATACGTCGATTCAAATCGCCGATGAACAAAGCGTGCTCGCCGAAACGGTGGCGGGTGAGGATGAGCCAGAGAAAGCCGACGATGATCGCGGTCCACAGCGCCTGGATCGACAGCTGCTGAAGCCAAACGATATCGGTCGACGCCGCGAAAGGGCGCCCGACAATCCATCGCCACACCGAACTCTCTTCGGCTCCCCGCAACGCATAGGACTTGCCGCCGGACAGCACGGTCGCCATGCCGGCCCAGAAGAACTGGGTGCCGAGCGTCGTCATGAACGAGGGAATGCCGACCTTGGCGATGATGAGGCCGTTGAGGAACCCGACCAAATCCCACCGACCGACGCGAGGCCCGCGATGACCGCGAGCCAGCCGAGATCGTATTCCTTGAACAGCACGGCAAAGACGAACCCGGAAAAGGCGATGATCGAGGGGAAGGAAAGGTCGATTTCTCCCGCGCCGATGACGAACGTAGAGTTCCAGTCGCGAGAAGGATGAGCGGCGGCAGAGTGGAAAGGAAGGTCGTGTAGATGTAGGGCGCAAGGAAAACCTCCGGCGCCGGATACATGAAGAGCAGGAGCAGCAGCAGGAAAACGATAATGATCGGCAAGGCCTCGAAACGCTGCAAGATTGACGCGCCTGACCGCTGAGCCATCCCCTTCGCCTCTCTCACGCGTCGTGCTGCAGCGCGATCAGATATTCGGTGAGTTCAGCCACCGTCATATCCCTCGGGGAGATCTCGGAGACGACCCGCCCGCGGTCGAGCACGACCAGGCGGTCCGCCACTTCGTGCACATGCGCCAGATTGCGTTCGATATAGATGCAGGCGCGACCGGAGCTTTTGATCTTGCGCACGAAATCGACGACTTTCCTGACCTCGGCGACCCAGGACCCCAAGCGCCGCCGTCGGCTCGTCGAGCACGATGAGGTCGGCGTTGTAGTGCATGGCCCGGCCGATCGCGATGCCCTGACGTTCGCCGCCCGACAAATTGGCGACGGTCGAAATCGACGGTGATGCCGACGCCTGGAAGCCGATGACGTCGATCAGAATCTTTTGCGCGACCTCCTTCTCGCGCTTGATGTCGATGAAGCCGATATAAATCGGTTGGTGATCTGTCTGCCGACAAAGAAATTGCGCCGACAGCGGCTGCTTCTCGGCGAGCGACTTGTCCTGGTAGACCGTCTCGATCGACAGATCGTGCGCCATGCGGACCGAGTATTCGCCAGGCTGAATTTCGCGGTCGCGCACGAAGATCTTGCCCGAGGTCGGCGCAAGCACGCCGGTCATGACCTTGATCAGGGTGGATTTGCCCGCGCCATTGTCGCCGATGAGCCCGACGATCTCGTTGCGTCCGATGGAGAGGTCGATGTCGCGGAGCGCATGCACCGCGCCAAAATGCTTCTGCACGCCTTCCATGCGAACAATAGGACGAGCGAAATCACCCTCCGCCGGCGTCATTCGTTTCCATCCCGAAACCATTTTGGGTCGGCGCACCACGACCCCATCCTTCTCGGGCCCAACCTAGAGGATGATATCAGGCGGCGACAGGGGATTGGTGCCGCAAGAGAGAATTCGAACTCCCGACCCCATCATTACGAATAATCTAGTCTGATGTGACGAAACGCGACAAGACGTGAGCGGACCCGACGGAGCGATTGCATATGTCAGGGGTTGTGTCTATCGAAATGAGAAGGTAGGCGGCAGAAGACGTCTTGGACTGGCGCCTGGGTGGGTCCGCTGAGGGTCCGCGGACCTGGGGCGCGGACCCGGAGGCCGACATGATGAAACTCACTCAACGCCGGATCGACGACCTCGCTTGTCCTACGGCGCGACGTGACGCGCTGGTCTTCGACGACGAGCAGCGCGGAACTCGGAGTCCGCGTCACAGCCGGGGGAGGCAAGAGCTATGTGGCGCAGTACACATTCGCGGGGTCGAAACGCAGGGTCCCGTTAGGCTCGTGCTCGGCGATCTCGCTGGCCGCTGCGCGGGAGGCAGTTAGGACTATCCTCGGCGATGCTGCGCGCGGCGTCGATACGGCCGCGGAGCGAAAAGGAGCGAGACTGAAGGCGGCCGAGGACGGTTTGACGCTTGCCGACCTGATCGACCAGTGGGACAAACTTCATCTTTCCGCCAAGCGGGCGAACTACTCGACAGCCGCGACAGGCTCGCTGCGTCGCTTATTCGCCCATCATTTGGATAAGCCCGCCGCGGCCGTCGATCGTTCCGCCGTCGTCCGTGTCCTCGATAGGCTGTCCAAGGACGACAGGACGGCAATGGCGGCTGCAACGGCCAGGTACGGGAGCGCGCTGTATGGCTGGGCCATCCGGCGCGGAACGCTGTCGGCGAATCCGTTTCAGAGGGTGCCGGTCTCCCCGACCGTTCGGCGCGAGCGTGTGCTTTCAGACGACGAGATACGTCGAGTCTGGCTCGCGACTGAAGGACCCGGCGCATTCAATGGCATTGTCCGGACGCTCTTGCTCACCGGCCAGCGCCGAGAGGAAGTCGCCGGGATGATCTGGAACGAAATCGTCCCCGACTTCTCGGCCTGGACGGTTCCAGCGAGCCGGGCGAAGAACGGTGTCGCTCATGTCGTCCCCCTGCCCCGGCTCGCGCAGACGATCCTCCGGGCCGCGCCTCGGTTCGCGAAAGAAAGCGATGAACAGGCCGTCGACGACGACAAGCCCGACCTCGTGTTTCATGGCGAACAGGGGGTGTTCTGTGGCTGGAGCAAATCCAAAGGCCGGCTCGATCGGCGTAGCGGGATCGCAGGCTGGACGCTTCACGACCTTCGCCGAACGATGGCCACGGGGCTGCAAAAGCTTGGTGTTCGTCTCGAGGTCACCGAGGCCGTTCTCAACCATGTCTCCGGGAGCCGTGCCGGCATCGTCGGCGTCTATCAACGCCACGAATGGACCGACGAAAAGCGCGCGGCCCTCATCGCCTGGGGCGAGCATGTCGCGGCGATCGTGGAGAACCGAAGTTCTACTGGGAACGTCACACCGTTGCGTCGGAGCGGCTAGGAACGCGGGTGTAGGCGCACATTAAGAGTATACCCTCGATGTGCGCGGAGCTGCGGGGCAACAAAAAGAATTCTTTCGCCGGGCTCGCCTCAGCCAGATCGAGTTGGGGGTGCGGGCCCGATGAACCTTGTCGGAGTGGATCACGATCGGGCACACAGGGCGGCCTCCGATTTTTTCTCCCATGGGCTAGCCCATCCACTGGAAACTTCGGTTGCGACTTGCCGTGACGCGCCGCGCCTATAGATGTCAGACACACCACGCGGATAGGTTTGGCTGACCGACAACGACAGGGGCCCCCTCGCTTCCCCGCGCTCCATGAGGGCTCTCGTAAGGGGCTCGCTATGTTCGAGAAAGACGCTTTGGTAGGCGGTGCCTCGCCAGAGCTTGTCGAAATCAAAACAAATTATCGAGAAACTGGTCGACCTAGCCACGAGGCGGGGCTTCGGACGTGAGGCCAAAGAGATTGCGCTTGGCGAGAAATTGCCGCCGCCGGTGAAGCGACCTCGGCACAGGCCAAAAGTGAAGGGGTCCAAATATCGTTTTGCACTTGCATATACGATGGCATCGAATTTCCTTAGACAACCGGAAACACGCGGCGCCAGAGCGCGCTTTGCCCGTGAGATAGTGTTGCGCCAGGAGAGCGGTTCGCG
>CAWDKC010000006.1:0-25177 GCA_963802615.1 uncultured Alphaproteobacteria bacterium
GACCATGGTTCAGAGCTTGCGACGGCCGAGGCTCCAAATATCGAAGCAAGTCCGGCCCGCGCTTCGGGTGGCAACTCTTCGAACGGTCTGGGGGGCGAACCTCTAGCAGGCTGTTGAAGAAGTCGGTGGCTAGGGGAATCGCTTTGTGATTTTGTTTCGGCGCCAGGGTGCAGGGAGCGAATCATGCGAGGCGAGGACGAGCGATCGGGGTCGCTGTTCAGCTACGTGGATCTTGAAGCTCGCGTTGGGCAGGATCATCCGCTGCGGATGATCCGCGCGATTGTGAACGATGCGCTGGCGAGGCTCGCCGGCGATTTTTCTGCGCTGTACTCGCGGATGGGGCGGCCGTCGATTTCCGCCTGAAAAGCTGCTGCGAGCGATGCTCTTGCAAGCGTTCTACTCGATCCGCTCGGAACGACAGTTGATGGATCGGCTGGAGTTCGACCTCCTGTTTCGCTGGTTTGTCGGCATTGGCGTCGAGGATGCGGCGTGGGATCACTCGACATTTTCCAAGAACCGCGAGCGCCTGTTGGAAGGCGACATCGCCGCCAAGCTGTTGAGCGCGGTTTTGGCGCAGCCGCGGGTGAAGCAACTGCTCAGCACGGATCATTTCTCGGTCGACGGCACGCTGATCGAAGCTTGGGCGTCGATGAAAAGCTTCAGGCCGAAGGATGGCGACCCGCCAGCCGATGCGGGCGGCCGGAACCGGGAGGCGGATTTCCACGGCCAGAGGCGATTGAACGACACGCACGCCTCAACCACCGATCCGGAGGCCAGGCTTTACCGCAAGGGGTCGGGCAAGGAGGCGAAGCTCTGCTTCATGGGGCACGCGCTAATGGAGAACCGCAACGGCCTTTTGGTCGACGCCTGCCTGACCTGGGCCGACGGCCATGCGGAGCGGATTGCGGCGCTGCACATGATCGAGCCGCGCGCCGACCGGCCGCAGGCGATCACAGTGGGCGCCGACAAAGCCTACGACGCCGAGGATTTCGTCAACGAACTGCGCTCGATGAACGCAACGCCGCATGTGGCGCAGAACACAAACGGCCGCTCGTCGGCGATCGACGGGCGCACCACACGACACGCCGGATACGCCGTCAGTCAGCGCATCCGCAAACGGATCGAGGAAGCTTTCGGCTGGATGAAGACGATCGCTGGGCAGGAGAAGACCAAGTTCCGGGGACGCGACCGCGTCGGTTGGACCTTCACCTTCACGGCCGCGGCCTACAACCTGGCGCGGTTACCCAAACTGCTGGCGACGCCAGCATGAGCGCGCCGGCGAACTGCAAGCTTATCGGCCGATGGCGGATCGTTGGGGCCGACATCTGGGATCGCGATTATCTCGACCTCTGCGGGCCCGCGACGATCACGATCCCTAACCACGGCCGAGGCGAAATCGCCTTCGGCGCGCTCCAGGCCGGCCTCGACATCGAATACAGCCGCTCATCGGTCGGGTTTACGTGGGAGGGGTTCGACGAAATGGACGAAGTCTCTGGCGACGGATCCGCCGAACTCAACGATGACGGCTCAATCGAGATCGAATTCGCCTATCACAACGGCGACGAAGCCGTCCTCAAAGCCAAACGCGATACTTCTTCAACAGCCTGCTAGGCCCGAACAACGTTCGCAGCTCCCACAAGGCTGTGATTTTGGCTTCAGCGGCGGGCGGATTCCAGGTCGGGACGGCGTTCTTGCCCTCCTCGGGAAGTCTCCCTGCGCCAAACAAGGTTTCAGCGAATTGACGCTCCATTTCGTGCTGTAGCAGGGCGAGCGTGTCCTGAGTGGCCGCCCATGGCGGAGCTGCGTCGGAAGACCCACAAAATCTGGCGCTGACCTCCATGAGGTTCGAAGCGCGCACGACCGCTGGCGCGCACACGGCGAGCGAGGCGAGGCCTTGGAGGAATTGACGCCGCGGGACGATCAGAGACCCCATCCTCGTAATCCCCGGGCGTTGCAGATGAATAGACGCAAGCCAGCCCTTGCGTTCCGCCGACGCCGACAGCGGCGACGGGCGCACGGACCTCGATTGTCTTCTGTCGCTCACCCCGATCTAGCAGCATTGTCGGGCTTCGTGGACATCCCAAATCGGGGGAGTTTCGGAACAACGGCGTTGACCCGCACGCAACCTGCGGTTTCGTTTTTGAGGGCGCGCTTGCCGTGATTTGCGCGGGTTCAATCGGGAGCGCTAGGAGCCTGTCTGAGAAATCGCTGAGAGGCTAGTGGCTCTCTTCAACGATCTCGAAAGGATTTAGCGATTCGTCGTCCATCGTGATTGGAGCGATGGAGGAGATGATGGCGGCAAGATCGCCTTCGGTGAAGCGGTACGTGGTTCGGCTGAGCGCGGAGGAGCGCCGACGGCTGGAAGCGATGCTTGGCAAGGGCAAGAGCTCAGCGCAGCGGCTACTGAAGGCGCGCATCTTGTTGAAGGCCGACGCGTCGGAAGAGGGCGAAGGTTGGAGCGACAGCCGGATCATCGATGCGCTCAACACCAGCGTTTCCATGGTCTATCGGGTGCGCAAGCAATGGGTGGAGGAAGGGCTCGAGGCGGTCCTGAGCCGCAAGGCGCAAGCCCGGCCGTCCGTGCCGCGGATTTTCGACGGCGAGAAGGAAGCGCGGCTGATCGCTCTGGCCTGCTCCAAACCGCCTGAAGGGTGCGCACGCTGGAGCTTGCGGCTTTTGGAGAGCAAGGTGGTCGAACTTGGCATTGTCGAGGCGGCCAGCGACTCGACGATCCAGCGCACGCTCAAAAAAACGCTCTTCAGCCGCACCGCCGCAAATACTGGGTCATCCCGCCCAAGGCGAGCGGCGCGTTCGTAGCCGCGATGGAGGATGTGCTGTCGGTCTATACACGGCCGCGCGAGCCCGATCGTCCGCTGGTTTGTCTGGACGAGACCTCCAAGCAGCTTGTCGCCGAAACCCGCCTCCCGGTCGCGATGCAGCCGGGGCGCCAGCCCGGATCGATTGCGAATACGAGCGCAACGGCACGGCCAATCTGTTCATGATGTTTGCGCCGATCGAAGGCTGGCGCCACGTCAAGGTCACCGACCGGCGCACCGCCATCGACTATGCCCAGGTTCTGAAGGACCTGGCCGATGTCCACTTCGCCAAAGCCGAGACGATCGTCCTCGTCCAGGATAATCTCAACACCCACGCCGCCGCGTCGCTTTACCAAGCCTTTCCCGCCGCCGAGGCCAGGCGCTTGGTCGAACGCTTCGAATGGCATTACACGCCCAAACACGGCTCCTGGCTCAACCTGGCCGAATCCGAACTCGGCGTCCTTGCCGCGCAGTGTCTCGATCGCCGCATTCCCGACGAGCCGACGATCGCCGGCGAGGTCGCCGCCTGGGTCGAGAAGCGAAACACTCATCGCGCCGTCGCCGATTGGCGCTTCACAACCAAGGACGCTCGCGTCAAACTGAAGAGCCTGTATCCCTTCACTCTGAATGAATCAGACCACTAGCGTGTTCGGGGCGAATTGGATTTCTGCTTGGGCATGAGCAAGCGCTATCGCCCCTGGAAGATCGACGAGCCGATGCTGTTGCCGGCGACGGTTCAGGAGTTCGTCGACAAGGATCACTTGGCGCGATTCGTCTTGAACCTGGTGGTCGAGGAGATCGGTCTGGAAGAGATCGAGCGGGTCTACCGCGTCGATCGCGGGCAGCCGCCGTTTGATCCGGCGATGATGACGGCGCTGCTGCTCTACGGCTATTGCAATGGAATCTACTCGTCGCGGCGGATCGCCAAGGCTTGTCGGGAACGCGTCGACTTCATGAGCATCGTGGGGCTCGACCCTCCGGATTTCCGCACGATCTCGGAGTTCCGCAAACGTCATCTGCAGGCGCTTTCGGCGCTGTTTTCACAGGTGCTGCGGCTGTGCGAGCGGGCCGGGCTGGTCAAGCTCGGGCACGTGGCGTTGGACGGGACGAAGATCAAGGCCAACGCCTCCAAGCACAAGGCGATGAGCTACGAGCGGATGGGCAAGCGGGCGGAAGAACTGGAAGCCGAGGTCGCGGGCTGGATGGACGCCGCGGCGGCTGCGGATGCGAAAGAGGACGCCGCCTTCGGGCGGGACAAGAGCGGCGAGGAGATGCCGGCCTGGGTCGGCGACAAGAAGCGGCGCGCCGAGAAGATCCGCCTCGCCAAGGCCGAACTGGAGGCCGAGGCGAGAGCCGCCGCCGAGGCCGAACGGCAAGCGCGGGCCGAGGCGGAAAAGAAGCGGGAAGCCGAAGGCCGCAAGAAACCCGGAAGACCCGCCGCCCCGCCCTCAGGAGCCCCCGACCCGAAAGCGCAAAAGAACTTCACCGATCCCGAAAGCCGCATCATGAAGACCAAGGACGGCTTCATCCAGGGCTACAACGCCCAGGCGGCGGTGGACGCCGAGGCGCAGGTGATCGTCGCCCACGGCCTCGACGCCAACGGGAGCGACCAGCATCAACTGACGCCGATGGTCGACGCGGTCGAGGCCAACATGGGCCGCAAGCCCGAGCAGGTCTCGGCCGACGCCGGCTATTGCTCGGACGCCAATCTCGAGGCGATGGAGAGCCGCAAGATCGACGCCTACATCGCCGCCGGACGCGCCAAGCATCCGACCGGCTGCGAACTGCCCGGTCGCGCTGGTCGGCGACATCGATCGCGGCGGCATTTTCGCCCAGATCTCGGCGTCAAGGCGGCGCTTGCGCCCGAGGACGCCGAGACAATCGTCGGCTTCATCGTCAACAAGTTCCGCGGCGACGCGAGCCTGTTCCTCAGCGGCATGATGGCGCTCGAAACGCATACGCACTGGCGCGCCTTCGGCCTCCTGCCGTTCTTTGCCGACGCCGCGAGCCTGCCGGCGGAAGACGCCTTCAGCCTCGGTGATAAAAAGCCGCGGACCGACGGCGCGGCGACCATCGCCGTGCCGATGCTTGCGCGCATCGCCAATTTCGACGACTTCGACCCGTTGCGCATAGAGCCCTCGGTGCGGCTCGTCTTCGTCAAGCCCGGCGAGCCGCTGCCGATCGCCGACCTTGTCATCCTGCCCGGCAGCAAGGCGACGATCGCCGATCTCAAATTCTTTCGCGAGCAAGGCTGGGACATCGACCTTATCGCCCATGCACGGCGCGGCGGACGGATTCTGGGCGTCTGCGGCGGCTACCAGATGCTAGGCAAAGCCGTGTCAGACCCGCGCGGCATGGAGGGGCCGCCGGGTGAGATCGAGGGCCTCAAGCTGCTCGACGTCGCGACCGTGCTGACGGCTGAGAAGACGCTCGCTCAAGTCGATGGCGCCTGCCTCACGCATGGCGCGCCGTTCCATGGCTACGAGATGCATGTCGGCGAGACGCGCGGTCCGGACTGCGCGCGGCCGCTGCTTCGCTTCGCCGACGGGCGGCTCGACGGCGCAGTGTCCGAGAACGGCCAGATCGCCGGGGCCTATGTGCATGGACTGTTCGCCGACGATCGCCAGCGCGCGGCCTGGCTCGCGTTGCTTGGAACGACGAGCGGAATCAGCTTCGAGCCCACGATCGAGCGGACGCTCGACGCGCTCGCCGACCATTGCGAGGCGCATCTCGATTGCGACGGGCTGCTCGCGGCCGCGCGCTAGGACGCTCTGCAACCTGAGCGCGAGGCTCGCCGCAAGCCGGGAAATCCGCCATAAACCCAGAAACTAGTAAGCGTAGTAAAATTGCTAGCGTTTATACCAAAGCTCAGAGACCGTCGACTTTGACGTGGTGGCCGAAAATCGGCTTGGGGTTGATTCAAGGTGGCGAACGAAGGAGGTTCGCCATGGCTATTGCGCTCCGGGGCGATTTTGATGCTGCTGCGGTTCGTTCTTGGGCGAAGACGAGCAAAGACGGACCCAGGCGCGGCGGCTTCTGGTGCTCGCGGCGATCTATGAGGGCGCCAGCCGGACGGAGGCGGCCAAGATTGGCGGTGTGACGCTTCAGATCGTTCGCGATTGGGTGGTCAAGTTCAACGCGCATGGCCCGGCGGGTCTGATCGATCGCAAGGCTCCGGGACAGCCGCCGCGTCTCAACGACGCACACCGGGCAGGCCTCGCGGCGATCATCGAGAGCGGCCCGATCCCGGCCGTTCATGGGGTCGTGCGGTGGCGGATCGTCGATCTTTGCCGATGGATTTTCGAGGAGTTCCGCGTCGTCGTCTCCCGGCAGACCCTGAGCCGGGAATTGCGCGCCATGGGCTATCGCAAGCTTTCGGCTCGTCCTCGGCATCACGCGCAGGCTGCTGGCGCGATTGAGGATTTTAAAAAAGTCTTCCCGATCGGCTGGACGAGATCGCGTGCGAGAACGGCGTCGCTCCCGAGGCCATAGAGGTCTGGTTCGCCGACGAGGCGCGCGTCGGCCAGAGAACAAGATCACCCGCCGTTGGGCCAGGCGCGGCACGCGTCCGAGCGCTCCCAAGGACCAGCGAACCGCTTCCGCCTATATCTTTGGCGCGATCTGCCCCAAGGACAGCAAGGGCGCAGCCCTCGTCATGCCCAGATGCGACACCGAGGCGATGACCCTGCACCCCGCCGAAATCGCCACCCAAATCGCGCCGGGCGCGCACGCCGCGCTGCTCGTCGATCAGGCCGGCTGGCATCTCGCGCGCCGGCTCGTCGTTCCGCCCAACATCACCCTGATCCCGTTGCCGGCCAAATGCCCGGAACTCAACCCGCAGGAAAACGTCTGGCAGTTCATGCGCGAGAACTGGCTCTCAAACCGGCTCTTCAAATCGTTCAACGACATCGTCGACCACTGCTGCGATGCATGGAACAAACTTATCAACCAGCCTTGGCGGATCATGTCCCTTGGCTTGCGCGATTGGGCCTATCGGTCATGATCGAGAGAGTTCTTGGTATTACTTGCGTTTATTTTTTCGAATCGGGACTTTTCAATGGGCTACGGGCGCGATTCAAATAAAAAAATCCGGCGCCGCCTCTCGACTTCGCGCGGAAGTTGTAGCGCGCGTCCGGACGGAAGCGTCATCGCAAGGAGCGGGGCCTGGCCCGCGCGACGCGGCGATCCAGCGGCCGCCGGACGCCCGGCGACCTCTGGCTTCCCGCGGGCTTTTGACCCGGGGGGTCCCAATGACGATTTTGGATTTATCCAAGGCAATCCGCTTGAGCCCGCTTCTCAGGTCACCACGGCCTCTCCTCGGCCCGCTTGCCCAGGCGACCGCGTTCATTCCGTTGCCCAAGAACCATAGCACGGCATTTCTGGTTTTGTCAAGATATTTACCGGCGCTTGTCGCTAGCACACGATATGTCCGGTTTAGGTAGCGCACGACCTGTCCGGTAAGTCGGGGCCCTTTGGGAGGGTCTGGATGCGCCGCAGGGAAGCCCGAGAGGCTGTGCGCATGGCGAGGTTTTTGAATCTTCTTAGCCGGTGGGAATCGGCGGAGCTCAACCAGGCGGAGGCGGCGGCGTTGCTGGGCGTGAGCGAGCGGACATTCCGGCGCTGGACGCGGGCTTATGAGGAGGACGGCGAGGCCGGGCTCTTGGACGGCCGGCTCGGCAAGGCGTCGGGCAGGCGGGTCCCGGCGGACCGGGCCGAGGAAGTGGAGCGGCTCTACCGCGAGCGCTACCAGGGCTTCACGGTCAAGCATTTCCACGAGCATCTGGTGAGGGACCATGGCTTCGGCTGGGGCTACACCTGGTTGAAGCTGCATCTGCAGTGGTCGGGGGTCGTGCCGAAGGCGCCGCGCAAGGGCGCGCATCGGCGCAAGCGCGAGCGGCGGCCGCTGCCGGGCATGATGCTGCATCAGGATGGCTCGCGGCATGAATGGCTCGAGGGCCAGGCGCCCTCGATCTGATTGTGACCATCGACGATGCGACCGGGGCGATCTATTCGGCCTTTCTCGTCGGGGAGGAAGGCACGGCCTCGACTTTCCGGGCGCTGAACGAGGTCTTTTCAGAGCACGGTCTGCCGATGAGCCTCTACACCGATCGGGGGGCCCATTACTTTCACACCCCTAAAGCTGGCGGCGAGATCGATCGGGGTCATCCGACCCAGGTCGGGCGGGCGCTCTCGCAATTGGGCGTCGAGCACATCGGGGCCTATTCGCCGCAGGCGCGAGGCCGATCGGAACGGGCGTTCGCGACCCTGCAGGACCGACTGGTGAAGGAGCTCAGGCTCGCCGGGATCGACACGGTCGAAGCCGCCAACGCCTTCATCCGGCAAGTCTATCTGCCGGCCCACAACGCGCGTTTCGCCGTCGAGCCGGCCGGCGAGGGCTCGGCCTTCACGCCGATTCCCGGCGTCGACCTCGACGAGATCCTGTGCGTCGAGGAGGAGCGGCAGGTCGGCCAGGACAATTGCGTCTCCTACCGGACGCTGAAATTGCAGATCCCGGAAAGCCCGATGCGGCCCCATTTCGTGCACGCGCGGGTCAAGGTGCACGTCTATCCCGACGGCTCGCACGCCGTCTTCCACGGGCCCAGATGCATCGGCCGCTACGACGCCAATGGAGCGCTCAAGGACAGCCACAATGAAAAACGCGCCGCTTAAGCCCGCTCGGCGGCGCAACGCTGTGGACGGCATGGACAAGCCTCCGGCTGCCCACCCCGCCCACAGCAGAACAAAACCAGAAGAAGCGGACATTTGATGTGCTACCAAAACCGGACAACTTCATTCGCTATCGACAGATATTTACCGGCTCTTATAGTGGCGGGAATTGATTATCAGGCAATCGGGATATGGCTAACCAGCAGGCGGTTCTCTAGGCGTCATGGCCGTCCCCGGACTGGATCCGGGGATTGTCCGGCCACCCACGGAGTTCGGCGCATCGAACGTCCGCAGGCGCGCATGAAGGCTAGAACGCTTTGTCTTTATTCGCCTTTGCGGTCGACCACGCCGATGGCTGCCGCGCCTTTGGGGTGGCGCCGCGTAGATGGCCGGGACAAGCCCGGCCAGGACGGAGAGGTCACAAGCGCAGTCAAAAAAAAAGCCAACCAACAGTCAACGCCATAAAAGCGTATTTGCCGCGCTTGTGGCGGGGCAAGAGACTGACAGACAGAGGCGCTCGGACCACTCATGTTCCGTCGGCCCGATCGGCATGGTGATGGCCACGCCGCGCATGGCGCGTTGGCTCGTCGCTTTTCGCCGGGGCAGCGATCGGCTCCTGGTCGCCTCCGCACTTCGTCTCCAGGACCTTCGTTTCCTTCGCGCCTCGCAAAGTCGGGGTCATTGTCTCGGTCCCGACCAGAAGCGGTGCGGTGCTCGTCCACGACCGGTCGGGATTGCGCTTCCACTCCGCACAACTGAGCGCGAGCGCCTTGCCGTGGACCTCGACCGTGTCCGGCTGGCTCGGTTGAGGGTCCTCCGCCATCGCGGCGCTGGTCATGGCTATGAAAACGGACAGGGGGGCTGCAAGTCGAAGCATCGGAATCGCCTCTGGCGCTAAGCAGGATTGCCGAAAAGCGGATGCCGGTTTTCGGCTCGAAATCCTGCGAAATCATAGGAATCCTAGCAAGTTTGCGTGGGTTCGCCAACGCAAACCTGCTTGAGAGCGAGCGGGCGGATCGAAGCACTGGAATCGGGCAAGTGAGTTCGCGTCCGGGTTCAGGACATAGGAGACGATCGGTTGGATGGATGCATTGATTGCTTGGCGGAGCGGGGCGCGAAAGAAATCTCAAGTAAGGATCGCGCCAAGCGCGCACCCCTCCGGCGGCGGCCTAGGCCGTCCTGAGTTGCGATTTCTTTCGCGCAAAATCGCCTCCAAGCACTCAATGATCGGGATTCGCCTTGGCGGCGGGCCGTCTCACATCTGTCTGAGCCAGGACAGTCCGCCCGCCCGCCCTCACCCCCACCCGACAGCGCCGCTTCCTGCCGCCAGCAGGGCCAGAGCCGCCAGTGCGCAGACCTCGATCGCGCATGCCCGGCGATAGAGCCTAAGCGCGCGGCGGATGTCGGCTGCGTCGGCCTCGCGCCGCCCCTCCCCCATGAACGCGTCGTCGACCAGCGTCGCGCCATAGACGCGCGGTCCGGCGAGCGTGAGGCCGAGCGCGCCGGCCATCGCCGCCTCGGGCCAGCCGGCGTTGGGTGAGCGATGATGCGAAGCGTCGCGCCAGGCTGCTCTCGCCGCATCGCGCGCCGAGGCCCCGGATGTCGCCGCGGCGGACAAAACGAGCCACAGCGCGGCGAGACGCGACGCCGGCAGGTTGACCAGATCGTCAAGCCGCGCCGCCGCCCATCCGAAGGCGCGGTAGCGCTCGTCCTTGTGCCCGATCATGCTGTCGGCGGTGTTGATCGCCTTCAAGAGCGCGCCGCCGACGAGGCCGCCCAGCGCGATCCACAGGATCGGCGCGACGACGCCGTCGGAAAAATTCTCCGCCAGGCTCTCGATCGCCGCGCGCGCGACGCCCGCTTCGTCCAGCGCCTCCGGATTGCGGCCGACGATCTTCGCCACAGCCCGCCGACCCTGGCCCAGACTTACGTCGAGTCCATCGGCGACCGCTCTCACATGGGCGCCGAGGCTGCGCTGCGCCGGCAGGCTCGCGGCGAGAACGGCAAGCACGCCGAAGCCGAGCGCGCCGGTCGAGAGGCATAGGCGGGTCGCCGCCCAGGCGACGAAGCCGACGGCCGCGAGATAGAGGCCAAGCGCGAGGACGCCCGCCGCCCGCCGCGCCGCGAAGCTCGCCTCGGCACGATTGAGGCTCGCCTCCAGCCAAGCGAGCCCACGGCCCATCCAAGTGACGGGATGGCCAATCACGCGATAGAGAGGCGCCGGATAGCCGAACGCCGCTTCCAGGACAGCGGCGGCGAGCGCGAGCGGCAGCGAAAGCGGGAGCGACATGACGGCGGGGCTGGATTGGGTGGACGACCTGACGCTCACCTATCACGGCGGCGCGCTTGAAGTCGCGCGCAAGCTCGCGCCCGGGCGTGCCGAACCCTGGATCGACCTCTCCACCGGCGTCAATCCGCACGCCTATCCGCTGCCGGACCTTGAGTTCGACGCATGGTCGCGGTTGCCCGAAAGCGGGGCGCTTGCGAGGCTCGAGGCCGCCGCGGCGCAGCGTTACGGCGCGCCCGCCCCAAACGTCGTCGCAGGCCCCGGCTCGCAGGCGCTGATCCAGGCGCTCGCGCACATATTGCCGCATGGAACGGTCGGCGCCGATCGGGCCGACCTACAGTGGTTTTGCATCGGCCTTCGCCGGCGCTGGCGCTCACATGGTCGAAGCGAAACGGATTGAGGACATGGCCGCCCTCGACGTCGCGATCGTGGTCAATCCCAACAATCCGGACGGGCGAATCACGCCGCGCGCCGACCTCCTCGACTCCTCAGCCCTGGCTTCATCGGCGCGGCGGCATGCTGATCGTCGACGAGGCCTTCGCCGATTTCGGCGGCGCCGAGGAGACCCTTGCGCCGGCGCTGCCCGCGAGCCGCGCGGTAGTCCTGCGTCTTTCGGCAGGGCTCTACGGGCTGGCCGGGCTTCGCCTCGGATTCGCCTCGCTTCCCCGGACATCGTCCGGACGCTTGCGCGCTGCACTCGGGCCTTGGCCGGTCAGCGGCCGGCATCGCGATCAGATCGCCGCTGCGACCTCGGATTGGCTCGAAGCCATGCGCGCGCGCCTCGGCGACAACGCCCTGGCCTCGACGCTCCTGCGCGGCCCACTGGCAAATCATCGGCGGCGCGCTGCTCGGCCTGGCCGCGCAGACGGATGCGCGCGCCACTTGGCGGACCTGGCCGCCGGAATCCTGACCCGCCCTTTTGCCGGACGCCGAAGCTGGCTGGATCAGAATGCGGCGACGAGACCGCATGGGAACGGCTCGCCGCGGCGCTTCGGTGGTGCTAACCAAATCGCTCCCCAACTTGGCCAGCTTGCCTTCCCATGCGCGCTGCATGAAAAAGCGCTCATGGCCATTTCGCGCACCGCGAACCCGATTCCCTACGGGCGGGCGGCTTTCCCCGACACTGAGCCGCCCGCCTGCTCGACGGCGTGCTGATCGACGGGTTTCCCGGCGCGGGCAGGCCGATCGCGCTCGCCCAACGCCCGCGAATCTACGTGCCGACGCAACGCGCGGCTCAGCGCTGGCCACAGCGCTGCTCGGCGAGCGGCGGGCAGAGCCTCATGTACGCATCATCGCGCCTGGCGGCCTTCGAGCCTGACGAGACGGCGGCGGTCTTCGACCCCGAGGGGGAAGAGGTCCCGCGCGCGGCCGCTGCCGCCGCGGTTGGCGCGCTGACCCGGCGCCATGCGCTCGCAAACCTCACCCGCGCCTGGGGGAAGGCGCTCAAAGGCGCCATTCGCGAGGTCGACGCCGACGGGGCGCTCATCGTCGATCCGGCCGAGCCCGCACTGGTCGCGGCGACGCCCGCGCAGGCTTACGCGCTCGCCGGCGATCTGGCCGCGCTGATCGACGACATGATCATCGAGGGCGTGGCCTGGACGCGGCTCGAAACGCTCGCGCCTGATCTTTACGATCCCTATTGGCGCATCACCCTCGGTCCTCAAGATCGCCTTCGCCCATTGGCCCGACTGGCTGGCCGAGCGCGGCCTGGTCGACCGGGCGAAGCGGATCGCCCGACTCATCGACGAGATCAAATTCTGGATAGCCCTCGGCGCCGTCCGACCATCATCGCCGGCTCGACGGGCGCCAATCGCGCAACCGCCCGCCTCATCGCGGCCATCGCCCGCGCGCCTCAGGGCGCGGTGTGTGCCCGATCTCAACCGACCTCAATCTCGACGATCGAACCTGGGCGATGATCGGCCGCGGCGACGACGGTTCTCAGGGGCTCGCCGGCGATTCGCAGGCGCTCGTGCGCGAGCTGATCGGCGCGATCGGCGTCAGCCGCGAGGACTGTCGCGACGCTCGGCGCGCCCACGCCTCAGCTTGCCGCAGCACGCTCGGCGTTCTTAAGCGAGGCGCTCCGTCCCGCCGAGGAGTTCGACCGATCTCTGGGCGCGAACGGGGGTGGACTTTGTCGCCGCTGGCGCTCGCCGCGGCGCTCCAGGGCGTCACGATCGTCGTCGCCGACAACGAGAACGAAGAGGCGCTGGCGCTGGCCATCGCGATGCGCGAAACGCTCGAGACGCCGGGCAAGACCGCCGCTCTCGTCACGCCCGACCCCTCGATCGCGCGCCGTGTCTCAGCCGAGCTTGCCCGATGGGGAGTGGAGGTCGAAGACTCGGCCGGACGGACATTGGGACAAGAGCCCGGCGGGCGTGCTGGCCAGGCTCATCCTGGAGGCGGCGATCGCGTTCACCCCGCGCTCGTGTCTCGCCCTCCTTGCGCATCCGTCGGTCCGCTTCGGCCGCTCGCTCGCCCAGGTCGAAGCCGCGACGCGGGCGCTGGAGCTCGCGGTCTTTCGCGCTGTCCCGCTGGCGTCGCTGGACGACATCGAACGGGCGTTCACGGCGGCGCGGGCGGCGGCCGATGACAGGCACGCCCATCCGGCCATCCGCCGCATCGGCGAGGCCGGCCGGCGCGCGGCGGAGGGGCTTGCGCGCGACGTCGCAGCCGTGCTCGCTCCCCTGCGCGCGCTTGGCCCCGCCTCTTCCTTGCGCGACTGCCTCACGCAGCATCGGGCTACGATCGCCGCCACAGTTGCGAGCGCGTATGGCTCCGAGGAGGCGCACGGATTTCGAACCATTGGCGCAGCTCATGGATGAATGGAGCGAGGCCGCGGGTGAGAGCTTCCCGATTGCGCTTGGCGAATACGCCGCCTTGTTCGACGACGCGCTGGCGGCGGCGCGCGCTCCGCCGGGAGCGGCGGACACCCGCGCCTCATGATTCTTCGGCCTGCTGGAAGCGCGTCTCTTGAGCTTCGATCGCGTGCTTCTGGCGGGCCTCGACGAAACGGTTTGGCCGCCGGCGGTCGAGACCGACGCCTTTCTCAACCGACCGATGCGCGTCGCGCTCGGCCTTACAGCGCCCGAGCGGCGGATCGGCCAGACGGCGCATGATTTCGCCTCCGCGCTCGGCGCGCGCGAAGCGATTCTAAGCCGGGCGAAGAAGCGCGGCGGCCAGCCGACCGTCGCCTCCCGGTTTCTGCAGCGGATGGGGGCTGCGGCGGGCCCCCTAGCGATGAAGGAGCCGGAAGAGCGCGGCGCGCTTTATCTCGCGCTCGCGCGTGCGCTCGAGATCGGCCGGCTGATTTCCAGCCGCAGCGAAGACCGGCGCCGCCGCGTCCTCCGCTTGAACTCCGCCCGAAAGCCCTGAGCGTCACGCGAATCGAGATTTTGCGCCGCGATCCTTACGCGATCTACGCCGAATATATTCTCCGATTGAAGGCGCTCGAGGCGGTCGAGCGCCACATCGGACCGCGCGAAACAGGCATTGCCTGGCACGCCGCGCTGCAAGAGTTTGTTGAAGCCTATCCCTCGGGCGCCCTCCCGCCCGAGGCGCGCGAGCGTCTCCTGTCCATTGCGCGAGGATGCTTTGCGCTGCTCCGCGACGATCCGGCTTTCGCGCTCCACTGGCCCAATATCGAAAAGGGCCTCGATTTCTTTCTCGCCTTCGAGCGCGAAGCGCGCGGCAATATTGCCCAGACCTGGGTCGAGCGGCAGGGGGCGCTTGCGGACGCCCTTGACGAAGCCGAACATCGTCCGAGCTTCAGCGCGCGGGCAGAAACTGTCCGGATGGACGTTCTGCGATCGGGCGGCGCGCGAACTCATCGACTATAAGAGCGGCGCGCCGCCGACCGCCAAGGACGTCAAAGCAGGCTTTTCGCCGCAATTGACCCTGGAAGCGGCGCTGCTGCGCCGGGAAGGATTCGAGGGGCTGCCGCAACTCGAAGCTGGAGGAGGCGATCTATCTCAAGCTTGGAGGCGCGACGGGCGGAGAAGAAAAGCACGCCGGCGGGAAGGGCGAGAATATCGGAAAGCTGGCGAGGCATTTAGCCGGACTTCGGACGCTGCTCGATGCGTTCGCCTGCGGACACGCCCTATTTGTCGCGCCCGTTCCCCAAATTCGCGCCCCGTTTCTCGGACTACGACCATCTCGCGCGGATCAAGGAATGGTCGGCGACCGGGGGGGAGAGCGATGCGGGGGACGCGCCATGAGCCGCGCTCTCGCCATTCCCGAACGTTTGAGGCAGCGGCAGACCCAGGCCTCGGATCCGAAAACATCGGCCTGGGTCTCCGCCAACGCCGGCAGCGGCAAGACCCATGTCCTCACACAACGCGTGCTGCGGCTCCTGCTCGCCGGAACGCCGCCGGCGCAGATCCTGTGCCTCAATTCTGGCCGCCTTCGCGCGAACGAAGGCGGAGCGAGCGGCGGGCTGATTTCAATCTGAATGACACTGCCTCGTGCGCTCACCCTGGTGACGCTGATCGAGCGCCGCGTGGGTGTTGCACAAACTGGACTACGGGCTCGATCACCTGCTGCTTGACGAAGCCCAGGATGCGTCTTTGCCGCAATGGGGCATCTGCGACGCTGAGCGCCGAAGTTCTGCCGCCGGCGCACGGGCGAAGACCCGCACCGTCTTCGCGGTCGGCGACGAGAAGCAGCTCGATCTTCCGCTTTCCAGGGCGCGTCGGCGATGTTTGCGGAAATGAAACGGGCGTTCGCCGAGCGCCATCGCCACGCCGAGCGGCCATTCGCCGACGTGCCCCTGACCTTCTCGTTCCGGTCGTTGAACGCGATTCTCGACGCCGTCGACATGACTTTCCGGACCGAAATGGCCTGGCGCGGCGTCGCCGCCGCGGGGCTCTGCCCCCGAAACACGACGCGATTCGCCGTGACTTGAAGGGCGTGGTCGAGCTATGGCCGCCGATCGCCCCAAGCCCCCCGCCCGACCGGAAGACTGGAGCGTGCTCGAGTACTGGCGCAGGACGACCCCCGGCGGTCCTCGCCAAGCGGATTGCTGAAGTCATCAGGCCCTGCTGAAAGCGGCCTCGCCTGAGCGGGTGGTCGACCGGTATTCGGGGGAAATCAGGCGCATTCGCGAAAGCGATGTCTGATCCTGGTTCGCAGCCGCAACGCCTTTTTGAGGCGATGATCCGGGCGCTCAAGGCCGCGGATGTGAAGGCCGCAGGCGCCGACCGGCTCAAGCTCAAAGACCATATCGCGGTGATGGATCTGATCGCGGTGGGCCGCGCGGCTCTGCTGCCGGACGATGATCCGACGCTGGCCTCCGCGCTCAAGTCGCCGCTCATGGGCTTTGACGACGACGCGCTCATGAAAATTGCGGCGCGACGAAGCGGTTCGCTCATTGAGGCCCTCGCAGCCGCGGATGAAGACGTCGCCGTCGAAGCCAGGCGCCGGCTCGTCGACTGGCAGGCGCGGGCCAAGGCGCTTTCGCCTTTTGCCTTTTATGCGCTGTTGCTCGGCCAGGACGGCGGCCGGCGGGCGCTGATCGGCCGGCTCGGGCCGGAAGCCGCCGACCCGATCGATGAATTCTTGACGCTGGCGCTCGCGCATGAGCAGCAAGAAGCGCCGTCGCTGCACAGCTTTCTTGCCCAGGTCGAATCGGCCGACGTCGAGATCAAGCGCGACATGGAGGTCGAGACGGAGGGCGTGCGCGTGTTGACCGTCCACGCGAGCAAAGGAACTCGAGGCGCCGATCGTCTTCTGCCCCGACTCATGCGGCGGTCCCAATTCGCGGCACGAACCCAAGCTCATGTCGCTTTCGCCGCCGAGGCCAGGCGATCCGCCGGTCTTGGCCTGGGCCAGGAAGTCGGCCGAAGACGCCGACGCGGTCGCCGCAGCGCGGGTCGAGGCGCGAGACGCTCAGGCGGGCGAACATCGCCGCCTGCTTTATGTCGCCATGACCCGTGCGGCCCAGCGCCTCATCATCACCGGCCATGAGACCTCGCGAGCCCGGCCGTCCGACTGCTGGTACGACCTCGTCCATGCGGGCCTCGCCGATGCGCTCGTCGAAGCGCCCGCGCCGTTTCGCGGCGGCGGGACGATCCTGCGATTTGGCGGGGGCCTCAGCGCTGAGGATGCGGGCCAACGGCGCCCGCCCGCGTCCTCGACTCCCTGCCCGCCTGGCTCATCGCCGACGCGGCGCCCGAGACTGCGGGCCCTCCGCTCAACCCTTCGCGCGCCGTCGCCGACGGCCGGGGCGACCGCGAGCGGGCCCTCGAGGGACGGCTTGCCCACGCTCTGCTCGAGAGGCTGCCCGACCTCTCGCCGCAACGACGCCCGGGCGCGGCGGCAGCCTACCTCGATGCGTGGGGCGGCGCGCTTCCCGAATCAGCACGCCTGGCCATCGCCTCCAAGGTCCTGGCGGCGATCGGCGCGCCGGAGCTGAGCCCTATTTTTGGCCCTGGCTCCCGGAGCGAAGTCGCGTTGGCGGGATTTTTGCCTCGGCCGGGCCGCCCCGATCTGGCCTATAGCGGCCGCCTTGACCGGCTTGTTGCAACCGAACAGGGTGTATTGCTCGTGGACTTCAAGCTGGGCGAACAGCCCGCTCGTCCGGCCGCGGCCCATGTCGCCCAACTTGCGCTCTATCGCGCCGCTTTGCAGCCGCTCTACGGCGGGGCGACGATCCGAGCGGGGCTTGTCTATCTCGACGGGCCGACGCTCATGCAGATCAGCGGAGAGGACCTCGACGCCGCTCTCAACGCCATCGCCGCCGCCTCATGAGATACGCCATCTTGGTCGCCCGAATCCCAGCTTTTGGTCGCAATTCCGCGGGGGAGCGATGTCTTGGTTGCCTTGATGAGGTCGCATTTGCTGGCCAAGGTCCCGGACGATGACGAGCGGAACGCGTCAGGGCGGGCGCCCAATATTCTTGTGTTTTGGTCTGGCGAAGCTTGGGCAGAGGCGGCGGGGCGCTGTCTGCGCGGCTGCCGGATTGAGTCTCGCCATGCTCCTGGCGGGAGGAGACTTGGCCTGCCCAGGCCCAGAAAATCCCCTACGGCATGGTGCCTTACGGCCGCCCTGTCTATAAGAATGGCAAACGAATATTATGGCATGGCGCCTGGCGAGGCGGCAGCCTGGGCAGATACGCGCATCGGTACGCCGCGCCGAGCGCGGCCAAACCGGTCCTCGCGCTCGCTCCGGAGCCACAACCGGTCGTTGCGAAGGAGTTTGCGGTCCTTGCGGATCCCGGCGACGCCAGGGCCAGCCGGATGGCCAAGGATTTCGCGACCGTCATGAGCGCCAGCGGCGCGCCGGGTCACGCGATCGTGGGCTCCACTTCGCCGAATGGTCTGGGCAAGGTCCTCAAGACCGACATGGCGGATTTCGCCATCGTCTCGCTTGACAGTCTTCTGTCGAGCGCCAACGGCGACCCCGAATGGATCAAGCGGGTCCCCTTCGTCGCGCGCCTTGCTCCCGAAACCCTGGCCGTGATCGCGCCGCGCGAAGTCAAGTCGATCAGCGACCTCCAGGGAAAAACTGTGAGCTTCGGCGATCTGGACAGCGCGACATCGACCGGCGGCAGAATGTTGTTCTCCCGCCTGGGCGTGACTGCGAACTCAGGCCAACGAGCCATTGCCGGAGGCGCTCGATCGCCTCTCGGCGGGCAAGATCGACGCGGTGGTCGTGCTCGGTGGGGACGAATCGCCCGCGCTCAGCGACTTCGGCGCGGACGGTCGCTTTCACATCGTGCCCATTCCGTGGTCGCCAACTCTGGAGCCGGTCTACGCTCCGGCTCACGTCACCGCCGCCGACCGGCCCAACCTTGTGAGCGCGGCCGATCCGGTCGAAACGGTCGCCGAGCCGATGGCGCTTATCGCGCTCGATGCGGCCCCAGGATCGCCGCGGGCGGATGCGCTCGGGCGAGTCGCGCGCGTTTTCTTTGACAATTATGACGGTTTCCTGGGCGACGAGCACGACCCACATTGGCGCGAAGTCAATCTCGCGGCCGACGCCTCGTGGCCGACCGAATCCTGGCCCCGCCTTGGCGCTGCGCAAAGCTGGCTGGACGCGAAGAAATCGCCCGCGGATGGATCGCTTGAGACGTTCAAGGCCTCGGCCAAGTCGGCCGCTGCGTCGGCCAGCTGGCCAAGCGCGGCTGATTCGGATCGCCTTTATGAAGGCCTGACCCGCTGGCGCGGGCTGATGCAGTAGGGAGACGAACGCTGGCCATTTCCTGGAAAGCGCTTTCGAGCGTCCTCGCCGCCGTCATCGCCGGAATGCTGGTGCTGGCGGCTTGGCCCCGGCTTGAGCCGTCGGCCATGCACGTCAAGGCTGCGGTCGAGCAGCCCATTTTCGTCAAGCCCCTTGCCGCCATAGTCAAGCGGACTGCGACGGCGATAACGGCTCAGCCGATCGACAAGGTTGCGATCAACAAGCTCGCGACCGCGCTGCGCGAGAAACCCGTTGACCGCGAGGCCGTTGGCAGCCTCGGCGCGACGCTGGCGATCCCGATCAACGAAGGTCGCAAACTGTTCGCCGAAGGCCTCGTCGCTTTCTCCAAGGGCGATATCGCAACCGCGCGCGCCTTCTTCGTCAGCGCCGCCTCCGCCGGCGACGCCCGCGCGCTGGTTGGGCTCGGCGACACGTTCGATCCGGCGACTCTCACCCGTCTCGGCGTCGTCGGGCTCAAAGGCGATGAGGCCAAGGCGCGTGATTATTATGCGCGCGCCGTCAATGCCGGCGCGCCCGGCGCCCGCGAGCGAGTCGCGTCTCTAGCGTCGAAATAGCTCGAGCCTTCCGCAACGTCGCCGACCCGGCGCGCGAACGGGTCAGGCTTGCGCCCGCGCACAAAGTTACGCGGGCGAATGATTTCAGAAGCTTAGCTGCGCTTTCGTGCAACTTTTTTCGTCCTCGAACAATTTTTGCGCCGCGATGCCGGGCGAATGCGTGAGCGCGCGTTGTCCGTGCAGCGCAACGCTCGGTCAGCCGCGCGACCCTGGAGACGGGCGGCGGAAATCCGTCCAGATAAAGCGCTCTTAAACGCCGAGTAAACGCGCTAGTAAACGTTAGTAAATTTGCTAACGTTTACTGGCGTTTATTTTTTCAAATCCGGACTTTTCAATGGGTTACGGCCAATTCAAAAAAAAATTCCGCCCCGTCCCCGCAAGCCCCGAAGGGGCCTCGAGGGACATTCCAGCCGGCGCAAGGGTGGCTGCGAGCGCTGAAACTGAACCGGGACCCCTCGTGCGCTTCCGCTCGTGTCGCGCTGGACCTCGCCACGCACGAAGAAGGGTCGGACAGAAAACCGCCCCGTCGCGCAGGCGGCATCTCCCCGATCAGTCGCCGATATTCGGACTCTGGGAGTGCCGTAAGCTTCGCCGGCGACGCGCGCCATTCCCTTGCGGTCGTTGATCGTGATTTTCCCTCGTCGATACGAGATCAGTCCGCGTTGCTGCAGCGCCTTCAACGCCACCGTCACCCCCGATCGCCGCACGCCGAGCATCAGCGATAGAAATTCGTGCGTGAGCGGCAGCTCGTCGGCCTGGATTCGGTCCTGCGCCATGAGGAGCCAGCGGGCAAGTCGCTCGTCAAGTTTGGACTGGGCGTTGCAGATCGCGGTGTGGGTCGTTTGCACGCCGAAGGCCTGAACGAACTTCAACAGGGAGTCGCGCAGGGACACGCTGGCCTGCATCGCCTCGCGCAATTCCCCCGCCGATATGCACTGGCCCATTCCAGGCGCCTGAATATAGGTGGCGTGGGGCGAGCGATGGTCGCCGAGCACGATCGGCAGCCCGGTCATCCCTTCGCGGCCAATCAAACCAACTTCGACCTGCTTGCCGTTGCGCTGAACGGCGACGACCGATGCGAAACCCGTCTCAGGAAAGTAGACGGCTTCGATCTTCTTGTTAGGCCTTTCGAGCATCTTCCGCAGTCCGAGGGTGACAGCCTCGAGGTGCGGCGCGAGCAGATCGAAGTCGCTCGTCGAAAGGGAGGAAAGCAAGCTATTGCTGCTGGACATAGGCGCTCCTCGCTCAGGCGGGAGCACCAGTCTTCAGCCACCGACGCCTGCGGCTTGGGGCCTCAGCCGGTGATGAACCCCGTATAGGCTTTCGGAAGCGCAATTGATACGCGAGAGTTTCGACGTGTTCGAATCGCCTGCATGCGGACGAGACGCGCCACGGGGGGAACATCAGTCATACGGTCAGTATCGGCCCGCCAAACTTCGATCGCCTACTTCCGCTGGCGAAATTCCGCGAAACCCGCGACTGTACGATTTCGTACGCTCACACGGGAACGTCCGCGCCCCTCTACGTTTTGTTGGTATCGGCGACCGGGCTGGTTGGAGCGCGCAATGCAAACTGCTCGTGAAGCGGTCACCGTTCTCGTGGTCGAGGATGATTGGCTAATCCGCGAGGATATAGTGGCGGACCTCCGGCGGGAGGGATGGGCGGTATTGGAGGCGGCTACGGGCGTCGGCGCCCTGCCAGCGCTCCGTGAAGCCGAGAAAGTCGATCTTCTGATTACCGATATCGCACTGTCCGACGCCCTGACGGGTCTGGGATGTCGCGGAAGCGTTCCGGACCTCGCACCCAGAGGCGCCGGTGATCTATGCATCCGGAAACCCTGCAAACGATCATCGCCGAGTCGCGGGGAGTGTCTTTCTCAGTAAGCCGGTGGCCGTTTCAGAGCTTACCGCGGCCTGCCGCAAGCTTCTGGCGCATGGCCGAGTTCAGCCGTGATCGCGTGGCCTCGTGATCAATTCCGATTGTGAATAACGTTCACCAAATGGTTCAGGTTAGTCTGCGACGAAACGCTGCGGCGTGAAGTCGAGAGAGTATTACAAATCTCGGTTTGTACGAATTCGGACAGACTTCAGGCTGGACAGTAGGGCGAGCCGGTAGGAACATCGACGTCAGCTGTAGCGCTCTGCTGCACGAAGCGTTGGCGAATGAGAAAGAGGCTTTTAGCCAGCGCTTCCGAGCTGCGAAAGAGAACCAATGAACGTCGGGCCTTTCTTCGGATGGAAGTCTTCGAACCGGATGCTATCAAAGCGATGTCGATTGCCCTTGATGAAGTCTGCCGCAAGCTCGACCTGACAAACGATAAGCAAGAAGAAAGAGAAGTTCTCGCGAGGCGCATCATCGCACTTGCGCGCCGCGGCGAATGCGATCCCGCGGTCCTCCGCGACGGAGTGCTGCGAGCGCTTGCCGTAAGAGCCTGGCGAGGTCTGGGCGATTCCGACGTCAGTTGGGAGCATGACTCCGCTCAAGCGCCGCCCGGTGTCAGCAGCGCCTCGCGGCATGCGATCGAATCGAGCCTGCGCAGCAATATGGGGCGCGGGTCGCATGAGCCGGCGCCCCGTGGCAACGTGACGACGCCCGCGCGAACATTCTATTGAGCGCGAACATTCTATTGAGAGAGAGAGCTCGTAGGCGATCCCGACAGGATCACGTGCGGACGCGCGGCATGTTTGTCACCGCCACCCACATCGCCAGCAGTCCGCACAGCAGAAGTGCGTAGGTCGGCGGCTCCGGGACGGCAGGCGGCTCGACCGAAGCAGGATGGAGGTAGTCGTAGCCGAAGTCGGAGACGAGGGAGAAGTCGCTCTCGCTCAGCGCCAGCCCCGTGCTTGGATCGATGAACGTCAGGGGCCCAAGCGCGAGGGTCTTCGTGAAAGCGCCCTCCGCCGTCGCCTTGCCCGTGAACGACGTGAAGAAATCAAAATTGCCTACGTCAATGGTGCTCCGAACATCGAGGGTAAGCGCGAGGGGGATCGCAACGCCGCTGGGCACAGTTATTTTCATCTCGATCATCTCGGGAGGATTGTCGTCTTCGTTTATGAAGGGGAAATCGCTATTTTCTTCGTGAATCGATTTCCCAAGAAGTCCCGACTTCGCCGGGCCGCCGAGGGTGAAGGCGAAGGACAAATAACTGTCAGCGAGAGAGTTCACGTTGTCATCAACGGGAGGATATTTGGACGAAGCTTCGTAGACGTTCGAATGCGTAAACCCACCGTCGAGAAGCATGTTGGCCTGTACGACAACTGGCTTGCCGAAGTTTTTCGGGTCGCTCCAGTCGTAGGTGAAGGCGTCGGAAAATGTAGCAGTGGCCTCCGTTGTAATTCCGACCGACGCGTGAAAGATCGAAGCAACCCCCGATGCGAAAGCATCTATACCGAGCTCTCCGTACGCGGCATGTGCGCTTGCGAACGCGTCACCGGCAGCCCCATCCGTGGCAATCTCCTTGTTGTCGAGTGTGAGCGATACGCTCTTTGACTTGCCGGCGGTGGAATCGGAGGCCGTATTTCGCACATTGATAGGGGTGCTGTGGGAATCGGCGTCATCGACTTCGCCCGTAGCGCTATAGGAAACAGCCAAGTTCGCCGCCGACGCCGGGCCGCTCATTCCGAAGGCGGCAAGGGCCACAAACGGGATCGCGCCAACGAGGCGCAGGGCAAATTTTGACAGTGCATGGAGCACCGAGACCGCAGCGTAGAGTGAGGAGCGGTCATGACCTCGCGATCGTGGGCTTAAAAAGGGCATTCCGACCTCCGATGCAGACACGCACAAGATCGAATTCCCTGCCGCAGCCCGTCTGCTACGACGAGCCGTCCGAGCCCGCCTGCGCCGAGACCGCCGTCGCTGGCGTGCAGCAACACCGCCGTGACGAGAGTTCTGAAGTACAGCCCCGACTGGTTGTAGGCAACCGCCTGTCTGCGCCTAACGCGCCCGAATGTAAGAAATCGATATTCGCGAGATGACCGCTTAGTCCCAGCTAGGACTAGGCCGAAAGCGAGACTTCGGCAAGAATGAAATCTCGTTGAGACACCGCCGCGGTTTGTAGATCGGCTTCGGAATTACTGTGATGAGGTGGACGGCGCCGCCCATAGGGTCGATCCTGTAGGGCAGCTCAGGGTCGACTTGCCCCGTTCGCCTCGCGGTTAACCCCTGGTTAACCGGCATCGCCGCATCTGATGATATCCGATGATAAAGTCGGCGGCCGGCTCAGCCGCTCCATCCCTTGCCTCTTTACGCCCGGGTCTCATGATCACGCTTTACCATCATCCCTTCTGCCCCCATTCCCGCTTCATCCGCCTCGTGCTTGGCGAGATGGGGATCGAGCCTCGTCTGGTCGAAGAAAGGGCGTGGGACCGGCGCCGCGAGTTCCTCCTGATGGCGCCCGAAGGCGCGACGCCGGTCATGCTCGACGATGAGACGCCAGCCCTGTCGGGAGCGGAGGTGATCGCCGAATATCTGGACGAGACCCGGGGCCTGGGCCTCGGCGATCGCCGTCTGATGCCGGAAGATCCGTTCGCGCGGGCGGAAACGCGCCGGCTCGTGCATTGGTTTAACGTCAAGCTCTTTAACGAGGCGAGTCAATGGCTTGTGCGAGAGAAGGTCTATAAGCGGTTTATGAATACAGCCCAGGGCGGCGGCGCTCCGGACATGGAAGCTGTGCGCGCCGCGCGCTCCAATTTGCGCTATCATCTGCGCTACATCGGCCACCTGATCGGGGGCCGCAACTGGCTGGCCGGCGACCGGATGTCCTATGCCGACCTCGCGGCGGCGGCGCACCTGTCGTGCATTGATTATTTAGGCGACGCGCCGTGGGACGAGAGCGAAACCGCCAAGACCTGGTACGCGCGCATGAAGTCGCGCCCCTCGTTCCGCCCGCTGCTGGCCGAGCGCCTGCCGGGGATGATTCCGAGCGTGATTTACGCCGATCTCGACTTCTAGCGTGCTTGCGCGAAAAAGCCCGCGCGCTCGGCTTCGACGCCTGCCGGGTCACGTCAGCCGAGCCGCCCGCGGGGGCGGGTGAGCGTCTTGCCGCCTGGCTTGCCGAGGGCGCGCAGGGCGACATGAGCTGGATGGCCGAGACCTTCGAGCGGCGCGCCGATCCTCGCAAGCTCATGCCCGACGCGAAGAGCCTCGTCATGCTGGGGCTCAATTACGGGCCCGCGGCGGACCCGCTCGCGGCGCTCGCGCGCCCTGCGTCCGGGGCCATTTCCGTCTATGCGCGCCATCGCGACTATCACGATGTTCTCAAGGGCAAACTGAAAGAACTCGCCGGCTTCCTGGTCGCTGAAGCGCGGCCGGAAAAGGCGGACGTCAAGGTGTTCGTCGATACGGCGCCGCTCATGGAGAAGCCGCTCGCTGAGCGCGCCGGGCTCGGCTGGCAAGGCAAGCACACCAATCTGGTGTCGCGCGACTTCGGCTCCTGGCTGTTCCTGGGCGCGATCCTCACCAACCTCGAGCTTCCGCCGGACCCGCCGGAAGCGGACCATTGCGGCCAATGCCGCGCCTGTCTCGACGCGTGTCCGACGGGCGCGTTTCCCGCGCCCTACCGGCTCGACGCGCGGCGCTGCATTTCCTATCTCACGATCGAGCATCAAGGCCCAATTCCCCGCGAGCTCCGGCCGGGAATTGGCAATCGCATCTACGGG
>CAWDKC010000007.1:0-29020 GCA_963802615.1 uncultured Alphaproteobacteria bacterium
GTCGTAGCCGAGCGTGTAGAGGATCGGCGCGAAGGTCTCCTCGCGCACGATCCCCGACTGGTCCGGCATTTCGACGATCGCCGGCTCGACATAGGCGCCCCCGTTCGGGACGCCCTTGGCGACCGTTCCTCCGCCATGGACCTTGCCGCCCTCGGTCTTGCGCGCGCTTGAGCGCCGCCTGCATGGCGTCGCGCGCGGCATGGTCGATCAGCGGGCCGACCAGCGTCCCGTCCTTGCGCGGATCGCCGATCGGCAGGCTCGAATAGGCTCTTGACCAGGCGATGGGTGAGGTCGGCGCGGATCGAGCGATGGACGATAAGCCGGCGCAGCGAGGTGCAGCGCTGCCCGGCCGTGCCGACGGCGGAGAAGAGGATGGCGCGGATCGCCATGTCGAGATCGGCGGACGGGGCGACGATCATCGCGTTGTTGCCGCCGAGCTCGAGGATCGGGCGGCCGAACCGCGCGGCGACCTTCGGGCCGACGACCGAGCCCATGCGGGTCGAGCCGGTGGCCGAGACGATCGGCACGCGTTTCGATGCGACCAGCGCCTCGCCGATCGCCGGCGCCGCCGATGACGAGCTGGGCGAGGCCTTCGCGGCGCGTCGGGGCCGAAGCGCTTGAGCGCGCGATCGAGGATCTTCATCGTCGCGAGCGCCGAGAGCGGCGTCTTCTCCGACGGCTTCCAGATCACCGGATCGCCGCAGACGAGCGCCAGCGCCGCGTTCCAGGACCAGACCGCGACCGGGAAATTGAAGGCCGATATGATCGCGCACGGGCCCAGCGGATGCCAGGTCTCGGTCATGCGATGGCCGGGGCGCTCGGACGCGATGGCGAGGCCGTACAATTGCCGCGACAGGCCCGACGGCGAAATCGCAGATGTCGATCATCTCCTGCACTTCGCCGAGGCCCTCGGAGACGATCTTGCCGACCTCCAAGGTCACCAGCGCGCCAAGGGCTTCTTTCGAGGCGCGCAACTCTTCGCCGAGCAGGCGCACGAGCTCGCCCCGGCGCGGCGCGGGGACCTCGCGCCAGGCGAGGAAGGCTGCGTGGGCGCGCTCGATGATCGCCGGCATGTCGGCGGCCGGCGTCTCCCGGACGCGGGCGATCTCGGCGCCGTCGATCGGCGAGCGGACGGAGAGCGAGCCGTCCCTAAGCCTCGGCCGGCAGTGAACCCCGCACGTTCGAGAACGTCCTCGCTGGTCATGGGTCGGCCTCATTCGCTCTTGATTTGCGTGTCCGCCTCAGGGCCGGCGCGGCCCCGCGGTTGCGATGGCCTCTTTCGACCCCAAATCCGCTCGCCCGGCAAGCCCCGCCTCGGCCCAGGCCTGGCTTCCGATTGGTAAACTCGAGATGATCGCGAGCCGCTCATTAAGATAAATTCACGGGACACGCCCGTTTCGATAGGCTAGCGCTCGAACTCTAAGGCCCGTGGCGTTGCGTGGAAGGGGCCGACCCACTATGTTTAAGGCTGCGCGGGAGGTCCGCGCGCACGGGAGCCATGGCATGGCGCGTTCGACCAATATTCTTCTGGCCTGCGTGGCGATGCTGGCGGCGACGCTGCTGGCGGTCGAGATGACGCCGCACAAGCTGATGGCGCGCACCCACGACGTGTTCAATATCGACCAGCATCTGCCGACCAAATTTGGCGATTGGAAGCCGGTCGAGGGGCTCAACGTCGTCGCGCCGCCGGCCGCGGATTCGCTCGAAGCCACGATCTACAACCAGGAGGCGTCGCGCGGCTTTGTCGATCCCGACGGGCATCTGGTGATGCTGATGGTGGCCTATGGCGAGAGCCAGAGCGATCGCCTTCAGCTGCATCATCCGGAAGTCTGCTACACGGCGCAGGGCTTCCGCGTGTCGCGGACGAGCCCGTTCAAGCTCGACTATTCTCCCTCGGCGCCGCCGCTCAAGGTGACGAGGCTCGTCGCCCAGCGTGAGGAGCGGATTGAGCCGATCAGCTACTGGATGCGGATCGGCTACGACAATTCGAACAGCAATTGGACCCGTCAGGCGCTGAAGCTCGGATACGGCCTCAGGGGATGGGTTCCCGATGGAGCGCTGTTCCGGGTGTCGACGATCGGCGTGCCGCCCGAGCTGAGTTTCAAGATTCAGGACAAATTCATTCACGACCTGTTGAATTCGGTCGATCCCCAGACCCGGGAATTCATGGTTGGCGACCCCGCAAAGGCGCTGCTGTAACCTTGCTAGGCGGCGGTTAAGCGCGAGGAGCGCGAACCGCGCCCCGAATGGGCCCTCTGGGCCTCAAGACCGGCCTCGGCGGCAAACTCATGGCCCTTGCGCTATTCGCGTGACGGCGCCGGGCGATGCGGCCGCGAGCCGAGGGGCGCGGACACCTTTGCAACGGGGGTGCTCCATGGAACGGATATGGCTCAAGTCCTATCCCGAGGGCGTGCCGGCCGAGATCGACGCGAGCGCGCTTGGCTCGCTCGGCGATTTCATCAAGACGAGCGTCGAAAAGTTTCGCGACCGGACCGCCTTCGTCAGCATGGGCAAGGCGATGTCCTATGGCGAACTGGACCTGAAGTCGCGCGCCTTCGCGAGCTACCTGCAGAATGTCGCGCGCCTGCCGCGCGGCGCGCGCGTCGCGCTGATGATGCCGAACCTGCTGCAATATCCGATCGCCGCTGTTCGGCGCGCTGCGCGCGGGCTATGTCGTCGTCAACTGCAACCCGCTCTACTCGCCGCGCGAGCTCCATCATCAGCTCGCGGATTCGGGCGCCGAGGCGATCGTCGTTCTGGAGAACTTCGCCAGCACGCTCGAAAAGGCGATCGACGGCACGGCGGTCAGGGTCGTCATCGTCACCGCGCCGGCGATCAACTGGGCGGCGCGCAAGGGGACGCTCGTCAATTTCGTCGTGCGCCATGTCCGGCGCGCCGTTCCCGCCTTTCGCCTCCCGCAGGCGGTGCGTTTCAATCGCGCGCTGGCGCTCGGCTCGCGGCAGCCCGTTCACGGACGCGCCGATCTCAGCCGGACGACGTCGCGTTTCTTCAATACACCGGCGGCACCACCGGCGTGCCGAAGGGCGCGATGCTGACCCATCGCAACATGATCGCCAACTTGCGCCAGATCCACGCCTGGATCGCGCCGGCGATCCAGTGCCGAAGGCGAAATGTTCGTCACCGCGTTGCCGCTCTATCATGTGTTTGCGCTGCAGGTGAACGGCTTCGTGCCGCTGATGATCGGCGCCTCGAATCTGCTCGATCGCCAATCCGCGCGACATTCCGGCGCTGGTCAAGGCGTTGCGAGGCGCGCCGTTCACGGTCATCCCCGGCGTCAACACGCTGTTCAACGCGCTCTTGAACAACAAGGACTTCGCCGAAGCTCGACTTCTCGCGCCTGCATCTCACGATCGGCGGCGGCATGGCGGTGCAGCGGGCGGTCGCCGAGCGCTGGCAATCGACTGACCGGCAAGCCGCTGATCGAGGCCTACGGACTGACCGAGACCTCGCCGGCGGCGATCGCCAATCCGCTCACCATCGACGATTACAACGGCGCGATCGGCCTGCCGATGCCGTCGACCGACATCGCCATTCGCGACGACGACGGCCGCGACCTGACGCTCGGCGAAGCCGGCGAATTGTGCATCAAGGGCCCGCAGGTCATGGCCGGCTACTGGAACAGGCCCGACGAGACCGCCAAGGTGATGACCGCCGACGGTTTCTTGCGCACCGGCGACATCGCGCGGGTCGACGAACGCGGCTACGTGTACATCGTCGACCGCAAGAAGGACATGATCAACGTCTCCGGCTTCAACGTCTATCCGAACGAAATCGAGGACGTGGTGATGAGCCATCCGGGCGTGCTCGAGGTCGGCGCGGTCGGCGTGCCGGACGCCAGGACCGGAGAAGCGGTCAAGCTCGTGGTCGTGCGCAAGGACGCGAGCGCTGACCGAAGCCGATCTCATCGCCTATTGCCGGCAATATCTGACCGGCTACAAGACGCCGCGCCACGTCGAGTTCCGCGATTCGCTGCCGCACACGACGGTCGGCAAGATCCTGCGCCGCGAATTGCGCGACGAGCAGGCGCCGGGGAAGGGGTGAGGCGTGGGCGTTGAAAGACCCCGTCTTTCGAAGGGCTATCGCGAGGCCTGACCTTCACGGGCTGACCTGTGACGAGGCGAATTGCGGGCCTGATCGACGCACAGGGCGCGGAACGCGTCGCGGCTATTCGAGGTAAGATCAGATCACGCTTAAGATCAGGGAGGGTTGAATGCTTGTCGTTCCGTTTGTGAGCTCCCCGCAGGGACAGGAACTGCCATTCATCGCCAATAAGACTTCACTCGGTGCAAGGCAGGATGGTCCCGCAACGCATGCTCTATCCGTCGCAGGCGCTGCTGGCGGCGGCGATTGCCGACTTGCCGCCGAGCGGAGGCGCTCTTAGCGCGGTCGCGCAGATCGATGGCCGTCCAATATGGCGCTGAGGCGACCTGTCCGGTGACGACGCAAAGGTTGCTGCGAGACATCGCGGCTGCTGCTGTTCGAGACTTGGAATAGGGGCGACCGCTCCGTCACGCCGTTCTGGCGAGTTGTCGATCCGGAGACGGCGATGGCGCGCTCGATCGCGGGCGGCCCCGCGTTCATTCGGGCTCGGCGCGCAGAAGACGCTGGCTAGCAGGTCGCAATCCACGTTCGCTTGGATGGCTTTGTCGCTACGCTCCTCGGCGACGGCTCAAATCGATCGCGTCATGCCTCAGGGCGCGCTCGCCTCGTTGAGCGCGTCCATGTCGGCTGCCGTCAGCGCAAGCTCGGTCGCGCGCACGAGGCTGTCGACCTGTTCGACCGAGGTGGCGCTGGCGATCGGCGCGGTGACGCCGGGCCTCGCCATGACCCAGGCGAGCGCGACTTCGGCCGGCTTGGCTTTGTGGCGCGCCGCGACCGCTTCGAGCGCGTCGAGGATGCGAAATCCGCGCGGATTGAGATAGGCCTTGACCCCGCTCGCCGCGCGGGCTCTTGGCGAGGTCGGCCTCGCTGCGGTACTTGCCCGACAGGAAGCCCTTGGCGAGGCTGAAATAGGTGATGACGCCGATCTCCTCGCGCTGGCAGAGGTCGGCGAGGCCGCCTTCGAATTCGTGGCGGTCGGCGAGATTGTATTCCGGCTGCAGCACCTCGTAGCGCGGCAGTCCCTTGGCTTTGGCCGCCGCGAGCGCCGCCTCGAGCAGCTTGACGCTGAGGTTCGAGGCGCCGCACCAGCGGATCTTGCCCTTCTCGATCAGGCGCTGATAGGCGCCGAGCGTCTCCTCGATCGGCGTCGCCATGTCCGGCCAGTGCGAGAGATAAAGGTCGATCACGTCGGTCTGAAGCCGCTTCAGCGACGCCTCGACCGCCTCCTCGATGTAGCGGGCCTTGAGGCCTTCCTTGCCCTTGCCCATCGGCGAGCCGACCTTGGTGATGACGATGACGTTCGGCTGCGATTTCCCCGCGCCTTCATCCACTCGCCGATGATCGTCTCGATTCGCCCCCTGAATTGCCCGGCGCCCAGGCCGAATAGACGTCGGCCGTGTCGATCGCGTTGAGGCCCGCCGCGAGCGAAGCGGTCGAGCACCGTCGAACGAGGTCTTCTTGTCGGCGGTCCAGCCGAACACATTGCCGCCGAGAACGAGCGGCGCGATGGAGAGATCGGTGCGGCCGAGGCGGCGGGTCTGCATGGATTTCTCCTTGATCTTGAGAAGGATAACGCAGAATCGAGGCGTCCCGGGAAGGGCGGAAGGCGCACGATTTTGTGTAGGCGAAACCTCGGCCCCGTTGCGCAGCGGAGCTGCGACCCTCGCCCCCTTGTCGCAGCGTAGGATCGACAGAAACGGCCTCATCACGCGAACGCGATTTGGCGAAAGGGCGGGTTGTCCGCTAAAGGGACGGGCAACCTCCAAGAAAATCCCATGCCCTCCCTCACGACTCACCGACCGCTCGTGCTCGCCGCCGTCATGGCGGCGAATTTCATGATCGCCATCGAAGCGACGATCGTCTCGACCGCCATGCCGCAGATCGTCGGCCAGCTCGGCGGCCTGCCGCTCTACAGCTGGGTGTTCGCGGCGTTCCTTCTGACGCAGACCGCGACGACCGTGGTGTTCGGCAAGCTCTCCGATCTCATCGGCCGCAAGACCGTGATGCTGGTCGGGATCGCGATCTTTCTCGTCGGCTCGATCCTCTGCGGCTTCGCCTGGTCGATGCCGTCGCTGATCGTCTTCCGGCTGGTGCAGGGCGTCGGCGCGGGCGCGGTTCAGCCGATCGCGATGACCATCGTCGGCGACCTCTATTCGGCGCACGAGCGCGGAAAGATCCAGGGCTGGCTGGCGAGCGTCTGGGCGCTGTCGGCCGTCCTCGGCCCGCTGGCCGGCGGCCTCATCATCCAGCATTTTTCCTGGGCCTGGATCTTCTGGATGAACCTGCCGATCGGCGCGCTCGCCGCGGCCGGGTTCTGGGCCTATCTGCACGAAAAAGCCGCCCGCGGCCGCGGCAGGATCGATCACCTGAGCGCCGGCATGTTCACCGTCGCCATCGCCGCGATCATGGCCGACCTCACCGCGCTTTCGACCTCGGGGCGGCTCGAAATCGGGCTCACCACCCTGGTCGCGGTGGTTGCGGTCGTGCTGTTCGTCCTGCAGGAGCGCCGATCTCCGGAGCCGATGATTTCGCTCGAGCTCTGGGGTCGCCGGCCGATCGCCGCCGCCAATGCCGCTTCGCTGCTCGCCGGCATGGTGATGATCGGGCTCACCACCTTTCTGCCGATGTTCGTCCAGGGCGTGATGCAGAAGTCGCCGCTGATCGGCGGTTTCGCCCTCTCCGCGATGGTGCTCGGCTGGCCGATCGGCGCGACGGTCGGCGTGCGCGGCTTCAGGCGCTTTGGCGTGCGCTCCGTGCTGCGGGTCGGCGGCGTGCTGATTCCGTTCGGCTCGCTCGTCTTTCTCGTCCTCGACGGGGAGAGTTCGCCGATCGTGGCCGGCCTTGGCTCGCTCGTCGTCGGGCTCGGCATGGGCCTCTCGAGCAGCGCCTCGATCATCCTGATCCAGGAGATCGTCGATTGGTCCGAGCGCGGCAGCGTGACCGCGTCCTATCTGTTCGCCCGCAGCCTCGGCAGCACGTTCGGCGCGACGGTGTTCGGCGCGGTGCTCAATTTCGGCCTCCTTCGATCCGGCCACGCCGGCGCGACGTCGGAGCAGCTTCGGCAACTCCTGGAGCAAGGTTCGGATGCTGTGCGGGCGAGCCTGGGCTTCGCGCTGCGCTCGAACAGTCGCTTCACCTCACTTTCGTATCGATGTTCGCGGTCGCGCTCATGGTCGCGGCCGCCTTGTTTCTGGTGCCGAAGGTCGTCTTCGCCCCGAGGCAGGCGCTCGCCGAGTGAACTGAATCTACGCCGCCGCTTTCGCCCGCTTTTCGCCGACGGCGACCGCGAGCGTCATCGCCAGGCAGAATGTCGCCGAGAGCGAACGGAACGAGCCGAAGTCGCTCTCGACGATTTCGAACCGGACATCGGCAAGGCCGGCGAGCGGCGAGAGCGCGCTGTCGGTGATCACGACGATCGGGCACGCCGGCGCGCCGCGCGCGTTTGGCGAGGTCGACGGTGAACGGCGCATAGGGCGAGAAGCTGACGGCGATCAGCGCGTCGCCGGCGCCCGCCTGCGCCAGCTCCTCAGGCCCGAGCCCGCCCACATTGTCGATGAGCGAGGCCGGGACGCCGAGCTGGGACAGCGCATAGGTCAGATAGTGGGCGACGCAGAACGACCGCCTCTGGCCGAGGCAATGGATCGTCCGCGCGCCGGCCAGAAGGCTGACCGCCTGGTCAAGCTCGCTGCCGCTGCGACATTGTCGCGCAGTCGGGCGATCGAAGCCGCCGCGGAATCGGCGAATCCGAACAGAAGATCGATGGGATCGCCGCTGTCGCGGGCGTTCTGCTGCAGCGCCCGGAGGCGTTCGGAATAATCGGGCCAGCGGTTGCGCAGGCGCGAGCGAAACAGCTCCTGGAGCTCGGAAAAGCCGGCGAAGCCCAACGTCTGGGCGAACCGCACGAGCGTCGAGGCCTGCACCTCGGCGTTGCGGGCGAGCGCCGAGGCGGTGCCGAGCGCGAATTCGTCCGGGTGCTCGAGCGCATAAGCCGCGGCCTGCCGCAGACGCTTGGGCAGGCGCGGCTCGATCTCGATCAGCCGGCGCTGGAACTGCGTCGAAGCTTTCCGGCGGTTCGATTGGCGCCTGGTCGCTCATCGTTTTCCCTTGGCGCCCGCGCGACGCCTCCGCCTGCCTGAGCTATGCTCGGCGAGCCGCGATAAATAGAACAGATATTCCAATCTGTGTCGCGGATGAAATATTTGTATTGGCGCGCGGGCGCCAGATCGGGCCGCAATATCGGGGAGGCGAAGATGCGCACGATTGGGGTCGGACTGATCGGCACCGGCTACATGGGCAAGTGCCACGCGCTCGCCTGGACGGGCGTGCACGCGGTGTTCGACGACACGCCGATCGTCCGGCGCGTCATGCTGTGCGAGGTCGAGGAGGGGCTGGCGCGGCGCCGCGCCGACGAGTTCGGCTTCGAGGCCTCGACCGACGACTGGCGCGCGCTGATCGCGGATCCGGGCGTGGAGGTCGTTTCGATCACCACCCCCAACGCCTTGCATGCGCCGATGGCGATCGCGGCGCTCGAAGCGGGCAAGCATGTGTGGTGCGAAAAGCCGATGGCGCCGTCGCTCGCCGAGGCCGAGCGCATGGCGGCGGCGGCGCGCGCCTCGGGCCGCGTCGCCATTCTCGGCTACAATTACATCCAGAGCCCGGCCGTCCGCTTCATCGACAAGCTGATCAAGAGCGACGCGATTGGCTTGCTCAGCCATTTTCGCCTCGAAATGGACGAGGACTTCATGGCCGATTCCGAGGCGCCGTTTTCCTGGCGCAGCCAGGCGAGCTCCGGCTACGGCGCCCTGGATGATTTCGCCGTCCACCCTTTGAGCCTGATCTCGACCCTGATCGGGCTCCCGAGCGAGGTCTTCGGCGAGATGAGCAAGCCTTACCCGAACCGGCCCGACGGCGCCGGGCGTCGAGAGGTCGAGACGTTCGACATCGCGGCGGCGCTGCTCAGGATGGCCGACGGCGCGTCGGGAACGATCCAGGTCAGCCGCTGCGCCTGGGGCCGCAAGGGCCGCCTGCAATTGCAGCTCTTTGGCGCAGGCGGCGCGATCGTCTTCGACCAGGAGCGTTTCAACGAGGTCGGACTCTTTGTGGCGGAGGGCCCGGAGGAAGCGCGCGGGTTCAGGCAGGTCCTGATGGGCCCGGCGCATCCGCCCTACGAGCGCTTCATCGCCGCGCCCGGCCATCAGCTGGGCTTCAACGACCTCAAGATCATCGAAGCCCACGAACTCCTGAACCGCATCCTGGGCCGGCCGGCGCTGACGATCGATTTCGAGGCCGGCCTCGCCATCGAACGAACCGTCCACGCGATCGCCCGCTCGAGCCGCGAGGGGCGGTGGATAGCGGTGGGCTAATGGCGCCAATCTTACGCTTGGCGCCCGCCCAACCGCCGATCAGACAGCCGGAATCGACCCGAGAGCGGACAGCAGCGCGTTTCCTAAGGTCCGCTTAGCGCAAACAGCGGTCATTCCTCCGGCGGCGAGGCGGACAGCTCATGTAGGCCCAAAGCGTCGTTCGACCGACGGTCGAGGTTCCTCTCATTGTCTAAGTCGTTTCACGACGATACGGCGGATTTGGCCGGGTCTTGTGCTAGGCTCAGTGGCGGCGGAGGTTCGCCATGGTCGAGACCCGGAAACTAGCCGCGATTTTCGCTGCAGACGTCGTCGGCTTCTCGCGCCTCGCCAGCGCGGACGAGGACCGCACCTTGGCGCGGCTCCGGGCGCTGCGCAGCGATTTGATCGATCCCACCATCGCGGTCCACCACGGCCGCATAGTCAAGCGTACCGGCGATGGCAGCATCATCGAGTTCCGCAGCGTGGTTGACGCCGTCCGCTTCGCGATCGAAGTCCAAAGCGCCATGGTCGAGCGCAACGCTGGCGTGCCCGAGGACCGCCGCATCGTTTTTCGCATCGGCGTCCATCTCGGCGATGTTGTCGAGGAGGCCGACGGCGATCTGATGGGCGACGGCGTCAATATCGCCGCGCGTCTCGAAAGCATCGCCCAGCCCGGCTCGATCTGCCTCTCGGAGGACGCCTACCGGCAGGTCAAGTCACGGCTGAATCTGAATGTCAGCGATCTCGGCGCGATGGCGCTGAAAAATATCGCCGAACCGGTTCGCGCCTACTCAGTCGAGGTCGGCAAGCCCGCCACCGCGCCCAAGCCGAAGCCCGCGCCGCGAAGGCGACTCGTTCCGGCTGCCGCCGCCCTTGCGGCGCTGCTCGTTGCAGGGGGGGCCGCGGCTGCCGCATGGTATTTGACGGCGGGCAAACCCGTGGCGACCGTTGCGTCGCCCCCGCTGGCGACCCGTTCTGACGTGCCGACCGTCGCGATCCTGCCGTTCGCCAACGTGACCGGCGACGCTCAATACGAGGCTGTCACTCAGCGCATCGGCCAGAAGATGAGGGACGACGCCAGCAATGCGTCGATCTGGCGCATCGTGGGCCGCTCGGCGGGCGCGGGCGCCGCCGACCCGATCGATGCCGGGCGGAAGTTGAACGCCGACTACGTCGCCACCGGAAACCTGGAGGCCGGCGGCGACGCGCTGCGTGTGACCTTACAACTCGCCGACGTTCATTCCGGCGTGCGTCTTTGGTCCCAGACGATTTCGCCCCTCCTGGAAAAACTTAACACGGCGGCCGCCGAGGCTGAGGTCGCAGGGCGCGCGGAATCCTTGATCGAACAAGCAATTCTGGACGCCGAGCGCACGCGCCTTTCTTCCGCCGGCGACATCACGAAGACGACTTGGGGATGCGTTCTTCTCGGCTTCAACCCGAAGCCGGACACGGCTGCGAGCGCCCGCGAATGTCTGGAGGCAGCGGTCCAAAGGGAGCCATCGAACCCGAATGTCTGGGAATCGCTCACCGAGACCGTCAACGCGCAGAGGGTTTGGGGCTGGGGCTTGCCTCCTGAGGAGGCGGGTGCCGAGAAGCGCGTCCATCTCGCCGACCGGCGAGCTGCAGGCGGCGCTGCACGCTCAAGGTCTCGCGCCCGTGAGCCCCCCCGCGCAGTATTACGTCGCCTTGGGCTATTACGCCACATGCAACGCGGACCGCGTGCGGATTGAAGCCGAAAAGGCTGCGACGCTCAATCCTTACAACGCGGGAAATTCGGCGGACTCTCGCTATATGTCGCGTTCACCGGTCACTGGGACGAGGGGAAAGCGCTCGCCGAAAAAGCCATGAAGTTGGCCGGCCCGACCGCTGTTCCGGTCTGGTGGTGGCCGGCCGCGAAGCAAGCGTGGTTTCGCGGCGAGTACCAAGTGGCCTATGAAGATTTTCAGCGCGCTTACATCGAATCGTTTTGGCTGTCGCACCTCGATCTCGCCTACACCTTGCCGTTCCTCGGCCGCGTCGACGAAGCCAAGCAGCATGTCGCTGCGCTCCTCAAAATGTACCCGACGATGACCATCCGCGAAGCCGACGCATTCTATAAGCTCGTGTGCTTCGACGCCCCTTATCGGGAGAAGATGGCCGGCGCGCTGCGTCAGGCAGGCTTGCCGGAGTAGTGACTACTTCCCCACCCACGACATCTGCAGCGTCCAGAGCGTCGGCCTTACGTCGACACCGGACGTCGCCGGTCGGTTGTTCTTGTCCGCTCTCCGCCCTCCGCCCTTTTGAGACATCGCCTGTCGGGACCCAAGCGTTTTGATTTGGACCGCCAATGCCCGGCTCGTTGACCCGATCGCTCCCGGCGGGCGACGAGACAGCCGAAAGCGAATAACGGGGATAATTTTTGAACCAACAATTTCTTGCGGAAAATCGGAAGTCACGCTAAGCTTGTCGCATGACCAATCCCCGCCTTCCGCACGAGGCCAGACTAAGCGCCCCCGCGCTTCTCACGTCAGGGAGAGCGCGAGGAATTTTTTCCAGCGAAAAATCCGCATAACCCATTGATAAGTCTCGAATTCGGACGAGAGAATCCAAGGAAATCCAAGGAAATCCAACCCTCCCGGGAGAGGGTTTTCACGGCGAAACGGCGACCGCCCAAGAAAAACCAAACCGGACCGACCGGACCGCAATCGCGGCCAGCCGGCGAAGGAGCCGAATCGACCGAAAATACACAATACTTTAGCTAAATTGTGCGCCGAGCCGCTCCATGGTCGGACGGAACGCCGGGAAGGAGGTCGCGATCATCGCGACGTCGTCGACCGCCATCGGCTCGAGGGTCGCGAGCCCCATGACGAGAAAGCTCATCGCGATCCGGTGATCCATGTGGGTCGCGACCACGCCTCCGCCGCGCGGCCGCCCGCCTTCGACGATCAGATCGTCGCCTTCGATCGCGCAGTCGACGCCGGCCGCCCTGAGCCCGGCGGCGACCGCGGCGAGACGATCGCTCTCCTTCACCTTGAGTTCGCTCAAGCCCCGCATGCGCGTCGAGCCGGAAGCGAAGGCGGCGGCGACCGCCAGGATCGGATATTCGTCGATCATCGAAGGCGCGCGGGAGGCCGGAACGTCGACGCCGCGAAGCGTGCCCGCGCGCACCCTCAAGTCCGCGACGTCCTCGCCGCCTTCGCGACGTGTGTCGAGCGTCTCGATATGGGCGCCCATCTCCTTCAGCGTCGTGAGAAGCCCGGTCCTGAGCGGGTTCATCATCATCCCCTCGATGACGATGTCCGACCCCGGAACGATCAGGGCGGCGACGAGGGGAAACGCGGCGGATGAGGGATCGGCAGGAACGACCACGGTCGCGGGGCGCAATTCCGGTCGGCCGACGAGCGTGATCCGCCGCCCCTCGCCCTCGGGCTGAACCGTGACCTCGGCGCCGAAATGGGCCAGCAATCTTCTCGGTATGGTCGCGCGAGGCCTGCTCCTCGATCACGGTCGTTTCGCCCGGCGCGTTGAGGCCGGCGAGCAGGACCGCCGATTTGATCTGCGCCGAGGCTACGGGCGTGCGATATTCGATCGGCGCGGGATCGCGGGCGCCCTTGAGCACGATCGGGCAGCGCCCGCCTTCGGCTTCGGATAGAACCTGGGCCCCCATCAGCCTGAGCGGGTCGAGGATGCGCCGCATCGGCCGCTTGCGCAGCGAGCCGTCGCCGTCGAAGGTCGCGGTGATTCCGTGGCCGCCGACGACGCCCATCATCAGCCGGCAGCCGGTGCCGGCGTTGCCGAAATCGAGCGTTTCGCGCGGGGCTAGGAGCGCGCCGAGGCCGGGTCCGCGAATTCGCCATTGACCCGGCGCGAGACGCTCGATCTCAGCGCCGAGCGCCTGACAGGCCTTGCCGGTTCCAAGCACGTCGTCGCCCTCGAGCAGCCCTTCCACTTTCGTTTCGCCGCAGGTGAGCAAGCCGAACAGAAAAGCGCGATGGGAGATCGATTTGTCGCCCGGCGGCCGGACCCGCCCCTTCAGCGGCCGCGCGCGCCTGGCGCTGAGCGGCGACGCCGCGGAAAGATGCGACGGACGAGCGGACACGGATAACGACCTTCCTTGCCGGGGGAATGCGGCCGCGCGAGGCCGCGGCGGCCCGCGCTCGTATCACCGACAATGGAGCCTGTCGATCATTGAAAAAAGCGCATTGACACGAGAGGGAGCGGTGACTAACCGGAGCCCTCCTGAACAACCGGCCTCACCCACGGGGAATTGATCGCAGTGGCCAAACCCGAACTCGGAACCAAGCGTCAGTGCCAGAACTGCGGCGCTAAATTCTTTGATCTCAACAAGGATCCCATCATCTGCCCGAAATGCGGGACGGTGTTCCAAGGCGCAGCGGCCGCGCGTGCGCGCCCAGCCGCCAAGGCTGAAGAAGAAGAGGACACCGAGGTTGCGACGCCGGCCGGCGTCGAGGTGGTGTCGCTCGACGAGGTCGAGGCGAGCGAGAAGGCAGCCGAGCCGGCGGCCGACGACATCGATGTGGAAGAGGACGACGCCGAGGCGCCGGACGACCCATTCCTGGAAGAGGAAGAGGAGGATGACGACGACGTCACCAACCTCATTGACGGCGACATCGCTCCTGACGAGGAAACCTGAGCGGGGCGAGGATTCGGCTGTCCGCCGCAGACGGACCGGCGGGAACCCGAGGCTTTTTTTGGCGCACGGCCCTTGTGGGCGCCGCAAGTTTGCGGTTATACCGCGCCCTCGGAAAGTAAGGCGCGGCTTCGCCCAATCGAAGCCGTGGCGTTTTGGAAAACGGGGCCATAGCTCAGTTGGGAGAGCGCTTCAATGGCATTGAAGAGGTCGTCGGTTCGATTCCGTCTGGCTCCACCAACTCTGCTCACAAATTCAATAACTTGCTGAAGTGATATTCGAAATTTTTGCTGCGCCATAGCGCGCGGACGCCAGATCGGGCGTCTGCAAAGCCCGCTTCGGCGGACCTGCAATCGGCTCTATCAAATCCAGCCAAAGGCTCGCCGCAATTCGGCGGCGCCGTTCCGCCTGTTAGCAGCGTCCGTGCGACAGGATGATTTCTCTCCGGCGCCCAGGCGATCATACGCTCCACCGGAGACGGCTAGCGGGGATCACGATTGCGAGCACGCCCAGGGGGAAGGCGCAAGGCGATGAACATCGCCAACAGGGACAGGACCATTGGCCGCTGACCCTGACCTCTTTCGCGCTGCTCTCAGCGCGGAGCGACCAGCGGTCGAACCGGCGGTGGCGCCGCGCGAGGCGCAGGCAATTGTCAATCCCCTGCGTAAATCTACCTATGGACGCGGGATCATGCTTGCGCTGTAACCGGAACCGCTCTCTCTGGAAGGGGGGCGTGGCCTCGTTCGGAGCGGTTCGCCCCACTCTGAGCGAGGCTGTTTGCCAGCTCCTGGATCGCCGCGTCGCCATGACGTTTCCATCCGAACGCAGGCCCTAAAGCGTGTCGATCGTCCTGACGACGCCGTCGAGCGCCGCGCCCGGCTCGTCCATCAGCGCCGCTGAAATGAGCCGCGCCATCCACTGGGCGCCGTCCTCGCGCGAGACGAGCTTCGGCGCCTTCGCCATCACGCGATCGAACTTGCTCAGGCCCCGCGCATGGGTGTCGGAATAGCCCTTGACGAGGCGCCGGCAGCGCAGCATCTCGACGGCGAGATCGTAGTTCTTCGGCAGAATGTCGGCCGCCTGCGCGAGCCACGCTTCGAGATGCTCCGTCTCCCGTTTGTGCCGCAGGCTTGAGCGCCGCGTAGGCTTCAAGGCCGCGACGCCATAAAGCTGCAGGAAGCCGAAAATCCGCCCGACCGGCACGCGCCGTCCGCGATTGACGATGCGGTCGAGGCTTCGGAACAGGAAGGGCTTGCTTTCGATGAAAGCGCCGAGCGAGGCGGGCATCACGCCGCAGATCTCCTCGCCGCGCGGATGGAGGTATTCGGTCGCATAGACGAGCTGGTCGGGCGCTGCGCCCGCCTCTTCGCGCAGGCGGGCGAATCGAGACGGGCGCAATTTGATGTCGGCGACGCGGATGACGTCGTCATAGGCCATGGCGACGGCGAGCCGCTTCGCCGCTTCCGCGGTGAAGGCGAAATTCTTCGCCGCGCCCGCCGTTGGCCGCGTCGAGCGCGGTCAGCTTCTGCAGCCGGTCGATATAGTCGTCGCCGTAGGCCACATCCTGGAAATCGACGATCCGTTTGAGCCCCGCGAAAGCCAGCGGGCGGGCGCTTTCCGGCAGGTCCGAGCGCAGGCGCCCGACGAGACGGTTGAGCTCGGGATGGCCGGCAGTCGTCCGGCAGGTCGTCGAGGCGCTTCGACGGGTCCCGTCTTCGGCGCCTCGCGCTCGCCCGCGCGCGCGCGATCATAGGCGTCGGCGAAGGCGGCGAGGCTCGCGTTGGCGCCGCGCGCGCCTTCGCGCACGATCGCCTCGTAGGCCGACCGCTCGAACGGCAGCGCGCCTGAGCCGGCGAGCGCGCCGAGCATCGCGGCCGAGATCACGGTGCCGCGCTCGACCGCGAGCTTCTCCATGTCGAAGGCGATGGTCCGGCGGGCGGCGAAGTCGAGCGCATCGACGACGATGAACGGATCGCCCGCGCCGTCGCCCGGCTTTTCCTTTTCGGCCACCGCATAAGCGCGATGGGTCGAGGCGATGAGCGTCGTCTTGTCGGGCGTCGACCAGCCCGCGCAGGACCGACCGGCCAGCCTCCATGAGCTCCGCCGCCATCACGACATCGACGTCGCCCGGCGTCGGCATGAGCGAGAAGACGGGCGCGACGCCGTTTCGCGGCGGCAGCGTCTCGATGTAGTAGATCGTCGCGCCGGTGCGCTGCGCGACGCCGGGCACGGATGTCGATTGCGCCGCCCATCCTTCGTGCTCGGCGACCTCGACGATCCAGTCGGCCAGCACGCCGCCGCCCTGCCCGCCCATGGCGAGAATGGCGATGGTCAGCGGCTTGTCGAGCGAGACCGGCGGCCGGACCGAGGCGGCTTCGTTCATGGCGCGCATCCGCGTTCAGGCAAAGGCGATCCGGCGGGCTTCGCGGCGCCGCTGCAGCCAGCCGATGACCCGCTCGCGCAAAGCGGCGAGCCGGCGGTCCCAGCGGCTGGGATTGAAGATGATCTCGGTGCGGTAGAAGGACGGACAGAGGACCGCAGCCTCCGCGACCTCGCCGCAATTGCCGCAGCCGACGCAAGAATTGTCGACGGCGGCGACCGGATCGTCCTTGAGCGGATCGTCGGTGTGCTTCAGCGACAGCGACGGGCAGCCGGAGAGGCGGATGCAGGCGTGGTCGCCGGAGCAGATGTCCTCGTCGACGCCGAAGCGCTCCTTCACCATCCGCTCGCCCGCCGCGACGCTCTTGGCGAAGAGCGGCCGCACGCGCCGCTGCTTGTTCAGCATGCACTCGGATGACGCGACGATGATCTTCGGGCCTTCGGCCTTGGTGGTCAGCGCCTCGCGCAGCGTGTCGCGCATTTTGGCGACGTCGTAGGTGCGGTCGATCTGCCGGACCCAGGTCGCGCCGACGCCCTTGACCGCATCGACGATGGAGTTGTTCGTTTTTCGACGCGGGTTCAGCGCCCTTGATGACGGAATGTCCTGCCCGCCGGTCGCGGCGGAATAAAAGTTGTCGACGATGAGCGTGACGCCGTCCTGCTTGTTGAACACGGCATTGCCGATCGAGGAGGCGAGCCCGTTGTGCCAGAAGCCGCCGTCGCCCATGACGGAAATCGACGCGCTTGTCCGACTTGACGTTGAAGGCGGAGGCCGAGGCGGGACCGAGGCCATAGCCCATCGTCGTCGCGCCGATGTTGAACGGCGGCAGGATCGAGAACAGATGGCAGCCGATGTCGGCCGAGATGTGATGGGCCCCGAGCTCCTTCTCGACCAGTTTCATCGCAGCGAAGATCGGGCGCTCCGGGCAGCCGATGCAGAAGCCCGGCGGGCGCGGCGGCACCGCCTTGGCGAGCGCCTTGACCTTCTCGTGCGCGAGAACTGGCGCAGGGTCCGGGACCGGCGGCTGATTGCGCAAAAGCTCGGGCGCATGGGCAATAAGAAAACCGCGCACGCCCGTGACCATGACCGACGCGGTGTATTCGCCGCCCATCGGCAGGACGTCCTTGCCGGCGACCCTCGTCTGGATGTCGCGGCGGCGCAGCAGCGTGTTCAGCGCCTGCTCGAGATAGTCGGGCGCTCCCTCTTCGACCATCAGCACCGCTGATTTGCCGAGGCAGAATTCGGCCATCTCGTCGTCGATGATCGGATAGGCGACATTGAGGACATAGATCGGGACAGAGGACTCGCCATAGACATCGGCGAGGCCCAATTGCTGAAGCGCGCGAAGCACGCCGTTGAACAGGCCGCCGAGCACAATGACGCCGACCGACCCCTCTTTAGGGCCGAAGAATTCGTTGAGCTTGCGGCTCTTGATGAATTCGACAGCGGCCGGCCAGCGCTTCTCGAGCTTCTCCTTCTCCTGCACGAAGGAGGCAGGCGGCAGCACGATGCGGTTGACGTCGCGGGACGGATTTTCCAGCGCCTGGCGCAGCGTGAAGGCGGGCTTCTTGTTGTCCTTGGCGACGAATTGCCCATGCACGTGACAGGTGCGGATGCGCACTTCGAGCATGACCGGCGAGTTCGAGGCCTCCGACAGTTCGAAGCCCTCTTCGACCATCCTGACCATCGTCGGCAGATTGGGGCGCGGATCGAGAAGCCAGATCTGCGATTTCATCGCATAGGCGTGGCTGCGCTCCTGCATGATCGAGGAGCCCTCGCCATAGTCCTCGCCGATGACGATCAGCGCGCCGCCGGTGACGCCGCTCGAGGCGAGGTTCGACAGCGCGTCGGCCGCGACGTTGGCGCCCGCGGTCGATTTCGAACGTCACGGCGCCGCGAACCGGATACATGACGGACGCCGAAAGCGTCGCGGCGGCGGTGGCTTCCGAGGCCGAGGTTTCGAAATGGACGCCGAGGTCGCTCATCACGTCCTTGGCGTCGGCGAGCACGTCCATGAGATGCGAGATCGGCGCGCCCTGATAGCCGGCGACGTAAGACACGCCGGACTGCAGCAAGGCTTTGGTGATCGCGAGAATGCCTTCGCCGCGAAAGAGTTCGCCGGCGCCGAGCCGCAAGTCCTGAACTTCGCGCTCGAAGGACCTTTCCGCCATCGGCTCGCTCCCTTCAGGTATTTATTTGCATGAGCATATTTAGCCGCTCATACGGTGTCAACGATAGGGCCGTGCTCACGGAAAAGGCGCGGTCAAGCCCATGAATTGCGCAGACGATATAAATTCCGCCTCATACAATTGCGTGTCCTAACCCTTGCCTCGCCAATTCCACTTTGCTAGCGTTGCGATCGGCAGTCGGTTAAAAGTGGCGCGCAAAATGCGAAGCCGCGGGATATGAGACCGAGGGCTCGGATCAATTGGGAGGTCATGCATGGTCGAGGTCACTCGGCGCCAAACCCTGGCGCTCGGCGCGGGCGCGTTTCTCACCGACCTCCTTGCCGCGGGCGCCGTTCGGGCGGCCGGCAAAGACACGCTCACCATCGCCTATAACGTCAATCTGCCCTCGTTCGATCCGACCGACGGCGCGTCCGCGGTCAATCCGACCATCCAGGCGATCTATCGCTCCATCTTCGACCAATATATCGGGCAGGCGCCCGGATCTCGCGCTCAAGCCCGGCATTCTCACCGCATGGGGCTGGAACGACGACAAGACGAAGCTCTGGATGGACGTCCGCGAGGGCGTCAAATGGCAGGACGGGTCGCCGCTCACGCCGGAAGATGTGGTCTGGTCGCTTGAACGCGCCGGCGCGAAAGACAGCGCCAACCCCATTTCGTTCATCTGGTCGACCGCCGGAAATTACAAGATCGACGGCAACCGGATCACCGCCGACGCGATCCGCTTCGAACCGACCTTCTTCATGTGGATGGCGTTCCTGACCGGCTATGTCCTGCCCAAGGCCTATTACGAGAAGGTCGGCGCGGAAGGCTTCGAGAAGAAGCCGATCGGCTCGGGCCCCTATATGGTCGACGAATATCAGGGCAACGCCTTCCTCCGGCTCAAGGCCAATCCCCATTATTGGGGCGAGAAGCCCGCCTTCGAGACCGTGATCTTCAAGTTCGTGCCTGACGCGACCACGCGGGTCGCCGAGATCGAGTCCGGCTCGTCCGACATCACGCTCGAAGTGCCGTACGAGGAGTTCGACCGCCTGAAGACAGTCAAAGGCCTCTCGGGCGTGGCGACGCCGATCACCGACATCGGCATGATCTTCATCACCAACAAGGAGCCGATGCTCGACAAGAACGTGCGGCTCGCCGCGATCATGGCGATCGACAAGAAGGCGATCGTCGACCGGTTGTTGCGCGGCTATGGCGTGCCGATCGACACCTTGGAGGCGCCCGAATATTCGGCCTTCGACCCCTCGATCAAGACGCCTTACGATCCCAAAAAGGCGATGGAGCTGCTCGCAGCCTCCGGCTACTCGCCCGAGAAGCCAGTCAAGTTCACCATCCAGACGACGCGCGGCTTCAAGCCGAAAGACTACGAGATGATCCAGGCGATCGTCGGCATGTGGCGCAAGGTCGGGATCGAAGCGAATATCGAGGTCTATGAGATCGCCAAGCACTTCGAGCTCAGAACCACCCACAAGCTCGCGCCCGCCGCCTTCTACAACTGGGGCGACGCGATCGGCGACCCGACGACCTCGACCGGCTTTGCGATGTTCGGCCCTTCGCCGCATTCGGCCTTCAAGACCGACGATCTCGACGCCAAGATCGGCCCGCTTTGGGGCGAGAAGGATGAGAAGAAGCGCATCGAGGGCTGGAAAGCGGTCGACGCCTATATCGCCGAACAGGGCTATGTCATTCCCCTCCTGCAATATGTCCAGCCGATCGTCTACAAGTCCGACCTCAAGGTCATTCCGAACAAGTCCGGCGCTCTTCAGCCGACGCTGGTGTCGCCGGCGGCTTGAGCGCGCCCACGGATCACCGTAACCGCGCCGCCCGCGCGCCGCGGCGCCCGCTCGTAGAGCGATCGGGCAGGTGGTGACGCAGCGATGATCGCGCTGGCGATCCTCCGGCGTCTTCTGGTGGCGCTCGCCACGCTCGCCGGCGTCGCGATCGTCGTGTTCGTTCTCCTGCGCGTCGTGCCCGGCGATCCCGTCGCGATGATGATATCTCCCGGCGCGAGCCAGGCGGATATCGCGGCGCTCAGAGCGCATTACGGGCTCGACGGCAGTCTTCTGTCCCAGTTCGCCGTCTGGGTGCGTTATGCGCTGCGCGGCGACTTCGGCACCTCGATCTCGCTGCATCGCGATGTTCTCGCCCTTCTTGGCGAGCGGCTTCCCGCCACGCTCGAGCTTGCGACCGCGGCGCTCGAATTCGCGGTCATTGTCGGCGGCGCGGTCGCGATCGTTGGCGCGATGGCGCGGCGAACATGGGCGGAGCCGGTCATCGATGCGGTCAATGGGCTTTTGCTCGCTGTTCCGGATTTCATATGGGCGCTGGCGCTCGTGCTCGTGTTCGGCGTCGTGTGGCCGCTTCTGCCGTTGACCGGCAGAGTCGATCCAAGCGTCAGCGCCGGCATGACGACACCGTTCTATTTCGCCGAGAGCCTGCTCAGGCTCAGGTTCGACGTGTTCTTCGATCTTCTCAGGCACCTCGCCTTGCCGACGCTGGCGCTCGGCCTTCCTCTCGCCGCGGTGATCGCGCGCGTGCTCAAGGGCGCGCTCAGCGAAGCCATGGCGCAGGACTATGTGCTGCTCGCGCGCCTCAAGGGCATGTCCGAGCTCAGGCTCGTCCTGCAGGAGGCGTTGCGCAACGCGATCGGCCCGACGCTCGCGCTGACCGGCGTTCAGTTCACCTTTCTCATCGGCGGAACCGTGATCGTCGAGCGAATCTTCGCTTATCCCGGCATCGGCAATATGGCGATCGAGGCGGTGATCAATCGCGATCTGCCGCTGATTCAGGGGCTCGTGCTGGTGTTCGCCGTCATTTTCATCCTGATCAACGTCGCGGTCGATCTCCTTGTCGCGCTGTTCAATCCGAAACTGCGCTATGCCTAGGCGCGAAGCCGGCCAAAGCGCGCTTCGTCCATGACGGAGGCTTCCGCTTCCTCTCTTCTCGCGGCGTCCGAGCCCAGCCTCGCCATGCGGCGCCTGCGCGCGCTCATCGCCGAGCCCAAGGTGACGATTGGCGGCGGCTTTATCCTGGCGCTGATCGTGATCGCAGTGTTCGCGCCGTGGATCGCGCCGAAGAATCCGCTCGACCAGGACCTGATGCTCGCCTCCGCGCCGCCGGCCGGACTCGCCGGCGCGGAGCCCGGCTATTATCTCGGCACGGACGATCTTGGCCGAGACGTGCTGTCGCGTCTCATCTATGGCGCGCGGATCGCGCTGATCGTGGCCTTCGTCGCCGCGAGTTCTCGCAGCCATCGCGGGCACGGCGCTCGGGCTCCTCGCCGGCTGGTATCGCGGCTCAGTCGATGGCCTGATCTCCCGGCTCGTCGACATCTGGATGGCCTTCCCGCCGGTGCTGCTCTCGATCCTTCTCGTCGCCGTCCTCGGCGCCGGCGTCGGATCGGTCATCGCGGCGATCGCGATCATCGACTGGACGCGCTTCTGCCGCGTCGTGCGCGCCGAGACGATGGCGCAGGCCGAGGCCGACTATGTCACCGCGGCGCGCGCCATCGGCTTTCCGCCGTTCCATATCCTTATGCGCGAGATTCTGCCAAACGTGGTCCCGGCTTTGTTGGCGCTGGTCAGTCTCGAAATGGGCATCGCGGTCATCGTCGAGGCGATCCTGTCGTTCGTGGGCTTGTCGGTGTCGTCGGACACGCCGACCTGGGGCGGCATGATCGCCGAAGGCCGGCAATCCATCCATGAGACCTGGTGGCTGTTCGCCGCCCCGCTTGCCGCCCTGTTCGCGACCGTGCTCGCCTTCAACCAGCTTGGCGACGGATTGCGGCGCGCGCTCGATCCGGTGCTCAGGCGATGACGGCGCCGATCCTGTCCATCCGGAGCTTGAGCGCGGTTTCCGAGTTCGAGGGCGCGCAGCCGATCCTGAGGAACGTAAGCCTCGATCTTAGCGCCGGCGAAACGCTCGGGCTGGTCGGCGAAAGCGGCGCCGGCAAGTCAACCATCGTCAAGGCGCTGCTCGGGGTGCTGCCGCGCACGGTCAGAATTACGCAGGGCGAAATCCTGTTCGAGGGGCGAGACCTCAGGGCATTGCCGCGACGCGAAACGCGCGCGATCTTCGGCGACGCCATCGCGCTCGTGCCGCAGGATCCGATGACTGCGCTCAACCCGGGCCGGCGGATCGAAGCGCAGCTGACCGACGGCCTGCGGCTGCGGCGCGGCATGAATGCGCGCGAGGCGCGCCAGCGCGCGCTCGACCTGCTCGCCGAGGTGCGCATCGCCGACCCCGAGCGCGTGCTCAGCGCCTATCCGCATCAATTGTCGGGCGGCATGCGCCAGCGCGTCCTGATCGCAGCGGCGTTCGCGCTCGAGCCCAAGGTCATCGTCGCCGACGAGCCGACGACGGCGCTCGACGTGACGGTGCAGAAGCAGATTCTGAGACTCATTCGCATCATGCAGGCGGCGCACGGCACGGCCGTCATCTTCGTCACCCACGATCTCGGCGTCGTCGCGCAGATCTGCGACCGGGTCATGCTCATGTTCGCCGGCGCGGTCATCGAATCCGGTCCGACCGCGGACATCCTCTCGGCGCCCCGCCACGCCTACACCCGCGCCCTGATCGCGGCCGGGCCACGATACGATCGGCCCGACGCGGGGCTGAAGCCCGTGCCCGAGGCGCTGGTCGCTGAGCTGCGGCTCGAGGTCCTGCGTATGGATGCCGAGGCCGCCGCATGACGTTCGTCACTGCGAGCCATAGGGCGGCGAAAGACGGCCATCCTTCCGGAAGAATGAGGGCCGTTGGCGCACCCGCCCCCTCTTGGGGGGCGGGACGGGGTGGGGGCTCGCGCGAACCGTGCAGATTCTCCCATCGAATGCGCCACGGCTTGCTCTTCGGAAAGGACGGCGCGACCCCCTCCTTCGTCCTCCCCCACAAGGGGGAGGAGCCGCAACAGGCTGATGTCCGCGTAACTCTACAAACAGAGCTCACCAGGCCCGCGCATGGGTGACGATCTCTTCGTCGCGAGCGGCGTCGAAGTCGCCTATGGGGAAAACGGCGCCTGAATGGCGAGCGCGTGGGCGGGGTCAAGGTCCTGCATGGCGTCGATCTGAGGATTGGCCGGGGCGAAACGGTCGGCATCGTCGGCGAATCGGGCTCAGGGAAAACGACGCTCGGCCGCGCGCTCATGCGGCTCATCGACATCGACGCAGGCCGCATCGTGTTCGACGGGCGGGACATCACGCAACTGCCGGAGCAGCATATGCGGCCGCTCAGGCGCCGCATGCAGATGATTTTCCAGGACCCGATGACCTCGCTCAACCCGCGCCATACGATCCGGCGAATCCTCACCGAGCCGCTCCTCTTTCATCGCGTCGCGCGCGATCAGCGCCGAGGCCGAAATCCGGGTGCGAGAATTCTTCGATCGCGTCGGTCTGCCGCTCGCCTGTCTCGACCGGACCCCGCACGAACTCTCTGGCGGGCAGCGCCAGCGCGTGGGCATCGCCCGCGCCGCGCTGCTCGAGCCGGACTTTGTGTTGGCCGACGAGATTGTCTCGGGCCTCGACGTGTCGACCCAGGCCCAGGCGCTCAATCTCCTCAAGGCGCTGACACGCGACCTCGGCCTCGCCATGGCGTTCATCAGCCACGACCTCTCAGTGATCCGGGCCGTTTGCGACCGCGTCTATGTGATGAAGTCAGGCCTGATTGTCGAGGAGGGGGCTTGCGCGGATATCTTCGCCGCGCCCAAGAGCCGCTACACGCAGCTCCTCATCGACGCCATCCCGCTGCCCGAAATCGACCCCGGCTGGCTCGATCGGGACGTGGCGCCGGAGACCGACTGAACATAAAACTGTCGCGGGCGAGAGAAGACACTTCACGGTCGAACTCGAGCCGAAAAGACAGTCTACTTCGATCGGGGCGCGCGCGACAGACGGCGACGGAGCCAACTCGGGCTCGACGGCAAGCCTTGCCCCTGACTCTCAGCGGAGGATTGGGGCGAAGGGGCTCGTCAGCCTCGGCTTGGCGCTCGTGGCGGCGTCGGGCGCGATCGCCCGCCGACAAGCCGGTCTTCGGCCTCGTGATGTCGTTCAGCGGATGGCTCCAGCCGATCGGCGCGGACACCATCCCCGGCGCCAAGCTTGCCGTCGACGACATCAATGCAGCGGGCGGGGTGCTCGGTCAGCCGATCGAGATTGTCGAGTTCGACCAACAAATCCGATTCCCCGCTCTGCGCGGACGGGGCGATCGACGTTATCCACAAGGGCGCAAGAGTCCATGCTCTTTCCCTCGGATTTTCTCAGTTCTTTCCGGCCGGGCTTATCCCTCCGGGATCCCGATAGCGCGCATGATCTCGTAGATCTGGCGTCGCCGGCTCATAAAGATCGGGTTGTCGCTTGGCGAATCGCCGCGATAGCGACGGATGGTGAACGTGGGATCGATGGAAAGCCCTGCTTTCGCTTCGAGCCGCGCTTCGTCGAGGCGACCCAATTCCGCCAAGGCGACGGCGAGGTAGAAATGCGCGGCCGCAAAATTTCGGTTGGCCTCGATCGCGCGGCGCAGTTCTCCGACCGCCTCTTCATCCTTGGCAAGAAAGACCTTCACCGACCCGTTGAAGGTCCGCCAAAGATAGACGGCCGTATCGCGAGGGCTCAGCCGCAGCGCATGCTCGATGTGATCCGCAGCCTCTTCGCCACGGCCAAGAAAATTTTGGGCCAGTCCGATATAGGCGTGGGCGGCGGCGAGATTCCGGTCGATCGCAAGCGCTCGCTCGAGTTCGGGAATGCCTTGCGCGGCGCGATTGGTGTAGATGTAGACGACGCCCAGACACAAATGTCCAGACGCCTTCTCGGGCGCGATCGACACCGCTTTGACCGCCAGGGCTTCGGCCGCCGCGAGACGGGCGGCGCGGTCGTCGCTCATGTGAAAGCCGACGAGCACGATGCTCGCCAGCGCGGCGCCGACGATCGCATCGACGTTGCCGGGATCGAGCGCCAGAGCGCGCTCGAAAAGCTTCCGGGCCTCTGAGAGATTGTCGGGCTGAGACCTTTGTTGTACGCGCTCATTCCTCGAAAATAGAGGTCCATTGAGTTCGGACTCGGGGTCCGTTCAGCGCGCCGCGCCTCGGCGATGATGAGCTGCGCGTTGAGCGCGTTGGCGAGCCGGGCGACAATTTCATCTTGCATGTCGAAGAGGTCCGCCACCGGTTTGTCGAAACGGTCCGCCCAGAGATGATTGCCGCTCTCAGCGTCGATGAGTTGGACGTTGACCCGCATTCGATTCGCCGAGCGCTGGACGCTTCCTTCGAGCACGTAGCGGACGTTGAGCTCGCGTCCGATCTGTTTGAGGTCGACCGACTTGCCTTTGTAAGCGAAGGCGGTGTTTCGGCCGATAACCAGCATCCCGCTCATTTGAGAGAGGTCGGTGGTCAGACTTTCGGTAACGCCGTCGACGAAATAGTTCTGCTCCGCGTCGCCCGCCAGATTCACGAACGGAAGAACCACGATCGAAAGGCGAGGCGGCCCCGGCCTCCTCACGCTGTCAGAGGAAGAGGCTTCCGCGGCGCTCTCGAAATCGCTCTTGATCTCGTAGACCCGGACCGGGCGGGCGATATTCTTCAACCGCATTTCACCGAGATCGACAAACTCTTCTTTGACCCGGTCGCGCGCCTGGCGATAGGCGTCCTCGGAAAGACAGATCGCGCCCGGCTTGGCGACGCTCTCGAGTCGCGAGGCGATATTCACGCCATCACCCATGAGGTCGCCGTCGGCCTCCTCGACCACATCGCCGAGATGAATGCCAATGCGAAAGACGATGCGCCGGTCCACCGGCACTTCGGCATTGCGCTCGACCATCGCGCTCTGCACTTCGATCGCGAGGCGCACCGCATCAACGACGCTGCGGAACTCGATGATGCTGCCGTCGCCGGTGCGCTTGACGACGCGGCCATGATGCACGGAAATGAGAGGGTCGATCAGGTCGCTGCGGAGCGTCCGGAGCCGCGCCAGAATGCGATCTTCGTCCGCCCCCGCCAGCCGGCTATAGCCGACCACGTCGGAGACCAGGATCGCCGCAATTTTTCGGCTTTCGGACATCGCGCGCCCTCATGCGCCATTGAGAATAGCACAAGAAAGGCGTGAGCCGCCCATCGGCCCGATCGGCAGCGATCCGCCAGAAGAAAGCCAGCAAGCCAGGGGTGAGACGGCGCTCTAAGATCGATCTGACCCGTTCGCCGCCGCTATCCCGGCATCCGGTCGAATATCTTGAAGCCGGGCGGGATGATCGCCCAGGCCGGACGGCTCGCGGCGAAGATGGCGAAGGTCGGATGGAAGGCTGACGGGTCGTCGAGCGAGCCGGCGTAGAGCGTGTACGAGTTCGGACTTGCCGATCTCGCCGCCGAACACCAGGCTCATGCAGTTGGCGCAGCGATTGCGCACTGCGTCGCCGCCATTCGCCGCTTTCGAATGAAACTGGCGGGCTTCGCCGGTGAAGCGGACGCAATCCGCCTTGAAGCCCATGAACGGAATGAAACCCGAGCCCGAAGCCCGGCGGCAATCGACGCAATAGCAATGGCCCGAGCCGATCGACTCGCCCATCGCCTCGTAGCGGAGCGCGCCGCACAGGCAGCCGCCGCTGGTGCGCTTTGGTTCATTGGTCATCCGGTCGCTCGCCGCTTTAGGATCTCACGCGGCACAGATGGACTCGCCGCAGCGCCGACGCAATCCGAACCGTTTGACGGCGAGGTCAAGCCCGGCGATGACACGCTGCAAGAAACCGACAATTTCTTGCCAAAAGCGCAAAACTCCTGTTATACCTTTCTCTTCGTCGGATTCAGCCGGCGCGTCGGAGGCGAGAGGTGGGAGGATTGAGGCGTTTGATGCGGAGCCCGAGGCGGAGAGAAAATTTTTAGTAACTCCCAAGGAGGGGGTCACGTGTGGAGGGCGATTTTGAGGGGGTTGGGATTTTCGGCGAGGGCGTAGAGAATATTGCAGCCGTGCTTTCGGGCGGTTGCAACGACGGATCTAAGTGCGGCGAAGTCGTTGGCGGCGTCGAAGGTGCGGAAGGCGCCGGAGATTTTCATCTTGACCTTCATCATGCGCCGCGCCTGTTCAGGCCGAGGTTGTTGGTGAAGGGGACGTCGAAGTCGACCATGAAGCGCAGGACGTCGTCTTTGAACGCGTGCAGCCGGCGCAGCAGGTTCTCTCCGGGCCTTGGCTTGTCGCGTCCCCTGGCGGATTTGGGAAGGCGGGGCGGCTTGCGGTGAAAGGCGAGGCCTTCGCGCAAGATATCCCGGAAGCGGGTCTGGAAGGCGGCCAGAACGGGAGGCTCCAGCGCCTGGTCTCCCCGCGCCCGCCCCACGTCGACCGCCCGGTTGGCGTCGCCGAGCAGATCGCGCATGCGCTCGGCCCACGGCTCGCCGTCGAATGCGATCAGCGCCTTGAGTTCGCGTAAGTGATGGGCGTTGCAAAGCGCGATCGGTTGCGGCAAGCCGGCCATAGGATTTGAAGCCGTCGTGGACGACCACCCCGCCGGCAAGGTCTTTGGGGACGCCGCCCCGCTGGGCCGACACGCGATAGAGCGTGAGGCTTTCGGTTGCGACCGTATGCAGCCATTGCGTCTTGCCCGCGATGCGAAAGCCGTCCTGAGCATCGTCGAAGGATCATCAAGGCAGCGCACGCGCGCCCCCGCCACCAGCGCGCCAATCCGGTCGGCGACGGGAGCCAGGGCCTTCGCCTTTCTCTTCACCCAGCCCATCACGCTGGCCGGGCAAAGCCGATCCGCGCCGAAGAGGTCGGCGAGCGTCTGGGCCGCCCGGTCCTCGGCGATCAATTGCTGCACATGGAGATAGACGGCCGCCGCGCGCAGGCGCTCGCCATATTGGGCAGGCGCGCCGACCCTTCCGGGAAAGGCCGCCGCCGTCCTGCCGCCGCAGCAGGCGCAGGCATAGACCAGACCCCGATGCTCGGGGACCTCGATCAGCTTCGCCGGCAGGTCGAAGAGCTAAGCGGGAAACTGGGTGACGGTGTGAGGAAGGCGGCGTAACGGGGTTGGTGATCAAGCCACCCGAACCTCCAAGTAGGAGCGTTACGCCATGACCGAGAATAGAGTTGTTGCCGTTCGACAGAAAGGGGCAATCGATGATCCACTCACCGAAATTCTGCGAACCGGTGCGCGTCGGCTGATTGCCCAGGCGGTCGAGGCGGAGTTCGAGACATTTCTGGCCTCGACCGCGGAACTCGTGCTTCCGGATGGCCGCCGACGGGTGGTTCGCCACGGCCATGATCCGGTTCGCGCGATCCAGACCGGAATCGGCTCGGTCGAAGTGCAAAAACCGAAGGCCCGTGATCGAGGCGCGACGCCGGGCGCGCGGATACGGTTCACGTCGAACATCCTGCCCAAATGGGCGCGG
>CAWDKC010000008.1:0-86782 GCA_963802615.1 uncultured Alphaproteobacteria bacterium
TAATCCTCAATCGCCTGATAGGCGAGGGCGCGCAGATCGAGCTCCGGCAGGTCGAAGCTCATCATCGACTGGGTCATGAAGAGGCCGACCAGCTCTCCTTCGGATCGACCCAGTAGTGGGTCTTCGCCGCGCCGGACCAGCCGAACTCGCCGACCGAGCCCGGCGCGGCGGATTGCGCGACGTCGAGCGCACCCGCGAGCCGAGGCCGAAGCCGTAGCCGGGCAGGGGCAGGCCGCCGATGTCGAGGGGGAGGAGCGCCGCCGGCACGTGATTGGCGTGCATGAGCGCCAGCGTCTTGCGTCCGAGAATGCGCGTCGCCGTCAAGCTCTCCGCCGTTTGCCAGCATCTGGGCGAAGCGAAAATAATCGCCGATCGTGCCGAACAGGCCGTGCCCGCCGCGCACGAACACATCGGGCGAATCGACCGGGTAAGACTTCGACACGTCGAGGCGGTCGTTGACGCCCTCGCCCAGGCCTCGAGCTCGCTGCTCATGGTCACGCCGGCGCGAGCACGTCCGGGACGGCCGTACATCGCCGCCAGGCGGTCGCGTTTCTCGGGCGGGACGCCGAACGCCGTGTCGACCATGCCCAGCGGCTCGAATAGGCGTTCGCGCAAGAAGGCGCCGAGCGGACGGCCGGAGATGACCTCGATCACCCGGGCGGCGACGTCGATGCCGACGCTGTAGCGCCAGCGCGAGCCCGGCTGGAAAGCGAGCGGAAAGCGCGCCAGGTCGTCGATGGCGGCTTCCAGCGGACATTGGGCGTCCAGCAGCTTGGCTCGCCGGTACATCTTGCCGACGGGAGAATCGTCGACGAAATGGTAGGTCAGGCCGCTCATGTGGGTCATCAAATCGCGCAGCATGATCGGGCGCACCGGAGTGACCAGACTGCCGTCCGCCTCCATCACCTTCACGCCCCAAAGGCCGGAACAAATTTCGCCAGCGGATCGAAGAGCGTGAAGCGCGCCTCCTCGAGCAGCGTCATGAGGCCCACGCAAACGATCGGCTTGGTCATCGAGTAGAGGCGGAAGATCGTATCGGCGGTCGTCGGCGGCGCCGCCTCCTTGTCGCGCCAGCCGAACTGCCTGCGTGCACGATCTTGCCGCGACGCGCGATCAGCGTGCTGATGCCGGCGTAAACGCCGCGGTCGACGTAGGCCTGCATTGCCGGACGGATGCGCTCAAGGCGGCGGGCGCTCATTCCGGCCGCTTCAGACGGTTCGACTATGGTGTTCATGGTTCCTCCGTTTGCGGGCGCCGCTGACGAGATCGGGCCCAGACCAGGCGGGCCGAGCCCGTCTCCGCCGATTTGGAGTTGCCCGCGCCCTTCCAAGGCGCTAGCTGCTTTAGACGACGAAATGACGCGGGCGTAAACCTCCCATGAGGGCTTGATGGCCAAGCGCAGGTTCACGATCGTGTTGATCAAGCCGTCGCACTACGACGACGACGGCTACGTCATCCAGTGGCGCCGCTCGACCATCCCCTCGAACAGCCTGGCGAGCGTCTACGGCCTGCTCGCGCGAATGCGCGGAGGAGCGGCATCCTCGGTCCTGACGTCGACATCGAGTTCGAGATCTACGACGAGTGCAACACCATCGTCGATTTCCCCGCCATTTCGAAACGCATCCTCGCCGACAGCGGAATGGTGGCTCTGGTCGGCGTCCAGTCGAATCAGTTTCCGCGCGCGCTCGACATCGGCCGCCAGTTCCGCAAGCAGGGCGTGACCGTCGCCGTCGGCGGGTTCCACGTTTCGGGCTGCATCGCCATGCTGCCCGAACTGCCGCCCGACCTGAAAGAGGCGCAGGCGCTCGGCATGATCCTCTACGCAGGCGAGGGCGAAGGCCGGCTCGCGGAGTTCCTGAAGGACGTCGATTCGCGGGCAAGCCGAAGCCCGTCTACAATTACCTGAACGACATGCCGGACATGGCGGCGGCCGCCATTCCCGTGCTGCCGCGCCCGGTGGTGACGAGGGTGGCCGGGCACTACACCAGCTTCGACGCCGGACGCGGCTGCCCGTTCCAGTGCTCGTTCTGCACCATCATCAACGTGCAGGGGCGCAAGTCGCGCTATCGCGACGCCCGACGACGTCGAGGCGATCGTGCGCGCCAACGCCGCGCAGGGCGTCACCCGCTTCTTTCGTTACGGATGACAATTTCGCCCGCAACCGCAACTGGGAGCCGATTCTCGATCGGCTGATCGAACTTGCGCGAGAACCAGGGTTTTCGGATCAGGCTTCTGCTCCAGGTCGATACGCTCTGCCAGAGGATTCCGGGCTTCATCGAGAAGGCGGCGCGGGCGGGCTGCAACGCGGTCTTCATCGGGCTCGAGAACATCAATCCCGAAGTCGCTGATGGGCGCGAAGAAGCGCCAGAACAAGATCTGGGAATATCGCGAGATGCTGCACGCCTGGCAGCGCGCCAAGGTCATGACCTGGGCCGGCTATATCCTCGGCTTTCCCGACCGACACGCCGGAATCGATCGCCCGCGACATCGACACGATCAAGCGCGAACTGCCGATCGACATTCTGGAATTCTTCTTCCTCACGCCGCTGCCCGGCTCGGAGGACCATAAAGTCCTGCATCTCAAGGGCGCGTGGATGGAAGCCGACATGAACAATTACGATCTCGAACATGTCTGCGCCAATCACGCGATCATGTCCGCCGATGCGTGGCGCGGCGTCTATCGCGACGCCTGGAAGCGCTATTATTCGGACGCGCATGTCGAGACCGTTCTGCGCCGCGCGGTCGCGAGCGGCATCAGCCCGCGCAAGATCACCGATGCGATGACTGTGTTCTCCGGCTCGTCACGGATCGAGCGCGTTCACCCGCTGCAGTTCGGCTATGTGCGGCGCAAGATCAGGACGCAGCGCAGGCACGGGCTCCCGGTCGTGAACCCGCTCATCTTCTATCCCTGGCGCGCCTGGGACTTTCTTTCGGTTGCCGGAAAGTGGGCGGCGCTCGCGTTGCGCTACCGGGCGATCCTGCGTCGGGTGCTCGCCGACAAGGACGGCGCGGCTTACGTGGACGAGGCGCTCAAGCCCGCGACCGAGGTCGACCACGAGCACGATTTCGTCGCCGGCTACGCCGACAAGATTCCCGATACGCATGGCGCGCCAAAGCGGGAGCACGCCGCGGCGGCGGAGTGATCAGCTTTGGCCGCCGTTGCCTCAAGCGCGACCGCGCGAGGCACAATGCTCAGTTCTCTGCTAACCCCGCCTTCCGAACGCCGTCGATCAGAGCCGCATTCACCCCACGCGCGACGTACCACTTCACGGTAAGCTTGGGATTGAGGCGCCGAAGCTTCCGCTAAGGGAGCGCTTCGGCCTGGTTTATCTTGCCCGCTTGCGCGTAGGCGGCCGCCAGGCTTGAGTAGACAAAGAAGGGGCGATAGCCCGAGTTAATCGCCTTCCGAAAGGCGTCGACCGCGCGCCTCAAAATGGCCGAGGCCTAATTCCGCGGCGCCGATCCAGAGGCGAAATACTCCGCTAAAGGGGTCGCGCGGGGGCTCAGCCGCATCGCCCGCTCACAATCCGCCTTAGCCTGCTCGAAGCGGCCGAGGGAATTTTCGGCGGCCGCGCGCGGCGACAGAGAGCAAAACGAAATTGGGATTGATGGCGAGCCCGGCGTCGGCGGCGCCGAGTGCTTCAGTCGGACGGCCCGACGTCGCCAGATAGATCGCCTTTACGAAGTACGCCCGGACATTGTCGGGGGCAAGCGCGATTGCGCGACTGGCTTGCTCCAACACTTTGGTTTCGTAGTCAATAGGAGCGTCGGACCACCCATAAGCAAAGTCAACGTAATAGGTGTAGGCGCTGCCGGCCAGGGCGTCGGGGTCGTCTGGCTGACCTGAAGCGCCTGGTCGAACAAAGCCCGCGCCTCGTCAGCCCTCTCGCGCCTTTCGTAGGGGGTTTGCTGAGCCGCCCGCCATATCAAGGTCCAGCCGCGCATCGTCAGATCAATGACGCTCGGATTTGCGGATCGAGCGCCCTTTTCGCCTCGGCGTTGATCAAAACGTAGCCCAAACTCGCGGCCAATCGCGCCACGACTTGGTCCTGCAGCCCGAATGGGCGGGCCGCGTCCTCGTCGAAACGATCGGCCCACAGATGCGCGCCGGATCTGGCGTCGACGAGCTGCGCGTTGATGCGCACCGGATTTGATCACGCTGCGCCGAACCTTCGAGCACGTAGCGCACGTTGAGCTTGCGACCGATCTCCTTCACGTCGGCAGCCTTGCCCTTGTAGGTGAGGGCGGTCCTACGACCGATGACAAAGGCGCCGGAGACGCGCGAGAGGTCGGTCGTCGAGACTCTCGGTGATGCCGTCGACAAAATAGTCCTCTTCGGGATCGCCGCCGATGTTGGCGAAGGGTAGCACGACCAGAGAAAGACGCGGCGGTTCGCGCTTTTGTGACGTTGACGGCGCCTGTTTCGCCTCGGCCGGCTGGCCGACTTCAAGCGCATAGACATGCACCGGCTCCGCAATATTCTTGAGCTGCGTCTTGCCGAGGTCGGTGACCTTGAGGTCGAGCCGCTGTCTGACTTGCCGATAGGCGTCCTCAGACAGGCAGACCGCGCCAGGCTGGCATATGGCTTCGAGCCGCGCGGCGATGTTGACGCCGCGCCCACGAGATCACCGCCGCCTCCTCGAGACGCCGCTGACGTGAATCCCGACGCGGAATTCGATTGCCGGTCCTCCGGAGACGCCCGCGTTGCGCTCGATGCGGCCGCTCTGGAGCCGATTGCACAAGGCACGGCGTCCACGACGCTGCGAAACTCGATAATGCTGCCGTCGCCGGTGCGTTTAACCACCGCCCGCTATGGGCGGTGATCGCCGGGCCAATCAGGTCGCTGCGCAGGCCGGGAAGGCGGGCAAGGGTCGATCCTCGTCGGCCCCGGCGAGCCGGCTGTATCCGACGACATCCGCAACCAGGATCGCTGCGAGCTTCCGCGTCTCGTTCATCACGCCCTTCCGGCCCGCCAAGAGCTAGCACGGAAAGGCCGTCAAATCACCCGGGAAGCGGTGGTGTTGCACGATCGAGCCGCGCCGGCTCAGTGACGGAGAAGAAGCGTGGGTTGCGGTCGCTGGCTCTCGGCTCACTCCTTCCACCTGCCTTGCAGGCCCGACATCACGGCTTGACCGTCCGCCCACAGCCTGCGCGTCAGCGCCTCGGCGCCCTCTCGCGCGCCAGCGCCGCCGATTCGCCCGCCCACAGCGGCGAGAAGTCGCCGCTCCCGAGTTTTTCGGCCGCAGCCCGCAGTGGCGCCGCGGCTGCCGCCGCCAAGGGAAACTGCGGCGCGTCTTCGCACATCGGTCCGACTTCGGCGACGAACCGGTTGACGAGACCGCGAGCGGGCCGGCCGGTGAACACGTTGGTCAGCCGCGTTGCATCGTCTCTGGCGCGCGCGAGCGCCGCGCGATGCAGCGGCGAAATCGTCGCCTCCGGCGTGCGCAGGAACGCAGTTCCGATCTGGACCGCATCGGCGCCGAGCGCGAAGGCCGCCGCGATTCCTCGCCCATCGCCAATTCCGCCGGCCGCCACGACCGGCAAATGCACCGCGTCGCGAACCTGAGGCAGGAGCGCCATCAGACCCGGTTGGGCGTCGATGTCGTCCGACAGAAACATGCCGCGATGCCCGCCCGCCTCGCGGCCCTGGGCGATGATCGCGTCGACGCCGCGCTGCTCGAGCCAGCGCGCCTCGGCGACGGTGGTGGCGGACGCGAGGGTCAGCGCGCCGGCCGCTTTGACGCGCGACAGCAACTCAGGAGACGGCAAGCCGAAATGAAAGCTGACCACCGCCGGCCGCGTCTCTTCAATCACTGCGCATAGCCCAGCGTCGAACGGCGCGCGGACCGGCCCCGCGGGAATGGCTGAGGGATCGATTCCGGCCTCGGCATAATAAGGCGCGAGCCGCTTGCGCCAGCGCGCCTCCCTCGCCGGATCGGGCGTGGGCTCGGCATGGCAAAAGAAGTTCACGTTGAAAGGCGCGTCCGTCGAGCTCCTGACTGCGGCGATCTGCTCGCGCAGGCGATCGGGCGTCAGCATGGCCGCCGGCAGGGAACCGAGCCCGCCCGCTTTGCAGACGGCGATAGCGAGCTCCGGTCCCTGCGCGCTCGCCATCGGCGCCTAAATCAGAGGGATCGTCGAGGGAAGGAAGGTCATCGAGAGTGTTTCCTGGCGGCGGCGCCGACAGGCCGAGATTAGAACATCAACGCGAAAGAATCACGCGGCCGGAGCCGCCTCAGAAGAGATGGCGCCAGCCTTGCTCCCGGATGATCGCTTCGAAAAATCGGTTGGAGGTCAGTCCGAAACTGCTGTCGCCGTCGCGGGCTTTTTGGGCTTGTCCGGGGTCTCGCTTGCGGCGGGCTCGCCGTCCGGCTCGTCCTCGATGAGCCCTTCGGCGGCCAGCCAATGGCGGTCGGCCTCGCCCTCGGGCGATCCCTCCTCGAGCCACAGGAAATAGGCGATCTCTCGAATACGCTGGTCGCGGTCAGTCATGCTTTCCTCCGGTTCTAGCTGGACGCGTGGGCGGCGTTGCGCTTGCGGGTTGCGGCGGCCTTTTTGGCGGCCGCCGATCGGGCTGCGGGTGATCGGTGAGCCGCAGCAGCGCCGCCAATCCGGCCGCCTTTATGCGCGGCGGGATGGCCGGTCGATTGTCCGCGGCCCGAGCCGCCCGGCGCTTTCCGCCGCCATCGTCCTTGTTGACGGTCGCCCAGGCGCGACGCTCCGCCTCCTTCTCCGGAACGCCGCGGCTCTCGTAGCTCTCCTCGATATGCTCGGCTTTCCGTTCCTGCTTGTCGGTGTATTTCGACTTGTCTCCTCGCGGCATGGGTCAATCTCCTGCGCAAGCTCTGCAAACGCTGGCCGATGAACCCATGACTGCGGTGAAAGTTCCTCGCCGCCCGCCGGACGTGCGCGGCTCAAGCACCGCCGTCGAGAGGACGTGGTCCGTCAATGCGACGATCGTTGCCGAAGCGGAACATGCGCGCTTGGCGACCGTTGGTTCGATAAGGTTTTCAGTGCGGCGTCAGTCGATTCTGGAGAAACGAGGATGGTTCAGTCGGGTAACGACAACAGTCCGTTGAGCGGCGTCAGGGTGCTCGTCGTCGAAGACGATGTGGTGTTGGCGATGGATCTGAAGGAGACGCTGGTCGACGCAGGCGCGACCGTCGTCGGTATGTGCCAGACTCTGGACGAGGGGATGGCGAGGGCGAATGATGACGATTTCGCGGTCGCAGTGCTCGATTTCAGTCTTGGGTCTGAAACGGCGGCGCCGCTCGCGCGCCAGTTGGTCCGCCGCGGCGTCCCGTTCATTCTCTATACGGGAAAGCCGCGCGGCGAACCGAGCCTGGCCGAATGGAGGGATCGCCCCATCGTGGAAAAGCCGGCTGCGCCGCGCGTGCTGGTGTCGGCCTTGAGGAATGCTCTGTCGCGTTGATCCTGGCGACCATGACGGTCTGGCGAACTCCGGCCTCGGCGCTAACCTGCGCGCCGGACCTTGGCGCTCGCCCGGCGGCTGAGGCGCCTCGTCCAGTTCCAAAAGCTCAACGAGTTTCGCGCGGGCGCGGCTGAGCCGGCTCTTGATCGTCCCAATGCCCACCTGGCAGACGACCGCGGCTTCCTCATAGGAGAGGCCGCTGGCGCCGATCAGCGTCAACACCTCGCGCTGCTCGGCGGGAAGCTTTGTCATGGCCTGGCGGAAGTCTTCGAGATCGAGATGGCTTTCCTGGTCGCCGGGAACGGTCAGCCGGCGCGCGTAGAAGCCGTCGCTGTCCTGGACCTCGCGGGAGCGTTTGCGGTAATTCGAGTAGTAGATATTGCGCAGGATCGTGAACAGCCAAGCCCGCAGGCTGGTGCCGGGCTGGAATTTCTCTGAGTTGCTCCATGCGCGCAGCAGAGATTCCTGAACCAGATCGTCGGCGAGCGAAACCGAGCCTGACAGCGAAATCGCGAATGCGCGCAGAATTCCTTATTTCCGCAAGCAGGTCGTCCTTGAAGCTAGTCGAGGGCATCCGGCCTCCCAGGCTTTGGGGGAACCTTCTCTCCCTCAAGACGAGCAAGCAATTCCACGAACTTGTCTGGCAGCGGCGCCTCGATCAGGCTTGCATAGTGCTTCTCCAACGCCCGTCCGATCGCCTCGACGCTCTTCGGGTCGGGCGCTTTGGTGTCCAAATGGTCAGGCTTCTTCGTGCGGGTCGCATTCATGCCAAATGTCCCGCCATCAAATGTCCCGCACTCACAATGCACACCCCGCCGTAACGCCGGGTGCGCCGCTTGGTTCCATATCCGGAAATATATTCTCCTGGAATTCTTCGCAGCCGAATTTTCGCCGCTGCCGCCTTGATCCAAAATGGGGATCCGGTGATGAAGTTTGAACCTTGCCAAAAACGGCTGCGTATTCCCGTCGGTCGGGTCCTGACGCCGCGACCCAGCGCGCCGACTGAACCTCACGCTGGCGACGCTGCGTGCTCCTCCATCGCTTCGCGCGGGCCTTGGACGCAACGCCAGCGCTCGCGAACCCGGGCGGCCGGTTCGCCGGGTCGCCGCGACGGCGGCTTCGGCGCGTCCGCCGGGCAGGGAGGCGTCCGGAATGGCGGGCCATTAGCGTTGATGCAAAGATTTTTCGACAAATGCTTTTCGAAAATCAAAATCTAATGTATGATGTATTTTAATCGCCGAAGCGGTTCGGCGCTGTGTTTGGCGCTGTGTTTGGCGCTGCTTTGTCGGATCGATTTTACTGACGTTTGCTCTCGTTTATTCGCTTTTACTCGCAAGTGGCCCGGCGGATCGCATACGGTCCGCCATGACATGGAGGAATGGGTGGAGGAGTGTGAGGGCGCGCGTGGCGGCGCCGGGGGAGAGGGCCTGCACGATGCCCAGCATATTGTGCATGGCAGCATAGAATTGTGCAGCGCAGCAAAAACTGCTAAGAGCCCGGCCTCTGGTCAGGGGAGGACTCGCTCGACGGCGCCCGACACGGAGAGGAAGATGCAGCATTTCGACGTAGGAAACCGTCACCGGATCAAGGACGCGCCGCCCAACACGTGGGCGACGGTGCATTGCCGCGATGTCGTCACCATGAGCGAACTTGCGCGCCGCGGATTTCATCTGGTCGACATGAGCGGCGAGGTTTGGACGATGCATCGCGCGGGCTAAAGCGCTGGCGCTTCGACCGGGCCTGTCCGGGCGGGTAGTGACTCGCAAATGGCGCCGCAACCGATTGGAATCGCAAGAAACGGACTCGGAAATGGCGGGGTCTTGGTGAGCTTCCCGTCGCGAGGCTTTCTCATCAGGCGCTTCGCGCCACCGTCTCCCTGAGGGAGAAGGCAATCTGACTCAGTCCTCGCTCAGGTCTTCGAACGCGCCCCGGTCGACGCCATTGCCGATCAGGATCTCCCGCTTGCCCGAGTGATTGGGGGCGCTGACCACGCCTTCCTTCTCCATCCGCTCGACCAGCGAAGCCGCCTTGTTGTAGCCGACCGAGAGGCGGCGCTGGATGTAGCTCGTCGACACCTTGCGGTCGCGCAGCACGATGTTGACGGCGCGGTCGTAGTAGTCGGCCAATTCCTCGGCGTCCATCGAGCCGGGGGAGGGCAGGGGGGCGTCGTCGTCGTCTTCGCTCGCCTCGTCGTCTTCGGTGATGGCGTGCAAATATTCGGGCGCGCCCTGCTTCTTGATATGGGCGACGACCTTCTCGACCTCGTTGTCGGACACGAAGGGGCCGTGGACGCGTGAGATGCGCCCGCCGCCGGCCATGTAGAGCATGTCGCCCTGGCCGAGCAATTGCTCGGCGCCCTGCTCGCCGAGGATGGTGCGGCTGTCGATCTTGCTCGTCACCTGGAATGAGATGCGGGTCGGGAAATTGGCCTTGATGGTGCCGGTGATGACGTCGACCGACGGGCCGCTGCGTCGCCATGATGAGATGGATGCCGGCCGCGCGGGCCATCTGCGCAAGCCTCTGGATCGCGCCCTCGATGTCCTTGCCGGCGACCATCATGAGATCGGCCATTTCGTCGACGACGACGACGATATAGGGCAGTTCGTCGAGCGGGATCTCCTCGGATTCGTAGATCGCTTCGCCGGTCTCGCGATCAAAGCCGGTCTGGACGGTGCGGGTCAGCGCCTCGCCCTTGGCGATCGCCTCGGCGACGCGGGCGTTGAAGCCGTCGATGTTGCGCACGCCGACCTTCGACATCTTCTTGTAGCGCTCCTCCATCTCCCGCACCGCCCATTTGAGCGCGATGACGGCCTTCTTCGGGTCGGTGACGACGGGGGTCAGGAGGTGGGGGATGCCGTCGTAGGCGGAAAGCTCGAGCATCTTCGGATCGACCATGATGAGCCGGCATCGCTCGGGCTTCATGCGGTAGAGGAGCGAGAGGATCATGGTGTTGATCGCGACCGACTTGCCCGAGCCGGTCGTGCCGGCGACCAGGAGGTGAGGCATGCGGGTCAGATCGACGATCACCGGCTCGCCGCCGATGGTCTTGCCGAGCGCGATCGGCAGGCGATGGTTCGATTGGCTGAAATCGTCGCTGGCGAGAAGCTCGCGCAGATAGACGGTGTCGCGGCGCTGGTTCGGCAATTCGATGCCGATGGCGTTGCGGCCCTGAACGACCGCCACGCGGGCCGAGACCGCCGACATCGAGCGGGCGATGTCGTCGGCGAGCCCGATGACCCGCGAGGATTTGATCCCAGGCGCCGGTTCGAGTTCGTAGAGGGCCACGACCGGACCAGGGCGCACGTTGACGATCTCGCCCTTCACGCCGAAATCGTCGAGGACGCCTTCCAGCAAGCGCGCGTTCTGCTCCAGCGCGTCCTGCGAGATCTTGGCGCCGACCGATTTCTTCGGCTCGCTCAGCATCGTGAGCGAGGGCATGACCCATTCGCCGCGCGGCCTGGACGCGATGTCGGCCCCGGCCCGCGCCGCCGCTCCGAGTCCGGAACCCGGAGAGACAACCGGCGGGCCGACGGAAGGAGCAGGAGCCAAGCCCTGAGCGCGAGGCGCGTAGGCGGCGGCGATGATCGAAATGTCGTCGACGTCGCCCGGCCCCGACCAAGGCGCGGGCGAAGCGGGAGCCCGCGCAGCGGTGAGGACGGGCGCCGGGACGCTCGCTCTCCGCGAGCCGCGAGAGGTCATCCGGCGCAGCGTTGCTTTCGCCGTGAGCAAGGCATGAATGACAGCGCCGATCGACACCATGCCAAAGCTGGGTTCGTCCTCGTCGTCTTCATCGTCGAAGCGCGCCAGCGCCCGGGCGCGGGCCTTTCCGGCTGTAGTGTCGGGGGCGTCCTCCGGGGAACTCGGCGAGCCCCCAACGCCGGAGGCGCCGGCGAGGCAGAGGATAGCGATTGCCGCAAGGCTACAGCCCAGCGCGATCGTGGCCCAGGCCGAGGGCGGCAGGAGGCGATGCGGGAGCGCCAGAACGGCGTCGCCGACGACGCCGCCGAGGCCGGTGGGCAGCGGCCAGCTCCCAGGCGCGGGAAGCAGGGAAGCCAGCCCGGCCGTCGCGATCACTCCGGTCAAATAGAGGCCGACCTTCAGGCGCGGCCGCTCAAGCCGCCGCTGGGTGACCAGGCTCCAACCCCAGAACGCGGGGGGCGCCAGCATGACCGCAGAGGCAAGGCCGAGGAACTGCATCACGAGGTCGGCGGCGATCGCGCCGGGAGCGCCGAGACAGATTGTGGACGCGCGCGTTGGTCGCATGATTGAGGCTGGGATCGCTGACCGACCAGGTCAGCAGCGCGAGGGTCAGGCTGGCCACGCCGGCGAGCGCGATGAGGCCAGCGATTTCGGCCGCCCGCCGCTTCGGGAACTCCCGCACCGAAGCGGGAACATGGTCGATCATTGAGAATGTCGTCGTCCGCATCGCTCACTCGCGGCTCGAAGCAGCGGCTCTGCGCGCCTCGCCCTCGTTGACCCTAAGTCGCGTGAAGTTAATGCGGCCCTAACCTTACCGGATCACATCGTCTTTTCTCGCCTTTTCGCGCTAACTCATTCACCCGCCACGGAGAATCCCATCTTGCGTGAAAGGGCGATATTCGCCATATCACACCCGGCTATCACCCGTCATGGGTGAACAAACGGGTGAACAAGGAAATGGCGACGCGAACAAAGACGGCGGTTAAGTCAGCGCCGGCGAAAGCGGTCAAGGCGAGGCTGCCGGCGGTCGTGATCAAGACGCAGGCGCAGGCCGAGAAGGCTCCCGAGGGCGTCCATCCCGTCGTGGCCCGCGGCGTGACGGGTCTCAAACTCCGTAAGGTCAGCGACGAACATGGGGCCGGGGCCTTTACGCTTCGTTACTGGTCCAATTGCGAGCGGCGCACAATCGGACTCGGCTCCTTGTCGAAGATGTCGCTCGCCGAGGCCTGCCAGAAGGCGCGCGAGTACATCGGCAAGCGCGACAAGGGCATTGACCCGAAGGATGAGCGCGACGCCGAGCGCGCCACCAATCGAGCGGTGAAGCCCGTCGAGGAAGTGGTCACCTTTAAGCAGGCGGCGATGGATCGCCTCGAAGTGCGGTCGCCGGAATGGAAACACAAATACGCGAAGGCGGTCTGGCTAAATCCGCTGATTAAATATGCCTTTCCGGTGATCGGCGATCTCGACGTCTACGACATCAAGCTTAAAACACACCGTCAAAATCCTACAGGCCGCCGCCAAGGCTGGCGCGCCGGAGACGGCGCGAAGGATCAGAGCGCGGATCGAGGAGATCATTGATAGCGCCACCGCCTTGAGCGAGCGCGACGGGACGTTCCGCAATCCCGCTGAGGCGAAGCGGGTTGGCGCGGTCTTCCAACTCAAGCGGAAAAAGGGTTCCGCCAAGCACTTCCGCCGCATCAAGGATATCGCCGCGGACGTGCCCGTAGCGTTTCGCGCGCTCGGCGAGGCTGGAAAGTCTGCCAGCGGAATCCGGGCGACTGAGTTCGACGCGTGGCTGGTTATGATCGCGACCGCGTCGAGGCCGAGCGAGATCGTTCGCGCGCGTTGGGGCGAGGTCGACTTCGACAAGAAAGCGCTGGTGAAGCCGGCGGCGGCTATGAAGGGCGGCGTCGAGCACACCGCGCCGCTCTCGCCGATCGCGCTCGAAATCTTGACGCGACGCGATCAGGTCCGCGTGCGCTCCCGCACTGGCGACAAAGACAAGGACGCCGCCGCCGCCGCGGCCGCATTCATATTCGCTGCCCCGAGCGGCGGCCCCTCGCCGATCAGTTACACCGGCTTTGCGCTAGCGCCGGCGCGGGCGGGAATGACGCCGGCTCACCACACAGTTGGCGCAGCATTTTTAGAGATTGGTGCGCCACGGTCGCCCACGTCGATGGGGATATCGCGGAACTGTGCCTCGCCCATTCGCTCGGTCCGGTCAAAGAGGCCTATTTCCGCGACAAGGCGGTTGAGCGGCGCCGCGGCGTCATGACTGATTACGGCCGTTGGCTCGCCGGCGTCGCCGAAGGCACGGTGATCGCCTTCCCCGCGCGCGCATAACGCGCCCGCCCGCCATGAGCGACTTTTGGGCGCTACATGAAGTCCAGGCTCTGTTTGGCCGACCTGATGAAGAATCGCGGGAGAAGAAGGACCTCGCTCTAATCTTCTTCAAGGGGAAGTACCGGGTGCATGAGAATACGATCATGCAAAAGCTCGCCGAAGAGTGGAGGCATGTTCGACGGTCCTGTCAGTTGAGGAGGAGGCCGTCGTCGTTGCCTTCCGAAGGCAACCGCAAAACTGCGATCCCCCATGACGACGTCCTCTACCAACAGCGCCGTAAGATCGAAAACATGTTCGGCCGCCTCAAAGACTGGCGGCGCATCCACACCCGATACGACCGTTGCGCCCATACCTACTTCTCGGCAATCTGCATCGCCGCAGCGGCCATATTCTGGCTGTGATCAATGGGTCTTGACCCTAATGGGTCAGCGTCGACGCCTTCTGCCGGTGGCGACTTCGGTGGACATTCGGCTTCTCTTTGCGCCAAATGCAGACTCTGCAACGACGCCTCGTTGCAAGGGTTCGACCCGGTCGCTGGTGGCGCGTATCACCTGGGCCGCCCGGCGAGGCCACCGATTTTCTTCACGAGTGCATCCCTTGAAAGGCGCGGTCAGGTGTAAATCGGCGAGGGATTTCAGACCCCATTCCACAGAACCGGTTGAAATCATCGAGATGGCGGCGGTCGTCTGTGGAGCCAATTCACAAGCTTCTGCAACACGCAGCGGCGCGACCTTGGAGACGAGAACAATGCTATTCGCAAAGCTGGACTAAACGGACGGATCCCAAAGAGTTCCTTGCTTCGGAGCGACGAGTTCGGGAACCAAACGATCGTTCTTCTCGACGACGACGACATAAGGGTAGCGGCAGACAGAGCGGATTGTCGACTGCAAACGATTCGAGGTCGAGACGATCGCCCGGCCGTTGTCACTGGGATCGGCGAGGGCGGCCGCGACGTCGTCAAGCGCGTTGGCCATGCTTTGCACTGCGGCCATGTAAGCGTTTGAGGTTCCGTGAACGTCCTCGCACAAATACACGCCACCCGCCTGCAAGTGCGGCAGCAACTCCTGCATTGTGACCATCTGCTGCTCCGGCGTGTGTCCCCCATCGTCGATGACGAGGTCGAGAATGGGCACTTTCGCACGAAAATCTTCCCAGAACGCCCTGTCCGCTTGGTCTCCGATCAAGATCTTCGCGCCGCCGGCGTTCAGGTTGGCAGTTGCCGGTTGAATATCCATTCCGTACAAAGTGGCTTCGGGACCGAAATAGTCCCGCCACATTTCCAAGCTTCCGCCCCCATAAACGCCAACTTCAAGAATGGCGGTTGGTAGACCCCTGAACTTGCCGAAATGGCGATGATAAATGTCGAAGTAATGCTCCCATTTCCAAATGCCGCGGCCTTCGATCCGGGAGTGAAAAAAATCCCTTAACGGGTTGTCGTTGGGCGTTGGCGCAATTGACCTTCCTACGGCCGTCCAAGGCGTGTTCTCTGCCAGCGCACGCCCGCGGGCGCGCCACGCTTCTTCCTGGTCTGCGGCTGCAGTCATTGTTTCGCTTATTTGCTTCAAATTCTTTGACGCCCCCCATTATGGGGACGTCTCATCACAGTCGGCGGCATACAACTCCTCGATGTTCACGACGGCACCGGTAGCGTAAGCGCGCTTCAGAATGATCATTGAGCCCGTTTGCCCCTTCGCCTCCCAAGCGCCGTCGGTGAGCAAGTCATCGACGAAGCGCTGCACGCCCGGGAAATAGGGCGCGTAATCGTGAAAGGCCGCCAAAGCGTCCGGCGCGAGCTTTGCGGCGAAGGCGTGAAAGTCCTGCGCGACACTGGCGTAGTCGTGCAGGCCATCGACAAGGATCAAGTCGACAGCCTGATCGCAAGCGGCCTCCGAGGCGCGGCCGACGATGATGTCGACCTGCGGGCTCGTGCCCGTTTCCGCCAAGACGCGTTTGAATTTCGCCAAGGTCGGCTCGTTTGCGATAAGGCCGCGGTCGAGCGCGCCGACGACGCCATCGAACGTGTCGATGGCGAGAACGCGCGTCTGCGGACTGAAAGCCTGCGCAAGCCCGGCGAGCAACGTGGTCGCCTTGCCGCAATAGCTGCCGATTTCGACGATTCTTTTCGGGGCCGCGTCGCACGACAGTACTTCACGGGCAGCGACTGCGAGCATTTCAGCCTCCTCGTCTTCGAGCCAGCCTTCGATGGCGCGAGAACGGCGCAGAATGGGCGACAAGAGCGCCCGCGCGGCCGGGAAGGCCACGCGCGCGGGTGCGGCCCGATAATCGTCGTGCGCTGCGCGGATGCGCATGCGCGTCGGATCGGCGTACTGGCGCGTCACCGGATGCATCCAATACGCGTCGGGCCGCCGCAACGCCGCCTCGACATCGTTCGCCGCGAAGTCGGCGCGATATTTCACGAAGTCGCCAGCACAGGGGTTTCTTTCGATGCGGAATCCGAGCAGCGCGGCTAACGTTGGAAACAAGACTTCCTCAGTAGCCCAAAGGCGCGAGGCGCGCATGAGTTCGGCAAGATCGCGATCCTGCTCAAACATCTCCAACAGCGCCATCCCGGCCTCGGCGGCGATAACCGTAGCTGGCCAGAACGTCCAATGCGCGAATTTGTCCTCGCCATCGGGGAAACGGCGCAAGAACGGCCGCCACAATGCGATCTCCTGATGCGCGGTCACGCAGGGGGGGATTGTCGTCTGAGGCCATTGGCGCTCGGGCGCGCTCGACAGCAGGCCGAGGCCTTCGCGGTCCCCTAGCCGGCGCGCCAGGAAGTCGGAATAGCCCGCCCGTAGCGCTAATTGATCCGAGTCTACGATCGTCATCACGTCGAAAGCGTCGGCTGAGCCCAGATGCCTGAGGCAATCAAGCGCGAAATCGTGCAGCCGTCCCCACCGCATCGGCCGGGGAGTGGGATGGATTTCGGCGCCCCAGCGCGCCCAAGGCAGGCGTGGATCCAGCAGCTTGCCGTCCGCGCCGCCGTCGTAGAGCAAGATCCGCGACTGCGGATCCAGGCGCCGCAGATTGGAGACGAGGTCGATCACGCATTCCGGCTTCTCGTGGACGAGACAGGCGAACACATTGCGCAAAGGCTTTGGCTGGGTGCGTTCCGCAGGGGGCGACGCACTCGCTTCGGCGGCCCGTGTGCTAAGGGCCCGCTCGCGTGGCAACGCGTCCCCGTCGCCGCGCCGCTGGTAAAAGCCCCAATCCTCGCCCATCGCTCGCGCGATCTCCGCCGGCGGATGCGGATGCCACCACAATCCCGAAGTCAGCTTCGGGCTGGCGTTGGTGGGGTGGATCATGTGCACCGCGAAGCTGCGGTCTTCGAGCACAGCGATGCGCTGGCGCTCGGCGCTCCAGCAAAACAGTCCGTCCATGCCGACGTCGATTTCTGCAAAGCGGCGACCGCGCCAGAACGACTTCGCGTAAAGCAGGTCGCTACCCAGCAGCCACGTTTGCGCATCGGCGGGGTAGCGATATTCATAGGCCCCGCCGTCGCGCAGGTCGTAGTAGAGCAATTGGTTGATGCCGCAGATGTCGCTCCCAGTGCGCCCCAACGCTTCGACTTGGTACGTCAGCCGCCACGGCGCGTACCAGTCGTCGTCGTCGAAATGGGCGATGATGTCGCCTCTCGCCATCTCGCAGCCGAGATTGAGTTTTGCGCCCAGATTGATTTTTTTGGGCAGCCGCTCGTAGCGCACGCGCGGATCGTCAGGGATCAAATCAGCCACGCAATCCTCGCCGTCGTCGAGCACGATGAGCTCGCGGCTGGCGTAGGTCTGGCGTTGAAAATACGCGATGGCGTGGGCGAGGAACGGACGCCGATTGTAGGTCGGCATCAAGCACGAAACGAGCGACTCGCTGAGGCCCTTCATTGCAGCGCCCTATCGATCAGCCACGAATAACGTTGTGTGCGAAAGGCATGGAACAGATCGTTGCGGGCGACGAAGCCGTCGACGGCGGCCTTGAGTCCGTCAAAATACGGATAGTCGTGGCCCGCCATCAGACCGCCGGGCTTGAGCTTCGGCCACCAAGCCAACAGATCCTGGCTGACCGCCTCGAACGTGTGGGTCGCGTCGATGTAGATGAAGTCGAGCAATTCGTGAGCGAATTCCTTCGCCGCATCGACGCTGAGGGCCCGGTGCGTGCTCACGCTGTCGAGCAGGCCCGCGCGTGAAAGGTTTTCACTGAACGCCGGCCACAGATCGTCCGCGCCGATGTGCTCGTCGCCCTGAAAGGTGTCGACGACGTCGAAACGGACGTCGAGGCCGAGCTCGCGGATGCGCTCGGCCATGTAGCAGGCCGAGCGGCCTTTATAGGCGCCGACTTCGACGAAGTGCGCGGGTTCGGCGCTGCGGGACAAGGCCAGCTCGTAGACGTCGTCGAAGTCGAACCAGCCGTCGATGGATGCGTAGTGGCTAGGCATGGCGGGAAGCCCTGGCGGTAAGCCGCGAACGCAAGCTGTTAGGTAAAATGTTCGCGACCCCACCAATCGACACGCGACGTTCGTCACTTTTCGAATGTCGCCGGTAGAGTCGAGAGGGGTGGTCATGGCGACCCAGAGCTAAACGTGTGTCGATATCACCGTTGCCGTCCGGTCGATATTCGCCTCGATCGAGCGCCTCGAGAAATTGATCCAGCCATTGGCCGAAGGATTGCGCGCTGGTTAGACTTGGACCGTCGTCCTCGAGTTCGAGCCGAAGGACTTGCCCTACGACGCCCTTTGGTCCAGGTGCCAAGTCGAGACACACAAATGTGCCCCCGCTGAAACTCGGCGATCGGCAACCAACGCCTAGTCCACCATTTGGGCGTGAAAAAGTCGCCGCTTGCGTCGCCGGGCACCCAATCGTCGAACCTTCCCGTCGCCATGACCGAGTTCATTTCAGACCAACGCGAGCGGATTGACTCGATTTTGAGGAGATCAAATCCGTGGACAAACCCTCCTGGATTGTGAAGCCGCAGCGAGTGCCGAAAGTCCGCTGGCGAGACCATGCCGACATAGCGCTCCATGTCCGTGATCTCGGCTTCGCTAGCGCCGCTCCGTTGCGACTTAAGCGCCTGAGGCGCCTTCTCCGCGAGCCACCGCTCGATGGCCGCCCACGTCTGCCCGATGTCCGAGGCCATCCCGTCATTCCCAGGTTTTGCGGTCACAGCCACTGCTTATTGCTTCCATAAAACTTGGCGGGGATGCGATAGAGTTCCGAAGAGCTCGACCCGTGTCCCGCGACATTCCAATCGCCCTTCTGGGCCGTGATAGTTCGAGGGGTCGTTGTTCCAGGCCTAATTTGCTCGGACGTCTGTTTGTGGCCCGTGGAGTTCCAATAGTCGGAGGCACCGATGTTTCCTCTGTGGCCATATGCGACTTGATCGAATTTCAATCCCTTGGCACCGCTGCGCACGCTCACGTAAACGCCGGAGCTTTCATGCCAGGAATACGACAAAGTTTGCTCCGGAACGGGCGAAGATTGGGTAGGCAGACAGGTCAAGGCCCAAGTTGAGCACCGCGACCTTCGTCGAGCGCGGAATTCTGCTGTTGTCGAAGCCATAATCGTTTCTCTTGCTCGTGTACCGAGAAATCGAGACCCTCGACGCATCAAACGAATAGAGATCTCGGTCCGTGAACTTGTCAGCTGGCCGCCTCTTGAGGACGTAGATCTTGCTTTTCCCAACCCCATCTTTGACGAGGTTTTCTGCAAGCGATTCACCAGAGATTTTGGCCGTAACAATTTCCTCTACCGCGAAGAGGTATGAGCCAGTGTAAGCTTGAAGAATTTGCAAATCGTCGTCGCTAAGGATCGAGCCGCTTGCGCTATTGAGGTCCGGGTTGACTGCGCCATGGATGTGAGCCTTTTCCAGCGCGCCCTGTTTCGAATCTTGGACCAAGTCCAGCGTAGTCAGCCGATATCTTTCCTTGATCTCGGGGAGCCGCTTCTTAATTTCAGCTGACTGCACGTTGGGTACGTCGAGAAGCGCCCGCGCTTCAGTCACGCCCTTTTGCAGGTCCGCCATCTTTTGTTCGGTCGTCCGAGCGTCCATCTTGGCGCCCTTCCCGCCGCCGAACAGCGTCGCGAGGCCCGCCTTCGCTTTCCCGACGATCCACCCGACGACCGTATCCAACACCTTGTCGACCTTGGCGCGCAGCTTCTCGATCGCCGCGCGGATTTTTGCGGTGATCCCGTCGAGGCGCAGGAAGCGGGCGAGGAAATTGATGACCAGCGTCAGGCCGCGCGCCAGCCCGTTCTCCAGCGCGGCGGCGGCGGCGGTGATGTTGCCGGCGGCGATCTCGCCGATGCTGCCCAGGAAATTGCCGATCATCTCGATGATCTGCTTGGCCTTCTGGATGAAGAACACCACCGTGTCGTAGATGCCGACAATCGCGCGCACGATGCCCGCGCCCGGCACGAACAGCGCGAGGATGGTCTTGATCGCCTCCTGGATGATCTTGCTCTTGATGAAGTCCTTGACGCCGTCGATGAAGGCTTGCTTGATCTCCTGTCCCATCTCCTGGAGCTTTTCCCAGGCCGCCATAGGCCCGTCGCGCACGAGCGAAACCACAAGATCGAAGCCCGTTTCGAGCGACTTCACGACCGGCTCGGTCAGCGGCACGACTAACTTGGCGCGGATGTTGGCCCAGGTCAGGCCGAGAATTTGAAACGCGACGCTGGCGATGCCCTTAAAGTCCCAGCTCGAGGGCAGCGTGACGCCGCTGAGCGAGCCGGTCAGCCACTCGAATATCGAATCCTTGAGATGCGTGAGGAAGTTCGCGCCGAAATTCGAAAAGCCGAGCTTGGCCGCGCCGATCAAATTCTTCACGAATTGTATGGGCTTGGTGAAGATCGCCTTCAGAACCGCGATCCCCTTGTCGATAATGCGCTCGATGTCCGACAGCGAGTAGCCGAACTGCTTCAGCGCCCAGGTGAAGAATTTCTTGGCGGCCAGCAGCAGGAGGTTGCCGAGCTTGGCGAGGGCCCCCGACATTGCCTCCTTCATCTTGGCGATCTTTTCGTCGATCGCCTTGATCGCCGCCTGCTGTTTGTCAGCAAGCTTCTGCTGAAGCTCCTCCGCCTTCTGCTTGATGGTGTCGTCGAGCGCGTCCAGCTTGCCGCCGACTTCGCCCGCGGTCTTGTCGGCGATCGCCTTCAGACCGGGCCCGAGCTTGTCGACGTAGTCCTTGATCTCCGCCTTGGCCTTCGCCAGCTGGTCCTTGCATTCCTGCACCACCCGCTTGCCGTCGGCGCTGATGTCCGCCACGAGCTTGTTTATGGTCTGGACGAACGTCTCGCGATTGGTCTCGAAGATCTCCTTGACCCGGGGCAGTTTGTCCATGCCCAGCAGCCAGTCCTTGGCCTTCTTGGCCCAGCCGAACCAGCCCGAATAGCGGTCGTCCTTATAGGCCTCGAGTTCGCGATTGACGTTTTCCTCAAAGGCCTTCGCCGCGCGGTCATTGCCTTCGTCGAATCGTTTCATCGACTGTGTGTCGAGATCGGCCAGCCGCTTCGTCACCAGATCTTGGGTGGCTTGGTAGATGCCGTTGATCTTGGCGGCGACCTCGTCGCGCTTCTTCTCCAGCGCGCTCTTGGCGGATTCCTGGTGTTTTCCGGTCTGATGCAGGCCCTGTTTGCGATGGGCCGCCAAGTGTTCGCGTCCCGTTTGCTCTTCGTCCTGGAGCTCTTGATCGACCTTGGCGCCCGCGTCTTGCGCGAATTGCCGCACGGACAAAGGCTCGGTCTTGGCCGATTTTTCCAGTCCCTTCTTTTCCTTGTTGGCCAGGGCGAGATCGCCGCTGTCCACCATGTCGAGCTGTTCTTGTGTCACGCCTTCTTTCTGGAGCAGCGCATCCCCGTCCTTGGTGTATTGGCTGACGTCGGTGTGCTCGGGCAGCAAGGGCGCGATCGCGTCCTTGCCCAGATTCATCTGCGGCGTGCGCGGCGCCGATTCCGGCGTCGGCAGCGCTTCCGGCAAGTGCTCGGGCGGCTCCGGCGGCGGAGTGTGTCCGACCTCGCCAAACGCGCCGACCACCATATTTTTGTCGGCCTGCACGACCGTCGTCACGTCGGCGCCGGTGTGCTGTGCCTTCATGTCGCGCTTGAAATTGTCCACGTCCTCGATGGTCTGAGGGACGTTCTCTTGGAGCGATCGCAGGAGCTGAGCTTTGCCCTTGTTCTCGTCGGGCGCCGGTGCGGAACGCTCGGCGACGGCCCCGACTTGGCTAGAATTGCTTTTTGACTGCCCCTCGCTCTCCGGTATGACGACGGCGTTCTCGGCCTGTCGCACCTTTCGGCCGGCGTCGTCGTGGGTCTGTTCGTGCTGCCGCAGCGCGCCGAGCTTGGCGCCGCCCCGCGCCAGCACGGGCGTCGCCATCGCGACGAGGTAGCGCCCGACCGGACTGCCTACCGGCCGCAGCGCGATTTTGGCGCCGCCTGCGCGTTGGGCGGACGCGTGGACGCCGTGCGCGCCTTTCGCCGGGCCGCGCTTCGGCTTAATCGCGGCCTTCGCGCTTTTATCCGCTGGCTTGTGGACATCGGGAACCGGCTTTGGCGGCGGCCCACGGCCCAGGCGCTTGTTCGCGGCGAGGCCTTCCACCTCCAGCTTGTGCGCTTCTTCAACGGTCATGTCGTCCGGCAACTTGATTGTCCGGCCGTCGGCCATGCGGTAGGTCCGGCCGTCGGCGGCGCTCGCGCCGTCGGCCGGCGTCGCGGCAGGTCGGTTTTGTGCCCCGGGCGTCGCCCCGCTCCCGACGTTCGCCGCAACGTCCCGCTGCAGGGTTTCGCCGACACGCTCTGCGACCGTCGTCTCCGACGCGGCGCTCTGAACGACGCCGCCTTGTTGAATCGTGTGCGCCAGTTCATGCGCGATGAGTTCGCGCCCCGCGCCGGTGTCGGGCCTGAACTGGCCCTCGTTGAAATAGATGTCGCGCCCGGTCGTGAAGGCGTTGGCGTTAAGCTGGTCGCTTAGCGCCGTCGCCTCGGTCCCGGTATGAATGCGCACCCCGGAGAAGTCGGCGCCGAAGCGCGGCTCCATGAACGAACGCACGTTGGAAGGCAGTGGCCCGCCGCTCGAACGGTTCGATTCAATGCTCCCGACGACCGGCGCATCGACGAGGCTCGGCCGGATAGCGCGGCGCTGCGCGGTCGCGCCTGCTGAGCGGCGCAACAACGGACCGCCGCGGCGCGACGCTGGCATGGCGACCTGCCGGCCGACCTCTTGCGCCTCGATCTCCGCGTCATCGGAAGGCGCCGACACGCGCAGCTGCCTTTGCAGACGGATCGGCGAAAGCGCGGGCGACCGGCTGCTTCTCTCCGCGGCCGGCTGAAAGACGGCCGGCGCGGGCGAGGCCGAGAGCGCGCCGAACCCCGGCTTGGCGCGCGAAGCCGAAAGGCTGAGGCCGTCGCAACTTTCGCAGCGCCCGGAGAGCCCGGACGGAGTACCGCATTCGCAAGGCTTTTTCGAATCCAGCGCAGCCGACGCATAGAACGAGGAGGTGCGCTGTAGCGACGCCGGTGCGGGCGCCAGCGCCGAGGCCGGCGCGGCGGATTTGACCGCGGCTAAGCCCATGCTTCGCTCTCGGCCTGCGTCAGGCGACGCTCGAGCTTGGCGTATTCGGCCTCGGCGGCGGCTCGCAGGTGGCTCATTTGCACCGGCTCTTGCGCATTGACAGCGAGAAAGGCCGCGTTAAGCGCGATGTTGCGGATGTTTCCGCCGGCCAGGCGCAGTTTCGCCAGCTTGTCGGCGTCGATGCCGCGCACGTCCGCCGCGCGCGGAAAGATTTTCCGCCAGATTTCGGCGCGCTGCGCGACGTCCGGGAACGGGAAGGCGATCGAGAAGCGCAGGCGCCGCAGGAAGGCCTCGTCGATGCCGGCGCGCATGTTGGTCGTCAGGATTGCGAGGCCGCGGTAGGATTCCATCCGCTGCAGCAAATAACTGACTTCAATGTTGGCGTATCGGTCGTGGCTGTCCTTCACCTCGCTGCGCGCGCCAAAAAGGCTGTCGGCTTCGTCGAACAGCAACACCGCACCGTTGTCTTCCGCTGCGTCGAACACGCGGCGCAGGTTGGCCTCGGTCTCGCCGATGTATTTGCTGACCACGCGCGAGAGGTCGATGTGGTAAAGATCGAGCCGCAATTCGCTCGCCAGAACTTCGGCCGCCATTGTCTTGCCGGCGCCGCTCGGCCCGTGAAACAGCGCGCTGACGCCCCGGCCTCGGCGCGAGGTCTCGCCGAAACCCCAACGCTCGTAGACCGTTGCGCGCCCGCGCAATTGGGCGGCGATGTCGGCGAGCAGGCGTTTCTGCGCGTCCGGCAGGACCAGATCGTCCCATCTTAGAGTCGTCTCGACGCGCTGGGCCAGTCCGTCGAGCGCGCCGCGCATCCGGCGTCGGGAGAGGTCCCAAAGCGCGGGCCGCGGCTCCCCTGCGTTGCGCGCCTCGGCTCCTAGGGCGGCGATGTCGGCCGCCGAGAGGCTGAACTGGTCGATCGTGCGCTCTAGTTCGTCCGGCGAGGGTGCCGCCGGCCCCAAATGCGTGAGCCAGAGGGCGCGCTGCTCGTCATGCAAGGGATGGCTGACGTCGAGATTGACGAGTCGCCGCGAGCCATGCCGGCGTGGCTCGCGGTCGCGAACGATGACGGGCCCGGTCATTTGGTCAAGCAGCGCCTCCAAAGCGCCGCGCTGACGTGGGGCTTCGCCCTCGGCGGGCGCCGTCTCCTCCAGATCAACCACCAGAACGCCCGTGCCGGACAGCGCGCTCTCGCGCTCCCAGAGCCTTGCGAATGTGTCGAGGTCCGCGGCGGCGACCGGCAGCCGATTCGCGGCGATGATCGCTGCGCTAAGATCGAGCCGGCGCGCGGCGGCGGCGGCGATCGCAACGCAGTCCGCTCGCGCGCCGCACAGTTGCACCAAGGGTGCCGCGGCGGCGCCCTCGCCACCGAGCCATGCCGCGGCAACCGCATCTGCGAGGGCGGCGTGCGAGGGCGGCAGAGGCGAATCTGAGGGCCGCGGGAGCGGCGACATCAACGCCGCCAGACGCTCGTCGAACGCGCCGAAACCCAGCAGGAAATGGAGGATGCGTTCGTCGATGCGGAGCGGGGCCTGGGTGACGCTCGGACCAGCGCCCACGTCGATCAGGCGCCAGCGACGCAGCGGGGCGTCGGGACCGATCGCCGACCAATTTGCCTGCGGAATCCGCGCCAGCAGCATTCCGAAAGTGGGTGCGCTTCGGGACGAATCCCCTTGCGTCCTGGCAATCAAGCTCCCGACTTCGGCGTCGATTTCAGCTCCGGCGCAGAGCAGCAGCACGTCGCTCTCGAATGGAGACAGCGTGAAGGCTTGTTCGAGGCGGAGCAGGGTCGGATGCGGCGAGCTCTTGGCCGGCGACGACTCGGGCGCCTCCTTCCCATCCAGCAGCCGTTTCAATGCGTCAAGGCGCGACCCTAAGGGCCCGGAGGCGGCATTTTTTTTTGCCGTGGCCTTGGACATCATCGAGCCGTACTCCTTTACAGCCCGACTGTTGGGCCGGTCGGCTGACCACCGGCCATCGTCAGCGGGCTGATTGCGCCATCGACCATGACCTGCACGAAATAGGTTCCGGCCCCGATCGCCGGGAGCGGGAAGGTCAACGTGATTGACGAAGCCGTCAGTGCGCCGCCGTCGATCAGCCGCGTGAACGGCGGGTTGGCCTGCGAGAGAACCAGCAAGAACTTCGCTGTCCATTTTGCGCCTGCGGCGCGATCTTTACGGCGAGGCCGCGTCCGGGCGGCGAGCCGATATTGTTGACAACTTGAACCGCTGAGGCGCCCGCCGCGATCATAGGAGAGACGATAAACGGAAAGACGCCCGAGACAGGGCCAGTTCCGGGGTGCTGCTTTGAGGGCGTCCCGATCGAAAGCGGCTGCTCGATTTGCACAGTGGCTGGGCCCGCCGCCATGTTTATGGGAAGCGTGACGACGACGCGGCCCGCGGAGATCAGCGTCGGCGCGAGGCTGGACTGAACGGTCGCGTCGTCGACAACGATGACCTGCGTCGCCCCGCCCGTCGCCGAGGCGAGATTGCTGCCTCCGATCGCGATCGGCGCACCCGGCACGACCGGCGAACGCGGATTGTCTGCGTTGGCCACTGAGGCGATCGTCGGCTGGCGAAGCGGGTAGACGCCGACGCCGAAGCTCAAAGCAGGCGGCGCCGACACCGGCGCCGGATCGTCGGTCTCGATTAGGAGCACACTCGCAACATATGCCGCGGAGAGCACGTAATCGACCTTCAGTAGAAACGACCACAGTTTCGAAAGCTCTTCCAGCGTGTAGGTCACCGGCGTGAATCGGATGAGCTGAGACTGAGCCGCCAGCCCCGAATCCGCCGTGCCGGTCAGTTGGTGCTGCGAACTCAACGGCTGGATCGGCGCCGGTTGGACATCGGATCGCTGCAGGTTCGGGTAAGCGTGCAGCGCTAGCGCCGTCGCGCCGAGCAAGCGCTGCGGAACCAGCGCCGTCTCGTCGCCATAAAACGTCAGGAGGTAGTGGAGATCGAGCGCAAGCTGCGGTTTGCGCAGAATGTCCTTGGGCGAAGTCGCTCTTGGCGAGCGCGTCGGTAAATCGGTGTTTCGGAGTGCGGCATTCGGGGAGACCTGGTAGAGGAACACGTTGACGCCAGGGCTGGCGAGGCCGGTCGTCTGATCAGGCGTGACGCTGCTCACCCAGGCGTCGGGCACTTGCGAGGGTCCCACGATCTGGTTCGACAGGAACTGCACCAACGATTCCGTCACAGCCGCGATGGCGAGCGCGTTACTCATGCCGCGCTCACGACGGGTCTGCGTTGAGAACGGACATAGTGTTCGCCGGCGCGGCGAACGGCCGGGCGATTTGCGTCAGGTTCGACGATCCCTTGATGACGTTGCCGCTGACGCTGACGCCGCTGAGGAGATTCGCGAATTGGGCCTCGACGGACAGAGCAGGCTGGGTGACGACCACTCCCACCGCGGTGACATCCCTGACCGCGTTGACGATGACGTTGCCGTTAATCGCGCACGCCGCGTTCGCCCCCAACGTCACCAAAACGCTCGGCGCCTCCATGCCCGATCCCGACCGGCAATGATTGCCATTCACGACGGCTGACATTTCGTTGACGATGACGCTGTCTGTGACGCCCTCGCAAAGCGCCAGCAACAGCGCGCAGCTTGAGACCGCGACGGAGGTCGGCGGGCTCAAGGTCGGCGAGTTCGTGTTGTTCTGCACTTGGTTGCCGCAGACGATGATGGCGTTGAGCCGCGTCGCGCCGATGAACCGCCGAATGAGTTCGAGCGTGAATTGGGGCGCGGATTGGCTCTGCGGCGGCGCCAATACGGCCCCAAACGCCTGCAGTAACTGGTATTCGACGAAGAATTCGGCTTTGGGATAGTAGACTGGCGCCGACTGAGGAACCTTGGGCGTTATCGCGCCTGTGAGCGTGACCCAAATTCCGCCAGAGGCGCCGAGGCACAAATTGTCCTGAATGCGCATGCTGTCGAACGTGGCGCCCACGACGATTCCGAACGCTAATTCGTCGCATCGATTTCCGCTGATCGAGGCGTCCCCGAGCGTACAGAGCAGGCTCGCTACGCCGAGCGTCTTCGAGCCGTTGTCAGCCGCCCATACGCCGACCGTCGCGATCACCGGCGGCTTGGGCGGCTGGCCCTGCTTCTTACCAATGATCGCTTCAAACCCCGCCAACATTCGTAGGTCCGAGAGGTCGGCGGTGGCGAGCGTCGGCACTGTGGCGGCGGTCCCGATCGTCCCGGGCGGCGGGGCGGTGGGGCCAGGCGAGACGGCGACGTCGACCGCGGCGACGTCGGTGCGCAAGGCGTTCGAAACGGCGGCCGAATGCGTGGCCAAGTTCGCCGACGCGAGAGTGGCTTCGGTGAGGCCGACGTCGCCAAGGAACGTCGCGCGATTGCCGAGGGACGCTTCGCTGAGACCCGTGATAATGTTGCCGAACCCCGGCGAAACGGTGGTCGCTGGCAAGGTCAGCAGATTGAAGGTCGGCGGCAGGTTGGAGACAAAATCGCAGTCGGTCACGGTAAGACCCGGACAGTCCCCTTGCGCGAATAACGCGGCGCCAATCAGGTCTGCGCTCGCGTCGGGGCGTTGCGCCTGAAACACCGCCGAACAACCCTCAAGCGTCAGATTGGCGCAATTGACCGCGCGGATGCCAAAGGCGAGGCGAGGCGAGCCGAGCGCGGCGACGTTGAGCCCGGAATTGGCGACAATTTTGCCGACGCCGGCCAGGATCGATGCTGGGGCTGGCGCTTCGGGCGGATAGACCTGCAAGCCGCGCAGCGTGACGCCGCCCGCGCCGATCAGCTGTATGAGGCCGGCGGCGAAGGCGCTGAGGTCGGTGTGCGGGTCGGCGAAGCCGGCAACCGTCAGGATCGCTGCTCCGCCGCAGGCTTCGATCGTCATGCCCGAGTGTGAGGCGTCGAGCGCCAACGGCGCCGCGAGCGCGTAGGTCGCGCTCCCCAGGCATATCGTGTAGTTCGGCGAGGCGTTTGGGTCTGAGATCAATCCGGCGAGGTCACGCGCGCGGTCGATCAGCGATTGCAGCGTCACGCCGCCGACGATTTCGCCGGCTCCAATCGAGAACGTGCAGCAGCCCGGCTTGCGCTTGGTGAGCGCGACCAAGTTTTCGAACGTATTGCGGCAGTCCGTGACCTTGGCGCCCGTCGAGGGCGTCCAATCGATCAAGGCGAGCGGGCAAACCCATCGCCGCGGCCCGTCGGCGGGCTGCGGCGAGGAAAGATACTCCGCCGGATAGACACTTTGCGGCGTGTTGGGCCGAAACGCAATTTCCCAGACCGCGCCGTCGGCCAAGGCGGAACCGCTCGGCCAACTGATGGTCGCGACCACACCGAGCTTGTAGCCGGTCGCCGATTCCGTCAGGTCCACGCTGGCCGAATTCCCGGACGCCACGATCGCCTGCGCCGACTGCCAGATCCTGACGAAATAGGGCTTCATCGGGTCAGGCGTGAAATTGTCGATCGGAGCTTGTGAAAATACGAGATAGTTCGTGGGGTCCTGCGAATTGACCGTTCCGTAGGGCTTGGCGAGGGCGTACATGGCCCCGCCCGGCTCGGCGACGTAGTGAAAGGTGGGAGGGGCCGCCGTCGTGTCGCCGAACACGGCCGCGGCCGAGAGAACCTCCACCCACTGTCCCGCCATCGGAAAATGCATAGCGTCGGGCGGGTCCGAGGTCAGAGAAAGCGAGAGGCCGTCGGCGGAGACCTGATTGACGCGATAGAGGAAGCTCGCGTCGTCATAACTCCACACCACGTTCAGTTGCCCGCCGATCGTGGTCACGCGAAGGCGCACTAATTGATTGTCGGGACCCAAATAACCGCCGACCGAGGCGGGGTCGCACGGATTGTTGTTGCTTTGCGTGGGGGTGTCGAAGGTGATCTGAAGCCTCGCCGTCGGCTTGAGGCTCATGGTGTGGGGGTCGAAGGCAAGGCCTTCCGCCGTCCACTCGGCCAACATCGCTTTCCAGGCGGCCGAGCAGTTGGTCATCAAGTCCGACGCCCCGAACTGTTTCCGCTTGATGCGCTGCAAAAGCTTCAGTCGCTGCGTCGTATCGGGCCCGCCGAGCGCTACGTCAAGCAAATCGGCGTCCTCCACGCCCCCGACCTCCGTCTCCTGAACGTCGAGATAGACAAGTTCGGTCGCCGGATTGGTGACTTCCGTCGGATTGGTCCATTCGGGCTGTGACAGGTAGGTGCAGGATTGGGCAAGCGAGACGACCTGGCCCCCCAAATACATGACGCCGGCTGAGACGGAAAGATTCGTCCCTCTGGAATGCGGCGGGCTCAAAGGGAAACGCAATAACTCATCGAGAAACACAGCCTTGTCGACCGTGATCTTGTAGCCGTCGTCCGGAGTGCCGCAGGGCCCCACGAAAGCAAGCGCGTCCAAGGCCACGCGCGACGCGGTCAGGCTATGCTCGGCGTCGAAGTCGCGATCGACGATCACTCGGCCCTGCTGGGCGGCCACGCCGGTGTAGCCGAAATGCGGGCGGTCCGGGCGGCGGCTGCGGTCGCTAGGCATTTTGGTAGCCTTTCGTTTCGCTCAGGTGACGTTCACGATCACCGGCACGAGGCCTGCGGGCATGTATTCTTGCAGTTTGACGAGCAGCGCCCGGGCGCGTATCGGATTTTTGTCGCGCGCGTAGGCGCCCATTTCAGAGCCGTCGACGGCGCCCTGTAGCACGGTGCTTTGTTGCGACGGATTCGCAGGGGACGGCGGCGCGCATTGCAGATCCGCGTTGGGTAGCAATTGGGCGTAGGCCGGCTGGCCGAAGTCTGTCGAGACGAACAACGTGGCCGCGTCTGGAATGACCGAGCATTCATAGTTGCGTGGGAGGGCGCCGCCGGGCACGAAGGCGCTGAAGCGGATGCAGCCGTCCTGGGTGTCGCCGACCAACGCCAATTCGCGCAGAATGCATTCGCTCACTTCGATCCGGTGGGCGTTGACACGGCCAAGAACCGTGCATCGTTCCAGCGTCAGCGAGCCGTCGGCGAAGGCCAGCGCGCCGGTGGCGAGTTCGAACGGGATTAGGTCTTCCAGCAAGGCGCGATTGGCGGCAGGGGCGCCGACCGCCGGGTTTTTGACCTGAGTGTAGGCCATCCAAAACCGCGCGCTGAGCGGCGCCTGAGAAAACAGCGGCTTGTCCAGGTCATAGAGAGACGGTCCCGCCAGCAGAAAATTCAACCGCGCCAGCAACGCATCCATGACGCCGATGTTCGGCTGCGGCGACCCAAGCGGCGGCGACGCTAATGGAGCGAACAGCGCTGCGATCGCCGGATCATGCTGTCGCAGCCATTGCGTGTACGGATCTAGCGCGAGCTGGAAAATGCGCAGCAGCCGGGCCGGATCCGCCACGTCAGATCTGGCGAAGGGCAAAGCTGGGGGAACTGGCAACGCCTGCACGATCGAGTTGGAGATGGTCGCCGCTTCGACGATGCCGCAGGCCGATCCGTTGGCGGCTTCAACCGTATGGATCGGGCCCAACACGCTGCGGTCGATCGACAGCGACGCGACCGAGCCCGTGATCAGGAGCCGTGTGGGCACAAGCGGCTGCCCGTCAGCCGAGATTCGGTAGGGCGCGGAAGGAGGCGAGCCGACGCTGGAATCAGGCGCGGCGCTGCCGGGATCGAACGTGCAGCAGGCAATCACGACGGACGCGAAATCGCCGCAGAGCTCGACGTCGCCGCCACTGACAAAAAGGCCGTCCAGCGTTAGCTTCGCGCCCGGATTTCCCTGAAATCTCCACGTCGCGCCGGGTGTCATCCGGATCAGCGGCCGGGGCCTATTCGCTCGGACGGCCGTGTTGGCCATTTCGAGGGCTGCACTGGCCGATTTGACGGTTAGCGCGGCATCGACGTTTGTTTGTGCGCCCACTCCTCCGACGCCGCATGAGTAGGTCAGGGAATCTTCGATTTCCAGCGTGCCGGACACCGGAACGACGACGGCGATGTCGGCTCCGGTGATTAACGTAGCGTTGGCGCCGTTTTGGACCATCAGCGTGGGCGGGTTCGTCACGGTTTGGCGGACTTGAAGTCTCGGCGGGGGCGTCGGGATCGGCGTCGCTTGCGCGCGACGGTCGTAGGGGCCCGCGCCGATCTCGGACGGGAATGCGTAAGCGTATTGCGCCGTCAGCGGTGGGCCGCCGCCGTAAAGGAGAGGAAGGCCTATACTAAAGCGACCTCGCTCGGGCCGCAGGGCCAATGACAAGGCCGGCAACATTTGGGCTGCGTCGACCTGCATCGCCTCGCCATAAAGTACCGCCGACGCGGCGTTTTGGAACGTGAGCGTCGCGCCGTCTGCGGGTGCGTTCGCGACGGTCGCCTGTCCTCCCAAAGCAATCGGCGGAGCGATCGGCACGACACCGGCGCCGCTGCGGTCGACGGAAAGCAGGGCGGTCACCGTAAACTGCTGCAGCGAGCCGGTCGCGACGCCTGTCTGAGGATCGGCGGCTTCGACGCCGTCGATGGTGAAGACATCACCCACATGCGGCAGCGATAGCGCGTCGTTGCCCCAGTTCCGCGTCTTGAGCTGACCGCCCGTTTGGCCCGCGCCGTTGACGACGGGAGTGAACGTCGATGCATCGAGCATCGCCTGCGTGATTGGCGCGCCAATATCGGTAGGGCCTGGCGACACCCAGGCGCCGCTCGCCACGGCGCTCCCGCGCGGCTTGCAAAACAGCGAAACGTCGCGCCCCGTTGGGTCGAAACAATACCAACCCGGACAACCCTTTACCGCCACGGGCGTTACCGGTCCGACGGGAAAACTCTCGAGCCTCCAGACAAAGACACCCAGGCGCGTGATTCCGTACCAGCCAAAGTTGCCTTTGGGGGCGCGAAAATCGGGCAGGTGGAAGAATTCGTCGAACGGGCCGCCGGCATTGGCCGCGCCCGCGCGATTGCGCAAATCGGCAAAGCCGCCGGCTGGTGTCCCCGTCGTGCGGCCAACCAACCCCTCTGCGAGCAAAAGCGCGGCGCTGTCGGAAACGCTGGCCGCCCCGACTGCGGGGTCGAGCCCATGGCGCGAGCGCGCCAGCCGGCGGAAGAACTCGACGGCCTTGACGTCCCAGCCAGTGATGTCATGTGCGATCTGCTCGATGACGCCGAGCGTCCCCTTACGCCGCCGGTAGTCGATGGTGTTGGCGACGTCCCGCCGCTGACCCGGGGCGTCAAGGCCCGATACGAGCCGCGTGTCGACGAGGTCGGCTATGAAGGGAATGACCCAATCGTCGCAGGTCTCGATCGATTGATCGTCCCACAGCCGATCGATGTTGCGCCGCACCACCGCCGCCGAGGCACCGATCCGGCCGATTAATTCGCGCAACGGGCCGTTGGAGCCCAGCTTGTCGGTGTCCTCGGCCCGGTAGACCGCCGGCATCAGCTTCCAAAGCTTGTCGGCATAGTACACAGCGAGATTATCGGCGGGCGCGTTGGTCATGAGGCGACGCTCTCTGAGAGCGAAACATAGGCCGCATCATTCGGGACGACGAAATAGCCGCCGATCCCCGGATCATGGCGGGGCGTCTCGACCTTCGGCGGGGGCGCCAATAGCCGACGGCCGACCGGCGTCCAGATGACGACTTCGGCGATGAAGCGGCGCCAGATGGTGGCCGAGGGCGATGTGAAGGCGATGCTAGTCACCGCCGCCACGCCCGGCACCTTGAGGCAAGCGGCGGCGATCTGGCTGTCGTAGATCGGTTGCCCGATGGCGAGCACGTTGGCGCCCAGCAAGCCGCTGTCCGGATCGAGCAACGCGGCCGTGAGGCGCGACAAGACGTCAGCCGCGCCGTAGCGCAAATCACGCAGATACGCGACGTTGAGCGCGGCCGTCACGGGCTGGGCCGCCAGAACCCGCACATTAGCTATCGCCACGCCGGCCGCCGCAAGCGCGGCGGCCGCGGCGCTCACCGCGCCGGAGTCGCCGGCGACATAAAGGGTCGTCATTGGGCGCTGCGAAACGGGGTCGACCGCGAAGCTCGCGGCGGCCTGCGTCACTCCGCCCGCGCTGGCCGCCGTCACCGCAAAGTCGTCGAGCGAAACACATCGCCCGAGCGTGAGTACCGAGGCGGGCGCAAGCGCACGCAGACGCGCCGGCGAATCCGCGTCAGTTCCGCCCGCCGGCGCCAGCGGATTGCGGACGCCCTTGAGGCCCGGTATCGGTGTAAGCAGCGTCGTTAGCGTTTCGGGGTCGGGCGTGTCGGCGCCGGCGCCGAAGCGGTAGTTGGCGACAACGTTGCCCACGCCCGTGGGCAACCGCGCGCCGTCGACGCCGTCGCCGAACGTCACATGGGTTTGGCCGTTGTCGTCTTCGCGAAGCAAGAACACTTCCGCCGTTGAACCTTGGCCGAAGAAGTTTCGAACCTCCTTCCACTGCACGCCGTTGACGCTCACTTGGACCGTGCTCGAGAAATTGTCGCCGGAAACCGAAGCGCTGTCCGAAAAATACGTGACTGGCGACTTGACTAGGGTGAAATCCTGGCCGGAAATGCGTGTGTCGCCGCTTCCTAGAACTTCGCTGGTGACGGTTTTGCCCCGCGAGAGCGGGATAAGATTGAAAAAAGCCTCCATCGGCGACGTCAGCGTCGGCTGCGAACCCGAGGTCGATGTCGCCGTCACTGCGGTTTGCCCAGGAGCGCCCGGCTGCAGCGAGACTTGAACGCTGTCGCCGGCAACATCCTCGAGGATTGCGACGCTCGCGGTGGTCGGAAAGTGCGCCTTGGTCGCGGCATCCTCGGACAGCTTGGCCGATCCCGAAAAGGCGTAGTCGGCATCAGTTCTGATCGGGACGATCACGCCGACCCTCAGCCAGTCCCAGCGGACCGTCACGGCGCTGGCTGCGGGCAGGGTGACTCCGGCGAGCGGCGGGTAAGTCAAGACGGAATGCAGGACCGCGACCTTTTGGGCCTCGTCGGCGTAGGAAACAACTTCGGAATAGTCCGACACGATGACGGGAGTCGACATCAGTGGTGGGGGAGGGGGCAACTTAGCGGTACCCAGCACGGCGCTAGGATTCAGCAATTTCGCTTGCAGCGCGCTCGCTGAAAACGCGGCATTGAACGCCAGGGAGATGGACGGCGCCATCGCCGCCGTCTCGGCAGGCGAAGAAAAATCAATGCCCCGGGCGAGTGAAAACAGGTTTCCGAACGATAGGGCGAAGTCGATCGAAGTCAGGTCTAGCGGGATCGCGCTCGGCACGGTCGACCAAATGAAACTACCCGTCGGCGCGGGTGCATTGTCAGCGACATCGATAAGCGCCAGCGCGCCGACGCCGGCCCCGCGCGCCAGGCCGGCAAGCTCAGCCGTGGCGGCCGGCACTGGACTTTGGCCAGCCCCCCCATAGGGCCATAAAGGGCTTGATTGCCGCGCCTTGACGAGGATGTAATCGGCGGCCGACGCGCCGCTCAAACCCGCCTGCGCAATCGGCGTGAACGCCAATTCGGTGATGGCGGCGCCCAGAGGGTCACTCTTTGGCGACAGCGACAAAACCTTAATCCAGGCAAAGGCGGAAAACGACTGGGCGCTCACCGCTGTCGCCTGAATGAGCAGCAGCCTGTCTCCGGCGTTGACCCCCGACGTCTTGCCGGCGAGCCAGAGTGTCATGGCCCCCGCGGCGTTGGAGCCGACCAACGGCCCGCTTTGTGGCTCGACATCGGCGATCACGACGTCGGGAGATCCAATATTGGTTTTGGAATCGACCTCGAACACCTGCGGCGCCTTCCCCGGCCCCGCCTTGCTTTGGATTTGCAGTCCCTTCGCGACGGAAACCGGAGGGCGGGCGCCGGGGCTCAAAAGCCCCGCGACCGTACCTTTCGCGCCCAAGGCCGGGCGCGGTCGGTATCCGAGAACCTGCACGAGATGCGCGACGCTTTCCGGCCATTGCGCGGTGCGCAAATAATCTTCATTGGCGATGCGCTCGTTGTAGTAGGTGAGAACGTCGGCGATGTAAGCCCACCAATCGAGCATCTGGAGCGCCAGATCGCCGTCAGGTTTGGGCCGCCATTGGTTGAGCGCCGTCTCGCCTGGGAGCGGGCGCAACAATTGCTCCTGAAAGGCCAGGAAGTCGCCGACGCGATAAGCAATCGCGTCCAATCCCGACGCGTTCGCCGTCGCTTGCGGGAACGGCGCCGCTGAGGGGCCGCAGGCAGGGGATTGCTGGTCTTCGCTCATCGTCCGCCCGATACGGTCAGGGACAGCGCCCCGGCTGCCGGCCGGCTCGGATCGTTGTCGCACCTCAGAATCTGAGACGGGCCGACTTTCACGATGTCGCCCATCTCGTTGAAGGTGAGCGCGTGGTCCCGCAGGCGATATTGAATGCCCATGACGCCGGCGACGCCCGGGGTGTTCTGAATCGCGGCCTCCAACGTCGCGCGATAGAGCGGTTCGCCGAAGCCGAATCGACTGACGGCGAAGAGCGCATTTGAGGCTTTGGAGCCGCTTGGCGACAGCGCGGCGGTGACGCCCTGCTTCACCTGCGCCGCGAAAGAATCCGGCGCGGCGCAAATCTGGATTGTCAGGTCGATCAACTCGTAAATCGGATCGGGCACGTAGCTCTCCGTCCCCGCCATCCGATAGCCGTTGAGCAGCGACACAAGCTGAAGTCGCTGATTGACCAAAATTTGCTCCGAGGCCGCCGGTTCGGGTGTCGTGAATGTTGTCAGCCACGATCCGGTCCAGCGGCGCGTGCAACCCGCGCGCTTGACCCACGGGAGCGTCTGCGTGGCGGCGACGTAGTCGGACGGCAGCACTGCGCGCATCGGAACGGCGCGGAACTTTTGCGGAGCGAGACGCTGAACCGAGAGAAGCGTCTCCGCGTCCGCCCCGCCCCTCGCCGCGAATAGATTGGTGACCGAGCTGAAATGTTGCGCCAGCGGCGATGTTGCATCGAGTTCGCTGACTGCGTCGGCGGCGACGTTGCCGGCGGCCCCCGCGCTGACGCGGTATTTCACCGTGAAGACCTGCCCCGCATCGGGGTTGGCGCCGAACACCCCTTCGCCGAAGCGAATGGTGTCGCCGGCGTCGCCATCGATTTCATAGGCGATCGAGCCGTCGGAATTGGGCGGCAGCGGTCGATAGGCTATTGGGTCCAGAGTGAAGACCGGGTCGGACCCGCCCAATTCCAGCAGCGTGCGGGTCCAAGTCCAGCCGGATTGCGATAGGTCGTCCGACGATACGGCGATTTCTGGTGCGGCCGTTCCGTCGGCGCTGACCAGCCACCCGACCGGCGCGTTGGCAAGGGTGCGCAGCCGGACGACCGGACGGTCGGAATCGCTCCCGGTCGGACTCACCCCGCCTCGCTCGATCGCCAGCAGCGGTCGCCCCGGCCCCGGCGATGGGTCGGGACCGATGATGAAAGTCTCACTCACGGTCTGGCCTTGCGTGGCGATCACGATGTTGCCGATGACCGACGTCCAGAGCTGGTCCCGCGCTCTCGCGATCGCCCCGGCGCTTGTCCAGGCGATCCGCGTGTAGGCGACGGCGAAGACGACGTCGTTCAGCTCTTGCGCCCACGGCCCGGCCGGATCGCCCGCCTGTAAAAGCGTCACGACCTGGCGGATCGGCGGATTGAATCCCTGGGGGTCAACCGTCTCGATCAGAAGCGACTGGCCGGCCTGGAAGTCATATCCGATCCCATTCACCAGCATCGACGTCGCGCCGACCGGCAAGCAGCTCGCGCTGTCGTCGAGCCAATATGCCCTGATGTTCGCGGCGCGGTTCCATTTGGCTCTGAGCGGAGGCGGGTCGGCTGTGTCGTTCATCCCCGAGCCTGTCTCGAAGACCAATCTTTGGCCGTCCGCTCCCGGCGCTATGACCGGGACGCCGCGAGGAAAGGTCGAAGTCGTGCTGTCCACCGCATCAAATTGCAGCAGCGTTGTGGCACAGAGTGTCCTCCCCGGCTCGTAATCGACCAGGCGCGCGTGACGTGTCGCGGAGCGCCTGAGAGTCGCAGTGGCGAGGCTCGCCTCCCGCGCAACGCGGTCCTGCGCATAGCTGAGTTCGTCGCCGACGGCGCTCAACGCCTCCAGGAACATCATGCCGAAGTCGGCTTCGGAGCGTTCATGCCAATTGGGGTAATTCGCGGCGGAAAAATCGATCAGCGCCTGGCGGAAACTGAGGAAGTCCTTCGCGAGATAATCGATGCGGGGAGCTGCGCCGCCCCGCGGAGCGGGGGCGGCCGTGGGCGTCTCGCAATCCACCGCGGTCGGGCAGCCGGCCTTGAAAGAAAAAATCGCGCTGGCGAAGAACGGATCGATCTGGGCCGCGGCGAGCGTGAGGACGTAATTGGAAAAATCGCCAGGCGCCGCGACGTTCAATGTCAGCACGACATGTCCGTCGTCAAAGCCCCAGTCTCCGCCCACGACCGTCGAAGGCAGCACCGGCACCGAAGGTATCGTTTCGCCCCGGGTGATCGTCGGTGCGGCCGAAAGCGGTCCGACTGCCGCGTCGTTGATGAAGTGAACGCGCAATTGCGTTTGCGCAGCATTGGCCACCTCGACGAAATCAATGCCGTTAAGTTTCTTGGCCCTGAGGGCCGCGCGCCGATCGCCACCCCCCGCCATGCTCAGCTCACCATCACTTTGGTCTGCTGCAACGTTTGCGTTTCAAGCAGCAGATAGGAGATCTCGACCGCCAGTAGCGACATGTCGCCTCCCGGACCCGGTGTCACGGTGCACGCTTTCACGTCGATCTGATCGCCGAGCCAGCGTGTGAGCGATTGCTGCACCATGAGCTGCGTCGTCACCTGCAAAGCGTCGCTGTTGGGGGCGAACAGCAGGTTTCTGAGGCCGCAGCCGAATTGCGGCAGGTCGACGCGCTCCCCAGGCGCGGTGAGCAGGACTTGCCGAATCATCTGATCGACATGCGGCGAATACGCCGCCCGAGCGCCTTCGTTCGAGGAGCCGTCGATGCGGAACGAGAAGGAATAATCGGTGCGGGCCATAGGCTCCTACAATCCCGAGACTTGCGGCTGGGTGGAGGTGATGACGACCGGGCCCTGCGGCGCCTGGGTGGCGGCGAGGCACAGCCCGATGCTGGCGAGGGTCAGCGTGGGCGCGCCGCCGCGCGTGCTTTTTGCAGCGCCCTGCACCCACTGCACCGTCATGCAGGGCGAAGGGACCCCACCCGGCAGCGTGAAGGCGCACCCCGCGATGGTGAACGTGTCCGCCGTCGTCAGGATCGGCGCGTCGCCCGCCTGCACCGACGTCGACGAGGGCGACGCCATCACAGAGCCCCCATGCGGACACATCATAGAGCTGGCGGTGGTGAGAAAACCCGGCATTACGGCGTCACCTCGAAAGCGCCCTGGTTGACGTTGACGCCCGAACCCGTGAGCGCGACGCTTTGGTTGCCTCCCGCGAGCGACAGACCATTTGAACCCATCGAGACCGTGTTGCCGTTGGCGTCCTCGATCGTGATCGTGCCGCCGTCGACGTCGATCAGCACCTTTTGTCCGGCCTTGGTGACGATCGCCTTCACGCTCGTCGTCGCATCCGAAGGCTGTTCGCCGTCATGCCAATAGGCGCCAACCCATACAGGCAGCGAAACGTCGCCGCCTTCGAACTCGATCCAAATCCCCGAACCGACGTCGGGCAGGAAAGCGAAGCCAAAATTCGGACCTGCGAACGGGACGCAGGGCCGCGCCCAGCCGGTCGATTGTAGGCCGAGAACGGCGGGCACCGAGGCCTTGACGCGCATCGTCGCGGCGTCGGCGTCCATGACGACGCCGCGATATTTGCCGAAGAAGCGATTGCGCAGCCGCTCGATGACGTCGGCCAGGCCATCTTCGTGGTGCGCTCCGCCTGCGGTCATAGCGCGCTCGCCCCGGCGGCGGCCAGGCCGCCGGAGCTGCTCGGGGACGGCGAGCCCACGCCATTGCTCACAAGCGTGAAATTCATACTGTGGGTGTCCTTGGTGATGGTGTGGCGGACGTTCCAGACAAGCCACGTCCCCGAGAAGATCGTCCCAAGGCCCGGCAGGGCGGCCAGCATTCCCGGGCGCAGGATGACGCCTAGCCGGTCGGCGTCCGCCTCCCCTTCGCAGCGTGCAAACCAGCCGGCTTCGCGCAGGAGCGCCTTGGCGCGCTGGACGAGGTCGCCCGCGCTGTCCGCCGCCGCCGTGAGGATCACGGAAGTTGGCGTGCCGACGAAGGCGGCGAGGCCCTGAGGACCGAGCGGCTTCAATCCGGAATCGGTCGCGTCGCCGACGGCGCCCGCGGAATCAGGATCGCTGAACAACGCCGTACGCGCGCTCACTGCGCTCGGTCGCGTCGCGTCCCACTCAAGGTCGAGCGCGCTCACCGTCCAGTTCGACGGGTCGTTGAGGGTTATGGTAACTGAGGCGTCGCCGCCCAATTTGGGCGAGGCGAAATAGCCGGTGCGCACGCCCGGCTTGTCGGCGCAGGCGACGCGGCACACCTTGCCGCCGCGCCGCGCGAGCCCGCGCAGGAACGCGATGTCGGTCCCGCGCTGCATCAGGCTGTGAGTGTCGGCGGTATGCGTGGTGGAATCGTCTTGCGAATTTTGGTCGGACGACGTGATCCCATATTCGGCGAACACTGTTGCCGCGCAGTCGGCGTCCGTCACGTCGACCCATTCGCGCGTCTTTTCGCTCTGGCCCATCAGCCAAGTAGCGTCTTGCGCCCATACCGTGATCATCGATTTGGTGATGCCGGTTTCGACGTGCACCTTCTGCGACAGCACGTAACCGTCGAAGATGCATTGGTCCACGCTCGGCGCCGCGCCGCCGGCCAAAGCCGACGCAACCCCTCCGACAGCGCCTGTCGCGGCCCCCGATGCGCCCGCGTCGCCCGCCGTCGCGACCAACGTGATCGGCGCCATCGGCTGAAAGCGCGAGTCGGAGACGTAGCCTAGATCGCCTGAGTTTGAGCGGGTCAGCGGCAGTTTGATTTGCAGCGCCGAAGAAATGTCCATGCCCTCCTCGACCTCGATGGAAACCAGCGTCGTAGTGATCGTGTCCTCCGCCGCGTGGCCTCCGAACGCGAGCGTGTACGAATGTGCCATTCAACGGCTCTTAAGGGCGTCGATCGGAACCCCGACCAGATCGCGGGCGGCCAGCGCGTCCGGCGAAAAAGCGCCGTTGGCGTCGCACAGCCTCCAGAATTGAGTGGGGTCCATGAGGAAGCGCGCCGCAATGTGATCCAGCCGCTCGCCCGAATTGCGCCGATAATAGCCGATCACGGCGGCGACGCCGGGCGGGGGCGGTTTGACGAGCTGAACCTGCGTGCCGTCGGCGCGTGTGAGCGTATATTGCGGCTGGACGGCATAACGGCTGTTGGGAAAGAACATGGCACGCCTCCCTCAGAACGGCGCCGGCAACATGCCCAGGATGCTCGCAGCGGCTTCCCCCAGGTTGGCGAGCGCGGCGACTTCGCGGACGCTCTGGGTATAGGTGTAGGCGGCCCGGGCGACGCTCGCGAGGGTGTCCGGCACGGTCGCCAAGTCGTCGGGCGTGAGCACCTGCAAGGTGATTTGCGCCTCAGCATGAGTTGGATTGAGCAGCGTGTCGAACTGCTTCTCCGTGACGCTGAAGGCGGTGACGCGGACCGGCAGGACGCGAAACGGTCCCCAAATGAAAATCACGATCGGGACCATCATCGTCGGGACGCTCGGCTGCGTCCCGCCGCCGGCGCCCATGCCGGTCGCGTTAGTCGCCGCCGTAACCGCGCCCATGAGCGCGCCGCCTGGCGGCTTGTTGGGAAACTGCAGCATCTCCAGCGCCGCCAGCCGCGAATAGACGCCGCTGGCCGAAGCAAGCGCAAAGCCGATCGGGTCGCTCGCGCCGTCGATGATTTGTTGGTCGGAATCGAGCATCAACGTGAAGCTGAAACTTTCGCTGGGATCGCCGGTGGTCGCGAGCGCGCTGATGTGCGTAGGCTGCTTGCCCTCCGCGCTCGCCGGAGGCTGCGGGGCCGTGGCCTCGGTCCAAGCGTGGGTGATCGTTTCCGGATTGATCTGAAACACGACGACGTTCGGTAGCGAGGGAAGCCCAAGCGGCCCCGCCGGCATGAACGAGACGAGCGCTCCTTTCAGCGTGGAGCCGGCCATCGATGTTCCGCCCCCTCAGCTCGTGCGCGCCAAATCCCGCAGCGTCGCCGCGGCGATCAACCGGGCGAGCAAACCTTCGTCACGCGCCGCGTTCGGCGGGATCGTGATGGCGATAAGCGGCGCCGCGGCCGCTTGCGGTAGGCCGCCCGACGCGCCCAGCCTTTCCGCGACCATCAGCGCGATCCGCCGCGCCCCCGCCTCGGAGACGCCTGGGATGTCAAGCACCATACGGTCGATTTTGACGTCCGCTTCCATCGGCGCCCTTAACTCAGTCCGAGGCCAAAGGAACCCAAAGCGCGCGAAACGCCTTGGCGCGCGCTGCGCGCTCCGCGCGCCCCCGCCATGCGCGCGGTCGTTGGACCGGCCGCCGGAGGAGGAGGCGCGCTAACGCGCACTTCAAGAATGCCGATCGAGATGGATGGACGCTTGTCGTTCCCGAAACGCGCAGGCCCCTCTTGCACTCCGCCCGGCGAAATCCGCTCGCGCGTCGTCAGCGACGACGGACGCAGCTGTTCTGGGTTCGTCCGTCGTTGGCCGTCGCCGGAGTCGGGTTCGCGCTCCGGGGCGCGCGGGGTATCAGGTATTTCCGGCCGGTCCGAACCTCCGTCGACCGAAATCCGCGCGTGGGCGGCCGGGATCACTGCCTCATCGCCGTTTGCCGGCGTTGCGAGCTCCGCCTCCCTGGTGCGCCGCCGCGTGCGCGCTTGGGATGCTTCAAAGGCGGCGGCGCGCAATTCCTCGAGCGCGGAGCGTGGCTGCGACGGTGTGGCGGTGGGCGCCCGCGGGCCCTCGCCGTCTCTTGCCGGCGGCGTCACGCCTCGGCCGCGTGTCTCGCTTTCGCGCGTCGCCTCGGGACTAAGAGCGCGCGAGGCCACCGGAAGCGGGGGCGGGGGCGAGTCCGCCGGAGCCGCACGCCGGATCATGCTTGGGGGCCGGACGATGCGTTCCTCGTCGATCACCTCGAAGGTTGCCGCGGAGGGCCTCGCGAACAATTTTGGCGGCGCCAAACGGCGCAGCGCGGCGGGTCCGGCTTTTGGCGGCGCAATCCGCTGGAAATAGCTGGGCTGGCGCATCGCGGGCCCCTATCCGGCGCGCGCTTGGCGGGCGCGGTCCGCATACAGCGCGCGCCGCTCGCTCGGCAAATCAAGAATCTCGGCCTCGGACCAATGATAGGCGGCGGCCAGCGCGCCGACGTCGTCGTAAACGACGCGCGCGCGGTCACAAAGTTCCTGCATACAGTAGACCCGCGCCTCGAAATGAGCATCGATCGGCGCCCCGCAGTCGGGGCATTGGCCTTGAATCGGGCCGGACAATGGCGGCGCCAGCGCCTCGAGCGCGCGCCGCGCGCGGCGTCGCTCTCCTGCCTCTTTGAGTTCGCCAAGGCAAATCGCCGCTAACGCGCCGGCGCGATCGGTTTGGCTGTGCGCAGTGACGAGATCGCCAAGCGCGGGAATCCGGAACGCCGACTGAGTCAGCGCTCCATCAAACAAAGCGAACCACGAAGGATCGGGGCGATCCGCAACGGGCCTCACGCGCGCCGCCGCTGCGGATTTGGGGCGATGGTGCCGAAGATAGTCGCTGAGTTGAAAAGCCACGTCGACCCGCTGTGCGCATGGGCGATTGGCGCACAGGACGTGCGCCACGATTCGGTCGCCGAGGGTGAGCTGGCGCAGCGCCAGGATCAACGCGTCGGCGTCTGGGACCGGCAGCGTGGAGGCGTCGACGTCATCGTCCACCTGGGCCACGGCGCGCAACAGCTGGAGCGTAAGCGCCGGATCGTCCGGGCGCCCCTCGGCGAGCAGCACGTCGTCCCAGCCTATCAGGGTGCGCAGCGCGACCTGGCGGCCGCTGACGGCGAGGGTCATCCGAACCGGCGTCTCCGAAGACCGACAGATCCGCGGGGATGCGCCGGCCATGGATCAAGTCTCCAAGATCTCAACGATCGTCGGGTCGACTTCCCAGCCTTCGTTCTCGATTTTAATGTGTTCGAGCGCGATGGCGTTCGCACCGGCGTCGAGATCGGGCAGCGCTTGAAATTCCGACACCCAACAGCGATGTACAAGAAATCCGCGCACCGGCTGGCCTTCTTCGTTGCATAGCTGAACGCGGATTTCTCGGCGCAGGTTCGCCAGCGACGTCGTCGGCAGGCCTTGATCGAGTTTTTGGGTGGTGTCCGCCCACGTGATGAAATCGAGATCTTGCGTGACACCGCGTTCGAGCGTGATCGGATCGTATTTCGTGCGCCCAAGCCCCTTGAGGATGACGTTGTAGCCACCCTCTTTGTATTCGATCACATCAGTAACACGTTTGAGCGTGGTCACCTTGCTCATCGCCGCCACGGGCGTCGTGCTCGTACCGAAATAGACAAGGAAACGATAGGATTTATAGGGGTCGTGACGCGTTGTGTTCACGGTAAATATGTTGCCCATCCGAGACCTCCCAAGCGGTTGGGGATCGGCGTCTTAAGTCTGCGCCTGCCCAGCGAGTTGGGCGATGGTGATGACGACGAATTCAGCGGGCTTTAGGGGTGCGAAACCGACGACGATGTTAACGATGCCGGAGTTGATGTCAGCTTGGCTCGTCGTCTGCGAATTGCACTGAACGCTATAGGCGTTGCTTGGGGTCGAGCCTTGGAACGCCCCCTGCTTGAACAAGCCGAGCATGAAGCCTTGGATGCTCATGGTGATCGCCGTCCAGAGCGGCTCGGCATTGGGCTCGAAAATCACCCATTTGAGGTTGTTGACTAGCGTCTGCTCAAGAAACAAAGCCATGCGCCGCACCGACACATACGTCCATTGCTGGTCGAAAGTCACCGCCAGCGTGCGCGCGCCGAACACGACGACGGGAACGTTGGGGAACTGGCGCAGGCAATTGATCCCGACCGGGTTGAGCGTGCCTTGATGTTGATCCGTCATGAGCCCGCGGGTGACAACCCCGGTGACGTTCTTGGTGGTCGCCTGAAAGCCAGCGGGCGCCTTCCAGACGCCGCGCGCCAGGTCGGTCGTCGCGAAGACACCCGCCACCGTGGCGGCGGGAGGGATCTCGTTTGGGGCGCCGGTCAGCGAATTGTTGGCGCTTCCCGTCAACGGGTCTGTCGAGAGCAAATAGGGGAAATAGACTGCAGCGTTTTTGCTTCGCGCCGTGCTCGAGAGGGCGTCGATGATCGCCTGCGAATTGGCAGCCACGGAGTCCGATGAAGCGGCCGGAGGCGGGTCTACGATGAGAAATGCGAACTTCCGCTCGCAGAAGGCCATAGCCGTGCTCAGGATCAACGCGCCATAGCCGTTGTTGCCCGCGGCCGGAGCGACATTGTTGTTGTCCGCAACGCCGGGAATGACCATTAGATTGAAGTCCGCCAATTTGTCGAGCGGGCTGTTTTCGGCCATGGCCCCGACAAAATCGCCAACGTCGAAAAATGCCATGCTTTCGGAAAGCGACGCGTCGAACGGCGTCGTCGTCACCGGGGCGACGCCCCAGTTGGCGGCCGCAGAATGACCAGCCGGCAACGTCACGTTGACGAGGCTGGAGCCGGACATCCGATTGAGAATGTAATTCGGGTTGGTTGGTTTGTTGTTGAAGTCGAGCGGACCGGGAAGGAGCGACACGCGCCGATACACCTCGACGACGCCCGGGCCAGGTAGGGCCGCCGCCGACGTGTTCGAAACTGGCGGGGAACTAGGTGGTGAGAGAATGGGGGGCGGATTAACTTGGCCGACCGGGCCGTAAGTGATTTTGATATCGGCCAACGGATCGGCGCTGCTGTAGGGCGCGTTTCCCGCGGCATTGAGGATCGGGCGAACCTCAAGTGTCATGTGAAAGCGGGCGTCGGTGACTTCCGTCGCGGTCACCGTGAAATTCGCAACCGGAACCGCAACCGGCCCGAGGCCCGGGAACGTCGGTTTGTTCACAGACACGATGAAGGCGTCCGTGCCGCCGTTCAGGAAGAATTGATTGACCGCCACCGCGAGGTCGCCGAACACATTGAGGTAAGTACCGCTGGAATCATTTGCCGCTGCGTTGGCGAAAGCAACGCTACGCACGAAGCCGCCAAACTGACGCTGATAGTCGACAAAGCCATTGACTTCGGTGGGAACGCCAAGCGTCTTGGGATCGGTCTTCAGCGGGTGGCTATAGCCAATGAAAACCGCGACGTTGGTCTTCGCCGAGACAATCGTGTGTGATGAATTCGGCGCTTCTTGTATATAAATTCCAGGAAATGTCGGAGATAACGGCATGCGCCCCTCCCAAAACTTGAACTTATACTGGAATTACCTTATATAGCCAAATTTCGATGTTCGAATTTACACATTATGCTATCATTATAACTGATACTATATCACGCTGGATCATTACGCTAGGAGACAAATTCCTCAATGTCAAGTACTCCAGAAAATTTAATTCTAACTGAATTTCCGTCGGTCGCGGCGGGAGCCAGCGGCTACCCCCTCGCGGGGATCATCGATCAGCATGGCGACGCAAAGCTCCCGTCATTATTAAAATTACTAAGACGAGGCCGACGGCCCTGGCGAGGATGAGGCGCACAAGAACACCCATGTCATCCTACGACATTCGTTCCGGCCGCCTTGTGGCGACCCGTCATTTTGTCGGCGCTGCGCCCTCGTCGGAGCAGCATCGGATCAGCGAGCTCATCAAGGACGCGCCCACGTCATCGCACGTTGCTCTCGACCATCTTGCAATTCTGGCCGATCCCGACTTTCCTCACGGCGACGGCGAAATGAAAGTGGATCACGGAGCCAAGCGGCTGGTCCGTTCGGGCGTTGCGCCGGCGCAGCGCATCAGACCGTGATTTGCGACGGTTCCGCATTCGCCGCAAGCGAAAGCCTGGTTATTGCTTCGTTCATGTCGTCGCATTTCGTCGTGTGATCTGCTGCGGGGTCATCATCGGAATTTTGAGTCTCCTTCTCATTGTGTTGGTTGAGCCGCTGCAAGTCCGCACCTTGCAACTGCGCCTCGCTGAAATCTTTGTCCGCTACAAAAGCGTGATAGGCATGCAGGAAAATTTCCTTTTGCGGCCCAGCCGGAGGACGTGGCACTTTGCGGATATCAGCCCAAGCGAACCTGGCGGTCGCAACGTTCTTTGCTGCAAATTACTAGGCTCAGGAGCTCATTGATCACAGCCAGAAGATGACAGCTGCGGCGATGCAGATTGCCGAGAAATAGGCGTGGGCGCAACGGTCGTATCGGGTGTGGATGCGCCGCCAGTCCTTGAGTCTGCCGAACATGGTCTCGATTTTGTGGCGCTGTTTGTAGAGGACGGGGTCGTGGGGGATCGGGGCTTTGCGGTTGGATTTTGAGGGGATGCAGGCGGCGATTTTGCGGTTGGCGAGCGCCTCGCGGAACCAATCGGCGCCATAGCCCTTGTCGGCGAGAAGCTGCTTGGCTCCAGGCTGCTTGGCTCTCGGCATGGCGGGCAGCATCAACGCCGCGCCCTTGAAGTCGCTCATCTGGCCTTCGCTGAGCAACATCGCGAGCGGTCGGCCTTTGCCGTCGCAAACCGCGTGAAGTTTGGAGTTCAAGCCCCCTTTGGTGCGCCCGATACGTCGGGGAACAGGCCCTTTTTTTAAAAGGCTGGCGGCGGTGCGATGCGCCTTCAGATGCGTGGCGTCGATCAGGATCCGCTCGGGCTTGGCGCCCTTGCGCGCCAGTTCGGCGAAGATCTTGTTGAACACCCCCAGCCGGCTCCAGCGGATGAACCGGTTATAGATCGTCTTGTGCGGGCCATATTCCCCCGGGGCGTCAACGCCGGCGAAGCCCATTCCTGATCACGAGCACGATCGCGCTCACAATCCGCCGGTCGTCCACCCGCGCGATGCCGTGCGACAGCGGAAAAAACCCCTCGATCCGGCGCATCTGCGCTTCAGAAAGCAAAAACAAATCAGCCATGGCGAAGCCTCCTCGCCTCGCCTAGGAATTAGCCAATCCAACCCTATGCAAGAAATTTAATAGGTCTCGCTCTGCTCCGGTGTTGGCAGTTGTACTTCTCGCCGCGAGCTTATCACAGACCGCAGGGACGTTGCAGCCTAGTTACCCGGCCTGATCCGCGATCCGCCCGAGGCTCTCCTCGCGTCCGAGCACCACGAGCACGTCGAATATGCCCGGCGAAGTCGAGCGGCCGGTCAGGGCCGCGCGCAACGGTTGGGCGACGACGCCCAGCTTGGCGCCTTCCTCCTCGGCATAGGCGCGCACGACCGCCTCGGTGCTCGCAGCCGTCCATTCCGCAAGCGCGGTCAGGCGCGGCAGCAGGTTCTTGAGATGAAGGCGCCCGGCGCCGGCGAGAATCTCTTCGGCCTTCGCATCCATTTTCAGCGGCCGCGTCGCGAACAGGAATCTGGCGCCGTCCAGCAATTCAACCAGCGTCTTGGCGCGCTCCTTCAGACCTGGAATCGCAGCCCGAAGCTGGGCGCGCTTATGGTCGTCAAGTTGATCGGCAATCTCGGGTCCGCCCTTGAGATAGGGCAGGGCGTCGATCAGCGCCGCGAACAGCGCGTCGTCGCTCGCGGCGCGCATATAATGTCCGTTGACGTTCTCAAGCTTGGCGAAGTCGAAGCGCGACGGCGAGCGGCCGATCGCCCCGAGATCGAATGCGGCGATCAGCTCTTCCGTGTTGAAGAACTCCTTGTCGCCGTGACTCCACCCGAGCCGCGCCAGATAGTTGCGCAAAGCGGCTGGCAGGTAGCCCAAGGCGCGGTAGGCGTCGACGCCCAACGCGCCGTGGCGCTTGGAGAGCTTGGCCCCGTCGGCCCCATGAATGAGCGGGATATGCGCCATCGCCGGAACGTCCCAGCCGAGCGCCCGATAGATCTGGGTCTGTCGCGCCGCGTTGGTCAAATGATCGTCGCCGCGAATGATGTGCGTCACCCCCATGTCGTGATCGTCGACGACGACGGCGAGCATGTAGGTCGGATTGCCGTCGGAGCGCAGCAGCACGAGATCGTCGAGATCCTTGTTGGCGAAGGTGACCTTGCCCTGCACCTTGTCGTCGATGACGGTGTCGCCCTCCTGTGCCGCGCGCAGGCGGATCACCGGCTTGACGCCACGGGGCGCCTCGGCCGGATCGCGGTCGCGCCAGCGGCCGTCATAGCGCATCGGCTTCCCCTCGAGACGGGCCTTCTCGCGCATTTGCTCCAGCTCTTCGACGCTGGCGTAGCAGCGATAGGCGCCGCCGGAGGCAAGGAGCTGATTTGCGATTTCGCGATGGCGTTCGGCGCGCTGAAACTGGCTGATCGCCTCGCCGTCCCAGTTCAAGCCGAGCCATTCGAGTCCGTCGAGAATCGCGTCGACCGCCGCTCGCGTCGACCGCTCGCGGTCGGTGTCCTCGATGCGCAGCAGGAACGCGCCGCCGAAGCGCTTGGCGTAGAGCCAGTTGAACAAGGCCGTGCGCGCGCCGCCAATATGCAGGAAACCGGTCGGCGAGGGCGCGAAGCGGGTGACGATGGTGGACATGAAATGAAACCCGGAGCGCGGAATTTGGGATCGAGCGCGTGGCTCTAGCAGAAGCCGGCGCTCGCGCGCAAAGGCGCGGCTCGCGCTGACCGGCTCGGGTACTGCACCTGCGGACGCACGCGTCGACCATCGGCACGACGGCGGTCGACCAACTGCGCCCGGGATCGCACCGGTCGCGGGACAGCTCAAGACCGTCGTCGAGGATTGCCGCGCGACGGGTGAAAACGGCGGCTCTTTACACCACGATCAAATCGCGCAATTGATTGTGAAGTTGGAAACATTTTATTTTTCACGCGAATTTTATGGGAGGCGCTCTTGTCCGACGGACAGCGCGTGACTCGGACACTCCTGGCCGTACGGCGCCAGGTGCGAATGTTTATTGGGTCTGCAAGTTTCATCGCCTTCGCGACGACCGCGCTTGCTGAGGTTCATGCCGATTTGGTCGGGCGGACCGACGCTGAGCAGTGGGCGTGGTCGCGGATCCTGCAAGGGCTGCCAGCCGACTTCAACGCCCATTGCGTCGATCAACTGGATCCGAAAAGGGACAGTGGCGGAATTGCATCTCAGAAGTGCCGAACGCTGCGCGCGGCCTTTCTTGAAAACATGCTGAAACAACCTTCGCCTCAACAACCTTCGAATCGCGACGCTCTGCCGGATAACGGGGTCGATGTCCGTGGCGCCAACATCGTCGGCGACGTCGGCCTTTCCTTCGCCACGCTCAAACATCCTCTTAGCATCACCAATAGCCGTTTTGAGAGCGGAATCTCCCTCGATAACGCGCGCGCGGAGAGCTTGTCGATCTCTCGGGGTCGTCCTTCTCTGGCGACATCACCCTTGAGGGAACTCATATCGCGCGCGACCTCAATCTCAACGACGCTCAGGTTGAAAAAATCTTGAACGCCAATGCGCTGGAGGTGGACGGGGCGATGCACATGCGCTCCGACAAAGTTCAATCAACCTTCCACGATGTAAGCCTGATCGGCGCAAAGGTGGCCGGAGACTTGGACATGGTCGGCGTCCGGGTTGATGGCGTTTTGAATGCGTACGGCCTGAAAGTCGGGGGAACGGTCGTATTTCGCTCCGACGTCGAACAGGGGCGACAAGCGTCGGTGTCTGGCGGCGCGTAACCTTCGAGGGAGCGCATATCGAGCGCGATCTCAATCTCAACGACGCTCAGGTTGAAAAGACCCTGAACGCCAATGCGCTGCAGGTGGACGGCGCGATGCACATGCGCTCCGACCAGAGCCACGCAAGCTTCGACGACGTGAGCCTGATCGGCGCGAAGGTGGTCGGCGATGTGGACATGGTCGGCGTTCGCATTAACGGCATTTTGAACGCGCACGCCTTGCAAGTCGGGGGGTCGCTCGTATTGCAGCTCCGGCGCCAAGGCGCGCCAAGCCGTGTACGGATCCGTTGGATCTGGGACCGCCGTCGACCTCACCTCAGCAAAGGTGGCGGGTAATGTCGATATGGACGGCGTCATCCGTCAACGGCCCGTTCGACGCCGCCGGTCTGCAGGTCGGCGAGTTGCTGCTGATGCGCTCAGATGGCAAGTATGTCGCGACCCTTCGTGATATTTTTCTTGGTGGCGCGAAGATCGATGGCGGCTTTGACATGACTCGGCGCGCAGGTCGCCGGAAACCTTGACGCACCATCCGCGCATGTCGGCGGGTCGCTCAGCATGCAGGAAGCGTCACTTAACGAAGTCATTCTAGGCTTCGCGAGGGTCGACGGCAATCTGGATATGACCCGCGCCCGCGTGACCACCAAGGTGGACGCTTCGTCGTTGCAGGTCGGCGAGTCCCTGTTTGATGAATGGAGGCGCCTCTCTTGGCGACGCTTGTTGAGTCTCGGCGACGCGAAAATAGACGGCCTTCTAGACCTAACCGACGCCCGCGCAGAACGTCTAGACGCCCCGTCTGTTGCGGGTCGGCGAAAATCTCGATCTCCGCGGCGCCAGGATAAGCAGAGTCGATCCTCGAGGACGCTGTCGTCGGCGGGTAAATCAAGGTCGGCGCCGAGGACGATGAGCCGACGATTGAAGGAGTTAGACCTACACAACGCGCACGCCGGAAGCTTGCTGGATAGTGGCGAGAAATCGTGGCCGACGAAAATGCGTCTGGATGGCTTCACCTTCTCCCGGTTCGGTGAATCAAGGATGGCTAAGCGCGACCGCGCCTGGTGGGACAATTGGGCCCATAGCGATGAGAGCAAGAGCTCGTATCCGTATGAGCAGCTTGCTGCAGCGCACGCGGCCGCCGGCGATCGTAACGCAGCGGATGCGTTCCACTACGCCGAGCGCGTGCGCGCGGCCGAGAACGCCGACTGGGGGGAGCGTGCGCTATCCTACGTTCTGGGCTGGGGCGCAGGCTACGGGATCGGATATTACATGTTTCGCGCACTCGGGTGGGCGCTGTTACTTGCCGTTATTGGCACGCTCGTCCTGAGATTTTTGGTCAAGGGTGTTAGGGACGAGACTGGTAAAGTAAAACACGGATCGTTTTGGTGCTTCGGCGCAAGCGTTGATCGCTTGCTGCCTTTCATCACTCTGAAGAAGGAATTCTCCGAATTCTTTGATGACAAAGAAGTCAACCGCTTCACACGCGGGCAGGACGTCTTCTTCATCGTGTTTGGTGTGCTCGGCTGGGTCTTGGGAGCCATCGTGCTTGCCGCGATGGGAACCTTCACGAAAGGAAGTTAGGGGCGGAGAAGGACCGCTCCGGTCGCCTTCACGTCAGCTTCCGCCAGGCCTGCGCCTCGGCCTCGTTGGCGAACACCTCCGGCGTGCCAGTTCTCCTTGAGCGCCTGGCGCATCAAGTCCTGCTGGGTCTTGGGCGCCATGCCGCCTTTCGGCGGGTCGCGGTCGAGATTGGTCGGGAAGGAATAGCCCTCGGCTGAAGCCGCGATCGCGTTGTCGGCCTCGGCCGTGGTGATCGCGTGATCGGCGAGGAGACCTTTGAGCGCCGGATAGAGTTTCAGGCTCATCTTGAGCCGGTCGACGCTCTCCATCGCGCGGCCGAAAGCCGAGGAGACCTGCAGCAGATTGGCGATGCGGCGCACGTCCTTCGAGCGGTTCGTTCCGGCGGCGTGGAAGAGGGCCGGGTTGAAAAACACCGCGTCGCCCTTGGTGAGCGGCAGTTGGACATGATGCGTGTCGAAATAGTCGCGAAACTCCGCGCGGCCGGTCGCCATGTAGCCGGGCAGGTAGCTCTGCGAGAACGGCAGATAGAGCGTCGGGCCCGGTCTCGAGCGGCATGTCGCAATGCGCGATCGCGCCCTTGCAGCGTCAGCACCGGCGAGAGACGCTGGACGTGGGCGGGAAAGCGCTCGATCGCCTCCGCCGACTGGAAGCCAAGATGATAGTCGCGATGCGCGACCTGAGCCGCGCCGCCGGGATTGACGACGTTGAGCTGCGAAGTGATCTGATAGGACGGCCCGAGCCAGGCCTCGCTCACCAGCGCGATGATTGCGTTGCCATAATAGGCCGCGAAGACCGCGGGGTCGCGCAGGCAGAGCTTCTCGAGCGCGTTCCAGATGCGGTCGTTGGCGCCCGGCTTGGCGAAATGGTCGCCGCCGCCGACATTGCTCGCGCGCTCTTCCTCGATGATCGCCCAGTAATGCGCATTGGACTTGTCGATCGCGGCATGGTCGGGGAACGCGTTGCGGATGACGATGATGCCGGGGCCGTCGGTCAGCGCCTCGACCCATTCCGCCATCAATTCCTTGCGGGACTTCGGGCGAAGCGGCGGCGTTGCGCGCCTCGAGGCCATCGTAGACGAGCACGTTCGACACGACGTCGCGGGCGAAGGGATAGTCGGCGCGGTTGAGTGAGCGCTCGACCTGCGCCTGAATTCATCGAGGTCGCAGGAGTCTGCGGTGAGCCATACCCGGTTGGCTCTCAGGCGCTTGGCGTTGTCGTCCTTCATGAGCTTTCCTCCGTGCAATCATTTCTGGTGACGCTGCAGTATAAGGGCCGAGACCAGCAAGATTGATTGCGCCGACCCATCAAAAACCCATCAAGCCGTCGCCATGGCTCACCCGTTTCTCGTCAAGGAAATCGCGCTCCAGGCGGGCTTGAGCGAGGCGACGGTCGATCGCGTGCTCAACAACGCGGCGGGGTGCGCGGGCATACCGCCGAGCGCGTCAAGCAGGCGATCCGCGAATTGCGCGGGCAGAGCGAGCAGGCCGGCCTCACAGGGCGCAAGTTCGTCGTGGACGTCGTCATGCAGGCGCCGGATCGCTTCTCGGAAGCGGTGCGGGTTTCGCTTGAGGATGAGATGCCGACATTGCGGCCGGCGGTCTTTCGCGCCCGCTATCACTTCAGCGAGGTCGTGCGCCTGACTGATCTCGCGGCGCTCATCGACCGGATCGGCGCGCGTGGAACGCATGGTCTGTTTCTCAAAGCGCCGGACGAGCCGGAGATCGCTTCGGCCGTCGACCGTGTCGTTGCGCGCGGGATCCCTGTTGTCACGCTTGTCACGGACGTGCCGAACTGCCGCCGGGCAGCTTATGTCGGAATGGACAACCGCGCCGCTGGCGAGACGGCGGCTTATCTCATCGGCGAATGGCTTCACGGAGCGAAGGCCAAGATCCTGGCGACATTGAGCAGCAACCGCTTTCGCGGCGAGGAGGAGCGCGAGATCGGGTTCCGCCGGGCGCTGCGCACGCGCTACCCCAATCTCGGCATTGTCGAGATAAGCGAAGGTCTCGGCATCGACCAGCCGACGGGCGCGCTCGTGCGCAAGGCGCTCGCCGCCAATCCCGACATTGTCGGCGCCTATTCGATTGGCGGCGGCAACCGCGCCGTGGTTGAGGCGTTCCGCGCGACGGGGCGGACGTGCCGGGTGTTTGTCGGCCACGATCTTGATGCTGACAATCTTGCGCTTCTGCGCGAGCGGAAGATCTCGGCGGTGCTGCATCATGACCTGCGCGCCGACATGCGCTCGGCCTGCCGCGTCGTGATGCAGGCCCATCGCGTGTTGCCGCAAAGCGCGCCTCCCCCGCCGTCCCAGGTTCAGATCATCACCCCCTTCAACCTGCCCGGGGCTTAAGGCCGGTCGTCATCGCGAGGAGGCCGAAGGCCGACGCGGCGATCCAGGAGCCTGAGGGCGCGTTACGTTCCCCTGGATTGCTTCGTCGCTCACGCTCCTCGCAATGACGAACGCGGTTCGGTTCAAAGCGTTATGCGCTCACTTGTCGACCAGCGCTGCTCAAGGTCTGCGCCGCCAGATCGTCATTTCGACGCCCTGCGCGGGATCGAGGGGGATCGTTTTGCTGAGGCTAAGACCGTGCTGTTCAAGCACGGTCGCCGCGGTCACGCCGGCGTCGGCGGCGGAAAAGACCGAGCGTCCGCCGGGAAGTTTGACCCCGCGCGCGCGCGACAGGTGAAACCCGTCAAAGCCGATCATGAGGAAGAGGTCGAACACCACCTGGCCGCCGCCTACGGCGACGCTCCCGCCCGACGGCAGCGCCCGCGCGGCCACCTCTTCCCAGGTCGTCTGCCTCGGATCCCACCACCAACCGTCCGGGCGCTCTTCGAGCCCCGCCGCCTCACGCGAAACGACAAGGCGCGGGGTCTTGTGGATGTTCGGCTCGAGTTCGTGGCTGCGGCGCGCGAACACGACGAGGTTCGCGCTCCTTTGCGCGCTCTGGTAAAGCGCCCAGTCCTGTTCGTTGCGCAGCGACGTGGGCGTCAGTCCGTCGGCGCCGGCGATCTTGTCGTCGTCCGAGACGATGGCGTAGCCGGTGATGTCCAGATTCCCCGCCATGAACGGATGGCCTCCCCGCGCGACAAGGATAGCGAAAGCGCTCTGCCTTCGCCAGGGCAGGCGCCGCGGTCAGTCGCCGGCGAGGACCTGGGCCTGCTTCAACTGCGCCTCGGTGATCGGGATCATCTTGATCGCCAGGGCGTGGAGCTTCTCATATTCCCCCCACAGCATGTAGTCGGCATAGAGGGTGAGAGCATTGGAATGGTTTTCGCCCTGATCTGCGACGTAGGTCTTGTCGAAGTCGACGCCGGACTTGGCCTGCAACGCACTCAGTCGGGTCTGATGCTCCTGGTCAAGCGTCGTCGGAACCGCCGCGCCGGAGCCGTCGGCCGCCGTCAGAAGCTCCGCCTCCGCCCTCCCATGGTCCTCGATCATCTGATGCGCGAACGTCTTCACCTTGGGGTCGCCGGTCCGGTCGACGGCGAGCCGCGATTCCTCGACCGCGAAGAGATTGGCGTTCGAGGCGCGCGTCACGAAGTCGAGTTCGGCGCTGAAGTCCCCCGCCCATGCCGGGGCGACCAGCACAACGAGACCGATGACGCCGAGACGAAGCTGTCAGGGTCGATCGCGGCGTCGCCGCTGCTCGTCCGGGCTCCACGGGAGACCCCGGCCGTCCTCAGGCTAGGCGTGTGGCGCCGGCAGCGCGCTGGTCGCTGTGCTGCGAGCGCGAGATGACGCTGCGGGCGTGCCAGGCGGCGAGCGGGCCGACGAGACTGGGCGTGTCGCGCGATAAGTGTGCGCGCGACTGGGATCGTTTTGCGCGCACGCAGACAGCCCGGGCCGCGCGTCGTCGGCGACATGAGCGTTGCGGTTTATCGCGAGCGCGCGTTTCCGGCGAGGCGTGAGGTCAGCGAGCCTCGGCGACTAGGTCTTGATCTTCCGCGATCGTCGTCGCGCAGGGCAGGTGTGGCGCGATTGCATGGAGAGTGCGACGCGCTCGTCTGAACTCGTCTTACCGGGGCCACGCCGGAACCCGCGCCAGCGACTCCTTCTTCAGCCCGCGAGCCGGTCGAGCGAGCGCTGCATCGCCGCCATCCCCGCTTCGATCGCCTGCGACATGGAGCCGCCGATGTCGTCGGGCAGGAAATCGGCGGTCCACACGACCGAGGTCAAGCCGTCGGGCAGCTCGGAAACCTGAAGCGCGCCGTTATAGTGACGGGCGCGGCCGCCCTCGTGAGTCCACACGAGGCGACGCGCCTCGTCGTCGAGCGTGACGATCGGCTCGCGCAACGTGACGCCGTTGACGAAGGTCACGACGCGCGCGCCCGGCTCGAGTTTCGTATCGGTGACGAAACCGGGGACGAGTCGCGTATGCAGCGCGCCGATGTCGCGGACCGCCGACCAGACGTCGCTTGGCCGCGCGCGGGTTTTGAGCTCGGATCGAATGGTCGCCATCGTCTATTTCCCCCCATAATAGGCTTCGAGCCGGTAGCCTTGGGGATCGACGACGAAGGCGGCGTAATAGTTCGGCCCATAATCCTCGCGCACGCCCGGCTTGCCGTTGTCGCGCCCGCCATGCGCCAGCGCCGCCTTGTGGAACGCATCGACGCTCGCGCGGCTCGGCGCGGTGAAGCAGACGTGGAGGCCGGAGTTGGGATCGTCGGCAACCGGGCGCTCCGTCTTGAGGATCCAGAAGCCCGCCGCCTTTTTCCCGTAGCCGAGCGACGTCTCGTCGGCGCTGAGGCAGGTCAGGTCAAGCGGCTTCAGCGCCGCGTCGTAAAACGCCTTGGCCTTCGCGATGTCGCGAACGCCGATCGATATGTGATCGAACATGAATGGTTTCTCCTGATGGCGCCGACAAGCCCGTGAGGCGGTCGTCCTCGTCGAGGTGGAATCTTAGTCTCGCCGGCGTTTCGCGGCTTGGGGAAAATTGCTATTCTTCACGCCATGCGTGGCGAAGTTCGACCCGTTGGCGCATCCGCGCTCATGCCGCCTGACCAGGTGACGCCCAGGCGAACGCTGGCGGCTGGAGACGGCTGGAGCCTGTACGAAATCGTCTGCCGCGCCGGGCCGTCCGATCGGCCGTTCGAGGAGCAGCACAACGGGTTCAGCGTCGCCGCCGTCATCCAGGGGAGCTTCACCTATCGCTCGGACACCGGCCACGGATTCCTCTATCCCGGCGCGTTGCTGCTCGGAAACGATGGCTCATGCTTCGAATGTGGCCACGCGCATGGGATTGGCGATCGCTGCATTTCCTTGAACGTGCGCGAGGAGCAGTTCAGCGAGATCGCCGCAACCGCGACCTCGACCAGCCGGTTTCGTTTTTCGGCTCCGAGCCTGCCGCCGTCGCCGGAAGCGCTGCCAATCATCGCGCACATGGAGGCGCTGCCTTGCGCCCCGTCTTCGCTGCGCTCCGACGAACTGGCGTTGCGGATCGTCGAGCGCGTCATCGCGGCGATGACCGGCGATCCACATGTTCCGGCCGCGCCCACTGGGCGCGAGACGAGACGGGTGGTCGACGCGATCCGCTTGGTCGAATCCGACGCGGCGCGACCGCTTGAGCTCAAGGAGATGGCGGCGGTCGCGGGCATGAGCAAGTATCACTTCCTGCGCGTCTTCCGCAGGCTCACCGGCATGACGCCGCATCGCTATCTCATCAGCGCCCGGCTGCGGCGCGCCGCGCTCGCGCTTGCGTCCTCGCGCCGGCCGGTCATCGCCGTCGCGCTCGACGCCGGCTTTGGCGACCTCTCCACCTTCAACAAAACCTTTCGCGCCGCCTTCGGCCTGACCCCCACCCAATATCGCGCCTCTAGGGTCTAAGCTGGTATACGTATTTCTGAGCGCGTTGGTTTAGAGCGCCGTGGCAGATCGATATGCTGAAAAATCATTACGCGGCATGCGGCAGGACCAATGCGCGGATTTCGCCGCCGGGGGCCGGGTGGGAGATCACGTCAATCGCCTCATCGAGCCCGACCGTGCGGCTGATCAGCGGTTTGACCGCTATCGTTCCGGACGCGATCAGTTCGGCGGCGCGCCGATGCGTGAACGGATTGATGAACGACGTCAGCATTCTGACCTCGTGAAACAGGAGATCGAAAGGCTCGATCTCGACTGTCTCGCCTTTTGGCAGGACGCCCAAGATCATGCTTGCGCCACCGGGGGCGGTCAGATGCGGCGCCTGCTCGACGGTTTCCTTCAAGCCGGCGCATTCGAAGACGACGTCCGCGCCGCCCGGCAGAAGGCCGTTCGCTGCCTTGATGCGGCGAACGACGTCGCCCGGCGACGGATCGAGCGTGGCCGTCGCGCCAAGGCCTTCAGCGAGTTTGCGTTTGGCCGCGCTGCGGGTCACGAGGATGACTTGGGCCGCGCCCGCGAGCCGCGCCAACTGGACCACGAGCATCCCGATCACGCCCCCGCCGATCACGATCGCCGAGGAGCCGGGCTGGACGTCGGCGAGATGCGCGCCGTGCAGGCAGCACGCGAGGGGCTCGCAAAACGCGCCCCATAAAGGGTCGAGCGTCAAGGGCAGCGCGACGGCCTGCTTTTCCGGCAGAGCGACATATTGGGCGAATCCGCCATTGCGGTGAATCCCGATCGCCGTCAGGTTCTGACAAAGCTGGACACGGCCTCGATGGCATTCGGGACAACGGCCGCAGAAAATATTCGGGTCTCCCGTGACGCGCATGCCGGGCGTGAAATCCCTGACCTCGCTTCCGACCGCCTCGACGATCCCAGAGAATTCGTGGCCGAGCGTAACCGGCGGCTGGCACGGAAATTCGCCTTTAAAGAGATGCCTGTCGGTGCCGCAGATTCCGCACGCCTCGATGCGGACCAGGAGTTCGTCAGGGCGGGGCAGGGGTTTCTCCACCTCCGACAGAGACAAGTTTCCGATCGTCTGTAGAAACAAGGATTTCAATCTTATGCCCTCCCTTGCGCAGCCGCCCGGCCGGACAACGCTCCATCATCACATGCGGATGGATCCATGATCTAGCTTACCGGCCCGCATGGGGCGCGGAAGGGGCTAGGCGGGTCTGGCCGCTTGGCGCCCGTGTGGTTGCCGGCCCTGGAGATCCGGCCTCGACGTTAAGCGGACATGCGTCCGGCCATGCCTCGCGCTCAGCATGCAACGGCGGACGTCAAATCCGCTTTTCGAGCGTTTGCGCCAATGCGACGGCCCGCTCCTCGGGGATGTGGCCGATGACCAGATGGCTGCGTCCGCTGCGCGACCACCAGGCGAGCGACAGTTTGTCCCGGCGCTCCGAGCGAATCGGGGCGTCTGGCGCTTGGTTGGCGATGATGCAAAGCGCGACCGGCGCGCCCGAGGGGTCGACATAAGCAATCACGCCCAACGGGAATCCTTGGTAGGTGAGCATGAACGCCGTGGTGAATCGCAGACCCGGGAGCGCCACGTTTTCGGGCGTCAGGTTCGCGCCCAGCCTCGCGCCAAGAGCGCTCAATTCGATCGCCTGCAGCTGGGCGTCGGGCTTCAAAGGCGTAAAGGTCTCATTCGAGTACATGTTGGTATAGTCGGCGACCGCCGTGCGCCAATCTTCCCGTTCGCTGAATAACCCAAACGTCAACGCGGCCCACGCGGCGGCGCCCGCCACGAGGAGACCGATGACAAGGCCCGCCGCCAGATCGCGGAGGGCGAAGCCGGCAAAGCGCCTTGGCGGCAGGCGAAGCGGTTCGTCGGCGGGAAGCGCAGCGCGGAGACGAGCGAGCGGGGCTTGATCGAGCAGTGCGTCGAAGGAGGCGGCGAGCGGCGCGCCAGCCTCCCGCAGCTCTTCGTAACGCAGGCGCAATTGCTCGTCCGCCGCCAGACGCGCCAAGAGGGCGGTTCTGCGGCTTTCCTCGAGCTCATTGTCGATCAACGCGACAAGTTCGGCGTCATCGTCGGTCATCTTTATGCTTACCCAATCCTCCTTATTTCAGCTTCGCCAGCGCCGCTCGCCCGGCCGCCAGCCTGCTCATGATCGTCCCAATCGGGACGCCAAGAGCCGCCGCCGCCTCTGCGTAACTGTAGCCTTCGCCATAGACCAGCAAGACGGTCTCCCGCTGCGCCTCCGGTAGGCGTTCAATCGCCCTTAACACCGCCAAAGCCGTAATATTCATCTCGATTTCACGCGCGCCGTCGGTTGTCAACGCCTGCTCAGCGTCGACGAAACCGCCGCCTTCACGAATCCGTTGCGATCGTATCTCATTGAGCCAGATCGAGCGAAGAATCGCGAAAAGCCAGCGGTCGACTCGCGTTCCCGGGACAAACTGATCAGCGCGCTCGAGCGCGCGCAAGCATGTGGCCTGCACGAGGTCGTCAGCCGTGTCCCGCGCTCTCGACAAGACCAGCGCATATCGCCAGAGGCGCGCCAGCGAGGGCTCCAGCCCGGCCCGCACCTCCCGTCGGCTTGCTTCGTTCATGGCCCCGCTAGAGTTCACCGGCCGCTCTATTAGAGCATGATCGCCGGACGCGCGAGGAGCGCGACCAGCAATTTTTTATTCGTCCGCCTGCCGTCTGTCGAACAACGACCGCGTGAATAAATGGTCGGCTGGGGTGTTTCCTGGGCTCCTATCTCAATCGGAAGGAGCTAGCGATGGGCGCTTTTCTTCAATTCGGTCGCCAAAAGGGGCGCACTTTTGCTTCGGCGCTCTGTTGCGGATTGCTGGCTGCTGGTCTCGCCCTCGCTTCGCCCGCCTTCGCGGCCGGCGGAGGCGGAGGCGGCGGGGTGGAGGGGGTGGAGGCGGCGGGGGCGCCGGCGGTGGAGCGGGGTCGGGTGGCGGAGCGGGGGCGGGTGGCGGAGCGGGCGCGGGTGGCGGCGCGGGCGGCGGCGCCGGAGCCGGCGCGGTTCACAGGATGAATCAGACTGACCTCACGACCTGCGCGCCGGGCATGGTCTGGGACCCGAAGCGCCACAAGTGCCTCGTTCGGCGCAGTGACGTGCTGCCCGACCCCGAGATGACCGAATACGCCTATGCGCTGGCCAAGGCTGACCGGTATCAGGAAGCGCTCGACGTGCTCGACCTCCTGCACAACCCCGATACCCCGCGCGCGCTCAACTATCGCGGCTACGCGACCCGCAAGCTCGGGCGCACCGACGAGGGGATTGGCTACTACCTCAAGTCGGTCGCGCTCGATCCCAGTTACCCGCAGGTGCGCGAGTACCTTGGCGAAGCCTATGTCATCGAGGGCAAGTACGATCTCGCCAAAGAGCAATTGTCCACGATCGAGAAGCTTTGCAGTAAGGACTGCGAGTATTACGAGGATCTGGCCGGCGCGCTGACAGAGGCGCACGCGCTTTAATCCGGGATTTAAACGAGGCGCGCAGCGCGGTTGCGGGGCGCGTCCACGCGGCGTAAGGGAATGACGATGTCGCAGGCGCCGTACACGCGCGCAGACGCCGCGGCCCCTGCAGGCGGCCGGACTTTCGACGCCGACCTTAATTTCCTGGTCCGCTGGGCAGGCCCGCTCGGGCTCATTGCCCGCGCGATGCTGGCTTACATTTTCATCCTCGAGGGCGTGGGCAAGATCGCGAACTACGCCGGCGTCACCGGCTATATGCAAGCCCACGGGGTTGACGGGCGGCTGCTGCCGCTGGTCATTCTGACCGAACTCGGCGGCGGCCTGCTGGTCCTCTTTGGCTTGAAGACGCGCTGGGCGGCGATTGCGCTCTTCGGCTTTTGCTTGCTGACCGCGCTGTTCTTCCACATGGGCGGTGATCAGGTCATAGAACTGCAGAAGAACGTCGCAATGGCCGGCGGCTTCCTTACGCTGGCGATCTGCGGCGCCGGCCCTTGGTCGCTCGACGCCTGGCGCAGTCGCGCCGGCTAAGCAGGATTGCCAGTCGGCAGCACCGTCCCCGGTCAATCCGATCGGGCCGCCGACTTCGCGCCCCGAAGCCTAAGCAGAGATTCGCAGCTTGGCCAACGAAAGCGGGGTGCGCTCGAGATTGAGGGCGTCAACGGCCTGATGGATTGCGGTATTGAGTGCATCGGCGTCGGCGAAGGTCTGATGGGCGAGATGATGCGCCTTGAGGTCGCGCCAGACGGCTTCGATGTCGTTTAGCTCCGGTGCATATTTGGGCAGCCGACTCGACGGTGAGCCAGTGAGCACGGGAGGCAAGCGCTGCGAGCGAGAGTTTGCTGGTGTGAATGGGACCATTGTCCGAGAACCAGCACCACCGGCTTGGTGAAACTGACCGAGCTTGGGACCATAGAGTTGGTCCAGTTGTTCGAGATGGGCTACGAATGTCGCCGCTGCGCTTGGTCGGGCTGGTCTGCACGATGAGCCGACGCGTGACGGGATCGAACGAACCCAGCATCGCGACCTTCTTCGCCTGTCCCGGTGCGGGAACACGCAGATCCGCCCCTGCCTTGGCCCAGACGCGGGCGAGATAGGGATGCGTCAGCGCCTCGCTCTCGTCACCATAGAGCAGAACAATGTCGCCAGCCCCGGCCTGTTGTTGGCGCAGGTGCAGACGCAGGCCGACCCGTTCGACCTCGGCCGCGACCTGTCGTTCCTTCAGCGTGTGCCGCGGCCGCCGCCAGCGGAACTTTTTTTGCGCAGGGCCTTGGATAATTGCGAGCGGCTGATGCGCACGCCCGCACGGGTTTCGATCTCTGCGCGCAGTCGGGGGATCGTCCAGTTGCGCCGGTCAGCGACAGGTTCCCCCAGCAGGGGCAGCGCCACACGCAAGGCCGCCGCGCTCTTCACCGGCGCCGGGCCCGGCGCCACGGTGGCCTTCAGCGCCTCGACGCCGCCGCTCATGAAGTCACTCCGCCACAGCCGAACCGTGTCTTCGCGCACGCCGAACGCCTCGGCGATCCGCGCGCTGGTCCAGCCAGCCAGCGTCAGCAGCACGGCACGGGCGCGGTCCGCCTCGCCGCGATCGCGCGAGCCGGCCAGAACCATCAGCGCCCCTTGTTGCGCCTCGCTCGCCATGAGAGGCGATTTTCCCGTCATGTCCTGCACCTCCGAATCGAGGCCGACAGGGAATCAGACCCTCCAAGCGTTGGTCAACCACGCGAAGTTCTGCTTAGTCGAAGGGATGGACAGCAACGCGCCGAGCCCAACCGGCGGATATTGGTCATCCTGGGTCCCTTGACCCATGCGCCACGCCGTCGGCGAATGACGGCTGTTGGCGCGCGCAACGGACCTTCGTGATGGAGCGGCCGGTCCGCCGCGGGAGACGCAGCCGAGCCGGCTCCATTCCGATGCAAAGCGGCCTTACGCTCGCCTCGACCAATTGGCTGGCTTTCCCCAGCGTTAGACTGGCGTTAGTCTCCCCCTGGATGGCCACACCTGCTCGAACTGGCGCTCTCGCCGCGGCGGCCGGCTGGACCCGCGCGGCTGCGTGGGCGCCGGACTGGCGCGGCGCGTTCGCAAGCGCACTCGCGCGCGAGGTCGAGCAGCGGCGCTTCTTCTTATGGATTCCGGTCGCGGCGATGGGCGGCGTCGCGCTCAATCTGTCCGCCGACCGCGAGCCGGTCCTGTGGCTCCCGGCGCTGGCGACAGCCCTGTTCGCAAGCCTCGCGTGGGTTTCTCGCGCCCGGCCGCTCGCGCTCGGCCTCTCGCTCGCCATCGCGGCCGTGTTCGCCGGTTTCCTGTCGATGTCGCTGCGCACGGCGCGGGTCGCCGCGCCGGTGCTCGACCGCATCCGCATTGTCTCGCTCACGGGCCTCGTCGAGGAAGTCGACTTGCGGACCGTCGGCGCGCGCATGGTGATCAGCGTCGACGCCGCCGACGGCATGCCGGCGGAGAAGGTTCCGCGCCGGGTCAGAGTGACGACCCGCAATACGCCCGACGTCGCGGCTGGCGACTATGTCGCGCTCAAGGCGCGCCTGCTGCCGCCCTCCCGAGCCTCCCTGCCCGGCGGATACGACTTCGCCCGCGATGCGTTTTTCGCCGGCGTCGGCGCGGTCGGCTCGGCGCTCGGGCCGATCGAGCGCGTGCCTCCGCCGAGCGACGCCAGCTGGCGCCAGCGCTTCGACGCCGCCATCGATCACGCGCGCAATCGTCTGGCACTCAGGGTCAACGCGATCATCGGCGGCGACGAGGGCGCAATCGCGGCGGCGATGGTGACGGGAAAGCGAGACTTTCTCTCCAACGACGCCAAGGACCTCATTCGAGAGGCCGGCATCTTCCACATCATCACGATTTCCGGCGTGCAGATGACGCTGGTGGCGGGAATCATCTTCGTCGTTGCCCGCCGGCTGCTGGCGCTGTCGCCGATGCTGGCGCTTCGCTACCCGATCAAGAAGTGGGCGGCGGCGGTCGCCATGGCGGGCTCGGTCTTTTACGACATCGCGACCGGCTCGCGGGTCGGCACCGAGCGGGCGCTGTTCATGACGCTGATCGTGCTCAGCGCCGTGATCATGAACCGGCGGGCGTTGACCATGCGCAATCTCGCCTTCGCCGTTCTTGCGGTCGTCGCCATCGAGCCCGAGGCCATTCTCGGCGTCAGCTTCCAGCTCTCGTTCGCCGCCGTCGCCGCGCTGGTCGCAGTGATGGAGGCGCGGATCGCGGGCCTGGAGGTCGATCCCGACCCGTTCGTGCCCAAGCGAGGCGCGGCGGCCAAGCCTAGCTTCGTCGGCGCCCATCTGATCGAGAAGCCGCTGGCGCTCCTCATCGCCACCGCCTTCGCGACCTCGGCCACCGCCTCGTTCATGGCCTATCACTTCCATGATCTCAGCCCCTACGTCCTGATCGGCAATCCGCTGACCTTGACCATCATCGAGGTCTTCGCGGTGCCCGGCGCGCTGCTCGGCGCCGCGCTCTATCCGCTCGGACTCGACGGGCCGGTGTGGATCTATGTCGGGGCCGGCATCAAGTTCATCCTGTGGGTCGCGCGCTTCATCGCTGAGGCGCCCGCTTCGACGGTGCATTTGAGGGCGTTCGCGCCCTCCGCGCTGCCGTTTCTGGCGCTCGCGGTGATGAGCGCCACGATCTGGCGGACATGGACCTTCAGGCTCACCGCCATTCCGCTCGTGCTCATCGGGATCGTCGGCGCGACGCAAGGGCCGCGCTATGACGTGATCGTCGCGCCATCCGGCGATCTGGCGGCGGTTCGCGACGCCGATGGCGCGCTCGAGGTGGTCGGCAAGCGCTTCAACGCCTTCGCCGCCGAGCAATGGCTGACGGCGGACGGCGACGGGCGCGATCCCGCTTCCGCGCGCGCCTTCGATGCGCCCTGCGACCGCCTCGGCTGCGTCGCCGCCCTGCCGGAGGGCGAATCGCTTTCGATCGTGCTCGACAGCCTCGCGTTCGACGAAGACTGCGCCCGGGCTGAGGTCGTGGTCAGCGCGCTCAGCGCGCCCGCCGGCTGCAAGGCGAAATATCTGTTCGACGAACATGCGCTTGCGCGCTCGGGCGCGGTTGGCCTCACGTGGAGCGAAAGCGGCTTCACGCTGGCGAGCGGCCGCACCCCGCTTGAGAACCGCCCCTGGTCGCCCGCGCCTCCGCCCGCGCGCGACGATCGGATTGTGCGTCCATGGCATGGGGGCTCGCACGGCGCTGACCCCGCCGATGCGGCGGATCAGTAGGAGGAGCGCGGGCGGTAGGCGTTCCATCCGGCTATTGTCCACACCGACAGCGTCAAAATGGCGACGGCTTCCCACCGCACAACTCAACAGCATGACGCAACGCATTAACAAAACGCTTTGCGTATTCAGCATCGTCGACAACAAACTGAACAACAAACGTCTTTCGTGAGCCACGACTCTCGTGTTCTTGGCCATTCAATTTCGGGAATGTCGACAGAAACTCTTCCTCCATAAGCGGCTTCTGATTATAAGTTAACACTCACATGGGAGGGCTGAGGTCAAGGGTGAAGTTTAGTCGCTCATTCGCACCTCCAGTGGGCGTCGGTATCCAAGGTCTGAGCCCGATCGCACAACCTGGCCGTTTCCGCACCAGGTCAACCTCACATTCGGCCGCCGTTCGCAACGGCTGCACCAATATCCCGCTTGCGGCGGGTGGGGCTCAAGAGGACGAAACCAGTCTTCAACCCGGCTGTTTAAGGCCATAGTGTTGTGCGGTTCGTCCGCCCGGATCGAGCAGAACTGATCAGGTTCTGGCCGATTGGAGAATTCGTTCAGCGTCTATCATCAGACTGCCCGCACCATGGCTCCGTCAATGACGACGCCAGCGGTCACATACTTCCAAAGCGCGACCAGCAGCTTTCGCGCTAGCGCCACGATCGTGGTCTTGCGCAGGCGGCCACCGTTGCGCGTGACGCGCTCCTGGAACCAATGCGCCAGCGCTGATTGCGGTTGGTGGCGCAGCCATAGCCAGGCAAGTTGTAACATTGTTGTCCGCAGTCTTGGATTGCCCGCTTTGGACACCCCTTGCTCATGCCTGACCGATCCGCTTTGCCATGGTGTCGGAGCCAGCCCTGCGTACGCCGCGACTTGCCTTCGATTGGCGAAGCTTCGATAGAGGCCCTCCGACCAGAGGACGGCGGCGATTTCCGGACCGATCCCGTTCAGTTTGATCAACATCGCCGGTGGCGAGCGCACGGCGTCGGCATTCATCTCTTCTTCAGGCTTCACCGCTGAGATGAGAGCGTCTCGCTCGATCTCAACCGCCTTGATCTGTTCGAGCAGCAGTTCAAGTCGATCAAGCTCGCGGCTGATCTGAGCCTTGACATGCGGCGGCAAGGGACGTGCATCGCCCGTCTTCAACTCGTCGAGCCGCTGGCGCCGGTTCCGCCGCAGAGGCTGGTAGTCGGAGATTCCCTGCGCGAACAACAATCCCTTGATCCGATTGACGTGCTGGACCCGCTCGTTGGTCAGCGTCTTGCGCTCACGGCAAAGTCGGCGGCGGTCTTCCTCCTCTGGCGTCGGCGCCCTGACCATGGCGCAGACCCGCGGTTCGCCGCGTTTATGCGCCAGCAGAGCGCGCACCAGGGCTTCGCCGTCGATCTTGTCGGTTTTGACCCGCCGCCGGCGCCGTGAGGTCGCAATTGAGGCCGGATCGACGACATGGCTCTCAACTCCCTCGCTCTGCAGCACGCGATGAATCCAAAACCCATCCAACCCCGCCTCCTGAATGGCGACGACATGAAAGGATTTTCCGGTCCGCGCAAACGCCCTCTGCTTGAGCTCAGATAGGCGCGTTAACAGCGCGGCGACGTTGCCAGCGGACACGCCGCGCTTCGACATTTTCTCGCCGCCGCCCGGCGAGACCGATGTGATCAACCAGCTCGAACGACTGAGTTCCAACGAGACGAAGATGGCGTCAAGATTGGTTCGGATAGTGGTCGGTTCGTCGACATGGTGATCGAGTGACATAGGTCGCCTCCAGGTGGAGTGGATTTACGACCTCAGTCTGCCCGCCAGACTAGCCGCTATCCACACCCCATGGGATCTTCAACCTCCGCCGTCGTGCAACTCATAGTGTCTGAAATGCATTTCAGACCGCCGTATTGGGGGTCAAGAAAGGTTGCCCTTATCTCATTTTGGGCGACATCTCGAAGAGAAAAGACTGTCTTTTGAAATGTGTAAAGGTCTTCGTAAACTGGTGACGCCGGATCGTCTCGATTTTCCACTGTTATAAGGCATCCGTTATACGTAAAAGATGAAGTCCGCCGCTTGAACAATTTTCCACCGCTGAAAATTTCCTCGACACCGTGTCCCCATCCTGCTCCGGTATCTGCATGGCGATTATAGGTGCTATCCATCCACGATAGCGTATCTTCAAGCGATGGAGCGGCAATTTGAGCCACCGGTCGGCTAGCGTAAGCGGGAGACCCCCCGGCTATGCCGGGGTGGCAGTAGCAGTTTGACGTTTCCGGGAGTCCATCAGCGAAGTTCCAACGTGAGCAGCCACTCACACGAAAGGAACTCCGCCGATGAACGAGTACGAGAGCCTAAGCCACACGACTTGGGACTGCAAATATCATGTTGTCTTCATCCCGAAATGTCGGCGAAAGACGTTGTATCAGGAGCTGCGCCGGCATCTGGGCGAAGTGTTCCGGAGGCTTGCGCTTCAGAAGGAATCGAAGGTCGAAGAAGGGCATTTGATGCCCGATCATGTTCACATGCTGCTGTCGATCCCGCCGAAATACGCGGTGTCGCAGGTGGTAGGTTTCATCAAGGGCAAGAGCGCGATCCACATGGCTCGGGTTTATGGCGAGCGCAAACGCAATTTCGTGGGGCAGCATTTCTGGGCCCGGGGATTCTTCGTCAACACGGTCGGGCGCGACGAGGAAGCCATCCGCGCCTACATCCGCAATCAAGAGAAGGAAGATCAGAGGCTGGAGCAGATGAACCTCTGGCGCTGACACGCCGCCTTGGGCGGCTCCAAATTCAAGGGGCCGCGTCAGCGACCCCTTCTGCCGCTTCGAGCGGCTCCAATCCTAAAGCCCCCGGCTTTGCCGGGGGAGTTACCCCTACTGTGCTAACGTGTACTCTAGTTGATTGGCGCGTACTGGCTTTTACTTGGCGTTTTGGAGTGGGTTTGGCTTGCGGTCGAAGCGGGTTTTTCGAACCGGGTTCGGCCAGGGCGCTCTGTCACGTCAAAAAGCTCGAGCGATCACACCGATGTGAAGACGGCAAGTCGTTTGATCGAGATCGGCAAGGTCGTCAGGAGCCAACAAAAATGTCGCAGGAGATCATTAAGGCTTGCTGGCGGCGCATCGCCGAATCGTTGCAAAAACAATTGCTGTTCTGTTCACGCTGTGTCATGAGCGCGCGTCCCCAACACCCTGTCGCCTAGGAGCGCGATGTCTTTCTTGAACGGCACTAAATTCACCGACCGCGCGGCCGCAGCCGCCAAAGCGCGCAAGGAAATGGCGGAAAAATTTCTCGCCAATTCGAAATACGATCCGGCGGACCCGGTCGTCGTCGAGCGCGAGGCGAAGCGGAAGGCGATCCTCGAGGCGCGAAAAATTCGCGACGTCGAGCGCGCCAAGCGCAAGGCGGAACAAGAGCTCGTTGACGCCGCCCGCCGCGCCGCCGAGGAGGCGGCGCGCCAGGAGCAGCTGAGGCTCGAAGCGCTCGCGCGCGAGGGCGAAGCTCAACGCGAACGAGAAGAAGCCGAGCGGCTCGAATACGAGCGCAAGCTTGAGCGAGATGCGCGCTACGCCGCGCGCAAGGAGCGAAAGAAGAAGAGGAAATCGGCCGCCGAACGATACGGTTGAGCCGCTCGTTCGCCCTGGATTTCCAGCCGCGACTCGGGACACTTGGCTCGAAATCAAGGTCTCCGCGGGGCGGAGCGAGGAGAAGATGTCGAACCCGCTTCGCCTGGGGGTCGCCGGTCTCGGGGTGGTCGGGACAAGTCTTGTTCGGCTTCTTCAACGACAGGAAGCCAGCCTGGCCAAGCGGCTGGGGCGCGGCTTGGCGGTCACCGCCTTCAGCGCGCGACGCAGGGACGACCGGGGGGTCGATCTTGGCGGCGCTGTTTACTTCGCCAATGCGTCGGAGCTTGCAAGCGCCGCAGACATCGACATTTTCGTTGAGCTGATCGGCGGAGCCGAAGGGGTCGCGCTCGACGCTGTCAAGGCCGCCCTTTCGCGTGGGATCTCGGTCGTCACGGCGAATAAGGCGATGCTTGCGGCGCACGGTTTTGAGCTCGCCACGATCGCCGAGCGGTTTGGCGCCCAATTGTTCTTCGAAGCGGCGGTAGGGGGCGGCATACCCGTCATCAAGACGCTGCGGGAGAGTCTCGCTGGCAATGCGATTGAGCGCGTTTCCGGCATCCTCAACGGGACCTGCAACTACATCCTTTCGCGCATGGAGACCGAGCATCTCCCGTTCGAGGTCTGTCTCAGCGAGGCCCAGCGGCTTGGTTATGCGGAGGCGGATCCGACATTTGACGTCGGCGGTTTTGACACCGCCCACAAGCTCGCGATCCTCGCCTCGCTCGCATTCGGCGCCAAGATCGACGCGGGAGCTGTTTCGGTCGAAGGAATCGAGACCATCACCCTCGCTGATCTGAGCTCCGCGGATGAACTTGGGTTTCGCATCAAGCTTTTGGGCGTCGCCGAACGAACCGCCCACGGCGTCGAGCAGCGGGTGCATCCGACGATGGTCGCCAAGAGCGCGCCGCTCGCCCAGACCATGGGCGTGCTTAACGCGGTTTCGATCGACGGCGACGCGATCGGGGAGTTGACCTTGGTCGGACCGGGAGCGGGCGGCGATGCGACCGCGTCGGCCGTCGCGGCGGATATTGTCGACATCGCGCGCGGGATTCGCGTCGCTCCCTTCGGCAGGCCTGCCGAATCGCTCGTTGAGGCGGACCGCGTGCCGATGCAGCGGCACGAGGGCGGTTATTACGTGCGCCTCGCCGTCGTTGACCGTCCCGGCGCCATGGGCGCGATCGCCGCGCGAATGGGCGAGCAGCTCATTTCGCTCGAGGCGATCATGCAGAAGCGGGCCACAAAAGAAGCCTCCTTAACTGGCGTCGCGCCGGTGGTGCTGATGACTTACGGAACAACGGAATCGTCGATCCGGGAGGCGCTCGCGCGGACTGTCGAAGATGGCCTTGTCCGCGAGAGGCCTCAGGTTATCCGCATCGAACGCGAAGCGCTCTGAGGTGGCGTCCTCGACGGTTGCAAGAACAGCTTCGGCCGAAGACGAGGACCGCCGCATGCGGTTTCTCGCGATCGGGCTCATGTGCGCCACGATGGTTTGCTTCACCGGGCAGGACACCTGCGCCAAATGGCTGAGCGCCTCGTTGCCGATTCTGCAGATCGTATGGGCGCGCTACCTCGGAGCGTCGCTGATCGCGCTCATTGTGTCGCGATCTCTGTCGCGGCCAGCCATGCTACGTTCGAAGCGTCCCCAACTCCAGTTGTTGCGCTCCGTCCTGCTATTTTGTGCGACGACCGCGAACGTGTTCGCCGTCCGCGAGCTCCAGCTGTCGGAGACGGCGACGATCTCGTTTCTCACGCCGGTCTTCGTGGCTTTTCTGGCCGGACCTGTGCTGGGCGAAAGAGTAAGCGCGGAACGGATGATCGCGATCGCGCTCGGATTTCTTGGCGTGGTGATCGCGACGCGCCCGGGAGCGGGCGCGTTCCAACCGATCGTTCTGCTCGCTGTCGCGGGCGTTATCTGCAATTCGCTATACGTGCTGGCCACCCGCAAGCTCGCCGGCGCGGACTCCCCCCAGACGACGCTCGCTTGGACGCAAGTCGCCGGCCTCGTGTTTCTCACTCCGATATTGCCGTGGGTTTGGAGGCAGCCTGGATCAGCGGGAACTTGGGTGGTCATGGCCGTGATGGGTGTTTTCGGCGCCTCCAGCCACGGAATGCTGATCGTCGCCCATCGCTACGCTCCGGCGCCAACTTTGACGCCGTTTACCTACACTCAGCTCATCTGGATGATCATTTCTGGCGTCGTGGTGTTTGGACAGTGGCCGGCCCCCGCCACGCTGGTCGGGGCGGCGTTGGTCGTTGCTTGCGGCGCCTATCTCGCCTTCAAAGAGCGCAGAGGACGGCCTGTCGCGACGACCTGCGGTTGACGTCGATCCAAAAGTCTAGTAATTCAATCAACATTGGATTTTGGCCACCAAACAGGCGCCGACAATGTTGAATGGCATCGATCCTGTCTTCGCGATCTCCGGGTTGGCCGTCGGGCTGCTGGTCGGGATTACCGGGGTTGGCGGCGGCTCCCTCATGACTCCGCTGCTCGTGCTCGCCTTCGGGGTTCATCCGGCGACTGCCGTGGGCACTGACCTTCTCTACGCGGGCGTCACCAAAATCAGCGGCGGGGCGGTGCACGCCTATAACGGTTCCGTCGATTGGAGGATCACGCGCCGTCTCGCCTACGGGAGCGTGCCTGCAGCCCTATTGTCGCTTCTGCTTCTCGCGCATCTGGGGTCATCCTCCAAAGCGAGCGGAGGAATCATCAGCACGACGCTTGGAATCGCGCTGATCATGACGGCGTTCACGCTTGTTTTTCGCAAGGCGCTGCTCTCTCGTCTGGGGCGTGTCACGGATGGCGCGAGCGAACAAACCATAGGCCGCCTCACCGTCGCGCTCGGCGCGGTTCTCGGCGTATTGGTCACGATCTCGTCCGTCGGGGCGGGCGCCATCGGCGCCACAATTCTGCTGACACTCTATCCCAGTTCCCCGATCGTGCGCATTGTCGGTTCCGATATCGCGCATGCAGTGCCGTTGACGCTGATCGCCGGCGCTGGGCATTGGTGGCTCGGATCGGTCGATTTCCATCTGCTGGTTTCGCTGCTCGTGGGCTCGATCCCAGGCATCATGATTTCCAGCCATTTCGCCTCTCGCATCCCCGACCGGGTGCTGCGTCCCATCCTGGCCGGCACGCTTGCAGTCGTCGGCGGGCGCCTCGCGTTCTAAACGAACTCAGAATGCCGAGATCACCCCGGGTTTTGGGCTAGTCGCGCTGTAAAGTAGGCAGCTCACGGGCATGCGCGTTTCGCGGCGGCGCACGCAGGCTTGGATTTGAGTCAAGTCGTAGCGCGATGTCGCGCTCGTTCAGCCAGAAGCAGGCGATTGCACTCGAGGAAACGCCAGAATCGGATGCGGAAGAGGATCCCGATCGCTTTTATCCGCTCAGCCTGACCGTCCAACTTCGAGGAGCGGACGATGCTGACCCAATGGGCGAATGGAGACGCCAGAAGAGCAAAGCTGCGCAAGAACCACCACAGGCGACCGTGCGGCTTTTCGATCGCAGCCTCAAACGCCTCCCGTGACGCCTTGCGCGATTTCTGAATGAGCTCGTTCCAATCACGCCGCGCGGGGTGAGAAACCGCAGCGTCCGGGGCGTATTGGAATTTGTAGCCCGCCGCCACGGCCCGCTGGCCCCAATCGACGTCTTCCGCCACCAGATCACGAAAGTCCCCGACACGATCGAAGATCGCCCGTGACACGAACATGTTGCCCGTTCCTGAGAAACCCACTTCTTGGATGTAGCGCTTGAAGTTGAACGCAAAAACCCTCTCGAAGGCCTCGACCCCAGTGGGATTGCGGGGATCCAGATAATCGACGTCGACGCGTCCTCCGACGATCTGTGCGCTCGCCATGGCTCGCAGACCCTGCTCGAGCCAGTCCGGCGCCGGTCGGCAATCCGAGTCGATGAATGCGAGTGTCTTTCCCCGCGACGCGGCCACCGCCGCATTCCGCGCCGCCCCTGCGCCCTGGATTGGCGCCGGGATGACACGCGCCCACTCGCCGCAAACGCGCTCAACCTCCTCGATCCCGCATCGCGAGTTGTTGTCCGCCACCACGACTTCGAACTTTTCGGGCCGCGGTGTCTGCGCTTTCAAGAGCGCTATGCATTGGCGCAAGTTGTCGAGGTCGTTGTAATGCGGAATGATGACCGACACGTCCGGCGACTCCTCCGGCCGCGACTGGTTTTCGGTCCTGTCAACGACATCCTCTCGCACTCGACCCTCGAATTGTTCGTGTGTAGAAATGAGCGGCCCCTAGCATATCTGGCAGTCGATTCCGCAATCGCAAGTATTTAGGCTGGTGGTTTGCCAAATTCCCCGGGCGCCGCGGCGAGCGCATCGGAGTGTCCGTATACCGTGTCCGCTGTGTCTCTCGTGCCGGACTGATTGAGCGCCAGCGCCGTCGAATATGGCTTGTGGAGCGCGCCTGTAACCCCGTGGGCTTCGGTTTCGAGCCCCATCCATTCCCCGCCGATCGCCGCCTTGAGGTCGCTGACGAGCGCCGTTCGGAAGGCGAGCGCCTTGTTCCTTGCCCTCCGCATAGCGGAAGAGCGCCACCGTCGCGCCCGCCTCCTTGGCGACGGACGCCTGCGCGTCGCCAACTCGCCGCCATTCTCCGCCAGCGGGTGTCCAGGCGCTTCGCGTTCCAGCCGCGGCGCGATACCCGACTGGGGACGACGTGCTCTGGACCGGCGCGAAATCCTTCTGGATCAGGACGCGTTCTGTCATGATTCGCTCCGCGGCAAGTGATTCGCAGGCCGCCGCGTTGCCGGATTCCAAGGCGGAGCTGTGACGCCCTCCGATTTCTTCCTCGACGTTGAGACCTCGGCGCTCGGCCAGCCATGGCGGCCGCGGCTTGACGCGGCGGGAGAAGTGCGCGCGCTCGCCATTGCGCAAATTGGCGGACATGACGAACTGATCGCGCGGGTGCTTGCGGGGCGCGGCGTCGCGCCGGAAGCGGTTGATCGCCATCTGGCTCCAAGCTTCCGCGATCTCATGCCGGACCCCTTCAGCCTGCGCGATATGGCCGCGGCGACCGATCGCCTCAAGCGCGCGGTCGTGGCCCGTGAGCGTGTGGCGATCTTCGGCGACTACGACGTCGACGGCGCGTGCAGCGCGGCGCTGCTCAGCGAATATCTGAACGCCTGCGGACTGGAGACGATCGTCCACATCCCCGACCGGGTGACCGAAGGCTATGGCCCCAATATCGAGGCGATTCAGGGCTTCGTGTCGCAAGGCGCAACGCTCGTGGTGACCGTCGATTGCGGCGCCGTCAGCCGCGAGCCGTTCGAGGTCGCGAGCCAGCTTGGCCTCGACGTGATCGTGTTCGATCACCATCAGGCGCCGGAGGCGCTGCCGAAGACGGCGGCGCTCGTCGACCCCAACCGCGAGGACGACCTTTCCGGGCTCGGCTATCTCTGCGCCGCGGGCGTGGTCTTCATGGCGCTCGTCGGGCTCAGTCGCGCTTTGCGCGAGGCAGGCTTCTGGAACGGCGGCAAAGGCCCGGATCTGCTCGCGTTCCCTCGACCTCGTGGCGCTTGCGACCGTCGCCGATGTCGTGCCGCTGATCGGGCTCAACCGCGCCTTTGTGGTCAAGGGCCTCGCGATCATGCGGGAGCGCCGCCGTCCCGGGCTTGCGGCTTTGTTCGACATCGCCGGCGCCGACGGACCGCCGCGGCCCTACCATTTGGGCTTTGTCATCGGCCCGCGCATCAACGCGGGCGGACGGATCGGCGACGCCGCCCTTGGGGCGCGGCTCCTGACCACGACCGACGACATCGAGGCGCGGACGATCGCGGTCGAACTCGACCGGCTGAACCGGGTCCGCCAGCAGATCGAGATCGAGGCGCTTGCCGAGGCCGAGGCGGAAGCCTTGTTCGCGCTGGGCCTGGAGGAACGGGGCGCGGCGGTCGTGGTGGCGGGAGCGACCTGGCCGCCGGGCATCGTCGGCCTGCTTGCGGCGCGGCTCAAGGAGAGGTTCGAGCGCCCGGCCTTCGCGCTGAGCCTCGCCGGGGGCTATGCGACCGGCTCCGGCCGCTCGATCGCGGGCGTCGATCTCGGCCGGGCGGTGCGCGCGGCGATCGAAGCCGGCGTCGCGATCAAGGGCGGCGGACATGCGATGGCGGCCGGCGTCACGCTCGCGACCGAGCGGCTCGGCGACTGGCGCGCCTTTCTCGAGGAGCGGCTCGGCCAGGCGGTGACCAAGGCGCGCGCCGAAGCCGGCCTCAAGGTCGACGCGGCGCTGACGGCGAACGCGGCGACGCCGGAGCTGGTCCATCGCCTCGAGGCCGCCGGCCCCTATGGCTCGGGCGCGCCGGAGCCTCTGTTCGCCCTGCCGCGCCATCGGCTGGCGGAGGTGACGCCCGTCGGCGCCGGCGGCCATCACTTGCGCCTGCGCGCGGTCGCGGGCGACGGGCGGGCGGTCGAGGGCATCGCCTTCCGCGCCTCGGGCAAGAAGCTCGGCGAGGCCTTGACGCGCCTGAAAGGCGCGCCGGTGCATCTCGCCGGGACGCTCGCGGTGAACCGCTTCGGCGGCCGGGAGCGGGCGCAGATCCGGGTCGTCGACGTCGCGGAGGCGACGCGCTGACAGCGTATCAATGAGCGTGCTGCGCCTGAAGGAACTCGTCATCGCGAGGAGGCCGAAGGCCGACGCGGCGATCCAGGATGAAGCGCGGCGCCCTATGATCTCTGGATTGCTTCGTCGCTTCGCTCCTCGCAAGGACGGACACTGGGCTCGCAAGCACAACCTAAAGGCGAATTGCCTCGCAAATAAACGCCAATAAAAGCGCCTAAACGCTAGTAAACGCTAGTAAAAATGCTAGCGTTTACTAACGTTTATTTTTCCGGATCGTGACTTTTCAATGGGTTACAGCCGTTTGGAGTAAAAATATTTCTCTTTCCTTTGGTTCGCCTACTCGGTTGTACGAAAGCGCTCCTTGGCTCGCTTTTTCTCATCCCTTCCCTGGCGCCGAACAGCGTCGATGAATCAGAAGGAAGGATAGCATGAGATTCTGTTTTTATGTAAAGAAATTGTTTCGGGCGACGCGGCCGGCCGGCCGGCTCAGGAGCCGGATGAGCTCATCCGCCGGGGAGTTTCACCGCTCCGCCGATCCTCTGCGCGATGAGGTTCGCCAGCCGGGCCGTGACCGGCTCGGGAATGTCGACGGCCGGACAAGCGCCAGGTGACGCCGGACAGTCTCATGTGGAGGCGGTAAAGCCCATCCGGGCTGTCCAGGCCAACGAGGAAGCTCAGCGGGCCGTTGAAGTAAGAGTGCGTCAGAATATCCAAGGGGCGGGCGTGGAACGCTTCGCCGAGCGAGGGCATGCCCCGGATCGTGCCGGCATCCTTGCCGCCGGCGTTGAGGACGCCCACGCGTCCCTGGTTCAAAAGCGCCGCGATGTTCTCGGGCGTGAGGAACGCGCGCAGCAGCATCTCGGCTGCGGAGGCGTTGAGAGTGACGCCCATCCGAGGCGGCGACAGCTTCTGCAGCTCGGGATTCTGGTCGAGATAGGCCCGCGCGATCTGGCTGCTCAGAGAGCGGATAAGCGGCTGCAGATCGACGCGCTCCATCACGCCATCCGCGTCGCCCCGCGACGCCGCAGACGCAAGCTGCGCCGCGCCGGCGAGCGCCCAGGCCCAATAGGCGGCAAGCAGGATGACGAGCGCGACCGCGCCGCGAATGAAGATTCGCATGGGCGCTCCCTACCAAGCGAGGCCCGCCGCGTCACCTTTCCGCGCATCTTGAAAGTTGATCCGCGTCGTGGCGAGCGTTGCCAAGCGATTAACGGGAGGCCTCTACCGTCGGTTCGCGTCCTGGCCGGGCTTGACCCGGCCATCTACGCCGCGCCGCTTCAGTAGGGGGGCGGCCGCTAGTAGAGTTTGAGAGGAACAAATTTGCGCCCCTCAATTCGCCTCGGACCATTGCACGCGTCAAACGCGTAGATGGCCGGGTCAAGCCCGGCCAGGACGAGCCGCGCGACGAATTTTAGAAATTTCGAGCGCCCGGTCCGAGCGTTTCAAAGCGTTCCCGAAGGCCTTCGGCTGGATCGTCTCTTGCATCGGCGAGAGCGGCCAAAAGTGACCCCGTTTTCCAAGCTGGATATCAACCCATGAAGCGAGCCGAACTCACCGAAAAGATCCTCGACATCAAGCGCGAGAAGGGGTGGACGTGGAAACACATCACCGACGAGATCGGCGGCATGTCGCCGGTTCTGGTCGTTGGCGCGCTGCTCGGGCAGATGAAGCTGCCCAAGTCCCTGGCCGAAAAAGCTGGCAAACTCTTCGCGCTCAGCGAGAGCGAAAAGCGGATGCTCAACGAAGTCGCCGATGCGCGGCATGGCCATGCCGCCGACCGACCCGCTCCTCTACCGCTTCTATGAGCTCATGATGGTCAACGGGCCGGCCTTGAAAGCGCTGATCGAGGAGGAATTCGGCGACGGCATCATGTCGGCGATCGACTTCGATCTCGAGACTCGACCGGCTCGCCAACCCGAAGGGCGACCGCGTCCGGCTCGTGATGTCCGGCAAATTCCTGCCGTACAAATATTACGGCGCCGAGCAGGGCGTGCCGGAATACGGCTTCAAGGAGGAGTGAGAGCGCCGCTCGCGGCTCGCGCTCATTGGGCAAAGCGAAGGGGAGCGAACTCCGCCAAAGCGTACATCCACACGATGAGCGTGGCGATCGAGCACAAGGTCGTCATTGAAACGGTCGCGGCGACAAGGGCTTCCTCGCAGCGATACTCACCCGCGAGAATATAGACCGTCTTCGCCGTCGGCACGCCCGCGCAGATGACGGCTGCAGCGGCGTAGAGGGGGTCAAGGCGAAGTCCGATCGACAGACCGAGGACGATGAGCGGCATGATCACGAGCTTGACGATCGTCAGCGAGGCCGAACGTCCGAAATTGGCCAAGAGTTCGTCGATCGAGAGGCCGAGCCCGATCGCAAACAGGGCGCAGGCCGTCAGCGCGTCGGCGAGAATGCGCAGATAGGCGCCGACGGGGCCTGGCATGGGAGCGCCGAGCGCTGACCAGGCGACGCCGATGAGGGTGGAAAGGACCATGGGGTTGAGGATGACGCGCCGCGCCAACTTGGCCGGCTCGAAGCCCAGACCGCGCGTATGGCTTGGATCGAGCTCCTGCAGAACCACCGCGCAAGGAAACATCACGACGGCGACAAAGACCGTCGCGATCGCCGCCGGCAGCACCGCCCGCGGTCCATAGGTCGCCTGCAGGACCGGCAGCGCGACGAAGCCGGTGTTGGTCATCGAGGCGGCCCAGCCCTGCATCGATGGCCCGGCCACCCCACCGCCGCCCAGGATGCGCGCCGCCAGAAACACCAAAACAAAGCAAATCAGCGAACCGCCGCCAAAGGCGATCAGGAATCGCCACGCCATGAGAGCGCGCGCCGGCTCCTGCGCGATGGTGACGACCAGCAGCGCCGGCATCGCGACGTTGTAAGCGAAATGGATCAACCCGTCTGACAGGGCGCGCGATACATAGCCGACATGAGCGGCGGCCCAGCCGGTGACGATGACCGCGAACACCGGCAAGATGAGACCCGCGACGTCCATTTCCCCCCTCTATAAGCCGAGCCTGCCCACCCTGGACGCGGACAAAGTCCATGGAGACATCCGGCTTGACAGGTTTTCCCGAACCCTCAGAGGGCCATGAAGAACGGTGACTTTCGCATCGATCGTTGGCGCCTTTTCAGCACGCGGTCATTACCCATGCGCGTTCCCGCTCCGACTCGGGAGTGTATCTCTACCACCGCCGCGCTCGGCGCCAATCCTGCGAGCCGCCTCCAACGGCCGGCCCGCATAAGCGCCGCGATCTGAATGTCAATTCTCTCATTTAGAAATTGTAGTTCACGCGGACGACGTGCTAAGCAGGATCGCCGAAAAGTGGATGCCGGTTCTCGGCTCAAAATCCTGCGAAACCAAAGGAATCTAAGCAAGTTTGCGTTGGCTCGCCAACGCAAACTTGCTTAGGCGCGCAGGAAGTCATGAAAAAGGCTGAGGGCGATGCGCAGAGCGATGCCGTGACCCGCGGCATGAAGACAATACGAATGCTTTCGGTGGTCGCCGTTCTGACGGTGTCGGCGGCGTTCGCGGCCTACGCTATGGAGCTGCATCGGATGGTTTTGTGGCAGGTCGTGCGCGCCTGCGTCGCCAATTACAAGCTGACCGGAACGCCTTTTCCGTGCCTCGAGGTCGACCTTGCCGGCGGCGAGGAGCGCGGCAGCATCGTCCTGCGTCCGCCGCTGTCGGATGACACGATCCTGGCCCCGACGCGGCGGATCGCTGGCGTCGAGGACCCGTTCCTGCAGTCATCCGGCGGCGCCGAACTATTTCGACGCCGCGTGGCGCGCGCGCACGTTCCTCAAAGATGCGCACGGACACGTCCCCGAGCGCGACGCGATCGCGCTTTTCGTGAACTCCGCAATTGTCAGGACTCAGGACCAGCTCCACATCCACGTGGACTGCCTCGTTCCGTACGCCCGCCGCACGCTCGCGGCCGCTGCGCCGAAGGTCCCGATGGGCGGATGGGCGCAGATCGGGCCGGTCGTCCCCCATACGATGTTCTGGGCTTATCGCATCCCGGGAACGGAGCTTGCGAACGTCAATCCGTTTCGACTCGCCGCCCAGGAGCTCGGCGGCAAGACGAAGGAGCCCGGCGACCTGACGGTCGTGGTCGTCGGGGTTCGCGTCGACAGGGAGGATGAATTCCTGATCCTCGCTTCTTATGCCAAGGCGCCGCACGCGTGGTGGCCGGTCGGCGCGGACAATCTCCTCGGTTCCTGTCGCTAAGGCGGACCACGCAGCGCGGCTAAGGCGGACGTGTCTCGGGCGAGCCCAGTTCGACTTCGCCCAGTCGCACCCCATATTGGGCGATCCGCGGCCTTTCCTCGTCGAGCGCAAATCAATCTTGGACCTCATCGTTTCGACCGACCGCGGGCTCTATTGCGCCGGCTGGCGACTTTCACATCGATCCCTGGCGCGCCGGTTCCGCGCGCCATCATCACCCATGCGCATTCCGACCACGCGCGCTTCGGCTCGGAGGTTTATGTCTGCCATCGCGACACGGCTCCCATCCTTCGCAAGCGCCTCGGCGACGTCACGATCGAGACGGCGACGTACGGCGCAAATCCTGACGCGCAACGGGGTCGAGCTTTCGTTTCATCCCGCCGGCCACGTGCTCGGCTCGGCGCAGGTTCGCGTCGCCTCGAAGGGCGAGATTTGGGTCGCTTCGGGCGACTACAAGCTCGAGAGCGACGGCGTGTCTCCCGCCTTCGAGCCCGTGCGCTGTCACGCCTTCATCACCGAATTGACCTTCGGCCTGCCGATCTACCGCTGGCGCCCGCAAGCCGACATCTTCGCCGCGATCGACGCCTGGCGGCGCGAGAACATCGCCGCCGGACGCGCGAGCATTCTCTTCGCCTATGCGCTCGGCAAGGCGCAGCGGCTGCTCGCGGGTGTCGATCCGGCGCTTGGCCCGATCGTCTGTCACGGCGCGGTCGAGGCGATCAACGCGCTCTATCGCGAGGCCGGAATCGCCCTGCCGCCGACGCGTCTGGCGACGGAGATTCGGCAGAACAAGCGCGACTTCGCCCGCGCCCTCATTGTCGCGCCGCCCTCGGCCGCCGCGAGCCCGTGGCTCAAGCGCTTCGGCGACTATTCCGATGCGCTGGCGAGCGGCTGGATGCAGGTGCGGGGAAACCGCCGCCGGCGCGGGCTCGATCGCGGCTTTGCGCTGTCCGACCACGCCGACTGGCCGGGCCTCATCGCCGCCATCGAGGCGACGGGCGCCGAGCGCATTCTCGTGACGCACGGGTACACGGAGCCGTTGACGCGATATCTTCGCGAGAAGGGTCTCGAGGCGCGAGCGCTGCAAACGGCTTATGGCGACGACGAGGACGTGGACGACGGCGCGCCGCGCCGGCGGAGGCCGAAACGTGAAGGCCTTTGCCGCGCTCTACCGAAAACTCGATTCCGGCACCTCGACCCGCGCCAAGCAGGCGGCGATGGTCGAGTTTTTCGCCGCCGCCAAGGCCGAGCCTACGCAATGGGCGAGCGCGGCCTGGACGGTCTATTTCCTGAGCGGGGGCAAGCCGCGCCAGACCGCGCCGTCCCGCCTTCTCTGGCGCCTCGCGGTCGAAGGCTCGGGCTACCCGGACTGGCTATGCGCTGAGAGCTATGGCGCGGTCGGCGACTTGGCCGAGATGCTGTCGCTGCTTCTGCCGGAGGCCAAGGGCGGCGACGAGGTTTCGCTCGACGTCTGGATGCGCGAGCGGCTGCTGCCGCTTCCCTCGCTCCCCGAGGACGAGCGCTACGCAAGGCTCAGGCAATGGGTCGGCGAGTTGCCGACCGACGAGCGTCTCGCCTTCTTCAAGCTGATCACCGGAGAATTGCGCGTCGGCGTGTCGCGGCTGCAGGTCGTGAAGGCGCTGGCCGAAGTCGCGAGCGTCGACGAGGGCCGCATGGCGCAACGGCTGATCGGCTATTCGCAGGCGCGGCGCATCCCGACGGCCGCGGACTTCGAGGCTCTGATCGGCGAGGTTTTGCACGCTGAGGCGCAAGCGCTCGACGCGGGCAAGCCCTATCCGTTCTATCTCGCGCAATCGTGGAGCCGGCCGGTCGCCGAGATGCTCGCCAGCGCTCGGACCGCCGTCGAACTGGATCATCGAATGGAAGTACGACGGCATCCGCGCGCAGCTCCTGAAGCGCGGCGAGAACTGGCGCCTGTGGTCGCGCGGCGAGGAGCTGATTTCCGACGCCTATCCCGATCTCGAGCCGCTGGCGCGCGCGCTGCCTTCGGGCGCGGCGATCGACGGCGAGCTGGTCGTGCTCATCCCGCCCGAACACGAGTTCGCGCCGGATTCGCTCGATGGCCTCGCGATCTTCGCGAGCCTGCAGCAGCGACTTGGCCGCAAGATCGTGAGCGAAAAGACGATGCGCGAATTGCCGGTCGCCTTCATCGCCTACGATCTGCTCGAGAGCGAGGGCCGCGATCTTCGAACCGAGCCGCAGCATGTGCGGCGCGCTCTGCTCGAGGAGCTCGTCGATCGCCTGTTCGCGGAGGCGAAGACGCGCGGCGAGCGCCTGCCGATCCGCATCAGCCCGACCGTTTCCGCCGACACATGGGAGGAGCTTGCGGAGAAGCGCGAGCAGGCGCGCGCGCTCACGCGCGAGGGGTTGATGCTGAAGGCGCGCGACGGCGCCTATGGCATCGGCCGGCGCAAGGGCGACGACCGCACGGACGTGTGGTGGAAATGGAAGCTCGACCCGATGAGCGTCGACGCGGTCGTGATCTACGCCGAGCGCGGCCACGGCCGCCGCTCGGGCGTCTACACCGATTACACTTTCGCCGTCTGGAGCGCGGGCGAAGAGGCCGGAGACCCGCGAGCTGGTGCCGTTCGCCAAGGCCTATTCGGGGCTGTCGGACGCGGAAATTCGCGAGATGGACGCGATCGTCCGCCGCACCACGGTCGAGACCTTCGGTCCGGTGCGCAGGCTTACCCCGACGCAGGTGTTCGAGCTTGGCTTCGAGGGCATCGCGCCGAGCAAGCGCCACAAGAGCGGCGTCGCCGTCCGCTTTCCCCGCATGCTGCGCTGGCGCCGCGACAAGCCGATCGCCGAGGCCGACACGCTGGACGCGCTCAAGGCGCTGCTGGCGGGGCAGGGCGGGCGGTGAGGGAGGCTTCAGATGACGACGCTGAGAGCGCTTGGGCGAAGTGGCGCCTGACGTGCTGTATGCAGGGCGGATACGGTCGGCGAGGCCCCAGTCTCCAAGATCCGTCGAAACGGACGTGCTCAGGCGTAGGCCCTTCGCGTTGGCGGATCGCCAGATGCAGACTTGCCTTGACTGCCCCGTGTCGCTCTCGCGGTACCGCCATACCTGTCGCCCTCATAATTCTCGCCGATCGACATGGCGCAGATGAGCGAGAGATGCCGGTAGGGCAGGCCGGTTTCTTTCGCCCAGGCGTTGAACTGCTCCTGGATCTTGGCGAGGTCGCGCTTCGACGTCGGCGCCGCCGCGATATCGAGGCCGGCGTCGCGCAGGCAGGCGGCCACGTCTTTCGTCGCCACGAAGGCGTCGTAGCCGAGGAACCTGCAGCAGCATCTGTCCGCTATTGCCGCCGAGACGGCCGCCGCGCTTGGACAAGAAGCTCGAGCAGCCCGACCTCGTCGGAAGGCGGCCAACCGGCGAGGAACGCGCCGAACGAGCCGTGCTCCTTCGCCACATCGAGAACGAAGCGCGCGTTGTCGCGCACCGACATGATCTTCGCGCCGTTGCGGACGATGCGGGCGTCCATGGTCAGTCTGTGCCAGAACTCGTCCGGCTCGAACGCGAGCCGCGAGGGCTCGAAGCCGAGGAACGCCGCCTCGAAGCCGGGCCACTTCGCTTCGATCACACTCCAGGCGAAGCCGGCCGAGAACACGCGCCTGGTCATCTCGGCGAGCACGCGATCGTCGCGCAGCTTCGAGAGCGCCTTCGGGTCGGGCTTCGGCGGCAATGAGGCAGGCGAGCGCCTCAGCGCCGCCTTTACGCGTCTCGGCCCGGGCGCGGATGGTCTGAAACGAAGTCAAGGCGCTGGGGACTCCGTTACGAAAGTCGCGCCAGTCTTCGCCTCGAGGGGTCGGCGCGGTTCTATGGCGCTCGCCATCCGAGGCGGAGATGCCGCCCCCAAAAGTGCTATCCTATCCGATAAACCAAAGGAAATGGCGCCGTCGAATTGGCGGACGCCTCTGAAGCCGGACTGGTTGCTGAGGCTGAGTTCTGTGGGGGCGATTGGGTGGGGAAGAACAAAGTGGAACGTCTGGCTGGATCGTTTCGCTGGCTCTTGTGGCTCGTGTTGGTCGTGCTGGTCTTGTGTCGCGCTCGCGCTCGGACTTTCGGTTCTCAATAACAACTTTGCGTTGTCGCGGCCCTCGCGGATCAGCTTCGTGAAGAGCTTAGATCACGCGGTGGCGGCGAGCACGGACTGGACACTTGGACAGTTCTCCTTCGGCGCCTCCGGCGAGCTGATGACGACCGACTTGGGCGCCGAGTTCGCTTCCAACCTGGCCCTCGTTCATATGCTGGTCGACACGGCCGCGATCTCCGGCGACGCGCGGCTGCAGCAGCTCAGCTCGAAGATCGTCGCGGCATACCGGCGGAGCGACGTCGGCTTGATGGGGAAGTTGATTGACCCGGCCATCGCGGGTCCCCCGGTGAACACCGCGGAACTGGAGGAATACCAGCGCTGGTTTCTGCACGCCCTCTCCCCTGCGGCGTTTCCTTTGTCTGCGAGCGAGCTGGCGGACATGTTCACTCCGGACAAGTTCAGGATGTACGACGCCACCCATCAGCTCTTCGCGCTTGAGCTTTATCGAAAATTCAACGGCGACACGGCCGAGTTGAGAAGCGTGATGGATCGGTTGGAGAGGCGCATCGCCGCGGAGGCCGCGCTCGATTTCCGGGTGAGCGACTTGTATCTACAACGGATCGCCTTCCTGTTGGCCGCCGGCCGGGCCGATCTCGTGAACCCACGCTGGGTCGAGCGTGCTCTTGCTGCACAGCAGAGCGATGGAGGGTGGCTTTACTCCTGGCACGGCTGGGGTCCGCACATGTTCAGCTATACACTTTCCGCTGGGCGCCCCGTGGCCCACTCGACCGCTCAGGGGATGTGGCTCGCGACCATGTTGAAGTATCGCTATCCGGAATGGATCGAGAAAAACTATAAGTGAAGGCTCGACATTCGTCCGTGAATCCGGGCGACGGCGACGCCTTTACGCGTCTCGGCCCGGGCGCGGATGGTTTTGAACGGCGTCACGCCTTGCGCTCTTCTGCTGCAGATCGCCGGCGTCTCTTCCCCAGGTCGGGCGGCGCTTTTCGAGGAAAGCGCTCATGCCCTCGACGCAATCGGGTTCGGCGAGATTGTCGATCATCGCCACGGAGGCCACGGAATAGGCCTCGTCAAGCGGCCGCTCAATCTGGTCGTAGAAAGCGCGCTTGCCGATCGCCAGCGTCGGGCCGGATTGCTGCGCGATGGTTTTGGCCAGCGCCTGGGCTTCCTCGAGCGCGCTGCCCTCAGGAACCACGCGGTTGACGAGACCGAAATGCTCGGCTTCCGCCGCGCTGTAAAGCCGGCCGGTCATCGCCATCTCCATCGCCCGCTTGCGGGAAATGGCGCGGCCGACCGCCACCAGCGGGGTCGTGCAGAACAGGCCGAAATTCACCCCCGACAGACCGAAGCGAGCGCGCTCTCCCGCGATCGCAAGATCGCAGGCGGCGACGAGCTGGCAGCCAGCCGCGGTGGCGACCCCCTCGATCGCGGCGATGACCGGCTTCGGCAGCGCGACGATGGCCTGCATGAGGGCGGAACACCGCGCGAACAGCTGCACATAGTAGCTGCGGCCTCTGTCGCAGTCGTTGCGGTGCGCCTGCATCTCCTTAAGGTCATGGCCGGCGCTGAGCGCCGGTCCGTCACCGGTGAGCACAATGACGCGAGCCTGATCGTCAGTCGCGATCGCGTCGAATTCGGCGATCAGCGCCTCGATCATATCGAGGCTCAGCGCATTGAGGTTGTTCGGCGTGTTCAAGGTCAGGGTGACGATTCCGTTGTCGTCGTCGCGACTGAAGAGGTCGCGCGAAGGAGCGGCAGGGGACGAAGCAGTCATGACCTATTCTCGTTCAGGCGGAAGCGCATGCGGTTACGGCGGCATAAGCCTAAGCGCGTCCGCCATTGCAGTAAATGGCGGACGGTTCCTGAAGAACGCGCGCTTGTGACGGGAGTTTGTATGGCGCCGGCGCGGGCCCCTCAGGGCCAGAGTGATTGCAGCAGCTGGATCGTATCGGGCGCGAGAGCGATCGGCGGCAGGTTGGAGCAAATCACCGGCGGGGCTGTTGCCGGGCACTGGGACCATGGGACTGCACATCAGGTGTGAGGCGCTGTGCTCGACCTGGCCCAGCGCGTGGACGAACTCGTGGGCGACGGTGACCTGCAGCACGCCGGCCACGGCCTCGCGCACCCCCCTGACTGGCCGGAGGTGGTCTCGGTTCGGGTGTGGCCGTGAAACGTCCTGTGATCAAGGGGTCGGTCCGAACCGCAATTCTGGGTCCACCTTTGCCGAGGCGAGCGAGACGCCGATCGAGTTCTGCGTGAAGAGCTGATTCAGGTGGGCCAAGGCCGTCTTGCAGGCGGTGGGCCATTTCGAGCCAATGCCGCCGAGATCTACGTACACCGCCGCCATGATCGTCTCTTCCCCAATCGGCCGCGCACCCCAGCCGACCCGCCTTGCCATTGCTCCTCCGCCGGGTCGGGCTGGCGTGCACCTCGGCAACTCGCGCTTTCTTCCAGCGAGGGCGCGCTCGCGCCTTGACCTTATTGTCGGGCTGGCGCGCGAAGCGAAAGGGCCGCCCGAAGGCGGCCCTTGAAACCCAGCGATCAGAGCTCGCTTCTTCCGGTCTGCTTCAGACGAGGCTGTAAGCGCCTTCCTCCAACCGGTCGCGAACGACGTCAGCGCGGCCGCGGAGATCAATCCAAGGCGAGAGCGCGCTGCGGGCTCGGGACAACAACTCGACACGGCCGCCATGAATAGGAATGACCGGGACGCAGGGAGTTTCTTGTCGCGTGGGCATTCCATAGCGACGAAGATAGTCAGCAAAATTCGAGAACGACTCACTGACATCGAGCAGCGTCTCGGCCGCAGCTCCTTCCGCGTAAACCACGTCATGGCTTTCGAGCTTGATGTGGAAAAATTCCAGCTCGTCGCCGTCGGGTTCATAGCGGGTAATCGTGGTTCCGTTGATCAGCAGCTCCGCAGGAACCAGCACGCCGTCTACCACCAGGCTATGGGCCGCGGTCACGTAGAGATCGGCATGCGGAACGTTGGGGGCGAGAGCCGAGCGGGCGATGCGAACCGGTCGCGCGATCCTCCGCCCATCGCTTCGATGGGTCGCTTTTCTTGATAACCTATAGCGACCGATCCACTGCACCGGACACAAACCGCCAAACATGGTCGGCAGCAAATCGCCGATCGCGAGGTCTTCAATCTTCCTCTCGCCCTCGGTCGTCCGGACCTTCGTTCCCCTCAGGAAACAATTGCCGCCACCGTTCCCGGTGTTGCTTCGGACGGGCCCGGTCTTGGGGCACGGGAAGTGTGTGCCGAAGATGTCGTTGACGCTGTCTACGATCGCGCAAACCACGCCGCTCTGGCCTGCGGAAGCCGAATGAACCGACGCCATCGTCGCAGGAACGGCAAAGCCCCCATCTTCATAATATTGCGGCGGGTGCGCTGCATCCCAGAACTCGAATTCCCCAATTTGCTCGTCACAGTCTGCTCGCCAAGGTTAGGGCAGTTCCAACTCGGTATACAGCTTGTGCGCAGCATGTCACCTTGAACTTTAGCCGTAGGTAATAAT
>CAWDKC010000009.1:0-38450 GCA_963802615.1 uncultured Alphaproteobacteria bacterium
CTCTCTCACTTCGGCCCACAATGCAGCGAGAAGCTTTTCGCCGTGGCGGCCCACGATACTCCGAATCTCCTCAAGCGAGAGGCGCGGGCGTAGACGCCTCGCCTCGCGCAGCGCTGCGGTGGCCTCTGCTCTTCTTACAAGGGCAGCAGCCGTGAACGCCAGGACAATACGCGCCGCATAGAACTGCGGAATCTCCTGACGACAGGCTGCCCGCACTTCTTCGTGAGCCTCCTCCAGCCGACGATGCTTCGCCAAAGCAAGCGCATAGAACGTTCCCCAGAAGCTCAACCGATGATCTCGAGGACTGAGCCGCATGCCATGCCGTAGTTTTTCGATGAAATCTCCCCGTCTTGAAGAAAGCAAAGCGAGGTCCCTAGCGCGATCCAAGCCTGTGCATTGCTCGCCACCGCGCGTTCGGTCTCAGCTCTCGCCTCCGTCACAGCCGCGGCGGCGTCATTGACGAGGCCCTGCATCGCTCCCAAAGATAAGAATAGGGCAAGTTGCGATCGCGCGAGGGCGAACTCAGGATCTAAAGCTATGGCTTGCCGTAATAGCGTAGTCGCCTGCGCAAGCGTTTCTTCGCTCCAGCCTTTGAGGCTGATCATGCCGGTCCCCTGTCGGTAGAGCGACCAGGCGTCCGCTTCGCGTCCCGTCGACGTCGAATTAATGCAATCTCGGCTCGAACCAGCTCGGGCTCGATCCGGGCCGCGATTGAGCGCGCGATCTGATCTTCCATTTCGAGTAAATTCGTCGCTTGACCATCAAATCGGCCGGCCCAGAGTTGTGCTCCGTTCGTTGCGTCAATCAGTTGCGCGCCGACTTGAATTTGTAGGTCGACGGGCCTGAGGCTGCCTTCGACGATGTATCGGATCTAGCACTACCTTGGCGGATTAGGAGATGGAAAGGATTTCGTCCTATCGTCGTCTAGGCAATTTGTGTGGAGCCGACGATAGCGGATTGGAATGGGGATCTGGGTCGGTGGCTGGCGCCGTTCGTGGCGGCTCGGGCGCAAGGCGCGGCGGCGGATGGGTCCGCTCTAGGTTGCCGGGCTGATTGGGCCGGCGAGCGCAAGAGCGTCGAGCCGATGGCGTCGCGATGGGCGCCGGGCGACGACGACCAGTTGCATCATTTCATTGCGAGCGGGTCTGGAGCGAAGCGCCGCTGGAAGAGGAACTCGCGATCCAGGCGGACAAGCTGATCGGGGGCGCCAATGCAGTCCTTGTCGTCGACGACACGGCGCTGCCGAAGAAGGGGTCGCATTCGGTCGGGGTCGCGCCGCCATACGCCTCGGCGCTCGGCAAGACCGCCAATTGCCAGACGCTGGTGTCGCTGACGCTGGCGCGGGACGAGGTTCCGGCGATGATCGGCCTGCGCCTGTTTCTGCCGGAGAGCTGACCGGCGCCCCCGACCGGATGGCGAAGGCCCGTGTGCCCGAGACCTGGCGGGCGGCGCGGACGAAGCCGGAGATCGCGCTGGCCGAGATCGACCGCGTCCGGGCCGCTGGCGTTCGGTTTGCGACGGCGCCGGCGGATGCAGGCTATGGCCTGTCCGCGCCGTTCCGCCAAGGCCTCGACGCGCGGCCTGAACTGGGCGGTCGGAATCCCCAAGCAGCAGAAAGTCTATCCGAGCGATGTCAGGCTCATGTTTCCGATCGCCGGACGCGGGCGGCCGCGCAAACGCCATGTTCCCGATCAGCTCTCCGCGCCGGCTGAAGACGGTCTCGCCGCCGCGAAGTGGCGAGGCGTCAGCTGGCGTAAAGAAACCAAAGGACCCTTGGCGGCCTCCGTCGCCGCCGTGCGCGTGCGGATCGCCGATGGTCCGCCCCAACGCATCCATGACAAGGGCATGCAGCACATGCCGGGCGAGGAGGCCTGGCTGGTCGGCCAGCGGCGCGCCTCGGGCGAGCGCAAATCCTATCTTTCCAACCTGCCTCAAGACGCCAGCCTCAAGACGCTCGCTGGCGCGATCAAGGCGCGATGGGTCTGCGAGCAAGCCCACCAGCAACTCAAGCAAGAACTCGGCCTCGACCACTTCGAAGGCCGATCCTGGCGCGGCCTGCACCGCCACGCGCTCATGACGATGATCGCCTACGCCTACCTGCGGAAAGCCGCCGCCTCGCTGAAGCGAGCGGGGGAAAAAAGAATCCGCCACGGGCCACTCAAGCCGACGCTGCCCGCGATCCGGCGCGCCGTGCTCGCCACCCTCGCTCGCCCGCCTCCTTATCCATGTCCCCACTGCAGCCGAACGCTCCGTCGGTCGCTCGAATAAATCCGCCAAAGTAGCGCTAGGACATCCCGATAGCACGGATAACGATAAGAGGCCGCTCGATCCGCGAGCCACACTTGAATGGCTTGTCACCCTGCCTGAGAAATTCGGTCCCGACGCAATTTTTGTCATGCACTCGTTTTCTTACGACGTGACCCACATTCTTCGTCATCTACGATTTTGAGAAAGCATGGGAGATTTTCAAAGAAGAAAAATACGACCCCGCCCGCTCGAAACGACGCAAAATAAACTCGCGAAAGTTCTGCGGCCATCCCTTCGATGAATTTGTGATGAAATATCGCAATCGAAAACAGCTCGATATCTGGAAATTATGCGAGCCGAAACAACCTTGGCTCCGGGACGAAAATGGTAATTACGTATTGGGCAAAGATGGCCATAATTATGGACCATGTTGCTCACGTCACCCTCTTCGATACGCATCCATTCTTTCAGCAGAGCTTCGTCAGAGCCGCCGAATTCCTCGTAAAGATCGGCAAGGCCGACAAATCCAAATTTGAGTTCATGAAGGAAATGAAAGGCAAGCGTGAGCGCTTCTCGACTGAGCCTTTCGAGAAAATCAAGGAATATACAGACCTAGTTTGGCCAAGCCGTTGTGGTTTGCGCATTGGCGCCAGCGCGCCGCGCCAATCCCTCTTCCGCGGCCTCCACGCGCGCGGCCATTCCTAAAATAAAACAATCGTTTGGACGGGCACTGGCTAACAGGCGAGGGCGACGCCGGGGCGATAGGGCGTTGTCATTCCGACCTTCAAGGGTTGCCGACGCTGACCACCCGGAAGGTCAGAAGCTCGCCCTCTTCCTCGCGCACCGATACGTACTCGCCGACCCTGAAGGCGTGATCGCCGAAGCGGAAACCTTCCTCCTCCGCATCGTCCCTCCGTCCCCCCTTCCACTCGAAGGCCCAGGTCGAACCGCCCCGGCCGCCGGCATGATGAACAAGAAGGCCGCGCAGCGCGGGCTCGTTGCCCCAGAAACGGTGGGCGAAACATTCGCCACGGTGCTGTTTCCAGGCTTCGAGAGCGATATGGCCGTCGCCGGTCAGAGGAGCGACGAAATCATAGCCGTGGCGGATCGAGCCTTCCGGGAATTCCTTCGAGCGCGCGGCGTTCAGCGTCACTTTGCGCAACGCGACATGAGTTGGCGCGGCCATCGACCATCCTCCCTTTTCTCCCGGCTCTTCTCTTGAGCCGTTGAGCCTGCGCTGTTCATATCGGATCGCGCCGGCGAATTTACGAGGCGCGAGGCCGGTCCTGCCTCGCAAGGCGTCAGACGCGTTCGAGCGCCAGCGCGGCGCCCTGGCCGACGCCGACGCACATGGTGGCGAGGCCGTAGCGGCCACCGCGCCGTTTGAGCTCGAGCGCCGCGGCGCCGGCGAGCCGCGCGCCCGACATGCCGAGCGGATGGCCGAGCGCAATCGCCCCGCCGTTCGGATTGACATGGTCCGAGTCATCGTCGAGCCCAAGCCCGCGCAGGCAGGCGAGCGCCTGCGAGGCGAACGCCTCGTTGAGCTCGATAACGTCGAAGCTGGAAGGCTTGAGCTTCAGCCGCTCGGTCAGTTTGCCGACCGCCGGAATCGGGCCCACGCCCATCACGCGGGGCGCGACGCCGGCGGTCGCGTAGCCGAGGATACGGGCGATCGGCTCGAGCCGATGCGCTTCCGCCGCTTTGGCCGAGGCGACGATGAGCGCCGCGGCGCCGTCGTTGACGCCGGAGGCGTTGCCCGCGGTCACGCTGCCGTCCGGGCGCACGATGCCGCCGAGCCTAGCCAGCGCCTCGAGCGTCGTGTCGGAGCGCGGATGCTCGTCACTCACGACCCGGGTCATGTTTCCTTTGCGGTCCTTGATCTCGACCGCGACGATTTCCTCTTCGAACGTCCCGTTCGCCTGGGCCGCTGCGGCGCGCTTTTGCGAGCGCAGCGCGAACCCGTCCTGGTCGGCGCGGGAAACCTGGTGCTCGTCGGCGACGTTCTCAGCCGTCTCCGGCATCGAATCGACGCCATAAAGCCTTTTCATCATCGGATTGACGAAACGCCAGCCAATGGTTGTGTCGAAAACTTCAGCCGATCGCTGAAACGCCGCTTGGGCCTTGCCCATCACGAAGGGCGCGCGGGTCATCGATTCGGCCCCGCCGGCGATTGCGAGCTCGATCTCGCTTGCCTTGATTGCCCGCGCCGCCGCGGCGACCGCCTCCATTCCCGAGGCGCACAGCCGGTTCACGGTCGCGCCGGGAATCGTCACCGGCAGGCCAGCGAGCAGAAGCGCCATGCGCGCGAGGTTGCGGTTGTCCTCGCCGGCCTGGTTGGTTGAGCCGAGATAGACCTCGTCGATCGTGTCGCCGAGGTCCGGATGGCGGCGCATCAGCTCGCGGATCGGCAGCGCCGCCAGATCGTCTGCGCGCAGGCTGGCGAGCGCGCCGCCGTAGCGGCCGATCGGCGTGCGCACATAGTCGCAGATGAAGGCTTCCTCGGTCATGACCGCACCGTTCGCAGGTTCGGCCTCAAGTCCCTTTCCGCCATTGTCGCCTCCGTTCACTGGCGTCTAGTATAGACGCTCGCGCCGCACCGCGGCGACAAGCGATTTGAGGGAGAACGCCCATGACGGCAGAGGCCCAGGTTTCGTCGCAACCGGTTCTCCTGGAGAGGCTCGACGGCGGCGTCATGACGCTGACCCTGAACCGGCCCGAGCGGTTGAATGCGCTCAATGCCGCCCTCATAGAAGGCCTGTCCGCCGCCCTTAAGCGCGCGGCCGCCGAGCCCGACTGTCGCGCGGTTCTGATTACCGGCGCGGGGCGAGGCTTCTGCGCCGGCGCCGACCTCGCCAACCGGGCGTTCACGCCCGGCGATACCCGGCCCGACCTCGGCGAAGCGCTCGAGAAGGGCCTCAATCCGATCATTCGCGGGATCCGCAATCTGCCAAAGCCGGTCGTGTGCGCGGTCAACGGCCCGGCAGCGGGAGCAGGCGCCAACATTGCGCTCGTCTGCGATATTGTGCTGGCGGCGAAATCGGCTCAGTTCCTGCAGGCGTTCGCCCGTATCGGCCTCATTCCAGACGCCGGGGGCACATTTGTTCTGCCGCGCCTCATCGGCGAAGCGCGCGCCCGGGCGCTGATGATGCTGGCCGAACCGATCGGCGCGGAGCGCGCTGAAGCGATGGGCATGATCTACCGCGCGGTTGACGACGAGGACCTGATGGGAGAGGCGCACACGGTCGCCGAGCGCCTGGCCGGCGGCTCAACGCATGCGTTGGGCCTCATGAAACGCGCGCTCGCAGCTTCGCCTGCCAATAGCTTGGACGCTCAGCTCGACCTCGAGCGCGACCTGCAGCGGGAGGCCGGAGCAGGGGACGACTATATCGAAGGTGTGCGCGCCTTTCTGGACAAGCGGCCGGCGAATTTTGGGCGCAAGCCGCCGGTCGGGTGACGCCTGAGGCGGGCAAAGAAAGTCTCTGCCCGCGGGCGCGAGCTGCCGCGCGTATTCAACGCCAACGATAAATGTCGTCAGTTCGAACCGGGATCCGCCACCGGCTGCGCCTGCGCCGTTTGAGATGCGTCGGGCGTCGTCTGCTGAGACTGGGCTATCGTCTGATCGTTCTGCGCCGAGGTTTTGTTGAAATCGCAGGCCACCGCCGGCGCGACGAGCGCCGCTGCGAGTCCGCAGCCCAACACGACTTTCAAAAGCTTGGAGCGCATCAGTGTCCTCCATGTTCGCCCGCCAGGCGGAGCTAGTCTAGCACCAGCCCGGAAGCGCGCAAGATGTGAAAGGAGGCGCGGCTTCACGCCGGGCGCGGACCGCTCTCATGTAAGGGGGCGGTCTTCGCTGCCGGCGCGATGACGAGGAATGACAAGGCCTTGCGCGCGACGATCGCAGCCAAAAACGCGTTGGATCGGCGCGGGCGGCGTCAAGCGGTGTTTGGCGCGCTTGGATCATGCGATGTTGATGCCGATCGGAGATCCCCCGTCGACGATCGGCCTGAAGCGCTCAATCTGCGCCAGCGCGGTCATTGTCTCATTCGTGAGCGCGCGACCTCCTGATCGCAGTGTGCACGGCGAACGGGGTCGCCGGCATGTCGATCTGCTCAATGCGATAGGCCCGCCATAAAGCGTCTGCGACTGCGTTCATCACCGCCGGAGTGGACCCGATTGAGCCGGCTTCGCCAGCGCCCTTGAGACCCATCGGATTTGTGGTCGACGGCACGTTGCGGGTCTCGAAATCGAATTGCGGCAGGTTATCGGCGCGCGGCATGCAATAATCGAGGAAGCTCGCGGTCAGCAATTGCCCGTCGTCGTCGAACACCGCGCGCTCCATCAGCGCCTGGCCGGCGCCTTGGGCAATGCCGCCGTGGACCTGTCCGGCCAGGAGCAGAGGGTTCAATGTGAACCCGAAGTCGTCGACAACCGAGTAGCGAACGATCGTGGTTTCGCCCGTGTCCGGATCGATCTCGACCTCGCAGGCATGGGTGCCGTTCGGATAGGTCGCGCTTGGCGGCACGAACGACTCGGTCGCGATCAATTTCGCTGCAGCGCCCGGAAGCGCCGCGATCTCAGAATAAGAGATCGCGCGGTCGGTTCCCGCAATGCGCACCTTGCCGTCGGCGATCTCCAGGTCGGCGACCGCGGCCTCCAGCTTGTCGGCCGCCAACTCCTTCAGCGAACCCGCCAAAGTCTCCGAGGCGCGGGAAACCATCACCGCTCCGATCGGGATCGATCGCGACCCGCCGGTCCCGTTGCCGGTCGGAATCCGGTCGGTGTCGCCCTGCACGACCTTGATGCGCTCGATCGGCACGTCGAGATACTGGGCGACGATCTGCGCGTAGGCGGTCTCGTGGCCTTGGCCCGGTGGACTGAGTGCCGATCAGCACGGTGAAATCGCCGTTCCGATCGAGCCCGACCGAACCTTCCTCGCCCTCGCCCCAGGCGGTGCATTCGACGTAGCTCGCAATGCCGAATCCGCGGATCTTGTCCGCTCGCCCGCGCCTCGCCCGCGCGCTTCGCAAAACCTGAATAGTCGGCCTTCTTCAGGCAGGCGCGCATCGCGCCCTCGAAGTCGCCGACGTCGTAATCGCGGTCGGTGTGCGTGTGATAAGGCATCTGGTCCGGCTTGACGAAATTGCGCGCGCGCAACTCTTCAGGAGCTATGCCGAGCTTGTGGGCGCATGCGTCGACCAGTCGCTCGAGCACATAAGCCGCCTCCGGACGCCCCGCGCCGCGATAGGCGTCGACGGGAACCGTATGGGTGTAGATCCCGCGAACGCGCGCGTGGAGCGCGTCGATATGGTAGCACCCGGTCGCCATCGAAGCGCCGAGCCAGGGGATATATGGCGCGAACATCGAGAGATATCCGCCCAGATTGCCGAGGATGTCGACCCTGAGCGCCAGAAACCGCCCCTCGGAATCGAGCGCCATCTCCGCCGTCGTCACATTGTCGCGGCCCTGAGCGTCGCCGACGAAGTGCTCGCTGCGGTCGGCAAGCCAGCCGACTGAACGTCCGAGTCGCCTCGCCGCCTCGAGAACGAGCGGATATTCGCGATAGAGCATGTTCTTGGTGCCGAAGCCGCCGCCCACGTCCTGGGTGACGACGCGCAAATTTGTGGTCTCGATCTTGAGGATTTTGGCGATGAGCCCCTGCAGGATGTGGACGCCCTGGCTCCCGGCGTTAAGCAGGAACCGGCCGGACTGCGCGTCATATTCACCAACGGCGGAGCGCGGCTCCATATAGTTGGCGACCGCCCGTGGGTTGACGATTTTGATGCGAACCGTGTGCGCTGCGCCGGCGAAGGCCTTGTCCGTCTCCCGCTTGTCGCCGATATGGGTGTCATAGGCGACGTTGCCCGGCGCGCCAGCAAAGACGAGCGGCGCATCAGGCCGAAGAGCCATTTCCATGTCGGTGACCGCGGGCAGGTCTTCCCACGTCATGCTGATCAGTTCGGCCGCGTCGCGAGCTTGTAGAATCGTGTCGGCGACCACCATCGCAATGATGTCGCCGACGTGCTGCGTCTCGTCCGCCGCCATCACCGGATAAGGCTTGAGCGGTGTCTTCGACCCGTCGGCGTTGGGGACCGGAGCAAGGCAGGGCATTCCGCCGAGATCGGCGAAATCGCTGGCGATGTAAACTGCCCGAACGCCCGGGGCCGCGCGCGCCGCTTCGATGTCGTCGATGCGGAACTTCGCGTGCCCATACGGGCTGCGCAGAAAAACCGCCTTCAGTTCGGCCCTATCGACCGCATCCGAGGCGTAGTTGCCCCGGCCGCTGATCAGGCGGATATCCTCGACGCGCTTGACGCTTTGACCTAGCCCGAATTTTGTCGGTCTCACATTCATTTTCCGATATCCCTTTAGCAGTCCGGCGGGATCCCGCTGAACGGCGTTCGGCTCTTACTAATCGAAACTCGCCTGATTGCGAACCCCGCGCAATCCTCGCTCGGGGTCACGTTGTAGAACGTTCGGTGGCCAAGGGGCGCGCGGCTTGCTATCACCGCCGCCCAAAGCGGCTCGAGGCAAAGAAATCGCCATGCGCAAGGGCGCAATCATACGCAAGACCAAGGAGACGAGCATTGAGGTGGGCCTCGACCTCGATGGGTCGGGGCTTGCCGATGTTACAACCGGCATTGGCTTTTTCGATCATATGCTCGATCAACTGGCGCGTCATTCCCTTGTCGACATCAAAATTCGGGCGGAGGGCGATCGCCACATCGACGATCATCATACGGTCGAGGACGTGGGCATTGCGCTCGGCCAGGCGCTCATGAAGGCGCTCGGCGACAAGCGGGGATTGACCCGCTACGCCGACTGCCTGTTGCCGATGGACGAGACCCTGACCCGGGTCGCGCTCGACGTGTCGGGCCGGCCGTTCCTCGTCTTCCGGACCGAGTTCCCGACCGAGAAGATCGGCGCTTTTGACACTGACCTCGTGCGCGAGTTCTTCCAGGCTTTCGCCGGCAACGCCGGGCTCACGCTGCACGTCGAGACGCTTTACGGCTCGAACAGCCATCACATCGCCGAATCGTGCTTCAAGGCGGTTGCTCGGGCCCTTCGCGGGGCGATTGCGGTCGATTCTCGTCAGGCCGAGCGCGTGCCGTCGACCAAAGGCACGCTTTAAGCAATGCCATGAGCGTCGCCATCATCGACTACGGCTCCGGCAATCTGCATTCGGCGCAGAAGGCCTTCGAGCGCGCCGCGCGCGAGGCCGGCTTGAGCCGCGAGGTGAAGGTCACCGCGCGGCCCGAGGATGTGCTCGCCGCCGATCACATCGTTTTGCCCGGCGTCGGCGCATTCGCCGATTGCCGCCGTGGGCTCGACGGCGTTTCGGGCATGGTTGAGGCGATGCAGGAGGCGGTGCGCCAACGAGGCCGGCCCTTCCTGGGCATTTGCGTTGGCGCGCAACTCATGGCGACGCGCGGCCTCGAACATGAGGTGGTTCATGGCTTGAACTGGATTGCGGGCGACGTCGCCGCCATCAAGCCACGCGATCCGGGGTTGAAAATTCCCCATATGGGATGGAACACCCTCGATGTGCGACGGAGCCATGCTCTTCTTGAGGGCGTGAACACAGGCGAGAGCGGGCTGCACGCCTATTTCGTGCACTCCTATCAAGTGTACGCAGATGATTCCGAGGACCTGGTCGCGACCGCCGACTACGGCGGCCCGGTGACGGCGATCATCGCCCGCGACAACATCGCAGGCACCCAGTTTCACCCCGAAAAGAGCCAAACGCTGGGGCTCAAGCTGATCGCCAATTTTCTCAAGTGGCGCCCGTGATCCTGTTTCCCGCCATCGATCTCAAGGACGGCCAGTGCGTTCGCCTCGTCCAGGGCGACATGACGCGAGCGACAACCTTCAACGCCGATCCCGCCGCTCAGGCGAGAGCGTTCATCGCGCAAGGGTTCGACTATCTGCACGTCGTCGATCTCGATGGGGCGTTCGCTGGCAAGCCGATGAACGCAGACGCCGTTCGACACATTCTCGCCGGGCTCACGGTCAAGCTGCAGCTTGGCGGGGGAATTCGTGACATGAAGACCGTGCGCGGCTGGCTGGAAAGCGGCGTGACCCGGGTCATCATCGGCACTGCGGCGGTGCTCGACCCTGATTTCGTGCGCGAGGCTGCGCAAGTCTATCCTGGCCGGATCGCTGTCGGTATTGACGCGCGCGAGGGCGTTGTCGCCATCGAAGGTTGGGCGAAAACCTCGGACATCTCCGCTCTCGATCTCGCCCGGCGATTTCAGGACGCGGGCGTCGCGGCGATCATCTACACCGACATCGCGCGCGACGGCGCCCTCGCCGGCCTCAACATCGAAAGCACGATCGCGCTCGCCGACAAGCTCGAGATTCCGGTGATCGCCTCGGGCGGCCTCGCCTCGATCGAGGACATCAGGCGGCTGACCGAGCCCGATTGCGCCCACCTCGCCGGCGCGATCATCGGCCGCGCGCTCTATGACGGCCGGATTGACGCGCACGCGGCGCTGGCCATCCTTCACTCGGCGGGCGGGCGAGCGGAACGGCCGGCAGGGTTGGCGCCGTGACTCTGAAGGCGCGGGTCATTCCCTGTCTCGACGTCAAGGACGGCCGCGTCGTCAAAGGCGTCAACTTCGTCAATCTGCGCGACGCCGGCGATCCGGTGGAGAGCGCGGTCGCCTACGACCAGGCGGGCGCGGACGAACTGTGCTTTCTCGACATTACCGCGAGCCATGAGGACCGCAGCATTCTCTTCGACGTCGTCAGACGTACGGCGGAGGTCTGCTTCATGCCGCTGACGGTCGGCGGCGGCGTCCGCACCACCGAGGACATTCGCAAGCTTCTGCTCGCCGGCGCCGATAAGGCCTCGATCAATTCAGCCGCCGTCGCCGACCGCGACATCGTGCGCCAGGCTTCCGAGAAGTTCGGCGCCCAGTGCGTCGTCGTCGCCATCGACGCCAAGCGGGTGTCCGCACCCGACGAAGCGCCGCGCTGGGAGATCTTCACCCATGGCGGGCGCCGCGCGACCGGCATCGAGGCGATCGCTTACGCGCGCGAAGTCGCCGCTCTCGGCGCGGGCGAGATCCTGTTGACGTCGATGGATCGCGACGGATCGAGGCAGGGCTTCGACCTCGAGCTCACTCGGGCGGTCGCCGACGCCGTCGCCATTCCGGTCATTGCCTCTGGCGGCGTCGGCACTCTCGACCACATGGTCGCAGGCGTGCGACAAGGGCGCGCGAGCGCCGTGCTCGCCGCCTCGATCTTCCATTTCGGCGAATTCACCATTCGCCAGGCGAAGGCCCGAATGGCCGAGGCGGGCATCCCCGTGCGCCTCGACTGACCCCGCCCATATACGCTTGGCGCCCCGCGCGCTAAAGTTTGCCTGTTTCATGGAGAATCCCTGATGCCCGCCCCGGGCGATCAAGCGCATTTTGGCCGACGCACCGTTCGCCTGGACGAAAAACAGAGCCTGGTGAACGACGTGTTTCGCAGCGTCGCCGGCCGATATGATCTTATGAACGACCTGATGTCGTTTGGCCTGCATCGGGCGTGGAAGGACGCGCTCGTCGCCAAGGTTCGCCCCTCGCTGAATCGGCCTTTCGCTCACGTCGATGTCGCCGGGGGGACCGGCGACGTCGCCTTCCGAGTGGCGAAGGCGGGCGGGTTGCTTACTGAGGTGACAGTCGTCGACGTCAATGGCGACATGCTGCGGGTGGGGGAAAAGCGCGCGGCGAGGCGCGCTTTCTCCAGGCGACTGACGTTCAGAGAGGGCAACGCCGAGGCGTTGCCGCTGCCCGATGGGCGCTTCGACGCCTACACGATTGCGTTCGGCATCCGCAATGTGCCGCGGATCGAAGACGCCCTTAAGGAAGCCTATCGCGTCGTGAAGCGCGGCGGGCATTTCTTGTGCCTCGAATTCTCTCGCGTCGATTTGCCGGTGCTCGATCAAATCTACGACGCCTATTCGTTCGCCGCTATTCCGCCCATTGGTAAGGTCGTGACCGGTGACGGCGGCGCTTACCGCTATCTTGTCGAATCGATCCGCAAATTTCCGCCCCCGGAGCAATTCGCGGAGATGATCAGCGAGGCCGGGTTCGCGCGCGTAGACTTCACCCGCCTGAGCGGGGGGATCGTCGCGATCCACTCGGGCTGGAAGCTCTAATTCATGGCGATCCTGTCGTCGCTTGGCCACGTCTTAAGGCTGACGCGCGCCGCTTTCGTGTTCGCCCGCGAAGGGGCGTTTGTCGGCGTCGATCCGGTCCCCTTGCCTCCGGTGCTGAGGCTGCCGCTCGCGTTCGCCAACTTGATTGCAAAACGCGACGGCGATGGTTTGGCGGGCCTCTCCCGGGCGATCGATCGATTGGGGCCGTCCTATGTCAAGCTCGGACAATTCCTTTCGACGCGGCCCGACATCGTCGGCGGCAAGGTCGCCTTGGAGCTTGAGCGGCTGCAGGACCGCGTCGCGCCCATGAGTCGGGACACGGCGGTCGCGATCATCGAGGCCTCCTTCGGCGCGAAGATCGAATCGGTATTCGAGAGTTTCGGCGAGCCGGTGGCGGCCGCTTCAATCGCCCAAGTCCATCGCGCCGAGGTGAAAACCGATGAAGGCTTGCGGCCAGTGGCGGTGAAGGTGCTGCGAGCCGGCACCGAGCGGCGCTTTGCGCGCGACCTTTCGGACATGGCCTTCGCCGCGCGGTTCGCCGAGGGCCTGGCGCCGGAATTCCGCCGCTTGCGGCTCGCCCAGGTCGTCGAGACGCTCGCGCGCTCGGTGCGCATGGAGATGGATTTTCGGCTCGAAGCTGCGGCGGCGTCGGAATTCGTCGAAAACTCCAAGGATGACCCGGACGTTCGCGCGCCGGCGGTCGACTGGAATCGCACCACCCGCGAGGTGATGACGATGGAATGGATCGACGGTCTCCCGTTGGCCGATCCGGACCGTCTGACCGAGCTCGGATTCGATCCTCGCGCGCTGGCGCGCAGCCTCATTCAGACCTTTCTGCGCACCGCGCTGCGCGACGGGTTCTTCCATGCCGACATGCATCAGGGCAATTTCTTCGTCGACAAGGAGGGCCGCATCGTCGCCGTCGATTTCGGCATCATGGGCCGGCTCGGGCGCAAGGAGCGCCGGTTCCTGGCGGAAATCCTCTATGGGTTCATCCGTCGAGACTATCTGCGGGTGGCCGAAGTCCATTTCGAGGCAGGCTACGTGCCTCATGCCTATCGGGTCGAAGATTTCGCCCAGGCGCTGCGCGCCATCGGGGAACCGATCCACTCCCGCACCGCCGATCAGATCTCGATGGCGAAACTGTTGACGCTCCTGTTCGAGATCACCTCCTTGTTCGAAATGACCACCAGGATCGAGCTGGTGATGCTGCAGAAGACCATGGTCGTCGTCGAAGGGGTGGCGCGCAAGCTCGACCCTCAGCTCAACATGTGGTCGACCGCAGAACCCGTGGTGGGCTCCTGGATCGCGGAAAACCTCGGCCCGATCGGGCGGATCGAAGACGCCGGTCGGATTCTTTCATCTATCGCCGCGTTCCTTGCCGACGCTCCGGGACGCCTGGAGCAGATTGCTGATCAACTCGAAACGAGACTCGAGACCGACAGCGAAAAGGAAATTGCAAAAATTTTCCCCGAACTCACGCTCAGGTTGGGGTTTGCCTTTGTTTTGACTGGATTTTTACTGGCGTTCCTATCCATGGCGGCGTATCGATGGCTCATGTAGGCCGACGGCGCGATCGCCGCCGGAGACTTGTTTTGCGGTTTCCCATAGAGGTAGATCGCCAACTGCGTCGAGGGGGCTTCGAGCGCCCGGCGAGGCGGGCACTCCCTGAACCAGTCCCTACATCCAGGCGCCGCCAATACCACAATTGTGATAGTTGCGATTTCATTAACGTTCGTGGCATTCCTCTGATATCGTTAGTGGCATTAGCAAGCAGGCTAACGCAACGCCGGTCCGGGGCAGGGAGCGAATGAAAGCGCAAATGCACGTTTCACGCGCCGTCTACACGATCTGCGCTACGTCAGGAGCTGACGCGCGCTGCGGCGGACCGCGCTAGGCCATCGCACATGACCGTCATACCGCTATCCCGCGCACGTATTCTCCTGATCATAAGCGGAGGAATCGCGGCCTACAAGTCGCTGGAGTTGATCCGCAGGCTTAGGGACCGCGGCGCGACCGTCCAGGTCGTCATGACTGCGGCCGCGCGCCAATTCATTTCCCCTTTATCGGCGGCGACTCTGAGCGGGCAGGCCGTCCGCGACGATCTATTCAGCCTGACAGACGAAGCGGCGATCGGACATATCGAATTGTCGCGCGCCTCCGACGTCATCGTGATTGCGCCGGCAAGCGCAAATATTCTGGCCCGCATGGCCGCCGGTGTTGCCGACGATATGGCGACCACATTGTTGCTGGCGACCGACAAACGTGTGCTCGCCGCCCCGGCGATGAACGTCAGGATGTGGCTGCATCCGGCGACCCGCCGCAATCTCGATCGTCTGAAAAACGACGGAATTCTGTTCGTTGGCCCCGAATCCGGACCGATGGCGTGCGGCGAATTTGGCCCTGGCCGCATGGCCGAGCCGCCGGCGATCGTCGAGGCGATCGAGCAGGCGTTGGCTGCCGAAGCGGCGCCGAATCATCCGCTTCAAGCTCCCACGCGTGATTCGGGTCCGCTCGACGGACGGCATGTTATCGTCACTTCCGGCCCGACCTATGAGCCGATCGACCCGGTACGGTTCCTTGGGAACCGGTCTTCGGGACGTCAGGGGCATGCAATTGCGCAAGCCGCGATCGGCGCTGGTGCAAGGGTAACGCTTGTTACCGGCCCCGTGGAACTTTCCGATCCAGCCGGCGCCGAAGTCATTCACGTTGGTTCGGCGCGCGAAATGCGGGAAGCGGTCGAGGCCGCGCTGCCCGCCGACGCGTTCATTGCGGCGGCGGCGGTCGCTGATTGGCGGGCGGAAAACGTCGCCCGTCAAAAGATCAAAAAGGACGCCAAAAAGTCTCCGACGCTTCGCCTCGTTGAGAACCCCGATATACTTGCCGAAGTCGCAAAGAAAACCACAATGCGGCCAGCGTTTGTAATTGGCTTCGCAGCCGAGACCGAGAATATTACGGCGAGCGCGGTCGCCAAATTACAACGCAAAGGCTGTGATCTCATCGTCGCCAATAGTGTCGCGGAAGGCACATCGACATTTGGCGGCGAAACCAATCAGGTCCAGGTAATCGATGCGAACGGCGTCGAGCCCTGGCCGCCGATGACAAAAGCCGAGGTCGCAAGCGGGATTATACAACGGCTAATCGTTGAGTTGGCGCAGCGCCAATGATCACGATTGGTTACCATAGATTACCACATGGTGAGGGGTTGCAATTGCCGGCGTATGCGAGTGAGGATGCGTCCGGGATGGATCTCGTGGCGGCTCTTCCGGCGGATGAAGAGGTTGTCCTGGCCCCTGGGTCGCGAGCGTTGATCGCGACTGGGATGGCCCTCGAGTTGCCAAAGGGATTTGAGGCGCAGATCCGGCCCCGATCAGGGTTGGCTTTGAAAGACGGGGTGACGGTCCTCAACAGTCCGGGGACAATCGACGCGGATTATCGCGGCGAAATTGGGGTCATACTCGTCAATTTTGGGGACAAGGCCTTTGTCGTTCGGCGTGGCGCGCGAATAGCGCAACTCGTCGTTTGCTCTGTGGAACGTGCAGCTCTGATTTCGAGCGAGCGTCTCACTTCGAGCGTCCGTGGCTCAAATGGATTCGGTTCCACTGGGCGTTCATAGTAGGAGGTAGGAAATGAACTTATTGTCGCGACGGAGCGTTCTTGCTATCGCCGCCGTGGTCGATGTCGCGTTGCATTCGCGCTCGGCGCCGGTTGCGGCTAAAGCTTTGGCCGGCCGTCACAAACTGCCCCCCCGTCACCTGGAGACGTTGCTCCAGGGCCTGGTCCACGCCAAGATCCTAAAGGGCGTGCGCGGGCCGCGCGGCGGCTACGAACTGGCGCGCGAGCGCCGGCGCATCGCTGTAGGCGAGATCGTGCGCACCGCGATGTCGCTCAGCACCGCCGATCCAGAAGATCTCGGCGCGAACTCGGTGCTGCTCGAGCGGGTGATCGATCCGGCGGTACGGAGGGCTGGCGAAACCTTTCTCGCCAATCTCGATTCGATCACGATCGAACAGATGTGCGAGACGGCCGAGAAGACGCATGTGCTCGACGACGAGAAGGTCAGCGGCGATTTCGCTATCTGATACTGCTATTTGCGGCGTTCTATAGTTTTGTGTCGCATAAAATGTTACCGTCGGATCGCGCCCAGGGACGCGGTCCGACGGACATTTTGGAGTGGCGACCAATGACGGATGTAAGCGCTGCGCGGCGAACACCCGGCCGGGGCAGGGTTTACGCGTCGATCACCGATACGATCGGCGATACCCCGCTCGTTAGCATCGACCGGATCGGCAAGGAGAAAGGCGTCGTCGCACGTCTTCTCGCCAAGCTCGAATTCTTCAATCCGATCTCCAGCGTCAAGGACCGCATCGGCGTTTCGATGATCGACGCGCTTGAGGCGCAGGGCAAAATCTCGCCCGGGCGCGGCGTTCTGGTCGAGCCGACCTCCGGCAACACCGGCATTGCGCTCGCCTTCGTCGCGGCGGCGCGCGGCTATAGGCTGATTCTGGTGATGCCGGAATCCATGTCGGTCGAGCGCCGTAAGATGCTGGCGCTGCTCGGGGCCGAATTGGTTCTCACTCCCGCCGCTCAGGGCATGAAGGGCTCGATCGCCAAGGCGCAAGAGATCATCGAAGCGACGCCCGGCGCGGTCATGCCGCAGCAATTCGAAAACCCCGCCAATCCGGAAATCCACCGCCGCACCACCGCGGAGGAGATCTGGAACGATACGAACGGCGAGGTCGACATTGTCGTCTCTGGCGTCGGCACCGGCGGGACGATCACTGGGGTTGGCGAGGTTTTGAAGGCGCGCAAGCCGAGCGTGCGCATGGTCGCGGTCGAACCGGAGGATTCGCCAGTCCTTTCCGGCGGGGCGCCCGGACCGCACAAGATTCAGGGCATCGGCGCGGGCTTCATTCCCGCCATTCTCGATCGCAGCGTGATCGACGAGATCGTCGTCGTCGGCAACCAGACGGCTTTCGACACCGCCAGGCTGGTGGCGCGCATCGAGGGAATTCCGGTCGGCATCTCTTCCGGCGCGGCGATCGCCGCGGCGATCGACATCGGCCGCCGCCCGGAAAACGCGGGCAAGGTGATCGTGATCATCATCCCGTCGTTCGCCGAGCGCTATCTGTCGACCGCGCTGTTTGAAGGGCTCTGACGCCCCGCAGGGCTGTCAGGAAGAAGGGAGACAAATCTCTCTTCGCGCCGTCTGCCGCTGTCCGATCGGCCCAAACCGCCTTGCTGTTGGATGGAGTTGTCCTGGCTCGTCGTCCGCCGCGACCCGCGAGGTTCGGCCGCCCCGATTTGGATTTTCTTGGCGCGTCGCCGTTCTGCTGCGAAAACCCCAGATTTTAGAGGTTGGATTTCCTTGGATTTCCTTGGATTCTCTCGTCCGAATCGAGACTTATCAATGGGTTACGCGGACAAAACCGAGAAAAATAATTCCGCTCGCTTTTACCCTCGCGAAAGAGCCGCCGAAACGGCTAGCCCACGATCTGGCATGGCGAAGGGACGGATTGTTCACGAGGCAAGCTTACCTCGCTTTCTGATTTTCTGCAACAAAATGTTGGCTCTTATAGCGGTAGCGGTGGGTCCCGGGTTGAATATCCGATAAGCCGTCCTGGCCGGCCTTGTGCCGGCCATCCACGCAGCCCCGCGACAAATTATCGCCCGCTTAAAGCTCCGTCAGTTCAGGCGCTTACGAGGAGGCTGCGGTGTTCTCGTGGATGGCCGGGTCAAGCCCGGCCAGGACCCAGAACAGACACCGCACCCTACCCACGCTTGGGAGCCAAAATGTTCGCTCTTTTGGCGTTCGCCATTGGTCCTCAGACGGTCCGAGCGATTCAGCGATGCGCCGAACCTTAAGCGCCACGGCCGGGTCAATCCCCGGATCAAGTCCGGGGATGAGCCAAACCGTTGGCCGAGCCGTTGCCGCCTGGCCGCCTCCACCTGGAAGCAACGCGCTCTAGCGCCGCCGGCTGCCGCCACCGTGAAAGCCGCCGCCATGGTAGCCACCGCGATAACCGCCGCCGTGGTAGCCTCCGCGATAACCGCCGCCGTGGTAGCCTCCGTGATAACCGCGATAGCCGCCGTGGTAATATCCGGCGCGCCGGTAGACGCCGCCACCGTAGCCGTACCCGCCGCCATAGTAACCGCCACCGCCATAAAAGGCGCCCCGTAGTACGGCGCTCCGTAATAGCCGCCGGCGTAAACCGGCGCGACAAAACCAGAACTTGAGTAAACGCCGGTCTCGTCACAACCGGCGAGACCGACCCCGAGCAGTGCAATGACTGCGCTCAGAAGAACTCGACTGCGAACCATGGGCTTTCCTCTTCGCCTATCTGACGCCCCCGCTCTCCCGCGTCATCGGCGCACATGCAGAAACCCCCGCATGGCGTCGCCTCCGTGGCGATGCTATGCCGGGACGCATCAAACCGCCAGCGCTCAGATAGGCCCGGGGGGAGGCGCATGTCGCTGATCGATCGCATCAACGCCAATCCGCTGCCATTCGCCCAATTGCTCGGGATCGAGTTCATCAGCGCGGACGCCGATTCGCTCGCCGCGCGGATGCTGATCCGGCCGGACCTGTGCACGATCGGCGGGATCGCCCATGGCGGGGCGATCATGAGCTTCGCCGACACGCTGGGCGCCGCCGCCGCCTTCATCAGCCTGCCTGCCGAGGCCAAGGGCACAACGACGGTTGAGAGCAAGACCAATTTCGTCGGCCCCGCGCCGGCCGGCTCGACCGTGATCGGCCGCACGACGCTGATCCATCGCGGCAAGAAGACCCAGATCTGGCAAACGCTCGTCGCGACCGAAGACGAGAAGCTGGTCGCGCTCATCGTGCAGACGCAGATGAACCTATGAGCGGGCGCAGCGCGCCGCGCCGAAGCATCGAAGTCTTCGGACGCGCCCGAGGCGTTCAGTCTCCGGCAAGGCGCGCTGATCGGGTTCCCGTCGCCGACATCTGCCGAAGGCAGGGATCAGGCGGGCGACCCATCTAAAATGGAAGAAGAAATATGACGGCGTGCAGCCCCCCGAGATGCGGCGGCTGCAACCAGCTTGAGGACGAGAAGGCGAAGCTGAAGTCGATCCTGGCGGACCTGTCGCTGGAGTGATGATTTCCTTGTCGAACTCATGGCTCTGACGCAAAAATATTGGCCGAAGGTGAAGATCGCCGGGCCGGCTGTGAAGTTTTTTTACGGGAGAACGCCATGCGGCACGCTTCCACGCTTCCGGTGCTTGAAACGACCGTGGTCAGCGACTGGGTCGACTACAACGGCCACATGAACGATGCAGCCTACGCGATCGTGTTCAGCCGCTCGGTCGACGCGCTGATGGACCGGGTCGGCCTCGACGCAGCCGCGCGCAAGCGGACCGGGCAAAGCTTGTTCACCCTCCAGATGATGCTGCACTATTTCAAGGAAGCGAGGGAGGGCGACGCGCTCGCCGTCTCCTGTCAGTTGCTCGAGCACGACGACAAGCGCATGCGAGTTTGGCTCGACATGACCGCGCCGGGCGGCGAGCGCCTCGCCGCCTCGGAGCAGCTTCTGATCTCGGTCGCAGGCCAGGAAGCGGCGACGAGAGCGCGCGCGCCGTCGAGTGGAGCTTCGAGACCAAGGCCGCGCTCGAAGCGCTCGCCAAGGCGCAGAGCGGCCTGCCTCATCCGCCCGCAGCCGGATCAGGCGTGGCCTTGAAGCGGAGCTGACGGCTCAGCCCGTTCCCGTTTTGGGGCCTGCCGGATCGCCGCGAAGGAGCCGGCGGCCGGTCAGCCGACGACCATACGAGGCGAGAAGCCGGGTGAACTCCGCTGCGTCAGGCCGCCCTCGGCAGTCTCGGCAAATAGGCGAGCTGCGCGTGGCGCTCACAATAGGGGCCGCTATGCGCGGTCTGCGCCGCAGTACCGGAACGTATTGAGATCGCGCGGGTTGCCGGTCGGCCAGCGGCACGTTCCGTCCGTCAGGTCGACGACGGTCAGCTTCCCGTCGATCGGCTCCCGGTCGGCGAAATAGGTGGTATACGGCGCGGCGCCCTCGGCGATGGTGAGGTCAGCACTGTTGGCTTTAACGTTGTACATTCTCGGCTCGGAACGGTGAGGAAGCGACTTGCGGCCTGGGGCGCGAGCCACACAAGCGCTTCAAGTAGTGACGAAACGTAAGATTTCCAGAGACGCCGGCCCGCAAAAATGAGGGCGCAGTTCCACTTTTTTGCTTTTACGGTTGTTGGCAGGGCCAAAAGGGCGACGGTCAACGCCTCAACCCTCTACCTTTGAACGCAACCAAAAGACATAGAGCGCCGAGCCGGCAAGGGCGGAGGCGCTCATGATGGCGCCGAGAGCGGTGGGCGAGGCGTCGCGATAGAGCGCGGCTGCGGCGAGGCCGCCAAGGGCTCCGAACAGCATCTGGGTCGTCGTGACGACAGCGGAGGCGAGGCCGGCAATCTCCGGCAGGGGATGGATCGCCTCGTGGACGGCGTTCGGAAAAACGAGCCCGAACGCCGAAATGAACACCATCACCAGCGCGGCGTCGATGAGCGCCGAGCCCAAGCCGGCGAGGCCGACCGCCAGGAGCGCGAGCGCAGCCGCACACTCGATCGCCAGCGCCACGCCGAATACCGTTTGAGGCCTGACATGCCGGTTGATGAGCCAGGCGTTGATCGACGAGCCGACGATCACGCCCGACGCGGTTATGGCGAATAACGCCGCAAATCCGGTCTTCGACACGCCGTAGCCCTGCATGAACAGGAGCGGCGAGACGTTCACGTAAGCAAAGAGACCCGCGAACAGGAGTCCGCCGAGCAGCGAAAAGCCCGCGCAAGCCGGATTGGTCAACGCCCGCCGGTATCCGGCGAAAACCGTCGAGGGCCTGAGATTGCGGCGGTTCTCGAGCGCGTGCAATTCCTGGAACAGGACGAAAGCGACGAGGGTGACGAGGACGGAGACGCCGGTCAGCACGACAAAGATCAGGCGCCAGGAGCCGAAGAACAGAATCGCTGCGCCGAGCGCCGGCGCGATCAGCGGCGCGACGCTGAACACGAGCGAGACCGCGGCCAGCTGGAGGCGCGCCTCCCGGCCCTCGAACAGGTCGCGGATGATCGCCCTCGGCAGGATGCCGACCGCCCCCGCGCTCGCCCCTTGCACCAGGCGAAAGGCGAGCAGCGCATGAATCGAGGGCGCGAGCGCCGAGCCCGCGGAGCTGAGCGTGAACAGGACGAGGCCGACGCCCATGACCGCCTTGCGGCCGAACCGGTCGGCGAGCGGGCCGACCACGATCGGCGCGCTCGAGAAGCCGGCGATGAAGATCGCGATCGCCGCCGCGGCTTCTGTCTGGGGCGCATGAAGATCGGCCTGGATCAGCGCCAGGCTCGGCAGCGCCATGTCGATCGACAGCGGCGGCAAGGCCGTGAGCAGGGCGAGAAAGAGCGTGAACCCGAGCCCGTGGATGTTCAGGCGGGTCATCAGGCCGGTGCGCCGGCGGATCGGCGCCGGGTTCCTTGCGGCGATTGAATGCGCCCGCCACGACGTGACCGGTTTGCTCACAAAGGCGGTCGCGTTTGTTCGGCGCCGCCGCCGGGGCGGGGCTCGCTTCGCGCGCCTCGATGCGCGCCAGCAGATTCGTCTGAAAGGCCCATGCCGACCAGCGCGCCGCCGGTCGCCAGCAGTCCGGCCCAGAACGCGCTGCCGATGACAGCGCGGATAACCGGGACCATCGGCAGGAAGAAGCCGATCGCGATGCAGGCGAGGCAGGTCAGGATGAGAAAGATTGCTTTCGCGACGACGTTGACCGCGCCGCGACTCGCGGCGGCGATGCGCAGGCTTGCATACCAGAGAAGCGCGAAAACGACGATTGTCGCGGCGATCCGAATGGACGATCTCCTTCAAAAAGTTAAGCCGCGCGTTGCAAACGCGCACGGGCGCAGACGGCGACGCGCTCGAGGTCGCGCCTTCATCTCTTTGCGCCAACGGGACCGTACCCGGCGGCGGCGGCGGCTTGATCAGAGCCGGTCAGGCGCCAGGCGGTTGCGGCGCGAGCTTGTCCTGCGTCTTGAGGTCAAAATCGCTGGCCTCATGGCGCTCATGCAACTGACTTGCGAGATCGCCGCTGGTCTTGTTCACGATGCGCCCGCGCTTCACCGCCGGACGCGCGGCGATCGCGTCGGCCCAGCGCAGGACGTTCTTGTAATCCTGCACGCTTAAGAATTCGGCCGCCCCGTAGCTGCCGGCCCCGCGCCAGACCTCCGTACCACGGCCAGATCGCCATGTCGGCGATCGTGTAGTCGCCGCCCGCCACGTATTCGCTCTCCGCCAGGCGCCGATCGAGCACGTCGAGCAGACGCTTCGTCTCCATCGCGAACCGATCGATGGCGTATTCGATCTTGATCGGCGCGTAGGCGTAGAAATGGCCGAAGCCGCCGCCGAGATAAGGCGCGCGAGCCCATCTGCCAGAAGAGCCAGGAAAAGCACTCGGCGCGCGCGACGGCGTCGGTCGGCAGGAAGGCCCCGAACTTCTCGGCGAGGTAGAGCAGGATCGCGCCGGACTCGAAGATGCGGATTGGCTTCGCGCCGCTGCGGTCGACGAGCGCCGGAATCTTGGAGTTGGGATTGATGGCGACGAAGCCGCTGCCGAACTGCTGGCCCTCGCCGATCTTGATCAGCCAGGCGTCGTATTCGGCGCCCTTATGGCCCAGCGCCAGCAGCTCCTCGAGCATGATGGTGACCTTCTGGCCGTTCGGCGTCGCCAGCGAATAGAGCTGGAAGGGATGGCGGCCGACCGGCAGCGCCTTCTCGTGGGTGGAGCCGGAGACCGGGCGGTTGATGTTGGCGAACTGGCCGCCGTTCGGCTTGTTCCAGGTCCAGACTTTCGGCGGGGTGTATTCGGGCGAACTGCTCATTCATGCGGCTCCGATTTTTTCAGGTGCTCGACGGCGTCTCACGATCGCGGCGCTGAACCGGCAATCGTGTTGCGTTTTGATTCAAAAAACTGGCCTAGCGCTTCGCCATTGGCGCGGCCCCACACGAACTCGGGTCCGAACTGGACGATGTCAGCGGTCGAGGCTCTATTCGAATAGTAGCCGCGATCGACCGGGTCTAGGGCTGAACCAGCCGGGGGCAGCGGCGCGCGTATTCGGCGCCGGGAGGCGCGGTCACATCTGCGTGATCCAGCCTGCCGCCGCCGCCACGCAAAGGGCCCGCGAAAAATTCCCCGATTCGATACTAGGGCGTGTCTTCAGTTAGGGCGGGAACGGAGGGGAATCGGAGGCGGAACGTTTGGTGTTTTGGCTTGGCGAGGGATTCCCGAATCGGCAAATGTCCAACTCGTGAGGGGTCGGCCCGAGGAGGGGCTGACCGATGCGACGATATGGGCTGCGCGACGATCAGTGGGATCGGATCAAGGACATTCTGCCGGGGCGCGAGGGTCATGTTGGCGGCACGGCGGCGGACAATCGGCTATTCGTTGAAGCCGTTCTCTTCAGATTTCGCGCCGGCGTCCCCTGGCGCGATCTGCCCGAGCGCTTTGGCGACTGGAAGATCGTCTGTCAGCGCTTCAACCGATGGGCCAAGAGCGGCGTTTTCGAGCGGGTTTTCAGGCTCTTGGCCAGCGATCACGACAATGAGTACATGATGATTGACGCCACCATCGTGCGCGCTCATCAGCATAGCGCCGGCGCCCAAAAAAGACGGCGCGCAAGCCATTGGCCGATCCCGCGGCGGATTGACCACCAAGATTCACGCGCTCGTCGACGCCCTCGGCAATCCTGTCGAGGCGATGCTCAACCCGGGCCAGGATCACGATCTGACTTGCGCTCAACCGCTCATCGAAGCCGTCGATCCCGCGCCTTGATCGCCGACAAGGCGTTCGACGCCGACGCCTTCATCGCCGTCCTCGACGATCGAGCGACGTCCCAGTCATCCCATCCAAATCCAACCGGAAAACCCCGCGCCCGTGCGACTTCGCCCTCTACCGTGAACGCAATCTCGTCGAGCGTTTTTTCAACAAGCTCAAGCATTTCCGCGCCATCGCCACGCGTTACGACAAGCTCGCCAAAATTTTCCTCGCCAGCGCCGCCATCCTCCTCAACTGAAGATACGCCCTAGTCTTACTGTGTCATAAGTTGGCTCTTTGGCGACAAGGGGCATCGGGGCGGTCGCCGGGCGATAGTTCGGGCCAACCTAATGCGGATGCTTGTGATGGACGATTTGACGTGGCGTTCTGCTCGGATCGGGGGATCCGCGGGGTCGAAAACCGTTGGATAGGCGAGACGTTTTGATGACCAGGGTTTTGTCGTCTGAGGGGGGAATCAGACTCCGTTCGGAGACCAGGAATCCGTAGGCTGCGACGCAGAGCGCCATGTGGTGGTGAAAGCCTCGCCAGCCTCGACCTTCAAAGTGATCGAGGCCCAGTTCCTGCTTGAGTTCCTGATGGTCGCGCTCGATCCGCCAGCGCAGTTTGGCAGTTTCCACGAGCCTCGCGAGGGCTGTATCCGCCGCCAGGGTCGAGAGCCAGTATTTGGTCGGCGCGCTTTCGCCCTGCGGCCATTCGACGAGCAGCCACTCTTCGGCACAGGGGTGCGAACGCCAGGAGTCGCGATGCGCGGGCCTAACCCGCACGGCGGCGAAGCGGGAACGAAGCGTTTTGTCGACGCCTTCGCGCCATGCGACATCCCGCCAGGCGTCAGCCGGCAGCGACTTGGCGAGTTGCTTGGCCGACCGAGGCTGGTTCTGCGCGTCGCGCCGCATCAGCGTCGGGGGTCGACCTTGCCCGGTCCATGCCTTGGGTGGGAGCGGACCCGCTCCCGGCGGCCAAAGCCGGGCCGACGACTGAACGCCGATGACATAAGTCAGGCCGATGCGGGTCAGCGCCGTTCGCAACGCCGTGTTGATCCCGTAACCGGCGTTACGCCAACACCACCCCTTCCGCCACGCCCTCGGCACGCGCGGCGCGGATCTGGTCGAGCGCGATTTGCGGTTTGGTCTTGAAGACGACGTCCTCGGGCACGCCGGCTCTGGCCCGGCGAACTGGATCGGCCGCCCAATCCTCGGGAAGATAGAGCCGAAAGGCGATCGGCAGGCTCGCGTGCTCGTTGGCTACCGACAACGACACCGCAATCTGACAATTGTCCTGCTTGCCGAGTTGCCCGCAATACTGCCGGGCGACGCCAACGGAATGAACGCCCTTCTTCGGGAATCCCGGGTCGTCGACGATCCAAGCTCTTACGCCGCCGCTCTTTTCTATTGCAGGCAGAACAAAGGTTCGAACCTGCCGCAGCAGGGCCTCCTGCGACCAATCGGCGTTGGCGACAAAATGGTGCAGCGATTGATGCGCCCCTTGAACTCGGCGGGGCTCGACGCGGGCTGCAATCGGCTCGACGCTCTTGCGCTCGCCGGGAAGCATAAGCCCTTTGCAGTAAGAGCCAAACGGCGCCCGACGATCCGCGTGCCCCAAGCTCGACGCCAAGTGCTCCAAATGAGACGCTGACCGAGTTTCGTTCCCGGCTCCCTCTGCGCTTCGATCCACCAGCCCCTGCGAACCAGGCGTGAATCGAAACCATCACCTCAAACGTTTATGACACAGTAAAATTAGGTCCTCTGGGCAGGAGTTGAGATCCTGTAGACAAACCGCACGGGGTGACCCGCAAATTTTCCGTGATGTTTCGGACACTCTACTCAAATCGCAAATCGACATCCCAAACCGTCCCAGGTCCGCGCTGCCCCATCTCTTTCAAAACGATGCCATCGAATTCGCTCATGCGGGACCTCGAGGACCTTTCTCCAAGCATAGCGCGGGACATGGGAAACGCGGAAAGCAGCGCAGGTTTCTGGCTTCGCGCCCGTGCTGATCGAGGGGGCAGTTGCTGCATCCTCTCCGACGGCGGCGCCCTCTTCCGAGCCCGGCCTAATCGTTGTCGACGTGAAAGAGGCGCGGGTTCGGATCTGCGCTGGCGCATCTTCGGCGCTGATTTCGGCTAACTCTGAAGGCGCTGCGATCGTGATCCCGATTCCCTCGGGATGCCGGGTCTGGATCGCGACGGCCACACGGACATGCGGCGCGGCATGCAGGGGCTTGCGCTTCAGATCCAGGAGCGGCTGAAGCGTGATCCCCATGCCGGCGATCTCTACGTTTTTCGGGGTCGAAGAGGCGATCTGGCGAAGGTCCTTTGGCACGACGGCCTTGGGCTATCGCTCTATGCGAAGCGGCTCGACAGGGGCAGTTCATCTGGCCATCGGCGAGCGAAGGCGTCGTTTCGATCTCGGCGGCTCAGATGGCCTATAGGCTCGAAGGGATCGATTGGAGAAATCCGCAACTGACCTGGAGACCCAGGAGGGCGGGGTGAGAGCGCCCGGTCATCCGTGACCTACGGAAAAACATGGGGTCACCTGCATTTTAGGGCGCCTCGAAATCGCGGAAAATATCGATTCCCTTCGTCTCATGGAACCGGCTCGCGAGGCTCTGCCCGACGACGTCGCCTTCGCTGAATCCCAAAAAGCGTCGACTCGCGAAAATTCGTTCACACGGCGTAACGCTAATATATTACTCACGCTTAACGGCGTTTACTCGCTTCTACTGAATTGCTTCGGCGCGACGCCGTGCGCTTGCCTCAGGCTATAACTTCGAACAGATCGTGCTCTCGACCTTACTCGACGTCCTCGACCGTGACGGTTCGTCCCGACAGGCGCTGAGCCAGCGAAGCCTCCATGAACGGATCGAGATCCCCGTCGAGCACATCGTCGGGCGACCCCGACACGTGGCCGGTGCGAAGGTCCTTCACCATCTGATAGGGCTGCAGCACGTACGAGCGGATCTGGTGTCCCCAGCCAATGTCGGTCTTGGACGCCGCGTCGGCGGTGGCCTTATCTTCACGCGCCTTGAGCTCCCGCTCATAGAGCCGGGCCCGCAGCATATTCCAGGCGGTCGCCCGGTTCTTGTGCTGCGAGCGCTCCGACTGGCAGGCGACGACGATGCCGGTCGGCAAGTGGGTGATGCGCACCGCTGATTCGGTCTTGTTGACGTGCTGCCCGCCGGCCCCGGAGGCGCGATACGTGTCGATCCGGCAATCGCTCTCGTTGACTTCGATCTTTATCCGGTCGTCGACGACAGGATAGACCCAAACGGAGGCGAAGCTCGTATGGCGGCGCGCATTGGAATCGAATGGGGAAATGCGCACCAGCCGATGAACGCCCGACTCCGTCTTCAGCCAGCCATGCGCGTTAGGGCCCCTGACGATGATCGTCGCCGACTTGAGGCCAGCCTCATCGCCGTCCGTCTCTTCGACAAGCTCGACCTCGAACTTCCGACGCTCCGCCCAGCGCACGTACATACGCAACAACATGCGCGCCCAGTCGCAGCTTTCGGTGCCGCCCGCGCCGGAATGCACTTCGACGTAGGTGTCGTTGCCGTCAGCCTCGCCGGAAAGCAGCGCCTCGAGCTGACGCCGGTCGCCCTCTGCTTTCAGCGCCCTCAGCGCAGCGATCCCCTCGGCTTCAGTCGCCTCGTCGCCTTCCGCTTCTCCAAGCTCGACCAATGTCGTTGCATCGTCGAGGTCGTGCTCGATCTTCTTGAGCGAGCCCAGCCGGGTTTCCAGCATGGTTCGCTCGCGCATAACCTTTTCGGCGGTTTCGGGATCGTTCCAGAGGCTCGGGTCTTCGGATTTGGCGTTGAGTTCGCCTAGGCGACGCTGAGCGGCGTCGACGTCAAAGATGCCTCCTCAGCAGTCCCATGGACTGCTTGATCGATTCGACCAACTGTTCGGCTTCGGCGCGCATAATCCTACCAACGAAGTTAAGGCAAATGACCCAGCCCAGAGGCCGTCTGAATCGTCGCGATAAAACGCGGCTCTGTTAATAGAGCCCGCCGGTTCCGGACCCGATCGATCGTTCGCTTCGCGACGAGGTTTGAGCGGATTCTCCCCACCCGCCGCCATACGAATCAGGCGGCCCGGTGCCGGGCTTGAACGCCTCCATGATCGAACCCGCGCCGGTCGAGCGCATGCCGGAATGAACGTCGACCGAAATAAGCTTGATTCCAGGCGGAATGCGGAATGGCGTATCGGGAGTGTCCTTGAGCGCCATTTTCATGAAGTCGCGGAAGATGGGCGCGGTGTAGAGCGCGGCCTGCGCGCTGCCGCCAAGAGAACGAGGTTTGTCGTAGCCCATGAACACGCCGAAGGCGAGGTTCGGCGAATAGCCGACGAACCAGAGGTCCTTCGCATCGTTTGTCGTGCCAGTCTTGCCGGCGAGATGTTTGCCAACTTCCTTGATCGCGATGCCGGTGCCGCGCTGAATGACGCCCTCCAGAATGGAGGTCACCTGATAGGCGGTAAGCGGATCGATCACTTGTTCGCGTTTGTCGATCAAAGTTGGCTCAGGTTGATTGTGCCACGTCGGGGCGTCGCATCCCTCGCAGACCCGTTCGTCGTGCTTATAGATCGTATTGCCCCAGCGGTCCTGAATTCGATCGATCAGCGTCGCTTTCACGCGCTTGCCGCCATTGGCGAACATCGAGTAGCCGGTGATCATGCGCAGCACGGTCGTCTCGCCCGCCCCGATCGACATCGACAGGAACGGCGGCAGGTTATCGTAGATGCCGAAACGCTTGGCGTATTCGACGACCAGCGGCATGCCGATGTCGCGCGCAAGCCTGATCGTCATCAAGTTGATCGAATGCTCGACGCCGAACCGCAACGTGTGTGCTCCGCCCGACGTGCCCTCGAAGTTCGCCGGAGTCCACAATTGACCGCTGCCGTCGTCGATTGTGACCGGCGCGTCCAAAAGAGTCGAAGACGGCGTGTACCCGTTATCAAGCGCCGCAGCATAGACGAAAGGCTTAAACGACGAGCCAGGTTGTCGTTGGGCCTGTGTGGCTCGATTGAATTCCGACTCGTCGAACGAAAATCCGCCCACCATCGCGAGCACGCGGCCGGTAAAGGGATCCATCGCGATGGCGGCGCCGGATACTTCCGGGATCTGGCGCAGCCGATATTCGCCTTGGCGGCCAGGGATAGGCTCGACATAAAAGACGTCGCCCGGCTTGACCAGGCCCTTTGGCCTTCGGCCCGTCCAGCGCGTCCCCTCGAGCGTGACCACGCCCGTCCGACGATCGGCGACGACCGCGCCCGACTTGTCCCGCTCCGGCTGAAGACCGACCCGGACGGCCGTATCGCTGACGTCAAGCGCCACCGCGAGGACCCACGGCCTGATGTCGCCGTATGCTGGAATGTCGGCCAGAGGGACGCCCCAATCCTGACTGATGTCGATCGTCTTAAGAGTGCCATGCCAGCCGTAGGCCTCGTCATAGCGGACAAGACCATCGACAAGCGCCTTACGCGCCATGAGCTGAATCTTCGGGTCGAGCGTCGTGCGAACCGAAAGGCCGCCCTCGTAGAGCTTCTGCTCGCCGTACCGCTCCTGCAATTCGCGCCGGACTTCCTCCGCGAAGAATCCCGCAGCGATCGAATTCGGCGTAAGGACCCGCGGATTGACGACCAACGGCTCCGCCCGAGCCTCGCTCGCCTGTTTGGCGGTGATGTAGCCGTCCTCCTCCATGCGCCCGATGACGTAGTTACGCCGCTCTACGGCGCGGTCGTGATTGCGAAACGGATTGAGCGCACTTGGCTCCTTCGGCAACGCCGCCAGGTAGGCGACTTCCGCGATCGTCAGTTCGTGCACCGACTTGTTGAAATAATTGAGCGCCGCGGCGGCGATGCCGTAGTTGGAAAGGCCGAGATAAATCTCGTTGAGGTAAAGCTCGAGAATCTTGTCCTTTGAATAGGCGGATTTTATCCGCAAGCTCAGCAAGATCTCACGGATCTTGCGATCGAAGGTCCGGTCTGAGTTCAACAGAAAGTTCTTGGCCACTTGCTGGGTGATGGTCGAGGCGCCCTGAATGTGGCGCGAGCCCTGCATGTAAACGATGCCGGCGCGCACGATCCCCTCGGGGTCGACGCCCCAATGACTGTAGAAATTCTTGTCCTCGGCCGAGATGAAGGCATGTTTGACCAAGTCAGGAATTTCATCCGACGGGAGATAGAGGCGTCGCTCACGCGAATATTCGGCGAGCAGGCTGCCGTCAGCCGCGTGGACGCGGGTCATGACCGGCGGCTCATAGTTCTTGAGCACAGAATAATCGGGGAGGTCTTGCTCATATTTCCATATGACGCCTGCGAAAATCGTCGCCGCCACCACGAACAACAACGCGCCGGTCGCGAATATGAAGCCAAGAACACGAGCTATCCCGCGCATTTCTCGATCACAACCTCTCATGGCGCCCGGCGGCCAGCGCTCGCGTCGACGAGCCGAACTGAATTTCAGCGCCTCGAAGGCGCGAAGTCTAAGACACCTCTGCGCCGAGGTTCTTCAATCCGCGGTTCTGGGTAGAATCGGATGCGTTGCGTCGGCAATTCACCATGTCGTGTTCGAATAAGTCTAATCTATGAACGACCCATCTCGCGCCGCAACCCCAGCGCCATTACCCCGGAGCGAGAGCCGCGCGCAAGCCCTAATGCGCCAGGGGCGCCGCAGCGTGAACGCCTGTAGACGCGACGCCGCTTTCCGCCGATGGGCCGTTGTCCGGCGTTCCGTTTCCGGCAAAGAACGCAGTGATGGCTTTCACCATGGCGGCCGCCGCCTTGGCCCGCCACTCCGCGGAGGAAAGGGATTGGACATCCTGGGCGTTTGAAAGATAGCCGAGTTCCACGAGGACCGAGGGAAACTCCGGCGCCTTAAGCACGACGAAACCTGCGGAGCGTTCTGGGTTGTGGTTGAGCTTCGTGGCGCCTCGCAGGCTGTCGACGAGACCCCGTGAGAAGATGTGGTCGTAAGTCCCAAGTCTCTCTACGCTTAAGATCGAACAGAATCCCGGTGACATCCGGATTGTCCGCTCGACTGCCGACGTGGGGGGTCCTGTCGGCCGCGTTCTCGCGAGCCGCGATGCGGGCGGCCTCCGCGTCGGAAGCGCTATCGGCCAAAGTATAAACTGTCGAGCCACTGACGCTCGCGTCGTCGCTCAGTGCGTCAGCGTGGACGGAAATGAATAAAGATGCATTCGCCTTGCGTGCGATGGCTACGCGATCGTCCAGGTCGACATATTGATCTCCGTCACGCGTCATGACGATCGCGTAGCGCTTCGTCGCGTCAAGCTGTCGCTTCAGTTCGGCGCAGAAGTCGAAGACAAGGGTCTTCTCTTGCGCTCCGTGCAGTCCGCGCGCGCCACTATCAACTCCGCCGTGACCGGGATCGAGGACGATGACGGGACGCGCGGGAGCGCCCGCCGTGGGCGAGTTTGCGGTTGAAACGGCGGAGGAACGGACGAGGGCGGCAAAGGCTGAAGGATCGCAGGGCTTCAATTCGATCGTGAGGCGCGCGGCAACTTCGCCTTTGACAATCGGTTTCGCGGAAAGTTGGACCGGACAGGCTCCGCGCTCAAGATCGATGACGATCCTGGATTTGCCGGGGGCAAGCAAGCCGAAGCGAAACCCCTTCACGAGCGAACCACTGGCCATCGCGCTGGTCCGGCCGACCGACGGATCGAGTTGAAAGTTCACCTCCGGCATGTTGACGACAATGCGATCCGGCGAGGCCAAGGCATAGGCGCTCACGTCGACCGGTTGCGAAAGGTCGAACACCAGTTTGGCAGCGCTGTCGTCCTGTGAGAGCCGCGCGCCGACCGCGACGGGAACGCCCGCGTCACCCGCCAACCCGCGCTGAATTGGCGGCCCGATCAGTGTGAAGACCGAAAGAGCCGCCACCCGCGCCACCCGCGCCATTCGCGCCATCTCGCCTCCCCTCGGCGCCACGCCTTGCGCCATCGTGCAGATCCCGCTGCGGCGCAAGGCCTGCATTTCAACTGGCTTCCGCGCGCGGTTCGCCCGGTCAAGCCGGGCCAGAGCGAGGAAAAGACTGGTGAAACTCTTTACGATGGGTTAACTGGTCAAGGAGCGATCAGAGCTCCAATGAAATGAAGGAGGGAATTCGCGTCAGCTAGGAAAATCATAGACGGGAAAAAGAAACTGTCGATAGCGAATGAAGTTGTCCGGTTTTGGCAGCGCGTCGTTTGTCCGCTTCTTCTGGTTTTGTTCTGCTGTGGGCGGGGTGGGCGAGCCGGGGGCTTGTCCATGCTGTCCACGAGGGGCGCCGCCGAGCGGAGTTGAGCGGCGCATCTGGCGTCATCCGTTGTCTTGAGCGCTCCGTTCCGGTCGTAGCGGCCGATGCGGCGGGGTCGTTAAAGTACGGCGTGCGAGCCGTCGGGTAGACGTGCACCTTGACCCGCGCGTGCACGAATGGGGCCGCATCGGCCCCCGGACCGCAGTCCGGGGGTTCGCGTCCGGCAGGACACGCAAGTGTCCTGGCCGGCCTGCCGCTCCTCCTCGACGCACAGGATCTCGTCGAGAGGCGACGCCCGGAATCGGCGTGAAGGCCGAGCCCGCGCCGGCCGGCTGAACCGCAAAGCGGGCGTTGTGGGCGGGCAGACAGCGGTCGCCGATGAAGGCGTTTTGGCCGCCTACACATCGGTTAGGCCGGCAAGCCTGAGTTCCTTGGGCAGTCGGTCCTGCAGCGTGTGGAACGCCCGCTCTGAGCGGCCCCGCGCAAAGGGCGTTCGAAGGAACGCCCGTCTCTCGACGGGCTAAAGGGTGTTCGGAAGAACGCCCGTCTTTCGACGGGCTATGGGGCGAAAAGGCTCCGATGGGCTCGACGCCCAGTTGTTCGACCGCCCGGCCGACCTGGGGTGAGCAGCCGCGGTCGATCTCGCCCTTGGTTGTGCGGGAGTCATGCGCCCCGCGGTCGGTGAAGAGGCTCACCGGCAGGCCGTGCTCGACAAAGACCTCCTTGAGCGCCCGGAAGGTCGAGGCCGCGCCCTTCCTCCTCGATGAGAAACGCCGAATGGATCGCCCCCGTCGCGTCATCCAGCGTGACGATCCGATCGAGCGGCGCCTGGCCCTCGAGCCATGCGTGGCGCGCGCCGTCCCCCGCCTTCGCGGGGGCAGGCCTGGTGCAGCGTCATGGCCCGGCAGCGGCCGCCGCTCGCGCTTGCGCCGATGCGCCCCCTTGCGCGGCGCCTTGGGCACGACGCCCGACCACTGCAGATGCAGCTTGAGCGCAGGCGTAGCCCCAGCCGAAGCCGTGGTCCTTGATGAGATGCTCGTGGAAAGGCTTGACCGTGAAGCCCGGATGGCGCTCGCGGTAGAGCCGCTCCACTTCCTCGGCCCGGTCCGCCGGGACCCGCCGGCCTCCCACGTCAAGCCCGCGTCCAGCGCCGGAACGTTCGCTCGCTCACCCCCAGCAACGCCGCCGCCTCCGCCTGGTTGAGCTCGGCCAATTCGCAAGCGGTTGAGAATGTTCAAAAACATCGCCATGCGCACCCCTCTCGGGCTGCTGTCCGGCGCATCCAGACCCTCCCTCGAAAAGGGCCGGATCTACCGGACAGATCGTGCGCTACCTAAAACCGGAATATCGTGTGCTACGGACAAGCCGGCGACAATCTCTTGTAGAAAATCAGAAAGAGAGGTAAACTTGCCCCATGAACAATCCTGGCCCTTCCCGCGTCGGACCAAAGACTCCCCGTTCCCGCGCATTTCACGCCCCAGAAAGGGCGGGAGAAAAATATGTCCCGCTTTAGCCCGCATAACCCATTGATAAGTCTCGATTTCGGACGAGATTGTCCGAGATTTGCGTAATATCAAGGACTTACCCGGAGGGTGAGGGAAAAACCGCCCCTTTGATCCGTAAAGGGTTTCCTCGCGCCCCTCCCTTACCTTGAGGGCGCAAATCCGCTATCCCTCAATCTGACCTGGACGGCTGAGGGCCTGCTGCGAAAGACGGGTTATGTCGGGCTGCGGGAAGCCAACGCCGGGACCGATGTCTCGCGGGAACAGCGAGTTCGATAGGTCGCTAAACGCGCAGTGCTTTGCCTCGAGTTGCGGTAAGGATTGACCTCGATCCACTAAGGCTGGAGCCGACGCGTCTGAGACATTCGGCAGCATGGCGAACCAACGACCGGATTTGGCCGTTAGCTGAGGTCCCGCTTTGAAGCGGAGACAGCTGGGACCTGCCGCTAACACGAGACCCTTTGGATAAGGGGGAGATGGCGAGTCCAACGCAACTCAGGGACGGATTGGCGGCGCGATCCGTGCGCGAGCTTGTTCAGGGTCGCGGAAGCTCGCCTGGGCACCGCCAACGTAACCGCCAAGCCGTAGATGAGTGGCTCATCGATCAACGCCGCTTGATCAGGGTCACGCTGTATCTGCAAGGCAATAGTCATGTCCGGTCCCACGACGGGCGCGGAATCTCCCGCTCCAGCATCGAGTGAACACCGTGCCGCGGTTGGTCTGGTTGCCGTCAGGCTGGTTGCTGTGGGCCGAGACCGCCAAGGCACCAATCTCGGTCGGATCAAGGATCTTCAGCTTGCAACTTCGATAGCTCTTCCGGCCTGGTGACACCGGCGTGAACCAGCCTAGTGGCTCGCTTCAACGATTTCGAAAGGAATTAGCGATTCCTTAATCCATCGCGATTCGAGCGATGGAGGAGATTATGGCGGCGAAGACGCCTTCGGTGAAGCGATATGTGGTGCGGCTGAGCGCGGAAGAACGTCGGCAGCTTGAGGCTATGATCCGCAAGGGTAAGAGCGCTGCGCAGCGGCTTCTGAAGGCGCGCATCCTGTTGAAGGCCGACGTCTCGGACGACGGCGAAGGCTGGAGCGACAGCCGGATCATCGAGGCCCTGGAGACCAGCGTTTCGATGGTCTATCGGGTGCGCAAGCAATTGGTGGAAGAAGGGCTCGAGGCCGTCTTGAGCCGCAAGGCCCCGGCTGCGCCCGCCGTGCCGCGGATTTTCGACGGCGAGAAGGAGGCCCGGCTGATCGCTCTGGCCTGCTCCAAGCCGCCCGAGGGCTATGCGCGCTGGAGCCTTCGCCTGCTGGAGAGCAAGGTGGTGGAGTTCGGCATCGTCGAGGCCGCCAGCGACTCGACGATCCAGCGCGTGCTCAAAAAAACGCTCTCCAGCCGCACCGCCGCAAATACTGGGTCATTCCGCCCAAGGCCAGCGGCGCGTTCGTAGCGGCGATGGAGGACGTGCTGTCGGTTTACACGCGCCCGCGCGACCCGGATCGCCCGGTGGTTTGTCTGGACGAGACTTCCAAGCAACTCGTCGCCGAAACGCGCGCGCCGGTCGCGATGCGGCCGGGGCTTCCGGCCCGCGTCGATTACGAATACGCCCGCAACGGGGTGGCCAACCTGTTCATGATGTTCGCGCCGCTCGAAGGCTGGCGCCACGTCAAGGTCACCGACCGCCGCACCGCCGTCGATTACGCCCACGTTCTGAAAGACTTGGCTGACGTGCACTTCGCCCAAGCCGAAACAATCGTCCTCATCCAGGATAATCTCAACACCCACGCCGCCGCATCGCTCTACGAAGCCTTTCCCGCCGCCGAGGCCAGGCGCCTGGTTGAACGCTTCGAATGGCACTACACGCCGAAACACGGCTCCTGGCTCGACTTGGCCGAATCCGAACTCGGCGTCCTCGCCTCGCAATGCCTCGACCGGCGCATCCCCAACAAACAGGCCATCATCGACGAGGTCGCCGCCTGGGTCTGCGAGCGGAACAAAACTCACGCCGTCGCCGAGTGGCAATTCACAACGAAGGATGCCAGGATCAAGCTGAAAAGCTTGTACCCTTCGCTATGATCGAATTGCCCCACTAGTGCACTGACGCGAACGGAGGATTCACAGAGGCGCAGAACCGTGCGAGTCTGCTGGAATGGCTCGGACTGTCTCGCTTCTCCTCTCGGCTCACCATAGCGCGGATCTGCAAGGGGTCATCGAGGACAGAGGGCGTCCGGTGAAGCACGTTCAGCGGGCGCAAATCATCCTGCTGTCCGCCGGGCGCCTGCCGGTGCTGGAGATTGCCAAGCGGGTCGGCGTCAGCCGGCCGATGGTGTGGCGCTGGCAGCAGCGCTTCGCCGAGGAAGGCATGGAGGGCCTGTTGCGCGACAAGACCCGCCCGCCCGGCATCCCGCCAGCGCCACAGGCCAAGGTGCATGCCGTAGTCGAGCGCACCCTGCGCGAACCGCCCGGTGCAGTCACCCATTGGACCGGCCGCGCCATGGCCAAGGCGATGGGTCTTTCGCTGCGAACGATCCAGCGCATATGGGCTGCCCATAAGCTCCAGCCGCACCGGATCAGGACCTTCAAGCGATCCACCGATCCCGACTTCGCCGCCAAGCTTGATGATGTCGTCGGTCTCTACATGAACCCGCCCCGCCATGCGGCCGTGGTCTCCATCGACGAGAAAAGCCAGATCCAGGCGCTCGACCGGACCCAGCCGGGTCTTCCGCTGAAGCGGGGGAAATGCGCAACCCTCACGCACGATTACAAACGCCGCGGCACGACGACCCTGTTCGCCGCGCTCAGCGTGCTCGAAGGCAAGGTCATCGGCCGCTGCGCGCCGCGCCATCGCCATCAGGAGTTCATCCGCTTCATCGCAACCGTCGAGCGGTCCGTCCCGGCCGGCAAGGTGATCCACGCCATCCTCGACAACTATGCCGCCCATAAACATCCTCAGGTGCTGGCCTGGCTCGCCGAACATCCGCGGTGGACGTTTCACTTCACGCCGACCTCCTGCTCCTGGCTCAAGGCCGTGGAAGGCTTCTTCTCCAAGCTCACTCGCCAGAGCCTCAAACGAGGCGTCTTTCGCTCGGTCGACGACCTCGAAAGCGCGATTACCCGCTACATCGCCGCCACCAATACGAACCCCAAGCCCTTCGTCTGGACCGCGACCGCAAAAACCATTCAGGCCAAGCTCACGCTGAACCATCCGTCTGAGTCAGTGCACTAGTGGCTCGCTTCAACGATTTCGAAAGGAATTAGCGATTCCTTAATCCATCGCGATTCGAGCGATGGAGGAGATTATGGCGGCGAAGACGCCTTCGGTGAAGCGATATGTGGTGCGGCTGAGCGCGGAAGAACGTCGGCAGCTTGAGGCTATGATCCGCAAGGGTAAGAGCGCTGCGCAGCGGCTTCTGAAGGCGCGCATCCTGTTGAAGGCCGACGTCTCGGACGACGGCGAAGGCTGGAGCGACAGCCGGATCATCGAGGCCCTGGAGACCAGCGTTTCGATGGTCTATCGGGTGCGCAAGCAATTGGTGGAAGAAGGGCTCGAGGCCGTCTTGAGCCGCAAGGCCCCGGCTGCGCCCGCCGTGCCGCGGATTTTCGACGGCGAGAAGGAGGCCCGGCTGATCGCTCTGGCCTGCTCCAAGCCGCCCGAGGGCTATGCGCGCTGGAGCCTTCGCCTGCTGGAGAGCAAGGTGGTGGAGTTCGGCATCGTCGAGGCCGCCAGCGACTCGACGATCCAGCGCGTGCTCAAAAAACGCTCTCCAGCCGCACCGCCGCAAATACTGGGTCATTCCGCCCAAGGCCAGCGGCGCGTTCGTAGCGGCGATGGAGGACGTGCTGTCGGTTTACACGCGCCCGCGCGACCCGGATCGCCCGGTGGTTTGTCTGGACGAGACTTCTAAGCAACTCGTCGCCGAAACGCGCGCGCCGGTCGCGATGCGGCCGGGGCTTCCGGCCCGCGTCGATTACGAATACGCCCGCAACGGGGTGGCCAACCTGTTCATGATGTTCGCGCCGCTCGAAGGCTGGCGCCACGTCAAGGTCACCGACCGCCGCACCGCCGTCGATTACGCCCACGTTCTGAAAGACTTGGCTGACGTGCACTTCGCCCAAGCCGAAACAATCGTCCTCATCCAGGATAATCTCAACACCCACGCCGCCGCATCGCTCTACGAAGCCTTTCCCGCCGCCGAGGCCAGGCGCCTGGTTGAACGCTTCGAATGGCACTACACGCCGAAACACGGCTCCTGGCTCGACTTGGCCGAATCCGAACTCGGCGTCCTCGCCTCGCAATGCCTCGACCGGCGCATCCCCAACAAACAGGCCATCATCGACGAGGTCGCCGCCTGGGTCTGCGAGCGGAACAAAACTCACGCCGTCGCCGAGTGGCAATTCACAACGAAGGATGCCAGGATCAAGCTGAAAAGCTTGTACCCTTCGCTATGATCGAATTGCCCCACTA
>CAWDKC010000010.1:0-130783 GCA_963802615.1 uncultured Alphaproteobacteria bacterium
AAATTTGAGCGCCTGCGAGAAATCGGCGAGGCCATCGCGAGTCGCCAGGAAAAGGTTCTCGTGTTCACCCAGTTCAAGGAGATCATTCCTTCCCTGGGGAGGCTGCTCACGGCGGCGTTCGAGCGGCCGGGCCTTGCTCTTCATGGCGACACGCCGATCGGCAAACGCCGTGACCTGGTAAAGACGTTTCAGGAAGACGAACGCACGCCGTTTTTCGTCCTCTCGATCAAGGCTGGCGGCTCCGGGCTCAATCTTACCAGCGCTTCGCATGTGGTTCATTTCGATCGCTGGTGGAATCCTGCTGTCGAGAACCAGGCGACCGATCGCGCTTATCGCATTGGCCAAAGGCGCAATGTGCTCGTGCACAAATTCGTCTGCCGGGGGACGATCGAGGCGAAGATCGACCTGTTGATAGAATCGAAACGCCAGTTGGCGGACGATTTTCTTGCTGCCGGCGCTGAGATAAATCTCACGGAAATAGATGACCGCGAACTACTGCGGCTTGTCGCGCTCGATCTCAACGCCGCGATGACGGAAGGGGCTGCGTCGTGAGCTATTATGGCTTTCGTCCCTACGTGCCAGTCGCCAAACGCCGGGCGATCGCAGCGCGGGAACTGGAAAAGTTGAGAAAGAAGGGCCGCAAGATCTTGCCGGTGGTCCTTGAGGGCCGTTCGATCGCTCGAACCTTCTGGGGCAAGGCCTGGTGTGAAAATCTTGAACGCTATTCCGACTTCGAGAATCGCCTGCCGCGCGGCCGAACCTATGTTCGCAATGGCTCAGTCGTCGATCTGCAGATCGAGCGCGGTCAAGTCCGGGCGACGGTGAGTGGGTCGGAACTCTACACTGTTAGGATCGATATCGACACCATTCCAAAGGCGCGCTGGGAAGCGATCTGTTGGGACTGCCTTGGCTCCGTTACCTCGCTGGTGGAATTGCTTCAGGGAAAGATTTCCAAAAACGTGATGGAGCGCGTGTGCCGAGAGGGGGATGGACTCTTTCCGAGCCCCCGTGAAATTAAGATGACGTGCTCGTGCCCGGACTGGGCGGACATGTGCAAGCACGCGTCTGCAGTCCTCTATGGCGTCGGCGCGCGGCTCGACGCGGAGCCGGACTTCTTGTTCGCGTTGCGCGGCGTCGATCGTTCGGAGCTGATCGCCGGCGCCGGGAGGAATTTGCCGATTGGGCAAACCCAAGTCGCCGCCGAACGCATCGTCGCTGAGGACGATGTCGCGGCGTTGTTTGGCCTCGAACTTGAGCCCGCGCCTGGATCAAAAGATGCCGACACGGGTCTGAAATCGGGGATAAGCGGTAGGACTAAGCGAGCCACGCCTTTCAACCGACCGCCGGCGAAAGAGCCGATCCCGCTCAACAGCAACTCCACGAGAACCAAGCCGACGCCGACCCGCTCAAAGGATGCGAAAACCTCTCAGGTTTCGAGCGGTGCGGGACCTCAGACGACCGACGCCAACGCGAACCGCGCTGAAGCCCGAATCGCGCGAGGGAAGACGAAATCAGCGACTCCGCCAATTCGGTCGCCCAGAAAAGCGCCAAAGCAGGACGTTGCGGCAAGCGAACCGGTTGCGCCACCATTGGAACCGAAATCCCGTCGTGGCGCTCAAACAATTGCCGCGAGATGGACGAAGTGGAAAAAGCAGAAGGCCCGCGATTCTTGAGTGTGGGCCCAGTCCCCGCTTCCCAAAGAGCGACATTGTCCAACTTGGACCCGAGCCAAAAGAGCGCGACCCTGCGTTCCGGCGGCGGGCGTCCGTTTGACTATGCGGTCGGAGAAACACTGATGAATTTCGCCAGCGCCGCCTCTGAGCATCCGGCTTTCGCCAGGGAGCTTCCTCGTTTGTCTCCGAAGTGCGACGTATGTTTTCGGCCGATGAAATTCGGTGCCATCTCGCGCGACTCGAACGCGAGCGGACCGAAAGAGACGCCGAGAATGGTGAGACGGACGAGGATGAGTTCCACTATGAGAGCCCGGCCGACACTTTTGCGAAGAGCGTCGAGCGTACTGAAGTCTGCGAACATTGAGATTGCCTGGCCACGATAGGTGGTGACAGCCCTATTTGTTTCGCAGGCAGATCTCGCGAGATCGCCTCGCATCTCGGCATGCGCCTGCCGGCACTGGTCGGGGCTCATCCTTTACCCGCGATAAGGGTGAACGCGCAGGCAAGCCGCGGCCACCTATCTTGGCCGCGTTGGAGAAGTTGCACCTGTCGATAAACTATGCAGCAATTGACGCTAGGGAAGAAAGAGGTCGGCTATGCTGTCCTGGCTACCTCGCCGGCACGCGAGAATAGAAATAGAAGCCGAAGCCGAGGCGCTAATCCGCGATTTCGGCGAAGTCGCCTATTCCGAGGCGTGTCGACGTGAACGCGAGGCCAGTTCCCATGCAATCGCGAGGGATTGGGGTTCTGTTGCTTTGGCGGTTGCAGGCCTGATCGGCAAGCGCACAGACGTCGACCCCCTGCTGCGCTTAGCAATGAACGCCGTTCTCGTTCCCGATCGAAAAGACGCCGCGCCGCGTAAGCGCCGATCCCTTCCTGGACTGACGCCGCGTTAACCCCGATCCCTTCCCGAGCTGACGCCGGAACCGGAACTGACGCGCGTCACCGCTCCCACGACGCACACGTTCCGAATCCAATTTGTCGGCGCGGCGCCGGATCGCGGACCGACAACTTTGAGGGAAGTCGAGATTCGGGTACCGGATGTGTCGGCAGCTATCGTCGCCGCCGCGAATATCGCGTGGCCTCCTCGAACGATAGGATTGCGCATTCTCGACGACAAAGGTCGCGAGGTCTTTAAGCGACAGAAGACTTATCGTCGATAGGGTTAGGGAACGCGCGATTTGATTTACTGCTGACCTAGACGAGGCGTCAAACGGAACACAGACGGCCGGTCTCGATGTTGAGCGGAACAACGGTGTCGGCAGCCATCGCGATGAACAGGTAATTTGAGAAAGTACACGTAATTTGAGAAAGCCGCTGGGACCGTTAGATTAGCTGGGGTGCGAGCGGGTTGTTAAGGAGTTTCGCGGCACGAGGCGCTCTCGTCATGGAGAGCGTCGATGCGGTGGAAAATAGTGCTGGAGGGCACGGACGAGTTCGGGTCGGCCCATCGTTCGGAATTGACGATCGACAAAGATTTGGAGCGCCTATCTGCCGGCGAGATCGGCTTCTCGGTTGAGGATGGCAAGGCCATCATGGCTCATCTCCAGCAGGTGGTCGTCAACCAGCAATGCGAGGCCTACGTTTTAACGCGGCGCTTCTGCACGGACTGCGAGGGCTTTCGACGGCTCTGTTGCAAAGACGATCGCAGAAGATGGGAGGACGGGGATAAACTGGATCCGATCTCCTTTATGCGGCGGTATCGAAAAGAGCGGTAATGAAGATCGCCTGTCCTCGGATATCGCGTCCGCCGATCTTTCGAATCTGCCCCTTCCGGATCATCGCCATCGCTTCGAAACCTGCCAATGTTCTTCGGGCGGTTCGGAACCCGCCGAAGCCGAGCCCAGGTCGGACCAGACGCTTGATGCGCCGATGATCCTGCTCGACAATATTATTATCTGGCATGTGTAGGCCCGATACGCCGATCCAGGTTTCATGGAGCCGACAGATCGATTACCGTCGGGCTACCGGGATTGGGGTGTCGGGAGCACGTATGGCGGGCAGGCCGAAAGTACCTGTGAGCTGAGAGCTCGAGTTGTTATCTGGCCGCCCCCTTCGACTTGCCCGGTTGCGCTGCGAGCGCGGATCCGTAGTTGTCGTGTAAGCCCGCCGGCTCCCGTTGGTCGTTGGAACCTGGAAGGAGCCGGGAAATGAGAATCATTGCTCTCGACGTCCATCGGACATTCGCTCAAGTGGCCGTTCTGGAAGATGGTAAAATCCGGAATGCGGGAAGGATAGATCTCGAACACAGTCGCCTGTTGCAGTTCGCCAAGACGCTCAAGCCCGATGACGAGATCATCATCGAGGCGACCGGCAATACGAACGTGATTGTCCGTTTGCTCTCGCCCTTCGTCGGTCGGGTCGTCATCGCCAATCCGATCCTGGTTCGAGCCATTGCCTGGGCAAAGGTCAAGACCGACAAAATCGACGCGGCGGTGCTGGCGAAGCTCCATGCGAGCGGATTTCTACCCGAAGTGTGGATGCCGGACGAAGAAACCGAGACACGCCGTCGCGTGGTGGCCGAACGGGCGCAACTCGTCTCGCAGATAACCCGTCTGAAGAACCGCATCCAGTCGGTTTTGCATGCCAACTTAATCCCGCCCTACAAAGGTATCTTGTTCTCCCAGCGCGGGAGGACATGGCTGACGGCTCAGCCGCTCCCCGAGGACCAGCGACGCGTCATCCTTCGCCATGCCGGTGAACTCGACCGCCTTGGCGCCGAGCTCGCGGAGGTGGACAAGAGCCTCGCCCAAAGGGCGCTCGAGGAGCCCCGGGTCAAGCGCCTCATGACGATTACTGGCGTGAACGCCACCGTGGCGATGAGCGTGTTGGCGGCCATCGGCGACATCCGTCGGTTCTCGTCGCAGGAAAAGCTCGTGAGCTACTTCGGACTCAATCCTCGGGTCCGGCAATCCGGCGACAAACCGGCCTATCACGGCCGCATCACGAAACAAGGTCGAGCCCATGCGCGATCAATGCTCGTCGAAGCGGCCTGGGTTATCTCTGGCGCACCCGGCCCGCTGCGTGCATTCTTCATCCGGATCAGAGACAAGCGCGGCAAACATGTCGCTGCTGTGGCGACCGCGCGCAAGCTGGCGGTCGTCGTCTGGCATATGCTGACCAAGGACGAGGACTTCACCTGGAGCCGTCCGGCGCTCCTGCAGTGGAAACTTCGGAAACTCGAGCTCAAAGCCGGTCATCCGTCTCGCCGCGGCGGCCATCAGAAAGGATCGGCCGCCGCCTACAGCAACAAGTCAGCGCGCGACAGCGAGCGCGAGGCGACCGGCAATGCCGAGGAAGAATACCGCCGGTTCGTTGCGAACTGGAAACAGCAATCGCCAAAGGGGCGCTCGGGCGCCACAAATGAGGTGCGACGATCATAGGCTGCGCGACAGGGCTGGAACCTCGACCCTGCTCTTCGCCACGGGGTCGCCCGAGCGGCAATAGCGTAACATAATCGCAATCGCCGTCCATCCCCGGACGCGAATGATAGCGCCGTGCTCGCTCCGTCAAGGCCAAGCCGCGCCTGTCGCGCGGCGGCCTCGCGGCCAGCCTTGACCTCGCTGTGCGCGTTGCTTCTCCCGCCACCCGTCAGGACGGAAACCTCTGAGCGTCAGTTTGAAAAAGGAGCTCCGCCATGTCGGTTGGGAAAGGCCTTGTCAAACACATCCGTCAGATACTTGCATTGCCGGAGACGAGAACGGCGCCAGAGTTCGCCGTCTCTCTTCATCTCCGCGACCGCCCTTGGATAGGCGGGGTTCTTGTCGACCGTGAGCGTGCGCGGATTGACGGTGTGCGGCTGCGCGAGCGCCTTGCGGAAGAACCGCTTCGCCGCAGCCGTATCGCGCCGTGCAGCCAACAGGAAGTCGATCGTCTGCCCGCGGCTGTCCACCGCCCGATAGAGATACATCCAACGTCCCTTCACCCGGACATAGGTCTCGTCCACCCGCCAGGAGCCGTTGCTCATCCGCAGATGCGGGCGGATCCGCTTCTCAAGTTCCTCGGCATAGGCCTGGATCCAACGGAAGATCGTTGTGTGGTCGACCTCGACGCCGCGGTCGAGGAGCATCAGTTCGAGATCGCGGTAGCTGATGGGAAACATCAGATACCAACGAACGGCCCACAGGATCACCTCAGCGGTGAATTGCCGCCCCTTGAAGCCGTCGCCCCGATCCATTTGCCCCGCCGCGCCCTATCCAACCGGGGTCCATATACCGGGGAATCCCGCCACCGGCTAAGTTCGCAACGGAACCCATGCGCGTCATGCGGGGGCTGGTCAAGAATTTGCTCGAGGATTTGGAGCGTTTCTGCACCCTGGGATAACTGACCCAACGCTCCGAGCGTATCGCGCGGGATTCGCTGCTGGGCGGAGAGACCAAGAAGCTCCGTTGTCGCGTTCGCGTGTGATGCGCTCATCGCCGTCCCCTACGCCTCTCCAGGTACAGGTTTGGACGAATTGATGCCTTTTAGCGATCCCAATCCCGTTCTGTCCGCCGGTTTGCGCGATTGCGGTAGGTGCTTTTCATTGGCCTCGTAAGTCAGCCGCTTGGCGCGATGCAGGTCGTCCGCGATCAAAAGGTGCTGACCGTCGATTACGAGGCGGCGAGCGCCGCGTTGGAGGAGGCCCAACAGCGCGGGCTCTCCCGGATACGCCAACTCGACTGGGCGGGGCGCAGCGCGGAAGAGATCGCGGGTTCCGCGTTCCCCCCGACGATAGAAAGGCTCGCTTCGCGCCCCTAGCGGCAATGGCTCCTCAGACCAGCCTTGTGTCGGCGATCGCCCATTCGATGGTCGCGACTTCCGCAGGAGCGAGGATCGGCGTTTCGGCGCGGTGCTGTTGCTTGGCCGTGACATGCGAGCCGGCGCCGATCTCCACCACGTAGCGGATCATTTCTCCCATGAAGACGGTTTCCCGCACCGTCGCCCTTATCGAATTCACTGGCCTTCCCTCGGCTGCAGGGGACGCCCCGACCCTGATCTTCTCGGGTCTGATCATGCAAAGGCAGTCGTTCGCGTCGCCCAAACTCGACGCCGGCGCCCGCAGCAAGACGTCGCCGATCTTCAGAACGAGCAGCCCATCCGTCTCCTTCCCCACGATCGTCGCCTCGAGGAGATTGGCTTCGCCGACGAAGGAAGCGACAAACCGATTGGACGGCGTGTCGTAGAGCGACTTGGGCGAGCCGATTTGCGCGATCCGGCCCTCGTTCATCACCGCCACCCGGTCCGACATCACCAGCGCCTCCTTTTGGTCATGCGTGACATAGATGAAGGTGATGCCCAACCGGTCGTGCAGCCGCTTGATCTCCAGTTGCAGATCCTCGCGCAACTGCTTGTCGAGCGCGCTCAAGGGCTCGTCCATCAGCAGCACCGGCGGATTGAAGACGATCGCGCGCGCGATGGCGACGCGCTGCTGCTGGCCGCCGGAGAGCTGCTGGGGAAAGCGCGCCTCGTAGCCGGAGAGCTGGATGAGATCGAGCATGCGCCGGACATGCTCGCGGATCTCGGGCTTGGCGAGGCCGCGCTGCTTGAGCGGAAAGCCAATATTCTCCGCGACCGTCAGATGCGGAAACAGCGCATAGTTCTGGAACACCATGCCGATGTTGCGCCGATAGGCCGGAGTGTGCGTGACCACCGAGCCCCCAATGAGAATGTCGCCCGCCGTCGGCTGCTCGAACCCGGCGATCATCATGAGCGTCGTGGACTTGCCTGAGCCGGAGGGCCCGAGAAAGGTGATGAACTCGCCGGGCTCGATGTCGAGGCTGAGGTCGTCGATGGCGCGATAGGCGTCGAAGGTCTTGACGATATGGCGCAGCGCGACCGGCGCGCCGGCCTGCCGCGACGAACCGGACCGAACCCCGTCAGGAGGCATGACCTTCATTCGCGATGCGCATCGGCTTTTGTCGCTACGTTGCCTGACGTTATGAGTAGGAGGCCGCGATGCAATTGTCGAGCCAGCCGCCCGAGAATGCCAAAAGACCTTTGACGCGGCCGCCGGATTGCCGATAGGCTTCCTTGACCGCATGTCATGCGGCGACCGGCCAGAGTAATGCTTAACCCCAGATCGTCCTTAAGCATATCCTCCCTCAGCGCCTCCGCCGTAAGACTGCAGCCGGGCGCCCTTCTCGCCGCGCCGCTCGTTCTCTATCTCCTCGTCTTCTACGCCTATCCCGTCCTCCTCATGCTGCAGCGAAGCGTGTACGAGAAAGGGTGGACGCTCGAGGTCTTCGCGAAGCTCCTGCGGGACGGCGTCTTCTGGCGCGTCATGCAGATCACCGGAACGATCAGCCTGATCGTCACCATCGCCTGCCTCCTGCTCGCCTATCCGGTCGCGCTGTTCCTGGCCCGCTGCAAGCAATCGACCGCGAACCTTCTCATCATCCTGGTTCTGATCCCGTTCTGGACCAGCATCCTGGTTAGGACCTACGCCTGGATGGTGCTGCTCGAGCGGCGCGGCATCATCAACGATTTCCTCATCGCCACGGGGCTCATCGACCGGCCGCTGCAGCTCCTCAACACGCGCCTTGCGGTCTGCGTGGCGATGGTCCACGTCCTCCTACCGTTCATGGTGCTGCCGATCTACTCGACCTTGAAGAGCCTGGACTGGCGGCTCATCCGCGCCGCCGAAGGCCTCGGCGCCCGTCCTCTCGCCGTCTTCCGGCAGGTCCTGCTGCCGCTATCCCTGCCCGGCATTTCGGCCGGCTGCATCCTAGTCTTCACGCTGGCGATCGGCTTCTACATCACGCCCGCCTTGGTCGGCGGCCCGAGCGACTTGATGATCTCGATGCTGATCGCCAATCAGGTCAACATTCTCGACTGGCCTCAGGCAGCCGCAATGGCGGTGGTGCTTCTGGCGGTGGTGCTCGTCATCTTCGCCGGCTTTACCCGGGTCATGGGGATCGAGAAAATCTTCCAGGGTCAACGTTGATGGGCATGGTCTGGCGCATCGCCTTCTATGGCCTGGTGATCCTGATCTTCGCCTATCTCCTGTTCCCGATCCTGATCGTGATCCCGCTCTCCTTCTCGTCGGGCAAATATCTGACCTTCCCGCCGCCCGGCTTCAGCCTGCAATGGTACGGGAATTTCTTCAACCGCTCCGCCTGGACGGATTCCGCCTGGCTCAGCATCTGGGTCGGCCTTGCGGTCACCGCGCTCTCGACGCTCCTGGGAACGCCAGCCGCCATTGGCCTCGTCCGCGGCAAGTTCGCGGGCAAGAAGTTCGTGAACGCTCTGATCCTGTCGCCGGTGATCGCGCCCGGCATCATTGTCGCGATCGGCCTCTATTTCGCCTATGCGAGCTACGGGCTCGTGGGCCGGCCGCTGGCTCTCGTCCTCGGCCACACCGCGCTTGCCGTGCCCTTCGTGGTGATCAATGTCTCCTCGACGCTCTATGGCGTCGACCGCCGTCTCGAATATGCGGCGCAAAGCCTTGGCGCGAGCCCCTGGGCGACGTTCCGGCAAGTCACCCTGCCGCTGATCCGGCCCGGCATCTTCGCCGGCGCGGTCTTCGCCTTCATCACCTCTTTCGACGAGTTGCTCGTCGCCTTGTTTCTGTCCGGAACGACGGCGGTCACCCTGCCGCGGCGGATGTGGGAGCAGATCCGCTTCGATATCGATCCGACGCTCGCTTCGGTCTCGACGCTTCTGATCACGATCACGACCAGCCTGATGGTCGGCGCGGAACTCTTGCGCCGCCGCTCCGAACGGCTTCGCACCGCCCCGGTTGGCCGATAGCTTCAACAGCGTGAAAGGGAGAGGAAAAATGGACGAGACAATCAAGAAGGCGCTAGGAGCCATGGCGGGGCAGCCGCCGCATGTCGTCGACTATTCGCGGCGGCAATTCATCGCTAACGCCGGGCGCTACGGCCTGACCGCAGCGGCCGCGGCGGCGCTGACCCAGCCCTTCGCCTTTCCAGTTTCGGCGCTGGCGGCCGATGTCGAATTGCCCAAGATCGATTCCATTCCCGACAAGCTCAAGGGCAGCGGCACGGTGCGCGTCTGCTCCTATGGCGGGGCGCTGCAGGACGCGCAGCGCAAGGCCTATTTCAAGCCCTTCGAGGAATTGTCGGGCATCAAGGTCATCGAGGCGGAAGGCCCCGACCCGGCCAAGGTCAAGGCGATGGTCGACAGCAAGAACATCGAATACGACGTGACCGAGCTCGACGGCGCCGACGTCCTCAACCTCGCCAAGCAGGGCGAATATTGGGAGCCGATCGACTATTCCCTGTTCGACGTCGACAATATCGACCCGGTGTTCCGCCAGAAGCTCTACGTCAACATGCTGCCCTATGCGCAGATCTACGCGTATCGCACCGACGCGTTCAAAGGGAAGGCGCCGAAGGACAACAAGGATCTCTGGGACACGGTGAACTTCCCCGGCCCTCGCTCCCTGCAGTCGGGCGCGAGCGGATCGAACGCTGACCTCGAGGTGGCGACCATGGCCACAGGCGTGCCGGCCGACAAGGTCTATCCGATCGATCTCGACAAGGCCTTCGCCAGCCTCGGCAAGATCAAGCCCAATGTGACGAAATGGTGGGACGCGGGCGCGATCCCCGCGCAGCTCCTGAACGACGACGAGGTGGTGATGGCGACCGCCTGGAACGGCCGTATCGCGGCGATCCAGGCGAACAAGGCGCCGGTGGAGATCGTCTGGCAGGACCAATTGCTGCGCAACGACTGCTGGGCGGTCATCAAGGGCGCGGCGAACGCCCGGAACGCCCAGAAGTTCACGGCCTTCATCACCATGGCGGTCCCGCAGGCCCGGCTCTCCTCGCTGATCCCTTACGGCTTCGTCAACAACAAGTCGGCGGGCTATCTCTCCGCCGGACCGGCTCAAGCTCCTGCCCACCGCGCCCGACATCAAGAGCAAGCTGATCAACTTCGATACCGAATGGTGGACGAACAACATCAACGACATCGTGAAGCGCTGGAACGCCTTCATCGTCGGCTGACCTCAGGCGACCGGCGCCGGCGGCGCAGACCGCCGGCGTCTCTTCCCGTCCCAGATTCCCTGGAGCTTGTTCATGCCGAATGACCATTCGGCGGCGACCCGCGATTGGGGTCCGGCCGCGCTGACGCCGGCCAAAGAGACCGCCTTGGATTGGCTCAAGGCGCACGCGGCCTGGCTCTCGGAGCGCCATACGGAGGTGTGGAACTTCCACGAGCCGGCATGGCGCGAATATCGATCCGCCGCCTGGTATGTGAAACTGTTGCGCGAGCAGGGCTTCGAGGTGGAAGAAGGCACGGCGACCATGCCGACCGCCTTCCGCGCCACATACGGCAAAGGCAAGCCGGTTGTCGCCACTTATGCGGAATACGACGCCGTTCCCGGCAACAGCCAGGATCCTGTGCCCTTCGAGAAGCCGCGCGACGGCGTTCACAAATATGCCGCCGGCCATACCGATCCGCATTCGGCGCTGGGGCTCGGCGCGCTGGGCGGCCTGCTCGCCGCCAAAGCGGCGATGGAGAAGCACGGCCTGCCCGGCAAGCTCGTCTTCTTCGGCGAGCCGGCGGAGAAGGTGTGCGGCTCAAAGCCCGTGCATGCCGCCCACGGCTATTACGACGATCTCGACGCAACCATCGCCTTTCACCCGGCATTCAGCACCGCGCACGCCAATACGGTGATCTGGGACACCCATTGCGGCAGCTATTGGAGCCGGATGTACAGCTTCGAGTGCCCGCGCCCCGAAGAATGGTCCGGCATGGGCGCAGGAGAGGGCGCTTCGGCGCATACGATGGCGCGAGCTCCCGGCGCGATCGACGCTGTCTGCCTCATGTATATGACGAGCAAGATGACCAAGGAGTCGATGCTGCCGCATACCGGCACTTGGACCATCAACGAGGCGATTCTCGCCGCCGGTCAGGCCACGGCCGACAATCTCGCTCCCAATTTCAGCCAGATCCAATATTCGAGCCGCTGCCCGACCCTGGAAATGCAGGAGCGCATCTACGCCGTCCTCGACAACAACGCCGACAGTGTCGCGCGGATCACCCATTGCATCGTGCGCAAGGAATGGGTGACCAAGACCCGTCCGGGCCTACCCAACCATGCGCTGGCGGCGCTCGCCTACGGCAATCTCGCGCTTGGCGGAACGCCTCGCTGGGGAGAGGAGGCCAGGCGGTTTGGCCGCGAGGTCCAGAAGAACCTGGGCCTTGAGCCGATGGAGGATCCAATCCATCCGGCGATGACGGCGCTGACGACGCCGGAAGAGGATGAGGGCCGACTGCGCGCCATCCTGCCGCCCTGGCAAAAGAACTACACGTCGGACGACTACACGGAGTACACTTGGCACTGTCCGACGGCGCACGTCTATGTTGGGCGCGCGATGCTCGCGCCGCCGCGGCCGGGCTACCAATATCCGGCCTGGGTGTGGAACGCGCTTGGAGGTTTCCCGGCGACGATCGACCCAACCGTGGAGGCCGCCGCCCGCGCCATCGCCGGCAGCCTCATCGACCTCATGACCGATCCGCAGGCCCTCGCGGCGGCGCAGGCCGAATTTCGCGAGCGCACGGGCGGGGGCCTCGGAGGCAAGACGTGGCTCGCGCCTCTCCTGCCTAAGGATTTCCACGCGCCGATCCATTACCGCTGGCCCGAATATGTCAGCACGCCGCGCGGCGCGGAATGGTGGCTGCCGCGGGCGCCTGCGTTCCGTCCGCACTGGCGGCCAAGCGCGCCACGTTGGACGGCTGAAGACGGAGCGATCCTCGCCATGCGGACTGGCTGGTTCGCGTGATTATGCTCCGATGGTCCTCATCAGGCGACCGTACGCCAGTCTCGCCGTCACGCCGATGGGCCAAAGTCGGTGCAGCCGGATCGGCTCCAGAGCCGACTTTACTGGCATATCCAGGTCCGCCGGCTGCGTTCCGGTGATGCGGCGGGCTATTTCAGCCCCCATTGCGGTCGCCATCGCGACGCCGCGGCCATTGTACCCAAGGCAAGCGATGACCTTGTCGGCCGGCTCATTAAGGTGAGGGTAGTGATCCAAGGTGAGCGCCAGTTGGCCGTTCCAGCCATGCGTCCACCGAGGATTGCCAATAAAGGGCCAAAGCCGCTTGGCGTAGGCGATGAGATCCAGAAAATCGTTGGCGCTTTCGAGCGTCCGCAGTCGGCTCCGTCCGCCCATCAGCAGCCTGTTGCGAGACGTCGAGCCGGTAGTAAACCGTGATGTCCTCGTGCTCATAGAGGACGGTCCCCATCGGCAAGATTCGCTTGGCGATCTCCTCCGGGAGCGGTTCGGTCGCCACGATGCCGCTGTAGACGGGGATAATCGTCTGCCGGAGGCTCGGGCCAAAGCTCGTCGGTATAGCCGTTCGTGGCAAGCACGAGCCAGTCTGCGGTGACGGTCCCTCCCGGTGTCACGACCGCCCATGACGCGCCTCGCCGCTCTACAGCCGTCGCCTTGGCGCCGCCATGAATGGCCGCCCCGGCGCTGAATTGCTGCGTCGGCCAGCCCACGCGCGTAGCCAAGAGGATTGAGCGAACCGCCCCGTCGATCTAGCGCGCCGCATAGGTAACGGTTCGCGCCAGTCGCGCGCGCGATCGCTTCGCGCTCCAGCAATTCGACCGGCGCTCCGCGGTCCTTCCAAGCCATTGTGGCGCGGCGAAGAAACTTGGCCGAACCCTTCGAGAAGGCTGCGCGGATCGTGCCGCCCTGGTTTGCCTCACATCTGATCTGAAGCTCTCGAACAAGGGCGAAGACCCGGTCCGGCGCGCCGCCAGAGAGCGACACCATTCGCCGTCCCAAATCGCGGCCGAAATGGCGCTCTATCTCCTCAGGTTCATGCTTGAGCCCCGGGTTAACTTGGCCGCCATTGCGCCCCGACGCGCCCCACCCAGGCTCTCGAGCTTCCAAAACCGTCACATCGGCGCCACGCTGAGCAAGGTGCAGGGCCGTCGACAATCCGGTAAAGCCGCCGCCGACCACGACGACGCCGACGCGCTTGTCGCCGCGAAGCGGAGGGGTCGCGACCGGCGGTCTCGCGAGTTTCGGCATAAAGGCTACGCGGCAGCCTGTTTGTTTCAGGTTCGATATGGTCGGCCATGATTATCCGATTGCACGCTCCGACCAGAGCGAAGCCGTCTCGCCGCTCTGAGCATCGCTAGCTGCTGGACTCTCGACTGCCCGGCAGTTCGCACAAGTACGGCGCTCGGAATTGGAGCGCGTTGCAAGCACTAGGCGACATGCTTCAGCGTTCGCCCCTCGACATCCTTCACCCGAAGGTTTTCGGGATCATACAGTGGCTTGAGCGAAGCCTTTGCGCGGAGCCTCGCGCCCGGCCACCTCGATCTCGAACTGACCGCCTTGGATGAATTCAGGCCGTCACGGCCTCGCCGCGGTTTTCGACATAGCCGAGACCGATCGCGCGGCCGATCGTATGGCCGAACATGCCCGACGTAATGCGCCCGACGATCTCGCCGTCGCGAAGGATTGGCTCGTTGTGATAAAGCAGCGGCTCGACGTCCTCCATGACGAATTGGACGAGCCGACGGGTCAGCCCTCGCTCTTTCTGACGGAGCAAAGCCTCGCGTCCGATGAAGCCTCCTGGCTTATCCATCGCGACCGCAAAACCCAGGCCCAGCTTCGAGCGGCGAGTCCTCGTCCGCAATGTCGTGGCCCCAATGACGGTAGCCCTTCTCGATGCGAAGGGAGTTCATGGCGTGGTAGCCCGCGAGCTTAAGACCGAGCGCGCCGCCGGCCTCGCTGATCACGTCATAGACGCCTTGAGCGAATTCGCTGGGGATATAGAGCTCCCAACCGAGTTCGCCGACGTAGGTGATGCGGCTTGCTCTCACGCGCGCATAGCCGAGATCGATGACCTGCGACGTGGCGAACGGGAAGGCCTCGTTCGACAGGTCGGCGTCAGTGAGGGGTTGCAGCAGGTCGCGAGCGCGCGGCCCCATCACGCCGAGGACCGCCTGGCCAGACGTGACATCATGAACGCCGACTCGCGCATCCTGCTGGAATGTTGCGCTTGAGCCAGGCCAGATCGCGTGTCTGAGAGGTGGCCGACGTCACGACGAGATAGCGATCGCCGGCCTCTCTTGTGACGGTCAAGTCAGCTTCTATGCCGCCACGTTCATTGAGCCACTGGGTGTAGACGATCCTGCCGACGGGAACCGCGACATCGTTTGCTGAGATCCGGTTGAGGACCTTCTCCGCGTCCGGACCCTCGACGATGAATTTGGCGAAGGACGATTGGTCGAACAAGCCGACCGTTTCGCGAACCGCGCGATGTTCGTCGGCGGAAAACGGAAACCAGTTCTGCCGCCCATAGCTGTATTGGTATTGCGGCGTCTCTCCATCGGGCGCGTACCAGTTCGGGCGTTCCCAGCCCGCGGCCTCGCCAAAGCAGGCGCCCGCCGCCTTGAGCCGATCATGCAGCACGGAACGCCGCGCGCCGCGCGCCGATTTCCGGCTGACGAAACGGCCAGTGCATGGCGTAGAGCAGGCCCAAGGTCTCTGTCGTGCGATCGCGCAGATAGGCGCGGTTTCTCTGGAACGGCATCATGCGGCGGATGTCGACATCCCACAGATCCATGGGCGGATGCCCATCGACGATCCAATCGGACAGGACCTTCCCCGCGCCGCCGGCCGATTGTATGCCGATCGAGTTAAATCCCGCCGCCACGAACAGGTTGCGAACTTCCGGCGTCTCGCCGAGCAGGTAGCGGTCGTCGGGCGTGAAGCTTTCGGGACCGTTGAAGAAGAGCTGGATCCCCGCCTTGCCGAGCGCCGGAACGCGGTGGATCGCCGCCTCGAGCAGAGGCTCGATGTGTTCGAGATCTTCCGGCAGTTGGTCGAATGAGAAGCTCTCGGGGATGCCGTTCATTCCCCATGGCTTGGCGACGGGCTCGAACCATCCGACAAGAAGTTTGCCCGCGTCCTCTTTGAAGTAAGCGCATCTGTCCGCGTCGCGCAGCACGGGAAGGTGGCGCGGAAGCTCCGGGATCGGTTCTGTGACGATGTAGAAGTGCTCCGCCGCGTGCAAAGGCACGGCGGCCCCAGCTTTCGCGCCGAGTTCATGCGCCCACATGCCAGCGCAGTTCACGATGACGTCGGCCTGGATGTCGCCGAAGGCCCCTCGCACGCCGATGGCCTTGCCGTTTTCGACGACGATCTGGTCAACCTTGGCGTCTTCGACGATCCGCGCTCCGCGGCTCCGTGCGCCTTTCGCCAGCGCCTGTGTTGTGTCGATCGGATTGGTCTGGCCGTCTTTAGGCAGATGCACCGCGCCCAAGAGATCGTCCGCGTTGAGGAACGGCCAGAGCGCGAGAGCCCGTTCCGGGCTGACAACATCGACTTGCAGACCAAACGAACGCGCCATGGAGGCGCCGCGCTTCAATTCCTCCATGCGGCCGTCGCTTGTGGCGACGGCGAGCGAACCGATCTGACGGAAGCCCGTCGCTTGGCCTGTCTCCTTTTCAAGCGTTGCGTAGAGCTCGGTCGTATATTGCGCGAGCCTCGTCAGATTGCGGGTGGCGCGAAGCTGGCCAACCAGCCCCGCGGCGTGCCACGTCGTTCCGCAGGTGAGTTGCTTTCGTTCGAGAAGCAGGACGTCCGTGCAGCCGCGTAGCGTCAGGTGATAGGCGACGCTGCAGCCGACGATACCTCCGCCGACAATGACAACTTGCGCTCGCTTTGGCAGATCGGTCACGCGGCCCTCCGATGCTCGTAACGTCTCCACGGTTGTCGCCGAGCCAGAGACCTCAGATCTTGTCGCGCCGCAGCGGTGTTGTCGAGCAATGGATGCCGCCGCCGTTCTTGTGCATCGCGGCGTAGGGGATGGTCGTCCAGGTCACGCCGTGCCGGGCAAGGGCGTCGAGCGTGCGGTTGGTCGCTGCCCTCCGGCATCAGGAGCCGACCGGGCGCGGTCGCCAGGGAGTTGTTGATCCAGGGATCGTCGGTCGGATCGATCTCGACGAGGTGGATGCCGCGCGCCTTCAGCTCCTCCATGAAGGAATAGGGCAGGCCGAACGGGTTCACCAAAGCCAGGTCCTTGTCGACCATCAGGAAGGACACGTCGAGATGGATGTCGTAACCCGTGAGTTCGACGATCAGGAGCTCGACGCCCTGCCGCTTCAGGACCTCGGCGACCTGGAGCGCGCCGTCGCGGTTGACACGCACGCCGACGCCGATCGCAGCCGTGCTGCTGTTGAGCCAGGCGAAGCTCCCGCCTTCCATGACGCCCGTGCCCGAAATGGTGCGCAGGATCGGGATGCCGATTTTGGCGAGGGTGCGAGTGGTCGCCAGCTCCTCGCCGCGACGGATGCGCGCGCCCATGCGGCAAACGATGGCGCCTCCCTTGATCATGATGAGCGGGTCGCGGGTATAGCAGGATTTCAGCCGCCCGCCGTCAACGCCTTCGGCGTAAAAGACCTCGACGCCGGCACCCTGCAAGGCCGTCACCATTGCATCGTGCTCTGCCTGCATTGCCGGCACGTCGGGAGGCGTCTCGCTCTGGAAGTACCACCCCCGCTCGACATCGCCGAACGAGCCGATCTCGGGGATGCGCTTGGCGGGATCGACGACCGCCATCTCGGGTCCGGGACGGTGCACCAGAACGCTACGGATCTGCCCGACGTCGTTGTCGATGCCCCACACCCGCCCCCAATGCCGCTCGAGCTCAGCTTCGTCCTCGAATGGCGGCGAGGCGGGCGCCGCGAACATCTTGATCGTTTGTGTGTAGACCCAATGGGGGTTGCGATCGTTCAGCATAGCTCTCTATAGCGCGATTTTAGGTGGCGAGATGCGCCCGGGGCTTACGCCGGCAATATAGTCGTCAGTGAGTTGACGGTAGCTGGTCGGCCGAAGTTCGGAAAATGTCAGCCGTGAACGATGGAGATGGGCAGGCGGCGCAGCGTCTCAAGCGCCGCGACATAGGCGTCCGGGTCAGAGTGATAGGCATCGTCGATCAACGGGCCGTCATAAACGATATCGCTGAAGGGATGCTACCCGTCGCTTGCTCGAACAGGCCAATAGCGGCCGGCGGTGTCCGGGCGTGTAGACCTGGAAACTGAGATCGACGAGAACGACCACGTCGCGATCGGCGAGGGGACGCTGGGCGGGCGCCAGTCAGATCCGGTAGCGTCGCCTGACCAGCCTTCGGGAAAGGGTTGTGGTGCAAACTTGGAAGTCGAGCCAAGCAGGAGTTCTGGGGCTTGATGTGGATCACGCGGCAAGCACTGCATTCCAAATTTCAGGTGCGGTTTTGTTTTTTGATGCGAAGCTTCCCGAGTTTGAACTAACTTTTTCTGATCCGATGGCTTTGTCAGACCAAATGCTGGCGGTGCCTCTGGCCGTGGTAGGCTTGGGCGATGAGCAACCCGTTCCGATATTTCAACAGCTCGCCGGAGGTCATCCGTCTGGTCGTGATGATGTACGTGAGATACCCGCTGTCGCTGCGCAACGTCGAAGATCTCCTGGCCGATCGCGGGATCGACATCTGCTATGAGACCGTCCGGTTTTGGTGGAACCGGTTTGGCCCGATGTTCGCCGCCGAGATCCGAAAGAAGCGGGTAGCGCGCATGCGCGGCTATCCTCAATGGCGTTGGCATTTGGACGAGGTGTTTGTGAAGGTCAACGGCAAGCTCTGCTATCTCTGGCGCGCCGTCGATCATGAGGGCGAGGTCTTGGAGGCAGTGCTCACTGCGAAGCGAGACAAGGCTGCGGCGCTGAAGCTTCTCAAGCGGATCATGAAGAAATATGGCCGACCGCGGAAGATCGTCACCGACGGGCTTCGCGCTTATTCTGCGGCGATGAAGGAGGTCGGTAGCGCCGGTAGCCAGCAGGTCAGTCGCGGGCTCAACAATCGCGCGGAGAACTCGCATCAGCCGTTTCGACGACGAGAGCGCGCCATGCAGCGCTTTCGAAGCATGAAGGCGTTGCAGAAGTTCAGTTCAGTCCACGCCCAGGTCCACAACCATTTCAATCAGGAGCGCCATCTCGTTACTCGCCGAGTTTACAAGCAGAGACGCTCTGCCGCGTTGGCCGAGTGGCGCGCCATCGCGGCTTGAATTTCGCTTGAGGGTGGCGTGAGGGTGGGCGTATTGCGCCACGCGCAGACGACCTGCCGTTACTCTGACAAAGCCGTGTACGCTCATCAGCACCCTGCAGCGGGAGTTCTCTTCGTGGCCGCTGATTCACCAGCACGCGAAGCCGCCATCGACTAGCAGGTCTACGCCGGTGACGAAGGAGGCGGCGGGGCTGAGCAGGAAGATCGCCGGGCCGACCATTTCGTCGACCGTCGCGATCCGCGCCGATCGGAGTGTCACGTCGAAGACCTTCGTTGCTCGGCGACTTCGGGCCGCAGATTCATCGGCGTCAGCGTGTAGCCGGGGCTGATCGCGTTGACGCGGATGCCGCGTCCGACCCATTCCATCGCGAGGCTCTTCGAGAGATGGATGACGCCGGCCTTCGAGGCGTTGTAGTGCGCCTGCGTCAGGCCGCGATTGACGATCGTGCCGGACATCGAGGCGATGTTGACGATCGCGCCGCGCCCGCGCGACAAGCATCGCGCGACCCTCCGCCTGACAGGACAGGAATACGCCGGTCAGATTGACGTCGATCGTCTTGCGCCACTGATCGAGCGGCATCTCCTCCGCCGGCCGCGGCGTTGGCGATGCCGGCGCAGTTGACTGCGAGGTGAGCGCGCCCGAGCGCTTCCTCCGCTTTGGCCACCGCGGTCGCCAGCGCGTCGACGTCGTAACGTCGCCGGTGACCTTGATCGATCGGCGGCCCTTGCTCGGCTACGGCGTCGCCGTGTCTTCGAGGCCGTTGCTGGATCCGAGGTCGAATAACGCGACGTCGGCGCCCGCTTCGGCGAGACCGATCGCGATCGCTTGGCCGATGCCGCTTCCGGCGCCCGTCACGAAGGCGATTTCGTCCTTGAGACTGAACATATTCACCGCAACATCTCCTTCACGAATGTCGATTCAACTGGTCGCGAGTTCCATGACCGCGACCCGGCCGGCGGCTTCGCGATCGAGGACGCCGCGGTTCGCGCCGCGGCTCAACACCATCACGCGATGGGAGAGCCCCAGCACTTCGTCGAGGTCGGAGCTGACGACGATGACGGCCATGCCTCCGCGGGCGAGCTCCGCGACAATCTCGTATATGGCGGCGCGCGCGCCGACGTCGATGCCGCGTGTTGGCTCATCGAGGATGACCACCTTGGGCTCGCGCAGGATGCTCTTGGCAATGACCACTTTCTGCTGGTTTCCGCCGGAAAGCGTGCCGACAGATTGGTCGGCCGTGCCCTTGATAAGAAAGCGCGTGATACCGCGCTGGGCGAAAACCTGGGTCCGCCCGCTGGTGATCCAGCCGGAAGGGGCAACGCGCGGATAGTTGCCGAGCGCCAGGTTCTCGCCGATCGTCTGCGACAAAATGAGACCCTGCGCCTTGCGGTCCTCAGGAACCAGTACGACGCCGTGCGCCAGCGCGTCGGCCGGCCCATTGAGCCGGACGACTTCACCGTTGATCCTGACCGAGCCGGCCGAAACCGGGTCCGCGCCGGCGATAGCGCGCATGAGCTCGGTGCGCCCGGCGCCGACAATGCCGGCGACACCGAACACCTCGCCCGCCTTGACCGAAAAGCTCACGTCAGAAAAGGCGCCTTCCGCGCTGGTCAGGCCCTGAACTTCGATCAGCGGCGCGGCCTTTGGGTCGGGCAACGGGATGGTCGGGAACATGCGGTCGAGCGGCCGGCCGACCATGGCCTCGACCAACGTCTTGGTTGGAACCTGGGCCGTCTCGTGCGTCCGCACAAGCTTCCCGTCGCGGAGTACTGCGACGCGGTCGGCGATCCGGGCGATCTCGTCGAGCCGATGACTGATATAGACGAAGCTGACGCCTTCCTGCTTCAGGCGGCCGATTTGCTCGAATAGCCGCTCCGTCTCCTCGGCGCCAAGCGCCGCGGTCGGCTCGTCGAAGATGAGCAAGCGCGCGTTCTGCGTTAGCGCTTTGGCGATCTCGACCTGCTGCTGCGCCGCGACGCGCAGGTTGCGCACCAAGGTCGTAGGCGAAGCTTCGAGACCGAGACGATGCAACTGCTCGGCGGCGCGCGCGTTCATCGTCTGGCGATCGATTCTGCCGTTGCGAAGCGGCAGGCGACCGACAAAGACGTTCTCGGCGATCGAGAGATCGCGTAGAAGCCTCATCTCCTGATGGATGAGGCCGATGCCGGCAGAGAGCGCATCGCCAGGGGTTTGGGGTGCGTAGGGCTGCCCACGCCAGATCATGGTTCCGGTCGTCGGCTTGACGACCCCCGCCACAATGGAGGACAGCGTCGACTTGCCGGCGCCATTCTCCCCGAGCAGCGCAAGGACTTCGCCGGGACGGACGTCGAGAGTGACATCGCTCAGGACGACGTTGGGACCGTAACGCTTGCCGATGTCCGTGAGCGACAGGCCGGCTTCGGATGCGGTGGAAGGGAGCATGACGAAAATACCCTAAAGGGATGGGCGGCGCGGGAGTGTGCCGCCCTCCGTTTTCCCTCTTACGGATGCTTGGCGATGAAGCCTTCGACGTTCTCTTTGGTTGTGAGCGTCGCGGGCAGCAGTTGCTCAGCCGGCACCTTCTTGCCTTCGACCAGCTCGATCGCAGACTCGACCGCCATGCGGCCCATCTTCTGCGTCTGCTGGGTGGCGGTGACGTCGAACACTCCGTCCTTCAACGCTGTGAGCGCCGCCGTGTCGCCGTCGAAGCCCGCGACCCAGATCTTATGGTCGGGATTGGCGACCTTGACCGCCTGGGCGGCGCCTAGCGCCAGCGCGTCCGCCTGGCCCCAGACTATGTTGGTCTTCGGATGCGCCTGCAGGAGGTCCTGCGTTAGCTTGAAGCCTTCGTCCTGATGCCAGCCTTCGCTCCAGAGCTGGCCCACAATCTTGATGTCGGGGAAGGCGGTGAGCGCCTCGGCGCAGCCTTTCGAGCGGTCGACTTCGGGCGTGGTTCCCTTCTGCCCGTGGATGATGAGCATTTCGCCTTTTCCGCCGGCCTGCTTGGCGATCCAGGTGCAGACCTCCTTGGCGGATTCGACGCTGTTGGTGGCGATGAAGGTGTCGCCCGGGGCACCCTCGGCGTTGCGGTCGACGTTCACGACCGGAACGCTCGCCGCATGGGCGGCCTTGACCGGAACCGCAGCTGCGGTCGCGCCGGCCGGGATGTAGATGAGCGCGTCGATGTTCTGAGCGAGAAGATCCTGAATCTGATTGACCTGGGTCGCCGCGTCGCCCTTCGCGTCGACAGTGATGATCTTGACGCCCTTCGCGGCGCCTTCGGCCTCGACGGATTCCTTAATCTGGTTGAAGAAGTTCGCCTGAAGATTGGCGACCGCCAGACCGATCGTCTTGGCTTCTTTCGCGTTGGCGCCGAACGCTGCGACCATCGCAGCCGCGGCGACCGCCGCAAGAAGCGAAACTTTCCGAATGCCCATATGCTCCTCCTGCTCTCATGCTTGACGTCCGGCGAACCTTTCGCGGGATCGTCACTTTCGGTCCCTTTGGACCCCGAGCCGCTCCGGACATCGGAGCGGCACAGTCTTGGTGGCGACGCGGGACGCCGCGCCGCCGAAGAGCTCTTCAGCCGCGCTTGCGGCGCATCGTGTCGGCGGCGACCGCAATCGCGATGACCAGGCCGATGATCACCTGCTGGACGAATGGTGACACCTGAAGAAGGTTCAGGCCGTTGCGCAGAAATCCGATGATCAGCACGCCGACCACCGTGCCGCCGACGCCGCCGACGCCGCCCGAAAGGCTCGCGCCGCCGATGACCACCGCTGCGATCGTATCCAGCTCGTAGCCGATGCCGGAGCTCGGCTGGGCGGAGTCGAGCCGGGCCGAAAGGATCACCCCCGCGAGGCCGGCGGCCAGGGCGCAGAGCGCATAGACGATCAGCGTCGCCTCTCGCACGTTGATGCCGGCGAGTCGCGCGACCTCGGCGCTACCCCCGATGGCATAGAGCGCGCGTCCAGCAGGGCGGAAAGTCAGCACGATCCAGGCGATTGCGACGATTACGATCATCACCGCGACCGTCACGGTCAGAAAGCCGAAGTGGCGTATGATTGCGAGATTCGAGAACCAATCGGGGAAACCGACGATCTGCTCGCCGTTGGTGATCATGCTCGCAAGGCCGCGGGCGATCGACATCATGGCCAGCGTCGCGATGAAGGCAGGCATGTTCAACCGCGTCACCATGAGGCCGGACACGACCCCGCACAACGACGAAGCGATCAGCGCGGCTATGATCGCAAGGCCGAACGGCAGGCCGAGGTGATTGCCGACAAAGCCCATCACCATCCCGGACAGCGCCAGCACGGAGCCAACGGACAGGTCGATGCCACCGATCAGGATGACCAGCGTCATGCCCACCGCCATGACGCCGAGCACGGTGACCTGATCCATAACGTTGAGGAAGTTGCGCAACGTGAGGAATGTGTCCGTCGTCAGCGACAAGAAAGCGCAGAGCAAGATGAGGCCGATCAACGGTCCCGTTGCGCCCCGCAGGAAGTTGAGCGCGCTGCCGCTTCTCGCTTCCATAGTCATTCCTCCGATTGTCATGATCGTTTCCTCGGGTCAGGTTTTGGGCCAATAGTGTCGTCGACTACGTCTCCAGGGGAATCGGGAGCGCACGCGCGCGCGCCACCGCATGCGCCCATCGTCCGACGTTCATTGGCGCGCACCGCCGCGTCCATGCGTGGCGCAAATCGCTCTGCGCCGCGATCGAGCTTGCTGAGGCTCTCCAGCGTGAAGAGGCCTGCGCTGACGCCTGCGAGATGCGCGACGCCCATCGCCGACAGTTCCGCGACCGGTGTCCGCTCGACGGGCAGGTCGACCATGTCCGCCTCGAACTGCATGAGCTGGTTGTTGCGGGTCGGGCCGCCGTCGACCAGCAGCCGCTCGACCGGCGCGCCGCTCGCGCGGAATGCGTCCACCACGTCGGCGATCTGGTGAGCGATCGAGTTCGAGCGCGGCGCGCGCAAAGGGTGCGCGGGTGACGCCGAAGGAAAAGCCGGTGGCTGTCGCGGAGGCGTTGGCGTCCCACCAGGGCGCGCCGAGGCCCCCGAAAGCCGGGACGAAATACACGCCGCGCGAGTCAGGGGCGGATGCGGCCAGTTCGGCGAGTTCTTTGGTGGAGAGACCGAGGAGTTCTGCGGCCCAGATCAGCGTCGAGCCAGCGCTGCGAATGTTGCCTTCATAGGCAAGCATCGGCGCATCCAGTTGCCACGCAAGCGTGAGGCAGACGCCGGGCGCGCCAGCGTCGCCATCGCGCGCGGCCGATCGGTCCACAAGGCCCATGATGGAGGAACCGGTGCCTTGCGTCGCCTTGACGGGCCCGGGTCCGAAGGCTCCATGAGCGAATAGAGCCGAATGCGAATCGGCCAGCACCGCGCCCACGGGCGTCCCATCTCGGAGTGGCCTGAGGTCCCGCGCTTTCGGAAAGGGTCCCCTCGAAGTAACGACGCGGGGAAGGGCGTTGACCGGGACATCGAAAATCGAGAGCAGTTCCTCGTCCCATCTTGCACCGACGACGTCGAAAAGCTGCGTGCGGGAAGCGTTGCCGGCTTCGACCACCGCTTCGCCGCCGAAGCGCGAAAGGAGAAAGGCGTCAATTGTCCCGATACAGATGTGGCCAGCCTTCGCGCGGGCGCGACCCTGCGGGAGTTGGTCAAGTAGCCAGTGCGCCTTGGCAGCGGAGAACATGGGATCGAGCGGCAGGCCGCTCCTGCGGCGGATCGTGGCGCCGTGTCCCGCCGCCCGCAGAGCCGCGCAGGTCCCTTCCGTGCGCTGGTCCTGCCACGACAGGACGGGAGTCAGCGCTTCGCCCGTTCGGCGATCCCAGATGATGCAGGATTCACGCTGCGTGCTCAGGCCCACCGAAACAACGCGCTTGGCGGCGTCTGCATCGAGCGCTTCGCTCGCGGCGCGTCGCACGCTGCTCCAGATCTCCTCGCCGTCCTGTTGCACCCAACCCGGCTCCGGAGTCGCCAGCGATACGGGCGTCTGGGCGCGGCCGACGATCTCACCGCGGCCGTCGACCAGCAGCGCCTTGGTCGAGCTCGTGCCCTGGTCGATTGCGAGAACGAGCGGGCCGGACATCTCAGCGGCTCTTCAGTTCGAGCGCGGCGGCGACGATCCCGTCGCGGTTGAGGCCAAAATGATCGAACAGGAACGCCGCAGTTCCGGTCGGAGCGAAGCTGGTGACGCCGAGTATGCGCATCGGGACCGGGGCGTTGCGCACCACCGTCTCCGCGACCGCTGCGCCGAGACCGCCCTCGATCGCCGCTTCCTCGATCGTGACGATTGCGCCGGTCTCGCGCGCCGCGACGATGATCGTGGCTTCGTCAAGCGGCTTGACCGTCGAAACGTTGATGACGCGCGCGTTCAAGCCCTGTTCGGCAAGGGCATCCGCCGCGGCGAGCGCCCGCGATACCATCGCACCAGTCGCCACCAGCGAAACATCCGCACCCTTGCGCAACACGTCGGCGCGCCCGAAAGCGAAAGCATCGACGCCCTCCGGGGTCACCGTCGGAACTTTCGTGCGGCCGACACGGATGTAGCAGGGGGTTGCCGATTTCGCCGCCCAACGCACCGCGGCGATGGTTTGCGCCGGATCGGCCGGCACGACGATGCCGAGCCCGTCGATGGCGCGCAGCCAGCTCAGGTCCTCGATCGAGTGATGCGTCGGCCCGAGCTCGCCATAGGCCATACCAGGACTCATGCCGCAAAGCACGACCGGGAAGCCGTTATAGGCGACGTCGACCTTGATCTGCTCGAGCGCCCGACCGGTGAGGAAGGGACCAGCGCCACAGACGAAGGGAATGAATCCGGCGTTGGCGAGACCCGCACCGACGCCGACCATGTTCTGCTCAGCGATGCCGACGTTGACGAGCCGTTCGGGGAACAGCTTCTGGAAGCCAACCAGGTTGCTGGAACCGACGCTGTCGTTGCAGACAGCCACGATGCGTTCGTCGGCCTTCGCGAGTTCGATCAGCGTTTCGGCGAAGGCGACTCGGCAGTCAAAGGTTGGCGCAGGATTCTGGACGGGAGCGTTCATCACACGAGTTCCTTCAGCGCGAGTTCGATCTGCTCCTGCGTCGGCACCTTGTGGTGCCACTCAACGCGATCCTCAATGAACGATACGCCCTTGCCTTTGATGGTGTTGGCGATGACGCAGCGCGGCCTGCCGGGATGGGGCGCAGTGAAAGCCTCGTAGAGCGCGGCGTGGTCATGACCGTCGCAGGTCACGACATCCCACCCGAATGCGCGCCAGCGGTCGCCGAGTGGCTCCAGGCGGTTAGTGTCCTCGGTGCGGGCGCCTTGTTGAAGCCGATTGCGGTCGACGACCGCGACGAGATTGTCGAGCCCCTGATGGCCGGCGCACATCGCCGCCTCCCAGTTTGAGCCTTCCTGCAACTCGCCGTCGCCGAGCACCACGAAGGCGCGCCAATTGGCCTTGGCGAGCCTGGCGCCGATCGCGGTTCCCACACCGATCGGCAGGCCATGGCCGAGCGGCCCAGTGTTGGCCTCGACACCCGGCACCTTACGGCGGTTCGGGTGACCATTCAGCGGCGAGAGCGGCTCGATGAAGGTCTTGAGCTCGGCGATCGGAAAGAAGCCGCGCATCGCCAGGGTCGAATAGAGAGCAGCCGCGCAATGACCCTTGCTCAGAATAAACCGGTCGCGCAGTGGCGCATTCGGCGCCGTCGGATCCACACGCAGCACCGAGAAGAACAGGGTGGTTAGAATGTCGCTGACCGAGAAGTCGCCCCCGATATGGCCGAGCCCGGCGCGACCGATCATTTCGACAACACTGCGGCGGATGAGCGTCGCCTGAGCCTTTAGGCTTTGCGCGCGTTCGGCTCGGTCCATTGTTGTCGGGAGAGGCGGCGCAAGTCCCGCTTTTGCGTCAGCTGCCGGTGCAAGGGCCAAGGTTTCCTCCGTCTGAATATTTATTCAATACTGCATCTAATTTCATAGCTAGAGGGACGAGAACCGGATGTCAAGGCCTATGCGCAGAAATTCCGCGATTAAGTGTTGCGCACCGCAGCAAATGACGGCTGAATAAATAGAGGATGATCGGCCATAACACAACCTACAATTGACTGTTTATGCCAGTACGAATATCTATGCTAATCGAGCGTCGAAAGAGCGCCCCATGTCACGGACCGCCCGCCATAAGTTCGACCGTCGAGGACCGCCTGCCATGAGCCGGACCGACGAACTTCGGATGATGCTTCGCGTCGCGCAGCTTTATTACGAGGACAAGCTCAAGCAGTCCGAAATCTCTCAGCGGCTGTACGTCTCCCAGGCGACCGTGTCGCGACTCCTAAAGCGTGCGGAGAAGGAAGGGGTCGTTCGCGTCACTATTGCCGCGCCACGCGGAACCTATCCCCAATATGAGGCTGCGCTCCGGGAGCGCTACGGCCTTAACGAGGCGATCGTCGCTGAATGCTACGAGGAACGGGAGGAAGCCATTCTCTCGGCCATCGGCGCGGCCGCGGCGCATTATTTGGAAGCGACGCTGAGCGAAGGGGACGTCATTGGCATTTCGTCCTGGAGCGTTTCGCTTTTGCGCATGGTCGATGCGATCCATCCGATCAAGCGAATCCGGGCCGAGCGCGTCGTCCAGACTCTCGGCGGCATTGGGGATCCTTCGGTGCAAAGCCATGCCACGCAACTCACGATGCGCCTGGCTGCGTTGACTGGAGCGGAGCCGCAGCTGTTGCCTGCGCAAGGCGTGGTCAGCTCGTCCGCCGCGCGGCTCGTGATGGTCGGCGATCCTTACGTGCGCGCCGCGACGGATCAGTTCCGCCGACTGACGGTGGCGCTCGTGGGCGTCGGCGCGCTCCAGCCGTCCGTCATGCTCGCCAATTCCGGAAACGCCTTCACCGACGCGGAACTGCGCGACCTCGCCCGACGCGGCGCGGTCGGCGATATCGGTCTGCGGTTCTTCGATGGCCAAGGACGGTCGGTCCACGGGCCTCTCGACGAGCGGGTGATCAGCATCACACTGGAAGAGCTGAAATCTACGCCGCGGGTGATCGGCGTCGCGGGCGGCAAGCGCAAGATCGAGGCCATTCGCGCCTGCCTCGTCGGCAAACTCGTCAACGTGCTCGTCACCGACAAATTCACTGCCGAAGCGCTGCTCTGACCGTTCTTCAATCGAAACACAAGGAGGAAAGCCTATGTCCCGGTTCCAAGGAAAAACGATCGTCATCACCGGCGCAAGTCGCGGCATCGGCGCGACGCTCGCGAAGCGATTCGCCCGGGAGGGCGGCGCGGTCGTCGCTTCTGCGAACGAGTCCGCCTGCGAGACAGTCGCGGCCGATATCGTCAAGGCGGGCGGCAAGGCGCTCGCCGTCATTGCTGACGTTACAAAGAAGGGCGACGTGATCGCGCTCTATGACGCGGCCGAGCGGACCTTCGGCGGCGTTGACGTCTCGATTCAGAACGCCGGAATAATCACCATCGCACGTATCGAAGCGATGACGGAGATGGAATGGGACAAAGTGATGGAGGTCAACACGAAGGGTGTATTCCTCTGCTGTCAGGAGGCCATCTCACGCATGCGCAAGCGCAAGCGCGGCGGCCGCCTGATCAACACAGCCTCCGGTCAGGCGCGCCAGGGCTTCATCTACACGCCACATTACGCCGCCTCGAAATTCGGCGTCGTCGGGATCACTCAGAGCCTTGCTAAGGAGGTCGCCAAGGAAGGCATCACCGTCAACGCCTTCTGCCCGGGCATCATTGAAACGGACATGTGGGCTTATAACGACGAGGTCATGGGGAAAACTCCTCGGCGATTACAAGCCCGGTGAGCTGATGGCTGAATGGGTGCGCGACATTCCCATGGGCCGCGCCGGCACCGGCGAGGACGTCGCGGGCCTCGTGACTTTCTTGGCGAGCGATGACGCTGCCTACATCACCGGCCAGACCGTCAACGTCGACGGCGGGTTGATCATGTCTTGACAAGGCGTTGTCACATTGTCGAAACAACGGTTCTGTTGCAAAGGCGATCGCAGAAGATGGGAGGACGGGGACAAACTGGATCCGATCTCCTTTATGCGGCGGTATCGAAAAGAGCGGTAATGAAGATCGCCTGTCTTGGGATATCGCGTCCGCCGATCTTTTAAATCTGCCCCTTCCGGATCATCGCCATTGCTTCGAAACCCGCCAATGGTCTTCGGGCGGTTCGGAACCCGCCGAAGCCGAGCCCAGGTCGGACCAGACGCTTGATGCGCCGATGATCCTGCTCGACAATATTATTATCTGGCATGTGTAGGCCCGATACGCCGATCCCGGTTTCATGGAGCCGACAGATCGATTACCGTCGGGCTACCGGGATTGGGGGGTCGGGAGCACGTGTGGCGGGCAGGCTGAAAATACCCGCGAGCTGAGAGCTCGAGGTGTTATCTGGCCGCCCCCTTCGACTCGCCCGATTGCCCTGCGAGCGCGGATCCGTAGTTGTCGTGTAGGCCCGCCGGTTCCGTTGGTCGTTGGAACCTGGAAGGAGCAGCGAAATGAGAATGTGCTCTCGACGTCATCGGACATTCGCTTAAGTGGCCGTTCTCGAAGATCGTGAAATCCGGAAATGCAGCGCCTATCCGAGTTCCGCGAGTGTACGGTGTAGTTCCAAACTCTCCCCGGGAAGTCTTGCGCCACATGGCGAAAATAGGGCACGGTTCTTGTAGTTGTCCGGTCGGTTTGCCGCGTCGGTTTCGATCGCGGCTCGGCTCGGCGTCCCTGACAACCCGATGGAGTGCAACATGAAATCAATCATAAAGAGCTTGGGCATCGTGGCGCTGACCGCGGCTGCGCTTGGGACGGCTGGGGCGAAGGCGCAGACAGTCGCGCTCGTCACGATCAACCAGCAGGCGCTTTTCTTTAATCAAATTAACGACGGCGCCAAGCAGGCGGCGGACAAGGCTGGCGCGAAGCTCGTCATCTTCAACGCCAACAACAACGCCGCGGCGCAGAACAGCGCGATCGAGGACTATATCGCCCAGAAGGTCGACGGCATCGTCCTCATCGCCATCGATGTGAATGGGGTGAAGCCCGCTGTCACCTCGGCGAAAAAGGCTGGCATTCCCGTCGTTGCCATCGACGCGCGTATCCCCGATGGCGACAATGCCGCTTTCATCGGCGTCGACAACAAAGGGGCAGGCGAGCAGATCGGCAAATACTTTGCCGACTACGTCAAGAACAAGATGGGCGGCTCAGCCAAGGTCGGTATCGTCGGAGCCCTCAACTCGTTTATCCAAAATCAGCGCCTGGACGGCTTCAAGGCCGCTGCACAAACCGTTAGTGGGGTGAAATTCCTCGACACGGTCGATGGCCAAAACATCCAGGACGTGGCGCTGACTGCAGCCGAGAATCTGATGACCGCCAATCCCGACATGAGCACGCTCTACGCCACGGGCGAGCCTGCACTCGTCGGCGCCATTTCCGCGGTGACCAGCCAGCAGCGCACCGACAAGGTCAAAGTCTTCGGCTGGGACCTCACCGCTCAGGCCATCAAGGGCATAGACGAGGGCTGGATCGTCGCCGTCGTTCAGCAGGATCCGTTCCAAGAGGGCGTGGCCGGTGTGGATACTGTGCTCAAGATCAAGAAAGGCGAGAAGGTCAACCCGAGCATCGACATTCCGGTCACCATCGTAACCAAGGAAAACGTCGATAAGTTCCGTAGCTTGTTCAAATAGGCCAGCCCATAAGGCGCAGTGCGGGATGCTTCGAGGCGTCCCGTTTTCTGTCACCCTTCGCACGAGGTTGAAGCCAAGCGCATGTTGAGCGTCGACGCGCCAATCCGGGTTAGAATGGAGGACATCAGCAAGTCCTTCGGCGCGATCAACTCGCTCGATCGCGTCAACCTTGTCCTGCGGGCAGGTGAGGTCCTCGGGCTCGTCGGCGACAACGGTGCGGGAAAGTCGACGCTGAGCAAGATCCTGTCTGGTGCGGTCGTTCCCGATTCGGGCCGCATTGTTCTTGACGGTAATGAAGTCCGCTTCGCGTCGCCCGCCGACGCGCGACGCCAGCGGGTCGAAATGGTGTATCAGGACCTGTCTCTCTGCGACACGGTTGACGTTGCGGGCAACCTCCTGCTTGGCCGCGAGCCGCTCAAGCGCATGCTCGGCGTGCCGATCATGGACAAGCACAAGATGCACGAGGACGCTGCGCAAATGCTCGAACGCCTCGGCATTCGCATGCCGAGCACGCGGCTTAAGGTCGAGAACCTTTCCGGCGGCCAGCGCCAGAGCATTGCGATTGGCCGCGCGGTTTCCTTCGATCCCCTGGTCCTCATCATGGATGAGCCGACGGCCGCCCTGGCGGTCGCCGAAGTCGACGCAACGCTCGACCTCATTCAGAGAGTTAGCGCCAAAGGCGTGAGCGTCATTCTCATCACCCACAGACTGCAGGATTTGTTCGTGGTCTGCGACCGGATCATGATCCTCTATGAGGGCCGTAACGCTGCGGAGCGGCTCATCGGCGAGACCAACATCGAGGAGATCGTCAACCTCATCGTGGGGAGAAAATTCCGGTCGGTCTCGGCTGGAGCGCGGGCCGGGAGCGAGGCGCGGACTTGACCGCAGTCGCCACCCCAGCTGTGCTGCGCGATCGCGCCAAACTCATCATCCACGACAACGGGGGCGTGCTCAGCATTGCAGCGTTCTTCGTCGTCATGACGGTCACCTTCTCGCTGATCACAGACACATTCCTCACTCAGACCAATCTCCTCAACATCTTGCGACAGATCGCGCCCCTAATGATCGTGGCGGTCGCGATGACCTTCGTGATCACGACGGCGGGGATCGACCTGTCTGTCGGCTCGGTGCTGGCGCTTGTGAACGCGCTCGCCGCGATTTCGCTGCAGGCGGGCCTCAACTGGCCACTGGTGGTCGCGCTGATGCTGGGCGTGGGGATCGTCATCGGCCTTTTCCAGGGTTTCTTCATCGCCTATGAGGGCATTCCCGCCTTCATCGTCACGCTTGCAGGCCTGAGTTCTATCCGGGGCGCCGCGCTTCTTCTGACAAAGGGTTATTCAATCCCGATCGACCCTCAGAGCCCTTTCAACGCGATCGGGCGAGGCTGGATCTTCGGTCTGCCGATGCCGGCGATCATCGCCATCGTCGTGCTGGCGCTGGGCTTCCTTATCTTCAATGAAACCACGTTTGGTCGCTACGTGACCGGCGTCGGCGCAAACGCAGAAGCGGTTCGGCGCGCCGGCGTCGACACCAAGAAGATCACGCTTGCGGTCTACGCGCTGAGCGGACTCGCCGCGGCAATGGCGGAAATCATCATCGCCGCCCGCCTGGGAAGCGGGTCGTCAAACGCCGGCGGCGGCTTCGAACTCGATGTCATCGCGGCAGTCGTGCTGGGCGGAACGAGCCTGTTCGGCGGCCGCGGCACGATGCTCGGCACGATGCTCGGGGCGCTAACTGTCGCAGTGATCGGCAACGGCCTCATCCTCTATCACATGTCGCCGTTCATAACGCCGATCGTCGAGGGGTTCATCATTCTAATCGCGGTCTGGCTCAACTTCCGCCTGTTCCGAACCGGTCGACGGACTGGCTGAAGAAGGGAGCGAGCGATATGGCGAAGCCGACGATCGGCGTACATTCGGGATTGGTGCGGACAGTGCTCGGCCCCATTCCAGTCGAGGCGATGGGCGTCACGCTCATGCACGAGCATGTTCTGCTCGACGCCTCGAGCTGGTGGAAGCGTCCGTGCTGCGGCTCGGAGATCGCCATCGCCGAAAGGCCGCTCGACATTTCGATGATTGGCGATTTGCGGATGAACCCATTTCTCAATCGTGACAATTGCGGGTTGCTCGATATCAAAGCCGCGATTGAGGAACTCAATCATTTCGTCGAATATGGGGGAAAAACCATCGTCGATCCGACCAATCTCGGAATCGGACGAGACCCTTCAGCGTTGCAAAGGATCAGCCGACGAACCGGACTCAACATTGTCATGGGCGCCGGCTTCTATCTCGAACCGTCGCATCCCGCTTATCTGAAGGAGATGAGCGTCGAATCACTCGCCGAGGCGATAGCGCAGGACTGCGGTCTCTCGGAAGACGAGCCCGAGGTCTGCGCCGGAATTATCGGAGAGATCGGAATAGGCAAGGACTTCACGCCGGCCGAGGAGAAGGTGCTGAGGGGCGCGGCGCGCGCGTCTAAGCTTAGCGGCGCTCCGCTCTCCATTCATCTTCCAGGATGGGAGCGCCACGCTCATCGGGTGCTCGATGCCGTCGAGAACGAAGGCGCAGACCTGCGGCATGTTGTGCTCTGTCACATGAACCCAAGTCTGCACGACCACAAATATCAGCGGAGCCTGGCAGACAGGGGCGCTTTTCTCGAATACGACATGATCGGCATGGACTACTTTTACGCCGATCAGCAGGCGCAGTCGCCCTGCGACGAGGAGAACGCCGTCGCGATCTGCAAGCTGGTCGAAGACGGCTACCTCAATTCGGTTCTCATGTCGCAGGACGTGTTTCTGAAGATGATGCTGACGCGGTATGGCGGATTCGGTTACGGCTATATCCTGAAGCACTTCGTGCCTCGCCTGAAGCGCCATGGCATGGCTCAGCGCACGATCGACCATATACTGATCGAAAACCCGCGGCGGGTTTTCTCGGCCGAGCATCGCGCGCGCTAACAGGAACCGAGATGGGAGGCGCCGGTGGCTTACAAGCGATACAACATTCTTCTTGCCGGTAAATCGTGGGTCACTACGGCGACACACATCAAGGGTTTTGATCAGTTCCCAACAGTCACGTTTCACCTCGGCGCCGAGCCGCTTGTCGAAGCGCTGAAAGGCTCGGCCTTCGACTTGCGCTATATGCCCGCGCACGAGGCGCAGCGCGACTTCCCCCAGACGCCCGAGGCCCTTGCGGCCTATGACGCGGTCATTCTGTCCGACATCGGAGCGAACACGCTTCTGCTCCATCCGGACACCTGGATTGCGAGCAAGCGTACGCCGAACCGACTGCGCTCGCTGAAAACGTACGTGGAGCGCGGCGGAGGACTTCTGATGGTCGGCGGCTATTACAGCTTCCAAGGCATCAACGGCGGCGCGCGCTACCACGGCACACCGGTCGAGGAGGTTTTGCCGGTCGAGATCCTTCCCTATGACGATCGGATCGAAGTCCCGGAGGGATTCACCCCGGTCATCAAAATCAAGGCGCACCCGATTCTCGAGGGCTTCACCGGCGACTGGCCACCGCTGCTCGGATTCAATGAAGTCAGGGCGAAGTCCAGCGCCGAGGTGCTCGCGACCGCTTCTGCTGACTATGACGGCAGGCCGCTACTGGTCGCCGGGACCTTCGGCAAAGGCCGCACGCTTGCGTGGACGTCGGACATCGGGCCGCATTGGCTACCGCCCGAGTTCGCCGCGTGGTCGGGATACGCCCGAACTCTGGCGCCAGGCGCTGGAGTGGCTGGTTGGCGGCAGCTAACGCTGGCAACATGATTTACGTGATCGGCAATGCGGCGGTCGACAGCGTTATTCGGGTGGATCGCTTTCCGCGGCTTGGCGAAACGATCGTGGCTCTAGGAGCGTCAGAGGATCTTGGCGGCAAGGGCGCCAATCAGGCGGTCGCCGCGGCTCGTTGCGGCGCCCAGGTCCGCCTTGTCGTCGCAATCGGCGCCGACGCGCAGGGCGAGCGCATTCGCTCCAATCTAGCCGCCGAACGCGTGCTGACGGACGGCTTGGCGACCTCGTCATACGGGACGGACCGCTGCGTCATCACGGTCGATGGTCAGGGCGAGAACACAATTCTGAGCCTCATCGATGCGGCCCGCAATTTCGATCCAATTGCCGAGACGTCCGTCGCGCGTTGGATCATGCCGGGCGACTGGGTTGTCATGCAGGGCAATTTGCGTCCGAACGTCACCCGGGACTGTCTCGCTCTGGCGAAGTCAAAAGGCGCGACGACGGCTCTCAATCCTTCGCCGACGTATGCCGCTCAGGACTACGACTGGAGCCTCGTCGATCTCGTCTTGGTCAACCGTGGCGAGGCGATTGAACTTGAAGGGCGCGGCGCGGAGGAAGCGGCGCGCAGACTTTGCGAGAAGGGCGCAGGCGCGGTGGTTCTTACCCTCGGCGCCGACGGGGCCGCTTTCGTTTCGACTGACGATGCATTCCGCGTAGCGCCGCCTAAGGTCATCGCAATCGACGCGGTCGGGGCTGGCGACGTGTTCTGCGGAGTTTTGATCGCCGCCAAAGTCCTTGGCTTCGCCTGGAGAGAAGCGCTCGCCGCCGGGACCGAGGCGGCTTCGATTTCGGTCGCGCGAGCGGGGGTCCTCGCCTCCTTTCCGTCCCGGGAGGAGATGGCTGGAATTCTTAAGCGTGTGGCGCTCCGACGTCGCGAGGAGCATCGGCAATGACGGAGGACGCGCATTTCGTCGCGCGAGCGCGGGAAAACGCGCTGAAGATCATATTCGGCCGCCCGAGCCGGGTGCTGATCGGCGTCGTCCACCTCCTCCCATCGCCGGGATCCCCCGACTATTCAGGCGGCGGGGTCGAGTTGATCTACGCGAGGGCGCTCGCAGATGCGAGGGCTTATGCCGACGCTGGTTTCGAGGGCCTCATCATCGAGAACCACGGCGACATTCCTTTTTCGAAGCCCGAGGACATCGGCCCGGAAACCGCGGCGCATATGGCGATCGCCGGCGATCGCGTACGGCGTGAAACAGGTCTGCCCATCGGCGTCAACGTACTAGCCAACGCGGCGCTCCACGCTCTGGCGGTGGCCAGCGCGGCCGGAGCGCGGTTCGTTCGCGTCAATCAGTGGGCCAACGCCTATGTCGCCAATGAAGGTTTGATCGAAGGCGCTGCGGCGAAAGCGATGCGCTACCGGAGCCTGATTCAAGCGCAAGACGTCAAGATCTTCGCGGATGCGCACGTCAAGCACGGCGCCCACGCCATTGTGCAGGACCGGCCGATCGCCGAACTCGTTCGCGACGTCGAGTTTTTCAACGCCGACGTCGTTATCTTCACTGGCCAACGCACCGGTCACACCGCCGATTTCGACTATCTCAGGAAGATCCGGGCTGCGGCTTCGCTTCCCACGCTTGTCGGCAGCGGCGTTGATTCCGGCAACGTCAACGACATTCTCTCGATCGTCGACGGCGTCATCGTCGCAAGCGCGCTGAAGGTCGATGGATGCTGGTGGAACCCCGTCGACCATGAGCGGGCACGGAAATTCGTTGAGCGCGCTAGGAAAGCGCCATGAACGGTGTGTCATTTTCGGAGCGGATGCGGGACCAAGCGCGTGAAACATGGAACGCAAGTCTCGGCCACCAATTCTTTCGCGAGGTTGCGACGGACGCCATCGACGATCGCGTCTTCGCCCGATACCTGAGGATCGAATACGGTTTCGTGGACACAGCAGCGAGGGTGTTGGGCTACGCGGTGGCCAAGGCGCCTTCATTTCAGGAACGGCGTCGCCTGGGGCTTGGTCTTCATGGGCTGGTCACCGATCAAGAACAATTCTTCATCAATGCATTTGAGCGGATGGGCACGCACGGTGAGGAACGGACAGCTCTGCCGCCCCAAGGGCTCACTCTTTCGCTGCACGCGCTCTTTCTCGACGTCGCCGAGACGGAGGGTTACGAGGAGATCCTGGCCTGCGTCTTGGCGGCGGAGTGGATGTATCTGACGTGGTGCTCGGCAGCCAACCAGTCGCCGTCGTTAAGGGACTCCATTCGGGGTTGGGTGGCTCTTCACGCCGGTGGCGCCTTTGCCGACCACGTCGCTTGGGTCCGCTCGGAAATTGACGACCGAGGACCGGCGCTCGTGAGCTCTCGGCAGGCGCGCGTGAGCGCGCTCTTCGAACAGGCTTTAGGGGCGGAGATCCCTTTCCACGACGCGGCCTACGCTGCTTGAGACGCGCCACTTCTTGCACCGCCCATCGGGGCCAAACCACTTGGAGACGGACTTCTGCCTTTCCCCTGCGGCCCTGTAGGACCAGAGTCGGCCGGAAATGCACCCGTCCTCAACTTTGACATTCGCTTTTAGGCAATCGAACCACTAGGTCGAAGCGGAGGCGATCTTGTGAATGATAACGTCCTATAGGCGATGTGCCGTTGTCATGTCTGGACGACGCCCGCTGATCAAGGATTCTTTTGCCGTGTTGCGATGGTCGTGGGTGCGGTCATGTTTCCGGCCTGGTTGTGCGGGGATAAGATGAGACCCGCTGGCCCTGAGGTTGTCCGCGTCATCCCTGGCCCAATCAAAGTATCGCGCTCACGAAGCGCCGACAACGCCTCGGGCTTGGGGATGGGTCCGCAATCTCTCGCATCACCTCATAGTCACCCCCGATTTCTTGTCAGCCGCAACCGGCAGCTTTATGCCTGAGCAGGGCTCAATGGCTTTGCTGAGTATGGCGTTTGGTCGCGCATGACCGCGAAGGCGATCCGCGCCACCTTGTTGGCGAGCGCCACCGCGACCAGCTTGAAGGGCTTGGTCTCCATCAGCTTGCACGCCCAAGTTCGCAAGGCGTCGTCATGGCCCTTGCGATTGTACAAGACGGCGTGGGCGCCGACGACCAGCAATTTGCGCAGATAGCGGTTGCCCATCTTCAAGACCCGGCCCAATCGTTCCTTGCCGCCTGAGGAGTTCTGTCTTGGCGTCATCCCAAGATAGGCCGAGAACTCGCGCGAGCCTGAGAAGCTCGAGACGTCCTGCACGCTTGCGGCAATTGCCGATGCGGTCACCGGCCCTATGCCGGGAATGCTCATCAGCCTGCGGGCGCTCTCGTCAGCCTTCGCCATGGCCTTGATCGCATCATCGGCGAGGCCGATGTCCTCGTCGAGGCGATCAAGTTGCCCGCGAGCGCCGTGCCGCCCAAAACAGGCCCGAGGAACGCCGACAACAACAGTCCGGTCCGAGATCGCCGGCCATCGAGGGAATAGTCGCGTGCGCGCGACGACCATGATCGCGGCGATCCCAGCGAGAACGCCGGACCCTCGGAAATAGCGTTGGGTTTTTGCATGTGCTAGCGCCTTGTAATTCACGGGGGCCTCTTGGTGGAGAGGGAGGGATTCGAACCCAAAGTACGGAATTCCATACTTGTCTAGCTTTCCGGCGACGACTTCCGCTGCGGACAGACAGCGCATTGGATTGCTCGCTTGAATGGGCTGACCGGACAAAGAAATTCGCCCCTTTGAGCAGAAGTGACTGGATTTCCTTCGCGAGAAGAGCGTGTGTGTCCTTGCGGATACGCGGCGAATGCTTGCTCCCGCACCACCCCAGCCCCGAGGCCGTGCCGGTCAGGGGCTCGCGTCAGTGACGGGGCCGGGATTGGCCGGCCCCCTTCGCAATGCCGGGGTTCGAAAATGGCCATCAAACTCAACGAAACGCAACGTGCTTTGCTCGGCGCGGCGGCGCAACGCGGCGATCAATTTTTCATCTTTCCCGACGGCCGTCGGTTGGCGGCGACGCGGCAGGCGGCGAACGCCTTGGTGGCGGCCGGATTGGCGCGCGAGGTCCGCGCCCGCGGCGAAGCGCCCATCTGGCGTCATGACAAAGACAGCCAATGCGCATTCGCTCTCAAACTGACCGCCGCCGGAACGAAGGCAATCGCAGCTGTCGCGGATGATGGCGAGGGCGGCTCGAAACGAAAGCCGCGTGGCGAAGTCGAAAATGGACCTCAGAGAGCGGAGCGCCCATCGCGCCGCGACGAGAAGGGATCGGCGATAGAACAGCTGCCAGCATCGACCGCCGCGCCCCGCATCGGAACCAAAATCGATGGTGTCGTCAAAATGCTGAGCCGGCCGGAGGGCGTGACGCTTGAGGGGATCGTCAAGGCGACGGGCTGGTTGCCCCATACGACTTATGCGGCTCTCACTGGATTGCGCAAACGCGGTTACATCCTCGAGCGTTCGCGCAATGATAAAGTCAGCCCCTCTGTCTATCGCCTGGCGCCGCCGGCTGAGACTGGGGCCTGATCCATGCCCCGGAAACAAATTCAACGCTCTTCGGAGGCGACGCGCGCTTGCGCCGCGGCGGTCCCAGCGCCGGTTGAGCCCGGCGTCGCGACGACGGACGCGGCGAGGTCTCTCAAGCCGGCCCGGCTCGACCCTGGAAGTGAGAACGATCGCGTCGGCATGCCGTCCGCGGCTCCGCCGCGCGCTGAAGCGCCATTCCCGGCACGGCGGGAAGGCGCACTCTCCCTCGAGCCCTCGTCCGCGCCGGTCGAGACCGACATCGAGACGAGGAAAGCAAAAACGGCCCCTAATCGAGCGCCCCTTGGATGGCGATCTCACCCGCCGTCGTTGGCGCTCACTCATCGGCCGCCATCCGCCCAAGGCCTTGTCTCGTGCGCTGATGGACCGCATCCTCGCCTGGCGCGAGCAGGTCGCAGAAAGCGGTGACATGAGCCCGCGTTCACGCGCAATCCTCACCGCAGTTCTGGCAGGCACGAAGACAGACGGCCGAGTTCAAAGCAACGAGACCAACCGGGATCATGGAGCACGCAGCGCTCGATCTGGCGCAACGCTGCGCGTCGGAGCCGTGCTTGTACGCGAGCACGCCGGCGTCCTTCATCGCGTCACGGTCGTCGCCGAGGGCTTCGAATGGGATGGGCGAATATATGGCAGTCTCTCCGCCGTCGCTCGCGCCATCACCGGCGTGCGATGGAACGGACGCCGCTTCTTCGCTCTCGACCGCGGCGCGACACAAGTGGTCGCACGAAATGCCGGTGAGCGGACAGCCGGCGCGCGGCGCGCTTCGCGCGAATCGTCCCGCGTCGGAGGCAACCCATGACCGCGTTCGTTCGCTGCGCCATCTACACTCGCGTCTCCACCGACGCGGGTCTCGAACAGGATTTCAATTCCCTCGACGCCCAGCGAGAGTCCGCCGAGGCCTTTATTAAAAGTCAGGTGCACGAGGGCTGGCGTCTGGTGCGCGAGCAATTCGACGACGGTGGCTATTCCGGCGGCTCCATGGAGCGGCCGGCTTTGCAACGGCTGCTTGACCGAGTTCGCGAGCGCCGGATCGACGTGATCGTCGTCTATAAGGTTGATCGGCTGACGCGCTCGCTCGCGGATTTCGCTAAGCTGGTGGAGGCATTCGACGCGCATAGCGTCGCCTTCGTCTCGGTGACGCAATCGTTCAACACCACGACCAGTATGGGCCGCCTGACTCTCAACGTGCTGTTGTCTTTCGCCCAGTTCGAGCGCGAGGTCACGGGCGAGCGCATTCGCGACAAGATCGCAGCGTCGAAGAAGAAGGGACTGTGGATGGGCGGGGTTGTGCCCCTCGGCTATCGGCTCAGCGAGCGCAAACTCCATGTGGACGAGGAGGAGGCGGCGATCGTGCGCCTGATCTTCGATCTCTATCTTGAATTGGGATCCGTTCGCGCGCTGCAGAGGGAATTGCGCCGTCGGAACATTCGAACCCGTGTCCGGACGCTGGCGACCGGCAAGACCATTGGCGGCGTTCATCTGACCAACGGGCCGCTCGCGCATCTCCTGAGCAATCGTCACTATCTCGGCGAGATCAATCATCGCGGGCAATCCTGGCCCGGCGAGCATGCGGCTCTCGTCGATCAAGAGACATTTGCCAAAGTTCAGGCGCGGCTCGATGGGCAGCGCGTCACGCGCGCAGCCCGGCTCAAGTCCGATGCGCTGCTCATTGGCAAGCTCTTTGGCGAGACAGGCGAACGATTGACGCCGACTTACGCGACTAAGCAAGGGGTCCGCTATCGCTATTACATTTCGACGTCCGCCATGCAGGCGAGAGATCGCGTCGAAGCTTCAACTGATCGCCTGCCGGCGAGTGCGCTCGAGGCTGCCGTCATCGACGCGCTGCGTGCAAAGATTGCGAAGTGGGGCGTGCGAACTGCCGACACTGACACCGGGATCGCCGTTGCGATCGAATCGGCCAGCGGCCTGCGCAATGAACACGCGCCTTCGCCGGCCCCGACCGCCGCTATTTCCCATATCGAGCAAGCTCGGTCCCTGCTGGACGTCCATCTCGTTCGCGTTGTCGTCCGGTCTGACCGGCTCGAGATCGAATATCGCGTTGAACTCGACGATCCCTGCGAGAGCCAAACCTTGTCGATCCCCTGGGCCAAGCCCATCTCGCGGGTGCGGCGCGCCCTTCTCGAACCCCAAGCGTCCGGCGACCCAAGCCGCAGAATGGAAGCCGACGAGCGCAACCGCCTGACCCTTGGCATTGCCACGGCCCGCTCATGGCTCGATGGGCTCATCAAGGGCGCAATAAGCGGCATCCCCGAACTCGCCGAGCAGCACAATCGCAGCGAGCGCTCGATCCGCCAGACGTTGTCGCTGGCCTTCCTCGACCCGGCCGTGATTGACGCCGCTTGCTCAGGAAACCTCCCACGCGGCTATGGCGTTTCTCGCCTCATGGATCTCCCGCCGCGCTTCGCCGACCAATGGCGCGCCCTGGGTCTGCAACGGCCAATCTGACCCCACCGAACGAGCAGGCCTTTTTTCCGACTAGCACGGTAACCTCGCGCTACCGAAACAACTCACGCGTACGAGAAACAACCGCATATCGAACGTGAGCGCTGGGACCTCAGAGCGCAGCAGCGAACTTTCGTCGAAGCTTCGCCGATCCTTGGCGTTTGTCGCTGTCCGCGCCGCCTGGGGCTCAGACATCTCGAACCGAGTCTCCGCGGGACTTGCCAGCCCCGCCTCCGGAAACAAGGAATCCGCCGCCAGAGACAGGGCGCGAAATTCGGGCTCAAGCGCCGGAAATCGCCCACGCAGAGACCGAAATTGGTTTGCCCCCGTCCCCAACCGCCCGCCAACGCGGCGAAAGCCGTGTACAGCGGAAAAATCAATAAAATCGACGAGTTGTTGGTGGGCCGGGCAGGACTCGAACCTGCAACCAGACCGTTATGAGCGGCCGGCTCTAACCATTGAGCTACCGGCCCGTCCGGGCGCGCCTCGCGAGGATAAAGCGCAAAACGCGCGCGGTGGCAATGCGGTCTCGCATGAGGCGCAGGGCAAAGTCCTCACTCGCTAAGGGTTGGTTAACCAAGTTAGATTCGATGAGGCGTGGGAGGATCACGCCATGTCGCTTGGGTTTCTGGATCCTATGCGGGTTGTTTCCGAGCACCGGATTGCGGGGATGGTGACGTATCCCTTGGACGAGGGGCTTCTGGCGACGCTGGTCGGGGTCGTGTGCGGAGCGGACGACTGGGAAGGGGTGGAGGAGGTTGCGAGCGGGGCGTTGGAGCGGCTGCGCGGGTTTCTGCCCTTCGCCGACGGTCGGCCGGATCGAAGAGCGCAGTTGCCGGGCCGCTGAGGCAAGCTGGCTCGCCAAACGCCATCCCGACTGGAAAGGTCTGCGTTCCATCGCCGCCGTCACCGCCCGACGCAGAAGACCGGCCGCGAAAGCCGCGAAACCCGATGCTACATCACCTCCCTCGAACCCGATCCCAAGGCCATTCTCGCCGCCGTGCGCGCCCATTGGGGCATCGAGAACGATCTCCACTGGACGATGGACGTGACCTTGACGAACCCCGCTGCAGAACCAGAAAAGACGCCTCGCCGCTGAACTTCGCCGTCATCCGACCCAGCGGCGACACCCTCCTCAAAGCCGACAAAACGCCCGGCTCCCTGCGCCGAAAGCGCCTCAGAGCCTGCCTCGACCCGGCGTTCCGAACCAAGCTGTTCGCCCCTTGACGATTGAGGACTTTGCCCTGGGGATGTCAACGCCCGGAATGATCGAATGGGGTCGAATACCGAAAGTTCTGTGGCGCTAATTAGCCGCAGTTTGGCCGTCGCTGTCGATCGCGGGAAGCCTCCCGGGCACTCGACCCACCAGCCGGCGGACCAGCCTCAAGCCTTCGCCACGATCGCCTTGCCCGGCGCGGACGGCAGGAAGCCGCCCAAAAGACCGACCGCCGGCAGGAAGGCGCAGACGTGATAGACGAAGGTGAGGCTCGTCTTGTCAGCCAGCATGCCGAGCAGCGCCGCGCCAACGCCCCCCAGGCCGAACGACAGGCCGAAGAACAGGCCCGCGACCGCCCCAACGTTGCCGGGCGTCAATTCCTGCGCATAGACGATCATCGCCGAGAAGGCCGACGAGATGATGAGGCCGATCGCGATCGAATTGATCACCGTGCCGAGAAGCCCGAGATGGGGCAGAAGCAGGGTGAACGGCAGAACGCCGAGGATCGAGCCCCAGATCACGAACTTCGCGCCAAACCGGTCGACCAGCGGGCCGCCGAGGAACGTGCCCGCGGCGACGGAGGCGAGAAATACGAACAGGAGCACCTGCGAGCCCTGAATCGACACGCCAAAAGTCTGGATCAGATAGAAGGTGTAATAGCTGTTGAGGCTCGAGAGGTAGAGGACCTTCGAGAACAGCATCACGATCAGCACGAAGAGCGTGCGCAGCACGACCGGGCGCGGGTGCGCCTGAGCTCTCCGCCGTCACTTTGCGGGGTTGGGCCCGAACCGCCGCATACCAACGGCTGACGCCGCTCAGAATGACCACCGCCGCCAACGCGAGCAGGGTGAAGATCAGCACCGAATGCTGGCCGAAGGGCACCACGATGAAGGCCGCAAGCAGTGGCCCCAGGGATTGCCCGAAGTTGCCGCCGACCTGAAAAAGGCTTTGCGCGAAGCCGTGCCGGCCGCCGGAGGCTGCGCGCGCGACCCGGGACGCCTCCGGGTGGAACACGGCGCTGCCGATGCCGACCACCGCCACCGACAGCAGGGTCAAAAGATACGAGCTTGCGAAGGCGAGCAGCACCAGGCCGACCAGGGTGAAGGCCATGCCGGCCGGCAGGATGAAATTCAACGGCCGCCTGTCGAGGCTCATCCCGATCAGCGGCTGAAGGAAAGAGGCGGTGAGCTGGAAGACGAAAGTGATGAGCCCGATCTGAAAGAAGCTCAGGGCGAATTGATCGCGGAACACCGGATAAAGCGCCGGCGCCAGCGACTGCATCACGTCGTTGAGCATATGCGAAGCGCTGAGCGCGACCAGAATCCCGAGCGTCGCGGTTTGAGCGCTCCGGCGTGTCGCAGCGGAGCCCTCAGCATAGGTCGGCACAGTCGTCACGGATGTGTCCCCGGGCGGCGCGTTTCGTTTCGACGCGCCGTCCCAAAAAGTCAGGCCGCCGAAGCGGCCTCATGTCGAATAGAGGCCTCGTTATGGGTGCTTGCGCCCCTCATTGTCAATTCCAGGACGGTTATTTCCCGGCTGCGACGTTCAAAAGGCCGTGACGTCGGTTTATTTCGGCGCGAGCACCATGGTCATCTGACGGCCCTCCATGAGCGGCTCGGACTCGACCTTGGCGATCGGAGCGGTTTCCGTCCTCACCCGCTGCAGGAGCCTGAAGCCAATGTCCTGGTGCGCCATTTCGCGGCCGCGAAAGCGCAGCGTCACCTTGACCTTGTCGCCCTCGTCGAAGAAGCGTTTGACCGAGCGCATCTTCACTTCGTAATCGTGATCGTCGATCCCTGGCCTGAGCTTGATCTCCTTGACCTCGACCACCTTCTGACGCTTGCGCGCTTCGGAGGATTTCTTCTGCTCGAGAAAGCGGTACTTGCCGAAATCGAGGATCTTGCAGACGGGCGGGGTGGCGTTGGGGACGATTTCGACCAGGTCGAGCGAAGCATCGTCGGCGAGCTGCTGGGCGTCTGAGAGATTGATGACGCCGCGATTTTGCCCCTCGGCGTCAATAAGTTGGACTTGTATGGCGCGAATATCGCGATTGGTGCGCGGCCCGCCCTTCTCCGGCGCCGCGGTCGCTTTCATAGGTCGACGAATGGCCACTCTCCTGTTGTTGGCGTTCAAGGTTGCGCCGCCCTCACGGACGCACGCGTTATCCCCCCGACCAGAGCCATAAGCCCTGCGGACCCTAGAAATGGGTCAGAAAGGGCGTGAAGTCAATCGCCCATGAGGCCCTTGGCGCGGGTCGACGACGCCCCACCAAGCAGCGCGGCGCTTGGTCATCTGCCCCGGCAGCGGTGGATCACTGAACCTAGCTGTGAGCGCCTGGCGGAAAGGGCGCCGCATTGCCCGGTTTCTCAGCCCCTCTGGCGCCGCCCGCCGCGGCAAACCAGTTCGGCCGGCGCCGCTCGAGCCAATCGAGAGCGCGATCGCGCCCTCGCCGCAATGGCGGGATGTCGTCGGCCAAAAGCATGAGGCCGAGCGGCAGCATCCAGAGGCCGAAGACCGGCAGGATGGCGAGGCACCCGCCGAGGATCAAGAGGATCCCAGCGGGGATGCGCGCCCAGCGCGAGGCGGGCTTTCTGAGCCAGCGGGTTATCGCCTGCATCCGGCCCGGCAGCCGGCGAAGCAGCCTTCTCAGCCGCCGCTCAGGATGGGCGTATGGGATATCCTCCGAAGAGGTCATGGATCGCTGGCGCAAGGGCCTGAGATAGGCAGCCCCGCTGCGCTCCGCAATCCGTATTTTCCCCTACGCCGCGATAGGCCGGGCGCGCGTCAGACGCGCTCGATCGCCTTGGCCGCCACATCGAGCGCGTCGACGATCGCCTGGATCTGCTCCGGCGTCGCGTCGCGGCCGCGCAGGCGCAGCTGAAGGGCGGCGCGTAGATTGAGCATCGCCCGCTTGACCGAGATGAAACCGGCGCCCCGGCTGTCGTCCCCGCCGCCGAAGCGGGCGAAGATGGCGTCGATCTGGGCTCTGTTGTCGGCGAGGATTTTTTCGCCCTCCGGCGTCAGGCCGTAGAGCTTGCGCCCCTGCGGGTCCTGGCTCGCCTGGGCGTAGCCCATTTCTTCGAGCATGGTCAGCGTCGGATAGACGACGCCGGGGCTTGGCGAATAGTCGCCCCCGACCCGCTCGCCGAGCTCCTTGATGACTTCGTAGCCGTAGCGCGGCTTCTCGGCGATCAGCGCCAGGATCACGAGCCTGAGCTCGCCGCCGTCGAACATCCGGCCTTCCCGGCCGCCGGCGTTACCGCCGCCGCGGGAACGCCAGCCGCGGAACGGCCCGCGTCCGAAGCCATGGTGGCCGGGGCCGCCGTGGCTGTGGTGAACATAATCGTCAAAATGACGATGGAACATTGTTGGTCTCCTCAGTTGTTAAGACATATCACGATATGTCGCAGAAAAAGATATATCTTAAGAAACGAAAACGCAAGAGGGGCGGCGAAGGAATATTCCCCGAGGGCGGAGGCCCATCGTCGACCTCGCCCTGAGGCGCCGCGAAGCGGCCTCGAAGGGCGCTCCAGAGAGCGCCGAACTGTCTGGTCCACTGTGATCGCTACTGGACCATCCTTCGAGACGCCGCGTCGTTCGCGGCTCCTCAGGATGAGGCGGGCGGATGGGATCGTCCAAGCCGGACGCCGAAGCGCTCGACTTCCGGCTCCCTTTGCGATAAGAGCCGCGCCTCAACTTAAAACAGCGCGCCGAAGCGCTTCGCCGGGCTCCGCCCTGGCGTCACGGCAGGAGTTAATACCAGTGAACATCATCCAGCAGATCGAGGCCGAGCACGCGGCCCAATTGCCCGGCGCGAAGATGCCGCCGTTCCAGCCCGGCGATACGGTCGTCGTCAATGTGAAGGTTACGGAAGGCGAGCGCACGCGCGTTCAGGCCTATGAGGGCGTGTGCATTGCGCGCAGCGGCCACGGCCTCAACGAGAACTTCACTGTGCGCAAGATCTCCTATGGCGAGGGCGTCGAGCGCGTTTTTCCGGTCTATTCGCCGATGATCGACTCGGTCAAAGTCGTGCGGCGGGGCAAGGTGCGGCGCGCCAAGCTCTATTATCTGCGCGATCGCCGCGGCAAGTCGGCCCGGATCGCGGAGCGCGTCGAAACGCCCACCGCCAGGGCGGCCGCCAAGGAAGCAGCCAAGGAAGCCGCCAAGGAAGAATAGCCGGACGCGAGCAAGGAGCCTGTCGGGGGGCGTCCCTGGAGCGTGTGGCCGAAATGGGGTTTCGCTTTAAGACAGGCGCGCTTTCGGGCGCGCCTTTCTTGTTGGCGCGCGCGCCCTTGCGATGGCTCGGCCGTAAACGAGCGTCCCGTCGCTGAGGTCAGCTGCGGCCAGCGTTTCCTTGTCGACGTCGTAGTCGTGCGAATGTCGCCATTCAGGCTTGTTTCCTTGTTTCGGCAGCAGATGTCCGCCGCGCATGATGTAGCCGGGATTGAAGTTCTCCGGATCGACCCACGGAGACAAAGGCATCTCACTGTCTTCGGGGCGGAGGCTCGGGACCACCGTGCTCAACCCTTCGCCCTTCATGTGGTTGAGAAGCCGGCAGACGAAATCGCCGACCAGGTCGACGCGCAACGTCCAGCTCGAGCGAAAATAACCGAACACCCATGCCATGTTCGGCACGCCGACGAACATCGTTCCGCGGTAGGTGACCGTGTCTGAAAAATTAAGCGGCTCTCCGTCGATGGCAAAATCGATGTCGCCCATGACGCTGAGATTGAAACCCGTCGCGGCGACGACGATGTCGGCTTCGATGAGCTTGCCGGATTTCGTCAGGATGCCGGAGGCCGTGAACCTTTCGATCTCATCGGTGACCACCGAGGCTCTTTCCGTGCGGATCGCCTGGAAGAGATCGCCGTCCGGAATGAAGGCGACGCGCTGCCTCCAGGGCCGGTAGTTCGGCGAGAAATGGGTCTTAACGTCGTAATCCTCGCCGAGATAGGCGCGGACCGCAGAAAGCAGCTCCGTCTTGACCGCTTCCGGCTCGCTGAAACAGCGGCGCGTGAACGCAGCCTGATCGAACAGAACCTTTCTGCGGGTGATTTCGTGAATCCATGTCTCGTCGACCTCGAGCTCGCGCAGCGTGTCAGCGAGCGCATTGGCGTTGCGCCCGGTGATGTAATAGGTCGGCGAGCGCTGCAGCATGGTGACGTGGCTGCAGCGCCCGGCGATCGCCGGAATGAGAGTCGCCGCGGTCGCGCCTGAGCCGACGACGACGACCTTCTTGCCGGCGCAGTCGAAATCGTCCGGCCACGACTGCGGGTGGACGATCCGCCCTGCGAAAGTCTCCATGCCTTCCCACTCGGGCATGTAGCCTTTCTCATGCCGGTAATATCCCTGGCACATCCAGAGAAAATTCGCGGTGAGGCGAACGGACGCGCCGTCGCTCCCGCTTCCCTCCAATGTCCAGAGATCGTCGGCGCTCGACCAGCGCGCACGTTCAATCCGGCGCCCGTAGCGAATGTGGGCGGCGAGGCGGTTTTCGTCGATCACTTCGCCGAGATAGGCGAGAATCTCGTCGGCGGTCGCAATCGGTTTGCCGACCCATGGCTTGAAGCGATAGCCGAAGGTGTAGAGGTCGCTGTCCGACCGGATGCCGGGATAGCGGTGGGTGATCCAGGTGCCCCCGAAGCTGTTCTTGGCCTCGAGGATCACGAAACTCATCCCCGGGCATTGGGTCTTGAGGTGATAGGCGGCGCCGATGCCCGAGATTCCGGCCCCGACGATCGCCACATCGACATGCTGAGACCCTTCAGATTGCGGGTCGGCCGCCGACGCGGTCTGCCTCATCGTTTCGCCCCATTCCGGTCAGAACCGCCACGGACTGGCGGCCGCCGGATGTTTGACGGGATCACGTTTGCCGGTCGATCGCAACTCGGATCGTCAATCGGCTTGGCGCGACAAATTGGCGACCTCGTCGCCGCCACGGCCAAAAGCGCGTGCTAAACCCGAATCATGCCTCCGCCGCCCGCCGACGCCCCCGATAATGCAATGACGCAGAGCGTCGTCGTCGACGTCCTGGCCCCGGTCGCGGTCGACACGGCTTACAGCTATCGCGTCCCCTCCGGATTGAAGCTCGAGCCCGGCGCTTTCGTGCGCATGCCGCTCGGCGCACGCTTTGCGACCGGCGTTGTGTGGGCCGCGCGCGCCGCCGGCGGCGACAATCTGAAATCGATCGCCGAGATGCTCGACTGGCCGCCGCTCCGCCCGGCGTTGCGCGACTTCATCGACTGGACGGCCCGCTGGACGTTGGCGCCGCGCGGCATGCTGTTGCGCATGGCGATCCGCGCCGGCGAGGTCGCGGAACCGCCCGCGCCGAAGTTTGGCCTCGTCGCCACCGGCAAGCCGCCGACGCGCATGACGGACGCGCGGGCGCGCGTCCTGACGGCCGCTCAGCGAAACGAACGCGGCGACGCCCAAAGCGGCGCTTGCCGCGCGCGCCGCCTGCTCGACCGGCGTCATCGACGGCCTCGTCGCCGACGGCGCGCTCGAGGCGGTCGCGCTCGCGCCGGAGACGGGGGTGGCTGCGCTCGATCCGGATTTCCGCGCCGTCAGCCTCAACGCCGATCAGCGCGCCGCGGCCGATGATCTCATCCGCCTCGTCGCCGACCGCGCGTTTTCGACCACCCTGCTCGAGGGCGTGACCGGATCGGGCAAGACCGAGGTTTATTTCGAGGCGGTCGCCGAAGCGCTTGCGGCAAAAGCGCCAGGCGCTGGTGCTGCTGCCGGAGATCGCGCTGACCGCGCAATTTCTCGACCGCTTCGCCGCGCGTTTCGGCGCAAGACCGGCCGAATGGCACTCCGGCCTGACCGAGCGCCAGCGCGAACGCGTCTGGACGGCGGTCGCAGGGGGCGAGGCGCCCGTGGTTGTCGGCGCGCGCTCGGCTTTGTTCCTGCCGTTCGCCGACCTCGGCCTCATCGTCGTCGATGAGGAGCACGAGGGCGCCTACAAGCAGGAGGAGGGCGTCATCTACAACGCGCGCGACATGGCGGTGGTGCGCGCGCGGTTCGAGAAGGCGCCGATCGTGCTGGCCTCGGCGACGCCGGCGATCGAGACCCGGTTCAACGCCGCAAAGCGGACGCTACCGCTGGCTCGAGCTTGCCTCTCGCTTCGGCAAGGCGCGGCTGCCCGACATCGCCTTGGTCGACCTCAAGCGCGAAGGTCCGCCGCGGGGCGCGTGGCTCTCGCCGCGCGCAATCGCATGCGGTCGAGGAGGCGCGAAGCCGGGGCGAGCAGGCGATGCTGTTCCTCAACCGGCGCGGCTACGCGCCGCTCACGCTATGCCGGTCGTGCGGCCATCGCTTCGAATGCCCCAATTGCGCCGCCTGGCTGGTCGAGCACCGATTTCGCGCCGCGCTCGTTTGCCATCATTGCGGCCATGTCGAGAGCCGGCCTCAAGCTTTGCCCGCAATGCCACGAGGCCGACACGCTCACCGCCTGCGGGCCGGGGGTCGAGCGCCTGGCCGAGGAGGCCGAAGCCCTCTTTCCCGACATCCGCACGCTCGTGCTGTCATCGGATACGCCCGGCGGGATCGAGACTCTGCGCGGTCAGCTCGACGCCGCGGCGAAGCGGCGCCTACGACCTCATCATCGGCACGCAGCTGGTCGCCAAGGGGCACAATTTCCCGCTTCTCACCTTTGTCTGCATCGTCGACGCGGATGTCGGGCTCGCCAACGCCGATCCGCGCGCGGCCGAGCGAACGTTCCAGCTTCTTCGTCAGGCGACCGGGCGCGCGGGACGCGGCGACAAGCCGGGACGGGCGCTTGTTGCAGACCTGGCAGCCGGAACACCCCGTCATCGCAGCGCTCATGTCCGGCGACGCCGAGCGGTTCTACGCGCAAGAGACCGAGCAGCGGCGGCTCGGCGGCCTGCCTCCGTTCGGGCGCCTCGCGGCGATCGTCATTTCGGCCGAGGATCGCGGCGCGGCGGAAGCGCACGCGCGCGCCCTGGCGCGAGCCGCTCATGGCCTGCCCGAGGGCAAGACCTGGCGCGTCGCGCCGCTCGGCGGGCAGGCCCGCGACAACGAGATCGTCCTGCTCGGGCCGGCCGAGGCGCCGATCGCGGTGTTGCGCAAACGCTACCGCTTCCGCCTCGCCGCCAAGGCGCCGCGGTCCGCGGACCTGCAGGGATTCCTGCGCGCCATGCTGGCCGCGGCGCCTGAGCCGCGCGGCGGGGTTCGCGTTGCGATCGACGTCGATCCGCAGAGCTTCCTCTAGGAGCGCGTGCGCTCTTCAGCAGGGATTCTGACGATCACAAGAAACCAGACGGCGTCCTCAAGCGCCGATCGCAGCGCCGCGAAGTGGAACAGCGAGCGCAGGGGCGCTATTTGCGGCAAACGAACGCGGTTTGCTGAAATTTTCCGGGCGGGAACACGTCGGACACGGTCCAGCCGGAGGTCGCCAAAATCTCGAGCAGGGGTTCCGCGTTGTAAGTGCTCAGCATGCCTGGGTTTGCTGGATCGCGTTCGATATAGCTGTCAACGGTTTGGTCGATGAAAGCGGTGAAGTACAATTTGCCGCCCGCGGATACACACGGGCGGAGCATTGAGAAGATCTTCGCGGCCTCTTCTGGCGCTTGGTGCGTAATCACAGAAAACATGCAGACAGCGTCGAATTCAGACAGGCCAAGGTTTTCAAGCGTGTGATCGGGCGCCTCAACGCCTGCCGCATTGTACAAGGGATTGTACATGTTCAGGAGCTCGAAGCGCAGCCGCGGATCGTGGACATTCGCTTGCAGCCAGCCGATTGCTTGTTCGTTGACGTCGACGCCGCAATATTGGCCGATATCAACACCCAAGTTGACGATGGTGCGGCTAAACCGGACCCCGCAGCCGAAATCCAGCAATCGTTTTCCCTCAAATGACGTCCATCCGAGGCGCCGGCGCATCGATTGCATCAAATAATGACCTGTCACTTCGGCAGGATATTGTGCGACATTCGGGTGATTGAAGTTAAACGGCGGATCGATATAGGAAAATTGTGTAACCTCTTCCGGCTCCGTTCTCAGTAAACTAGAAAAAGAATCCTTCATCGCCAGATCACCGGGGGAAATTGAATCGAGAGGAGGGGACTTCGTCATATCTTTGCAAGCGGGCGTTTCTTTGCTCTGTGCGCCGAGTCGCGTCAACTGACACGCGATGGATACTGGGCGTGCGATGGCGCCCTCGCGGAGGCTCGACCAAAGTGGCCGACGCGTGATTCTTCGCTTCTATTTGTTCGGCTGTTGCATTTCGTTCTTAAGCTGTTCGAGCGCCGCTTCGAGCTCCGCCTTCGATGCGAAATGCATCGAGATCAGATTTTCGTAGCTGCGCCGGATAATCGCTTCGTCCAACCCCGGGTCCGTCAAACTCCAAGCTCCCTCATCCTGCAAGCTCTTGCAGGCTCGGACGATCGGAGGCACCGCGGGCCCAGTACGGATCGAAAACGCAAACACGATTTCCTGAAGCGTACGCGACCGGGCCTTCACGTCTAGGCCGCATTGCTCCGCAAGTCGCTTCGCGGCGGGCTCAAAGTAGCGTTTCTGTCCGAAGCTGCGTTGCGCCTCCCGGAAGCGATCCGGCTCTTGCGACCCCAATTTGCTCCAGGCCGCGTCGAATTCGGGACTGCCCGGAGCAAGGCCGTTGAAGTCCTGCCGCCAGGGGAAGTCCGCCTCGTTCACGAACTCAGCTGCAGTACGAAGTCAAGAAGGCCCACGGCCCATAGTTTTTTGTGCCGGCGGCGGATCCAAAGATTGAACCGGCCGGGCGGTTCCCAGATTCTCTCTGCGCCGAAAAGCCCCCCAGCTGGGTTTCAATATTCTCGATTTTGCTTTGCGTCTGCGCGATCTGCTGCGTGTTGGTGGCGGTCGCCTCCGTCAGGCTTGCGAGTTTCTGGTCCAGCTGAGCGGCTCTTTGATTGGCCTGGCTGACTAGGCTGTCGACCTTGCTTTCAGCCGCAATCGTTTCGGTGAGCTTGGCTTGCGCCTGCTTGAGCGCCTCGTCGGCGCTCTTTGCGGCCGTTCGGACGTCGTCGAACTTGGACCATCCGAACAGGCTCAGAATGAGCAGGAGCGCCGCGACGGGGACGGCGACGAACGCGCCAAAGACCTTTGACCAGCCGATGAGACGATCCGCCACCGAGGCGGCGAGCTGCACTTCGACGACGGATTTGTCCTTGAGGCGGGCGTCCAGCGCCGTTGCAATCAGTGCGTTCAGCTTTTCCGGGTCGGGGACCAAATCGACGGACGGCGTCTCCGGCGTTTTCAGAAATCCGCTGACCGCGTCGCGGAACTGATCAGCGGAAAGAATACTGGCCACCTCTGACGTCGAATTCGCGTCTCGCTCTGGGTCTGCGCTCGACCAATACAGCGCGTTAAGAGCGACGGTCTGCTTTTCGTCCAATTTCAATTCTTTTGCGCGAGCAAGCGAGAAACCGATGAGCTGTTTTGCGCGCTCGGTTGATGCGATGACCGCTTCCATCGTGGATACCGTTTAGTCCCTCGTTAATATCCCCCAAAAGTGCAACGTAACAGGTTCGACGAGAGTCAGTCTACGCGGCGCTGAGAATAGATCGTCGTTTTCGGGTGGCGACCGCCTCGCAAAACCGCGTATGGATGTCGATCCGGCGCGCAAGGCCGCGGCCGGCGCAGCAGGACCACGCCCATGCTCGATAGTCCCAGCGCTCCGCCCGCGGGCGCAGATTACGCCATTGTCAAGCGCGCGATCGAGTTCATCTCCAGGCGCTATCGCGATCAGCCCTCGATCGAGGCGATCGCCGCCCATGTCGGCCTTTCGGCTTCGCACTTCCAGCATGTTTTCAAGCGCTGGGCGGGGCTGACGCCGAAGGCGTTCCTGCAGGCCGTCACCATCGAGCGCGCGCGGGAACTCTTACGCTCCTCGGCAAGCGTGCTGGACGCTGCCTATGACGTCGGCCTTTCCGGCCCGAGCCGGCTGCATGACCTGTTCGTCGCCCACGAGGCGCTGACCCCTGGCGACTACCGTCGTGACGATCTGACGCTGGCTTACGGCTTCCATGCCTCGCCCTTCGGCGAGGCGATCGTGGTCGCAGCGCCGCGCGGCATGGCGGGCCTCGGTTTCGTCGACGACGGAAAACCGCGAAGCCGCGCTCGCCGACATGGCGCGCCGGTGGCCCCGCGCGCGCCTGGTTGAAGACGCGCGCTTGACCGCCCCTTACGCCGAACGCGCCTTCGATCCCGCGCTCTGGCGACACGACGCGCCCTTGCGCGTCGTCCTGATCGGCACGGATTTCGAGCTCCGTGTCTGGGAGACGCTGCTCAGCGTGCCGATGGGCCGGGCGACCACCTATTCGGACATCGCATGCAGAATCGGCAAGCCGACGGCCGCGCGCGCCGTCGGCGCCGCGGTCGGCAAAAATCCGATCTCGTTCGTCGTGCCCTGTCATCGCGTGCTGGGGCGCTCGGGAGCGCTCACCGGCTACCATTGGGGGCTGGCGCGCAAGCAGGCCATCATCGGCTGGGAGGCGGGGCGGGTCGGCTCGGGCGGCTGAGTAAGGCGCGCATGTAGTGGCGCTCAGGTTGGGCGGCTAGGTGATTCATTCCCGGCTATAACGCTTGAATAGAAGAGGGATTTTCCATTACGTTTGTAGTGGTGCGGGAACGCAATTTTCCAAAGGTGTTGTATTACAATATGAGTGTCTTGCATAAATCGCTGCGCGCCATCGCTCGTATACAAATCCAGATCCTTATATATGACTTTTTTGTGTTCATTAAATTGCCGTCAATTCATTGGAAAAAAGCTATGTGCAATCGCATTACGAATATCGCTTGCTCCGCCAATTAAACTATTGATCTCTTTCGGCAGCTTGGTAATATCATTTACAATCTGTCTTTTATTCATCAAATAGAGATTATCTAGCATATCTTGAACGAAAATTCTAAACCGTTTTGTACGCCACAATTTCTTATAGTGTAATCGCTTGTCGGTTGGCGGATCAAAATAATAGTTGCATATGATTGAAGCAAGTAGGTCGTCAATAACTGCGTTGTCGGATAGGACGCTGAGCTTGTCCATGTCGACAGGATCAAGTTCCCGCAGCGAAATCAAAATCTTTGTGTTTCGAACCACGCGGAGAAGTAAGTCGTTAACGACGCCGGCATCGTGAACGCTGATGATGCGAAGTTCGACAAAGATTGCGAGAAGCGCGCGCGCGTCCGTCAGTTGCGAACATTTCCCCGCCGAGCCGGGCGCGAAAGGCCGACTCCATGGCCCGGAACCGCCGTTTGATAGCTCGCAGATTTTGCAGTCATCAGGAACGAGATCTGGTCGCCGTGACGTTCAAATCGCAGCGACATCGCTTCGCACACCGCGCCGCTCGAGCGCATCATTCTTGCCCGACCTGACGAAGCTTGAGGCCTCGCGGAGGCACAGCACCGCCTGGATGTTCGATGTCGAGAAGCTCGCGCGCTTGATAATGCGCCGAGCCGCAGGCCTCATGCCGATCCAGCAAGAGCGCTCTAGCGATGAACGCTCGCAGCTACGCTCAGCATCAATTTGCGCGAGCGCAAAATTGGGCTCGCTCGCAGCTCTTCCGCATGAACGCTGAAACTACGTCTTGCCCGGCTCGACGCAATTCTGAATAAGCGTCTTAGCTGGACGGTCGTACGCGGTTGGTCGTCGCTCAGGCGACCACGTCTGGCACTCGATGAAGTTTAAGCTATCAGGCGTACCGCGGCAGTCCGTGCGAGCGAATTGGCTGAAGCAATCGTGGCGCAACGTCGTGGCCCCCGCCGCTCCGGGTCGCCACGTCGCTTCGTCCTCGCGAGACGGTTCCGCCGACGCAGCAGGGCGGCGTCCTCACAACGGTCGGCGGTCGCCGGCCTATTTCCGCAGCACCTGACGGGGGGGGCGCGGCCTCGGGCTCAAACCTCGAGGGCGTGTCCGCCGGCGGAGGCGCGGGATAGGCGATGCGCAGGCCCGCCTCGCGCAGTCGGCGCAGGATGTCGAAATTGATGTCGCTTCGCGTTCGATCCGCCTGCTCGATGTCCTCGAGGAAACAGATCAGATTGAACTTGATCGACCAATCGCCGAACTCGGCGAACAGCACCGAGGGCGCGGGAATGGCCAGCACCTGATCCTGCGCCTTGGCCGCGGCGATCATCAGATCGCGGACTTTGTCGACGTCGCTTTCGTAGGTGATGTTGACAGAGATGATGATGCGTCCGGTGCGATCGTTGTGCACCCAGTTCTTGACGATTCCGCTGACCAGGTTGGAGTTGGGAACGATCAGACTGCCGCGGTCGAAGGTCTCGATCTCGGTCGCTCGCGCGTTGATTGCGCGAACGAACCCATGATCGGATCCAACCACCACCAGGTCGCCGACCCGGATGGTGCGCTCCCACAACAGGATCAGGCCGGAGACGAAATTGTTGGCGATCGTCTGCAGGCCGAAGCCGATGCCGACTGACAAGCCGCCGGCGATCAGGGCGAGCTTCTGAACATCGAGGCCGATCTGCGCGCCGGCCAGGAGCGCGGCGACGATGATTCCGATATAGCCAAAAATCGTCCGGATCGAGTTGCTTGCGCCCGGGTCAAGACGGGTCTGCGGCAAAAGCCGGGAGCTCAGCCAGTTCTGGATCAGCCGGGTCAGAAACACCACGACGGCGAACACGATCGCGGCGCCGATCATCGACGACAACGACAGGGTGACGCCGCCGACCGAAAAGCCGAAATAGGCCGAGCGCAGCGAGCCGAACATGTCCTGGGACTGCACGCCCCACGGCTCCAGCACGGCCGCGACCGCAACCACCAGCACCACCACGCGGGCGAGGCCTTGCAGGATGACGACGATCTGCGCCACGACGTTGCGGCGAAGACCCGCCATCGCCACCAGTCGCGCCCCAAGCCGCGCGTCGGGTCTCAAGACCGCCGCGGTTCCGTCCTGGGCGATGATGTCGGCGATAACGAGGACGCTGCCGAGGACGCTGAGGTAAATCGCCTGATTGACGAGAAAAGTGGCGAAGGCGATGTAGCCGGTCACCGCGGCGGCGAAAATGATCAACGCGGCGGCCCAGCCGAGGGTTCTGAGCGGAGCCCAGGCGTCGTTTTGCTGCGATCCTTGCGCGCCGCTCGGCTGCGCGCCTAGTCGGCGCATCGCGACCGCGATCGCGAGCGCGGCCAGGAGCGCGCCCACGCCCCGCCAGGCGACCGCGATATTGAACGAGGCGGCCGCGTCGGCGACCGGCTCAACCAGCCGCCCGACGGCCCAGATCGCGGCGATCGTCATCGCCAGGCGATAGAGGATTCGGGCCGAGCGGTCGCTTATGGGAATGAGCCGCCAGGCCGCGCGCCGTGGCGCGAGCACGCCGCGGCCAAGCGCATTGACGACGATCAGGACGCGCGCCGCCTCCAGCGCGGCGTCGATCACGCCCTGCATGCTCGGATCGGAAAGGTTGAAGGAGTTCGAGCGCGCCAGCGAGCACGCCGAGGCCAAGCAGCGGCAGCGCGGCGCAGATGACGAAGACCCACGCGGCCGCAAGCGCCCGGCGCAATCGGCTCGGCGTCTTGTCCCCGAGATCGCGATAGACAAATCGGCCAACCAGCCAGCCGAGAGGCGCGGCGGCCAAGGCCAGCGCGATCACGATCGCCGCCATGCCGATCTTGGCGAGCATCGGTCGTTCGCCGAGGGCGCCAAACCAATTGCCGATCAGGCTGCGCATCACGCCGGCGTCGTCCGGCACTTCCCGCCAGACTGCGGCCCAAAGCTGCGGATTGAGGACGCTCGACGAACGGACGAAAGTTCGCTCGGCGAACAATTGGCGGCGCGCCGCGCTGATGCGGGTGCTGAGGTCGTCGGCCTCGAGCAACATGGCGCGGGCGGCGCGCAGGTTGGCGTCGAGCCTGTCGTGCCTCTGCTTCTCGCTCTCGAGCGCCTTGACCGCGACGTCCGCGCCGGCCGCCGGCTCGCCCGATTTCGCGCCGGCCGCCTCACCCGCTTTCGGCGTCAGCTCGTCGAGGCGCTTCGTCGAATCCGCGAGCCGAGGCGTCAGTCTGGCGATCGCCCCCTGCAACTCGAGGGCAAGCGCGTCGCTCTGGGCGCGCAGAGCCTGCAAGCCCTTGTCATCGAGGTTCCCGGCCTTGAGCGACGTTTCAGCGGCCGTAAGCGCCGCCCGCGTCTGGTCGAGGTCGAGCCGATGGGCGTCCTGCGCGCCCGCGCGCCCAAGGCCCATGAGGACAAAGGCGAGAACGACCCAGCGCAGCACGCGCAACGCGGATGCAGGCTTGATCACAGGCGAGACGGCTCCAGGCATGATTCGGCGGCGCTCCCTTTGTCATCCGACCATGGCTGCGCTGCGGCGGCAACCGGACGCTGCAAGGGGCTGCTGACGGAGCGTTCACCTTGGGGCAAGGTTAGGGGCTGCGCACCGTGGCCAGCTTTGTTAAAGGGACCAAAGACCCATGAGGGCCATCTGGTGACCCAAACGATTCTCGCCGATTCCGCGAGCCAAACGCCGCGAAGCGGCGACCTTGCCAGCCACACGCCGGGCGAACGCGCGCTCGATTGCCTGCTTGCGGCCGGGTTCGAGCGCACCGAGCCGCCGATCCTGCACCCCGCGGCGATCTTTCTCGACATGTCGGGCGAGGAGGTCCGCCGCCGCCTGTTCCTGACCTCCGACGCCGCAGGCGAGGAGCTGTGCCTCAGGCCCGAATATACGATCCCCGTCTGTCGCGCCTATCTGAGTTCCGACAAGGCCGGCAAAATCGCCGAATATTCCTATCTCGGCCCGGTTTTCCGCGCCCGCGCGGGCCAGGTCGGCGAGCAGACGCAGACCGGGCTCGAGAGTTTCGGCCGCCCTGACGCCGAAGCAGCCGACGCGGAAGTGTTCTCGCTCGCCATGGATGCGGCGAGCGCGGCGGGGGGCGGAGCGCTGGCGGCGCGGCTCGGCGACGCCGGCCTGTTCGACGCTGTGCTCGATTCCTTGAAAATTCCCGAGCCATGGCGAAGGCGTCTGCGCCGCGGCGTCGCCCGGGGCTTAAGCCTCGAAGCGATTTTCAGCCGCCCGAGCCAGAGCGCGCTCGCGCAACCCGGCGTGCTGGCGGCGCTGGAGAGCGCCGACCACGCCGGCGCCAAGGCGCTGGTCGAGGACCTGCTCGCGATCGCCGGCATCGACGCGGTTGGCGGACGATCGGCAAGCGAGATCGCCGACCGCTTTCTGGAACAGGCCTCGCTCAGGTCGGGGCCGCCGATCGAAGCGGAGAAGCGCACGGTGCTCGACGCATTTCTTGGCGATTTCCGGCGACCCCGACCAGGCGGCGGTCGAGCTTCGGCGCCTGGCCCATTCCGCCGGCCTGACTTTAAGCGCCGCGCTCGATGCGTTCGAGCGGCGCAACGGCTTCATCGCCGCCCGCGGCGTGGCGATCGAGGCGACCCAATTCAGCGCCGCCTTCGTGCGCGATTTCGACTATTACACCGGCTTCGTGTTCGAGGCCCACGATCCCCATCTCTCCGGCGCGAAGACCGCGCTCGCCGGCGGGCGTTACGACGGGCTCGCCAGGCGCCTCGGCGCAAGCGCGGACATTCCCGCCGTCGGCGCGGCGATCAATCTCGACCGGCTCATCAACGGGGGAGAGCGCTGATGGCCGCTGGCAATGGCGCCGAGGCCCCGTTCGTCCTTGCGGTTCCCTCCAAGGGGCGGTTGCAGGAGGCGGCCCATGCTTTCTTCGCCCGCGCCGGACTCGAGCTCGTGCAAGGGCGGGGCGCGCGCGACTATCGCGGCGCCATCGCAGGCCTGCCTGGCGTCGAAGTCGCCTATGTCTCGTCGGCCGAGATCGTCGGCCAGCTTGCCGCTGGAGCCGCGCATTTCGGCGTCGCCGGCGAGGATCTCCTGCGCGAGAAAGTCCCGGACGTCGAGGCGCGGCTCGAACTCTTGAGCCCGCTCGGCTTCGGCCACGCCAATGTCGTGGTCGCGGCGCCCAAGGCCTGGATCGACGTGCGCACCATGGCCGATCTCGACGACGTCGCGCAGGCCTTTCGGGCCAAGCGCGGCGACCGCATGCGGGTGGCGACAAAATACGTCAATCTCACCCGCCGCTTCTTCGCCGAGCATGGCGTGGCCGACTACCGCATTGTCGAGAGTCTCGGCGCGACCGAGGGGGCGCCCGCTTCGGGCGCAGCGGAGCTCATCGTCGACATCGCCACCACCGGCGCGACGCTCGAAGCCAATGCGCTGAAACCCCTCGATGACGGAACGATTCTGCGCTCGCAGGCGACGCTGATCGCCTCGCTCACCGCGCCCTGGGGAGCGAACGCGAGGCAAGCCGCGCGCGACATTCTCGCTCGCATCGCGGCGAGCGAGGAAGCGCTGAAGACGCGCGAAGTCCGCGCCCGGCTGCCGAGCCCGGCGCATGTCGTGGTCGAGACGGCCGCCGAGCGCTTCGGCGCCGTGTCGGCGACCGGCGAGGACGTCGATCCGCACGGGTTCGTCGCGCTGCATTGCGCGCGTGACAAGGTGGCGGAGCTTTCCGGCTGGCTGCTCACTCAGGGCGCCGAGCGGGTCAGCGTCGCGGCGCTCGAACAGACCTTCGCCGCCCGCAACGCGCTCTATGAATCGCTGGAAAGGCGGATCGGCGCGGGCGAGCGCTGAGCCCCCGCTCCAGCCGGCAGGCGCCGCTCCCTACCCTCCGCCGCCTGGGCGGCCCGCTGCGCAAGGCTCAGGCCCGGTAACGCGATCTTGAGCCTTGTGGGCTCGATACGCCGCTCGAACTTCGGCTATGAGAGGGAGCGGTTCCTGGTTGAATTCGAGGCGATTCGCCGAACGGCGGCTTTCCGCCGACGTCGGTTGGCGTGCTTTGCCGCGATAACGAGGCGCCTCTTGACCACGCACGCGGACCGCTCCTCTTTCTTCGTCGCGCTTGTCGTCGTCGATGTGCTCGCCGGCCTCGCGGACGCGATGTCCGGCCCATATCTGGTGCTTTTTCTCGTCGATCAGGCCGGCTTAAGCCCGCTTTCGCTCAGCGCTGTCCTGACCGCGAGAGCGGTCGCCGGAATCGCGTTCGCCACCCGATTGGGAGGCCGGGTCGACCGCAAGCCGAGCGTCGGGCCGTTGCTTCTGGCTCTCGCCGGTTCCGCCGTCGGCTATGCTTTGCTCGGCTTCACCACCAATTTCGCGCTCCTGCTCGTCATCGCGGCGGTTCCCGTTGCGATCGGCGCGGCGGTCTTTTCCCAGTCGATTGCGCTCGTCAGGCGTCGCTTCGAGCATGCAAGCTTTCACACCGCCAGTCGCGCCATCGGCGTCCTTCGCGCCAGCTGGTCGCTGGCCTGGGCCATCGGACCCGCAATCGGCGCGGTGGTTGTCGGGGCGTTCGGGTTTCGCGGCGTGTTTTTCGCCAGCGCCGCTTCCAGCGCGGTCGCGCTGGCGGCCCTCGCCCTTGCGCGAGCAAAGCCGGTTTCCGGTGACGCAGCTCATGAGCATCGACCTAAGCCGCCGAACGGAGGTCCGCCGATCGTCCTCGCCTTCACCGCTCTCGCCTTGTTCCATACCGCCATGTTCCTTGGCTCAATTCCGCTCGCCATCGTGCTGACCACCTCGCTGGGCGGCGCGAAGAGCGACGTCGGACTGGCCTACAGTCTGTGCGCGGCTCTCGAAATCGTGGTCATGGGCGCGCTCATCTGGCGGCCGCTCAAGCGCGCCGAGCGGCCGGCGATCGTCGCCGGCTTCGCCGTTTTCGTCGCCTATTTTGTCGTGCTCGCGCTGGCGCGGTCGGTCGGCGCGGTGCTCTGGGCCCAGATCCTCCGCGCGATCGCGATCGGGCTCGTGAGTTATCTCGGGATCAGCTTCCTGCACTCCTTCATGCCGCACCGCGCCGGCGCAGCCGCGGCGCTGTTTTCCAACGCCGGTCAACTGGGCTCCGTGTTCGCCGCCCTCGGCGCAGGCCTCTTGGCGCAGGCGTTCGGCTATGCGTCCATCTTCGTTGTCTGCGCCATCCTCAGCGCCGCGGGTCTCGTCCTGGTTTGCCTGGCGCCAGCCGCGCCCGAGTGAGCGCGCGCGCCGCCCGTCCGACCGGCGGGCGAGCGGGGATAGGCCGCCATGCGCGAATTGGGCGGGCCGTCTCGTTTTTACAACCAGGACGGGTTGGCGCGATTGGGCAGAGAATAGGCCCTTCTCCACGAGTTAGGGAGCAGACGCGAACGCCACCCCTGGCTGAATACCCATCTCGGCTGGACCGATCACGTAGGTATTTCTACTCATTGACTTTTTCAATTAGGAGGAAATGATTCAAAATCTCAGCCAAAAACAAACTGAAAGTTGTGCGGTGAATTCGGGAGGGCAAAATGGCGCTACCGTCTGCATTCTGGCTCCCCCTGGCAGGGTTGCTGATCGTCGCGCCGCTGCCTGCCTCCGCCGCCAGTTCCTGGGCCTACGCGGGGGGCTACACCCTATCCAGTTCCGACAAGTGCGGGCCCGTCATGGCGCCCGCGAGCGCAAGCTGCGACGCGTCGCACAGCTTTACGGATCCCTATAGCGGCGAGACCAAATCTGGTGAGGTTCAAGTCGGCGCCGATTTGGCGAGCGGTGACCTCTTCGTGCACGCCGAAAGTGAGGGGGGCGTCCCCTGCAGCAGCCGGAGGCGAAGCTCAGATCGCGGACACACTAAGCTTTTGGCGGGGCGATCTCCCTCACCTCCATCATGACGTTCCGGATGAGCGGGACCATGAGCTACACGAACAACGGCCCCAGCAGCGGTTCCGCCGAGGGGTGGTTGGACATCTACGATGACATTAACCTTATCACGGGCGGCGTCGCCTGCTCGGGGCCGTTCGGCGGTTGCGGTCCGACGAATAGCCAAACCGAAGTCACGGTGGTCGGCAATTCATTTTTCATTAGTTCAACGGTCAACGTAGACCTTCACAGAAAGATACTGGTGGAGTTAGCTGTTTCTGCTGCGTCTAATTCAACCGCTTCCGCCGACGTCACCGACCCGATCACGATCGACTTGCCCCCGGGCGTCACTTTCACCTCGGCCTCAGGGGTGTTTCTGACCCGCGCGGGCAGTGTCCCCGAGCTATCGACATGGGCGATGATGCTGCTTGGCTTCGGCGGCCTCGGCTACGCCGGTTATCGCAAAGCGAAGCGGGCTGCGGTCGCCTGCATCTGACCGGGCCGCCGCTTCTCGGTCTCACCTGCCGGCGCGAGGCAGAATTCCGAATTCCTCGACATTTTCTTGCGCAAAGCGGAAACTTAGGCTACAGTCGTCGGTGATGAGAGACCCGACCCCCGCAAATGCCGCAACCGGCCTAAACGACGCCAGCAACCCGTTGCTGCGTCGTCGTTTGCAACCAGAACGGGCGCCCGGCGAGTGGGAGAAGAATTTTTTTACTCCAAACGGCCATAACCCATTGAAAAGTCTCATTTCGAAAAAATAAACGCTAGTAAACGCTAGCTAATTTACTAGCGTTTATGCGCGTTTACTGGCGTTTACTGGCGTTTATTCAAAATCGCGTTCGCGCGCTCGGTTGTATCAAGACGGCGCTCACGGGATCGTCACCACCAGCCGCCCCCGGGTCTCGCCCCTGAGGATGCGGGCGCCGGCCTCGAACACCTGGGCCAAGGGGATGGTCTCGGTCATCGACGCGAGCTTCGAGCGATCGAGATCGAGCGCCAGGCGCCGCCAGGCCTCGAGCCGCCGCGCCGTCGGGCAATGGACGCTGTCGATCCCGATGAGCGAGACGCCGCGCAGGATGAACGGCGCGACCGACGCGGGCAGGTCCATGCCCGCCGCGAGCCCGCAGGCGGCGACCGCGCCGCCGTAGCGGGTCTGCGCCAGCACGTTGGCGAGCGTCGTCGAGCCGACGCTGTCGACCGCGGCCGCCCATTGCTCCTTGCCGAGCGGCTTGCCCGGCGCGCTCAGCGTCGCCCGATCGATGATCTCGTCGGCGCCGAGGCTCTTGAGATAGGCGGCTTCGCTGGCGCGGCCGGTGGAGGCGATGACCCGCCAGCCCTTGTCGGCGAAGAGCGCAATCGCCATCGAGCCGACGCCGCCCGCCGCCCCGGTCACCAGCGCCGCGCCTGCGGATGGCGTGAGATCGTGGCGCTCGATCGCCATCAGCGCCAGCATGGCGGTGAAGCCCGCGGTGCCGATCGCCATCGCTTCGGCCCGGGTGAGGCCGGTCGGCAGCCTGACCAGCCAGTCGCCGTTCACCCGCGCCCTTTCGGCATAGCCGCCGAAATGGATCTCGCTGAGGCCGTAGCCGGTGAGCACGACCTCGTCGCCTGGAGCAAAGTCCGACCGGCGCGAACTCTCGACGATTCCGGCGAGATCGACGCCGAGAACCATCGGAAAGCGGCGGATGACCGGCGATTTGCCGCTCAGCGCCAGCCCATCCTTGTAGTTGACAGTGGAATGGGTCACGCGGATCGTCACGTCGCCGTCCATGAGCTCCGAATCGTCCATGTCGACGAACTTGACGACGTGCCCGGCGTCGGTCTTGTCGGCTCGAACGGCGCGAAACGTCATGGCCCATGCCCTTGAGTTGGCCGAGCGGAGAGGGGTGAAGTCTATGGGCGGGATTCCGGGCCGGTCAAATGGCTCGGCCCCGGGATGGTTGAGGAGGGAAAGGCGTTCATGCCCGATCGAGAGAAGCCGCCAGCGCGTCATGACGGCGCTCAAGGGCGCTGACGGATTGCTGCGATGCCCTTGGCCAGGCGTCGATCCGCTCTACGTCGCCTATCATGACGAGGAATGGGGCGTGCCCGAATACGACGACCAGGCGATGTTCGAGAAGCTCGTGCTTGACGGCTTCCAGGCCGGACTCTCCTGGATCACCATCCTGCGCAAGCGCCCGGCTTTCCGCACGGCGTTCGACGGCTTCGAGCCCGAGAAGATCGTCCGCTGGAGCGACAAGAAAAAGGAGGCGCTGATGCAGAACGCGGGCATCGTCCGCAACCGCGCCAAGATCGAGGCGACGGTGGCGCTCGCCCGCATCGTTCTCGACTTCGCGGACAAGGGCGGCTTTGCCCGCCATTTGTGGAGCTTCGTCGACGGACGCCCGATCGATCACGCGCGGCGCAGCTTGAAGGAGCTGCCGGTCGACAGCGACGCCTCACGCGCCATCGCCAAGGATTTGCGGGCGCGCGGCGGCAATTTCGTCGGGCCGACCATCGTCTATGCCTTCATGCAGGCGACCGGCATGGTCAACGATCATCTCGTCGATTGCTGCCGTCACGAGGCCTGCCGGGGCGTTGGCGCGTGAGCTCCGCCCATGAGCGAGAGCGCGCCGCGCCGCGCCTGGCAGCGGATGCTGTCAGGACGACGGCTCGACCTCATCGATCCGTCGCCGCTCGACGTCGAGATCGAAGACATCGCCCATGGGCTGGCGCGCGTGGCGCGCTGGAACGGTCAGACGAAGGGGCCCGAGATCTTCTCCGTCGCGCAACATTCGCTGTTGGTGGAGGCGCTGTTCGCGGCCATTGATGTTTCCTCGTCTCGCGAGGCGCGGCTGGCGGCGCTGCTGCACGATGCGCCCGAATATGTGATCGGCGACATGATCTCGCCATTCAAGGCGGCGGTTGGCGGCGATTACAAGCGGGTTGAGGCGCGTCTCAAGCGGGCGGTCCTCATCCGCTTCGGCTTGCCTGCCGAACCGCCGGATGATCTCGAGCGCCGCATCAAGATCGCCGATCGCGCCTCCGCCTATATCGAGGCGACCGCGCTGGCCGGCTTCTCGGTTGCGGAGGCGCGCAAGCTGTTCGGCGAGCCCAATCTGCCGGTCGGCGATTTCGCCGCCTATCTCGAGCCGATCCGGCCGGCGACCGCGGAAGCGCGGTTTCTCGCGCGTTTCGCGGAACTCGACGCCCAGGCGGCCCCAACTCTATAAGGGCGCGACCTTAAGGAACCGCTCCATGCCTCGCCTTCACGTCTGTTCGCTCGCTCTGATCGCCGAAACCGTCGACGAAGACGGGCGCGCGCTCGCTTCGTCACTCTGCTGAGCCCCGGCACAGAGGTCGAGCGGCCGACGGCGATCCGGCCGGAGCGGCATCTTTATCTGGCCGTTTCCGACATCGTCGAGCCGATGCAGGGTCACGTGCTGCCGGATGCGACCCATCTCGATGAGCTCTTGGCGATTTGTTCACGCCTGGGACCGCAGCGTCGCCGATGCTCATTCATTGCTTCGCCGGCGTCAGCCGTTCGACCGCGGCCGCCTATATCGCAGCCTGCGCGCTTGCGCCCGAAGCGCGACGAGTTCGCCATCGCACGCGCGCTGCGCGCAGCTTCGCCGACGGCTTCCCCCAACGCCCGCCTCGTGGCGCTTGCCGACGATGCGCTGGGGCGGCGCGGACGGATGAACGAAGCGATCGCCGAGATTGGCCGAGGCCAGGAATGTTCCGAGGGAGAGCCGTTCACGCTCGGAGCTGAACTGACGGTCCTCAAGGGGGCCTCAGTCCTTCACCGCCTTCGCCATGGCCTCCTGCTCGGCTTGGCTGGGCGAGCCGAAGAAAGCCGGGTCATTGTCCTTGCCGCCAAGCGCGCCGTAGGCGTGCTCGGCGCTGGAGTCGAAAAGCACGACGAACTTGTGCTCACCGCACTCTGACGGTTTGCAGACAAACGATATCTCATAGGGCTTGCTGTCGATGGTGACCTTCGTCATCTCGCCCGAAACGCCGTCGAAGTTCCGATTGAAGTGAACGAGCCAGTCGGGCGTCGGCTGCACGAGCTTCATCAGTTTGTCCCACGAGGCGTGGTAGGGCGTCTTGCCATGCAGGGCGTCGAACAGAAATCCCGTCTCCTTTTCCGCAGCGTTCGCGGCGCCGGCGAGAATGATGAGAGCGAGAGAAAGACTGAGGCGCATCTTTGGGAAGGACCGCTTGCTGGACAATGGAAAACTTTCGGGAAAGCGAACGTCATTGGTCTGATAGAAGGCCATGCTCGGGACGCCTAGAACGCCTTGAACGTTATGATGGTCCGCGTGTCGGCAATTCCAGGGATCACCTGGACCTTGTGGCCAACGAAGTGACCGATATCGACGTCCGATTCCACGTAGAACTTGGCCAGAATGTCATAGTCGCCGGCAATGGAATAGATTTCGGAAGCGATCTCCGCCTCCGCCAGCGCACTGGCGACCTCATAGGTGCGGCCGAGCGCGCATTTGATTTGCACGAAGAAGGTCTGCATTGCGATCACGGCCCTTGTTTGCCGCTCTCTTCTGCAACAACTTCGACGTCCCGGTCCATCCCCGTCTGAACCTGGAACGTCGATTGGAAGACCTTGGACTCGTGGCGCGCGATAACGACGTACTCGCCTTCGGCAAGCACGAGCGAGGGAAACGCGCCCACCAACTCACGGATGACGTCGCCGCCGGGCGTGAGCACCGTAAAGGTGGTATTGGCAAGCGCCTCGCCTGCAGGCTTATTCACGAGCTTGAGCGTGAGCGTCGCGCAGCGATGACGGATCGTGACGTCGATCCGCTTGCCGGAGTTGACCTTGATATCGGCATTCACCACTGAATTGGAGGGGATTGCCGAGGGTGTCGTCAGCACCGCCGATTTCCCGGAATTACTCGTTGCGCTGACCGCCGAATGGGCGCCAACAGTGTCGAGATAGGTCGAGACGATATGATAGGAACCTTCCGGCAGTCCAATGATATCGCCTGCCTTGCCTCTGGCGTAGACGAGCTTGCCAAGCGGATTGCGATTTTGCGGCACGTAGATGGCCAATGAGAGCTTCGACGCGTCGATCGGCGCGTCGGCCACGGTCCCTTCGATCCGGAGCGCACCGGCCGCAAGAGACAACCGTTCGGAGCGAATCCCAGCCCCGAGCGACAGGCGTTTGGCCGCGCTGGCGAGCCCGAAAGCGACATGAACGACATAGTCGCCGGGCGCTATTGTCAGGGTCGGCTGCGCGAGACCGGATTCAACGATCAGCGGATGCGAGCCGTCCGGATCGGCTGTCGCGCCGAACACGCGCCATCGCAAGCCGCCGGTTAGCGGCGCGCCGCCGCCATTGAGGACCGCGGAAAGGTTGAGCGTCGCCTGGCCGGAGTCGCTCGTGGGCGTCTGCGCGCTGACTTGCGCTATCGCCCCCATCAGCGCGACCAGGGCCGCCAGAATTCGCCAAGTCGCTGTCAAACCGCCTCGCGCAGCCGAAAATGACCCTGATGCTTGTCGCACTGAGGGCTGGTGACCCCGCATTGAGGCGGATCGAAGGCGGTTTACACCTATCGGGTTTTCGGCCAAGGAGCAGGCCCTCGTTTAAGAAGAAACGCCGATGAACGACACGATCGAGATCCTCAAACGCCGCCGGTCGGTTCCACCGCCAATGATGACGGGGCCGGCGCCGAGCGCTGACGAACTCGCCACAATCCTGACTGTCGCCTCGCGCGTGCCCGATCATGGCAAGCTCGCCCCTTGGCGGTTCCTGGTCTTCACGGGGCAGGCGCGCGACCGCGCGAGCCGGCTTGCGCTCGAGATCCGGCTCGCCGACAGCCCCGCCATGGACGAGGCCGCCCGAGCCGAGGAGGCGCGCCGCTTCGTGCGGGCGCCGCTGGTCGTTGCGGTCATCTCCCGCGCAGCGCCGCATGCCAAGATTCCCGAATGGGAGCAGGTCTTGTCCGCTGGCGCGGTGTGCATGAACATGATTGTCGCGGCTCGCGCGCTCGGGTTCTCGGCGACCTGGCTCACCGAATGGATGGCCTATGACGGTCGCTTTCGCGCGGCGATCGGCCTCGCCGAACACGAGCGCATCGCTGGCTTCATTCACATCGGCCGGACGACGGCGGCGATCGAGGATCGTCCGCGCCCGCCGCTGGCGCAGATCGTGACCAACTTTCCGGAGTGAGGCTCAAGGCCGATGTTCTACGCGACGGCTGAGCGCGACCGGACGAAGTTGCCGCGCGATCCGTTCAAGGCGATCGTCGCGCCGCGTCCGATCGGATGGATCTCGACACGCGCGCTCGACGGGCGGATCAACCTCGCCCCATACAGTTTCTTCAACGGCTTTTCGACCACGCCCCCGATCGTCGGCTTCTCCAGTGAAGGCTGGAAGGACTCGGCGTCCTTCGCCAGGGAGAGCGGCGAGTTCGTCGCCAATCTGGCGACCCATGATCTGCGAGGGCCGATGAATGAGACCTCGGCTCCGTTCGCCCGCGGCGACAACGAATTCGCCCGCGCTCGCCTGACGATGGCCGAGTGCCGCCTGGTCGGCGCGCCGCGGGTGGCCGAGAGCCCGGCGGCCATGGAATGCAAGGTGGTCGAGGTGGTCGAGATCAGGTTGGTCAGCGGCGCGTTGAGCGGCTCGGTGCTCACTTTGGGCGAGGTCGTCGGCTTTCACATCGATGAGCGGTTTCTTATCGACGGCCGCTTCGACACGGCGCAGGCCCGCCCGCTCGCCCGCTGCGGGTATCAGGATTACGCGGTGGTCGAGACAGTGTTCGCTATGACTCGCCCACAGGGCGGCGGCGGCATCTGACTGGGTCCATGGACCGCGAAATCGCAGAGAAAGCGCGCGCAAGGGCGGCTTTTCACAGGTGGACCTGGCGATCCTGCTGCGCCGGCACATAGTGTCGGGCGGCGCGGCCGGGTTGGCGATTGGATGACTCGGTGCGGGACTTTCGCCGCCTCGCCGAAACCGGACATTGAGGCGAAGCTGGGTTGTCGCTAAACTTGGCAGTTCGCAAGCCGCTCTTGGGAGGCGGAGACACGATGTCAGTCACGACTGTCGCTCGCGATTATAGCCTTCTCGGCCCGGAGGCAGACCGGGCCGTGGCCGCCGGACTCGCCTCTGCCCGATGGTACACGCCGCCAATATCTCGGGCCGAACTCAAGGCGTTCATGCGCCGCGAGGACGGGCCGGCGATCCGCGATACGCTCATCTGGTTTGCGGCCTTCATCGTCTCGGGCGGCCTCGGCTATTATTTCTGGGGCACCTGGGCCGCGGTCCCGTTCTTCATCGTCTACGGCGTTCTCTACGGCTCCTCGACCGACAGTCGCTGGCACGAGTGCGGCCATCGCACCGCCTTCAAGACGCAATGGATGAACGACGCGGTCTATCAGATCGCCTGTTTCATGATCATGCGCGAGCCGGAGATCTGGCGCTGGAGCCATACCCGCCATCACACGGACACGATCATCGTCGGGCGCGACCCCGAGATCATCACGCCGCGGCCGCCGGACATTGCCTCGCTTCTGCTCAACATTTTTGCGCTCAAGAACACGGTCGTCTTCTTCCGCAAGGTGGCTCTGCACGCGACCGGGCGCCTGACCGATGACGAAGCGACATTCGTGCCCGAGGGCGAGCGCTCGAAGGTCTACCGGACGGCCCGCATCTACCTTGCGATCTACGCCGCGGTGATCGTCGCCTGTTTCGCCTTCGGCTCGATTCTGCCGGCGATGTATATCGGGCTGCCGACCCTCTATGGCGGATGGTTCGCGCTCTATTGCGGCGTGACCCAGCATATCGGCCTCGCCGAGGACGTACTCGATCACCGGCTGAATTCGCGCACGGTGTACATGAATCCGATCTTCCGGTTCCTCTACTGGAACATGAACTATCACGTGGAGCACCACATCTTCCCGACGGTCCCCTATCACGCGCTGCCTAAGCTGCATGAGGCGATCAAGGCCGATTGCCCGACGCCCTATCCGAGCTCGATCGCCGCCTATCGCGAGATCATTCCGGCGCTCGCGCGCCAGCTGAAGGACCCGACGTATTTCGTGCGCCGCGAACTGCCCCCGACCGCGCAGCCCGAGGTGACCGCGGCCAGAGCGGTAAAGGTTGAGCGGGAGCGGCTCAATTGAGCGAGAGCTGGATCGACGCCGGCCCCGCCGACCGGATCCTGTCCGAGGACGTCGCGCCGTTCGAACACGACGGCAAGCAATACGCGCTCTACCGCACCGCGGATGACCGCTACTTCGCCACCGACGGCCTGTGCACGCACGAGTTGGTCGAACTCGCCGACGGTTTCGTCCAGGGCACGATCATCGAATGCCCGATGCACAACGGCCGGTTCGACTTCACCACCGGCGAAGCGAAGGGCGCGCCGGCCTGCATCAACCTCGCGACCTATCCGGTGAAGGTCGAAGGCGGCCGGCTGCTCATCAAGCTCAACTGAGCGCAAACCCCTTCCGCCGCGGCGATGGCGCGAAGCGTCGGGGGTTGATAAGGGCAGGCTCGGGCTTGGCTCAGGCTCAAGGGAGGATGCGCAATGAAGCTTACCGGAGTTGCGGCGATCGTGACCGGCGGCGGCTCGGGACTCGGCCGCGCGACGGCCGAGGCGCTCGCCGCCAGAGGGGCGAAAGTCGCGGTCTTCGACCTCAACGCGAGCGCGGCGGAAGAAGCGGCCAGGGCGATCGGAGGCCTCGCGGTCGTGGGCGACGTCGCGGACGAAGGCTCCGCCTCCGCAGCGATCGCCAAAGCGGCGGCCGCGCATGGGGCGGCGCGGGTGCTGGTCAATTGCGCCGGCATCGGCGTCGCCAAGCGCGTCGCCGGCCGCGACGGGCCTCATCCTCTGGCTGACTTCGACAAGGTGGTCCGCGTCAACCTGATCGGGACCTTCAACATGATCCGCCTCGCCGCGGCGGGGATGGGCAAGCTCGAACCGATCGAGGGCGAGCGCGGGGTGATCATTTCGACGGCCTCGATCGCGGCTTACGACGGGCAGATCGGGCAGGCCGCCTATTCCGCCTCCAAGGGCGGCGTGGTGGCGATGACGCTGCCGATCGCCCGCGAGCTCGCCCAGTTCGGCATCCGGGTCAACGCGATCGCGCCAGGCGTCTTCATGACGCCGATGATGTCCGGCCTGCCGCAGGCGGCGCAGGACTCGCTCGGCGCCTCGGTGCCGTTCCCCGCCCGCCTCGGCCAGCCGGCCGAATATGCCGCGCTCGCAATCCACATCATCGAGAACGGCTATATCAACGGCGAGACGATCCGCATCGACGGCGCCCTGCGCATGGCGCCCAAATAGACATTGGAGCAATTACAACCTAAGGGCGAGCCACACGCAAATAAGAGGGTGCTAAACGCCAATAAACGAGCATAAACGTTAGTAAATTAGCTTTCTTTTACTAACGTTTATTTTTTCGAATCGAGACTATTCAATGACTTATAGCCGATAAAAATAAAAAAACTTTTGGCCCTGCGTTCCCACCTCTTTTCAGGTTGCATCCTGCACCCGCGGCAGCAAGACGATCCATTGCAGATTCGTATGTTCGCCCCGCTGTCGACCGCCCGCTGCTGCCAGCACCTGGGTGACAGCTGCCGGATTCTGCGTAAGCCGCTTACGCCTTCCTCGGCGGCGATTTCGTCACAGGTGAAGCCCTCGTTGCGAAGCTGGGCGAAGAGGCGTCTTCGCCGGAACATCATGCATGCGCGCCCATCCGCCGGCGCCGTGCGGGCGCCTGGTCATCGGCCATGCAAATCTCCTTCCAGGGCAACCGCACCCGCGAATTGTCGGAAACGCAGACTTATAGCATGATAATCAGAAATAAGTCAAGACAAATTAATGTTTTTCATAAAACGAGATCCGCGCCATGGCTCGCTCCTGCGCATAATACGTCTGTATTTTGAGCCGGTTTTGAGCGGAAACAGCGGCGCATCCTTGTCGGTGGTCGAGGCGTGGTTCCAAATCGACGTAAGAAAACAGCGACCTGTTTGTCTCATCCGGCCCGCGCATCAAGAAAATCCATCGCCGACTCAATCGCGACCAGAGAATCATGAGCCCTCCTGGAAAACCAGAGTTTTTCAGCAGCCTTTTTAGAGAGGCGGGTCTGGAAGGACCAGAGTCCGGGCCGTGCCATCGTTCAATTGCGAGCGCAGAGCGCCAAGTGAGCTGTCAGGAGGTCTCAGTCAATCCGGTTCCGGCGAGACTGATGCCCGCCGCAAGGCACGATATGTATCGGCGAAGCTGACGCAGATGTCTCCTTCCCCGGGCGTGAGGGTGCGCATGGCCTCAGGCAGGCGGTACCAAGGAATGGCGGGGTAGCGATGGTGAACGTAGTGGAACCCGTTGTTATGGTGCAACAGGTTCTTAAGTGGGCTCAGGTTGGAGCGAATTCCAGTCGTTGTCCGATAATGGTCCGTGATTTCTGACCAGTATAGAAAGCTCGTATAGCACCAGAAGAACGGGATAATCCAATATAATAGGAATATTTGAAAATTTCCAGAGTAAATTATAAATATAATCCACACAACCCAGAACGCGATAATCTTTTTACCTTCTCTCCATGGGTAAATACTCAGCGTGTGACAATAGTATAAGCCAGCATAGCCGAGGATCGGCTTGAGAAACCAGATCCAAGTAATGTTAACTTTCGGATTGAAGAGTTCGTGGTTCTTATAATCCGATAGAAGGGGATCTGCCAGTCCTCCCAGGTTAGAGTGGTGAATCTTGTGCTCCTCGCGGAATTGATCAACGGTGTGGAAAAAAGGGAGTCCGATGGCGATCTCCGCCAGGTCGTTCCATGATTTTTTTGGGAAGAGGTTATAGTGCGAAGCTTCGTGTAAGAGAGCTTCGGTAAGCGAAAACTGTAAACACCCGATCAGCCAGACTGTAACAAGATAAACCAACCAGTTTCCGATGTATATACTGAGCACGGTAGCGCCGATGATCGTTATCCAGTCTCTAGTGATCGCCTGAAGCCCTCGCCATGTGCTGCGCTGTACGAAGTCTTTTGGATTGTTGGTCATTTATGTTCACAGAATAGGGCGCGAACACTTAACCTCAGTTTCGCAATGTAAACAATGTGAACAAGGCCGGGGCGAGATCCAGACATGACAACTCCCCGGAAGAGATGTCCCAGAGCCTGCGAGCCACGGGCGCCTCCGCGGCATCATTTTCTAAAGCCTGATCTTTGCTCTTCTTTCGTAGGCTTGAAGGTCGGAGGTATAAAGAGTTCCCCCTCCTCAAAGTAGAATTCAGTTCCTCCACTCACCTTCAAATCCAGAAATTGATGCGCGCCAGTGACATGTCCCCGACCAGGGAGCGTTTCACGCGCCCTAAGCCTAGACGCTGAAGAGTCTGGCCTTTCGCGGAAAACCACCTCGACGCCCCTGTTCAATTCTTCGTCCGAAAAAGATCCGGACTGCAGGCTTACCGACATAATTTGATCGAAGTCTGGAGGCTTGGAAATCCGGTGCGCGAGGAACAAGTCGTGCCCCTTGCCGAACAAAATATATGTGAGCCTGTCGGGCCTTTCAGTTGATGGATCGAACATCCGAGCGTGAATGACATTCTTCACCACGACGTCAACGTCCTCGAGCTGACCGATGGCTCTGCCGCCCCGCTCCAAATGTCCGCGAAAGACCGTTCCCTTGAAAGATGATAGGGAGGGCGTCTGAGACCCGGAGCGGAATAGATCACTTAGGACGAAACATTCGGGGTTTAGCGTGTACATCTTCACCGAGGGATTCGCCTTACGATCCCTCATGTAGATGCTCTGGACGTTGTTGCCATTCTTGGTGAACGTTGCCTCCAGGATCACTTGAAAGCGGTGGGGCGTCAAATATACATCGCTTCTCTTGTTCAGCTGTTCAAACATTGGAAGGTGTGAAAGAAAGACGGTGTCGTTTCCTACAACCATCATGTTGTGGATGTTTGGACAGTCCTTCTCCCCATTCTCGTTTACCACCGGGCTGCAGTTTTTCGGAGGGCAATCAGGTTCTGCGGCGAGCGAACACGCTGCACCGCCCAGAATGCCCAGGGAAATCGAAACTGCGGAACAAATGCGGGCATACTTTCCCACACGATCCTCCGTGATTCAGGCCGCGCCCGAGGTTGCCGTGGCGCCGCCGACCGTATATGCGGCGCCATCTGACAGCCGCGTCGAAATGCACGCTGCGCGCTCAGTGACGCAAGTCAATGCGTATTTTTACCCACTTGGTTGTGGCGGGTGGTGTGGTTGCGCCAACCAACGCAGTTCACCGCCTTCTCACTGTTTGGCGCCGGGCGGACTGAAGTAGGACCACCTAAGGGCGGACTACGATACCGCGCGTGTCTATCTCATGCGCAACAACTCGCGGCGGGGAAAGGTCGCGAATTGCGTGCTGACCATAGCGCTTGGCGGGAAGAGCGGCGACCAACGAAAAAGGCCCGGATTTCGCCGACGGCCTGACCGGCGGCTGACTTTCGGCAGGTGAGCGGCGTCCCCGCCTGCGATACGTCTCCGCGCGGAACGCTTGTCGCACAGCTTCCGAACGGCGCCGTCCTGAAGAATCTTGGCGCAAGAACGCCCGTAGCCAGCGATGGCGCCGCGTGGAGCGCACCGGGCAAGGCTCCGTTCACGGTTGGGTCAGCTGACGCTACCTGCAGGAGTCAAGCGCTGGCCCGCAAGAAGGGCGGTAAGACACGCGAGTACGGCGCGGAACACCGCGTCTCAGGAGGGGGCGCGGGTTGCGGCGCTACTGCCGCGCCATGGCGATCTTGAACCGATCCTCAGGCGTGATCAGGTGATTGTGGTCGTCATCGCCGAGGTCGATCTGCACCCATTCGATGGCGCCGGTGAAAGCGTTCCCGCTCGGCCCGTAATCCGGGGACGCCGGCGAACCGGTGTCTGAACCGACGTCGCAGGCCTCGTCGGCCGAGTAGCCCATGGGCTGACTGCGCTCGACCCGTCCTTTGCCGACGGCTTCGCCGTCGTAATAGAGCGTCACGTCGCCGCCCTTGGCGAGGCCGCCGCCGTCATATTTGAACTCCATCCGCACCTGATGCTTGCCCGGAGGGATCGGCTTGTCGGCGACGGCGAAGAAATAGTCGATGCCGAAAAAGTTGTAGCAATATTTGAGCTTGCCCTCGTGGCAATAGAGGGTCCAGCCGCCGGCCTCGCCGCCCTGGGTGATGATCACCCCCTTGGCGCCGCCTTGCGGAATCGTGAGCTGGCCGGTGACCGAGTGAGACTTGTTCTTGAGCGTCAAGACGCAAGCCTCGCTGACCCGCATGCCCGGAAACAACAGCTGGGTGTTGCCGCGAATGAGCTGAGGACGCCCGGCGATGTCGGGGTTGATCCGCTCGAAGCCGCGATCGTCGATCGGCACGACGTTGTACTTCACCGCCTCGATCAGCCACAGCCGCTGCATCTCGGCCAGTTTCTTCGGATTCTCGGCGACGATGTTCTTCGCCTGCGTCCAATCGTCGGGGCCGTAGAGCTCCCAGATATCTTCGTCGAACGGCGGCGGCGCATCGGCCTTCCACGGCGTTCGGTGCTTCGTCACCGCCGTCCAACCCTCGTGATAGAGGCCGCGATTGCCCATCATCTCGAAATACTGGACGTTGTGGGTCTCGGGCGCCTTCGGATCGCTGAAGGTCGGCGCCATGCTGACGCCCTCGAGCGGCGCCTGCGAGATTCCGTTGACGAAGGTTGGCTCGGGCAGGCCCGCGACGTCGAGGACTCGTCTTCGCCACGTCGATGACGTGATGGAACTGGCTGCGAATCTCGCCCTTTCCTTTCACCCCCTTCGGCCAATGCACGATCATGCCGTTGCGCGTGCCGCCCCAGTGCGAGGCGACCTGTTTCGTCCATTGATAGGGCGCGCAAAGCGCGTGCGCCCAGCCGACCGCATAATGGTTGTAGGCCTTGGGCGTGCCGAAATCCTGGATCTTCGACAGCAGGAATTCGGGCGTCTCGATCCCCGGCATGCCGTTCAATGTCGTCATCTCATTGAAGCAGCCGTTGAGCGTCCCCTCGGCGGAGGCGCCGTTGTCCCCGATGATGTAATAGATCAGCGTGTCGTCGAGCACGCCGAGGTCGGAGAGCGTATCCACCAGGCGCCCGACATGGTGATCGACCTGCTCCAGGAAGCCCGCATAGATCTCCATCTGGCGCGCCAGAACGGGCTTCAGGTTCGCCGGCATTTCGTCCCACGAGGGAATTTCCTGATGCCGGGCGGTGAGCGCGGCGTCGTTCGGAATGACGCCGAGCTTCTTTTGCCGGGCGAGCGATTCCTCGCGCAGCTTGTCCCAGCCGCCGTCGAACTTGCCTTTGTATTTGTCCGACCATTCCTTCGGGACATGATGGGGCGCGTGCGTTGCGCCCGGCGCGAAATACATCATGAACGGCTTGTCCGGCATCAGCGCCTTTTGCTGACGCACCCAGGTGATGGCGCGATCGGCCAAATCCTCGGTCAGCGTATAGCCCTGCTCGGGCGTCTTGGGCGGCTCAACGGCTGATGTGCCTTGGTAAAGGCCGGGAAAGTACTGGTTCGCCTCGCCGCCGACGAAGCCGTAGAAATGCTCGAAGCCGGAGCCGGTCGGCCACTGATTGAAAGGCCCAACGGGAGAGACCTCCCAATAGGGCACTTCGTGGCACTTGCCGAACTGAGCCGTCGAATAGCCGTTGAGCTTCAAAATCTCGGGCAGCGGCGCCTTCTCCTTGGGCCGGATGCTGTTGTTGCCCGGCGCCGAGGTCGCCATTTCGGTGATCGCGCCCATACCGACGGAGTGATGGTTTCGACCGGTGAGAAGCGCCTGGCGCGACGGCGAGCACAAAGCGGTCGTATGGAACCGGTTGTACTTCAGACCGTTGGCCGCAAGGCGTTCGGCGGTGGGGGTGTTGCACGGTCCGCCAAACGCGCTCGAGGCGCCGAAGCCGACATCATCGAGGAGAACGATCAAGACGTTCGGCGCGCCGGCGGGCGGGCGCAACGGCACGATCGGGGGATATTTCGTGTTGGGATCCTTGGCGTCGTAAGTCGTCAGCCCGACATGCTTCGGGTCGGGAATCGGCAAGATGTGGCGGGGAAGTTTGTCGTTCGAATCCGTCATGCCGTTCGCTCCCTTGGGTCGAGCCCGCGGACTTCTGATGATCCGCGAGGATTGTCAATGTCGCCTCATGCCGGCTGGCCTGAGTGGCGCGGGCGGCGTAAGATCGGTCCACAGCAGTCGCCGCCCCATGAAACTCGCCAGACTTTGGATGTGGAGAGGAAAACGATGGACGGAGCAAAGGCCGGGCGGCTTGCCGGCAAGGTCGCGCTCATCACCGGCGCGGCGTCGGGGATCGGCCGGGCGACGGCGGCGCTGTTCCACCGGGAAGGCGCCAGGGTCGCCGCAAGCGACCGAAACGAAGCGGGCCTGAAAACGCTCGGGGCCGACGCCGATCTTACGCTCGCGCAGGATGTCACGGACGAAGCGCGCTGGCGCGAAGTGGTCGACGAAGTTCTGAACGCGTTCGGGCGCCTCGACATTCTCGTCAACAGCGCCGGAATCGCGACCCTCGGCAATGTCGAGACGACGACGCTCGCCGACTGGCGCAAGGTCAATGCGGTCAATTCCGAGGGGGTGTTTCTTGGCTGCCGCGAGGCGGTCAGGGCGATGAAGGCCACTGGCGGGGGCTCGATCGTCAATCTCTCCTCGGTCGCCGGGATCATCGGCGATGCGTCGTCGCTCGCCTATTGCGCGAGCAAAGGGGCGGTGAGACTCCTGACCAAATCGGCGGCGCTCCACTGCGCCCGCGCAGGCTACAAGATTCGGGTGAATTCGGTGCATCCCTCGTTCGCCGAAACTCCGATGGTGCTCGAAGGCATCGCGCGAGCGAAGGACCCGGAGCGGGTGCGCGCGGGCCTGATGCGCGCCGCGCCGATGGGCCGGATGGGCACGGCCGAGGAAGTCGCGTTGACCATCCTGTTCCTGGCCAGCGACGAATCCGCGTTCACCACCGGCGGAGAGTTCATGGTCGACGGGGGCTTGACGGCGCAGTGAGGGCGATGGCCCTTCGACCGTCACGCATGACGGGAGCCGCCGCAATGGGCAGTTGTACCCAAGAGGGCCGCAACGAGAGCGACCTGGCGCCGCTCACACCAGCCCCCCCACAGGCCCGAGCGCCACAAGATTCCAGCCGTCCGGCATGACCACTCAGTCTGGCGAGCGAGAGCGGCGCGACATTGATCCGGGCAAAGGCGGAGGAGCCTGCGCCGAGGGCGTTGACGATCGCCGCTCGGACAACCGCGGCGTGCGTGACGCCAGCGTCGCGCTTTCGCGCGCCGTGATTGCGCGAGCCAGACGCGGGTCCGCTCGATCGGGGCTGCGACCGACTCGCCGCCATGCGGCGCCGATGCAGGATCGCCGAGCCAGGCGGCGAAGCCGTCCGGCTCGCGCTCCGCGACCTCCTTCGAGGCGAGCCCGCGCCAGCGGCCATAGTCGCAGTCCCTCAGCGCCATCTCGACTTCGGCGTCGAAACCCAGCGCTTGCGCCGTCTCGCGCGCTGCGCGCGCCGGGGCGGACAGCGCCTGAGCATAGGGGCGCAGCTCGGCCGCTCAACGCTTGCAGGGCGCCGACGGCGGAGGCTTCAAGCGGTTCGTCGTCGGGAAACCGGGCCGCGCGGGTCGCAGCGGAGGCGCCATGCGCAAGCAGGCTCAGGCGTGCGGTCATGGGGCCTGCCCGCGCGCGTCCGCGACTTAGTAGGCGGCTTGCAGCCGGCGCGGCTTCGCTCGCGCGAAATCATGTTCGACCCAGGCCCCGAAGCCGAGCCCGAGCACCGTCCACAGGATCGCCTGCGCGCCGAGCGAAGCCATGCGGAACTGCCACAGCACGACGGCCGGGAAGCCTTCTGGAACTTCGTTGAGTGGGGGCATCACAAGCGCGAACACGACCCCCGCGACAAGAAAGACGGCGGCGCCGATCAGGGTCGCGTTCCACCCGCCGAGCTGATCGACGAGGCGATTGCGGACGTTCCAGGCGGCGATCATCGAGGCGAGCGATAGCAGGATCATGCCGAAATAGATTGCGGTGCGCAGGCCGATCGTGTCGGGATTGCCGATCGATGGCGGGTTGGCCGGATATTTGATGATCGGGACGGCGTAGACGGCGAGGAACCCGCTGACCGCGAGCAGCGCGGCGGTCGCGCGAGGGCTCCAGTTCCCGATGCGCCCGTAACATACCGCAAAAGCAAGCGCGAACAGGCCGCCGAAAGCGACGCTGTAGGTGGCGACGCCGGTGAAGAGACCGATGCCGGCCTGCGTCGGCCGGCTGACCAGCTCCGGCTCCTCTTCGTATGGGGGCGGGGTTTCGCCCTTCGCCACCGCCACGTCGTGCTCGGCCTTGGCTTTCGCCTCGTCCATCGCCAATTCGAAGGCGATGGCGCGATCAACCTCGGGTTCGCCAACCACTTTCAACAAACCAAACGAGAGCAGCGCGGCGACGAAGCCGACGATCATTCCCCGCCACAACAAAGATCCTGTCGTCATTGCGATCATCCTCAATCCAAGCTCGCCCCCTGACGCTGCGTCATGGCGAGGCGTTGCGGCGCGGCCTGCTCAAGCCAGCTCATCTTCCCGGATCAGGAACTCACGAGCCGGAGTGCGCAACAGCGGACGGGTTTAGTGGCAGGGGAAGCCGAGCAGGTGGCGGCTGTCGTGCACGAATTCATGCACGTACATGCCCTTGATGATCGAGGTCGCGCCTTCCTCAGCGCCGACGAAATAGACGCCGAGCAAACAAATCAGGCCGGCAAAGATCAGCCAGGGAAGCAATTCACGGATCGGGATCGCAGCGGGTCGTGCGGCGGTGGGAGCAAATGTCGAAGCGGCCATGTTCAACTCCTGGGGATATCGCGTCCCCGTTTGACACGTGCTTCGTCGCGGAAAGTGTCTGACTTTCGGCCGGATACGGCCGATCACAGTGGCGCGACCGCGCCGGATTTGCACCGGCTTCCAGTCCCACGACGCGCCTGTTCACCATACGACCCTCGGCGGCGGTGTCAATCGAGCTATCCGCGCGTTGAACCCGATCGCCATTTCGATCCGGTCAAGTTCCCGCTCCCGCCGAGACAAACGTCTCGCGAGAGCGAGGCTCCAGCGCCGGCGCGGCGCAAAGGACGGCGACGAGGCGAATGCGACCTTCGGCGTTGGCCTGGGTATGAGCGGCGCGGCCCGTGGCTCTGACCCGCCAGCGCGCGGGAAGGCGTCGGCGAAACGAGCGCCACCGGTTGTCGGGGATCACGAAGTACAGCTGGACGTAGGCTTCACGGTGATTGGGCTCGCGACTCGCGGGATCATGATGATCGAATCGCGCAAGGTCATGACGCCGACCGAGAACCAGATTCCGGTCGGCTGGAACGGATAGCTCACCTCGCCAAGAACGACATAGTTGTTGGCGCTCGAGCCGGAAAAGGCCGCCGCGATCGACGGATCGACGGATACTTGCTGGTTCTTCGGTCGGACCGTTCCGTTGGCGTTGGCGCAGCTGACCTGGACCGTGCCGGTCGCTGTCCCATTCGAGTTCACGGTGACCAGCAATTGCGACACCACGACGGCGGCGCCGCTGGCGTCGTAAGGATAGAGGATCAGGTTCGGATAGGCGAGAATCTGGTTGAGTTCGGGGGCGGTGATCGTGGAGGTGTTGATATTGTTGGCCTGGGCGAAAATATTGGCGACCGTGGTCGCGGCCAGCGTCACTTTGCGCTGAACGCCATAGGCTTGGCCGCCAAAGACGACCAGGCTCAGCAGCATCAACATGATTGGCAGGATCAGCGCCAGCTCAATAGCCGCCAGGCCTTTGTCGTCGGCGAGGAACGCGCGCGAACTGCGAAGATGGCGCGGGAGGCGGATTGTCCTATTCATCACAATGGCTCAACGCGGAACACCTGGGTCGAGGTCATCAGCATTTTGCCGTTGCCCAAGTTGGAGAAGTTGAGGCCAAGCGGGCCGCCGTAGACGGGCCATGGATACATGACCACCAGCAGCATGTCGGTGCCCGCGGCGCCGGCGGCGGCCCCGACATCGACTGGGGGCGTGCCGACGAGGTTTCCGTGTGAGTCGAATGTGGGCAGCAGAGCGGTGAGATTTGTGGCGCCAGCCGGGAGAGGCTGAAGCTCGACCGTGACCTGCGAGCAGGTGAAGAGCGCAGTCAGCTGATTGCAGATTTCGGTCTTGAATTGCGCCGCCGTCAGGGACTGCGGTCTGGTTGGTGAGAACGACCCTTGCCGCCTGTTCCGCCCCGGATTCGAAGAACGCCTTGACCAGGAAGATCGTCCCGGCCTGCAGAGTGGCGAGCACAACGGCGATGAAAATCGGAAAGACCAGCGCGAACTCGACCGCTGGCGAGCCGGCCTCGTCGCCGGCCAGCTTTCGCCCCGAGCGGCTCACGCCGGCGAAGAATTTGCCCACTGACCTCATCGTCGCGGTGACCTCGTTTGACGAGGAATGCTGCGCGCGAAGGCCTTACCCGGGTCTTATCCCCGACGTGTAATTTTGCTGAAGATACGAACCAATTGACCCGCGGGTCGGAAAGAATACGGTCTTCCGTCATTAACGTTGCTGAATTGTCAAATGAATGCGCTCAATAAGGCGCCGTCCGTTTCGGGCGCGCACGCGGCTTCTACGGAGCCGAGGCTCGAAAGCGTTTTCGCCCGGCGCCCGAAATAGCGCCCGCCGCGCGAACCGCGAGACTGATGTCAACCGCGCCGCCAGACGAAGTCCGGAAACGGCGAACGCTGTCGCGACCGCCGCTCGTCAGGCCCTGGCGCGGCCAAGACGCCGATTCTGCATCGGAGCCTCATAAAGGCTTGGAGAGGCGCGCCCGCGCAGGCCGCATTTGCATTTCCTGGTTAACCAAACCTTTCGAAAGCCGCAAGAACTCGGCGCTGCAAGCATTGACTTGTGTTTTCCTTTTTCACATTATGAACAAAACAAGAACATTGTGCGGCGAGTTTCAGTCAGGCGTCCTCTGATGGCGCTGCTCATCTGAGAGCGCCGCCGGCTTTTGGAGCGTTCGCGTGCAAGAAGGAATGGGCGATGTTGAAGCTTATCGAAGGTTCGTATGCGTCTTTTTTCCCAAAGGAAATCGATGCGATGTTTCGGAATAGGGCCGAAACCTTTTCGGATCGGCTTGGCTGGGAGGTCGTTGTCAGAGACGGCTACGAGCGAGACGCTTTCGACGATGCAAACCCGCTTTATCTTGTATCCGTCGATCCCGATACTGAGGAGTACTGGGGTTCCCTGAGACTCCTGCCCACGACCGGTCCAAACATGTTGCGCGACGTGTTCCCGCAATTGCTCGACGGAGACTACATCGAGAGCGCGACCATATGGGAAAGTTCGCGCATCTGCGCCGCAGCCGTCGCCGGGCAGCCGGAACGCAGCCGAAGTCGGGTAAACTATGTCCTGCGCGAGCTCATCTTGGGGATCGGCGAAGTGGCGGTGGCGGCGGGGTTGACGCAAGTCGTGTCCGTCTTCGACGCCAGGGTTTTCCGCGTCCTGAAAGCAGCCGGATGCAATCCCCAGGTTATTGGGACGCCGCAACGCATCGGCGGCGTCATGTGCTACGCCGGCCTCTTCGAAACCGGCGAGGGCGCTGCTGCAGGCGTTTCGCGCGGTCGCGGGAATCCAGCGCTCCGTTCTTGCTCCAGGCGCCAAAGAGCTTGCGTTCGCCTGAAATCGAACCGTCCCGCGGGGCATGGTCCGATCGGACGTCATCGTCCTGAAGTGGATTTGTCTCGGTATTGTTTGCTCCGCCTCAGAACCGCTAGGCAGTAAAAGCAACATAAATTCCAGTCCAAAGCGTTTCGGCGTAACCCTCGGAGGATCTCATGAACCGGACGAATGCAATGTTGGTCGCGTTGTCGCTCATCTCAATTCATCCGGCAAGCGCGCAATTGGCCCCAACGGAGCGATCTGTTGCGATCAACATTGGAGCAGCGACAACGGTGCAGCTTGTCGCCTCATCGGGCTCGACCAAAATTTACGTGAGGTCATGGGATGTACTTGCAAATTCGGCGGGCGTATTTACGCTTGAATATGGAACGACGACCACGACCCCTTGCGATACAGGTACAACCGCGCTGACCGGCGCCTACAGTTTCGCCAGCGCAGTCGGGCATCTCACGCTCCGGCGGCCTCCAGCCGCTCTATGTCATCCCTCAAGGCAATGCGCTCTGCGGATTTGTCGCGGTATCTGTTTGTTCTGCTTCACAACCTCTAAGTAGTAAAAGCAGCACAAATTCCCGCTGACAAGTGTTTCGACCAATAATGTTGACGTCGTTCTCGTTTTGTTGTCTACAAGTTTGTCGCTTGTCATTCTTTCCCTACGTCATCACACTGACCTTTGGAGGCGGAACCAAGTATGGGGGAGCAGATTGGCCAAGAAATTGAAAAAGCACGCTACCAGTGCCTGAAGATATGAAGCGGCCTGTTGGAGAACTGAGCCTGTCGGCTTGCGAGGCACGCAGATTATACGGCATCTGCGTTGAGTTGCTTGAACTATGCAGCCACGTTTCTGGTCGAATAGACCCTCAGGCGGGCTGGATGGTCGCTCATGCGCGAGATGAGGTGATGCTGGGGATCTTCGATGTTAAACCTTAGCGAGGCGAGTGGAAGTCCACATCAGCATCGAATCGGTTGCGGCGCAGCTGACCGAAACTATTCTCGGCAATGATGACCATGATCTAGCCGAAACGTTGAGGTCGATAGCTTCCGAAATTGGCGTCTCCCATATCGCATATTTGCGCTCTGTCGCCGGATAAGAGCCCGGATATTTGCCAGCTGGTTGCTGTCGTTACTTATTCTAGATTATGGCAGCATCGATACTTTGTTAAGAAATATATGACCAATGACCCGGTGGTTTTTTACGGACGGGAGGCCGATCAGCCCTTCGATTGGGCCAATGTTCCCGTCGATGATCCAGCGACGAAGGCTTTCTTCGCCGACGCCTTGAATCACAGCGTCGGCCGGAACGGCCTGTCGATTCCGCTGCGCAATCGACGCGGCGTGTTCGCGCTGGTTTCATTCAGCAGCGACCTTCCGAAGGACGAATGGGAAGCCTACAAAGTCGCCAATATGAAAGGTCTCAAACTTCTCTCCGTTCTTATTGATTCCGCCGCCAGCATCAACTTCAAATTGCCCGCCCTTCCCGTCCATTTGTCGAATCGAGAAGAACAGTGTTTGCTTTGGGCGGCGCGGGGCAAGACTTATCAAGAGATCGCGGAGATTTTGGGTTTGGCGTTTGGCAGTGTGAAAACCCATCTCGACGCAGCCCGCCACAAGCTGCATTGCATGAACCTGACCCACGCGGCCGCCGTCGCGTTCGCCACCGGCGTCATTCCCGCGCAGGCGTTGAAATAGAGCGCAGGACAGGTCGTTTCGCTTCGCCCCCCTCTCGAGGCGGGAACACCCCGAACTCGGCGCAGACCTCACATCGAAATGTCGCCTCCCAGCCCGTCGATCAGCGCCTTCAGCGTCGCGGCGGTCGAAGCGTCCGCCTCGCCGTCGACCCGCTCCGGCCGAAAGTGACGCTGGAAGGCCGTGACCGCCTGCCGGGTCTGCCGGTCGTAGACCCCGGTGATCTCCACGCCATAGCCGTAAAGCGCCAGCATCGCCTGGATCGCGCGCACCGGCGGCCCTTCCTCCTCATGCGCGAACAGCGGCGGCCCGGTCAGCGGGCGCGGGCTCGGTCCAATGACCGACGCCGCCCCGCCACAGCGTCGCCCAGGGAAAAGCTTCGCCCGGGTCGCGCTTGCGCGCCGGCGCGGTGTCGGAATGGGCGAGGACCCGCTCGGGCGCAATTCTCCAGCGCGCGCATATGTCTCGCGCCAGCGCGATCGTCGCCTCGATCTGGCGGTCAGGAAAGGGCGGAGAGCCGCCGTCATGGCCGGGATTGACGATCTCGATCCCGATCGAGGCCGAGTTCAGATCGCTTTCGCCTTTCCATGAGCCCCTGCCCGCGTGCCAGGCTCGGGACTTCTCGGCGACCAATTGGTCGATGGCGCCGTCTTCCCAAACCAGATAATGCGCGGAAACCTCGGAGGCGGGATCGGTCAGCGCCTTCAGCGCGGCCTCGCCCGTCGGCATGCCGGTATAGTGCAGGATGAGGCAATTCGGCCGGCCATAGCCGCGCCGCTCGCCATGATTGGGCGAGGCCACGAACCGAGCAACGAGCGGGCTATCCGGGGAAGGGCGCGTCGTCATGGCGCACGGCCGGAGCCGCGTGCAGGACGTGAAAGGACCGCGCCACGGCGACGATCAGCCATGGCGCGCGAAGCATGGGCTGATCAGTACCAGGCGCGGCAGACGTGATTGCCGTAGCCGTCCCAGCCCCAGCGCGCGCAGCGGTGGTGGCGCGGCGCCGTGACGGCATTGCCGATCAGCGCCCCGGTGCCCGCGCCGATGATGCCGCCGGCAATGGCCCCGCCGGCGCTGCCCCCGGTAAGCGCCGACCCGATCAGCGCGCCGCCGCCGGCGCCGATCGCGCCGCCGGCCAGCGTGCCTGTCTGCTGTTGCGGCGTGTAGCAGCCCGAAACCGACAGCGCGCCGACCAGAGCGATTGTAAGAGCGAACGTCTTTTTCATGTTTCCCCCCTTTGGGTTCAATAGAAAGCGGTGCAGACGCGATTGCCGTTATAGTCATAGGCCCAGCGCGCGCAACGCCCGGAAGGCGCCGTCACGGCGTTGCCGACCAAGGCGCCGGTCCCCGCGCCGATCAGGCCGCCGGCGATAGCGCCGCCCGCGCTGCCGCCTGAAACCGCCGATCCGATCAGCGCCCCGGTTCCCGCGCCGATCGCGCCGCCGGCCAGGGTGCCTGTCTGTTGTTGCGGCGTCTGGCAGGCCGAGACTGAGAGCGCGCCGGCCAGGGCCAGCGCAAGAGCAAGCGTTTTCTTCATAGTTTCCCCATGAGCTCAATAGAAAGCGGTGCAGACTCGGTTGCCGTTGTAATCATAGGCCCACTCGGCGCATCGGCGAGGCGGCGGCCCACCGTAGTAACCCGGCGGCGGCCCGCCATAATAGCCAGATGGCGTCGCAGCCGAACCGATGAGCGCGCCGGAGCCGGCGCCGATTGCGGCGCCCGCCAGCGCGCCGCCAGCGCTGCCGCCCGATACTGCCGAACCAATGAGCGCGCCCGTGCCCGCGCCAAGCGCGCCGCCGACGAGAGCGTTCTGCTGCTGCGGCGTCTCACAGGCCGAGACGGAAACAGCGGCGGCAAGCGCCAGCGAAAGCGCCAAGATTTCTTCTCTTCATGTGATGCAACCTCCCATCCCTCGTCCCCATCGAGGCCCCGAAACTCAATTTCGTCGCGCCTCGAAGCCCTTAAACCGAAAAATGAGGCGGCGGAAGCCGGTGCTTCTCTGCTGGACGCCACAATCCCATAATCCGATTGAAGCTTCAATGAACGAGCCGGGCATTGGTTCCCCGGCCTGCGCTCGGAGAGTTTTGTCTGTGGTCCTCAAGTGCGATTATGCTTGACCCTCCGTGCGTCGGCCCCCTATGCGGTCATCCGCCAGTCGGCCGGACGGCCGCCGTTTAAAACACGGAGGAAAGTCCGGGCTCCATACGGATACGGCGCCGGATAACGTCCGGCGGGGGCGACCCCAGGGAAAGCGCCACAGAAAGCAAACCGCCTAATCGCCGGCCGCAAGGCCATCAAGCGAGAGGGCAAGGGTGAAAGGGTGCGGTAAGAGCGCACCGCGCGGGCGGCAACGTCGGCGGCATGGCAAGCCCCGCCGGGAGCAAAACCGAATAGGAGCGACACGCGGCGCCACTGGCGCAGCAAGGCCTTGTCCGTTGGCCCCGCCGCTCGGGTTGGTTGCTTGAGGCGCCCGGTGACGGGCGTCCCAGAGGAATGGCCGTCACGTCGGGGCGATGAGCCCCGGCCATACAGAACCCGGCTTACAGGCCGGCTGGCGTTTGCTTCGCTTCTCGTTCAAACTCGGTCAGAGCGGACCCGATCTCCCCGTGACGGGCCGTCCAAGCCGGAAAGTGCAATGATGTTGCGCGCTGACAAAGTCATACCCGCAGGCCATTGGTCGGGCGCTCCGGCCGACACGGTGGTGCTCGACTTCGACGGGCGCTATCGCAGGCGCGTCGCCATGACCGGCGTCGGGGGGCTCGAATTCCTGCTCGATCTCGCGGAAGCGGCGATGCTGCGCGGCGGCGACGGGTTGCGGCTCGAGGACGGACGCGTGGTCGAAGTGCTGGCCGAGCCTGAACCGCTGGCGGAGATCCGGGCCGCCGACCCGGTGGCGATGACCCGCATCGCCTGGCACCTCGGCAACCGCCATCTCCTGACCGAAATGCTGCCGAAGGCGCTGCGCATCCGCCGCGATCCCGTCATCGAGGCGATGGCCGAAGGTCTCGGGGCTCGGGTGATCGCGCTCGAGGCGCCGTTCAATCCCGAAGGCGGCGCCTATGTGAAGGCGGACGACCGCGCTCAGCCGGACGGCCACGGCCATGATTACGATCACGCCCACGATCATGGAGAGCGCGGTCATCGCCATGACCATGCGCACGATCATCATCGCGACGGCGACCACGCCCATCACGACCATGATGACGGTCACGCCGCTTGCCATCATCCAGATCACCCGCACGACCATGAGCCATCGCCACCTGAACCAGGTCGCCCGGCGCTTCCCATGACGGCTGTGCGTTGGTGACGATCTCGCGCTCTCCGCCGTCAGACGCAGCTGATGCCGATACGGCATTGCTGCCCCTGATGCTCTGGCTGTCGCCGGCTTTCCCGGTCGGCTCATTCGCCTATTCACAAGGGTTGGAATGGGCGGTGGAGAACGGCGACATCCACGACGCCCGCTCGCTTGGCGGCTGGCTGGTCGACCTTTTGACCTTCGGCGCGCCGCGCGCCGACGCCATCCTGTTCGCGGAATGCTTTCATGCGGCGATGGCGGAAGACTGGCAAGCGCTCGCGGAGGCGAACGCGCTTCGCCATCGCGCTCGCCAGTTCCGCAGAACGTCGTCTCGAGACGACGGCTCAAGGCCACGCCTTTGTTCTCGCTGCTCGCGCCGCCTGGGATTGCGAACCTCTGCGTCGGCTTTCCCTCATGCAGCGCGTGGCCTATCCGGCGGCGGTCGCCTCGGCCAGCGCGGGTCACGGGCTGCCGCTCGAGGCGAGCCTTCAGGCCTTTATTCTGGCCCAGGTCGCAGCCGCCGTCTCGGCCGTCGTGCGCCTTGGGCCGATCGGCCAGACTGACGGCCAGAAGATCCAGGCGACGCTCGTCCCTCGCATACGCGCGCTCGCCCGCGAGGCTTCGGGCTCCGACCTGACCGATCTCGGCTCCTGCGCGTTCCGCTCCGACATTTCCGCCATGCGTCACGAGACGCAATATTCGAGACTGTTCCGATCATGAGCGTGAGCCAGCAACCTCTTCGCGTCGGAATCGGCGGCCCCGTCGGCTCCGGCAAAACGGCGCTCATGGAGAAGCTGTGCAAGCGCTTGCGCGACAAGTTCGCCATCGCCGCCATCACCAACGACATCTACACCAAGGAGGACGCCCGCATTCTGGTCGAGGCCGGGGCGCTTCCGCCCGAGCGGATCATCGGCGTCGAGACCGGCGGCTGCCCTCATACCGCGATCCGTGAGGACGCCTCGATCAATCTCGCGGCGATCTCGGAAATGCGCAAGCGGTTCGCCGATCTCGATCTGATCCTCATCGAATCGGGCGGCGACAACCTTGCGGCGACCTTCTCGCCCGAGCTCGCCGATCTTACGATCTATGTCATCGACGTCTCGGGCGGCGAGAAAATCCCGCGCAAAGGGGGGCCAGGCATCACCCGCTCCGACCTGCTGGTGATCAACAAGATCGACCTCGCCCCTTACGTGGGCGCCTCGCTCGAGGTGATGAAGACGGACGCGCTGATGATGCGCAAGGGCCGTCCTTTCGTCCTCGCCAACATGAAGACCGGGGATGGCGTGGGAGCGATTGTCGCCTTCTTGGGCCTTCGGGGCGGACTCGATGTCGGTGACCAGTGGTCGTGAAGGACAGGGCCGGCCGGATTGGAAAAAGGAGCCGGAAGGGAACCTTAGCCAACGCCGCGCGTTGACACTGTGAACCCCTCCGCGGAAGGCGAGGTTTGAATGCGTTCCACACGACCTTATCGCCACGGGAACCTGCCGGTTGCGCTTCAGGCTGCGGCCCGTGAAATTCTGGACGAGAACGGGTTGCAGGCGGTTGGACTGCGCGAGACCGCGCGCAGGGTCGGGGTGTCGGCGACCGCGGCTTACCGGCATTTCACCAACAAGGAAGATCTCCTGGCCTCTGTCGCCGCCGAGGGTTTTCATGAGCTCGCCGCGGCGATGCAGGGCGCGACCCGGGGCGCCAATCCGCTCACCCGGGCCGGGCTCGCCTATATCGAGTTCGCCAACCAGAACCGCGGCCTCTTTCGCCTCATGTTCGGGCCTATTCTCGCTGAGCGGGCGAGATATCCGGCGCTTCAGGCGGCGAGCGCGGACGTCGAAGCCATGCTGGTGCGCGGCGTCGCCGATATCGACCCGCGGCCGCTCAACGACAATCATGCGGCGATGGCCGCGTGGGGACTGGTGCACGGGCTTGCGCATCTGATCGTCGACGGCTTCTTGCCGGCGGCGCGCGCCACGGCTCAGGCCGAGGAGATCCTGGCCAAAATCAGGCTGCCGAGACCTCCGGCTTCGGAGCCGGCCTGACAATCGCTCGTGGCGCGCCGCCGCCTGGCGTCTTCGCGAGCGTAAAGGTTAACGCTTAGGGTTAGCCTGAACAAAACAAGAACAAATAGTGACTGTGTGGCGGAAATGCGGATATTATATGGTCCTAATGCAATCGCGTGAGGACTGAAAACAATGGCCACCATCACCCGCGAGAGGACCGGCGCCTGGACGTGCGACCCCGGACCGCTCCGCTGCCCAAGCTGCCGCGGCCCCGTGCGCCGGACGGAAATCGGCTTCGACTGCAGCGCCGAGGGGTGCGGCGCGCGCTTGCCGGTTCGCGACGGCGTGCTCATCGTCCGCGACGCCCCGACCGACGACAACAAGATCGCGGCCGACTTTTACAACGGCAAGCACTGGCCGAAAGTGCGGTTCTGGGAGCGCCTGTTCTGGATCGCGAACGGGGGCGAGCGGCGGGCGCGCGAGGTGGTCCTCAGCCGCCTGCCGAAGTCCCCGGGCTTGCGCCTGCTCGACGTCGCCATAGGCGATGGAATCTATACGAGCTGGCTCCCCGAGGACTGGTCGATCGTCGGCGTCGACGTCTCCACGACCCAGCTCGCCGCCTGCCAGCGCCGCAACGCCGGCCGCGATCTCCGGCTCGTTCTGGGCGAAGCCGAGGATCTGCCGTTCCGCGACGGGGCGTTCGACGCGGTCCTGAGCAATGGCGGGTTCAACCATTTCACCGACCCCGAGGCGGCGCTGCGCGAGATGGCCCGGGTGGCGAAGCCCGGCGCGCCCGTGATCATCGCCGACGAGGCGCCGGACTTTCTCGACCTCGGCCACCGGCTGGGCCTGCCGGGGCTCGACCGCTGGATCGCGGTCCAAGCTCATGAGCATGGGCGACGACTTCGCCGGCCTGGTCGAGCGCCACCGCAACATCGACATCGCCGGGATCGGGCGCCGCGTCCTCGCCGACAGCCGCTACGAAATCATCTGGCGCGGCGGGGGCTATCTGATGGTCGGCAAGGCGTCCTGAAGCGACCCGAGTGGGAGGCAGACGGAGGCCGCGGCTGGCGGTCTGCGCCCTCCACATAACACGATGCAAATTTGTCCAAATAAGTCCAAAGATCGCCAAACGAAATCGCTTGGATCGCCTTGGATTCCTTTGGCCGATTCGGGGCTTTTCAAAGGGTTACGGCGAATCCAAGCAATTTTTTTCCTCTCCCGCCGTCTCCAGTTCCGATATGCGCCAGGGGTCTGGCTTGGTTCGCCGGACAAGCGGTATCGATCGCCGCCGCTGGCCTTTTTCACGTGAGAGGCATTGTACTCGGGATTTCGGTTTTCGGGAAGGAATTGTCGAAGAAAGTTAGAAAGCCCGTTTACGCGGCGCGCGGCTCTCTCGCTCGGCGATAGCCCGCGATAGCCAAGGCCGGCGAAGCCGAGGAGCATCATCGCCCAGGTCGAGGTCTCCGGGACCGCGCCGCCCACGGCGAAGTCGAAGCACCTATACCCGCCGCAGCGCTTGCCAAGCTCGTTGCGATCGCGCTGCCGCCGCTTCCAGATTCTCCATCCTGGCTTCGCGTATCCCCGCCTCAACCACCAGTTGCGACTGCCGAAGAATTGGCGCCGCCGGAACCGTTGGAAATCGCGCTGCTGCTGGCGTCGGCCCCGCCTCCCACGCCTGCGAAACCATCAAACCCGAACTCCGAGTTGCCTCCCCCGCCGCCGGTCGCGGTCGCGACGGACCCAGCACTCCCCGAGCCGCTTGACATAGCTACGCTGTTAGCGACGGCTCCACCACCGGGGCCACCAAGGCCGCCACTGGGTTCCAAAAACTCCCCTCCCACGCCGCAATAAGAACTCCGACGCCTTCACGCGTGCGATATTCGAATACGGCGCGATCGGCCTGCCGAGACTGTCGGGGTTGAGAAACTGGATATCCGGCAAGAGGAGCGCGCCCGGCTCGCCGGCTTTGTCCGCAGGGGCAAGCGCGCCGCGCATTTGCTGACGAAAGCTCGCATCCTTTCTGAAAGCGGACGTGTCGGAGGCCGGCGAGGGATGGAGCGACAGCCGGATCGCCGAGGCGCTGGACACCAGCTCCCGACGATCGAGCGAACGCGACGGCGCCTTGTCGAGGAAGGCTTCGAAGCCGTCCTGACGCGCAAGTACAATCCCAAATCGGCCCCGCGCCGGATTTTCGACGGCGCCGCGGAAGCCAAGCTGATCGCTCTGGCTTGCGGACCGGCCCCGGCCGGCCAGGCCAGATGGACGCTGCGTCTTTTGGAGGAGAAAGTCGTCGAGTTGCAGATCGTCGGGAGCGTCAGTGACAACACGATCGGGCGGACGCTCAAAAAAACATTCTCCAGCCCCATCGCAAGCCCCAATGGGTGATCGCGCCCGAGGCCAGCGCCGCCTTCGTCGCCAACATGGAAGACGTGCTGGACGTCTACCAGAGGCCGCACGATCCCAAGCGCCCCCTCGTATGCCTCGATGAAACCTCGAAGCAACTCATCGTCGAGAGGCGCGCGCCGATCGCGGCCACGCCAGGACAACCGGAGCGCCAGGACAACCAAAGCGCCAGGACAACCGGAGCGCCAGGACAACCGGAGCGCTACGACTACGAATACGAGCGCAATGGCGTGGCTAATCTGTTCATGATGTTCGCGCCGCTCGAAGGCTGGCGGCGCGTGAAGGTCACCGGCCGGCGCGCGGGCGACCGATTACGCCCACGCGCTCGAGGATTTGTCCGACATGCATTTTCCCGGCGCCGACAAGATCGTTCTGGTGCAGGACACTCTCGGCACGCACACGGCTGCGTCGCTCTACGAAGCTTTTCCCGCCGCCGAAGCGCGCCGCCTCGTCGAACGATTCGAATGGCATTATAACCGGATCTCGATGATCGGAACCGATCATCGAGATCCGCAAGCGCGAACGCGCGCCCGCGCCCATGCGCGGAATCCGATGAGCGCGATGAGTCGCGCTCATCGAGCTGCGGCATTACACGCCCAAGCACGGAAGCTGGCTCGACATGGCCGAATCCGAGTTCGCCGTCCTCTCGACCCAATGCCTCGATCGCCGCATCTCCGACAAGACGGATCTGGTCGCCGAAGTCGCCGCCTGGCAAAAGCGCCGCAACACCCTGCACGCCAAGGCGGATTGGCAATTCAAAACCGCCGACGCCCGCGTCAAGCTCGCAAGCCTATACCCTCAGTTCGTCTGACTCAGGCTACTAGTGCACTGACGCGAACGGAGGATTCACAGAGGCGCAGAACCGTGCGGGTCTGCTGGAATGGCTCGGACTGTCTTGCTTCTCCTCTCGGCTCACCATAGCGCGGATCTGCAAGGGGTCATCGAGGACAGAGGGCGTCCGGTGAAGCCCGTTCAGCGGGCGCAAATCATCCTGCTGTCCGCCGGGCGCCTGCCGGTGCTGGAGATTGCCAAGCGGGTCGGCGTCAGCCGGCCAATGGTGTGGCGCTGGCGGCAGCGCTTCGCCGAGGAAGGCATTGAGGGCCTGTTGCGCGACAAGAGCAGCCCGCCCGGCATCCCGCCAGCGCCACAGGCCAAGGCGCATGCCGTAGTCGAGCGCACCCTGCGCGAACCGCCCGGTGCAGTCACCCATTGGACCGGCCGCGCCATGGCCAAGGCGATGGGTCTTTCGCTGCCAACGATCCAGCGCATATGGGCTGCCCATAAGCTCCAGCCGCACCGGATCAGGACCTTCAGCGATCCACCGATCCCGACTTCGCCGCCAAGCTTGATGATGTCGTCGGTCTCTACATGAACCCGCTCCGCCATGCGGCCGTGGTCTCCATCGACGAGAAAAGCCAGATCCAGGCGCTCGACCGGACCCAGCCGGGTCTTCCGCTGAAGCGGGGGAAATGCGCAACCCTCACGCACGATTACAAACGCCGCGGCACGACGACCCTGTTCGCCGCGCTCAGCGTGCTCGAAGGCAAGGTCATCGGCCGCGGCGCGCCGCGCCATCGGCATCAGGAGTTCATCCGCTTCATCGCAACCGTCGAGCGGTCCGTCCCGGCCGGCAAGGTGATCCACGCCATCCTCGACAACTATGCCGCCCATAAACATCCTCAGGTGCTGGCCTGGCTCGCCGAACATCCGCGGCGGACGTTTCACTTCACGCCGACCTCCTGCTCCTGGCTCAATGCCGTGGAAGGCTTCTTCTCCAAGCTCACTCGCCAGAGCCTCAAACGAGGCGTCTTTCGCTCGGTCGACGACCTCGAAAGCGCGATTACCCGCTACATCGCCGCCACCAATAGGAACCCCAAGCCCTTCGTCTGGACCGCGACCGCAAAAACCATTCAGGCCAAGCTCACGCTGAACCATCCGTCTGAAGTCGAGTGCACTAGTCTAGCCGTCGAGACGCTGCGACGACTGCTGGCGGATGAGATCAAGGCGCGGTCACGATCGAACATCGTAGAGGCCACGAAGCTGAGCGAGCGGCTGGACGACACTCTGTGCGCTGTCGACAGCGTGCAGGTGATCGAGGAACTAATCGCTCTCGCCAAGGACATTAGCGCGGCAAGCGCCCGGAGCGCTGAGCTGGGGCTCAACACCGAGGAACTGGCGTTTTACGATGCGCTCGCTGAGAACGGGTCCGCGAAGGCACTGATGGCCCATGAGCAGCTTCGCATCCTGGCCCAGGTTCTTGTGCAAACGATCCGAAGCTCGCCGACGATCGGCTGGACGCGCAAGGAGAGCGTTCGAGCCAAGATGCGGATCGAGGTCCGTAAGCTGTTGGCGCGATACGGCTACCCTCCTGACCTTCAGAGGGTCGCCGTCGACCTTGTCATAAGGCAGGCCGAGGCCATAGCCATGGAGTGGGGCTAGAGACTCTCGCAGGTTTGGTCGCTTATCTCGCAGGTAAAACCATCTCTCGGTAGACGATAATCAATCCAGACTGATTCGTCGAAGTCCGGTAATGTTGGACCGCTTCCGGTGGGGGGTGGTATTTTTTCCGAAGATCACTTTACCCCCCCCTTCCGCGGAAGGACGCCGGCCTCTATGAGACGCGAACCAGCCGCGTCAGCTCGAACGGAATGTCGTAGCCGTCCCAGATGAAATCGAAGTCGAGCGCCGTCCCGATCGGCGCCCAGCGCGAAACTCCTGGACCCGTCCGGGAGGCGGCGACCGTTTCGATCGCGCCGCGCTCCCAGCCGAAATAGGTGATCGTCTGGTCGCTCTCGCGAATGAAGCTTGCGACCTCGTCGAGCGAACGGACGAAGACGACGCTGAGGAAGCCTCCGCCCACCCTGAGATCCTGACGCTCCGGCGCGCTGGCCACGAAACTGGTCAGGTTCGTGTTCCGCCAGTTGACCGACGAGGCGCGTCCGCTCCCCGCCGCGTAGAACGCGGCCGTCATCTTGCCGATCGCGTGCCCGACATGGGCCTTGGGATCGTCCATCGTCCATTCGAGCGCGGATGCGTTGAGGAGGCGCCGAACCGCCGCTGCATGCGTTGCGGCTTCGTCGACGACATAAAGCGCATGCGGCGACGAGCAGGCCATCTGGTCGAAGACGAACACGTCATTGTGGAGTTTCTTGGCGAGCGCCCGAAGGCTGGGCTCGTCGAGCTTGTCGAGCGCGGCGCCGTTGATCGTCGAAAAGGAGAAGCGGTCGCCGAACCAGATCGACTTGCCGCCATTGCGCAAGGGCAGGGGGGCGAAGAGCCCGACCTTGGCGTCGCCGCCCCAGACGACGCGCGCGTCGCTCAGGGCCGAGATCTTGGCCCCAAGATCGCCCTGCGACGGGTAGTGAACGAACAATTGCGACGTGTCTCCTTGAGCCTCAAGCCGTTCGAGGAAGAGGTCGACGATGGCCTGCATACGCGCGCTGATCGCGTGGGGCAGGCGCACGATATTGGCGTTGCCGCTGAGATAGGCGAGCGCCCACGAATAGAGAAAGACCGTCTCGACATTCTGCGGCGGCAGATGAAAGACGAGTCCTCTTGGTCGCGCCAACGTGTGCTGCGGCACGCGGGCCGCAAAACTCGCCGCGAGCTTCGCAAGCGCGGCGCGGCGGGTCCAGAAGGCGAAATGGGCGGCAGGCCCCGAGGCCGCTGACTGCCGCGAGGCAAGAAGGGCCTCGGCGACGCTGGCGACCAGATCGACCCGCTCAGGCGCGAATGGCGCTGCAAGCTGTTGGCGGGCGGCGTCGAGCTTCGCCAGAAGCGCGCGCTCGTCATCGTTGGTCTCAGGCGCGCCGGCGCTATGAGCGAACACGTCGGTCATAAATTTGTCCTCACACCAAAATCGCGGCGTTCACACAGAACCGTCGTTGCGAGGAGCGCAGCGACGAAGCAATCCATCCCCGGGGGCTTGGCGTGAGGGGCGTCGCGCCTGACCCTGCGCTCTCATTTCGCAACCGCCTGGGCCCGGCCTCAGGGGATGGATTGCTTCGCTCCGCTCGCAATGACGGACCTTTCGCGACGCGGCGCCGGCTCTGCAACGCGGTCGCTGATCGCGCCGGCCGCGCCCAGCGGTCGCGGCTACAGAGCGCCGTGCTCGCGCGAATGGGCTCATTGCGAGGAGCGCAGCGACGAAGCAATCCATCCCCCGGGGGGCTTGGCGTGAGGGGCGTCGCGCCTGACCCTGCGCTCTCATTTCGCAACCGCCTGGGCCCGGCCTCAGGGGATGGATTGCTTCGCTCCGCTCGCAATGACGGACCTTTCGCGACGCGGCGCCGGCTTGTCGACGCGGTCGTTGATCGCGCCGGCTGCGACCAGCGGTCGCGGCTACAGGGCGCCGCGCTTGCGCGAATGGTCTCATGCGGCGATGACGTCGCTGCAGCCCCTGAGCTCAGTCTTCGGGGCGCGGCCGACAACCCTGATGGCCTTGCCGAAGCGGCCGCCAGCTCCAGCGTCGATCGTCGCGACGACACCCATGTCCTCGGTCAGCACGCTATGACCGGGATAGGAACGCGGCAGCAGCGAAACAACCTGGATAACGCCCTCTTCTCCAACCTCCGCCGGCTCCCAGCTGTGCGGTCTGCGCACAATGACGTCGGTGAAATTGGGCGGATAGAGCAATCCGTCCGGGCCTTCGATGAAGACGGAGCCGATCTGCTCGACGAAGCCATAGAAGTTGAAAATGCTCGTCAGGTTGAACCGGCGCTTGAGCGCGGCGCGGAACTCGGCGTTGGAGACCTTCTGCGCCTCGAGCTTTTTCCATCCCCCCGAGTGGATGAGGATCGCGTTGGAAAGATCGACCTCGCCATCGGCGAAGCTGCGATAGAGCTTGTCCCAGACGAGAAAAGTGAAGCCGAAAATGAGAAACGGCTCGGCGCCATTCGCGCGGACGAAAGTCGCGACGAGCTCCGTGTCCAGATCCAGTTGCGAATCGAGGGCGAAGGCCGCTTTGGCGCCGAACTTCATCATGCCCAGGACGCCGCCGCCACGCGCGGTGAGGTCCGTCGGCTTGATCACGTCTTTGGTGTCGATCGCGAGGAACGGCAGACGGCGGCTTCCGAGAATGGGACGGAACGACGCCACCAGCGCTTCCGACTGACGTCGCGCCGTCTCGTTGTCGATGATGATGCGGCTTGTTCGCTGTCCGGTGGTGCCGCTCGAGCGCATGACCATCGCGGGAAGCGTGGTGCTCTTCAATTCCATTTCCTTGAACAGGCTGACCGGCAGATAGGGAACCTCGGCCGTCGAGCCGTAGGTTTTCAGGCCCCCCCAGGCCGCGTCGAGGATTCGCGCATATTCGGGGCTCTTGGCGTAGTGATGGCGGGTAAGCTCATTGAGCCCTTCGATGAGAAGCGGCTCCTTTTCAGACTGCCTGAGCGAATACGGCGGCTGGTTGAGGAGACGCTCAAACACTCACGAGATCCTTCAGTCGCGCATAATCGACTTTCCCGCTCGCAGCGCGCGGGATTTGCGCGATTTTGCGCAGCGCGAAGCTTGAAGACGGCACCTTGTAAGCAACGGCCAGCTCGCGAACACGCGCCTTGAGCGCCGCTTCCGAACTCCTGTTCGTGCGCGACGGCGATCTTTTCTCCAAGATCAAGACAGGCGACCGGGCAGACGGCGAACAGCTCCTGTTCGATCTCGTCGAGCCCGAGGCGATATCCGGCGATCTTGGCGAAACGCTTGGTGCGGCCGCTGAGATAGAGAAATCCCTCGTCATCGAGTTCGACCAAGGTCGCCGGTTTCGAGGCGTCCCTTCATCTCGTCGCCGTTGCCGAGGTCGGACCGGGACATCGCATAGCCCAGCATGACGTTGGGGCCTTCGTAGACCACCGTTCCGATAGCGTCGGGCGGCAAAGCCATGCCCTTGTCGTCCACGATCGACAATTTGCCGTCCGCGAGCGCCACGCCAACCGATCCCGCTTTGCGAGAGAAGTCCGCATGCTGCAAGGTCGCCATGCGCGGCGACGCCTCGGTCTGTCCGTACATGACGAAAAACTGGCCGCCGCGCTCGCTCGCCAAGTCATGCATCTTCGTCTGAATGCGAAGGTCAAGGGCGCCGCCGGCCTGGGTAAACACGTTAACGGACTCTGGCGCCATCTTCAGGCCCAGGCGCGCGAGCGCGGCGTAGTGAAAAGGGACGCCGGGGAAATGCGATCCGCCGGCATCGCCAATCTTCGACCAGAAACTTGGCGAGGTGATCGAGTCGTTGACCAGACAAATACGTCCGCCAGCCGCCAGATGCGAGGTGACGACGGAAAGCCCGTAGGAATAGTGCAGAGGCAGATGGGCGACGCCGACGCTGCGGTCGTCGATGGCCAGCGCCTTGGCGATCTGGCGGGCATTGGCGACAATGGCGTCACGCGAGAGACGCACGTATTTCCGACTGCCGGTCGTCCCGGATGTGGAGAGAAGCAGGCGCAAGGCGGGGTCGATGGCGCCGGATGACGGCCCCTCGTCTCTCGTGATCCATTCGATGACGCCGGCCCGAGTGTCGAGCGAGCCCGAGGTTCCCGCAACGTCTGCGACGGCGCGCAGGTTTTCGCCAATGTCGCGCGCCCCGAGAACGACTTCCGGCTGATAGGCCTCGATCAGACCCGTCAGCACGTCTTCGGGGGCCGAGGGGTCGATCAGCGCGGTCGCGTGGCCGGCGGCGGCCGCGGCAAGCAGACCGATCAATGTTTCGGAATTCACGCCACAGAACAGAAACACCAGACGCTTTCGCTTCGAGGCGATTTTCTCCGCGAGATCGAGGCTCGCGGCGCGAAGCTCCTCGCGGGTCAGCCAGATGTCGCTGCGGTCATCATGAATCGCCGGGGCCGCTTCGAGCGGCGCGATCAGCGGAAGCAGTCCGCCGCAGGCGGCGTCCAGATCGTTCATTGCAATCGTGGAGGCGATTGCCCCATCGGCTTTTTTTTCAATCCGCCTCATACAATGAGACCGCCATCAACCCCGATCACCTGCCCGGTCACATAAGACGAAAGGTCGGAGGCGAGAAACAAGATCGTATTGGCGACATCTTGCGCGGCGCCGACCCGACCCATGGCGATTTGCGACTCCAGGCTCTTGCGTTTGTCCCCGGGGATGGCTTCGATCATCGACGTCTGGATCAGGCCCGGAGCCACGGCGTTGACGCGAATGTTCATCGGTCCCAGCTCCTTGGCTGCGGAAAACGTCGCGCCAATGACGGCGGCCTTTGTCGCCGAATAGACGGTCTGGCCGCTGTTTCCTCGTCTCCCGACGATCGAGGAGATATTGATGATCGATCCGCTCCTGCGTCTCGACATCAGGCGCGCGGCGAGCTGGGTGATCTTGATCAATCCGATGATGTTGACGTCAAACAGCTCCTGGATCTCGGCGTCCGATATCATGCCGATCAGCTTATCGCGGAGGATGCCGGCGTTGTTGACCAGGATGTCGAGGCGCTTCTGTCGCATCGCGCTCTGAACGAGTGCGGTCGCGGTCGCGCTGTCCGCGACGGATCCGTAAACCGCCGTCACGCGGTCGGGATAGGCCTTCTCCAATTCCGCGAAGCTCGCCGATGCTTCGTCGGAAGCGCGAGCGTTGAGCACAACGCTGCACCCGGCCTTGAGCAGAGCTTCGGCCGCGGCTCGTCCGATGCCGCGCGACGCGCCGGTGACAATGGCCACGCGGCCGCTGAGATCGATGACAGTCATCGTTTGCGCGCTCGAGTTCGCTCAGGCCGGCGATTGGATCGAGGAAGCGACTTTTTCCTCAGGCACGGCCGAAACCACGCCGACATCCGCCCGGACCGTGCGCTTCATGATGCCCAAAGGCCCGGTCTGGATGCCCTTTTCCATGATCCGCGCAGGGTTGCCCGCGACCAGGCAATTCGACGGCACATCCTTCATCACCACGCTCGCCGCTGCGACCACGCAATGATCGCCAATCGTGACCCCGGGCAGGATCATGCTCTGCGCGCCGATGTTGCATTCCTTGCCAATCCACGTATCGACGTGCATCCCGCGCACCGTGTCGTGGGCGAGAATGCATGCGCCGAAATTGACCGCCGAACCTTCTCCGATGTGGATGCCTCGGGATAATTCTTGTCCAATTTCGCGGAATAGGAAATCCGGCACCCAGGCCGAATATCCATTCCCCAGACTTTATTGAAATAAAGCCGGCGCAATTCGGAAAATACGGGGCGGATCTCGCGGCGTGCGACCGCCAAGACGCCGGTCGAGCGCAGGTCGGATAGATTTACGATCGAACTCCATCAGCAAAAGCGCGCCGAACCCCGCGTTCGCGCTCGGTGACCACCCCGTTCGTTTCGCCCCGACATTATTGAGAGATGACCGGTTCCCTAGGGGCGGCGACAACCCGCTCGCTCCACCTTAGCAGGACTACAGGCCAAATTCTAACAGTTCGCGCATTAGGGTTCAATCGCCCGTGGCGTGGCCGGGGTGACGCATGCTCTCGCCCGCGCTTCCGCTACGGTTGGGGCGCGCTGGTTGCTTCGCTCGTTCGGCTGCTCTAAGCCCCGCGGCAAGCCCGCGGCCCGCGCCGCCCGGGCGCTTCCCATGGCTGAGGCCCGCGTTGTTTCCTAAACCCGAGCCCAAACTCTCCCCCAACACCTACGCTTTTGAATTGCAGCCGATGGTCAATCCGACCGGCTTTCGCGAATATGACGCGCGTTGGCTGTTCGAAAAGGAAATCAACCTGATGGGCGCGCAAGCGCTCGGGTTCGGCCTGGCGCGCCTCCTGAAGGAGCTTGGCGTTGCGCCTGAGATCGTCGTCGGCCACGACTTTCGCTCTTATTCCGCTTCGATCAAGCTGGCCTTGACCGCTGGCCTGATGGCGGGGGGCGCGCAGGTGCGCGACATCGGGCTTGCGCTGACGCCGATGGCCTATTTCGCCCAGTTCGCTCTCGATACGCCAGCGGTTGCGATGGTGACCGCCTCCCACAACGACAACGGCTGGACCGGGGTCAAGATGGGGGCGGCCAGGCCGGTGACCTTTGGGCCTGAGGAGATGGCGCGGCTGCGCGACATCGTCCTCGCTGGCGACTATGGACCGGAGGCGGGAGGCGGCTACGAGTTCGTCCCCGACTTCCCCGCCCGCTACCTCGCCGATCTGACCGATCGGCCGAAGCTGCGCCGCCCCCTCAAGGTCGTCGCCGCCTGCGGCAACGGCACGGCCGGCGCCTTCGCGCCAAAACTCCTGGGCGCGCTTGGGGTCGAGGTCGTTCCCCTCGACTGCGATCTCGACTTCACCTTCCCGCGCTACAATCCGAACCCCGAGGATATGGGGATGCTGCACGCAATGGCCGCGGCGGTGAAGGAGAGCCAAGCCGATCTCGCCCTCGGCTTCGACGGCGACGGCGACCGCTGCGGAATCGTCGACAACGAGGGCAAGGAGATTTTCGCCGACAAGATCGGCGTCATGCTGGCGCGCGATCTGTCGAGGCTCCACCAAGGCGCGACCTTCGTGGTTGACGTGAAGTCAACCGGGCTGTTCGCGACCGACCCCGAGCTTCGCAGCCATGGCGTCATGGTCGATTTCTGGAAGACCGGCCATTCGCACATCAAGCGGCGGGTGCAGGGACCTGAACGCGCTCGCCGGCTTCGAGAAGTCGGGGCATTTCTTCTTCAATGCGCCGCTCGGGCGCGGCTATGACGACGGCTTCGTCACCGCGATCGCCATCCTCGACATGCTGGACCGCAACCCGGAAAAGTCGATGGCGGACCTCTATCGCGGGCTGCCGAAAACCTGGGGCTCGCCGACCATGTCGCCCCATTGCGCCGACGAAATCAAATACGAGGTCGCCGATCGCGTCGTCGCGCGATTCCAGGCGATGCAGGCGCGGGGCGAGCCGCTCGCCGGGCAGCCCATCCGCGATCTCGTCACCGTTAACGGGGTCCGGGTTACAGTCGAAGACGGCACGTGGGGACTGGTCCGCGCCTCGTCGAACAAGCCGGAACTCGTGGTCGTCGTCGAGAGCCCGGTCTCGGAAGCGCATATGCGGGCGATGTTCGAGGCGGTCGACCGGATCTTGCGCGAGAACCCGGAAGTCGGCGCCTACAACCAGACGATCTGATGCTCGACGCCGCGAGCTCTTCTGCGCATGTGCTGCCCGACCTCATCAGGCCGGGCCTCAGGATCGTCTTCTGCGGCACGGCGGCCGGCAATGTCTCGGCCAAGCGCGGCGCCTATTACGCCCATCCGCAGAACCGCTTCTGGTCGGCGCTGCACGCCTTCGGGCTGACGCCGCGACAGCTGAGGCCCGAAGAATACCCGGAACTGCCCCAATGGGGCTTGGGGCTGACCGACATCGCCAAGCAGGTGAGCGGCATGGACCGCGAGCTGCCGCCGGCCGCGCTCGGCAGAGAGGCCTGCGCTGCGCTCGAGGCGAAGATCACAGCCGCGGCGCCTGAGTGGCTCGCGTTCACGAGCCTCAACGCCGGGCGCCGCTACCTCGGCCGCGCCGCCGGCTTCGGCGAGCAGTCCGAGCGCATCGGCCGAACCCGCCTATGGCTCTTGCCGTCGCCCGTCGCCAACCGCCGGTTGGAACTGGGACCGCAACACGCACTGGTGGCGAAGGCTGGCGGACGACGAGGCGAGCTTAGCGAAGCCTGCCGCTGTCCTGGCGTGAGCCGAAGGGCGCCTCGCGCCGGTCTGTGATCGGGCCGCAGCCCGTCGAAATCAGCGCAGCTAAACTCCAATAGACGTCAGTAAACGTCTATAAACGCTAGTAAAATAGCTAGCGTTTACTAGCGTTTACTTTTTCGAATTGAGACTTTTCAATGGCTTACGGTCGATTGGAGTAAAAAATTCCTTTCCCCTTTCAGCCCCTGCGCAAGGCGTGCCGAGCGTGTAGATTGCGCAAAATGCATTTCCTTTCTCGCCGCCGGGCGGCTGCCCTCTGATCCGGCCAATAGGAAGGTTATAGCACGACCTTCGGTTTATACAAAGAAATTGTTTGGTCCTTGGCGCTGCCTCGACACGGGGCCACGGGGCAGCCTTGGGTCCCGCGCCACGAAACGGCAGGCAATTCAATGGCTTCCCCTTCGGTTTTCGAGCGGGGAGGACCCGCCTCCAGCTTTTCCGCTCGGCTGACGCTGTTGGCGTCTCGCGCGGAACTGGACCGGCGGCTTCTAGGTAGTTCTACCTAAGTAAAACTACGCCGCCATGTGACGCGCGTCACAGTCACTTGTTAAAATTAGGGCTACTGACAATATTTAATCCAGCGCTTTTAATATTGAGACACCGCTGGGGAAGCTCCTTATTTGAATAGTGCTGGCGGTTGTGTCGCCGTGATTCTGGAGCATGGGAGGAATTCCATCATGGCGCTCTCGTATTTCGATAAGCTTAGCGGCGCCACCTCGGCGCAGCTGTGGGTCACCGACGGGACGCTTCCGGGCACGCATCTCGTCGCCTCAGTTGGCGGCGCGATTACGAGGCTCACTGCGATCGGCAGTCGCGTCTTCTTCGTCGTCGACGATGGCGCGCATGGCCCAGAGCTGTGGACGTCAGACGGGTCGGCCTTGGGAACTTTTCTGGTCAAGGACATTCATCCCGGCGCCAGCGGCAGCTCCTTCCCCGACGACCTGACGAATGTCAACGGCACGCTTTACTTCCAGGCCAACGATAGCGCGCATGGCGTCGAGCTGTGGAAATCGAATGGGACCGCCGCCGGAACGGTGATGGTCAGGGACATCGATCCCGGCACAAGCGGCTCGGCCCCGGGGGATCTCACCAACGTCAATGGCGAGCTGTACTTTACGGCTAACGACGGCGCGGATGGCGAAGAGTTGTGGAAGTCCGACGGGACCCCCGCCGGAACCGTCATGGTGGACATCCGTCCTGGCCCTCTCGGCTCAACACCCACCAATCTGACCAATGTCGACGGCACGCTTTACTTCAGCGCAATTGACGACGTAGCTGGCGCCGAGCTGTGGAAGTCGGATGGGAGCGTCGCCGGAACCGTCTTGGTCAAAGACATTTTTCTTAACGGCTCATCCTCTCCTGGCAATCTGACGAACGTCAATGGCACGCTCTACTTCGACGCCACCGACGCCACGCATGGCCTTGAGCTGTGGAAGTCGGACGGGACCGCCGCCGGAACCGTCTTGGTCAAGGACATCGCCCAGGGCCTAACCCCCTCGGGCCTAAGCACCGTCAGCTCTGCTCCCAAGTTTCTGACCAACGTCAACGGTACGCTTTACTTCAGCGCCACCGCCAAGGGCTTCACCGGTAATTCCACTACGGATGGCTTCGAGCTGTGGAAGTCGGACGGGACCGCCGCCGGAACGGTGCTGGTCAAGGACATCAACCCGCCAAACGGCTCTCTTCCCTCCGTTCTGACCAATGTCAACGGCACGCTTTACTTCAGCGCAACCGACGGCCTGCATGGTTCCGAGCTATGGAAGTCCGACGGGACCGCCGCCGGAACCATGATGGTCAAGGACATCGTTCTCGGTTCCGGAAGTTCCTCGCCTTTCGACCTGGCGGCCGCCAACGGGGCGCTTGAGTTCTACGCTGCCGACGGCACGAAGTTCTTGGGTTATTCCGGTCCGACGGGACCGCCGCCGGCACGATCGAGCTCGCCACGAACATCCAAGCTACGACGGCGCTCGGGGTCACCTCGCCCGCAAACGGCGATAGCTTTTCCGACATCCTGTGGCAGAACGCCAACGGTCAAGCGTCGATCTGGGACATGAAAGGGAACACCTTAATCGGCGGGGGGCCGGTGAGCCCCAATCCGGGGCCGAGTTGGACCGAGATCGGAGCCGGCGATTTCAATGACGACGGCTTTTCCGACATTTTGTGGCAGAACGCTAACGGCCAAGCGTCGATCTGGGAAATGAAAGGGAACACGTTAATCGGCGGCGGGCCTGAGAACCCGAATCCCGGACCGAGCTGGCGCGCCGTCGGGACGGGCGACTTTAACAAGGACAGCCATTCCGACATCCTGTGGCAAAACACGAACAGCGGCCAAGCCTCGATCTGGGAAATGAGCGGAAACGACCTGGTCGGCGGCGGGGCCGTGATTCCCAATGCCGGGCCTGCTTGGAAAGCGATCGGAGCGGGCGATTTCGATGACGACGGCTTTTCCGACATCCTGTGGCAGAACACAAGCACCGGCCAGGTTTCGATCTGGGAGATGCACGGGAACAGCTTGGTTGGCGGCGGGCCCGTAAGCCCCAATCCGGGGCCAAGTTGGCAAGCGATCGGCGCCGGCGATTTCAACCACGACGGCTTTTCCGACATCCTTTTTCAGAACAAGAGCACGGGCCAGGTCTCGATCTGGGAAATGAAGGGAAACACCTTGATCGGGGGCGGGCCGGTCAGCGCCAATCCTGGGACGAGCTGGCGCGCCATCGGAGCAGGCGGCGATGGTCATTCCGACATCCTTTTCCAAAACACGAGCGGCCAAGCCTCGATCTGGGAGATGAACGGAAACACGATCATCGGCGGCGGACCGGTCAGCCCCAATCCCGGGCCGAGCTGGCACGCGATCGGGCTGACCTGACGGGTCGGGAGATCATCGCTTGGGGGCGCTCGCGCGGACTGGCGCGGTTCCGCTGCAAAGCTTGCGGGCGCACCTTCAACGCGCTCACCAAAACGCCGATGGCGCGTCTGCGCAAAAGGGAGCGTTGGCTCGACCATGCGCGGGCGATGATCGAAGGCAAAAGCTTGGCGAAAACGGCCGCGCTTTGCGGCGTTCATCCGGCCACGGCTTTTCGCTGGCGTCATCGGTTCCTGGGCGCGCCCGCCGCCGACAAGCCGCAGCGCTTGAGCGGCGTGGTCGAGGCGGATGAGACCTTCATCCTCGAATCGTTCAAGGGCCGGCGGTCCGATCTGCCGCGCAAGGCTTAGCAAGCGGGGCGGAACGTCGCCATCCAGGCCTTCACCAGGATAATATTCCTGTGCTCGTCGCCCGCGACCGGAAGGGAGCGACCTTCGACGCCGTCCTGCCGCAGGACGACAGCGCTTCGATCGCAATGGCGCTCGACGGCGTCGTCACGGCGAGCAACCAGTTGATCGGTGACGGCGGGACGGCGATCGCCGCCTTCGCCCGAAAGGCCAAGATTCCCTTTCACGGCCCATGCCCACGCCCGGCAAGCCGACGCCCGCGGCGCCGCACCTGCACATCAACAACGTCAACGCCTACCACGGCCGCCTCAAACAAGGGCTGGCGCGCTTCAACGGCGTCGCCACCAAGAACCTGCCGAACTACCTCGGCTGGCGACGCGCCCTCGAAGCCCGGGATCGTCAAATCACCCCGCAAAACTGGATCAAGAGCGCCATCGGAACCGGCCCATACCAACAACTAACGCGATAAACGCCAAAATGTCGTCCGAGCCCTTGGCTTTCGGCCGCCTCAATCCAACAGCAACCCGCTTTAGGAAACCGCCTCGAGCGGCGTCGGTTCATGGGTCCACTTCACTTTGCTTGTCCAAATCCGCACCGGGCTCGCCCGACCTCGCAAACTATGTTCGCCTCGATCCTCCAATCGGCTGATGCGCTCGGCGGCGAGTTCCGGAGACAACGCGTGGATCGCCTGAACAACAGCATCCCCGACGACCAACGGCGTTCTCAGTGAGCGGGTCAGCACCTGCAGTCGAGACGCCGTGTTCATTGTATCCCCGATCGCTGTGAACGACATGCTGTGTTCACTGCCGACATCGCCAAGCACAACCTGTCCATAGTTGAGACCGATGCCGATATCGAGCCGGGCGTCTCCCGTCGCCTTGCGTTCGTCGTTCCAACGTTCGAGCGCCTCGAGCATCAGCTCCGCGCAATTCAGCGCGTTAAGGGCGTCGCTCGGGCTCGCGGCCGGGGCGCCGAACACAGCGATGATCCCGTCGCCCAAATATTGGTCGACCGTACCGCCGCTTGCGAAGATCTGCGCCGTCATTCGGGCATGAAACTCGCGCAACAAGGCGAGCACGTCTTCAGGAGCCATGTCCTCCGCCATTCGCGTGAACGCGACAATGTCGGCAAACAGCACCGCGACCGTCTCCCTGCGCCCGGCCCCGAGCGGTTCGTCCTGAGCAGCCAGCAACTCGACAATGTTCGGCGAAAAATAGCGCGAAAGGTTGTTCCGCGCGCGTTCCGCGGCCCTGCGCTGCCGCTCCATTTCTCGCAGCTTTGCAACATTGGCCAGCGCTTTACGGACCGTGATCTCGAGATCGCGCAGATCCACCGGCTTGGTGACGAAATCGAAGGCGCCGCGATTCATTGCGGTTCGCAGATTCGTCATATCTCCGTAGGCTGAGACGATGATCGCCTGCACCTCCAGCTGCCGCTCGCTAAGTTCGTTGAGCAAGGTCAACCCATCCATCACCGGCATGTTGATGTCGAGCAACATGAGTTCGATGTCAGGTTCGGCTGATAGCGCCGCCAGCGCCTCCTCGCCGTGGTGAGCGAAGCGGAATTCGAATTCTTCGTCGCGGATTTGGCGGCGGAAACGCTGCCTGATCAGGAGCTCAAAATCAGGCTCGTCATCGACAGCGAGGATCTTGGCTGAAGCGACCAACGGGCTCCCCTTAAACCAACGGTCCGTGCAACTCACGCAGACGAATCTTCAAAAAATCAAAGTCGACCGGCTTGGCCACAAAATCAGCTGCGCCGCCCTCGGCGGCGCTACGACGCCTTTCATCGTCGGCATAAGCGGTCAGCATCATCACCGGGAGTTCCGGTCGCCTCTTCTTGATCTCCCGCAGGAGCGCCAGACCATCCATTCCGGGCATATTGATATCAGACAAAATCACGATCAGCTGCGGCTCGATCTCGCGGGCAAGACGTTCAAGCGCTTCCGGGGCCGAGAGCGCAAAATGCAACACGTAGACGCCCTCCCGCATCTCGCGCCGAAACTGCTGTCGGAATAGCATCGCGACATCGGGTTCGTCATCGACAATCAAGATGCTAACCGGCATGTTTCCCAACTCACGCCGAGGGATCGGGCGCGCTTTTGGCGCCGAGGATGCGCGGCAGATGCACCGTGAATTCGGTGAACTCTCCGACAGCGCTGGAAACCTCAATCGTCCCGCGATGCTGTTTGGTGACGATTTCATAGCTGATCGACAGCCCGAGGCCTGTGCCCTCGCCGGTCGGCTTCGTGCTGAAAAACGGTTGGAAGAGCTTGTCCATGATCTCAGCGGGAATGCCGCTTCCGTTGTCACGCACGCGGACTTCAACGGCTTTGCCGGTCTCGCGCGTGGTCACCGTCAATGTCGGTCTGAATTTTCCATCATTCGTCTCTCGCCGGCGCCGATTGGCGGCGTAGAAGCCATTGCTGAAGAGATTGAGGAATACGCGGGTCATATCCTGCGGCACAAGCGCGATCGGCGCGATAGTCTCGCCGTAGGCTCGTTCTATGGTGATGTTGAAGTTCTGATCCTGAGCGCGGGCGCCGTGATAGGCCAGATTGAGCGACTCGTCGACCAGGGCGTTGAGATCGACACTTTCCAGGTTTCCGCTCCCGCTGCGGGAATGGGCCAGCATGCTCTTGACGATATTGTCGGCGCGCTTGCCGTGCTCGACAATCCGTTGAAGGTTGCCGATCAGCATCTCGCTCGTCTCGTCGACCTCGCGACGTCGCCCCTCGTCGAGCGACGCGAGCGCCGGCGCGGCGGCCTGGTGCAGTTCGTCCAGCAGACCGACGGAAAGGCTGGCGAAGTTGTTGACGAAATTGAGCGGGTTCTTGATTTCGTGAGCGATTCCCGCGGTCAATTGACCGAGTGAGGCCATCTTTTCAGCCTGAATGAGATTGGCTTGCGCCGCTTTCAGATCGTGCAAGGCGGCCTCGGCAGTGTCGCGCGCGGCCCGTGTTTCCATCTCTGCAAGTTGTCGCTCGCGTTCGAGTCGGTCTCGCTCGATCAGGCTGTCGCGCAGCATGCCGAGCGTCCGCGTCATAGCAGCGATCTCAGGAACTCCCGAGGGCGGCATGACGACGTTCAGTTCGCCATGCGTAATGGAAGCAATGCTGCGATCCAGCCGCCTCAGGGGAACGGTGACCGAATGCACCGTTAACGCTGTGAAGCCCAGCGCGAGCGCCAGCGCTCCGATTCCCCCGGCGATCGCGAGCTTGACGGCGAGCTCCGCCTGGCGCGTGGAGACATCGCGCCGCGTCACGGCCTGTTGCTCGAGTTCTGTCCACGATCTTGTCGATCTGCTCCTCGATAGCCATGACATGACTCTTGGCTTGCCCCAAGAGGGCGTTGCCGGCGGCGCTGTCGTCACTTGAGTAGGCGACGCCCGCCTGCCGCGCCAGGTCGGTCATGGTGTAGACTTCGCTGCCGATCGCCGCCACCACCGCAGGATCGACTGCAGAAATCGCCTTGAGATCGGAGTCGAGCCCCGACTTGGCGAGCTCCGCCGCCTGCTGGGAGCGCGCGAGCTGCGTGACGGCGGAGTTGATCGCCCAATATTTCAGGTCGCCAAAGTGCTTGCTGGCCGAATTGGCGTCCCTGACCGTTGAAACAAGCTTGGCTTCCTCGGTGAGGCTTTTCGAGTTGCGGATCAGCTCACGGATCAGAAGCGCGGAAGAGCCGGCGAGGATCGCCAGGAGCAGGACCGACAGAAAGATCAGTCTCAGGCGAATTGAGAAATTCGGCATCAATCGAGTTCACAAAGGCCAGTGCACACGGACGAAGCGGCGAGCCGTTCAGGCCAAATGGTGAGCCTTTGCACGTCCCTCCCACCCTTGTCGCCGAAGCCAAATCAAACGTCACGAATCGCCTGATTTCAGCGCCTGCAAATATCATCACATAGTTGGTGAGCCAGCAAAAGGGTGTCTACACCGACGCCAAATTATGCGATGAAACGGACGCTCGATCCCTTTTGCTGTAGGGACCGATCTGATCTGAGCCAACTGGAGGAAAAGATGAAGGCCTTGAAACGTCAGCGCGCTCTCATTCCTTTTGTTATCCTTCTCGGCTTTGTGAGCGCGGGGGCCGCCCGCGCCGACGCCACGTCCTTCAAGGTCCCACTGACTGGGGCGCAATGTGTTCCGCCAGTGGATACGACAGGATCGGGAACCGCCGACCTGACGTATGACCCGGCGACGCGGGTCGTCACCTGGAACATCGCCTATAGCGGGCTGTCGAGCCCAACGACGATGGCTCATTTCCACGGCCCGGCGGCGAAAGGCAAAAATGCGCCGCCGGTGATCTGGCTCAGCACCCAGGGCAGCCCGCCCACGAACCCGATGACGGGGACCGCGACGCTCACCCCGGACCAGGCGAAGCAGTTTTCCGCCGGGGAGTGGTATGTCAACGTTCACACCCAATCCCATCCCGCAGGGGAAATCCGCGGTCAGGTCATTCCGCCCAAGAGCTGAACGCAAAGAGCTGACCGGGCTCACAGGAGATTGACCAGGAGGGCTGTGGCGACGGCGCTGCCGAGCAACAGCAAGCCGGCTCGCGCCGCACTGCCGGCCCGCGGCGCGGCGATGCTTGCGGGCAGGACCTTGGTGCCCGTGATCATCGGGCGCAACAGGTTCTGCCCCTTGATCGCCGCAAACGCCCGCAATCGCCAGAACATGCAGCACGATCGCCGCCAAGAGCGCATCCCAGAGGATCGCGTGCGCGGATGCGATCGCATTGGCGGCCCAAGCCGGCACAATCTCGGTGAGCGGCCCCTCGTCGGCCATGTCGTTGGCGACGTAGAGTCCGGTCAATGTCTCAGCGAGAAGCAGGGCGAGCAGGAGCAGCACCATCCAGCCGCCAGCCGGATTGTGCCCGACTTGGCGGTCGGGCTCTCGCCGAAACGCGCGTTTCAGATGCTGAAAGGCTTTTCGCGGGGAGGCGAGAAAGCCGGAAAAGCGCGCTGTCTCGCCGCCGAAGAAGCCCCACAATAGCCTGAACAGCACGAGGGCGAGCAGAGCCTCGCCGATCCATCCGTGCCAGACCATCCAGTTCAGTCGCCACGTCGCATAGGCCGCCGCGACAAGCGCCACGATGAGCCAGTGGAAGACGCGGATTGGAATGTCCCACACAAGGACGATGCGCGGCGCAGTCCCCATCGCCTTACCGTATCGACACATTCGCTCGAGAGATCATCGCAACATCGCCCTGGGGCGTCCATGCTGGCAATGCTCGAACTTGTCCGAACGACCCGATCGGCAAGATCGCCTCAAGGGCGCCGTTCATTCGGCAAGAACGGTGGAGATCGAAGGGAACGTTGGATGCCTGAGTTGATCTGGCTCCATACTCGACCACCCTCGCAGAGCCGTGCTGCACGGATCTGGATCGCCGCGCCCACTCTCAGGCCTGGGGATCTAATCGATCGCGGACAGGACGTGAATCGTCCGTTTGGCGATCAACTCCTTGGTATTTTGCGAGTAGGTCTTCATGTGCGGCGCGGCGATGTGATCCCTCAGCGCCTCCGGGCTCTCCCAGGATTTCGAGGACGACAAGCGAATCCGGCCCGAAATCGGCCTGGAACGGGCCGACGCTCGCGGCGTCGATGTGACCGGCATATTCGATGCATCCCTTTTCAGCGCGCACATTGGGAACATTGGCGCGAAAGGCGGCCAGAAGCTCATCGCGGCGGCCAGGATGGGCGGTGACGACGGCGACTACGCGGATCATTGTCGTTCTCACTCTTGGTTGAGATATTGCCAGGTCGAGACCGCCGATCTCACTCGCGCTTAGGCTATACCGTCACGCGGCCGATCTACGCTCAATCGCGGTTGCAAGTTTCGAAGTTTTGCGATGGGCCAGGGCCAGAGCTGGCTTCTCGACGAAGGTCCAGCTCACCCAAGCCGCCGCCGCCGCGAGCGCCAAAGAGGCTGCCGAGAGCGCCCAGGGGTTGATTGCGCGATCTAGGAAGAATGCAATCGTTGATTGGATCGGCCAACCGTAGAGGTAAATGCCGTAAGATAAATCGGTATGGATGGCGAACCGGCTGGATCCTGCAGAACTGGGCAACTGAAAGCAAACCAGAAGATAAGATACCCCCCAAAAACCGCGAGCGCTATGGGCACGAGAGGCGCGAAGAACAGGCAGATTGCGAGCGCGGCCGCCGCAATCAGCGCGAAAACATGATTGTAGGGAATGCTGGGCTGGAAGAGAGCGAACAGGGCTCCCGCGCCGAACATGGGAAACACCTGGATAACAGTATCGAGTTCCCCCAAGAGCGTCGCCGCGAGGGCATTTGTAGGCCGGAAATGGGCGCCCCCCGCCGTCGCCAGGCCAGCCAACACCGCGGCGAGTAGACAGATAACGCAGCGATCCCTTGAGTGGGCCAGCCAGGCCGAAAACCATGACAAGGATGTAGCACCGAAATTCGTACGGTATCGACCACATCGCTCCGTTGAGCGCGGGGATGGGGATGCCCGGGAGATTTCGTTCGCGTTTGGATGGAAGAGAAGCGCCATTCGCACGGTGCTGCGGAGAAGAGCGGCCGGATGGAAGGGCGATAGTCCGGCCCCCACGACCGGAGCGAGGACGAACAGGCATAGCCAAAAACATACGATGAACGCCGGATATATTCGAAGGACGAGCCGCGACGCTTCATGTAATCGAACAGGGTCGGCGAAGAGAGAAAGCTCTTGGTGATCAGGTAGCCGCTGATAATGAAAAAGCCGTCGACTTCCACGACGCCAAAGCTAAGCGTGCCGAAGATGTTGGTCAGGAGCTCGCGGCTTCGATCGCCGTCAAGGATTTCCGCGGAGTGAGAAAGGATAACCACGGATGAAAGAATAGGCGGAGCGCTCCGAAGTTGTTGTCCCTTCGTGAGGTCTTTTCGTCCAAAATGCGATCGTCGCTTGCTCGCAAGTCAGTCTCACCACTAGTCAGCTTGCCTTCGCCGGACCTGCGTCAAAAACGGCGTTTTTTATTGAGCGCGAAGAACTTTCCCCAAACTCGGCGCAGTCTGTTGTCTCCTTGCCCGTGATGGGGATCGACCGCTGATTGCCTTCGAGGAGTCCGCTTATCAAACTCATAAGCTTCTGCTCGGGTCGCGGCAAGCCCCGGGGCGATCGCGAGGCGCATCGGTTCCTTGCGGTGATCCTGCCGGCGCCGGCGGGCGTATCGCAGTGCAGCATTCTCTGTTCGCGAAGCTGACCCATGGACCCGCTGATCGAAGGTTACCGCCGATTTCGCGCCGAGGTCTGGCCGGCCGAGCGGGCGCGCTACGAAGCGCTGGCCCATTGGGGGCAGAACCCGGAAGCAATGGTTATCGCCTGCTCGGATTCGCGCGTTGACCCGCAGACCGTGTTCTCAGCCGTCCCGGGGAGAATTGTTCGTCGTCCGCAACGTCGCCGCGCTTGTGCCCCCCTATACGCCTGACCCTGGCCATCATGGCACAAGCGCCGCGCTTGAATTCGGCGTGAAGGTTCTGAAGGTGCCTCGCCTCGTCGTGCTCGGACATGGGCAATGTGGCGGGGTCAAAGCGATGGCCGTGGGGGCCGCCGCCCCAGGCGCGCGACTTCATCGCCACCTGGGTCGACATCGGCAAACCGGCGGTTGAGGCGGCGGGCGATAAGCCCGAGGGGCGGCTCGAACGGATCGAGGCCGGGGTCGTGCGCCTCTCGCTCGCCAACCTCATGACCTTCCCGTGGATCGCCGAGGTGGTCGCCGCCAACCGGCTTGTCCTGCAAGGCTACGGGTTCGACGTTCACAGCGGCGTGCTGGCGAACGTGGGGCCGGAAGGGCTCGAGCCGGTGGATTGAGGGGGCAGGCGCCCGCCCAGAGGCATGGCGCGTTGGACGACGCTGGGCTCTTTGCGGCCACGATGGCTTCCCTATTGCGGCAGCGTGATCTCGTATCGTGTTGGCTTGCCTTCGTCGACGTTGTCGAAAAGAATGAGGAGCGTCGCGCGTCCGGGCGTTTCGCTGAGGACGGTGACGGATTCCGCCTTCCCTGCCACCTCTCCCATTTCTTCCTTCTGCTTATTCCACACTTTGATCCTACCGGTCGGAAGCGCCCGTAGATGCCGAAGGGATGGGTGGGATTTCAGCTCCTTGACCCAGTAGAGTTCATAGCTGACGTCCTGCTCCAGAGTTGGCCCCGTGAGGATGAGAAGGCCGCCATTCACTGGCAGCGCGGCTAGGTCGCGAATGCCCGTGACATTGTTGTCGAAGTTCAGACTGGATCTGCTGGTTCTGGCTGTCCTCGATGACTTCTGGAGGGAGAGGGCTCTCTCCCTCCGCGAACAGCTCGTCGACCGGCGCGCTGACAATCACCACCTCGCGATCGCGATTGGCGTCCTGAGCCCGGCGTAGAGCCGCCCGTCGATCACCGCGATTCCTTCGATGTTCCGCTGTTTCTGGCCGAGCTCCGCCAGTTTGGCGGTGGGTCTTCTTGTCCCAGCCGGGGACAGAGGGAATGGGCGGCAGCACGTCGCCCAGCCGCCACGTCCGCTCGACGGTCGGCTGTGCGCTATCGCTGATCGTCTCCGCACTCTCGCTCTTGAACCGAGTGAGCAGGAACGTCGAAGGCTTGAATTCGCCGTTGCGGGTGCAAGCATGCGAGCCGGAGATATAGACGTAGCCGTCCGCGAGTGCGATTCCCTCGCCGTCGAGTTCCCTGAATTTCGTCTCACCCGCTCGGGGCAGTTCGCGTTCCGCCGTCGGTTCCCCCTACGACTTACTCGTGCGCCTCGTCGAGGAACCAAGACGACGGGCGTCTTATGCGACTGACGTGAAAGCATCGTCATGAGACCTGGGGGAAGAACGACCCGAAGGGTGACGATTCGGCTGAAATCTCCTCATCGTTGACAGTGAGGCACTCGCGCCTTCGGGTCCCCGTCCCGACCAAGGCAGGCGATGCCGCTGATTTCGCGCGGTTTGCTGTCTACCGCGGACTTGGGGGCGGCGAACTCTCCCTCGACCAGCCAGCCTGCGTCCGGCGAGTTGTCCTGCGCAACTGCGGTCCGCTCGGGAGCATGAAGATCAATGTCGTGAGGATAATTGCGCGGCGATCGGAACTACGGAATGCGGTGAGTTCTGGCATGGTTCCTAGTCCTAGTAAAATGCGACGAGTGTAGGCGTTAATGACAGGCTGTCATCCGTCTCGCTGCCGACCTGCGTGAAAACGGGCGAATGAGCTTGCGGACAGCGGCGCGCAAGTCTATGCGGTTCCAATCGCCGCCGGAATGGGGGACATTACCTATCCACCGGGCCGGATGCATTTTGGCGGTCCGCCCGTAAAACGGCGTCCCACTCAATCTTGCCCCTCATCCCCGACCCTTGTCCCAGCTGGTGGAGGGGACTGTTCCCCCTTGCTGAACAGGAAGGGGGCGACGTCGGAGACACCGGGGCCTTGTCGACCGAGAACGGCATGGGCCGGCAGACGGCGAGCGCGGAGAGGCCCACGCGCGCCGTGAGCAGGCCGTTCAGCACGCCCTCGCCCATGCGGGTGGAGATGCGCGACGCGATGCCGTGGCCGACGAGCTGCTGCAGCAGGCTGTCGCCGATCGCCATGCCGCCGGTGATGGCGAGATGGGCGCCGATCGAGCGGCCGAGCTTGATGAGCCCGAGCAGGCCCGGCCGGCCTCCGTAGATTCCGGCGATGCGCCGCACGAGCCGCACGATCTGGGCGACGACGAACAAATACGTCGAGAATGGCGCGCGGGCTGATCGCGGTCACCAGCGACACCCGCTTGGCGGCGGCGGCGATCTCGCCTTGCGCCTTGTCGTCGAGGGGCCGAAAGAAGCGCGCGCTCAGTAACGTCGATGAGGTCGCGCCCGTCGATGATCGCGCGAGCGGCTTCCTCGACTTGCGCGCGCGCGCGCGCCGTCTCCGGCCGGTTGCGGTAAAGCGCGACCAGCTGGCCGACCAGGCGGCGCGCCGCGGCGCGATCGTCGGCTGCGCGCGCGTTGGCGAAAGCGACGTGCATTTCCGCAATCCGAGTTTGCCGCCCGACCGCGATGATCTCGCGCGCCGCAAGCCCAATGAGGCCGACCAGGAAAACGAGGCCGAAGACGACCCCGATGATGCCAGGATTTGCCTTGGCGAACAGCCCTTCGATGAGGTTGGTCGTCCATAGGCCTAAGGCCAGCGAGACGAGTCGCCGAGCCCCGTCCAGGCCAGGCCTGCGAGGGTCAGGCGCGAGCGCGCGATGAGCCCCGATTTCTGCGCCGCCTCGATCTCAAGTTCGGCTTCATCGATTGGCGCAACGACGCCGGCGGGAAATTGGATCATGCTGCGAGCGAATGATCACTTCCGGCGCAAAAGCGACGCGGGCTGATCGTCGACGGCCACGCGCCGATCGTCGAGGCGAAAGGCGCGGGGGCGGGGTGGGCGCTGGCTCAACGCCAAGATTCATCCCCGATCAGGAATTGCAGCGCGCGGTCGAGCCGGATTCGCGGCGTGGTCAGCCCGCTGGGTGGCAAGGGCGGGCGGAAGCGCACGAACCGCCAGTCGTTGTCGGCTTCGGGGAGCGCGATCGCGTCGCCCTCAAAGATCGTGTCCGGATCGGCTGGCAATTCGCCGGGAAAGACAGCCGCTTCGGCGATTTCGTCGAAACGTTTGCCCGCCAATCGCTGCCGCCTCTCCGGGCACGCCGATGATGGCGTCGAGCGTCTCGCCGCCGGCCCTGATTTCAGCCTCGCGGGTGGCGCGGACCGCAGCCAGCGCGATGACGTCGATCTCGCCCCGACCCCTTCCGCGCGTGCAATCGCTCTCCGTCGTGAGCGCGCGCAAGATTTCCTCGAGCCTGTCGTGGCTTTTGTGATGCAGATGGTCAGCCTTGGTCGCCGCGAACAGGATGGCGGTCGATGCGAGGTCGGAAGACCGAAGCGAAATACGAAGAGCGTCCGGCGCGGAAGGCGCGCATGACCTCGGTCAGCGCGTTCTCGAGATCCTTGACCGCGGCGGGGCCGGAATTGAGCGCGGAGAGCGCGTCGGACGAGCACGATCTGCCGATCGAGCCGGGCGAAATGATCGCGAAAGAAAGGCCTCGCCACATGCGCCTTATAGGCCTCGTAACGGCGCGCCATCATGGCGGAGCGAGCCTGAGGCGATCGTTGCGTCGTCGCTCAGCGGAATTGGCGCGAAGGTCAGCGCCGGCGAGCCGGCGAGATCGCCCGGCATCAGGAACCGGCCGGGCGGCAAGGTGGAGAGCGCATAGACATCGTCGCGCGCCCGCTTGAGATAGGCTGTGAACAATTCGGCGATGCGCCGGGCCGCGTCCTCGTCGGCGTCGGCCTTCGGATCGAGGCCGACCATTGCTGCGCGCCATTGCGCCGCCAGCGGTGCGCGCGCCGGAGTTTCGCTTGCCGCGAGCGTTTCGCGCGACCATGTCGAGTAGGTCTTGTCGAGGAGCGGCAGGTCGAGCAGCCATTCGCCGGGATAGTCGACGATATCGAGGGTGAGGGTCGAGCGCCGCGAGCCCCAGCCAGCCGCGCTCTCGAACTCGATCGTCAGCCTGAGCTGTGCGATGCGGCGGGTCGACTCGGCCAGTGACGATCCGTCCCCGAGAGGCTTTTCAGATGCTCCTCGTAGGCGAAGCGCGGCACCGCGTCATCCGGCTGAGGTTCGAGCCGCACCCGCACGATGCGCCCCTCGGCGGAGGCGGCGAGCACAGGCAGGCGCGCGCCCGCGATCAGGTTGTTGACGAGCGCGGTCAGGAACACCGTCTTGCCGGCGCGCGACAGTCCGGTCACCCCGAGGCGCAGGGGGGCGCCGGAGAAGTAGTCGCCGATCGAGCGGGCGACGAGCTCCGTCTCGAAGATGAAATCGCTGAAACCTGACAAGGACATATCCGCGCCGACCGGGGAGCCTATTTAGGCGGAGCCCGCCGGTTTGGACAGTGGAGCGTCGGGGCGGAGAGCGCCGGGGGGGAAGGCGCCTCCGGTCCGCCAGCGTCAGTCCGGGCGGGTTCGAGTTCGGCTGGCGTGAGATAGAGCGCGAGCATCCCCGAATTGGGCTCGACCTCCGCCCATTGGTCAATCGAGAAGTCCAGAACCGCGACTGCGCCAGTCGGATATTTGACGGCGAGGCGCGGCAGGTCGGCTTGGCCCCAGAGCCGGCAAGCGCCGCCGCCAGTTCGCCAAACCCGGGGTTGTGCCCTGACCAGGCCCACTCGCTGGTGCTCCTGGCGAAGGGCCCGCGTGCGATCGAGCAGCGTTGCGAGGGACGCTTCGTAAAGCTGGGTGTCCTTTTCAACTGCGGTTTTGCTTCGCCACTCGGCGGCGAAAATCTCGGCCGTCTCCTTGGCGCGCGCGGCGCCGGAATGGATGAGAAGCTCGGGAAGAAACCGCCGGGCGGCGAGCGTCGTGGCGACCCGCCTGGCGTCCGCGCGTCCGCGCTCGGTCAGTTTTCGGGCGTAATCGTCGCGCCCGCCGGAGAGCTCAGCCTTGGCGTGACGAACGAGGAACAATCGGCGCATGGCGCAAGATTGCGCAAGCGTTCGAGGATTGGCAAGTTGGTCCGCCGCGTAAGATGGATTTGGAATCCACGGGCGCCCGACGGGCGCTAGGCGATTACCACGGGCGCCCTAGGCGATTACCTCAGCAATACCGAGCCAACGAAAGGGCGTGTATCTTTCCGCGAGACCGACGGCCTGCTTCGCGCACTCGAGCAGGGCATCGAGCGGGACATCTTCACGGAGCTTCGAAATGCGCGACGTATTGAGAACGATAACGCCGCCCTCGTTAAGAAGGCCGATAAGACGCGCAATCGTGGCGGCGCGCGACCAGCTTATTCCACGCAATCCCTGGTGGTCCAAGCTGGAAAAGATCCGCAACTGCGATGCTTTTCCTGAAGTGACCGAGACTGCCCGTCGTGCTTGCAAAGAAATTCGTGAAGCCTATGTCCCCGTTTTGAAAAAGAGGGGGATCGATCCGAACGGATTCTATGGGGCTCTATTAAGGATGACGAGGCAGAAATGCTCTATCAGCTAGTATTGGACCGTAAACCAAAAGTTGCTTATCAAATCGGAACTTTCGTTGGTTATTCAGCCCTAGTCATTGCCGACGCCTTGCGCGCTAATGGAGGGGAATATTGTTGGCGGTCGATCCCGAAATCCCTCATCGGACGTTTGTCAACCCCGTTGACGATTCGCTCGCGAAATGGCCAGAGCAAGGGGCCTCGAAAAGTACATTAGATTTGAACGTGGCTGGCATTGCATTGTGTTGGGAGATTACATATCGACTGGATTGAAGCGCCGAGTTCCTATCGTCGGCGCGAAGGTCTTGGACAGTGTTCGCGAGCAGGGCATTGATTTGGCATTTATTGATGGTGATCACTCTGCTGGATCTACGTTAGCAGATTTTCTATCGCTGAGAGAATATTTGAACGTCAACGGCATAGCAATATTCCATGATGTTTGGTCCTGGCCAAGCGTTGCTCAGGCTATTTTTACTATTTGGAACGACAATTTTTACTCCCATACCACTGCAAATTATTTTGGAATTGATGTGCGTGCTGGGAAGGACGGTTTGGCGATTCTACGCCGCATCAGACCTGAGTGTCGCCCTACGCTCTGCCTGACCGTGGTGAATTAAAAAGGTCAAACGATCCCCAAATGTCAAAGTTGAAATTCCCTCTGCCAACTTTTCCGCCATTAACGGCGACGACGGCAAGATGTACGTTGAGGACGACTTCCTTGCCGGCCAAGATGTTAAGGCTTTCTGTCACGGTTATCGAGACTATGCCGGAAAACTGGAGAAGGGGACGGAAGGCGACTTTGTTGAAAACACAATAATGTTGACCGACGCGTCGGCCAGTCACAGTTAGTTGTGCCTTGCCCGCATTTGTCGCGGATTAAGGTGACCAATTGCGGATGGCGGCCAAAGTGAAGACGCCGTTTGGGATTTGACTTCAGTGACGGCGCTGAGGGCAAAGCTCCCGTGGCGCATCAGCTATGAGGCGCGCGTTTGCGCAGCGACGACCGGGCAAGTCCAAAGAGCCCGCTTCACTGTCGCAAAAGGAAGTGATCGGAAGACTTGTTGAAAATATAGGAGCGTCGCGGCGCTCCAGACGGCCAGAGCGCCGCCCAGTCAAGGAGACTTGTGTTTCTCCCTCAAGTATTCCTGAAGCGCTGTTTTAGCGGGGGCCGGCACGTTTGCGGCTGTGAACTCGTCAACCGTCCAGGACTGTAATCGCTTGATCTGCGGGGGGGCGCTGGGTGAGCGTGCGTTCGGGGTCACGCGCTCGCAAATGATCGAGTTCGCCGTTTAAACGGTACTGCTCATAAGGCCGCGCGCGGGAGCTTCGCGCCTTAAAGAAAATGTCTGGACCAAGCGTCACGGTCGTCCGTTCTTATGTTTCCGGCACAGTATATCACTGGACCGGCCGCTGGGCGAGGGTGTCAAACATCTCAATCTCAAACTGAGACGCGCCACGCGCGAAAGCCTATGCCGCCTTTTCGATCGCGGGTGGCCAGCTGTAGTCGGGAAGCGCCAGCGTGTCGACAAGCTCGCGTCCGACGACAAACCGCGCCAGGCCCGGGAGGGCGAACGCATTCACGATCAGGTTACGGAATTTGAGACCCCACTCGGTGCGCGGCGCAAGGGCGGTCGACATGCGCTCCGCGCCTTTCTGCTTCACCTCGATATAGGGACGGAGCAGCGCTTCGTAGGCCTCGAAGGCCTCGTCGTGCCGGCCCCGCGCTTTCTGAAGCTCGCCCGCGAGCGCATAGGCTGCCGTCATCGCCAGCGCCGAGCCTTGCCCCGCGGCGAGCGAGACACAGAACGCCGCGTCGCCGACCAGCGCGACCCGGCCCTTCGACCAGCGCGGCATGCGAATTTGACTTACGCGGTCGAAGTAAAGTTCGGGCGCTCCGTCCAGCCTGTCGAGGATTTGCGCGCATTCCCATCCGCCGTCCGCATATGTCTTCCGCAGGACGGTCTTTTGCGCGCCAATGTCCTGCGCCGCGCCGCCGGTTTCCGAGGCGAAAATGAGCAGGAACAGGGTGCGGTCTTCCCTTAGCGTGACGCGCCCGACCATGGCCCCGGGTTTGTTGTGCAGAACGTAGACGCCGTCGTCGCGCGGGCGATAGCCTTCCGCTTCAAAGGCGGCGATGGCGTAGCCGAGGTCTCTCTCGAACTGAGCTTCGGGGCCGAAGACGAGCTGGCGCACTTTCGAGTGAAGGCCGTCGGCGCCAATGACAAGATCGAAGCGTCGCGCGGGGGTCCGTTCAAACCCGACATGGGCGCCGTTCCCGTCCTCCCGGATCGTCGTGATCTGGTCGCCGAAGATGACCTCCGTTCGCGGCGCCGCCCGGTCGAACGTCAGGCGGGAGAGACCGCTGCGGGGAATGGTGACGAAGCGGCCGCCGGCAAGCGAGCGAAGGGTCGAAACGCCAAATCCCGCGAGCTTTTCGCAATGATCGCCCACGATGCGAAGCTCGCGGATGTGATAGCCGCGGGCCTCGAGTTCGCTCGCAAGGCCCATGCGCTCGGCGATCTCATAGCCCAGGCCCCAGAAGTCAATGACATATCCGCCGGAGCGCAGATGCGGCGCGCGCTCGACGATGGTGGTTTCATAGCCCGCTCTGTTGAGCCAGAAAGCGAGTGTCGGTCCGGCGATTCCTGCGCCAGATATAAGGACGGACTGCGCGCTCATGCTCCATCCTTACTGGAGTTGGCCGGCGAAACTGTGGTCGCTTGAGGCAAGAACGGAGGAGGGCTGCTTACCGCTCGCGCCGGCTCAAAAATGCAAGCTTCTCGAACAAATGCACGTCCTGCTCGTTCTTGAGCAATGCGCCATGCAGCGGCGGGATCAGTTTCTTGGCGTCGCGCTCGCGCAAAGTCTCCGGCGCAATGTCCTCATTGAGCAGAAGCCTGAGCCAGTCGAGGAGCTCTGACGTCGTCGGCTTCTTTTTCAGCCCCGGCGTTTCGCGCAGCGTGAAGAACGACCGCATGGCCTCTTCCACCAGCCGCGGCTTGATCGACGGATAATGCGATTCGACGATCCTGCGCATCGTCTCGGCGTCGGGGAAGCGGATGTAGTGAAAGAAGCAGCGGCGCAGGAAAGCGTCGGGCAGCTCCTTCTCGTTGTTGGAGGTTATGATGACGATGGGCCGCAAGCGCGCCTTGACCGTCTCGCCGGTCTCATAGACGTGAAACTCCATCTGATCGAGTTCGAGCAGAAGGTCATTGGGGAATTCGATGTCCGCCTTGTCGATCTCGTCGATCAACAGCACGGGGCGAACGGGCGACACGAAGGCCTCCCAGACCTTGCCGCGGCGGATGTAATTGGCGATCTCGGATACGCGCGGGTCGCCGAGCTGAGAATCGCGCAGGCGCGAGACGGCGTCATATTCATAGAGGCCCTGCTGGGCGCGCGTGGTCGATTTGACGTGCCAGGCGATGAACGGGGCGCCGATCGCGGCGGCGATCTCCTGGGCGAGCAGCGTCTTGCCCGTGCCGGGCTCGCCCTTGACGAGGAGGGGACGCTCGAGCGCGATCGCGGCGTTGACCGCGGTCTTCAGTTCGTCGCCCGCCACATAGGTGGCGGTGCCTTCAAAACGCATCGATTATGTTACTTTCCGAACATGCGACAAGAGGTCTATATCAGGCATGTGAAGAACGCCCGGCATGGAGGTAGCAAATGACCACGATACTGAAAACCTCTCTACTGGCCATCGCGGCGAGCGCCATGCTCTTCGCCAGCCCCGCGCTCGCCTGCACTTTCGGCGGCCCCTGCGGCGACGGCTCGCCTTACGACAATTGGGTCCAGGAGCGGAGCCAGGAGCAGCGCAGCCTTGACCGCGAATGGAACTCGACGATGTCGGGTGGACCAGCGTACGGCAGCGCCCACGACGGCTACGGCTTCGACACCTACAACGCGCCGAGCGGCCCGCACCGTTCTGACGACGAGTGAGGGCGGCCATGACAATCAAATTCCTCAGCGTCGCGGCCGCCATGCTCTTCGCAGGACAGGCTCAGGCGGGTCCACCCAACCCTTTCGACGCCCTTATCGACCAAGATCGGGCTGGCCTTTACGTGAACCCTGACCCGTTCGCCGCCCAAGTCGCTCAGATGCCGTTTGCCGGAACGGAGTCCTATGCCGACTGCTTAGGGCAAAACGTCCTAGCGCTAGCAAGGAGGGCCGGGGATGAACCCGCCGAGATCATCGTCAAGGCGGCGTTTGGGTCATGTTGGCACGAAGCCGCGCTCGTGACCGATCCGAACCTGCGCGCCAAGTTCGAGAACATGATGCAGGGCAAATTGCTCGCTGATGTCCTGATGTTCCGCGCTAAGCCGCAGCAAACTCAGTGAAGGAGGGACGCCGATCATGGTTCGGGTGGCCGGCGAGCGGAACGCAACATGGCCGTCTGACCGAGGCGCGGGCTCGGCGACCGAGCGAAGGCCAGCACCGGCCTTTTGCAGGTCGCGCTCCACGGGCCGGCCGTTCATTGTCGCGGCGCTCGTCAATTCATGAGGCTCTTGACGGTCTCGATGAGCTGCTTGAGCGAGAAGGGCTTCGGCAGGAACACGAAGTCCTGGCCCTCCGGCAGATTGCGCGCGAATGCGTCGTCGGCGTAGCCGGAGACGAAAATGACCTTGGCGTTCAGTCCGCGCTTGCGCAATTCGGTCAGCATGGTCGGCCCGTCCATTTCCGGCATGATGACGTCCGAAACGATGAGGTCGATCGGCTCGCTTGCCTCCTCGACGACGCGCAAGGCGTCGAGGCCGGTCTCGGCCTCGAGCACCGTATAGCCGCGCGAGGCGAGCGCGCGCGAGGCGAAAGCGCGCACCGCCTCTTCGTCCTCGACCAAGAGGATCGCGCCCCGGCCGGTCAGATCCGCGGCCGGCTTCGGGGCCTCCGTCTTTACCGGCTCGTCGACATCGTCGGCTAAGCGCCGAGGCAGCAGAATGCGGAATGTCGCGCCGGCGCCCGGCTCGCTGTCGCAGAAAACATACCCGCCCGTCTGCTTGATAATGCCGTAGACCATCGACAAGCCGAGGCCGGTGCCCTTGCCGACATCCTTGGTGGTGAAGAACGGCTCGAAGATCTTGGCCCGGACCTCGGGCGCAATCCCGTGACCTGTGTCCTCGACCTCGACCAGCACGTAATCGGCGGAGGCGACATCACCCTCCTTCAAATCCCCACATTCGGCGGCGGGAAAGTTGCGCGTGCGCAGCGTGATCTTGCCGCCGTCGCTAATGGCGTCGCGCGCATTGACGACGAGATTGACGATCACTTGCTCGAACTGGTTGAGATCGACCTTCACCTGCCACAAGTCGCGCCCGTAGACCACATCGAGCTGGATCTGCTCGCCGACTAGCCGGCGCAGCAGCATCTGCAATTCCGACAACACGTCGTTGAGCTGCAGCGTTTGCGGGCGCAGCGTCTGACGGCGCGAAAAGGCAAGCAATTGCCGCACGAGGCCCGCCGCCCGATTGGCGTTCTGCTTGATTTGCATGATGTCCTGGAAGGACGGGTCGGTCGGACGGTGATTGGCGAGCAGGAGATCGGAATAGCCGATGATCGCCGTCAGCACGTTGTTGAAGTCGTGCGCGACGCCGCCGGCGAGCTGGCCGATGGCCTGCATCTTCTGGCTTTGCACGAGGTTCTCTTGCAGCGTGCGCTGCTCGGTGGTGTCGAGTGCGAAGAGGGTCGCGCTCGCGCCCTCGTCGCTGCGCGGATCGGCGGCCGAGACGAAGAGCCGCGCCGAACGCGCGGCGCCCGGCCCTTCGAGGGAGACGTCGAGGGGCGCGATTTCGCCCTGGCCCTGGGCCGCCGCCTCGATCGATGCGCTTAAAGGGGCGCGATCGCGCTCGGTGACGAGGTCGAAAATCGATAGCCGTCCCTTGGCGGTGTCGCTCTTGGCGGCAGCCTGGGCCAAGCGCGCAAACGCGGCGTTGGGGCGCAGCACTGCGCCTGCGGAATCCACGGCTGCGATCGCCACCGGAGTTGAATTGAAAATGCGGGCGAAGCGCACTTCGGCCGCACGCAGATCTTCGCCCTTGATGTCACCGGGAGCGCGATTGATCACCAGCGAGCGGGACGGCCCCGGCGCGCCTTCGCCGGAGAACGCGACCTTATGCAGGATGCGCGCCGGGAGCAGGCGACCCTGGCGGGGCTTGAGGTCGACGTCGAATTGCTCCGTCGTCACTTCGCCGGGCGGGCCGGATATGATGGCGAGCATCGCGCCGCCGTCTCCGGCGACGATGTCGTCGATCTTGAGCCGGCCAGCGCTGAACTGGGCGAGATCGTAATCGAGCCAGCCCGCCAAAGTGGCGTTCATATGCGCGATCGAGCCGTCGGGTTCGGCGGAGAAAAAGCCCGCCGGCGCATGGTCGAGATAGTCGATCGCGTGCTGAAGATCCTGAAAAAAGGTCTCATGCCGGTCGTGGTCGCGCGTCTCATCCGAGACTGTCCACACCATGAGGCCTTCTCTCGCGATGCCCTCGAGCGGACGAACCCGAATGCGATACCAGGCGACCTCGCCCTGGCCGCTTGGCGGGGGCGAAAGGCGAAGCTCCTCGCTCGCGCGCCCGCCGGATTTCGCCGCTTGCGACAGCCGATAAACGGATTCCGAGACGTCCGGTGAGCCAGTGAACAGACGTTCGATCGGACGGAGATCGCTTGCCGCGGGCGCGCCCGAAAGCGCGCGATAGGCTTCGTTGGCATAGACGATGCGCGATTCACGGTCGGTGACGAGGACGCCGTCCGGATTGGAGTTGGCGATCGCCTTGGTGGTGTCGAAGCGCGCCGCCCGGGTCGGCAGTTGCAACATGCCGAACGCGTAGAGCAGCAATCCGAAGGCGCCGCAGACGGCGAGGATGACGATCATCCAGGTCATCAGCGTCGCGCCGATGGCGTTCGGGGCAAGCCACACGGCCAGAAGCGCGCCGGCGAGGCAGACGAGGAGGATCGTCAGCGCGACCGGATTGACCGTTCGCTCGATTCTGTCCACCGGCGGGGGCGGCGGAGACTTCATTTGAGGATCAGACCCCCAAGGAGATTGCCGTCGACGCACTGAGTTCGCGGTTGAGTGTGTGCTACCATGGGTCGCGCGCCCTGTCTTGACGGCGGGCGGTCCAACCTGGGCTAAAGTGCGGTGAGCGCCGCAGTTTTCAACGGGATCGCATTTTGTTATGAAATGTGACATGGGCGCGCGTCGATCGGATTCGGCGCAGCGCCGGCGGCGCGCCAGACCGGGTCACTGGGCCGCGCCCGATCTTGCTTCTCGGGCGCCAGGCTAGACCATCGTTCGGCTGGCGAATATGAAGAGCGGTTTGTTGCGCGCTCAGCGGCGGAAGTGTTGGATTGGGCATGCAGTGGTTGAATGAGCTTCCGTTCGCGGACAATCGGGTTCTTCAGATCGGATTCCTTGCCGCTTGCGGCATCGCCGCCCTGATCGTGCTCGCGATTGTCTATCGCCTGACCTTCGCTCATCGGCTGCGTGTTCCGGGCGGACGGACCCGCCAGCCGAGGCTCGGGCTGGTCGATGCGTTCAGCTTGGATGGGCAGCGGCAGCTGGTGCTGATCCGTCGCGACAATATCGAACATCTGGTCATGATCGGCGGACCGAACGATGTTCTGGTTGAGTCGCAGATCAATCGCGCCGCGGTCCCGGCGCGCGAGAGCAACCAGGCCTCGCCTCTGCTCGTGCCAACCACGCCGGTGCGGCGAACCGAAGCCGCCGCGCTCCCTGCGTCAGCCGCCGCCGAAGCGCCGGTGAAGGTCGCCGGAAAGGCCGCGGCTTCGCCGCCCGCGCCGGCCCCGGCTGCGTCGACCACGATTGCGCCGCCCGCCGTGATCCCGACGACTGCTCCTCCGGCTCCGCCCCTCGCGGCGCCGCCGATCCCGAAGGCGCCAGCTCCGCCGCCCGCTCCCGCCGCAGCATCTGTTCCCATCCAAGCGTCCGCGCCTGAACTGACGCGCGCTGCATCCCCTGCGCCTGCTGCGGCACCGGCGGCGGAGCCTGCTCGACCAGCGCCGGCGCAGCTCCCCGCCACCGCGTCAGGCCGATCCGCCCCCCGCACAACCGCGTGCGGCGATGCCCCCGCCGATCGTCCCCGCCAGCGTCTCGGCGAACCGCGGATCCCCGGTTCGCGCCACGGAAACAGCGCCCACCGGAGGCCCGGGCAATCCCCCGGCCTCGTCTCCCGTCGCGCCTATGCCGTTGCGCCGATCTGAGCGAGTGGAACCGGCAGTCGCCGGGTCGAAGGCGGAGCGAAGTGTCACAACAGCGAAAACGGAGCCGCTCGCGGCGTCAGCCGCGACCGCCGTCCCGCCGGCCAGCGCGACCTTGGCGCAGCCACGGCCTGCGCCAAAGACGCCGCCGTCGGGTCCGACGTTTAACGGCGCGCAAAAACCAGCCGACGCCGGCCCGCCAGGGGACAAGGCGAACGCCGCGTCGAGCGGCAAGCCGTCGCTCAAAGTCGACGATCCTTTCGCCGACCTCGATTCGCTCGAGGCGGAGATGGCGCGTCTGCTCGGCCGCGAAAAGTCCGATTAACCCCGGCCGCCGGCGTTGCGGCGGTCGATCGTTGTCGAAGATGGCGCCGTCATCCGGCCCATCGCGCCGACGACCCCTCTCGCTGCGTAAGCGGCGCGGGCGGCGCGCGGGGCTTAGCCGTCGGCCCCACTCGTCGGCGCGACCGGCGATGAGCGAATCACTCGTCGCGATAAATCCGCTCGCGCCGTTCGTGGCGCTCCTGCGCCTCGACGGACAGAGTCGCGATTGGACGCGCGTCGAGGCGCCTGAGCGAGATGGGATCGCCGGTTTCGACGCAATAGCCGTAGGAGCCGTCGTCGATCCGGGCCAGCGCGGCCTCGATCTTGGCGATCAGTTTGCGCTGGCGGTCGCGGGCGCGCAGCTCGATCGCGCGGTCGGTTTCCGAAGACGCGCGGTCGGCGAAGTCGGGGTGGTTTTCGCTTTCCTGCTGCAGGGCGGCCAGCGTGTCGCGGCTCTCGGCTAAAATAGATTCGCGCCAGGCGATCAGCTTGCGGCGGAAATATTCCTTCTGTCGGTCGTTCATGAACGGTTCGTCGTCCGACGGTTTGTAACTTTCAACGGAGACGTCGTTCATTGGCGATTCCTATTTCCGCGTAGAATTTCGCGGCCTTATAACGAGCCATCGGCGAAGGAACAATGACTATCGTCGCAGACCGGATCGCGACGGGTGGCCCAGCGAGAGCGGCGAGTCCGCAAGGCATGACGCTATTTGCCTCAGCAGGCTTGCCAGACAGTAAAGAGCGCCTCAGGCTCAAGCGTCGGAAGCGTCGAGGGAGGAACGCCATGTACAAGCGCATCGTGCTCGCGGTCGATCTCGCCGAGCCTACGCCAGCTCCGAAGGGTCTGACGCAGGCGGTCGAGCTGGTGAAGACGGGCGGCGGCGAATTGAGGCTGGTCAATGTCCAGCCGGTCATGCCGGCCACGTTCATGGAATATGTGCCGGTCGATTTCGACGTCGAGCAGGAGAACCGGGCCAAGGAGGCGCTCGACGCGATTCTTCGCGGCATCGATCTGCCGGCCGAGCGCAAGAGCGCCGCGACGCGGGCGGGCGGAATCTATCACGAGCTCCTGGAAGAAGCGTCCGAATGGGACGCCGACCTCATCGTTGTCGGTTCGCATCGTCCCGTCATGTCGGACTATCTGCTCGGCTCGAACGCCAAGACCATCGTGCGCCATGCGCAATGTTCGGTGCTGGTGGTCAGGGAATGACGCGCGGCGCCGCTTGGTAAGGCGCAGCCGTCACGCCGCCAGCGCCCGCATGGCCGCTTCGACTCCGTCGGGGGTCAGCGGAAACATGCGATGCTGAAAGATTTCGGCGATCATACTTGTCGACAGCGAATGATTCCAGGCGCTCGGCGGCGCCGGGTTGATCCACACGGTGCGCGGCCAGGCGCGAAGCGCGCGCTCGAGCCACACCCTCCCGGTCTCCGGATTGAGGTGCTCGACCGAGCCGCCTGGCGCCATGATCTCGTGCGGGCTCATTGAAGCGTCGCCGACGAAGACGACGCGATGGTCGCGCTGGTAGGAATTGATGAGATCGCGCGTCGGCACGCGCTCGTCGTGGCGGCGGCGGTTGTTCTTCCACACGCTCTCGTAGAGGCAGTTGTGGAAGTAGAAATGGTCGAGCCGCTTGAATTGGCTTTTTGCCGCTGAGAACAGCTGCTCGGCTGCTTCCACGTGCCAATCCATCGAGCCGCCGACGTCGAGAAACAAGAGCACCTTGACCGCGTTGCGGCGCTCGGGCCTCAGCTGGACGTCGATATAGCCTTTGTCCGCGGTCGAACGGATCGTGCCGTCGAGATCGAGCTCTTCGGCCATGCCCTCGCGGGCGAATCGCCTGAGCCGTCTGAGCGCCAGCTTGATGTTGCGCGGCCCGAGCTCCGCGTCGCCGTCGAAGTCCTTGAAGTCCCGGCGGTCCCAGACCTTGACGGCGCTGCCCCGGCGGCCTTTGTCCTGGCCGATGCGCACGCCCTCCGGATTGTCGCCATAGGCGCCGAACGGCGACGTCCCGCCCGTGCCGATCCATTTCGAGCCGCCCTGATGGCGGCCCTTCTGCTCGGCGAGGCGCTGGCGCAGCGTCTCCATCAGCCTGTCGAACCCGAGCTTCTCGATCTGAGCCCGCTCCTCCGGACTGAGATAGCGCTCCATCATTCGGCGCAGCCATTCCTCCGGCAGGTCCTGGGCCTCAACCGCGGCGGCGACGCTGAGCACGCCCTTGAACGCAGCGGCGAAGACGACGTCGAACCTGTCAAGATTGCGCTCGTCCTTGACCAGGAGCGCGCGCGCGAGGCGATAGAATTCGTCGACCGACATGCGCAGCCAGATCGCCTTCGAGCGCGCGCATGAGGTCGAGATATTCGCGCGGCGTCGCTGGCACATGCGCCTGACGCAGACCGGCGAAAAACGTAAGGAACATGGGCGCGATCCTAGCCTGCGCGGGCGCCGCCGTGCAATGCTTGCCGGCCGTCCCTGTTGCGCCGGGTGCCGTCTCATGTCCGTGGTCGTCGAGCGTCGAGGATTTTCGCTGCCGCTGGGCGTAAGCCCGGAGGCGGAAGTTTTCGCCATCGGCGACATTCACGGGCGCAGCGATCTTCTCGCCGCGCTCATCGACGAGGCGGCGCGGGAGCCCAAGCTGCGCGACAAGCGCACGATCGTCTTTCTCGGCGATTTCGTCGATCGCGGATACGACAGTCTCGGCGCGATCGATCTTGCGATGGCTGCGAAAGCGCGCGTCGGCGCCGATGAGGCGATCGCGCTCATGGGCAACCACGAGACGATGATGCGGCTCGCGCTCGATCCCGAGACGCCTTGGGACGATGCGATTGACGCGTTCGACACTTGGCTCGCCAATGGCGGCGATCGCACGACGGCGGAGTTTGTGAAGACGCAGGAGCCGCCCGATTATCTCGACGGTCTGCTGATCGAGGCGCGTGCGTCGCTTCCCCCACGCATCGCGCGCCTGGCTCTCGTCCTTAAGGCCAAGCTGGCGCTCCGGCCAAGTTCTGTTCGTCCATGCTGGCGTGAACCCGCAGGTCGAACTCGACACTTTTCTTGCCGCACCCTGGGACACGCCGCTCGCCAAGCTCGACGAAGATCGTCACTGGGCCTGGGTGCGCCGGCCCTTCCTGGACCATCGCCCGGGGACGGCCGGCTTTAGCGGCTTCTTCGTCGTCCACGGCCACACGCCGAATGACGCGCGTCGCGACGCCTCGCACGCCGATCAAATCGCCGGATCCCGGCTCAATCTCGACGCGGGTTCAGCGATGACGGGGATTGCCAAAATGGCGATCATCCGCGACCGCTACGCTGAGGTTGTCAGCGCCCGTGGGCCAACCAACCGGGAGCTTACGGGCGACGGGAAACCTTAGGTGAACACGGGACGAACTGCGAGGTGATGGGAGCGCTGTTCACGAGCTTGTGATCG
>CAWDKC010000011.1:0-107161 GCA_963802615.1 uncultured Alphaproteobacteria bacterium
GACATCGCCGAGGTCCGAACTGCGCAAGGCAAACTCTCCCTCATCGTTGCCATCGATCGGACGTCGAAGTTCGCCTTCGTCGAACTGCACGAAAAGGTCGCGCGCCGCACCGCGGGGGACTTGCTGCGTCGCCTGATCGCCGCCGTCCCCTACAAGGTCCACACCGTCCTCACCGACAACGGAACCCACTTCACCACGCCAGGCAATACAAGTTCGGCTGCGCCCGACATCAAGGCCGCCCTCGACGCCGGAGAGCCCGTTTGGGCGCACGCCTTCGAATACGCTTGCGGTCAGAACGATATCGATCATCGGCTGACCAAGCCCACGCACCCATGGACCACTGATGTGATCGACAAGTGTTTTTTTGCTGGATCCGAGTTATTTTCCTCTCGCGCACGGGCGACCGCGTGGCGAAGAGCAGGGCGCGAGGCGCAAGCCCTGCCGCGCAGCCTTCATCGTCGCCCCTCGGTTGCGGCGCCCGTGCGCGCCTGCTTGGGACCACGCGGATTCCAACCGGCGACGAAGCGCGCGTACGCCGTCTCGGCTTGCTCGACCCACCTGCGCTCCTGATCGCGATGGCTCTTGATATTGTAAGCGTGAGCTGCGCCTCTTTGGCCGCGTTCGGCTTTATAACCCGCCTTCAGCTCCAAATCGCGCAGCTTCCTGGCGTGCAGCGCCGGCCTGGCCCAAACGTAGCTTTCACTTTTGCTCAGCAGATGCCAGATGAGCACCGCGAGCTTACGGGCCGTCGCGACAGCGGCGACATGCTGACCGCGGCGGGCGCGAACTCGCAGGAAGAACGCACGCAACGGACCCGGCGCTCGCGCTGCCGCCCAGGCTGCCTCGACGAGCATGCCGCGCGCGTGGCCACGGCCCTGCTTGGTGATCCGGCCGTGATAAGCCGGTCCGGGACCTGACTGTCTGACGCTCGGGTTGAGGCCGAGATAGCTGACCAGCTTCTGCGACTGCTCGAAGCGTCCCACGTCGCCGATCGCGGCCACGATGGCGAGCGCCACCACCATATCGACCCCTGGGATTGTCATCAGGCGCTTGACGCCCTCGTCCCCTAACGCTGAACGGGCAAGGTCACGCTCGATGACCTTGAGGTCATCGCCGAGCCGGTCGAACTCGCGCAGATGCCGTTCGACGGCGAGCCGTTCGTCCTCCGGCAAGACCTGGTGAAAAAGCCATGTCCGCCCGCTGGCCCCGCACAGATCGGCGTGCGGGCAGGACGGGATCAGATGGCTATGCAGGATCGACTGGATGATGTTCTTCAAGCGCGACCGCTGCCGGACGATCTGGTTGCGCCGGGTCACCTGCCGGCGAAGCGCCTGCGTCGGCTCATCGGGTATCCAGACTTCCGGCAGAAAGCCGCTTGCATAGAGTTGGGCGAGGACGCTGGCGTCGATCGTATCGGTCTTGATCTTCGCATGAGCGATGACGCGCACCTGCTTCGGGTTTGCGATCACGACTTTCTTGACGTGCGGCGCGATCACCGCAGCGACCGAGGCCGCGTTGCCGGTCGCTTCGACGACGACCACGTCCTCCTTCGAAAGCTTCTTTGCGAAAGCCTCGAGAAGAGGCCGGCGCATGTCGACGCGCCCCAGTCGTTTGAGCTTGCCGTCGTCCCAGGCCACCGCCTCGGCGAAGGCGCGGTGGATATCCAGACCAATGATCCGCATGGTTGCTCCTCCGTCTCTGTTCGTTCAGGGCGGGAGCTGGCGGGCAACACGACATCTACTGATCCGCGCTCACGGCGCATCCGGGAAAGTCGCAAGGGGCGGCCATGTAACGAGCTCGGGCTCTCAGCCCACTGTCTATCGACGGCCTGCCCGCACCTTCGTGCTCCCGGCGCCCCGTGTCCAGGATGGGCTCACCATATCGCCGTCTCCCTTTCGGAAACAGGCGGACAGCAGAGGCGCCGACGGATCACATACCGGATAATGGCCAGGTCGAACGCATGAACCGCACCATCAAGGACGCGACCGTCAAACGCTGCTTCTATGAGACCCACGACCAGCTGCGAACCCACCTGCAAGACTTCGTCGACGCCTACAACTTCGCCCGAAGGCTCAAGACCCTCAAAGGCCTCACCCCCCACGAGTTCATCTGCAAAGCCTGGACTTCACAGCCCCACAGATTCACGATCAACCCGCCCCAGCAAATGCCGGGACTAAAAATCTACTCCACCCGCGCCCGTCCCCGCGCCGCCCGCACCGCCGTTCGCGGTCGAACTCTGTGCATAAACGCGTTTGACGCCCGATATGCTCAGGATCGAGGAAGCCGCGCCCCCCGCCGCGCCAGTGACGGTTCCCGTTCCGCCGGTCCCGCCGCCATTGCCGCCAGTAAGGCGTTGCAGCCGGCCGGATTTGTTAAGTGAGACTGCGCGGCGCGTGGGTTGCGCACTTCAGGCATTGGTGGTTCCGATACACCCGCAACGGCCGCGTGAAACTTCTACCCGTATCCAAATCCGTTGAAGGTGGTGTCCAAACTGCGGCTCTCACGTGTGATCGCTATATCCCCTTCTGCCCGCAGGGGGATAATGCTGCACGCGGTAGGATGCGCTCCGCCCGCATATATCGACGGTCTTTCGGAAGCGTCGCTCCCGATGATCGCGAAACGCCGTGAGGTTCATGGTCGCGGCCGCGCCATCATCCAGCGAAGGTACTGACCCTCGCGAAGGCGGAGCGGTCACAATTGCGGCTACGACGCAGACGTTCCCATAAACACCCGCGCTTGAACCTCGCATGTCATCGTTCTAGGAAGGAACGCCCTACCGACGAGGCGTCGTCATGAAACGCACTCTCCTTGAGACGCTTGCGGCCGCGGCGGCCGCAGCCGCCCTCTCCGCTTCCGGTTTCGCCATCACCGCCGCGGCGCAGGGCGATCAGCAACCCACGCATGCCGAACTCGTGCAGCACTGGGCTGAGGCGGCGACTAACGCCCAGCTCAAGGGCATGAAGACCAGTCTCCGGCTGAACGCCGACCAGGAAGAGTTTTGGGGGCCGTTTGAATCCGCAGTCAAGGACGGGGCCAACGCGCGCCTTCTCGCTTTGCAAAAGGAGCAGGGCGGCCACTTGTCGCCGATGGACCGCTTGACTGCGAAGGCGGACCGCATCGCGCAGAGCCGGGCAAATCTGGAGAAGATCGTCGAGGCTGCCAAGCCATTGTACTCGAGCCTTGGAGATGCGCAGAGGCACAAGTTCATCACGCTTGGGCGCATGCTGGTGCCTGAGCGCGGCAGCTTTGTGAAGGAGATGAGGCGTGTTCGTGCGGGGAAAGGCGATCAGCACGACGCGGAGTAGTAGCAACCTATACACGAAGGTCGCGTCAAACTGACGGGGTTCATGAGCCCCGCTTCTAGAAGCGCTGCTTCTGGCGCGTTTCGTCCGTCGCGGGACCGTCGATGACCCGTTCGGCAAGTCGTCGCGAACGAACGGTGCGTCGCGCAAACCCGCCACTGCGACGTTTCGGCGCGAGACAACCAAGCCTCTGTTGGCGCCGCGTTGTGGTCTCCCGCCAAAACGACGGGCGCCGCAGTCGCGGAGACATGGCCGGCACGAGCGCCTAAGCGCGTCACCAAGCGAGCCTCATAATCGAAGTTTGGGACCGGGCTGAGGGTTTCTATTGGGAGCGCTTATCGCGGCGACGAGCGCGCCGTCAACAGCCGCCTCGAGATAGCGGCGCTTGAGATAGTGGCGTTGCCCCACCGGGGCGCCGCCTGGCAAGTCGAGGCGCGTCGAGACCCGCAGCGAGGGCCAGTCGTTTTACATGGAACGAGTCGCCCTCCTGTGAAGTTTAAGCTGCACGCATAGTTGCAAGCCCCGGGAACTCAATGAAGATCGCCCAGATATCTCCACTGATGGAAAGCTGCCCACCTCAATTATACGGGGGAACCGAACGAGTCGTCTCCTATCTTACCGAGGAACTGGTCCGTCAAGGCCATGATGTGACCTTGTTCGCCAGCGGCAACTCGATCACCTCCGCTCGACTTGAGGTGTGCTGCGAACGGGCTCTCCGTCTCAATTCGACCGTGACTGATCCCATTCCGGATCATCTCATTATGCTCGACAAAGTCCGCAGGATGGCCCCGGAGTTCGACATCCTGCACTTTCACGTGGACGTTCTCCACTATCCACTAGCGACCGACTTCACCGGCCGAACCATCACGACAATGCATGGGCGGCTCGACCTCCCAGAACTGCGAAGGGTGCACGCAGCGTTTCCTGGATTCCCTTTGGTGTCGATTTCGAATGACCAGCGTCTGCCGATGCCGCCGGTGAAATGGGCCGGCACGGTCCATCATGGTCTTCCGCGCGACCTGCTTCCCTTCAATCCCGCCCCGAAAGGGGGGTATGTGGCGTTTCTTGGCCGGATCTCCCCGGAGAAGCGGCCCGATCGCGCGATTGAAATCGCCGTCGGCGCGGGCGTCCAACTGAAGATCGCGGCGAAGATCGACAAGGTCGACCAAGCCTATTGGACGAATGTGATCGAGCCCATGGTCGCTTCCTCCCCGAATGTCGAATACGTCGGCGAAATTGGCGACAGGGACAAGGCGGACTTCTTAGGAAACGCGGACGCCCTGCTTTTTCCGATTGATTGGCCAGAGCCATTCGGGCTGGTCATGATCGAAGCCATGGCCTGCGGCGCTCCCGTGATCGCTTTCCGGCGCGGTTCCGCGCCAGAAGTCATCGACGCCGGCGTGTCCGGCTACCTCGTCGAGGACGTGCCCCAAGCCATCGCCGCAGTTAAGCGCATTCCTGAACTCGACCGCGCCCGGGTTCGAGAAGCTTTCGAACGCCGCTTCGATATCGGCCGCGTGGCTCGGGAATATGTGCAAGTCTACCGCTCGCTCGCCAACGCGGAAGAGGCGCATCGGCGCGAACCGCGACGGAACGGGTTTACGCAAAATCTCGTTCCCCGCTCTCAGCGCGGTCACCAACCTATTCTGGTCAAACTCGGGGCGGAAACTGCCAGCGTGGTCCCTGCGGAGTGACGCCTGCGAACCGCGGTCAGCTGCTTGTAACGACGCCGATCGATTCGTCCTTGTCGAGCACGTCTACGACGACATGGCGATTTGATCGGCGCAGCGCAACGTTGGCCTTTCGACCGTCCACCGTCAGGCCGCGCAAGACAATTTCGTCAAGAAAGCGCGGCAGCACGGGTTCGGTGAACGTGATGCGGCGCGCCTCTGGCTCGAAGCTTAAGCCGATGCAGGACTGGACAAGATAGAGCGCAGCGGCGGCGGACCAAGCCTGAGGGATGCAGGCAACGGGATAAAAGGTCGGTCCTCGTGTTTGTTGGCGAGGAAATCCGCAAAAAAGCTCGGGCAGACGTCTGAATTCGACATAGGTCGAGGCATCGAACAGACCCTCAAAGATTCGCGCGGCTTCATGTCGAAACCCGTAGCGCGCCATGCCCGCAGCGATCAGCGCATTGTCGTGCGGCCAAACTGATCCGTTGTGATAGCTCATGGGATTATAGCGAGCTTCGGTCGCCGCGACGGTTCGAACGCCCCAGCCACAGAAGCCGGCGCTTCCCATCAAGGCGCCTACGACCGACGATGCCCGTTCCGGATAGGCAATGCCTGCGAACAGCGCATGGCCGGCATTGGAAGTTCGGACCCGGCAACGCCGCTTGTCGCCGTCGAGCGCCAAAACGTAGGTTCCAAGCGCCTCGTCGAAGAAGTGGTCGTCGAAGCGTCGCCGCATCGCATTCGCCTTTGCAGCGAATTCGTTTGCTTGCGTTTCATGTTCAAGCCGGCACGCGATTCCTTGAGCGGCTCGCCAGGCTGCATAGACGTAGGCCTGAACCTCGACCAGAGCGATCGGACCTTTCGCCAGCGTCCCATCTTCGTGAAAAATGGAGTCTCGGCTGTCTTTCCATCCCTGGTTGACGAGACCCTTGTCGTTTTGCCTTGCATATTCGACGAAACCATCGCCATCGCGATCGCCGAAGCGTTCGATCCATTCGAGCGCCGAGCAGATGTGCGACCACAGCTGACCGATCGTCTCGAGATCGCCGGTCCGCTCGAGATAGGCTCCCGCCAGCACAACGAAAAGCGGCGTTGCGTCAATGCTGCCGTAGTAGCGCCCGAAAGGCACCTCTCCGAGAGCCGCCATCTCACCATGGCGCGCCTCATGCAGGATCTTGCCGGGCTCCGCGTCCGCGACCGGGTCGATATCGACGGCCTGCATCGCGGCCAGGCGCCTGAGAACGCCTCGGGCGATCGAAGGGTCGAGCCACAAAGTCTCGAGCGCGGTGATGATCCCATCCCGCCCGAATATCGCGCTAAACCAGGGAATGCCGGCGTAAGGATAGGGGCCTTCGGGCAAGTCAGTCTTCAGCATGTACAGATCGGCGACGCTTCGGCGGGCTGCCTCGTTAAAGATGTGATTGGAGGTTTCAATCGAAGCGGCCTGCGAGGCTGCCGATCGCAGCGCCCGACGAGAATCCCTGAGCGCGGTGAAGAACGCGCGCGGCGGCGCCGGCGCTCGCGCCGGTTCGCGGCAGTCCACTTCGACGAAAAGCGACTGGCGCTCGCCTGGCGCCAGATCGAGCTCATAGATCGCCTCGCTTGGTCCGAGCCGTTGGGGCTCGGGATCGAAGCGAAGCGTCGTCGTCCTTTTCCGATCATCAAGCCCAAAATAGCTGAGCATCACTTCTGAGCTCGTCAGTCTTGGCGTGATCATCTGACCATGGCGCTCTCGGCGCGACCCGCGGACCTCGAACAAGTCGGCGAAATCGGCCGAGAAGCTGATTCCGAGCAGGATGCGATGCGGTCGATCGTCGAAATTACAAATGCTCAGGCGCTCGAAGCAGGCAGCGTTCCATAGAAATCGCGAGCGCCGGAGATGAAGGCGATCATGCTCGAGACGAAGCTGTCCCTCGGCGTCGTAAATGGCAGGGTTCGAGAGGTCGCACGTCATTGTGGCGTTGTCGTCCCGCAAGTTTGAACTGAGCAGGATCGGTCGTGCGCCGTAGAGGGTGACGGCGAAAGTAGAGAGATGCCGGGTGTCCCGATAGTAGAGTCCCTGCGCAGTTGCGCGGCCAACCGATATGTCGCCTTTCTTGTCGAAGACACCGAATTCGTCGCCATGTTTGAGGACCAGGGGCGCGGACTCCATTAGCGAACTCGCTGCACCGATGGCGAAGACTTGATGGGAATTGCTCGTGGCCTCGACGTTCGACCCGTGGTCAGTTGACGAAACTGCGCGAGATGTCGCTTTGTCCATTCTTCAAACCTATTCGGAGACTCGCTTCGTTGGTTGCCATCCAACAACCAAAATGTGAGGCGAGAACGAGGCGCGTAGGCTCACCCCCGCGGCTCGCGAATCGTGCGTTCTCCCCTTCACGCGGCTGTCTGTCAATTTTATGGGCGCAGCGTGTTAGACGATCCGGCGCTTTCGTCGGGATTTCTGTGTCCGACCAGAACCCTATTTCAAACCGGTCCGGTGTGATGAAAGCCCCGGCGCCGACTCGGTATAACAATGCCGGGGCAAGGCTCGCGTCCGCTGACGACAAAGAGCCCGCGGCGCGACCTCCTATCCGTCGCGACCGGACCTCTAGCGCGCGGCGCCGATTGTGTCGGCCATCACCGCGCCTCGCTCGCCCAGCGGCTTTTCGGATCCGGTCGTTGAATCCCGCGCGGTCTGATGCTCGATCTCCGCGTTAAGCTCGGCGCCGAGCAAGATGACGATGGCGGAGATCCACATCCACATCATCATGCCAACGGCGGCGCCGAGCGAGCCGTAGGTTGCGTTGTAGGCGCCGAAATTGGCGATGTACCAGGAGAAGAGAACCGAGCTGAGCATCCACCCGATGGCGGCCGCGGCGCTTCCGACCGAAAGCCATCGCCAACGCGCTTCTTTCCGGCTCGGCCCATAGCGATAGATCGCGGCCAAGGCGACCGCCGCCAGGATCAACAGCATCGGCCAGCGCAGCGCCGCGATTGCAACGCTCAAGAGAGAGGAGGACAGGCCGAGGGTGGAAAAGACGATTGGAGCAACGACCAAGGCGGCGAGCGCCACCATAAGCGAGAGCATGCGCGATAAAGGTGAAAAGAAGGGAGACGAGGGTCAGTTTCACGAAGCTTCGTTTTTCCTTCTCGTCGTAGACGACGTTGAGCGCGTCGATGATCGCCTTCATTCCGGCGTTGGCGCTCCAAAGGGCCACGGCGAGGCCGGTGATAAATCCGAAACTGAGCTTCGCATCGCCGTTTGCTGTGAGCTTCGTGATCTGCTCATGGAGCAGGTCGACGGCGCCGGCGGGCAAAACGCCAGAGACCAGCGAAAGATGCGCATCAATCGTCGAGGCGTCGGCAATCAATCCGTAGAGCGAGACGAACGCCGCGATGGCCGGAAAGATCGCCAGCAGCGAATAGAAGACAACGCCACCCGCGACGGAGAGCAATCGGTTGTCATTGATGCTCGCATAGACACGCCAGAAGATGTCCTTCCACCCCGCCCAGGGAATGCGCCACGGCGCCACCGCGTGTCGTCCCCTGCCCACCTCCTTCGCTCGGCGCGAGCTGGGCGGAAATCGGCTGGTCGTTCTCGAATTGCTCCCTTGGCCTCTTGTCGGGATCGACCTGTGTCGCCGGCCGAGAGCCGCCGCCGATTCTGCGCGTCTCGTCGGGCGCAGGATAGATTGTGCGGTACAGCTTGCCGACCCCATCGTCGCGATCGTTCTCGGGTGTCGGCTCCGTTTCTTTGCGGCTCAGGGCCGCAATCGCAGCCAGGCCCCCACAGACCAAAAGTGGCCATATGCTCCGGCGCTCCGCCATATTCTTGTTCCGCTCGCGCTGAATAAGAGGTGGGCGTCAGGCCGCGACGCACCGCAACCAATTCAAACCCGGAACAGGGCATGTTGTTCCCTTTTAACGCGCGGCCGGCTAAGCGCCCTTTGCTGCTGAAGTAGGAACTGTGACGGTCTTCGGAGAGTTCGAGCGAGAATTCGGGGAAGATCGCGGCGGGGACCCACTGCGGCTCTTCGGGCAGCGGCAAATCGACGGTCGCCACGGAGTTGCTGGAGCGCATTGTCGAAGGCGACTATCAGGTCTGCTTGTTCGATCCAGAGGGCGACTATGTCCACGATTGGCCAACCAGGAATTCATATCTGCTGCAGCACGGGTCGAGGCTCGTTTGTCGCGCAGCGCGGGAACAGTGAACTGCTGATTCCTGGTGAATCCGCCCACCAAAACGAGATGATGTCGCCCGTCGTAACGGAATGATGTCGCCCGTCGTAACGAGATGATGCCGCCCACCGGAACGGAATGATGCCGCCCGGGGTTTTTGACGGCGACGAGCGCCTCCGCTGGCCTGATTAGGGTCGCTCCTTTGGCAATCCAAGGGAGCGATCGATGCCAGCGGAAAGAGTTTCGATGCGCCAGGCGCGCGAGATCATTCGTCTGAAGTTTTCAGCCAGCCTGCCGACGCGCGAGATCGCGCGGCGTCTTGGCCTCGCGCCTTCGACGGTTCGAGAGACGTTGAGTCGTTTGGACAGCGCTGGGCTTTCTTGGCCGTTGGCGGAGGGGATCGGCGACGCCGACCTGGAGGCGGCGCTTTACGCCAATCGCAGAAGCAAGCGGGGACACCGCCGCCACGCCGAGCCGGATTGGCCCACGGTCCATCGGGAGTTGAAGCGCAAGCCCGTCACTCTGCTGATCGTCTGGGACGAATATATCGCGGCCAACCCTGGCGGCTACAGCTATTCGCGGTTTTGCGAACTCTATCGCGGTTTTGAAGCGAAGCTGTCGCCGACGATGCGGCAGACGCACGCGGCGGGCGAGCGGTTGTTCGTCGATTACGCAGGCGACGGGGTCCCGGTGGTCGTTGACCGGCTCACCGGGGAAATCCGCATGGCGCAGATCTTCGTCGCCGTGCTCGGCGCCTCGAGCTTCACCTTTGCGCACGCGAGCTGGACGCAGGCGCTCCCCGACTGGATCGACGCTCATGTGCGCGCGCTTGAGGCGATCGGCGGCGTCCCGCAATTGCTCGTTGCGGACAATACGAAGACCGCCGTCATCAAGGCCTGCCTTTACGATCCTCAGGTCAATCGGACCTATGCCGAAATGGCGGCGCATTACGGCGCCGCCATTTTGCCGGCGCGGCCGCGGCGGCCCCGGGACAAAGCGAAGGTTGAGCAGGCCGTGCTCATCGTCGAGCGATGGCTGCTCGGGCGGCTGCGTCACCGAACCTTTTACGGCCTGGCGGACGTCAACGCGGCGATCGCCGATCTCATGACGCATCTCAATGAACAGCGGCCGATCCGCCGGCTCGGCGCAACGCGCCGGCAATTGCTGGAGGCGGTCGATCGGCCATCGCTGAGGTCCCTACCGGCCGAGCCATACGAGTTCTCGGAATGGCGGACATGCCGCGTCGGCATCGACGATCCCGTCGAGGTCGCCGCCCATTATTACAGCGTGCCCCATCGTTTCGTCCGCACCGAGGTCGACGCGCGGCTGACGGTGCGGACCGTTGAGATTTTCCTCAAGGGCGAGCGGATTGCCGCGCATGTGCGCGCCAGCGCCAACCACAAGCACACCACCGTCTCCGAACACATGCCGTCCAGCCATCGGCGCTATGCCGGCTGGACGATCGAGCGCATCCGCGCCGACGCGCGCCTGATCGGACCGGCCACGGCGCCACTGTGCGAACTGATCCTTGAGGCGCGACCGCATCCCGAGCAGGGCTTTCGCGCCTGTCTGGGCATCGTCCGGCTCGCGGGTCCCCACGGCGCCGAGCGTCTGGAAGCCGCCGCCGAACGCGCCATCGACATCGGCGCCCGGACCTACGGCTCGGTCAAATCCATCCTCGACAACAACCTTGACCGGCGTCCTGCGCGCCAGCGCACCGCGGACGGAACGCCGATCCTGCATGCCAACATCCGTGGGCCGCGCTACTACAATTAGGAGAGACGACTTGCTCAAACATCCCACCCTCGATCAACTCAACGCCCTTGGCCTGCATGGAATGGCCAAGGCCTTCGTCGAAATCGCCGCCAATGGCCAAGCCGACGGGCTCGGCCATCACGAATGGCTCGGGCTTCTGCTCGATCGCGAGGCGTCCTGGCGGCAGGACAAGCGCTTCGCGGCGCGGCTGCGCGTCGCCAAATTGCGCCAGCAGGCAAGCGTCGAGGATGTCGATGACCGAAGCCCCCGCGGTCTTGACCGCGCGATGTTCCAAAGGCTTGTCGAGGGCGAGTGGATCAACGCCCACGACAATTTGGTTCTCGTCGGTCCGACAGGCGTCGGCAAAAGTTGGCTGGCCTCAGCGCTTGGCCACAAAGCCTGTCGCGACAATCGGTCGGTTATTTATCAGCCGGCGCCCCGTATGGTCGAGGATCTCGCGCTGGCGCGCGGGGACGGGCGCCATGCCCGCATCTTACGCAACCTTGGCCGAGCCGACCTTCTCATCCTCGATGATTGGGGGCTTGAGCCGCTCGACGCCGCCGCGCGCCATGATCTCCTGGAAATCCTCGAACAGCGCTATGGACGCCGCTCCTCAGTGATCACATCCCAGCTTCCGATCGACCGTTGGCACGAAATCATCGGCGATCCGACCTACGCCGACGCCATCCTGGACCGTCTCGTCCACAACGCTCATCGCATCGAACTCGCCGGCGAAAGCCTGCGTCGGACCCAAGCAAAGCAATCGAGGAAGGCTTGACCCAACACCACAGGCCGGTGACAACTATCCATCGGCCAGCGAGGCTCGCGTCCCGGGCGGCATCATTCCGTTACACCCGGGCGGCATCATTCAGGATCCCGGGCGGCATTATCCCGTTACACCCGGGCGGCTTCGTCGGAATCGGCTGAGCGAAGAGGAGCGCGCCCGGCTCGCCGACTTTATCCGCAGGGGCAAGCGCGCCGCGCATTTGCTGACGAAAGCTCGCATCCTTCTGAAAGCGGACGTGTCGGAGGCCGGCGAGGGATGGAGCGACAGCCGGATCGCCGAGGCGCTGGACACCAGCATCCCGACGATCGAGCGAACGCGACGGCGCCTTGTCGTGGAAGGCTTCGAAGCCGTCCTGACGCGCAAGTACAATCCCAAATCGGCCCCGCGCCGGATTTTCGACGGCGCCGCGGAAGCCAAGCTGATCGCTCTGGCTTGCGGACCGGCCCCGGCCGGCCAGGCCAGATGGACGCTGCGTCTTTTGGAGGAGAAAGTCGTCGAGTTGCAGATCGTCGGGAGCGTCAGTGACAACACGATCGGGCGGACGCTCAAAAAACATTCTCCAGCCCCATCGCAAGCCCCAATGGGTGATCGCGCCCGAGGCCAGCGCCGCCTTCGTCGCCAACATGGAAGACGTGCTGGAAGTCTACCAGAGGCCGCACGATCCCAAGCGCCCCCTCGTATGCCTCGATGAAACCTCGAAGCAACTCATCGTCGACAGGCGCGCGCCGATCGCGGCCACGCCAGGACAACCGGAGCGCCAGGACAACCAGAGCGCCAGGACAACCGGAGCGCTACGACTACGAATACGAGCGCAATGGCGTGGCTAGTCTGTTCATGATGTTCGCGCCGCTCGAAGGCTGGCGGCGCGTGAAGGTCACCGACCGGCGCGCGGGCGACCGATTACGCCCACGCGCTCAAGGATTTGTCCGACATGCATTTTCCCGGCGCCGACAAGATCGTTCTGGTGCAGGACACTCTCAGCACGCACACGGCTGCGTCGCTCTACGAAGCTTTTCCCGCCGCCGAAGCGCGCCGCCTCGTCGAACGATTCGAATGGCTATTACACGCCCAAGCACGGAAGCTGGCTCGACATGGCCGAATCCGAGCTCGCCGTCCTCTCGACCCAATGCCTCGATCGCCGCATCTGCGACAAGACGGATCTGGTCGCCGAAGTCGCCGCCTGGCAAAAGCGCCGCAACACCCTGCACGCCAAGGCGGATTGGCAATTCAAAACCGCCGACGCCCGCGTCAAGCTCGCAAGCCTATACCCCAGCCGGCTCCAGCGGATGAACCGGTTATAGATCGTCTTGTGCGGGCCATATTCCCCCGGGGCGTCACGCCAGCGAAGCCCATTCCTGATCACGAACACGATGGCGCTCACAATCCGCCGGTCGTCCACCCGCGCGATGCCGTGCGACAGCGGAAAAAACCCCTCGATCCGGCGCATCTGCGCTTCAGAAAGCAAAAACAAATCAGCCATGGCGAAGCCTCCTCGCCTCGCCTAGGAATCAGCCAATCCAACCCTATGCAAGAAATTTAATAGGTCCTGAGCCTAGTCTATCTCGCCCGACTTGGGACAATGCAACAATTGTTGGCGCAAGGCCACTTACGCGAGGATCGCAAAAGCGGCACCAGTCTTTGTTCGATCACCGCCGGGCGCTCGCGATCTTCGCCAGCCCGAGATTGAAGGCTCGCGAAGTCGCATCTGCAAAATCGCCTTTCCTGGCGAGCGCCCGCTCCTCGATCAGCTTCCACGACACGATCGCGATCGCCACCGAAACGACCGCCGAAGACGCCATCATCGCAGCCAGCGACATGGCGGGGAAGAGAAAGGCCAACGTCTGCTGGACCGGAAAAGCGTAGATATAGACCCCGTAGGAATAGTCGCCCCAATCGTTGAACGCCCGGATGCGACCGCCGGGCACATAGACCAGATGAAGGACCAGAGGCGCGAGGCAGGCGGCGTAGACGACAAAGAAGATCGTCTTGTCGAACGAGGCCAGCGCCAGCGCTGCGAGAATCCCGGCGAGCAGCCAGGGACCGACGGGGATCCGGTCGCGCCAAACGAAGAGGCTCGATCCGTACAGGAACATGAAGATGCGAATGTTCGCACCGTTATACGCGCCTCCGGTCAACCGCGCGCTCAAGACGATCGCGATCAGCACGGCCGCCGACAGCGGCAAGACAAGGCGCATCGCCTTGATGCGCAGAGCAGGCGCGACCGCAAGCGCGACATAGATGGCGGCGAGATAGAGATACATCCGCACTTCGACCGGCATCGTCCACAACGAGCCGTTGAACTCGCCTTTGAGCGGCACGGTGTCGAACACGCCCGGCAGCGAATAGCGCACGCCGCCGAGGAGCGTCGCGCATTTGCGGAAATATTCCCACGTCAAGGGCGAGGTGTAATAGTCGTGGCGCGGCAGCGTCGTCAGCGCGGGCGCGAGAACGAACACGGTCAGGACGAGCATGACCCACATGCCCGGATAGACCCGCAAAATCCGCGCCCAGAGATAGGCGATCAGATCCTGCCGCACGACCAGGCTCGCCGTCACGAGAAAGCCGCTCGTCACGAACAGCATGTCGAGGCCCATTTCGCCGAGCGAAAACCCGAGCCGCTTGAAGAAAAACTCGCGTTCCGGCGGAAGTCCCAGCACCGCGACGCTATGGGCGAACAGGACCGTCATGGCCGCGGCAAAGCGGAGCAGCGTGAAATTGTTGTCCCGCCCGACGGCGTATTCGGAGAGCCGCACCGCGCGCCCCCTAAGCCAGACCCGCAGTGCGGCGGCCCCGGCCGGGGTGGGGTGGCGCGCGCAAGGGACGAGCCGTCACTCGGCCGCCCGAGCCGGCCGTTCGGGCGCCGCGAGCCGCTCTATCTTCAAGAAGATCGGCGACCATGAAGGCCATTTCGATCGCTTGCTCCGCATTGAGGCGCGGATCGCAATAGGTGTGATACCGATCGTGCAGGTCCGCTTCCGAAATCGCGCGCGCGCCGCCGGTGCACTCGGTGACGTTCTTGCCCGTCATTTCCAGATGGACGCCGCCAGCATAAACGCCCTCGGCGCGGCAGGCGGCGAAGAAGTTGCGCACCTCCTGGGCGATGCGTTCGATTGGCCTGGTCTTGTAGCCGCTCGAGGTCTTGATCGTATTGCCGTGCATCGGGTCGGAGACCCACAAGAGCTTGCGGCCTTGGCGTTTGACCGCGCGCAAGAGCGGCGGCAGCGCCGCGTCGATCTTGTCCGCGCCGAAACGGCAGATCAGCGTGAGCCGGCCCGGCTCCTCTTCGGGATCGAGCACCTCGATCAAACGCATGAGTTCGTCCGGGCTAAGCGAAGGGCCGCATTTGAGGCCGATCGGGTTCTTCAAACCCCGGCAGAATTCGACGTGAGCGCCGCCGAGCTGGCGGGTCCGGTCGCCGATCCAGATCATGTGGCCGGAGGTCGCGTAATAGTCGCCAGAGGTGGAATCGAGCCGCGTCATCGCCTGCTCGTAGCCGAGCAGCAGCGCCTCGTGCGAGGTGTAGAAATCCGTGGACCGCAGTTCCTGATGCGCTTCGGCGTCGAGCCCGATCGCGCGCATGAATCCGAGCGTCTCGGTGATCCGGTCGGCGAGCTCCTGATAGCGTTCAGATTGCGGGCTATCCTTGACGAACCCGAGCATCCAGCGGTGGACGTTCTCGAGATTGGCATAGCCGCCATTGGCGAAGGCGCGCAAAAGGTTGAGCGTCGCCGCGGACTGGCGATAGGCTTCGAGCTGCCGGCGCGGATCGGGCTCGCGCGCGGCGGCCGTGAACTCGATGTCGTTGACGATGTCGCCGCGATAGGCCGGCAGGGTCACGCCGTCGATCGTCTCCAAGTCGGACGAGCGCGGCTTGGCGAACTGGCCGGCGACGCGGCCGACCTTCACGATCGGCGACGCGGCGGCGAAGGTCATCACCACCGCCATCTGCAGAAAGACCCGGAAGAAATCGCGGATGTTGTCGGCCGAATGCTCGCCGAAGCTCTCGGCGCAATCCCCGCCCTGCAGCAGGAACGCTTCCCCGCCGGCGGCCTTGCCGAGCGCCCGCTTGAGCTTGCGCGCTTCGCCCGCGAACACCAGCGGCGGGATAGCCGGCGAGCTGGCGCTCCGCGTCGGCCAGCGCCGCGCCGTCGGAGTAGACCGGCGCCTGCGCAATCGGTTTTAAGCGCCAGCTCTCGGGAGTCCAACGTTGGTTCAGCATGATCCACGCAACAGCCGCGCGGCGGGGCCGCCGCTTATCAAGGCAAGCGCTCTATATACAGTGCGGCGCTCAAGGCCAAGGCGCCGATTTTCCCGGCGGCCGGGCATTTCATCGAACGTGTCCATCCCGGGATTGGCGTCGCGCCGAGGCTCGCGGCGTGAGACGATAGCCCAAAGCGCCAACGCTGATTCGCCCCCGTGACCACAGCCTTCTCCTCGATCGCCGCCCTCCTCCTGTCCGTGCTGATGCTGATTGGCGGCAACAGCCTGGTCGGTCTTGTGACGCCGTTGAGAGCCCATATCGAGGGCTTCCCGGACCTCACCATCGGGCTCCTCGGCTCCGTCTATTTCGCCGGAATGCTGACGGGAACGCTCGCCGCGCCGGCGATCATCCGCCGCGGCGGCCATATCAGGGCCTTTGCCGCGTTTGTCGCGCTGGCCATCGTTTCCGGTGATTCTCATGCCCGTCCTCGTGTCCCCGTGGACCTGGCTCGCCTGCCGCGCGCTGATCGGCTTCGTGTTTGCGGGGCTCTACGCCGTCATCGAGGCGTGGATCAACGCCAAGGCGACCAACGCCAATCGCGGCGCGCTCTACGCCCTCTACCAGATCGCCAACTTCGCGGCGTCGGCAGGGGGCAGCTCGCCCTCAAGCCTCTCGGAGCGCGCGGCTTTTCCCCTTTTGCCGTCGCCGGCGCCCTGCTCGCGCTCGCGATCGTGCCGATGGCGATGACGAGCGTCGATCCGCCCGCCCAGCCGCGAAGCGTGCGCCCCCGCCTGATCTGGCTTATGCGCGTGGCGCCGCTCTCGTGTTTCGCGGTGTTGGCCGCGGGCGCGGCGAACGGCGCCTTGTTCGCGCTCGGTCCGGTTTTCGCCGTCGGCATCGGCATGGCGCCGACGGGGGCGCCCTTGTTCACCTCGTCGATCGTGCTGGGATCGGCGCTCGGCGTCCTGCCGATCGCGGCGATCTCCGACCGCGTCGACCGCCGGCTGGTCATCGCGGCGGTGACGATCGCGGGCGCCGCGTGCGAGGTCGCCCTCAGTGGGATAACGGCGCCGGGCGCGTGGCTGCTCGTTCTCGGATTTCTGGTCGGCCTGACGACCTACTCCGTCTACACGCTCGCGGTTTCTCTCGCCAATGACGACGGCGCTCCCCACGACCTCATCTTCATCTCGGTCGGGCTTCTGTTCATCTACTGCGTGGCGGCGATCGCCGCGCCCGCGGTCGCCTCGGTCCTCATGAAGGATTTTGGCCCGCAGACGCTTTTCCTTCAGAACGCCTACGTGCACCTGGCCATTGCCGCGCTGGCTCTCTGGGGCCTCTTGGCCAGGCCTCGACGAACCGGAGCGCAACTCGCGTAGCTGCCGGCGCTCAGTCCTTCCCCACCGTCAGGTCAGGGGCGGCCGGATTCTTCATGCCCACAACGTGATAGCCCGCATCGACATGCAGGATCTCGCCGGTGACCGCGCGCGCCATCGGCGACAGAAGGTAGACCGCGCTGTCGCCGACCTCCTCGATCGTGACCGTGCGCCGCAAGGGCGAGTTGTACTCGTTCCACCGCAATATGTAGCGGAAGTCGCCGATGCCGGAGGCTGCGAGCGTCTTGATCGGGCCGGCCGAGATCGCGTTGACGCGAATGCCCTTTTCGCCGAGAGTCGGCCGCGAGATAGCGGACGCTGGCCTCGAGCGCCGCCTTGGCCACGCCCATCACGTTATAGTGCGGCATCCACTTTTCTGCGCCATAGTAGGTGAGCGTCAGCATGGAGCCGCCGTTGGTCATCAGCTTCTCGGCGCGCTGGGCGACGGCGGTGAATGAATAGCAGGAGACGGCGAGCGACTTGGTGAAATTGTCTTCCGTCGTGTCGACATAACGGCCCGTAAGCTGATCCTTGTCGGAAAATGCGATGCAATGGACGACAAAATCGACGCCGCCCCACAACTTTCCGGCTTCCGCGAACACCGCGTCAATCGAGGCGCCCTCCGTGACGTCGCAATGGCCGAGTACGTGGCCGCCCAATTCTTTCGCCAGCGGTCGCACCCGCTTTTCCAGCGCCTCGCCCTGAAACGTGAACGCCAATTCGGCCCCCGCGGCGTGGGCGGCTTTGGCGATGCCCCATGCAATCGAGCGATTGTTCGCAAGGCCCAAGACGACCCCGCGCATCCCGCGCATGACGCCCACGGTTGCGTCGACCGGCAGGGTTTGCTCCATCAAGGCCTCACTCGTCTTGGACGGTGACCATTACAGCGTCCGCGGCTCGGGTTTAGCCTCGCTGAACGCGCATGGGAAGGACAGGGCTCTCGTCAGCCGTCACAAAATGTGTGGGTTTGCTTGCACACGTGCTTGGAACCTGGGCATCTTCAGGCTAGAATTGTTAGGGTGCGTTAACGCTTGTTGAGGCTCACGCAAACTCTCGGTGACCGTAGTGCGGCCGTTAAGCGACAGTCTGGCCGACCTGTCTGACCTGCGCCAGTTCGGGGTGGCGCTGACGCGCGATGACAGGCTCGTGCTTGATCAGACTTCTGCGGCCGCGCTTGTTGATCGGCTGTTCAGACAGGCTTCGTTCGAAGCGGTGGGCGCGGGCGTTCGAGGCGACGCAGACGGGGCGGCTCGCGACCATGCGCGCGTGCGCGCGTTTGGCCAATTTGTTCGACTTCATCGCCGACATGTTCGCCGCCTTGCCCTCGACGATGGCGAGCCGGCGTGGGACGAAAATGCGGAAAGCGCCCGCCGCAAAACCCGCGGCTGCGAGATTGGCGTCGCGGCGGCCGTCCGCGCGCTTCCTTTGGAGCTCAGAGAGCCGCTGTTGATCGTCGTTTTGGGCGGTTTCACCCATCAGGAGGCGGCTTCGGCCCTTGATATCTCGCTGGCCACGCTGATCGCGCGACTGACGAAGGCCCGCGAGCGGGTTGCGGCCTTGACCTGCCCACTTCCAGCGGCGCCGCCAAGGACGGTTCCGCATTTGCGCGTCGTCAAGTGATGGAGGCTTGGCGCTTCACGGATCTCCACGCCTACGTGGACGACTGCCTTGAGCCTGACGGACGTCAGGCGTTCGAGGAGCAGATGGGGCGCGATCCCGCACTGGCGCGCCGCGCCACGCTCTGGCGAGCACAAAACAGCGCGATTCGCACCGCCTTCAACAGTGAGGGGGCGAGAGCCTTTTCGATCAGCATCGTTCGTCATCAGAACGAAAATCCGAGCAAGGCTCAACGGCCGGCGGCGGTCGGCGGCAAACCGTCTCGCGAACCGCCGACGCAACAGGCCTCGCCCACGCTTGTGGACGCTTCGCGATTTTCGGCCAGGGCTGACGCGCCCGATGCAGTTCGACCCTCGCGCTTATGGCGGTTCGGGCTCGCGGCGTTGTTGGTCTGCCTTGCTTTCGTTTGGGCTCCGGCCGCGACCGTCGTCCCCGCCAAAGGACTTGGAGAGGCTGGCGTTGCGGCCTTCCAGGCCTTTGTCCGCCCGGGGGTTGAGCCGGTCGAATTGGCGACCAGCGACAGGACCGAAGCCCAAGCATGGCTGACGCTGCGGCTCGCGCATCCCGTCACCCTCCCGGCGACGCCTTCCGCCATCAGGCTCCTGGGGGCGCGGATCGCTCCTTATCCGGGCAGCCCAGCGGGCTTTCTGGTCTACACATCGCCAGATGGGCCGGTTGGGTTATTGGTCCACTCTCTCGATGCGCCGGCGACCAGCGCGCCCCAACTTCTCGCGACGGCGGACGGCCGCGCCGCTGCGGTGTGGACGTGGCGGAGCCAGGGATTTGCCCTGGTCGGCGACCTGGACGCGGCGTCACTGCTGAAGATCGCGACTGATTTTTTCGACCCGCCCCTCGAGACCGCTCAAACCGCGCCGGAACGAGGCTGGTAGGGCTTTTGATCCCGCATCTTCCGCATTAAGGCGGTCAGTTCCGCGTCCGGCTCGTTCGGCAGAACGATTCGAAGCGTCGCCAGCAAATCGCCGGCGGTTTGCTCGGCGCCGCCGGGAAGGCCCTTGCCCCGCAATCGCAGCACTCGACCGCCGTTGGCGCCTGGAGCGATCGAGACTTCGACCTCGCCGGTCAGCGTCGGCGCTCTGACGCGCGCGCCCAAAATAGCCTCGTAGAGGGTAATGGGCAAGTCCAGACGCAGGTCGCGCCCCTCCGCTTTGAACAACGGATGAGGGGCGTAGCGAATGGTCACGGTGACATCGCCAGGCGCTCCGCCGCGACGGCCGGGGTGACCCTGACCGCGCAAGCGGATGGATTTCCCTTCTTCGATGCCGACGGGGACTGCGACGTCCAGCATCTTCCCGGTCGGCAAGGCGACGCGGACCGACCCGCCCTGCGCAATCGTGGCCAGGGGAACCGCGACCGAAACGCCGACATCCTCCCCGCGGCTGGCGGCCTGCGCGCGCGCGCGGGTGCGCCCGGCGCCGAACAGTTCGGCCAGGATGTCCGGATCGATCGAACCGTTTTCAGTCGAAGACCCCCCGGCGCCGAAGTCGAAGCCGAAATTGCGAAAGTCCGCGCGGCCCGCGCCCCCCGCGTGCTGGCCAAAACCAAAACCCTCGAATTGCGGCGCGCGCGGCTTGCCTTCCGCGTCGATCTCGCCGCGATCGAAGGCTTTGCGCTTCGGGTCGTCGCCAAGGATTTCGTAGGCGGAGCCGACCTCGGCGAAGCGCTCCTTCGCCCTTGGCTCTTTGCTTTGGTCGGGGTGGTACTTCTTGGCGAGCTTGCGAAACGCGGATTTGATCTCCGCCGCGCTCGCGGTCTTCGCTACCCCAAGAATGTCATACGGATCGCGCATCTATGAGCCCATTCCTCGGCCTGAGCCTTCATGATAAGCGCAAAGGCCAATGTCTCCTGCGCACATTTGGCCCTTCGTCCGGCGGCGCGCAAGACCGACGGAGCGCAGCGGCGCTTGGCCAGAAGGCGCGGGCCGCGATAGTGTCCGCATCGGCTCTTTCTTGTCTTCTCGCGGAGCGTCGGCGTTTTGAACGACTTGAGCACGGCCGAATTCACTGAGGCCAGGGATCCGTTCGCGTTGTTTGAGCTTTGGCTCGAGGAAGCGAGGACAACGGAAATCAACGACCCGGAAGCGATGACTCTCGCCACCGTCGACGCAGACGGGGCGCCCGACGCGCGGATCGTCCTGTGCAAGGGGGTCGACGCGCGGGGCCTGGTCTTCTACACCAACATCGAGAGCGCCAAGGGGCGCGAACTTAAGGCTCAGCCTCGGGCGGCCGCGCTTTTCCACTGGAAATCGCTCCGCCGCCAGGCCCGGTTCCGCGGCGCCGTCGCGCAGGTGACCGCGGCCGAGAGCGACGCCTATTTCGCCTCCCGGCCGCGAGGCAGCCAGATCGGGGCCTGGGCGAGCGCGCAGTCGAGAACGCTCGCCTCGCGCGCCGAACTCGAAGCGGCGGTTGAGGCTTATGAACATAAGTTCGAGAAGGCCGACGTGCCTCGTCCGGACTACTGGCGCGGCTATCGGCTTAGCCCCGTCGAGATCGAGTTCTGGCGCGATCGCCCCTCGCGGTTGCATGAGCGGATCGTGTTTACCCGCTTGCCGCGGGAGTCGACGTGGGAAAGACGGCTGCTTTATCCATGATTCGAGCAGGCGTCAGACGAGCCGCCTGAGCACAGAACAAGCATAAGCGACGCCAATAAACGCCAGTAAACGTTAGCGGCTTGAGGATCAAGGTCTCGTGACGGGGGGCGCGCCTGAGGCGCCCGCGAGGCTTTCGAGATAGCCGCAAAACATGTCGGCCATGGCGCCGGCGTAAGTCTCGATCTCCGCGGGACTGCGGCGGGATTCCGAGACATGCTTTCCGACCTTGCTCAGCGTTATCGTGATCAGGTCGGCGGCCAGGGCGCGCATCGGTTCCGGGGCCTCGGGCAGCGCTTCGCGCATGAAGATCCGCATGGTCTGGTCTCCCGACGCCCTTGCCTGCCGCGCCTCGGGCGCATCGCGATAAAGAGGGGCCGCGTCATTGAGCGCCACACGCATCGCGGCCTCCTCGCATTCCGAGCGGATGAAGGCGTGGACAAGGTCGCGCAGCCGTTCGAGCGGCGGTCGTCTCACATCATCGAGGATGACGCGCAGCAGGTCGGACGTTTGCCGCCATTCGTCGCTCTGGAGCCGGAAGAGGATCGCCGCCTTGTTCGGGAAATATTGATAGATGGACCCGACGCTCACTCCCGCCCTCTCCGCCACCCGCGCGGTGGTGAAGCGCGGCGCGCCTTCCTTCGCCAAAACCTGAGCCGCGGCCTCAAGAATCGCTGCGACGAGGTCGGCCGAGCGGGCCTGCTTCGGCCGTTTTCGCGAGGAAATCTGGGCGTTTTGGCGGTCGGGCACGGGACCATTGAGCGAACGCGAATAGAAAATGCGATGGATTCGTCGTATTTCTAGCGCGACCCGAAAACACACTCAACCCCAGACTGGAGACTTCCATGACCACCCTGACCGCCGCTCCACTCTCCCCCCTCCTGGACCGTCTGTTTGCGGACGCCGATGCAGCCGAGCCTCTGACAGACGCCGCATTCGCCGATCTTTCGGACGACGCGCAGGCGGGTATGTTGCGCAGCAAGACCGACTACCGCGAGCTTTACGGACGGCTGAAGAATCTTCCCTCTGCCAGTTTCGCGAGAAACGGGCGCGCTGCTCTACATGCTGGCGCGCAGCTCAGGCGCACGGACGATCGTGGAGTTTGGGACCTCGTTTGGCATCTCGACCCTGCACCTTGCCGCGGCCCTCAGAGACAATGGCGGCGGGCGCCTGATCACCAGCGAGTTCGAGCCGTCCAAGGCGGCGCGGGCCCGAGACAATCTCAAGGCGGGCGGCGTCATCGATCTGGTGGAGATCCGCGAGGGCGACGCGCTCGAGACGCTGAGCGTCGATCTTCCCGAAACGATCGACCTCGTCCTGCTCGACGGCGCCAAGGCGCTCTATCCCGAGATCCTCAGCCTGCTCGAGAGCCGCCTGAAACCCGGCGCTCTGATCGTCGCCGACAATGCGGACATGAACCCTGACTACCTCAAGCGCGTGCGAAAGGCCGGGAGCGGCTACATGTCCGTGCCCTTCGCCGAGGATGTCGAACTGTCGATGCGGATCGGCTAGCCTCAGACCTCATTCTGAGGCGCCCCGGATGACGGCCCCGCTGAGAATGATGCTGGGCATGTGGAGCATACTTCAGGCGCGCTGAAGGATCCCGACACGGCCGTCAGCGCCGATCGTGCGCCACCCCTTGGCTTCAAGCGTGGCATATTCCGCTTTGATGTCTGCCCAAGAGTCTGAAACGTCATCAAGGATAAGAAGGCCGCCAGGCTTCAGAAGGCGGCGGACGGCTCCGATTTCTCGGGCCAAATGGTCGCCTTCGTGATTTCCATCAACGACCGCAAAATCAAACCTTTCCTCGGAGAGCAGGCATAGGTTGGACAAGACGCCTTCGCAAGAATGCTCGGACTCGAATTTTGAGTATGGATCGTACTCGGTCCCGTCCACTCCCACCAGGACAAGGCCGTCGTTGCTTACGGTCTTGTTCATCGAATAGCCGGCGCAGACCACTGCGTTCTTCTGAAGGCCGAATTGATTCAAAATCGCCATCACGTGGTTCTGAGGGTTCTCGACCCCCTGATGATGGATGTTAGGGTCAATCGAGATGATCACTGATTTGTCGTCTCGCCGACGCACATAATCGGCAAAATAGCTGAGTGAGATTCCGAGAAAATTACCGATATGCAGCCCGACTAAAGGGTGACTGCCGGTCGCGAACTCGTCAAGAGTCTTCGCGCAGAACTTAAGCGCCAATTCCGGGATGCTGCCAGCCGTCAAATAACCATCTGGCAGGCCTCTTGCGCGCTGGAATTCAATGGCGGCCGTATAGCTATAGACCGTTGCCTTCCGAACTTGCGAGGCCTGTGCGGCGTTTTGCGCCGCCAGCTTCCGGCGCTTTGCAGCTTCACTGCGGAAGACCTTCTGAACCAGGCCGTGTGGCATGGCGAATTTAATTGCTGAAACAATCGCGTTCATCACAACTTTCCCTTCTACAAAATTCTGACAGTGCAAAATCACGCCTGTCAATCCCCGCTAAGGACACGGCGTCACTTCATAGCGCTTGATTGCAACCCTAGTGATCGTCACAGGTTGGTTAACGGGCGAGGCTCGATGCGAGCTTTTGCCTCCAAACTATTGGTTGGAAGGCCTCGTCACCCGCAGCCATGGCCGCGTTCCCTCGTGCGCCTCGTCCTGCGCGCTGCTCGGCTGGTAATGCAGCGGCGAGCCCGGCAGCCGGCCGGCTTGCGAGCGCTTGCAGGGTCGGCGCGTTGGTCACTTCGAACGAGTCAAAGCCGCAGCGCAGCATGAGCGGAATTTCGTCGATCAGCACGTCGCCGATCGCGCGCAACTCGCCGCGGAACTGGCGCCGGTCGCGCAGGATCCGCGCGTAGGAGAACGACCGGCCGTCGGCGAACTTGTCGAACGCGAGCGCGACCAGCGGCCGGTTCGTGAGATCGCTGAGATGCGCCTGCGCATCGGCGCCGGCCTCGACCGCAACTCCGACAGGGGCGGCCCGCGCCGACAGCGTCTCGCGCTGCTCAAGCCAGCGCTTGAGCGACACGACGATGGCGCCCTCTTCGGGCACGGGCGCCTCGTCCCCGAGAAAAGCCCACTTGTCCTCGACGAAACCTTCGCGCCGCCACAAGGGCATCAGATGCCGGATCCGGCTTCGAGCGGACCCATATGGATGCCGCACTCGACCTTGCCTCGTCCGCGCCAACGGCCGGCCCGCTCGTCCTCGCCGGGCCTGACCGGGCTCGTGCACGGCAGGCAGCCGATGGACGGAAAGCCCTTGGCCACCAACGGATGCCGAGGCAATCCAGCGTCGGCAATGTATTTCAGCACGTCGCTCGAACTCCAGCCGACAAGCGGGTTGATCTTGATCCGTTCGCCTTCGGCTTCGAACAGCGGCAGGGTCGCGCGAATTGTGGTCTGGAAACCCTTGCGGCCGGTGATCCAGGCGTCAAACCCTTCCATGGCTTCGGCGAGCGGGCGAACCTTGCGGATCTCGCAGCAGCGGTCCGGATCGCTCATGAACAGAAACTTCTCCGGGTCCTCCTCAGCGAGCGTCTCGGCATTCGGCTCGGCGACAATGACGTTGGTCAGTCCCAGGCGCGCGACGAGGTCGTCGCGATAGGCGAGCGTCTCAGGAAAATGCTGCCCGGTGTCGACAAAGACAACGGGTGTGCCCTTGTCGATCTGCGCGACCATGTGGAGGAGCGCCGCAGCGTCCGCGCCGAAGCTCGACACGAGCGCGACGCGGCCGGGATAGAGATCCTCGATCGCGAGCCTCAGAAGCGAAGAGGCCTTGAGCTGCGCGAAGCGCGTCTCGAGCCTGGAGGCTGCGATCTGGTCGCCGAACAGCTTGACGTCATGGGCGCTCATCAGATGTCCGATCCGGCGCTTCGTTCGTAAAGCGCCTCCTTGAACGGCGCCATGCCGACGCGGCGATAAGCGTCGATGAAGGTCTCCTCATCCGAGAGCCTGAGGCCCGTATAGGTCTCGACGATGGTTTCGATCGCCTCGACCACATTCTCGGAGCTGAAGCCGGGCCCGGTGATCTGGCCGATCGCGGCCTGTTCGTCCGCCGAGCCGCCGAGCGTGATCTGGTAGGTCTCTTCCCCTGCCCGCTCGAGTCCGAGAATGCCGATATGGCCGACGTGATGATGGCCGCAGGCGTTGATGCAGCCGGAGATCTTGATCTTGAGCGGACCGATCTCTTTCGCCCGCTGGCCGTCGCCGAAGCGCTCGGCGATCCGCTGCGCGACGGGAATCGAGCGCGCAGTCGCCAGCGCGCAATAGTCGAGGCCGGGGCAGGCGATGATGTCGCTGATCGCGCCGGCGTTCGGCGTCGAAAGGCCGACGGAGGCCAGGCGATCGTAGACCGCCGGCAGATCGTCCAGCGCGATATGGGGCAGGATCAGGTTCTGCTCGTGCGAGACGCGGACCTCGTCGTGCGAATAGTCCTCGGCGAGATCAGCGACGGCGTCCATCTGGTCGGCGCTGGCGTCGCCCGGGATCGCGCCGATCGCTTTCAGCGACACGGTGACGACCCCGTAGCCCGGCGTCTTGTGCGGGACGATGTTGGACGCCAAAAAGCTGGCGAAGCGCGCGTCCTTCGACTTGCGGCGCTCCACCCGGTCGCTGACCGGCTTCTTAGGCTCAAGCTCAGGGGGCGCGAAGAACGCGCGAAAGCGCGCAAGCTCCTTTTCCGGGAGATTGAGCGCCTTGGGATCGCGAGCGGCGAATTCCGCCTCGACCTCCTCGCGCAAAGGCTCGAGGCCCTTTTCGTGCACCAGGATCTTGATGCGCGCCTTGAATTTGTTGTCGCGCCGTCCTTCGAGATTATAGACGCGAAGGATCGCCTCGACATAGCCGAGCAGGTCGCGCTCCGGCAGGAAATCGCGGACCATGCGCCCGATCATCGGCGTTCGGCCGAGGCCGCCGCCGACATAGACGCGAAAACCGATCTCGCCCGCGTCATTGCGCACGACTTGCAGTCCGATGTCATGCGCCTGGACCACCGCGCGATCATGCGCCGCGCCATTGACGGCGACCTTGAACTTGCGCGGCAGGAACGAAAATTCGGGATGGAGCGACGACCATTGCCGCAAGATTTCGGCGTAAGGGCGCGGGTCGGCGATTTCGTCACGCGCGACGCCGGCGAAATGGTCGGCGGTGACATTGCGGATGCAATTTCCCGAGGTCTGGATCGCGTGCATCTCGACGCTCGAAAGCTCGGCCAGAATGTCGGGCGTGTCCTTGAGCGCCGGCCAGTTGAACTGGATATTCTGCCGGGTGGTGAAATGGCCGTAGCCGCGGTCGTAGGTCCGCGCGATCTCGGCCAGTTTGCGCATCTGGCGCGAGTTGAGCACGCCATAGGGCACGGCGACGCGCAGCATATAGGAGTGAAGCTGCAGGTAGAGGCCGTTCATCAGCCGATGCGGGCGGAACTGCTCCTCGGTCAATTCGCCGCTGAGGCGGCGCGCGACCTGGTCGCGGAACTGCTCGACCCGCGCGGCGACGAAGGCGGAGTCGAAATCGTCATAATGATACATGATCGGTCTCCGTCGCGACCTTTGGACTTAAGCGCGGCGCCTGACCTAACGCCTGCTTGCCCAGATCGCGCCTGATCGTCGGCCCGGTCGCCCTGATCGCTTCGCGCAAAGCTTTAGGCGCCAGATGGCCGTTCCGCTCCTCGACAACGATGGCGTAGGGGTCGACGACGAGATTGTTCGCTTCGTCCTCTTTGGCGCGCTTGAGCGCCGCGGCGGTCACTTGCGGATCGGGAAAAACCGCCGCGCGGTTGAAATCCTCGGTCCAACCTTGATCTGCGGTTTGAAACACGACGACGCCGTCCGTAAGCCGGTTGGCGGTGATGACTTCGGGCATTCCGGCTTCTTCCAAGTGGGCGGACGGCTGCGCGTCTGCAAGAGCCGACTAGCATAATTAACGGCAAAAAACTATGCGTTCGTTTGTATCACCAAGCGTAATTGGTTTTATACGCGTCGCTCATCTTCGAAAACGTTGAGGAAGCCAGAGGTCGGGCGCGCCCGGCGTCGTCGTGATAAGCCGGTGGACATCGGGCCCATCGCCTGGACATCGCCGCCAAAAAGACGGAAAAGGCCCGCTTGCGCGCGGGGCGTCGTCTCGGGGCCTAACGTTTAGCGGTTGGCTCACGCACGCTTCGAACGCAGTCTCCATCGCCTCTTCGCTCTGAGGCGCCATTCAACTCATGAGCAGGCGGGCGCGGCGTTTCGATAAATGGTTTTTTCCTCCATAACGTTCCTGTTCTATTTCCTGCCAATCTTTCTGGCGCTCTATTTCATCACTCCGACGATCCAGGGAAAGAACGTCGTCACTCTCGTGTTCTCCCTGCTGTTCTATGCATGGGGAGAGCCCAAGTTCATCGTCGTCCTGCTGTTCTCGATCGCCTTCAACTTCCTTGCGGCGCTGGCCATCGATGGTCGGGAAGGTCCCGCCCGCAAGGCCGCGCTCACGGTCGCGGTGGCGGGGAATCTGTCTCGTTCTCGCGGTCTTCAAATATGCGAATTTCGTCACCGCGAATCTCGCGGGTTTGCTGGCGCCGCTCGGACTGGCGGTCGCCACGACCGATATCCATCTTCCGCTCGGGATCTCCTTCTTCACCTTCCATTGCCTGTCCTACGTCATCGACATCTATCGGCGGCAATTCCGCGCCAACCGCAATCCGATCGACATCGCTCTCTACATTTCCCTGTTCCCGCAATTGGTTGCGGGACCGATCGTTCGCTACAAGACGGTCGCCCGCCAATTGGACGCGCGCCGGTTCACCTTCGGCCGGGCGTCTGTGGGCGCCCGGATCTTCATCATCGGCCTTGCCCAGAAGGTGCTGGTGGCCGATGTCGTCGCGCCGCTCGTTCGGGTCGCGTTCGACACAGTCCCTCATCGCTCTTTGGTCGAGGCGTGGATCGGGCTGATTTCCTACACGGTGCAGATCTATTTCGACTTCGCCGGCTATTCCAACATGGCGATTGGGCTGGGCGTCGTGCTCGGGTTCACATTCCCGCGCAATTTCCGCATGCCCTATACGTCGCTCTCGATCACCGAATTCTGGCGGCGCTGGCACATGTCGCTGTCGTCGTGGCTGCGCGACTATCTCTACATTCCCCTCGGCGGCAACCGCGGCTCCAACGCGCAGACCTACCGCAACCTCATCATGGTGTTCCTGCTCTGCGGGCTCTGGCATGGGGCGAATTGGACCTTCGTCCTGTGGGGCGCCTGGCACGGCGCCTTCCTGGTGATCGAGCGCCTTGGCTTAAGCTCCGCGCTCGCCCGGATACCGAGGCCGGCGCGCTGGGCCTATGCGCTGCTCGCCGTCATGGGAGGCTGGGTGTTGTTCCGCTCGGCGGATCTGACGGGGGCGATCGGGTATTTCGCGAGCCTTTTCGGCCGAGACGGAGTGGGCGAAATCAGCTTCGACATGCACGACGCGCTGAACGACCGCGTGATCATGACGCTCATCATCGGCTGCGTGCTGGCGGTCGCGCCGAGATGGCCGGCGAGATGGTCGGCGCCGTTCTTCGTGCGCGCGCCGGCGGACATCGCGCTCACTTTCGCGCTGCTCATTTTTTCCATGATCACGGTCGCCGCCGGCGCCTATAGCCCGTTCCTGTACTTCCGTTTCTGAGTAAAGAAGAACCGTGATTGGTTTGACCGTCATCGCGAGGAGCGAAGCGACGCGGCGATCCAGGGGCCGTAGTGCGCGCGACGACTCCTGGATTGCTTCGCTTCGCTCGCAATGACGTTGGGGTCAGTTCTCAAAGCATCGGCAGCGGGCGCGGACGCGGGTCGAGCGGGAACGCCGCGTCGATCTGGGCGAGCTCGGCGTCGCTGAGATTAAGCGCGCCCGCGCCCGCGTTCTCTTCGCGCGTGCTGCGGGTTCGCAGCCTTCGGGATCGCAAACAGCGACGCGTCGCCGGGTCAGGAAACGCAGCGCGACTTGGCGCGGCGTGGCGTCATGCCGGTCGGCGATCGCCTTCAGCACCCGCCCGCCCGGCGCTGTGGGGCCCGGGAAATCCGCCGGCATGGCCGAACGGGCTATAGGCGACGACGGCGACGCCGTTCGCTTCGCACCATGGGATGCACCGCGTGTTCGATCGCGCGCTCGCGCAAATGGTAGAGCACCTGATTGCAGGCCGGGCGGCCGGCCCCGGCGATCCGGCGGACTTCGTCGAGATCGTCCACGTCGAAATTGCTGACGCCCCACGACAGGATCTTGCCGTCGGCGCGCAGCTGCTCGAACGCGGCGACCGTGTCCTCGAGCGGATGGGACCCGCGCCAGTGGAGAAGGTAGCAATCGAGGCGGTCGGTCTTCAGCCGCTTGAGCGACCGCTCGCAGGCGGCGATCGTTCCGTTCCGCGACGCGTTCTGCGGCAGCACCTTGGAGACGAGGAAGACCTCGTCGCGCCGCCCGGCGATCGCCGCGCCGACGAATTCCTCGGCCGCGCCCGAGCCGTACATCTCGGCAGTGTCGATATGCGTCATGCCGAGATCGAGGCCGCGGCGCAGCGCGGCGATCGCCGGCGCCCGATCCGCCTGCTCGATGTACCAGGTGCCCTGGCCGATGACCGCGACCTCGCGGGCTGTCGAACCGAACGGGCGATGCTCCAGATCTTTCTCTTCGGTCGACGACCCCTCCTTGTCCACCCAACTGGCTCCGGCGTCCTCGTTGGCGGGCCAGGTCATCGCGTGGCGGCGCCCGCTCGATACCGCGTGGGCCGTGGCAAATCGCCGCGCGGCTTGCCAGCGTCGCAGAAGGCTTGGCGAGCCATCACCTTCGATCCAGCGACGGATTGGCGCGCCGGCAAAGGCGGAGCGAAGTCGGCGCCCAGAGGCGCATCGCGTCCTCACCCCATCGTGTCCAGGCGGGACGCGATCGGCCTTGGGCAGCCCCGCGCTAGCGCGCCTGGTCGAGCGCCTTCGAGGCCAAATAGGCGCAAGTTGCTCGAGGATGCGTCGGGTCGTCGCTCATCGCGGTCCAGTTTATCCGGGCGCGGGAGACGCTGAAGGACGGGTTGAGCGCGAGGCCGGCCTTGACCGCGGAACGCGCCTCGTCAAGCCGGCCAAGCCGCGCGAGGGCGGCGGCCAGGTGGAAGTGCGCCTCGGGATAGTTTCGATTGGCTTCGATCGCCCGCCGGCACCACACAGACGGCTTGCTCGCAATCGCCCAGGTGGTTCTTCGCGATGCCAACCTCAGTGAGCCACGCATAAGCCGACATATCGCGCGGGCTCAGGCGAAGCGCCTGGTTGATGTGAGCTTCGGCTTCCTCGGCGCGACCGGTAAAGATCTTGCCGAGCCCGATGAAGGCATGCGCGTCGGCAAGATTGCGATCAAGCGTCAACGCGTGCTCGCAATCGGCGATTCCCTCGGCGGCGCGTTTCGTCAGAATCTTGACGTAGCCGAGAAACGCATGGCTCAGCGGGTGGTTCGGGAACGACGACAGAGCTCGGATAAGCTTCGCCTCAGCGGCTGCGAAAGCCCCCGCCGGGTCGGCGACAAAGGAGTTTCCGCCGTCGGCGATGTCGGCCGCCGCCGATCCAACGAGCGCGTCGACATTGTCGAGCCCGGCGCTCAGCGCACGATCGAAAAAGGCGCGGGCCTGGGCAACGTGGTTCGGGGTCCTGCCGCCGTGCAGCCAGGACAAGCCCTGAAAAAAGAGGTCCATCGAATTCGGGATTGGGCGCCTGCTCGGCGCGGCGCGCCTCAACGGCGGCGATTTGATCGGTTAGAGTGTTAGCGAGGCGCCCAACAATCTCGTCTTGCATGTCGAAGAGATCAGCAAGCGGTTTGTCGAAGCGCTCCGCCCAAAGATGGCTGCCGGTTTCCGCGTCGACGAGCTGCACGTTGACGCGCATGCGGTTCCCCCCGCGCTGCACGCTGCCCTCGAGGACATAACGCACGTTCAAGTCGCGGCCGATCGCCTTCACGTCGAACGGCTTGCCCTTGTAAGTGAAAGCCGTGTTGCGGGCGATCACGACGGCAGTCCCGAGACGCGAGAGATCGGTCGTCAGGCTCTCCGTGACTCCGTCGACGAAATACTCCTGTTCCTGGTCGCCGCTGATATTGGCGAACGGCAAAACAACGATCGAGAGACGGGGCGGACCTGATTTTTCCGGCGATGCGATCGGCTCGGCTTTCGCTCGCGCGGGTTGGCCGACGTCAAGCGAATAGACCCGGATCGGCTCGGCGATGTTCTTGAGCTCTTTCGGGCCGAGATCGCTGACCTCAAGATCGAGCCGGCCTTTCAACTGGCGATAGAAGTCCTCCGACATTGCGATCGCGCCGGCCGTGCAAATGCCCTCGAGCCGCGCCGCGATATTGACGCCATCGCCCATCAGGTCGCCGTCGGCCTCTTCGACCACGTCGCCCAAATGGGCGCCGACGCGCAATTCGATCCGCTTGTCCGGCGCGACGCCCGCGTTGCGCTCGATCATTCCGGTCTGCACTTCGATTGCGCAGCGCGCCGCGTCGACCACGCTGCGGAACTCGGCGATGAACCCGTCGCCGGTGCGCTTGACGGTTCGGCCATGATGAGCGGCGATCGCAGGCTCGATCAGATCGCCGAGAAGCCCGCGCAGCCGCGCCAGCGTGCGCTCCTCGTCCGCGCCCGCAAGCCGGCTATAGCCGACGATGTCGGCGACCAGGATCGCCGCGATTTTCCGGGTCTCGTTCATGGCGCCTTGACGGTCACTCAAATAGCACAAGGCGAACCGCGTGGGTCGCGCCGTCGCCGCAGGCGCAGGACCGACGCTACGCAGACGCGCCGCTCGCCAGATATTGATGAACAAAGGCGATCGCGATGCTGCCCTCGCCAACGGCGGAGGCGACGCGCTTGATCGGGCTGAAGCGAACGTCGCCGCAAGCGAACACGCCCGGCACGCTGGTTTCGACCAGATAAGGGTCACGGCTTTCCTTCCAGCGACCCGCTTTGACCACATCGCCGCCGGTGAGAATATAGCCGCGCGGATCGCGCGCGATTTCGGGCGGCAGCCAATCGGTTTCGGCGTCGGCGCCAATGAACACGAACAGTCCGCCCGAGTTCTTCGCGGCGGACTTCGTTGGCGCCACGATCGAGAATATCGAGCCCGGTCAGGTGGCTCTCGCCATAGACGGCTGTGACCTCGGAGCGCAACGCCGTTCGAATGTTCGACTTGGTGCGAATCTGATCGACCAGATAGTGCGACATGCTCTTTTCGAGCGCGTCGGCGCGCACGATCAGGGTCACATTTCGCGCATGGTTGGCGAAAAACATCGCAGCCTGGCCGGCCGAATTTCCGGCGCCGATGAGATGCACGTCGAGCCCTTGCGCGATGCTCGCTTCGCTGCGCGCGGCGCCGTAGAATATCCCCTTGCCGAGCAGGCGGTCGAAGCCGTCCGCATTCAGGCGACGCCAGCTCACGCCGGACGCGACAATGACGGTGCGCGCTTGCAGAACCTCGTCGTTGTCGAGCACGATGCGGCGGCCGTGAGGATCGAGGCGGACGATCTTGCGCGCGACGAGAATTTCGGCGCCCAGGCGCTTGGCCTGCCGAAGCGCCCGGCTCGCGAGCTCCGAGCCCGAGATGCCGCTCGGAAAGCCCAGATAGTTCTCGATGCGCGACGACGTCTCCGCCTGGCCTCCCGGCGCCTCCTGCTCGACCACGATCGTGCGCAGGCCCTCCGAGGCTCCGTACACCGCCGCGGCGAGGCCCGCCGGCCCGCCGCCAATGATGACCGTATCGTAGTCCTGAAAGCGCGGAGCGGTCTGAAGGCCGACCAGGCCTGCGAATTCTCGCGGCTGCGGCTTGACGAGCGTCGTCCCGTCGGCGAGCCGCAGGACGGGGCAATCGCTCTCCGCCGGCGGCGTTCCCGGCCAGTGGTCGGCGAGATTGGAATCGTCCGGCTTCAGCCAGCTGAAGGAAATCTGGTTGCGCTCGAGAAAACGGCGAAGATCGAGGCAGGCGCCGTCCCAACGGTTGCCAAACAGGATGACCTGAGCCTTGGGCGGCTCCGCCGCAATCTTTTGCAAGCCCCCGATGCGCTCGCGGGCCTGTTCGTCCATCATCGTTGCAAGTTCTGGCGACGAAGCGGCGACGGCGTAATAGGGCCGGGCCTCCACCTTCAGGACCCGCGTCGGCTCGCTGGCCCGGAAGCCGGCCTGAAACTGGGTGCCGAATACGAGAGGAACCTCGCCGAACAGCTTGCCGGGCGCGCGCGCTCCAATCTTGCGCTCGATGCCGTCGACGAGCTTGATGACTTCGATCGCGCCCTCGAGCACGACGAACAGAGCCGGCGGTTCGCCCTCATAGACGGCGTATTCGCCGGCATTGAGATGAATGTCCGCAGCCGCCCGCGCGACATCCGCCAGAGCGACCGGCGAAAGCGTGGAAAAGATCGGAAGCGCGGCAAGTTCGTCTGGCGTCAGCATGTCGTACCAATATGCCCTTGTGTCCGGAATTGGTCATCCCGCGGGTGGCGCGTTGTGAGCGGGGTTGCAGGAATCCGTCTTATCCGAGGTTCGGCGCCCGGCGCCAAGCTCCGGGTTCTCGCCGAAAGGTCGTAATGACGTCGCGAACGTGATAGGCCTTGGAGCATGAACATTCTCGTGGTCGGGTCAACCGGCCCTCTTGGGCGCGAAGTCGTAGCGCAAGCGCTGGGTGAGGGTCATGTCGTTCGCGCTTTTGCGCGAAATCCTTCCGCGCTGAAGCCCGCCCCGAGCCTCGAGGTCGTGCGCGGCGATGTTTTCGATCAACCTTCGCTGGACGCCGCCGCCCACGGTCAAGGTGCTGCGGTGGTGATCCTCGGCATCCCCTTCGCCGCTCTCCGCAAGCCCACAAACGTCTATTCTCAAGGCACACGGAACCTGATCTCAGCGCTAAAGGGCGCAAAGGTTCGGCGTCTAATCGTCGTAAGCTCGTTCGGCGTCGGGGACAGCCGACGCGACGCTGGATTGCTTGACCGGGCGTTTTTCTCCCTGTTCCTGCGCGGCGCCTATGCCGACAAGGAACTGCAAGAGCAAGCGGTCCGCGAGTGCAGTCTCGACTACACAATCGTTCGCCCGACCCGGTTTACAACGGCGGGGGGCGCCGGCCGCTATACTGTGAGCGTCGGCCCCGGCCCGGTCCCTTCGCCGATCGCGCGAGCCGATGTCGCTCGCTTTATTTTGGATGCGCTCCGGACCCGCGCGTACATCGGCAAGACCGTTTCGCTCGGCAGGTCGAACAACAGCCGTTGATGCCGCGTCGAGCGGCTTCTTGCATTGTCGGCCCCGATGCGACGATGGGTGTTCGCGGTTGCGCCGGCGACGTGACGTCTGCTGGTTCGACTGAACCGTCTCGCTCACCCGTCTGGCACCCCGGCCTTGCGCAGGCCATCAATGACGCGCTCCCGCCCCGCGAGATTGATCGGATTGTCGTGGAAGGGGGCAAAGAAGGACTGGAACCGTCCGATCGTCAGCTGCGGATTGAGGGCGAGCGCAGCCCGGGCCGCGGCTCTCGCCTCATCCAGGCGACCGAGAACCCCCATCGCCGCTGCAAGAAAAACATGGCTCAGCGGATTGTTGCGATTGGCCTCGACGGATCGCCGCAGCCATACGATCGCCTCCTCGCTTTGGCCGAGGTAGATCTTGGCGGCGCCGACAAACGTCAGCCAAAGGAAGGCCGACGTATCGCGAGGACTGAGGCGGAGCGCCTCTTGAACATGGGCCTCGGTATCCTCAGCGCGGCCCAGAAACAATTTGCGAGCGCCGATCACCGCGTGAGCGGCAGCCAAGTTTCGATCTATCGCTAGCGCCCGCTCGCATTCGGCAATTCCCTCCTGGGCGCGCTCGGTGACGCCGAAGACTATGCCCAAACAATAGTGGGCGAGAGCGTGTCCAGGAGCCAGTGAGAGCGCCTTGATCAACGCGGCTTCCGCCCCGGCGAGCCGCGTGACCCTATCTTCGGATAAGAGATAAACCGCAACAAAGAAATCGACCATCGCGCTCATGACGAGGGCGTCAACGTTGTCGGGGTCCAGTGCGAGCGCGCGCTCGAAAAAGCCGCGCGCCTGAGACATATTTTCAGACGTCGGTCCCCTATTGTGCCAAGCCAAACCTTGAAGGAAGAGGTCAAACGAGTCGGGAATCGGCGCTCTTTCCGAGCGCCTGGCTTCGGCGGAATGAAGCTCCGTGAAGAGCTGATTGGCGAGCCGCGCGACGATCTCGTCCTGCATGTCGAAAAAGTCTGCGACGGGCTTATCGAAGCGCTCGGCCCACAGATGCGCGCCCATCTCCGCCTCGATCAGCTGCACGTTGACGCGCATGCGGTCCCCGGCGCGCTGAACGCTGCCTTCGAGGACGTAGCGCACGTTGAGCTCGCGGCCGATCTGCTTGAGGTCGGCCGCCTTCCCCCTGTAGGTGAAGGCCGTTGAGCGGCCGATGACGAAGGCGCCACCGATACGCGAGAGGTCAGTTGTCAGGCTCTCGGTCACGCCGTCGACGAAGTAGTCCTGTTCGGGATCGCCGCCGATGTTGGCGAACGGCAACACGACGATGGAAAGGCGCGAGGTCTCACGCTTGTCCAAAGGCGCAACGCTCGGCCCGGGCGCAGGAATACGGGAATCGGACTTGAGGGCATAGATTCGCACAGGCCGAGCGATGTTCTTGAGCGTCTTCTCGCCGAGATCGACGAAAGTCTCCTTCACCCGGTCGCGCGTGTGCTCATAGGCCGCCCCGGAGAGGACGATTCCGGCCGGCTCGCAGATACTCTCCAACCGCGCGGCGATGTTGACCCCGTCGCCCATCAGGTCGCCGTCACTCTCCTCGACCACGTCGCCAAGATGAATGCCGACGCGAAACTCGATGCGCCTCCTCGGGCGAAACGCCCGCGTTGCGCTCGATCATGGCGCTTTGGATTTCGATCGCGCAGCGCACCGCGTCGACGACACTGCGAAACTCTATGATGATCCCGTCGCCGGTGCGTTTGACGACCCGGCCTTGGCGGGCGGCGATGGTCGGGTCGACGAGGTCGCTGCGCAGCGTCCTGAGCCGCGCCAGCGTTCCCTCCTCGTCGGCGCCGGCGAGCCGGCTGTAGCCGACGACATCGGCGACCAGGATCGCTGCTATTTTGCGGGTTTCGCTCATGGCGCGCCCCTCGGCCGCCGTTCAGATTAGCACAAAAATCCGCCTCGATAGGGCGCGATTGAGCCGCGAAACGCCTCAAATGCCTGTCCTGAGCCTGTCGAACGCGACGATTCCGCTCGCGCTCAGCCCAAATCGAGCGTCCAGGTCTGCCCGACGAGGTCGTGGCCGAAGGAATGATGCGGCGCTTCGCTGACCAGGCGGAACCCCGCCGCCTGATAGATGCGGCGCGCGGCGACCAGAATGTCGTTGGTCCATAGAGTGAGCTCCCGGTAGCCGAGTTCACGCGCGCGAGCGATGCATGTGGCGACCAGTCTGCGCCCGACGCCGGCCCCGCGGGCTTTTGGCTCGACATAGAGCAGCCTGAGTTTCGCGATTCCGGGATCGTCGCTTTTCATCAGGAAGACCGAGCCGACGATCGCGCCGGCGCGCTCGGCGACCCAGGCGTCCTCTTTGGCCGCGTCGAATTCGGCGACAAAGGCCCCGAGAATGCGGCTCGCGAGCCCCTCGTAGGTCCAGTCCCAGCCATATTCCTGCGCGTAGAGGACCGCCTGGCGATGGATGATCCAGCCGATATCCCCCGGCTGCAGCGGCCTTAAGGTCAACTCCCCGTCCGCCGCCTCGCGATCCCTGAGCGCCGTGCGGATGTCGCGCATCGCCTCGATGAGGCGATTGCGGCCGCCCGCGTCGACCGGTTCGAGCAGGGCGTCGACCTGGGCCCGGGCTGCGGCCTCGGCTGCGGCGAAGACGTCGCGGCCCGCCTCGGTCAGCGTGAGCAGCCTGTGCTTGCGATGATCGGGGCTGACCTGGCTCGCCGCCAGTCCGCGCGTGACGAAGCGCGCCACGATCCGGCTCAGATGCGCCTTGTCCATGGCGAGCGCCCGGCCGATCTCCGCCGCGGTTCGGCCGCCTTCGGGCGCGTGGGCCAGTTCGTAGAGAACCCGCGCCTCCGGCAGCGACAGGTCGGTCGCCGGCAGGCTGCGGTTCAGGAGGCCGATCTTGAGGGTGTAAAACCGGTTGAAGGCGCGGACCTCGTCGGTCAGCGTCATGGGCGATGGCTCCCGTCCAGGCTAGTGTTGTCTCAGACAACACTAGCCGCCGGCCGCGTCATCAGCAAGCGGCGCCGCGCGCTCCGAGCGGCGCAATCGCCGCCTTTTCGAGTGGACAGAAAAATGAGCCTAACGAATTGAAAAGATTGAGTCGCGTCCAGGATCGCACACCCCAACGCGGCCTCTTTCGGCCTTGCGCCGGGACGGGCTAAAGCTCGCTGCCGGCCAGCGCCGCCTTGAGCTTGTCGGCCGCCTCCTGCGCGTTGCGCCAGTGCGGCGCAATCGTGAGCACGCGCTCATAGACCTTGAGCGCATCCTCGCGCTTCTCGCGCGCCTCGAGGATCGCTCCCATGCCCATCAGCGCGCCGACGTGCTTGGGGTCGCGCTTGAGCGTCTGCGCGATGTCGGCCATCGAGCCCCTATAGTCGTCGTCGAGGTAACGTGCGGTGGCGCGGGCGTTCCAGCCCTCCGCCCATTCGGGCTGAAGCGCGATCGTCGTGTCGAGGATTTTGAGCGCATCGACATAGTTCTCGACGCCGATCGCCTGCCGCGCCCGCTTAAGCAGGAGATCGGCGGTGTCGGAACCGGATTCGGAATAGCTGTGCAGAAGCAGGGTGATGATCCCCGAAGTCTCGTCCGCGTCTTTCGCGGCGGCAAGCCGGGCATAGAGATCGGCGCGCTCTTCCGCCGGCGTTTTCGGCGGCGCCTCGTCGTGCTTCGCCTGCGGCGGCTCGTCCTGCTTCGCCTGCGGCGCCTGCGCGTCCGGCATGGCCTCAGGCGCGGCCGGAGGTTCGTCCGCCCACGCTGATGCGCCGGCCACAAAGGCCGCGATCGCTAGGCTGGCGAGAAGGGACCGCGCGGGGCGCCGCATCGCACAATTCTAGCGCGCGAGGCGGCCGCCGTCAAAAAATCGGCGCGGGGCCGCTTTATCCCTGCCGCGCCTTGTAGCGCGGCTGCGTCTTGTTGATGATGTAGACGCGGCCCTTGCGACGCACGAGGCGGTTGTCGCGATGGCGGTTGCGCAAGGATTTCAGCGAATTACGGACTTTCACGACATCACCAAAGGCTCAAACCCGCGGGCTGGAAGCCCACGGCGGACAGATTGAAGAGGCGCTCCTATGCCTCAAACGGACGCCGCGATCAAGGGCGCCGCGGCCATCGACAGCGCCGGCCTTGTTTCAGACCAACTCCGGCGACAGATTGTCGCGGGGGCGTAGAAGCGAAGAATCCGAACCTGCAAGCGGAGGCTCTTCATGAGGGTTGCAGACGTCCTGAAATCGAACCGGCAGTCTCTGGCGACGTGCATTGCCGAAGAATCGATCACGTCAATCTGCACGCGGCTCAGCGCGCTCAACATCGGCGCCTTCCCGGTCTGCGACGCCCGCGGGGCGCTGGTCGGAATCATCTCCGAGCGCGATGTGGTGCGCGCTTTCGCCAAGAACGGAGCCAGGCTCGCGGACATGCATGTCCGCGAGCTGATGACGCGCGAGGTCACGACCTGCGAGCAGGAAACGAGCATGGTCGAGGCGGAGAGGCTCATGCACAAGCACCGCATTCGCCATTTGCCGGTCATGGACGGCTTGAAGCTCGTCGGCATGCTGTCGATCCGGGACGTCATGGTGTCGCGGTGGCAGGAATCGCGGGACGAGGTCAACGTTCTGCGCGACGCCATGATCGCCGTCCGGAACCGGTGACGCGCGAGGCTTGAGGTCCTCAGGGCGCCTTCAGCCCTTCCATCAATCGCCGATGCCCCTCAGGGATAGGAACCGGGCGGTTCGTCGCCCGCTCGACATAGACGTGGGTGTAGCCGCCAGCCGCGGCGGCCTCTTCAGCCCCGGCTTTGAACACCGCGAGGCGGTAGCGCACCGAGGAGCGGCCGAGATGCTCGACCGCAACGCCGACTTCCGCCGGCTCGGGATAGGTGAGACTTGCGTAGAAACGGCAATTGCTTTCGACGACGAGGCCGATGATGAGGCTCGAGGCAGGGTCGAGCAGCCCGGCCTCGATCAGGATCGCGTTCACCGCCGAATCGAACAGCGCATAATAGACGACGTTGTTGAGATGGCCGTAGGCGTCGTTGTCGCTCCAGCGCGTCGCCAAGCTTACGAATCGGGCGAAAGCCGCTCGCGAAGGCGGCCCTTGGCGATCGGGATCGGACGCCATGCTCTCTCGCAGCGGTGAAGGTCGGCTTCGCCTCTTAGCCCGCGCGCAGCTATCATGACAAGGCGGCCGCCCACCTTGCCGCGTGGGGAAGAGCAGAGAGCGCGCTATGGCTGACGACGAGAGCGAACCCGATCCTTTGCCTGCCTCGCGCGAGCCGCCGCCGCGCGTTCTCACCACGCTTTCGCCGATGGTGCGCCGCCTGGTCGCGCCGAACGCCTCGCCCTTCACCTTCAATGGCACCTGCAGCTATATCGTGGGCCAAGGGCAGGTCGCGATCGTCGATCCGGGCCCCGACGACGATGCGCATCTCTCCGCGCTGCTCGCCGCAGTCGAGGGTGAGCGGGTCGAGACCATTCTCATCACCCATACCCATCGCGATCACGTCGGCGGAGCTAGAAAAGCTCCGCGCGGCGACGGGCGCGCGGATCGTCGGCGCCGCGCCGTTCACGCCCCGCGGCGATGGCTCGACCGGCCTCGATTCTGCGCACGACCGCGACTATTCGCCTGACGCGATTCTCGCCGACGGCGAGCGTTGGCAGGGCGCAGGCTACACGATCGAGGCCGTCGCCACGCCCGGACATTGCTCCAACCATCTGTGCTTCGCGCTTCTGGAGGACAATGCCCTGTTTTCCGGCGATCACGTCATGGCCTGGTCGACGTCGGTTGTCGCGCCGCCCGACGGTTCGATGCGCGCCTATATGGAATCGCTCGACAAGCTGCGCGGGCGCGCCGAGACGATCTATTGGCCTGGCCACGGCGGCCCCGTCGTCGAACCGCAACGCTATGTGCGTGCGCTGATCCATCACCGTCGCCAGCGGGAAGCCTCGATCCTGAACGCGCTTGGCGGTGGTCCGCAGACGATTCCGGCGCTCGTCGCCAAAATCTATGTCGGCTTGAGCCCGTCCTTGACGCGTGCCGCGGGCCTTTCGACCCTTGCCCATCTCGAGGATTTGAGCGAGCGCGGAATGGTCGGTCCCGAGGTGGAGGATGGCGCGGAGCAGCGCTTCCGGCTCGCCTAAACGCGAAGGCGCGCTCGTCTTATTTCGCGGCCACTCCCGAACCGCCCGCCGCATAACCGTTGCGGGTCGAGATCTGTTCGCCTGTGTCCTTGAAGATTTTGTCGTCGTCGCCGAGTTGGACCGTCGGCATGCAAGCGGGATTGCATGCGTATGAGATCCTGGAGTTTCCGTTCTGCAGGACCAGCACGGTTTTCGCCGGCAGGACTTGGATCTGCTCCTCCTCGATGAGCGATCCGGCGCCGTCGATCGCGATAAGGTTCGTCTGGCCGAAGCCCTTACCGGTGATGATCATCGTATCGTTGTTCTTGAGCATGGTCACGTCCGCGATCATCGGGTTGCCGACGATGAGCGTCGCCGTGCCGTGAGGCAGCCGGGCGATCTTGGCCTGGTCGAGCGTGACCGGGATCATGCTGGTCTCGGCGCGAGCGGGCGATGCGCCAGCGGCGAGAACGAAGGGGACGGCAAGCCAAAGGCGCGACGACATCAGAGTCCTCTCTGGTCGGGAGACCAGGGGCCATTTCGCTCGCCAATGATGAAGGAAGCTTCAACATCCTGGCCGCTTCCGTACAGTCACGCAGCAGGGAAAATCGCCGCCCCCTCGTCGGCCGAGCCGACCGCGCCGCGAAAGACCCCAAACAACTCGCGCCCGACCCCGATATGGGACCCGGAGAGGTCGGCTTCGGCATGCGGCCTGTGCGCCCAGACATCGTCGGCGACCATGACGTCGAGCCGGCCCGCCGGCGCATCGAGCCGGATGACGTCGCCGTTGCGGATCTTGGCGATCGCTCCGCCCGCCGCCGCCTCCGGCGTCACATGGATCGCCGACGGCACCTTGCCCGACGCGCCCGACAGCCGCCCGTCGGTGACGAGCGCGACCCGATGTCCGCGGTCCTGCAGCACCCCGAGCGGGGGCATCAGTTTGTGCAGTTCCGGCATGCCGATGGCTTTCGGCCCCTGAAATCTGAGGACGGCGACGAAATCCCGGTTGAGTTCGCCGTTGCGGAAGGCCACGTGCAATTCCTCCTGGCTGTGAAACACGCGAGCCGGCGCTTCGATCACGTGGCGTTCCGGCGCGACGGCCGAAGTCTTGATGACCGCCCGGCCGAGCGGTCCTTCCAGCACGCGCAAGCCGCCGTTGGGCTGAAAGGGCTCGCCCGCCTCGCGCAAGACGCTGCGGTCGCCGGACTCGGCAGCGGCTGGCGACCAGGCGACGGCGCCTTCTGCGTCGAGGCGCGGCTCAACCGCATAGTCGTCGAGCTCGCCCCAGACGGTCTGCGCGTCGCCGTGCACAAGCCCGGCCCCGAGAAGTTCGCGGATCAGGAGGCCCATGCCGCCGGCGGCGTGGAAATGGTTCACGTCGGCCTTCCCGTTCGGATAAATCCGGGTCAGAAGCGGCGTCACCTCCGCCAGATCGGCGAAATCCTCCCATCGGAGCGCAATGCCGGCCGCGGCGGCCATCGCCACCAGGTGAATGGTGAGATTGGTCGAGCCGCCCGTCGCATGCAGCCCGACCACGCCATTGACGATCGCCCGCTCGTCGATCACGCGCCCGATCGGCGTGAATTGATTGCCGAGCGCGGTGATCTCCAGCGCCCGCTTTGTCCCGAGCAGGGTGAGCGCGTCGCGCAAAGGCGTATTGGGATTGACGAAGGAGGCGCCCGGCAGGTGCAGGCCCATGATCTCCATCAGCATCTGGTTGGTGTTGGCCGTGCCGTAGAAGGTGCACGTGCCGGGCGCGTGATAGGCCTCGGCTTCGGCCGCCAGCAGATCGGCGCGGCTCGCCTTGCCCTCGGCGTAGAGTTGGCGGACTTTCGACTTCTCCGTGTTGCCGAGGCCCGAGGGCATGGGTCCCGCGGGCAGGAACACCGCCGGCAAGTGGCCGAACGACAGCGCGCCGATGATGAGGCCAGGCACGATCTTGTCGCAGATGCCGAGATAGACCGCCGCGTCGAACATGTCGTGGGAAAGGGCGACCGCGGTCGACAGCGCAATGACGTCGCGCGAGAAGAGGGAAAGCTCCATCCCTTTCTCGCCCTGGGTGACGCCGTCGCACATCGCCGGAACGCCGCCTGCGACCTGGGCTGAGCCGCCGACCGCGCGCGCGGCCTCCTTGATGAGATCGGGGAAGCGCGCATAGGGCTGGTGGGCCGAAAGCATGTCGTTATAGGCGGTGACGATCGCGAGATTGGCGCCCGTTCCCTCCCGCAACGCCTCCTTATCGCCCGTCCCGCAAGCGGCGAATCCATGGGCGAAATTGGCGCAGCCGAGGCGCTTGCGGGCCGGGCCCTTGGCGACAGCGGCATCGATCCGCCCGAGGTAGGCCTGACGGGACCGGCGGCTCCGCTCGACGATGCGGTTGGTCACTTCGCCGACGCGAGCATTGAGTTGGGTAGTCATGCGAATCGTGCCTCCTTGATCCGGCAGGCGGGCGGTCACCCGTTTCCTGCGGAAAGACACGCAAGAACAGGGCCGAGCCGCCAGGGACGTCAAAAACGTCCGCCGCCGGCGCTACGCCCTTAGCGTCAAAAGCCGGCGAGTTCGTGGACCATCTTGGTGAAACGGCGCCGCTCGTCGAGGGTCAGGTTGGCCGTGGCGACATCGAGGCCGTCGTCCTTGAGTCCGGCCGCTTTGGCGAAACTGTTCCAGGCGGCGGCCTTGGCCAAGTCGCGCGGCAGCCCTTCGCCGCTGAGGTAGAGATGAGCGACCCGGTTCTGGGCGATCGGATTGCCGCGGGAGGCGGCGGTGAGGAGGATCTTGGCCGCCTCGGCTTCGTCCTTCTTCATGCCCTCGCCGTTGAACAGCATGATGGCGTATTCGACCTGGCCGGCGACAATGCCGTCGTCGGACGCGCGCTTGAGCCAGCGCGTGGCTTCGCCAACATTCTGGGGCGCCCCTTTGCCGTCACGCAGCATGACGCCGTATGAATAGGCCGCGTCGTCGTCGCCTGCATCCGCGGCGCGCAGGAAATATTGCGCCGCCTGTTTGTAATCCGGCGTCTTGCCGTCCAGCCCCTGGAGCGCCATGACTCCCAGATTGTAGAGGGCGCCTGGATGATTCTTGGCCGCGGCGCGCTCGAATTGCTCTTTGGCGGCGGCCGGGTCTTTCGTCACGCCTTTCTCGCCCTGAACCAGCATCACTCCGAGTTCATACGCCGCGTCAGGATCGCCAAGATTGCTGGCTAACCGGAACCAGCGCGAAGCCTCCTGATCGCTCTGGGCGACCGCGGCGCCGTCGCGATAGATCTCGCCGATCAAAGTCATCGCCGCCGAATCCTTGGGATTGGCGTCGAGGCGGCGTTCGGCCTCCAAGAGGGCGTAGAGGAAATTGCCGCGCTGATAGGCGCCGAAGGCCAAATCAGCCGGCACGCCGTCCGCTCGCGGCGGCAGCGGAGGCGGCGGCGTGGTGGGAGGGGCAGCGGGGGCTGGAGGACTCGCGAGCGGCGAGGTGACGGGTGAGGCTGGTGTTTGGGCGAAGGCGGCGCTGGCCAAGCTCAGCGCCAACGCCAAGGCGAGCGCAATCCGCGTCATGGCGCTGCGACACGCACGCTAGCGATCCGCCCCTGGGCCTCGCGCACGGCCGCTGCGGGCGAAGAACTGCCCCAGATGGCCTCGCCGAGCGCGACGAAATCGGCGCCGGCCTCAGCCAGCGTCCCGGCCGCCGTGATCGTGTCGGCATAGGCGATGCACGGCGTCTCGAAGATTTCGGCCCACCAGACGACCCGCTCGGTGAGGGACATCAGCGACGCCAGGCCCATTGTTTGCGCGCCCCCCTGCGGCTCCCCGAACATCACGTAGTCAGCCCCCATTTCGCCCGCGGTCATCGCCTCGTCGCGCGTGCGCAAGGATCCCGCGCCGACGATCCGCTCCGGTTTCAGGCTCTTGATCGCCTCGAGAAAATCCTCGCCGGCGCCCGCGACATGGACGCCATCTGCGCCAAGTCGGGCCGCCAACCGAGCGTCGCGTTCAATCAACAGCGCACAGTCGGCGTCCCTGGCGGGGCGAAGGAGAGGCGCCACGATCGCCTTCGCATGGGCCTCGGAACCGGGCGCGAAACGGACGAGCGCGCAAGCGATCGGCGCCGCTTCGAGCGCGCCTGCGAAAATCCCGGCGAAGGCGTCGGCGTCAGCGGCCGACAGGGGGGGAGTGACGAGATAGAGCGAGCAGCGGGGCGACTTCTGAGGGGTCAACGGAATCAGCGGCAAAGGGGATCGGAACGGAGATGTCGCCGACCATTGCGGCCAAATGGCGGTCGAGGCAAGGCCTTAGAGCGGGAGGGCTCCGGGCCGGCTATGGTGAAAACGCGGCGCGAAGGCGCTCGACTTGCAAGGCGACCTCGGATCGCGCTGTGATCGGACCATGCGAATGGGCGACCACCAGGCTCTGATCAAGATGCATCACGCGCTCCTGAATGCGCAGCGAGCGCTGACTGAGGCTCCGCAAGGTGGCGGGCAATTGTTCAAAAATATCAGGCCTGCAGCCATGATCCTCGCGGGAAAACTTGACGCGCATGCGTTCGGCTTGGGCCTGCCTTGAGGTCAATTCGCCTTCGTTGACAGCGCGTTGAAGCAAGAGCCAGGAGGCGACCTGCATGAGTCGGGTGGTCAGGCGCATGCTTTCGGTCGAATAGGCGAGAGAGGCCGGGCGAAGAAGCGCACGCGATTCCTCTCGCCCCGGACCATCGAGGTAAGCTGCAGCCTCCTCGACGAGCGTCATGCCTTCGCGAAAAAGGTCTTTGAATGCGCCGGACGAGGCAAGACGATGAATGAACGGAATCGCGCTCGAAGGCGGCGCGGCCACAGCAACAGCAAAACTGCGCTTCGGTCCTTCATACTGATGACCCATATGCCCTCATCCCCGTCACACCGAGGCGAGGCGACGGACATAGCCGCCGCGCCTTTAGAGCCGCAGGCCACCATAGCGCGCGCGCGGCGCCTTCGGCTCATTTACCATTGAGCAAGGTTAACCGGGAAGCCCGCTCCGCCCGCAGACAAAAAAAGCCGCCCTGGAGGGCGGCTTTCAAGGAAGGACTAGGGGAGGATTCATGAAGGAATAGGCGCCCGTCCAGACTGCTGGTGGGCATCGCGATTCATAAACAATAAGGATTAAGCGCTTCTTAACGCGGTTCGGATGAACCGTGACGGCTCAAATTTTGAAGGCCGAGGCGGCCGCCGCGCGCGTCGCTTGACGCGCTTCAATCGCCTTCTCCAGCCGGCCGATCTCCGAGCGCAGGAGAGCGATGCGCTCCGCAAGCTCCGGCGCCGACAAGTCGTCGACGTTCTGGCCTATCTCGTGAGCGAGGCGGGGTTTGGGCTTCGCCCCAAAGACGGATTCGTCGTCGAGTGCAGCCATAGGCTCTCTCCGGTCTTCATCGTCAGGCGGCGACGATGAACCCGCCGCCGAGCACCCGCGCGCCCGTGTCGACGGAATTGTAGAAAACGCAGGCCTGGCCGGGCGAAACGCCGCTTTCGGGCTCAAGGAACTCGATCTCGCCCGTGGGCATGAGCAGGGCTGGCGCCGGCGGACGCGTCGAGCGAACACGCGCCGCAATCGACAATCCGTGCGACGGCAACGCTGTGATTGCGCCAGGACCGATCCAATTGACGTCGCGCAACTTAAGCCGCGCCACCGCAAGAGAGGCGCGCGGGCCGACGATGACGCGCGCATTGGCCGCATCAAGTCCGATCACATAGAGCGGCTCGGCCGCCGCGACGCCGATGCCGCGCCGCTGGCCGATGGTGAAGTGAACCACGCCGCCGTGCCGCCCGAGAACGCGACCGTCTGCATCAACAATCTCGCCAGGAACCGAAGCGCCCGGAATCAAGCGCTCGATCATCTCGGTGTAATGTCCCGACGGCACAAAGCAGATGTCCTGGCTGTCGGCCTTCTCGGCATTCGTGAGGCCAAATTCGCGCGCCAGTTCGCGCACCCGCGCCTTCGGCATGCCTCCCAGCGGGAACCGCAGGCGGGCGAGTTGCGCGCGCGTGGTGGCGAACAGGAAATAGCTCTGGTCGCGATCGGGATCCGCCGCCCGGTAAAGCGCTCGTCCGCCGCGCCCGTCGTCGCCGCTGACGATATAATGGCCGGTCGCCAGCAGATCGGCGCCGAGATCGTTGGCGGCCGCGAACAGATCGGCGAATTTCATGTGCTGATTGCAGGCGATGCAGGGGACCGGCGTTTCGCCCGCCACATAGGCTCGGGCGAACGGCTCGATGACCTTCTCGCGAAAGCGCTCCTCGTAATCGAGCACATAGTGGGCGACGCCGAGCCGCGCGGCGATGTCGCGCGCATCGTGAATATCCTGCCCCGCGCAGCACGCGCCCTTGCGGTGCGTCGCTTCGCCATGGTCATAGAGCTGCATCGTGACGCCGACCACGTCGTAGCCTTCGGCGGCGAGCAGCGCCGCCGTGACGGACGAGTCGACGCCGCCCGACATCGCGACGACGACGCGGGTCTCGGCCGGGGGCTTGTCGACCCCTAAACTGTTCAGTGCGCCGTCCAAAGGCGGCGCGAGCGATGGCGCGAGCATGTCGATCTTTTGCCGGCGAAAGGCCGGACACACGAGATTATCTTGGGCTTCTCGCCCGATCTGGCAAGCCCATAGCCGAATTCGGCCACCCCCGCCATAGCGAGCGCGCGTCGCCGCAGCAGATTAGAATGTGTTCAAACAGGAGCGGGTTGACGGCCCCCTGCTATTCCTTATCCGCCAGCTTGTCCGCGAACAGACCGAGCGTCTTGGCGTAGACCGGGGCCGAGTTCCATTGGAGCAAGGCGTTGAAATTCGGCTGGCCTTCATCCCAACCTGCGCCCGGGCTCCAGCCCTTCGAGCGCAGGAAATTTGCCGTCGACGCCAGCGCGTCGGCGGGACTGGCGATCAGATCGCCTCCGCCTCCGCCGTGGGCGTTGACCGCGTATTTCAGATAGGCCGACGGCATGAACTGGGTCTGTCCGATCTCGCCCGCCCAGGCGCCGCGCATTTGTGACGGCCTGACGAGACCGCGCTGAACCAGCATCAGCGCGTCGATGAGCTCGGCGCGATAGATTTGCGCCCGCCGGCACTCATAGGCGAGCGTTGCGAGCGCGCTGAACGTGGAATAGCCGCCCAAACCGGCGCCGAAGTCGGTCTCAAGACCCCAGATCGCCACCAGGACCGGACCAGGCACGCCATAATTCTGTTCGATTCTCTGCAAGGGTTCGGCATAGGCAAGCATCATCATCTTGCCCTTCTTTATCCGGCCAGGCGTGACGTGGCGCGCGGAGAACGCGGCGAAATTCGTTCCGAAATTCTGGCCGCGATCATGCGCTGCGACGGAAGAATCGAACACGACCCCGTTCAGGGACGAATCGACCACCCGCTGGGAAATGCCGTTGTGCAGCGCAACCTGCTTGAATGACGTGAGCCATTCGTTGAACCCGTCCGCGCTGTCGCCGCAATCCGCGGCGCGCGCTGACCCGGCGCCGATCGCCGCAGCCGCGACCATCGAAAACAACAGCGTCTTCAAAACCCTGAGTCGCATTTGTCCCCGTCCCAGAAACATCATCCTTGATTTGGAAACCGCTAAACGCAAAACAGGGTTGAAAGTTGGCGCCATAGGACCCTTCGACGATTATCGGCTCCGCGAGCAGGCGTTGTCCCGGCTGTTACGCAGATCACCATCCAGTTCTGGTTAGGTATCGGTATATTTTTGCAGCTGTGGCTTAGGCAAATCTTAAATCGCTTCGCCTATTGTCACTGAAGTTGTGTGACACGCGTTTGAGTGAGAGTCCAATGAGTGAAACGCTGCGGCCGAGAGTAAAATATGTGATTGGCCCGGACGGCAGTCCCCTGACAATCGCCGATCTGCCGCCGCCCAGCACGCGCCGCTGGGTCATTCGCCGCAAGGCGGAAGTGGTCGCCGCCGTTCGTGGCGGTTTGCTGTCGCTGGAAGACGCCTGCTCACGCTATACCCTGACGGTCGACGAACTTTTGAGCTGGCAAGTCTCGATCGATCAATATGGCTTAGCGGGACTTCGGACGACCCGTATTCAGCAATATCGGCACTAAGCGTGTTCGGATCCGCGGCGTTCCTTCAGGGGCGTCGCGCCAAGGGCCAGCGCCTCACGGCATCAGCTGGCCGCCGTTGACCTCGATAATCTGCCCAACGACATAGGCGCTTAGCGCCTCGGAGGCGAGGAAGAGATAGGCGCCGACGCACTCCTCGGCGGTCCCGAGGCGGGCGATCGGGATCGTCTTGCGAATGCCCTCCAATGTCGCCGCGTCGGTGTAGCGGTCATGAAACGGCGTTGCGATCACGCCGGGCGACACCGCATTGACGCGAATCTTCTTGCCGATCAGCTCCTTGGCGTGTCCCTTGGTGATCGTCGAAACGAATCCCTTGGCCGCCGCGTAGATGATTGCGCCGCCTGCGCCGCCGTTGCGGGCCGCAATGGACGTCGTGTTGATGATGAAGCCGCCCTGGCGCTCGAGCCAGGGCGCCGCGGCGCGCGTCACCCAGATAATTGAACGGGAGTTGAGATCGATCACCGCCTGGACATGCTCGTCGCTCGCCTCGAGCGAGTGGACCCGCCCGAGCATCAGGCCGGCATTGTTGATGAGGCCATCCAGGCGGCCGAACCGGCTCGTCGTTTCGGCGACGATTTGCGCGCATGCTTTCGGGTCGGCGACGTCGCCCTTCACCGCCAGCGCCTCGCCGCCCGCGGCCTTGATCCCACTCACAAGCGCGTGAGCCGCGTCTGCGCTCGAATGGTAACCGATGGCCACGCGCGACCCCTGCTCGGCGAAGCCTCTGGCCACAGCAGCGCCGATGCCGGTCGAACCCCCGGTGATCAGGACCGTTTTTCCGGCAAGATCGGGAATGACGAGGCCTGAAACAGTCATCAGGGCGCCTTCTTGGCTGAGATTGGATCGCGATATTCTGGCTGGCCGTCGCGCAGGGAGAACCGGGCGAGATCCGCCATCGATTAAGCGCTCCCGCCCGCCCGCGGCAACGTCGACCTGACCATCCTAGCGCCCACGCGCCTCAATGCGCAAATCCTGGATACTCGCAGCTGCGATCCTATATAGGCGTCGTCACTCGCGGAGGGCTGGATGACTGAGTCGCGCAAGTTGGCGGCGATACTCGTGACGGATATCGTCGGCTACTCGCGGCTGGCGGGCGCCGACGAGGATCGGATCTTGGCGCGTTTGCGCACGCTGAGAAGCGACCTGATCGAGCCGACGATCTCGGTCCATCGAGGACGTGTGGTCAAGGGCACGGGTGACGGCTTCATCGTCGAATTTCGCAGCGTCGTCGACGCCGTACGCTGCGCGATCGAGTTGCAGCATGGACTCCTGGAGCGCAACACGGGCCTGCCGCCTGAGCGCCGAATCGAATTCCGCGTCGGCATTCACCTTGGCGATGTGGTCGAAGAGAGCGACGGAGACCTGATGGGCGACGGCGTCAATATCGCCGCGCGCCTCGAAGGAATCGCCAAGCCCGGCGCGATCTGCCTGTCTGAGGACGCCTACCGGCAGGTCAAGGGACGACTCGATCTCATGGTCAGCGACCTGGGCCAGACTGAACTCAAGAATATCGCCGAGCCGATCCGGGTCTATTCGCTCGAGGTCGGCGCCGCGGCCCAAGCCAGTCCGCCGCCAAACCCAGCCCCGGCCGAGAAGCCGGCGGCGCCACGCTTGTCGATCGTGGTGCTGCCATTCACCAGTCTTGGCGTGGATCTCGAGCACGAGATGTTTGTCGATGGCGTGACCGAGAGCCTGACGACCGACCTCTCGCGCATCAACAATGCGATTGTGGTTTCACGCAACACCGCCTTCACCTACAAAGGTAAGCAGGTCGACGCCAAGCAGCTCGGACGCGAACTCAACGTGCGCTACATCCTCGAGGGAAGCATTCAGCGCGGCGGCAGCCGAATGCGCGTCAATGTCCAGCTCATCGACGCCCTCACTGGCAACCACCTGTGGGCGGACCGGTTCGACAAGCCAATGGCCGACCTTTTCGACATGCAGGACGAAATTGTCTCCAAGCTCGCCAATGAGCTGCGCCCGGAGCTCATCGCCGCGGAAGCAAAGCGAGCCGAGACTGTGGCGAACCCGGATTCCATGGACCTCTATTTCCAGGGCGTTCAGCGGTTCAATAAAGCCGGGGTCGCCAATATCGAGGCTGCCCGGGGCTATTTCGAGCGCGCCGTGGCGCTCGATCCGACCAACATTGACGCTCTTGTCGGCGCGGCGCGAGCCGACGTGCTGGTCGGCGCGATCTTCACCACCGAGCATCGGGCCGAACGCCTGGCCGCCGCCGAGGCGCTGCTGATCAAGGGGATTTCAATCGCGCCGCGTAACTATTGGGCGCATATGTGGCTGGGCTTCATCCAGATCCTCACCAATCGCGCATCGCGCGCGATCGGGGAATTGGAGCAGGCTTTGTCGCTCAACCGGAACCTGGGCGCAGCGCATGCCTGGACCGGCCAAGCGAAAATCACCATGGGCCGCGCCGAAGAGGCCGAGACTCATGTCAACGAGGCCTTCCGGCTATCGCCTAATGACGCGGTCGCCTTCATGTGGACCCACATCCGCGGCCTGGCAAAATTCCACCTCGGCGCCGACGAGGAAGCGGTCGGGCTTTTTCGGCGTTCGGTCGACGCCAGCAGGAACTATCCTCTGAACCACTTCTACATGGCCGCCGCGCTCGCCCATCTCGGGCGCCTCGATGAGGCGCAAGCCGAAGTTAAAGCAGGGCTGGTGCTCGCGCCGCATTACTCGATCGCCCGATTTCTCAGCATGGCGGAGAGCGACAACCCGACCTACCTCAAGCAGCGCGAGCACATTCTGGAGGGGCTGCGCAAAGCCGGCGTTCCGGAAAACTGACGGCCGCGCGCGCCCCATGCGACGGAAGGCAAGCTTGTCACGGGGGACCGGCTATCGTGGCGCAAACTCTGCAATGAGTGCGATGACGGTCGTAAGGCGGCGAGCAGCGGTCGCTTGCCCGACGCGGCGAGTTGGGCCAAGTCTCGGGCCGTGGCCCGGCGGCGCTCCCCACTTCGTCTTTTTGCGCTTGGCGTCGTCTGGGCGGCGCTGGCGTTTTTCGCGCTCTTCATCGTCCTCGTTGGTCTCTATACCTTGGTCCGGCCGGTCTCGACGCTTATGCTTGCGCGCATGGTCGAGGGCAAGGGCTACCAGCGCATTTATGCGCCGCTCAAGACCATCGCGCCGATCGCCCTCGCCTCGGTTGTCGCGTCGGAAGACGCGAGCTTTTGCGATAATGATGGCGTCGATTGGGGCGCGCTGCGCGAGGTTCTGAGCGGCGCGGGTGAACATGGGCCGAGCCGGGGCGCCTCGACCATCACAATGCAGACCGCGAAGAACCTGTTTCTGTGGCCGGGCCGTTCCGACATTCGAAAGGGCATCGAGATCGGCATGGCGCTCGTCTTGGGCGAGGCCTGGTCGAAGGCGCGTACGCTCGAGATTTATCTCAACATCGCCGAATGGGGCGACGGAATTTACGGGATCGAAGCCGCAGCGCAGCGCTACTTCCACAAGAGCGCAAGTCAGCTCAACGGGCATGAGGCCGCGCTGCTGGCGACCGCGCTGCCGAATCCGATTCTGCGCAACCCAGCGCGCCCCTCGCCCATGCAGCGCCGGCTCGCCGCCAGCCTCGAAGCGAAAGCGCGCGAGGGTGCAGAACGATTGAGCTGTTTGCCACGCTAGCTCTGCGGGGGCGACGCGCCGGCCTTGCTTCTTCGGAACCCCAAAAGGAGGGTCCGCCGCGCTAGCACCTCGGCACAGAGGTTGTGACCGGTTGGGGTTGAGCCTGCAAGACCGGTAAGTCCTCGGGAGAGACGAGGACCTCGACGCTTCTGGCCGCCTCTTACGCCAAGCGCTTCGCCGCCAAGGAGGCTTGCGCCAAGGCGCTCGGCACCGGACTGAAGCGCGGGGTGTTCTGGCGCGACATGGGGGTGGTCAATCTTCCCTCCGGGCAGCCGACCATGCATCTGACCGGCGGCGCCGCCGAACGGCTGAAAGCGATCCTGCCGGCGGGAACCGAGCCGTTCATCCACCTGACGATCACCGACGAGGGCGCGTTCGCCCAGGCCTTCGTGGTCATCGAGGCCCGCCCTGCCCCTTTGGCGCGCGACGGGGATGCTCGCGCGTAAAAGCTCGATGATCGGTTCCGATCATCGAGTCCGGTCAAGATGGTGCGCGGATCGTCGTTCTGATAGCCTCAGCCTGGCCGATGTGACGGCTTGCTGGGAAACGCCGTGGATATCTTGGCGTGGCTGCGAGAGCTGGGGCTGGAGCGCTACGAACAGGCGTTCCGGGAGAATGAGGTCGTCGCCGACATTCTGCCGAAGCTGACCGCCGACGACCTCAAGGACATGGGCGTCACCATCGTCGGCCACCGCCGCAAGCTTCTGGAAGCGATCGCCGCCCTGGCCAAGCCTGCTTCGGCGCCGCAAGCGGGACCAAGCGCCGCCCCAGCCGAGGCCCCGCCCACGGCGCGGCCCGACGCAGCCGAGCGACGGCAGCTGACCGTGATGTTTGTCGATCTTGTCGGCTCGACCGCGTTGTCGGCGGCGCTCGATCCCGAGGAGATGGGCGCGGCCATTCGCATCTACCAGAACGCCGTGGCGGGCGAGATTCTACGCTTCGAGGGCCACATCGCCAAGTTCATGGGCGACGGCGTGCTGGCCTATTTCGGCTGGCCGCAGGCGCATGAGGACGACGCCGAGCGGGCGGTGCGAGCCGGCCTCGCCCTCGCCCGAGCCGTGGGCGGGCTTGAGGCGAGCGGCCGTCAGCTCGCGGCCCGGATCGGGATCGCGACCGGGCTCGTGGTGGTCGGCGAGCGGGTCGGCGAGGGCGAGGCGCACGAGCGCGCCGTCGTCGGCGAGACGCCGAACCTCGCCGCCCGGCTGCAGGCGCTGGCCGAGCCCGGCAGCGTCGTCATCAGCCGAGGCGACCCGGCGGCTGGTCGGCAGTCTGTTCGAGCTGACCGACCTCGGTCCAACCCGGATCAAGGGCTTCGCAGAGCCGGTCGCCGCCTTCCGGGTTGAGGGCGAAGGCTCCGCCGATGGCCGCTTCGAGGCCCTCCATGGGCAGCGCCTGACGCCGCTGATCGGACGTGAGCACGAGCTGGCCATGCTCATGGAGCGCTGGAGCTGGGCCAAGGACGGCGACGGCCAGGTGGTCCTGATTGCGGGCGAGGCGGGCATCGGCAAGTCGCGGCTGCTGCACGCCCTTCGCGAGAAGCTGGCCGACGAGCCGCACTTCGCGCTGAGCTATTTCTGCTCGCCCTACCACGCCAACAGCATGCTCCACCCGATCGTCGCGCAGCTTGAGCGGGCGGCGGGTTTCGCCTCCCATGACGGACCCGCGAACCGGCTCGCCAAACTCGAGGCGCTGCTCGCGCAGAGCGCCGATGAGCTGGACGAAGCGGCGCCGCTGGTCGGGGCGTTGATGGGCGTGCCCACTGATGAGCGCTACCCCGCTCCGAACCTTAGCCCGCAGCGCCAGAAGCAGCGCACCTTCGAGGTGCTGATCGAGCAGCTGACCGGGCTCGCCCGCGAGCGGCCGGTGCTCCAGCTCTATGAAGACCTGCATTGGGCCGACCCCTCGACGCTGGAGCTGCTCGACATGCTGGTCGAGCGGGCGCGCGTCCTGCCTGTCCTCGTCGTGATCACCCACCGGCCGCAGTTCAGCACGCCATGGTCGGGCCAGGCGCATGTGACGGCGCTGCCGCTCAACCGCCTCGGCCGGCGTCAGGGGGCTGCGATGGCCCTTCAGGTCACCGGCGGCAAGGCGCTGCCGGCCGAGATCCTGGATCAGATCCTGGAGCGCACCGACGGCGTGCCCTTGTTCCTCGAGGAGCTGACCAGGACCCTGCTCGAATCGGGCCTCATGACCGACGCGGGCGACCACTACGAGCTTGCGGGCCCGCTGCCGCCGCTTGCGATCCCGGCGAACCTGCACGATTCGCTGATGGCGCGGCTCGACCGGCTGGCCCCGGTCAAGGAGCTCGCCCAGATCGGGGCGGTGATCGGCCGCGAGTTCTCCCACGAGCTCATCGCCGCAGTCGCCGACCGGCCGCAGGAGCAGTTGGAAAGCGGACTCGACCAGCTGGTCGGCTCCGAGCTCGTGTTTCGCCGCGGCAGCCCGCCCGACGCCACCTACAGTTTCAAGCACGCGCTGGTTAAGGACGCCGCCTATCAATCGTTGCTCAAGTCCAGACGCCAGCAGCTGCACGCTCGCCTCGGGCAGGTGTTCGAGGAGCGGTTTCCGGCTCTTGTCGAAACCCAGCCCGAGCTCATCGCCTATCACCTGACCGAAGCCGGGCTCGACGCGCGCGCCGCGGATGCATGGGCGCGGGCCGGTCGCGCGGCCCTCGGCCGGTCGGCGATGCGCGAGGCGGCGAACTCGCTCTCTCGGGCCGTCGGACTGCTCCGGGGAATGCCGTCCTCGCCCGATCGACAGCGCCTCGAGCTCGAGCTGCTCGGCGGGCTCGGCGTCGCGCTCACCAATACGCTCGGTCCGGCCTCTCCCGAAGCTCAGGCGGCGCACGAGCGCGCGGATCTCTTGTCCCAGGAACTCGGCGATCGCAAGGCCCGGTTTCGCGCTCGCTGGAACCTCTGGCGCGTCTATAACGTGCGCGCTGAATTCGATTCAGCCATCGCGGTAGGCGACGCGCTCCTGGCGGAGGCCCAGGCGGACGGCGACGCCGATCACGAGGTGCAGGCGCACCATGCGCTGTGGTCGTCGCTCTTATACCGCGGTGATCTGGAAGCGGGTTGTCACCACGTGGACCGCGCGCTCGCCCTCTACGAGATCGGCCGGCATGGAACGCAGGCGCTGACCTTTGGCGGCCACGACGCCCGGGAGTGCGGCCTCACCCAGAGCAGCAATGCTCTTTTTCTGCTGGGCTATCCGGAGCGGGCGCTGGCCCGTAACGCGGAGGGCATCGCGCACGCGCTGGCGCTCGGGCAACCGCAGGTCGTCGCGCACGCCCTCAACTGGGGCTCGATGCTGCTGCAGCTCGCCGGCGAACTCGAGGAGCTCGACCGCCGCACCACGCTTCTGGCGCGGCTCGCCGACGAGCACGGACTCGCCATATATTCCCCGGAAGCGCGCATCCTGGCCGCATGGCGCGCCGTTCGCGAGGAGCGGGATCCTCGCGCCGCCGAGGAGATGCGAAATTTCCTCGACCGGCGCGCGGCCATGGGTACGGCCTTTGTGCACACCTATTTCCTCATGCTGCTCGCCGACGCCTGGCTGCAGCTCGGCCGACCGGACGAGGCTCAAGCCGCGATCAAGGAGGGTTTGGCCCGCGCCGAGGCGACAGGCGAGTATTTTTGCACGGCCGAGCTGCACCGGCTGCACGCCCGCGCCTGCCTGGCTCGCGACGCCCGTGACGCTCGGGCGCCGAGGCCGCTCTCGACGCCGCGCTCGCCGCCGCGCGTCGCCAATCGTCGCGCATCTTCGAGCTTCGAGCCGCCTGCGATCTCGCCCGGCTTTGGGCCGATCGGGGCGAGCGACGGAAAGGCCACGACGTGCTGGCGCCGGTCTATGGCTGGTTCACCGAAGGCTTCAAAACTGCCGATCTGAAGACTGCGAAGGCGCTCCTTCAAGACCTCGCCTGAGAACCGCCGCTCTCGCCCAAGCTCTTGCCGCCCAACGGGAATTGGATCTCGACCCGCAAGGGCCGCGAGAGGGCTTGGTGGGCCAGGCGCTCGGCAAGGGTTGGGGCCGCCAACCCAAGCTTGATTTGCTCAACATCCGAGCGCCGCCGAGGCGAATCGCCGAGTGGCGTCCAAGGTCCGGCCGCGCAACCCGTCGCACTGATCCCAAGGCATTGGAAAAGTTAGAGATTCACCTCTTGCATCACGTTTGTGACCAACAAAATCTTGCCTAAACTCAGAATTTTTGGTATGCTTTCGGTTGATCAAAATTCTTCACCCGTTTGGGCAGAGCGTCGGAGGGGACAGAGGAGAGAATGAAAGCGAGAGCGGAGCCGCTGAAACACTCGGCCGACAATCTGAGAGGTCGGTTCGGGATAGGGGAAAATTTTTACTCCAAACGCCCGCAACCCATTGAAAAGTCACGTTTCGAAAAAATAAACGCTAGTAAACGCTAGCACTTTTACTAGCGTTTACTAACGTTTACTGGCGTTTATTGTCGCTTATTGGCCTCATGCGTCTGGCGGCCAGCCGGACCTGCGCGCGTGTGTGGCCAGCTCAGCGACGGCCGGTTCCTCCAGCTCGCTGCAGGCCGCGCCCGGTCTGGCAGGCCTTTCGTCGCGAAAGAGGCTTAGCCCGCCGTCCTCTTCCTCCTGCCCTTGTGGGCCGTCGGCTTCGGACCGCCGGTCCCGCCTTCAAAGCCGACGGTGATCGAATAGAGGTCCGCGAGTTGAAGGGTCGGCATTGGCAGATTGATCGGATCGGTCACGATGCGAAACTGCCCGGCTTTCACCCCGTCCGTCGCCGCCTCGACCCGGTAGGTCTGGGAAAAGACCGATGTGTTGTCGGTGAGCCGCGTCACCGTGATCTTCAAGGGCGCGCTGAAGGTCCCGGGCTGCCCCGCCGGTCCCATCACCACCTCGCCCGCGACGCCGACCTTGACGCCGGCCTGCCCTGGGCCGGCCGGATCGCATTGGCGCGCCGTATCGCCGACATTGAACTGATAGCGCACCGCAGCATTCTCCGGGCCGCCGACGCGCAGCGCCGCGCCGCCGTCTGCGACGGTCACGTCCGGGCAATTGATGTCTTGCGAGGCGACCGGCAGAACTCTCGGCTTCTCGCTTGGATTGGCTGCGGGCTTTCCCGCCACCTGCCGCGGGTTGACGCCCGCGTTGAGGCCTTCGGCGCCCGGATCTCGATGGGAGAAGAACCCCCCGACTGAGCTGCCGGCTGAGCTCACTGCGCCCCCGACCGTGTCGCAGCCGGTGAGAGCGCCAAGCGCGGTCGAAAGAAGCGCGATACGAACCAGCGTGGCGCGAGCGATCATTGCACCTGACTTCGACAATTGGGCGGTTGGGATTCGCGCGGGTGCTTACCCTGCCCGCGGCTTCAAGGCAATTGTTCGTAGGCTTCCTTAAATCCCGCGAGCGGCGCCTGCACGCCGACGCCCTCCTCGGGGGTTTGGAAGACGCCAAGCGTCGCCGTTTTTCCGGCCTTCAGCTTGTTGATCAGCGCTTCGTCCATGGCCAGCTGGGCGACGCAACCGTTCGGAAGACATTGCAGGAAACTCAGGCGCCCGGCCTCCGCGTTGTCGATCCGCAGGCTTACGCCGGGAGGAAGCAGCACCCCGAGCGGCGCAATGACGCGCATGAGGCGCGTCTTGCGGTCGGCTGTATTGAGCACGATAACGACCAGGATCAAGTTGGGCCGGTCCTGGTCGACGACGCTGAGCACGATCGCGCATTGCTCGTGGGCTGCGCCGGGAGGCGTTTCGCAACGGGTCACCCAATCGCCGTGCTTGTCCCTCACGGCGCCCTGCGGCGCTGATTCGGCCGCGGAAGCGCGGGGCATGGCGAGCATGAGCCCGACGACGAGGCTCAGAAGCGCTGAGCAGGCTTTCGATCGTTTCGCGGTGGTGAACGCCGTCGTCCGCAAAAGACAATCCTTTGTATCCGCCGTGAGGGCGCTCGGCCAGCGAAGCAGGCCGCTTGGCGGCTGTCGCCGAAAACCGGCGCAAAAATGAGGCGGCGGAGGGGGCCGGGGATGGTGGGCGCTCAAGGGATTGAACCTCCGACCCGACCATGTCAAGGCGGGGGATGATTGCTTTTGAGCGGCGCTTCGTCCCGATTGGAACTTTCTTCTTCCGCCATCGGAACTGGGCGTTCCCTGTGCTGGTCGCCGGGTTTTTCCTGATCACGGCTCCACCCTCAACGGTGTTCGGCAGCGAGGCCCTCGAGGGCGCCACGGATTGCGCCGCTGTTCTATTTTCGTTTGCCGGGCTGACTTTGCGCGCGCTCGTAATCGGTCATGACTACGTCAGCCGAGCAGGCGAGGCCAAAGCGATCCATGCGTCGCGCCTGCTCACGCGCGGAATGTTCGCGCTCTGCCGCAATCCTCTCTACACCGGCAATATTCTCATATTTCTCGGTTTCTTCCTGATGCACGGAAACCCCTGGACTCTCGTCCTGGGCTGGACGAGCTATGTGTTCATCTATCGCGCGATCGTTGCCGCCGAGGAGGATTACCTCCACGCGACCTTCGGCGCCGCCTATGACGCGTATTGCGCTTCGACGCCCCGTTGGATTCCGAACCTGTTGCGGCTCCCGGAAGCAACCAGGGGACAGGCTTTCAACTTCCGCGCGGTTCTTCTGGTCGAGTATCCGACGATCGGCATTACGATCATTGCGCTCGCCCTCGCCGAATTCTACGAGGAACTCTTCGAGCCCGATCCCAGCGGTCGGTATCTTGTCTTTCTCGGCGGGATCATCGCGGCCGGGGTCGTCTGGGTCGCGGTCGTCCGCCTGATCAAGAAGCGGCGATGGGTCGTGGCCGCATGAAACGCCCCGCCGGAGAGACAGGATCCGCAAGGCTTGGAGGATCGGGCGGGAGATGGTGGGCGCTAGAGGGATTGAACCTCTGACCCCTACCATGTCAAGGTAGTGCTCTACCGCTGAGCTAAGCGCCCATCTCCCATGATCTCGAGCGACGCGTGGCCCGCTCGAGGGACGGCGGGATATAGACGCTCATGGCCCGACGCGCAATGGCGAAGGCGACCTCGATCCATCGGCAAAGCGCCCGCATATCATGAACCCATTCCGGCTCACGTCGCGCCCGGCCGGGCTAGCTGACATCGGCGCCGTGATGGCGATCGAGCGCGGGCAAGGCTACGAACTTTACGTCGCCCGTTCGGAGGAGGAGGAGCATCGCGCGATGGTGTCGTCGCCCTCCCACGCCTACCGGCTTGGGGTCGGGGAATCCGGCGCGGTCGAAGCCTTCGCCATCCTGCGCGGCCTCGGCGATCCGCACCTGAACCTCTACCTCAAGCGCATCGCGGTCGCCCGGCCCGGCCAGGGCGTGGGCACGGCGTTTCTGAGCCTCGTTCTTGACGAGGCCTTCGGTCCGCTGGGCGCCGAGCGCTTCCATCTCGACTGCTTCGCCGACAACATTCGCGCCCAACGGGCCTACGCCAAGCTGGGCTTCACCCGCGACGGCGTGCTGCGCCAAGCGTACCGGCGCGCCGACGGGACGCGCGCCGACCTCGTCATGATGGCGATCCTGAAGAGCGAGTGGGGGGAGCGCCGGCGCTAGCGGGCGCGGGGCCCATTGCCAAGTCCGAAACGAGCCTTTTCAAGAGCTTGCGGCGAGGTCCGCGATGGGTCGATTGTATTTTCGGCGCATTGAGCCTAGCGGCGCATTGAGCCTAGCGCCGACTATGGAGGAACGTGGTCACCGCCAACGCTAGGACTTTACTTACGTTTTTACGCTCGAATCGGGCGCTCATGGACTATTTGCTGGGATCGTCGGCCGGATTCACATATGTGATCGCAAAAGGGCCCTGACCGTGTACTTGCACGACAGTCTCCTCTGATGCCCACGCATAATGATTCATCTGGGCCGGCGCTTCACCGAAACCGCCGGCGCGGAGTTCGAACTCCCTTCTTTTCGTCGAGCTTGTCACCCATTCCGATATGGAACTTGCCGGAAACAACGGTCACGTATTCCGAGTCGGATGATTGTGGGCTGGAATCTTGTAGTTCGCCGGCATCTTCAACCGCAGTACGTAAAGTCCATCTTTGGATGGGTCCCCCGATAGGACGGCGATCTTGGCGCCCTTCGGCAGGACCGGCGGCGCAGGCCCCCATGTGAGGCCATCGGCGTTGACTGGCATATTGTCGGCGAAAGACGGGCTCGCGGCGAGCACCGCCAACGCAAAAATGAAGGCGAACTTTTTCATGGATTTGTCTCCCGTCGGAGTCTGAGAAGTTGCTGTGGGGCGCCGCGGCGAGATCGACCGATTGCTCTTTGGTCTCTCCCGTTGACACCCGCGCCTCAGTGCCTAACACTCACTTGTACGGCAATGGACAATTGATCTGTCAGATGCCATGACTGTACTGGTCGATCGGCCGGGCCAATTTGAAGCGCTTCGTTATGTCGGCTGCGCCTGTTCCTGCCGACGCGGGGCATCCTGCCCCATCCGACGAGTTTCACGCGCGACCCGGAATTGATCTGGCTCATCCGGAAGGGGCGCCCGAACCACCGCCGATGGTTCGGGCGCCGGACGGAGCGAACAGAATTGCCCCGTCAGGCGGCTTTTCCGCGTGCCAGAGCATGCACGTCGGCGGTGGTCAGGGCGTTGCCGCCAATTCCCCAGTCGCCGCTTTCCACCTCCTCAACCACGCACCAGGTGACCCCACGCATGTTCTCGCCTTCGATCGAGACCATCGTGTCGGTCAGCTTGCTGATCATCTGCTGCTTCTGCTCTTTGGTGAAAACGTCCTTGATTACGCGAACCTGAATAAGGGGCATTGAATGTCTCCCGTCGTGTTCTAGGGTTGTTGGGCGTGCGGCAGCAGATCCAGCATTGCTGTCGGCTTCCTGCTTGACACGGGCGCCTCAGTGGCTGACACTTTCTCATCCAGCAATAGACAATTTCGTTGTCAGTTGCCGTGACTGTACTGGTCGTCCGACCGGGCCAAATTCAGCGAGGCGGGAATCGGAATGCTCTCCCTCACCATCAGTCAGAATGGCGACCAGCCTCTCGCTGACCAGATTGTCGCCGGCATCAAGCGACAGATCCACGATCGGCATCTGAGGCCCGGCGCCAAGCTGCCCTCGATCCGCACCTTCGCGAACTCATACAAGGTCAGCCGCTTCACCGTGGTCGAGGCTTACGACCGCCTGGTTGCGATGGGTTATCTGCGGTCGCGGCGCGGCGCGGGCTTCTATACATCGGACACGTTTGCGCCCGCGGATCCCGCGCGTGCCGCCCCATCTGACAATCTAAAGCGCAACGAGGAGCTGATCTGGCTCATCCGCAGGCTGCTGGAGGCGGACGAGAACGCGGTCCTTGCTGGCGGCCCCTGGCTGCCGAATTCGTGGCTCGATGAAGCGGGCATCCGGCAGAGCCTCAATGTGCTCGCGCGCAAGAACGGCGCCTATCTGCTCGAATACGGGCACCCTTTCGGTTATCTGCCGCTGAGGGAGCATATCGTGCTGATGCTGGCCGGGCTGGGCATCACCGCCAGTGCAGGCCAGATCCTGCTGACGCAGAGCACCAGCCAGGCGCTCGAACTCGTCATCCGTTATTTGCTCAAGCCTGGCGACGCGGCGCTGGTGGACGACCCCGGCTACTACAACCTGTTTGGCAATTTGCGGCTGCAGGGAGTTCGAGATGCTCGCGGTGCCGCGCAATCCCGATGGCCCGGACCTTGCCATCCTAGAGAAGCTGGCCGCGGCCCACCGACCCAAGGTCTATTTCACTCAGTCGGTCATGCAGAACCCGACAGGAACGGACATGAGCCCGCATGTGGCGTTCAAGGTGCTGCAGGCAGCCGAGCGCCACAGCTTCACTGTCGTGGAGGACGATATTTTCTGCGATCTTCAAGTGAGGACGACGCCTCGGCTCGCGACTCTCGACCAGCTCAACCGAGTGATCTATGCGCGTAGCTTTTCCAAGACGCTGTCCGGCAGCCTGCGCGTGGGATTCCTCGCCTGCTCACAGGACATCGCCAACGAGCTCGCCGACATCAAGATGCTGACCAGCATCACCACCTCGCAATTTACCGAGCGACTGATCTATCTGATGCTGGTGGATGGCCACTACCGCAAGTATCTGTCGCGCTTGCACGAGCGGCTGGGAGAAGCGCGCCTCAATGTGGTGCGCGCCTTCGAGCGCATCGGACTAGAATTGTACGTTGAGCCTGCAGACGGCATTTTCGTCTGGGCCAGATTCCCGCACATCGACGACTCACGTTGCGCTGGCGGAGGCGGCGCAAGGCCATGGGATCATGCTTGCGCCAGGCGCTGTCTTTCGACCGCATCTCGAACGCTCAGCATGGATGCGGTTCAACGTCACTGTGTCCGAAGACAAGCGCGTGCAGGATTGGCTGCAACGGCAGACGTCGAGCAGGCCGACGTAGCGTACTGCGCCACCCCATGTCATACTCTGGCGGGCAATTCCCTATGGACCAAGAAGATTGAGCGCTCGGGTCACGCCCTGGGCCGCAAGTCTCCTAGGCGACTGAATCCCGGTAGGGCATCAGCAGGAAGTCTGCGCAGCCGCAAATGCATCAATGAATCATTATGGCTGCGGCGGCGGCGCCCATGACGAACATGCAGACCAGTTGGATGGAGAACAGCGTGAAGCGGACGCTCACGACGGCATTGGTCTGGCGCAGTGTGACGTGAACCAATGTCTGTCCGATCCGCGCCGTCAGCATGGCCTCGGAGAGGCTCTCGATGAAACGGCTCTGCAAACCGACCACCGTGAGCGCCACGACAACCACTCCATAGACCGGCAGGTTCTCGATGCAATTCATATGCGCACGCGTGACGCGCTGATACCAGTCGGCGCCCTGCGGCGCGTCGGCTCGCCACCCGGCGACCGAGGCGCGCCCGGAAAGTATGTGCGCCCAGCGGTAGCCGCCGACGCCGACCGACAGAATGATCAGCGTCCACGCCGCGAATCCCAGGAGGACCAGGACTGGGATATTCATCGGTGCCTCCCTTCGGCGATCGCGGGCGGTCGACACGGCAACCTCTCGCGACCGCGTAAGTCTCCTCATGCAGCCTTTTTCGTCGATCGTTTTTTGGGGGGGTGGATGCGCCGGACAGAAGCCCGAGAGGGGGTGCGCATGGCGAGCAGACCGTGCGGAAACTCGGCGTGAGCGGATTCCTTCGCGGCGTTGGCGAGGTTAGAATCGCGCATAACTCAGATCGCCGGATTCGGACGGGACCAGCTTCTGTTGTTGCCGGAGGCGGTTGACAATTCCGTCGAGGCCGACAATCCGGTTCGGTTCATCGACGCCTTCGTTGATGGGCTGGGTCTTGCGGGCGCCGGGTTCGCGCGGGTCGAAGCGAAGGCGACGGGGAGGCCGGGCAATGCGCCCGGCGAATCTTCTCAACCGCTTGCGAATCGGCCGAGCTCAACCAGGCGGAGGCGGCGGCGTTGCTGGGGGTGAGCGAGCGGACGTTCCGGCGCTGGACGCGGGCTTGACGTGGGAGGCGGCGAGGCCGGCCTCGTCGACCGCAGGCTCGGCAGGGCCTCGGGCCGGCGGGTCCCGGCGGACCGGGCCGAGGAAGTGGAGCGGCTCTACCGCGAGCGCCACCCGGGCTTCACGGTCAAGCCTTTCCACGAGCATCTCATCAAGGACCACGGCTTCGGCTGGGGCTACGCCTGGCTCAAGCTGCATCTGCAGTGGTCGGGCGTCGTGCCCAAGGCGCCGCGCAAGGGGGCGCATCGGCGCAAGCGCGAGCGGCGGCCGCTGCCGGGCCATGATGCTGCACCAGAGCCTGCCCCCGCGAAGGCGGGGGACGGCGCGCGGCACGCATGGCTCGAGGGCCAGCCCGCCGCTCGATCTGATCGTCACGCTGGATGACGCGACGGGGGCGATCCATTCGGCGTTTCTCATCGAGGAGGAGGGCACGGCCTCGACCTTCCGGGCGCTCAAGGAGGTCTTTGTCGAGCACGGCCTGCCGATGAGCCTCTTCACCGACCGCGGGGCGCATGACTTCCGCACAACCAAGGCGGGCGAGATCGACCGCGGCTGTCCGACCCCAGGTCGGCCGGGCGCTCGAACAACTGGGGGTCGAGCCCATCGGAGCCTATTCGCCCCATAGCCCGTCGAAAGACGGGCGTTCCTTCCGAACGCCCTTTAGCCCGTCGAAAGACGGGCGTTCTCCCGAACGCCCTTTGCGCGAGGCCGCTCAGAGCGGGCGTTCGCGACGCTGCAGGACCGGCTGGTCAAAGAACTGAGGCTTGCGGGGATCAGCTCGAGTCGAGGCGGCCAACGCCTTCATCCGCGACCGCTATCTGCCCGCCCACAACGCCCGCTTTGGGGTTCAGCCGGCCGGCGAGGGCTCGGCCTTCACGCCGATCCCGGGCGTCGCTCTCGACGAGATCCTGTGCGTCGAGGAGGAGCGGCAGGTCGGCCAGGACAATTGCGTCTCCGACCGGACGCTGAACCCCCGGACTGCGATCCGGGGGCCGATGCGGCCCCATTTCGTGCACGCGCGGGTCAAGGCGCACGTCTATCCCGACGGCTCGCACGCCGTCTTCCACGGACCCCGCCGCATCGGCCGCTACGACCGGAACGGAGCGCTCAAGACAACGGATGACGCCAGATGCGCCGCTCAACTCCGCTCGGCGGCGCCCCTCGTGGACGGCATGGACAAGCCCCCGGCTCGCCCACCCCGCCCACCAGCAGAACAAAACCAGAAGAAGCGGACAAACGACGCGCTGCCAAAACCGGACAACTTCATTCGCTATCGACAGCACCGTTTGGCGGGTGCGCCGCCGCCGCCTCTTGCATCCGCGGCGCTCGCCCGCGAGGTGGTGGCGATCTCGATCAGCGCCAGGCCGAAGAATCCGCTAGACATCTGCTTCTCAGAATTTCCTGCTAAACTTGGGGACATTGCTTACGAAGGCAGACAATCCGCTCGGCGAACGGCGCGTGGACCGCCAAGGGTGCGAGGCTTCGGAAACTCAAAATGACCTCGACGCTGTGGGAGTTCCTCGGATTCTGAAACGGGCCGATTTTCAGACGGTGATCCTAGCGCCCGGAGGCGTGCCGTTCGGCGCTGAGACGATCGTGACGCACCACGTCTCCAGCCTCCACCCGGTGAAAGTCCAAGGCGGCCAAAGCGACCTTTTCTTGCTCCCGACTCATCACGGTTTCGGTGACGCTGGCGCCGAATGCATGGCGCCTCCCCTCGGTCGAGAATGACCAATGGCTCCTCCGCCACGAGCAGGGTCACTACGACATCTGCGCATTGATGATACGAGACTGGTTTACCATGTCGTGGCGATGACGCCGCAGCCGTGTCATGAACGATCTGAACGACGGGTTGCACACACTCGATGAAACCTATCTCGACCAGATCAGCGCCATTCAGAAACTTTACGACAACGACACGGGCAACGACCAGAACGGCGAGGAACAATGGCTCTGGTGGAGCGTGATCAGACGGACGATGGAGCTTCATCGCATGCCGCTCACGCCGGGGCCTGACGGCAGACTTCTGAAATCGCGCCTGCTCGACGCGCTGCGAAATGCGAGCCTGATGCCCTAGCTATACGGACTATGAGCGGCCCGCGGCTCCCACTCCGCTCCCGCGCTCCGCAGCCTGAAGACGAGAAGGAACCCTGGGGCTTCAGCAGGTTGCGTTTGGGTCGACGCGGCGGGTGTCGCCGCGCCCGGGGAGCGCGGCGACGCGCCCGCGTCTCGGGCCCGGCCACGATGGCGAGGCCCTGAGCCTGTCAGCCGGACGTCGGATTGTCGTCAACCAAAGCGTGGCGCCGGCATCGAAGCATCCTCGACCTCTCCGCCGGATCGCGCCAATGGAGCATGGCCTCAAGGCAATGCTCCTCATCCTGCTCGACCTCAGTCAGGCAATGGGGCCGCAATCTGGCCAGGATCTCGATTGTGCGCCATGACGTTTGCGCGTGAAGCTTGTCGCTGATCGTTGCGAACATCGGCATTTCGTCGCCTCCGTTCCCCGCCAGCCATTCAATGCGTGTCGCCGGCCGCTGTTCCCGGTGTGGCGAAATTTGATCTCGATCGAACCGTTTGGGTTGCGCACGATCGTCCATCTGCCGCGGTAGCTCCTGATGAGTATCACGCCGATCGCTTTCAGGCCACAGCCTATGGCGGCGTCGACAGGCCGACCCGCTGGAAGATCGCCGCAAAATGGCGGAGCCTCAGCGGCTCAGGCGCGCCCGAGACGTGCGCGCCTGAACGATCAGAACGCCACCCGGTCCCCGCCCTTGAGCTCGAGGATTTCGCGGGCTTCGTCCGGGCTCGCGACCGAGAGGCCAAGCCCCTCGATGATCTGGCGCGCGGCGCGCACCTGCTCGGCGTTGCTCGTCGCGAGTTTGCCCGGACCGGACCAAAGCGAATCCTCAAGCCCGACGCGAACGTTGCCCCCCATCGCGGCGGCCATCGCGGCGATGGCGAGCTGATTGCGTCCCGCCCCGAGCACCGACCATTTGTACTGGGCGCCAAAGAGACGATCAGCCGTGCGCTTCATATGCATGACGTCCTCGGGGTGCGGGCCGATCCCGCCCAGGATGCCAAACACGGTTTGGACGAAGAGCGGCGGCTTCACGAGGCCGCGGTCAAGGAAATGACTGAGGTTGTAGAGATGGGAGGTGTCGTAGCACTCGAACTCGAAGCGGGTCCCGGAATCGGCAAGCGTGCGCAGTACGAATTCGATGTCCTTATACGTGTTGCGGAACACGAGATCGCGTGAGTTCTCGAGCGCCTGCGCCTCCCAGTCGTGTTTGAAGGTCTTGAAGCGGTTGAGCATCGGGAAGAGCCCGAAGTTCATCGAGCCCATGTTGAGCGACGCCACTTCCGGCCTGAAGGTCTCGGCCGGTTTCACGCGCTCCTGCACCGTCATGAAGGGCGCGCCGCCGGTGGTCAGATTGATCACCGCTTTTGTCGACTGCTTGATGCGCGGCAGAAAGCGCGCGAAGGCCTCCGGGGTTTGGTCCGGCCGCCCGGTCTGCTCATCCCGCGCGTGCAGGTGGACGATTGCCGCGCCCGCCTCCGCCGCGCCGATCGCGGCCTCGGCGATCTGATCGGCCGTCACTGGAAGGTAAGGCGACATGGACGGCGTGTGGATCGCCCCCGTCACGGCGCAGGTGATGATGACCTTGTTCGACTGAGCCATATGACCGATGTTCCTTGTTTCTGCGCTGTTCGCTAATCGCCAATGGTCTTGCCCGCCCAGCGTTTATGCGCCGCAAGAGCGATCAGGCGGCGATCTCGCCAGGCCTGGCGTTCTCCGAGTTTGTCGGCGGACAGGCGTTCGCGACGCTCGGACTCGATCTTGTCCATGACTGGCCCCTTCCAATCAACACGCCATTGCGTGGACGGGAAGATGTTGGAGTAGATCCCCTCATAGCGCTCGGCGTAGTCGCGCACCCCGCCGGGCGCGTTGAGTTCGATGGTCTCGAACGGCCCCATGAACGACCAGCGCAGCGCCAGCCCGTCGCGAATCCCGATATCGACATCTTCGACCCCGGCGTAGCCCTGCTCGACGAGCCGAAAGGCCTCTTCAAGCAGTGCGCCTTGCAGCCGGTTCATGACAAAGCCGTCGAGCTCGCGCTTCATGACGATCGGCGCGTGACCAGCGGCACGCAGGAACTTCGCGGCGCGCTCGACGACCGACGGGTCCGTCCATGGCGCGGGGACAATTTCGGCGGCGGGAATAAGGTAGGGCGGATTGATCGGGTGGACGACCAGACAGCGCCCGCGACCCTTGAGGTTTTCGGTGAAGGCCGAGGGCAAAATCGCGGAAGTCGAGCTCGCCAGCACCGCGTCGGTCGGCGCGGCCGCGTCGAGCCTCGCGAACACCGCGCGCTTCACTTCGACATCCTCCGGCGTGTTCTCCTGGACGTGGGCCGTCCCTTCGAGCGCGGACTCGAGTGTCGTCGCCACGCCGATCCGTGTTGCGACCTGGCCCGCCGAGCCTCCGTTGAGAAGATCGTTCGCCTCGAGGTCCGGCAGGAGCCGCTCGATATAGGCCTGAGCCTTGCCCGGCGCCTCCTTGTCCTGATCCCACAAGGCGACCTCGCAACCGGCGCGTGCGAAGCTGATCGCCCAAGCGCGGCCGACGAAGCCCGCGCCGATCACCGCTACCCTTGTCATGTCTCCTCCAAGCGCGACGAACCTGTCCGTCACAACGTCTCGACATTGGCGTCCACGCCGATCGATTGGCCCGATACGTTCCGCCCCGCCGGGGATAACAGATACGCGATTGTCGCCGCGACGTCGTTCGCGGTCACCATTCGGCGCATCGAGACTTTCTCGAGATAGCTCTTCTCCATCGCCTCGTAGCTGACGCCCGTCTGCTTGGCGCGCGCCGCGATCACTCCGGTCATGCGCGGTCCCTCGACGACGCCCGGCAGAATCGCGTTGACGCGGATGTTGGCGGGTCCGAGTTCCTTGGCGAGGCTCTGGGTCAGTCCAATCACGCCAAACTTGGCCGCCGAATAGGGGGTCCGGAACGCGTAGCCGAATCGCCCCGCAGCCGAGGACAGATTGACGATCGAACCTCCGCCGGCGGCCTTGAGCAACGGCACGGCAAAGTGCGCGCAGAGGAACTGCCCGGTCAGGCAGACGTCGATGGTGCGCCGCCAATCTTCCGGCTTGATATCCTCGATTCCGCCGGTCGGCCCGGCGATCCCTGCATTGTTGATCAGCGCGTCGAGCCCGCCAAGGGAGGCTTTGACGTCATCGATGAGACGCGCCACGTCGGCTTCCGAGGCGACGTCAGCCTTCGTGACTCCAGCCTTGGGATGAGCGGCGCGGTAGTCGGTCAGGAACTCGTCGGAGACGTCGCAAATATGGACCTGCGCGCCGCGAGCTGCGAGCAGGTCGGCGGCTGCCCGCCCGATACCCGATGCGCCGGCGGTGACGAGGACGCGCAACGTCTCGGGGAGAGCAAAAATATCAGAGGGATCACTCATACGTCGCTCCGAGCTCATGTTCGCCTCTCCCGGCGCGCAATACCCGCTACGAGGACAAAGAGGCTAAACAAAATGGTTCGCGTCGCATAGGGCGGCGCGGCGCCGGCGAGCAGCGCCCCGCCACGCCTGCCGAGATAGCTCCCCGGCCGCCTGTGATCAATGCGCCGCCGGCCACGGACCGCATCTCGCAGGGCCGCCAGCGCGCCTGTGCTTTCCGCCATCCGCGCCGACGATACGCAATGCGACTCCGGTCTTGTCGTCCGTCCCGTCCCCAGAACACCCCCAAGCCCGCATGGATATTAATGATCGAATGCGCGCTGCGTCGCCTTTTGATCCGTTGCGATACGGCGTACGAACAAATTCGTTCAGTTTGTCCCAATCCGGTGGCCGCTTCTGTTTCTGGGCGTGTTAAGCAGCTTTTTGAACTCCGCCTGAAGCCCAGGAACCAAGGATAAACTCATGCGCGCGCTTGTTCTCGAACGGAAGCGGGTCCTTTCCCTCCGCGATATCGACCTTCCCACGACGCTCGGCCCCGACGACGTCAGGATCAAGCTCCACACCGTGGGCGTCTGCGGCAGCGACGTCCATTATTACACCCACGGAGGCATCGGCTCCTACATAGTCAGAAGTCCGATGGTGCTCGGGCATGAGGCGTCAGGCACGGTGAGCGAGGTCGGCGCCAACGTGCGCTCGCTCGCCGTCGGCGATCGGGTCTGCATGGAGCCCGGCGTTCCGAACTTCCGCTCCAAGGCGACGCGGCTCGGCGTCTACAATGTCGATCCCGATGTGACCTTCTGGGCGACGCCGCCGGTCCACGGCTGCCTCACAGGCTCGGTGGTCCATCCCGCGGCCTTCACCTTCAAGCTTCCCGACACCGTCACGTTCGAAGAGGGCGCGATGGTCGAACCCTTCGCTGTGGGCATGCAGGCGGCGACGCGGGCGCGCATCAAGCCGGGCGACGTCGCGGTCGTGCTCGGCGCCGGCCCGATCGGCATCATGGTCGCTCTCGCGGCGCTGGCCGGGGGATGCAGCAAGGTTCTGCTCAGCGACGTCCACCAGCCCAAGCTCGACATCGCCAGCCGCTATCCGGGAATACTCCCGGTCAACATCACCAAGCGCGACCTCCTTGATGCGGTGAAGGACGAGACCGGCGGCTGGGGGGCCGACGTCGTGTTTGACGCGAGCGGCGCGGTCAAGGCGATCGAGGGTTCGGTGAGCCTTGCCTGCCCCGCGGGGGCAATCGTGCTTGTCGGCATTCCCGTCGAGCCGGTCGCCTTCAACATTCCTGGCGCGATGAGCAAGGAATTGCGGATCGAAACGGTTTTCCGCTACGCCAATATGTACGAGCGCGCGCTGAACCTCATCGGCTCCGGCAAGGTCGACTTGAAGCCGCTGATTTCCTCGACCTTCGATTTCGAGCGCTCGATCGAGGCGTTCGAGCGCGCCGCAGAGGGACGGCCCGCCGACGTCAAGCTGCAGATCGACATGACAAAAGCCGCCGCCTGAACCGATGGCCGAGCTGTCGTTCCTCGCGAGGTCGAACGGCGGACTCGAGTTTACCTCCTGACTGGGACTCTGGGTTTAATGAACAGGGTCCAGCACCACCACGGGGATCTCGCGTTCGGTCTTGAGCGCATAGTCGGCATAAGGCGGCCAAAACTCGAGCGCCTTCTTCCAAAGCCGGCTGCGTTCCTCGCCCGTCGCCGTCCTTGCCCGCGCCTTCAGCTTCCTGGTCCCGACTTGCACCTCGACATCCGGATTCGCGAGGATATTGCGGTACCATCCGGGATGTTCGGGCGCTCCGCCCTTCGAGGCGACGATGATGTAGCTGTCGCCCTCCGCTCCGTAATAGAGCGGAAATATGAATTTATCACCGGACTTGCGGCCGGTGGTGGTTAAGAGGAGCGACGGCGTCGTAATCTCACCCCGCCCAGGCAGGGTCGTCTTGTACATGTGCCCATCAGTTCCGCCGCTGGCGAGATAGCGGTTGGCGTGCTGGACCATCCAGTCCGGCAGGTTCGGAGCGAGTTTTGCTTCAGCCATCGTGTCCTCCTTGAAATCTAGAGGGAGCATAGCGCCGTGCGCCAAATCGGCCAAGCAGGCTCAGAGGCGCCCCTGCTGCGGGCTGGCGAGAAACCCAAACCGTCTTCTCGTTGCAATGTTCCGTCCCGGGACTTACGCTCAAGCTCGCCTGCGAAGGTCCGCATCCGCGGACATCCCGCAAGCGAAGGCGATAAGAGGCAGTCATGGTGGAAATTCCCGCGAAATATCTGGATCTGCTGCAGAAAAAAACGAGCTTCGCCAACCTGGCGACAATCATGCCGGATGGGACGCCACAGGTGACCCCGGTATGGTTCGACTACGCGAACGGGAAGATCCGGGTGAATTCGGCGAAAGGTCGTGTGAAGACACGCAATATGACGGAAGGCGCGCCTGTGGCGCTGTCGATCCTCGATCCCGACAATGCCTATCGATACATCCAGATCCGCGGTCGGGTCGCTCACGTGACGGAAAAAGGCGCAGACGCGCATATCGATTCGCTCGCCAAGAAATACCTCGGCAAGGACAAGTATCCCTGGGCTTCGCCCGACCAGGTGAGGGTCATCTTCGAAATCGAGCCCGACAAGGTGCAGGGCATGGAGTGAACCGCGTCCTCCTTTGGAGGGCGCAGGCGATTCCCATACCCGGAAGCCAGCCAGGCCGTGAGGATCGCGAGAACGGCGCGCGAACGCATCGCGCGTCGCTTCCCCCTCCGGACGTTAAACGAACGCGCAGGCGTGCTCTCAAACACCCGTCCACCATCATTCGCCGCGGACTGAGCGACGACCGATTGTCGCGCGAAGCGTCCTTGTCTGCGCTATTCAATCTGTCGCAGGCCGCGAGGCCTCATCACGTCGGAGCGGACCCATGCTCAAGCTCGGATACAAGGCGTCGGCGGAGCAATTCGGACCGTCGGAGCTGCTTCAGTTTTCCCGCCTCGCGGAAGAGGTGGGTTTCAACTCGGTCTTCATCAGCGATCATTTCCAGCCATGGAAGCATCATGGCGGCCACGCCCCCTTTTCGCTCGCATGGCTTGGCGCGCTCGGCGCGGTCACGTCGCGCATCACCATTGGCACAAGCGTGCTCACGCCCACTTTCCGCTATCACCCGGCCGTCCTCGCGCAGGCCTTCGCTACGCTGGGGGTCATGTTTCCCGATCGGATCGTGCTTGGCGTCGGCACCGGGGAGTCGCTCAACGAGGTGCCGTCAACCGGCATGGAATGGCCTGAGTTCAAGGAACGGTTCGCGCGTTTGCGCGAGGCCGTCACGCTCATGCGCCAGCTCTGGACCGAGGAGCGGGTGACGTTCGAAGGCCAATATTATCGCACCAAGGACGCGACCATCTATGATCGACCTCAGACGCCAGTACCGATCTATGTCGCGGCGGCCGGCGCCTTGATCGCGAAATATGCCGGCCGAATGGGCGACGGCTTGATCTGCACCAGCGGCAAGGCGCGCGAGCTCTATACCGAAACACTTCTGCCAAAGGTGTTGGAAGGGCGCGCCGAGGCTGGCGCGCGAGCGCCCGATTACGCGCGGATGATCGAGGTCAAGGTCTCGTTCGACACGGATAGGAAACGCGCGATGGAGGACACGCGCCACTGGGCGGTTCTCGCTTTGACGCCAGAGGAAAAGGTTTCCGTCCATAGTCCGGAAGAGATGGAGCGGCTCGCCGACGGGCTCTCGGCCGAACGGGCCGCGAGCCGCTGGATCGTCTCGACCGATCCGGATGAGCATGTCGAGAGGATTGGCGCCTACCTCGATCTCGGCTTCGACCATCTGGTCTTTCATGCGCCGGGTCCAGATCAGGAGCGGTTCATCCGGCTCTATGCCGAGCAGGTTCTGCCTCGCCTCCGTCGTCGCTACGGAGCGCCGGACAAGCCGCGCAGGAGCGCATGACGTCTCTCATTGCCTTGAGCGGCCTGCCCTTGATCAGGGCGGGTGACGATCTGGTCGAACTGATCGCCTCAGGACTCAAGCGGAACGGGGCCGAGCCACGGGCTCAAGACGTGCTTGTCGTCGCGCAGAAGATTGTCTCGAAGGCCGAGGGTCGGATGGTCGACCTGGCGACGATCAAGCCCTCGGCGCGGGCGGTCGCGCTTGCGAGGGATGTCGACAAGGACCCGCGGCTTGTGGAAATTATTCTGTCGGAGTCGGTTCGCGTCGTGCGGGCTCGTCGCAATGTGCTGATCGTCGAGCACAGGCTCGGCTTCATCATGGCGAACGCCGGGGTGGACCAGTCGAATGTCGCGCCAGCGGACGGCGGCACCCACGCGCTGCTGCTGCCGAAGAACCCGGACGCAAGCGCCGAGACGCTGCGCCGCGGGTTGAAAGCACGGACCGGGATCGACATCGCCGTCGTCATCAATGACAGTTTCGGCCGCCCCTGGCGCCAGGGAACCGCCGGGATCGCGATCGGCGCCGCCGGCCTGCCCGCGCTCATCGATCTGCGCGGGAAGCCAGACCTGTTCGGCCGAAAGCTCGAGGCGAGCGTGGTCGGCTTCGCCGACGAAATCGCAGCCGCGGCCTCGCTCGTGATGGGCCAGGCGGACGAGGCGACGCCGGTTGTGCTGATCCGGGGCCTGAGCTGGTCCGCTCCCGAATCGCCCGCGGCCAGCATCGATTCGGCCCGCTCACGAGGATCTGTTTCGATGAACTCGCGATCTGGTGGTTGCCCTCTCCGGCGGCATCGGCGGGGCCAAGCTCGCGCTCGGCTTGAGCCGGATCGTGAAGCCCGGGGATCTCATCGTCGTCGCCAATGTCGGCGATGATTTCGAGCATTTCGGCCTGCATATCTCGCCGGACGCCGACACGTTGATGTACACGCTCGCTGGTCTCGACAATGCGAAGCTCGGTTGGGGGCGGCAAGACGAGAGTTGGGCGTTCATGGAAACGCTGACAGCGCTCGGCGGCGAGGACTGGTTTCGCCTTGGCGATCGCGATCTCGCGGTTCATGTCGAGCGCACGCGGCGGCTCAAGGCGGGCGAGACGCTCTCCGCCGTCACCGCCGACTTCTGCCGCCGCCTCGGCGTCGGTCCCCGCGTGCTGCCGGCGACCGACGATCGGCTGCGCACCCGGTTGCGGACGGACGAGGGATGGCTCGATTTCCAGGACTATTTCGTTCGCCTTCAGTGCCGCCCGGTGGTGCGCGAACTTGCCTTCGACGGCGCGGAGCAGGCGCGCCCTCATCCTGATCTTTTGGCGGCGTTGAGCGACGAACGGTTGCGCGCGGTGATCATCTGCCCGTCCAACCCCTTCATCAGCGTCGAGCCGATCCTTGCCGTCCAGGGCATACGCGAGGCTCTTTCCGCCTGCGCCGCGCCCGTCGTGGCGGTTTCCCCGATCATCGGCGGACGCGCGGTCAAAGGGCCGACAGCAAAAATGATGATGGAACTGGGAATGATTCCGAGCGCCGCCGCGGTCGCTCAGGCGCTACGGCGACCTGCTCGATGGTTATGTGATGGACGCCGCCGACGCGGACGAGGCGGCGCAGGTCGCGCCAAAAGTGACGCTCGCGCCGACGCTCATGACGAGCCTCGCGGAGAAAGAGCAACTGGCGCGCATGGTCCTTAAGGCGGCGGACGCGCTTGGCCCTCGCAGGCGCCGGCAGGACCTCGTCGCGTGAGCGGAATCTGGGCCATCGTCCCGGTCAAGGAGTTCGAGGGCGCGAAGCACCGGCTGTCGTCAGCCTTGAGCCCTGAGGAACGTCGCGTGCTGGCGGCGACCATGCTCGAGGATGTGCTCGACGCTGTCAGCGCGGTCCGGGAGCTTGCCGGCGTGCTTGTCGTCACCGTCGATCCTGCTGCGACATCGCTCGCCGCTCGCTACGGCGCGCGGGTCGTTACGGAGGGCGCGCGGGACGGCCATACCGGCGCCGTGACTGCGGCGGCGCGCCTGCTCGTCCGTGAGGGCGAAGGGCGGCATGATGACGATGCCCGGCGACATTCCGCGCCTCTCGTCCGGCCGAGATCGCCGCGACGCTCGCCGCGCACGGCGGCCGCGCCTGCGTTCACCATCGTGCCCGCGCATGACGATCTCGGGTCCAACACGATTGTCTGTCGCCGCCCGACGCCGTTCCGCTGCGCTTCGGCGAAGACAGTTTTTACCCGCATCTCGACGCGGCGCGCGCCCGCGGGATCGAACCGCTCGTCGTCCGCCATCCGGGCATCGGGATGGACATCGACAATCCCGTCGATCTGGTCAGCGTTTCTCAGAATGTCGCCGCCCGTGCGCACGCGCACGCTCGCCTTCCTCGAGCAGTCAGGCGTCGCCGGCCGCCTTCTGGCGACGAGCCAGAGTCCTCTCATTGACCGTGGATCCTCCCGAGGAATATAACATATTTATAGAGTAATTAAGGCTCGAGGTCAGACGCCAAGCTGGCGACTGACTCGCTAATCACGCCGCAACCCATTGAAATGACCCGAAACGAACTCGCAAAGGGCGCGCCTCGGCGCTACTCCGCCGCGACGAGTTTCCGGGGCGGCGTCAGGACGACCGGGGCCAGATCGGCGGCGTTCAGCGACGCAGCCCGCCTCTCCTCCGGAACCGGACCGTAGAGCGTGGTCCGCTGCTCGGGCGTCCGGCCAAGCGAGCGGATGAGGTCCTCCATCGCCTCGGGTGGAAATTCCTGCCCGTGCTCGGTCCCCGCGGCGCGGGAGATGCTCTCGTTCATCAAAGTGCCGCCGAGATCGTTGGCGCCGGCCTCAAGGCACGCCGCCGCGCCCTGAGGCCCCATCTTCACCCAGGACGTCTGGATGTTCGTGATGTGGGGATGGAGCGCAAGCCGCGCGACCGCGTGCATCAGCACCGCTTCCCGGAAGGTCGGCCCGCGTCGGGCCACGCCCTTGAGATACATCGGCGCTTCCATATGGACGAACGGCAACGGCACGAATTCGGTGAAGCCGCCTGTCTCCACCTGCAAATCCCGCAAGGCCAGGAGATGCCGCGCCCAGGATTGGGCATGCTCGATATGCCCGTACATGATCGTGGACGTCGTGCGCAGGCCCAGGCCATGCGCGGTCCTTGCGACATCGAGCCATTGCGCACTGTTCACCTTGTCGGCGCAGATGATCGCGCGCACCTCGTCGTCCAGGATCTCGGCCGCGGTGCCGGGCAAGCGTGCTCAGGCCCGCGTCTTTGAGCTCGGCCAGAAACGATCGGATCGGCAACCCAAGCGTCGCCGCGCCTTGCGTGACCTCGAGCGGCGAGAAGGCGTGGATGTGCATATCCGGAATCGCCGCTTTGATGGCGCGGCAAATGGCGAGATAGGTCTCGCCGGTATAATCCGGATGGATGCCGCCCTGAAGGCAGACCTCGGTGGCGCCCCGCTGCCACGCCTCGCTCGCGCGGCGCACGATTTCATCGAGGGCAAGGTCATAAGGCGCGCCACGCAACGCCTCATGCGTCTTGCCCTTGGAGAAAGCGCAGAACGTGCAGCGATAGGAGCATATGTTGGTGTAGTTGATGTTGCGGTTGACGACGTAGCGGATGGTGTCGCCGCTGATCGCCCGGCGCAGCGCATCGGCCGCGGCGACAACGCGCCGGTAATCGGCGTCGCGCGCGGCGAACAGCCGCACGATCTCCGGTTCGTCCAGCCGGGCGCCTCCTTGAGCGCGCTCGATGATGCGCTCGATCGCCGGGTCGACGGTGCGCGCGTGGATTGCGGGCGTGTGCGGGACGACCTTCGTGCCCGGCGCCCAATTGTCGTCACGCGCGAAACCCTCGGCGTCGCTGAGGCGGCGCGTCTGCGTGGCGATCTCCGGCGCGGTCCAGACGCCAAGATCGCGGGCGTAGGAGGGATAGATCGGCAGGCGATGCACGAGAAGCTTGCCGGCTGCGGCGGTGCGCTCGGCAAGCTCGGTGATCGCCGGCCACGGCGCCTCGGGATTGACGTGGTCCGGGGTGACCGGGGAGACCCCGCCCCAATCGTTGATGCCCGCCGCGATCAGCCGCGGATAAACGCCCGGCGACAGGTTCGGAGGCGCCTGGATGTTCATCGCAGGGCCGAGGATCAGGCGCGCAGCGGCGAGGCTCCAAAGCAGATCGTCAAGATCGGGCTCCGCAGCCCCGGCGAGCTTGGTGCCGGGCTTGGCGCGGAAGTTCTGGACGATGACTTCCTGGATGTGCCCGAACCGGCGATGCAGATCGCGGATGGCGAACAGCGCCTCGAGGCGCTCGGCCCGCGTCTCGCCGATGCCAATGAGAATGCCGGTCGTGAACGGCACGCGCAGTTCGCCCGCCAGCTGCAGCGTCTCAAGACGGACTTCGGGCCGCTTGTCGGGCGAGCCGTAGTGAACTCCGCCCGGTTCGCAGAGGCGGGCGCTGAGCGACTCGAGCATGATGCCCTGACTGGCCGACACCGTCCTTAAGCGCCGCGATCTCGGAACGGCTCATGATTCCGGGATTGGCGTGCGGCAGCAGTCCGGTCTCGCGCAACACGAGCGCGCACATCGCCTGGAGATAGTCGATCGTGGTTTCATGGCCGAGCGCGTCAAGCGCCTCCCGGGCGGCGCGGTAGCGCAGCTCCGGCTTGTCGCCGAGCGTGAACAGCGCCTCCGTGCAGCCGGCGGCCGCGCCGGCGCGCGCGATCGAGAGCACCTCGCTCCGCGGAAAGATAGGCGGATTGTCCCGCGCGTGGCCGCTCGGCGAAGGTGCAATAGTGGCAGACGTCCCGACAAAGATGCGTGAGCGGAATGAACACCTTGCGCGAATACGAAAGATGGCGCCCATGCCCCTCGTCGCGCAGACGGCCGGCGGCGTCGATCAGCTCCGCGAGCGGCGCCTGTTCGAGCCGGATAGACAGCGCCTCGTCGCTCGAATCCCTCATTCACCCACCTTTGAAGCTGTTTGGCGCGCGTCCGCGCGATGTATGGCAAGCGGACGACGAATGATGTGGTATCTCTACCGCAGATGCAATCGAGCGCGGAGCGGGATGACCAAGACGCCAACCAAAATGGCGCAGTCCCGCGATGAGGTTCACGCCGATTTGATGGGCGCGACGCGGCCATCGCTATCGTGACGCGGCGCGTGCGACGCGGCGCATTCGGGGAGTTCGAGCGATGAGGCAATTGGGAAAGCTGGGCGTCTGGTATCCGATCGACCGTTTGGACGCAGCGGGGATCAGGCGCCTGCTGCGGACGGTCGAAGACCACGGCTATTCGACATTCTGGTACCCGGAGGCGGTTGGATATGAATCCCTCTCCATCGCGAGCTTCATGCTGGCGAACACGGAGCGGCTCATCATCGGCAGCTCGATCGCGAATATCTACGCTCGCGACCCGTTCACCGCGAGACGCGGCCTGCGCACCTTGTCCAGCCTTTATCGACGATCGCTTCATCCTCGGCCTCGGCGTCAGCCACGGCCCATGGTCGAGAAGTTGCGCGGCCACGTCTACGACAAGCCCGTGCCGACCATGCGCCGCTACCTCGACGGGCTCTATGAGAACTCCGTCCAACGCGGCGGAGTGGCCTGTCGTGATCGCGGCGCTCGGACCGTTGATGCTGAAACTCGCCGCGGAGCGCACGGCCGGCGCCGTCCCCTATAACGTGACCCCCGATCATACGCGCGAGGCGAGAGCCGCCCTGGGACCGGGCAAGCTGCTCGCAGTCGAACAGAAGGTTTGCCTCGAGACGGACGCCACGACGGCGCGCCGGCTCGCCCGGCGAGAACTCGATCGCTATATGACCTTGACCAATTATCGCAACAACTGGCTGCGCATCGGCTTCACTGAAGCTGATCTCGCGGATGGCGGTTCCGACAGGTTCATCGATGCGATGGTGCTCTGGGGCGATGCGGCGACAATCGCCCGGGGCCTTAGGGCGCATTTGCAAGCGGGCGCCGATCAAGTCTGCATCCAGCCGGTCCATGCCGAGGGAGACATTGAGACACGCGACCGAACGCTGGGCGCGCTCGCAGATGTTGAAGCCTTCGACACCACCACATAGACCACGGCCGCTGGCGAAGCACGCCGCCAAGAGCGCCCTGCGATTGCGTCCCTGCCCGACGGACGATCCTTGACAAGCCGTGAGTTCCGCTCGATCATTTGCATACAAACATCCGACGTGTGAGCCGCTCGCATGTACGCTCGACCTTCCAACCTCGACGACGCGCTGGGGTTGCTGGCCGAAAGCGGCGCCCGCGTCATCGCCGGAGGGACTGACGTTTATCCCGGCGCGGGCGAGCGTCCGTTGCAGGGCGGACTACGTGGACGTTTCCAATATATCCGCGCTGCGCGGTGTGCGCTTTGACAGCGCCAGCGTGCGCATCGGCGCGGCGACGACGTGGAGCGATATTGCGCGGACCGATCTGCCGCCCGCCTTCGACGCGCTGAAGGTCGCCGCGCGAGACGTTGGCGCCGTTCAGATCCAAAATCGAGGCACGATCGCCGGAAATCTTTGCAACGCCTCGCCTGCCGCCGATGGGGCGCCACCGCTACTGATCCTCGACGCCGAAGTGGAACTCGCCTCCCGGCGCGGGACTCGCCGTCTTGCGCTCGATGTTTTTATCAACGGCGCCCGAAGCAACCTCCTGGCCCCGGGCGAGGTGATGACCGCGGTCGTAACGCCGCTGCCCGCCTCGACGATGCGGTCGGCCTTCTTCAAACTTGGGGCCCGGCGCTATCTCGTGATTTCGATCGTGATGGTCGCCGTCGCACTTGACGTTGTCGAGGGAATTGTGCGCGACGCGCGGATCGCCGTCGGCGCCTGCTCCGTGGTCGCCCATCGAATGAGGGAGGCGGAGCGCCGACTGATCGGGGCGCCGGCGGGCCCGGACCTCGGATTGTCGATCGAGGCGAAGGACCTAGCGCGGCTGTCGCCGATCGACGACGTCCGCGCAAGCGCGGACTATCGGCGCGACGCCGCTTTGACGTTGCTGAGGCGAGCGATCGACGCTTGCGCGCTTCGCCAGACTGGAGGCGTCGTCTGATGCTCGAACGCACGTCAGGCGTCTCCTTGACCCTCAACGGGGAGCCGGCGCGCATTTCCGGATCGCCGCTCGAACGCCTCAGTCACGTCCTGCGCGAGCAATGCGGCCTGACGGGCGTCAAGGTCGGCTGCGACGCCGGCGATTGCGGAGCCTGCACGGTGCTGATCGACGGCGAGCCGGTTTGCGCCTGCCTGACCGCCGTCGGGCAGACGGACGGGCGCGCGATCGAGACGATCGAGGGCCTCAGCGACGACGAGGCGATCGTCGCGCAGCTTCGCGCCGCCTTGCACGCCCATGGCGCCGCGCAATGCGGCGTCTGCACGCCGGGCGTCCTGATGTCCGCGGTCGCGCTTGCTGCGACGGGAGGCCGCGGCCCAGCGAGCAGGCGATCCAGAACGCGCTCGCGGGCGTGCTGTGCCGCTGCACCGGCTATCGAGCCATTCTCGACGCCGTGAAGGACGCGCACAGCTTCGGCGCCCGCGACGTCGCGGAGTCGCCTGTAGAGCGCCGCGGTCGGGCGGCGCGTCCCCCGCCTCGACGGCGTTCGCAAGCTCTTCGGGAGCGGAAATCTTCGGCGCTGACGAATGGCCGGCCGAGGCGCTGACGGCGCGCGCGGTCCGATCGCCTCACGCGCACGCCGCGTTCGTTCTCGGCGACGTCGAGGCGTTTCAGCGCGCTCATCCCGGAATCGTCGCCGTCTTCACCGCCAAGGATGTCCCCGGCGCGAATTGCTATGGCGTTATCGCGCCTTTCGCCGACCAGCCGGTGCTCGCGGAGAGCGTCGCGCGCTTCCGCGGCGAGGCGGTAGCGCTGGTGGTCGGCGACAGCGAGACGATGCGCGATCTCGACCTTGCGACGTTTCCTGTGACCTGGAGCCCGCGGCCCGCGCTCACGACGCTCGAAGAGGCGCTCGAAGAGGGCGCCGAACGCATTCACCCAGCGCCGCGCTCGCAACATCCTGACGACCGGACGCGTGGCGCGCGGCGATGTCGCTGCGGGCCTCGCTGCGGCGGACGTCGTTGTCGAAGGCGTTTTCGAGACGGGTTTCGTCGAGCACGCCTATATCGAGCCCGAGGCGGGCTTTGCTCGCCGCGTCGGCGACCGCATCGAGATCCAGGCCTGCACGCAGGCGCCCTATATGGATCGCGACGACGTTGCGAAGATCCTCGGAATCGCGCCCGAGCAGGTGCGGATCATCCCGACGGCGGTCGGCGGCGGTTTCGGCGCGAAGCTCGATCTGTCGATTCAGCCCTTCATCGCGGTCGCCGCTTGGCTGCTCGATCGGCCGGTCCGCATGGTCTATTCGCGCCGCGAATCGATCATGACGACGACCAAGCGTCATCCCGCGCGCATGGTCGCGAAGGTCGGCGCGATGCGCGACGGGCGCCTCGTGGCGATGGACTTCTCCGCCGATTTCAACACCGGCGCCTACGCCTCCTGGGGCCCGACGGTCGCCAACCGCGTGCCGGTGCACGCCTCCGGCCCCTATCGCATGCCGCACTATCGGGCGCTGGGCCGCGCGATCCACACGCATCTCGTGCCCGCCGGCGCCTTTCGCGGCTTCGGCGTGCCGCAGAGCGCGATCGCGCAAGAGCAGCTCTACGACGAGCTCGCGCTTCGTCTGAATATCGACCCGCTCGAGTTCCGCATCCTCAACGCGCTTGGCGCGGGCGAGCCGACTGTGACCGGCCAGATCTTCGCCGACGGCATGGGCTTCAAGGCGTGTCTCGAGGCGCTACGCCCCCATTGGCTTGAGGCGCGCGCCGCGGCGGAACGGCACAACGCCGAGGCTCGAGGCCCGTTCAGGCGCGGCGTCGGCGTCGCCGGCATGTGGTACGGTTGCGGCAACACCTCGATGTCGAATCCCTCGACGATGCGCCTCGGCCTCAAGCCCAACGGCCGCTTCGCTCTGTTCCAGGGCGCGGTCGATATCGGTCAGGGCTCGAACACGGTCATCGCGCAGATTTGCGCCGATGCGCTTGGCGCGCCGATCGGCCAGATCGATCTCGTGTCCGCGGACACCGACGTGACGCCGGACTGCGGCAAGACCTCCGCCTCGCGCCAGACCTTCGTCTCAGGCAACGCCGCCGCCCTCGCGGCGCGCGCGATGAGGCGCGAGCTCCTGCGTCTCGCGAACGTCGGCGAGGACGCGAAGCTACGTTTCGAGACCGGCTCGGTCGATCATCGCGGACGCCGCCGGCGAGCGGCGCATTGAACTCGCGGCCTTGGCCCGTCAACGCCGCCGGCTTCGTGGTGGAGGTCGTCGAGACCTTCGATCCGCCGACGACGCCGCTCGACGAGAATGGGCAGGGCGATCCTTACGCCGTGTTCGGCTCGGGCGCGCATATGGCGGAGATCGAGGTCGACGTGGAGCTCGGGCCGTGTCAAAGTGCTGCGCCTCGTCTGCGCGCACGATGTCGGCCGGGCGATCAATCCGACGCTCGTCGAAGGCCAGATCGAGGGCGGCGCGGCGCAGGGCCTCGGCCTCGCGCTGATGGAGGAGTTCTTCCCCGGCAAGGGCGAGAACCTGCACGACTATCTGATCCCGACGATCGGCGACATGCCGCCGGTCGAGTGCATCCTGATCGAGGACGGCTCGTCCGTCGGCCCGTTCGGGGCCAAGGGCATCGGCGAGCAGGCGTTGATTCCGACTGCGCCGGCGATCTTCAACGCCATCCATCACGCGACCGGCGTGCGAATGCGCCGCGCGCCCGCGACGCCGGACCGCGTGCGCCAGGCCATCCTCGCAGCCGCCAGAACGCAAGCATGACCGAGGCCGACGACAAGATCCGCTGCGACGCCTGTCCGGTCCTGTGCTACATCCGGCCGGGGATGACGGGCGCCTGCGACCGCTACGCGAACCGGGATGGCCAATTGGTGCGGGTCGATCCGCATGTGCTGCTCGACCGGACCGTTGAGCGAAGGCGGCAAGGTCGTGCCTTTCGTCAATGCCGAGGCCGCCTGGAGCGGCGACATCCTCCGGCGACCCGGTCCGCTCGTCACCGCCGTCGGCGCCGGCACCACCTATCCCGACTACAAGCCCGCCCCCTTCATCGTGTCCTCCAAGGTCGATGGGGTCGACATGGTGACGGTCGTCACCGAGGGCATCTACAGCTATTGCGGCGTCAAGCTTAAAATCGACACCGACCGCCATCTCGGCGCCGAATGCGCAATCGTGCGCGCCGAGGGCGAGCCGGTCGGCCATGTGACGACCGGCGAATATGGCTCGCAGATGCTCTCGCTCGGCGGCGTCAATCACCTCACCCACGGCGGCAAGAAAGAGGGCCGCGTCACCTGCGACACTCTGCTCAATCTCTGCAACGGCAAGGGCGTCGAGCTTGTCGTCGACGGCGGCGCGAGCGTGATCGTGCAGGCCGGCAAGGCGCCGATCATCAACGGCAAGCATGAGGAGCGCATGCGGGTCGGCTGCGGCTCGGCGACGATCGGCATGTTCGCCAAGCAATGGGGCGACAAGGTCGATGAAGTGGTTGTCGTCGACGATCACATCACCGGCGTCTTGTCCGAGCATCAGGCGGGCAAGCTGCTCGGGCATGCGCGACACCGGCATCAGGATGAAAGGGCGCCGCTCGACGCCCGGCCGCTATTTCCATGTCGCCGAGCCCGGAACCGGCTGGGGCGGAACGAATGTCTCCGATCCGCTCGACATCGTCGCGGGCTTCAATCCGAAGGTGGCGCGGCCCGGCCTGACGATGCTGATGGTCTCGACGACCGGCGAGCAGCACGCCTTCTATCGGCTCGACGAGGATCTGCGCCCGATCGAGGCGGAGCTGCCGGAAGTCCTTGCGCGAATCGGTCGAGCGCATCAGCGAGAACTGCGAGCCGGCGCTCTGCTCGGTGCTCTTCATGGCGGGCGCCGGAGGTTCGCTGCGGGCCGGCGTGACGGAAAATCCCGTTCGGCTCACGCGTTCGGTGCGTCAGGCGCTGACGACCGTGACCGCGGGCGGCGCGCCGGTCACCGTCTGGCCGGGCGGCGGCATCACCTTCATGGTCGACGTCACGCTCTTGCCGGAGAACTCCTTCGGCTACGTGCCGACGCCCGCGATCGTCGCGCCGATCGAATTCACCTTGCGCCTCGACGATTACGCGGCGCTCGGCGGCCATGTCGACGAGGTGCGGCCGCTCGAAGAGGTGGTCGCCGAGCACGCCCAGCGCCCGAACACGATCTTCGCCAACGGCGCGGTGGCGCGCCCCGTTGGCGCAAGGCGCAAGGCATGAGAGCGCCGCCGCAGCAGCGGCGTCTTGCCGACGGGCGTCTGCATCTGCACGACGGACCGATCGACCTCATCATCGAAGCCTTTGGCGAGACGAGCGCCGTCGAAGACGCCTATGCCGCGGCGTGGGGCCGCTTCGCGACGATCCTCGATGAGCTCTGCGCGGAGCTGCCTCTGCTGCGGGCGGACCCGCTCGGCGCCCAGGCGCCGCGGGGCGCGGTCGCGCGCCGGATGGCGGCGGCGGTCGCGCCGTTCCGCGCGCGGCGCTTCCTCACTCCGATGGCCGCGGTCGCCGGCGCCGTGGCCGAAGAGGTCCTCGAGGCCATGACGACCGGGCGACAGCTCGCCCGCGCCTATGTCAACAATGGCGGCGACATCGCGCTTCACCTTGGCCCCGGCGAGACGTTCTCGATCGGCATGGTCGATCGCCCGGACCGGCCGAGCCTCGTTCGGCCGCGCGACGATCGGCGCCGCGGACCGCGTGCGTGGCGTTGCGACGTCGGGCTGGCGAGGACGCAGCTTCTCGCTTGGCGTCGCCGACGCTGTCACGGTCCTCGCGGCTTCCGCCGCGCTCGCCGACGCCGCCGCGACGCTGATCGCCAACGCCGTCGACATTCCCGGCCATCCCGCGATCCGGCGCACGCCGGCCTGCGACCTCGACCCGCAAAGCGATCTCGGCGAGCGGCGCGTCACTGTCGCCGTTGGGCCGCTGACGCCTGATGAGATCGATCGCGCGCTTGCCCTCGGCGCCGCGGAGGCTGAGCTTTGGCGGAAGCGCGGCCTCATCGAAGCCGCCGCGCTGCGGCTCGGCGAACGGACCCGCCTTGTCGGCGCCGCCGCGAGCCGTCACCTCGGCCCCGTCCCCGCCGTCGCCCGCAACGAAGAAAAGGCGCGCCATGCCGTCGGTTGAGCTTCGCAAGCGCGTCACCCTGGTCGAGGAGATCTTCCACGAAGGCGGCCCTGTGGCGAAATCTCCCTATCGCCGCGCTGCGATCCTCGCGGTCATCAAGAATCCCTTCGCCGGTCGCTATGTCGAGGAGATCGTCGGCTTCTCCGACGATCTGAAGCCGCTCGGCCTCGACATGGCGAACGCGCTGATCGCCGCGCTCGGCGGCGACCCGAAGGCAATCGCAGGGCTATGGCAAGGGCGCGATCGTCGGCGCGGCGGGCGAGATCGAGCATGGCGCGCTCTGGCACGTCCCGGGCGGCTATGCGATGCGGGAGGCGCTCGGCGGCGCGATGGCGATCGTGCCGTCGGCCAAGAAGGTCGCGGGGCCGGGCGCGCGCCTCGACGTGCCGATCACCCATATCAACGCGTCCTACGTGCGCAGCCATTTCGACGCGATCGAGGTCGGCGTCGCCGACGCGCCGCGCGCCGACGAACTCCTGCTCGCGCTTGCGATGACGACCGGCCCGCGCGTGCACAATCGCGCCGGCGGCCTCGAGGCTTCCCAGATCAAGGGATTGGATGGGCTGAGATGAAGGCGAAGATTCGCAAGCTCGTGACTTTCGTCGAGGAGACGCGCGTCGAGATGGATCGCGCTGTCGAGCCGCCGACCCGGCGCGCCGTCGCCGTCGCGGTGATCGAGAATCCTTTCGCCGGCCGCTATGTCGAGGATCTCTCGCCGCTGATCGATGTCGGCGAGGAGCTCGGCGCCCTGCTCGCCGCGCGCGCGGTCGCGGCGCTCGGCATCGAGGGATCGACCGCGGAGAGCTATGGCAAGGCGGCGGCCGTCGGCGAGAACGGCGAGCTCGAACACGCCGCCGCGGTGCTGCATCCCAAGCTCGGCGCGCCGGTGCGCAAGGTTCTGGGCAAGGGCGCGGCGCTCATTCCCTCGTCGAAGAAGCGCGGCGGCCCTGGCGTCGCGCTCGACGTGCCGCTCGGCCACAAGGACGCCGCCTTCGTGAGAAGCCATTTCGACGGCATGGAGGTGCGCATCGCCGACGCCCCGCGCGCCAATGAGATCATGGTGGCGGTCGCCGTCACCGATTCCGGCCGCCCGCATCCGCGCGTCGGCGGACTGACCAAGGACGAGATCAAAGGGGTCGACGGACTGCGCTAGACTCGCCGGAGACAAAAATTCAAGCCTTCAACCAGGGACAACGAACATGAGAATGTTTTCGGCGATCCTATCGAGCCTCATCCTCGCCGCGGCATTCGCCGGCGCCGGCCCCGCGGCGGCTGACGACACGATCAAGATCGGCGAGATCAACTCCTATTCGGCGATCCCCTCCTTCACCGAACCCTATCGCAAGGGCTGGCAGCTCGCGCTCGACGAAATCAACGCGGCCGGCGGCGTCGACGGCAAGAAACTCGAGGTGATCAGCAAGGACGACGGCGGCAAGCCGGCGGACGCGGTCACCGCGGCGAACGAGCTCGTCGCGAACGACGGCGTCGCGATGCTCGCGGGAACCTTCTTCTCCAACATCGGTCTCGCGGTGTCCGACTACGCCAAGCAGAAAAAGATCTTCTTCCTCGCCGCCGAGCCGCTCACCGACGCGATCACGCTCTCCAAGGGCAATCGCTACACGTTCCGGCTGCGGCCGGGCACCTACGAGCAGGCCGCGATGCTCGCCGACGAAGCGGCCAAGCTGCCGGCGAAGAAATGGGCGACGATCGCGCCGAATTACGAATACGGCCAGTCCGCGGTCGCCGACTTCAAGAAGCTGCTCTCCGCCAAGCGCCCCGACATCGAGTGGGTCGGCGAGCAATGGCCGCCGCAGGGCAAGATCGACGCCGGCGCGGTGGCGGAAGCGATCGCCAAGACCGAGCCGGACGCGATCTTCAACGTCACCTTCGGGGCGGACCTCGTCAAGCTCGTGCGCGAGGGCGAGACGCGCGGCCTGTTCAAGGACCGCGCCGTCGTCAGCCTGCTCGCCGGCGAGCCGGAATATCTCGACCCGCTCAAGGATGAGACGCCGGAGGGATGGATCGTCACCGGCTATCCCTGGAACGCCGTTGTCGATCCCCGACCACGCCGCCTTCCTCAAGGCTTATCAGGCCAAATACAACGACTATCCGCGGCTCGGCTCGGTGGTCGGCTACGCGATGCTCAAAAGCGCCGCGGCGATCCTCGCCAAGGCCAAGTCGACCGACAGCGAGAAGCTCGTCGACGCCGCCGAGGGCATCAGCGTCGACACGCCGTTTGGGCCGATCACGTTCCGCGCCATCGACCATCAATCGACGCTCGGCGCCTTCGTCGGCAAGACCGCGCTCAAGGACGGCAAGGGCGTGATGGTCGACGTGACCTATCACGACGGCGCCGGCTATCTTCCCTCCGACGCGGAGGTCAAGGCGCAGCGGCCGCAGAACTGATGGCTCGCCGGCAGAGGACCAGAGGCCGCGGCTTCCTCTCCCGGTGGATCTCTAAAAGCGGCAGCGCGCGACCTTGAGCTTCTACTTCGTCCAATTCGTCACGGGGCTCGCGAGCGCCTGCTCGCTGTTTCTCGTCGCTTCCGGCCTCTCGATCATTTTCGGCGTAACCCGCGTCGTCAATTTCGCCCATGGCGGCTTCTACATGCTGGGCGCCTATATCGGGTACACGCTGACCGACCGGCTCAGCGGCGCCGTCGGCTTCTGGACCGCGATCGTGCTCGCCGCGCTCTCCGTCGCCGCGATCGGCACGCTGATCGAAATGCTGCTGCTGCGCCGCATCTATGACGCGCCGGAGCTGTTTCAGTTGCTCGCGACCTTCGGCGTCACGCTCGTCGTCGAGGATCTCGTGCTGCTGATCTGGGGGCCTGGCGAGCTGCTCGGACCGCGCGCGCCGGGCTTCAAGGGCGCGATCAGACCTCTTCGGCCACCCTTTCCCGACCTACGACCTCTTGCTGATCGCGCTCGCTCCGCTCGTTCTCGCGTTCATCTGGCTCCTCTTCCACCGCACGACCTGGGGCGTGCTGGTGCGCGCCGCCACTCAGGACCGCGAGATGGTGGCGGCGCTCGGCGTCAACCAGAAATGGCTGTTCACCAGCGTCTTCGCGCTCGGCGTCTTTCTCGCTGGCCTAGGCGGCGCGCTTGAGTTGCCGCGCGAGGCCGCCAGCCACACGATGGACGTGCAAGTGATCACCGAGGCGCTGGTCGTCGTCGTGATCGGCGGTCTCGGCAGCGTGCCGGGCACCTTCCTCGCGGCGATCATCGTCTCCGAGCTCAACGCCTTCGGCATCCTCGTCTTTCCGAAGATCTCGATCGTCCTCGTCTTCCTGGTGATGGCGATCGTGCTGATCGTGCGGCCGTGGGGACTGCTCGGGCGCGCGGAGGCGGCCGCACGGACCGCAGGGAGCGCGGTCTTTTCCCGCTGGCGCCCATTCGGCGCGCAAGGCCGGCTGCTCGTCGTTCTCGCCTTGGCCGCCGCGGCGCTTCTGCCGCTCGTCGCGGGCAATTATGTCCTTGGCGTCGCGACGGAAGTGCTCATTTTCATGCTCTATGCGGCGAGCCTGCATTTTCTGCTCGCGGACGGGGGTCTCGCCTCCTTCGGTCACGCCGCCTATTTCGGCCTCGGCTCCTACGGCGCGGCGATCGCGCTGAAAGCGTTCGGGCTCGGCATGGAGACGGCGATCCCCGCTGGAGTGCTTCTGGGCTTCGCCGGCGCGCTCGTCTTCGGCTGGTTCTGCGTGCGCCTCTCCGGCGTCTATTTCGCCATGCTGACGCTTGCCTTCGCCCAGATCGCCTGGTCGATCGCCTATCAATGGACCGATGTGACGGGCGGCGACAACGGCATCATCGGCGTCTGGCCGAGCGCCTGGGCCGCCTCGCCCGCGCGCTTTTATTGGCTGACGCTTGGCTTGAGCGCGGGCGCCATCGCGCTCTTGCGCGCGATCACCTTCTCGCCGTTCGGCTATGCGCTGCGGGCCCTGCGCGACTCGACGTTGCGCGCGGAGACGATCGGCATCGTGCGGTGGCGCGTGCAATGGATGGGATTCGTCATCGCCGGCGCCTTCGCGGCGCTGGCCGGGGCGCTCTACGCCTTTCTCAAGGGCAGCGTGTTTCCGGACAACATCTCGATTTCGCTGTCGATCGACGGGCTCGTCATGGTCCTGCTCGGCGGCGTCGGCACGGTGTCGGGCGGCGTCGTCGGCGCGGCGATCTATCGGTCGCTGTCGATCTGGGTGATCAGCCACACCGATTATTCCAAGCTCGTCCTTGGCGCCCTCATCATCCTGCTCGTCGTCCTGTTCCCGAAGGGCCTTGTCGGCCAGTTTGAAGCCTGGCGAAGCGCGCGGACGCCGTCTCGCCTCCTCGGCGAAAGCCCATGAGCATTCTCGTCGCGGAGAACCTCGGCAAGTCGTATTCCGGCTTCCAGGCGGTCCGCGACGTGAGCTTCGCGCTCGAAGCGGGCGAGATCCTTGCGCTCATCGGGCCGAACGGCGCGGGCAAGAGCACCTGCTTCGCCATGATCGACGGCCAGCTTGCGCCGACAACCGGCCGCATCACGATCTTCGGGAGGAGCACCGCCGGCATGGCGCCCGGAGACATCTGGCGCCTCGGCGTCGGGCGAACGTTCCAGGTCGCCGCGACCTTCGCCTCGATGACGGTCGCGGAGAATGTGCAGATGGCGCTCATCTCCTGCCATCCACGCCGCTGGCCGGCGCTCCGCTGGGCGGCGCGCTACCACGTCGCCGAGGCGGAGCGCCTGCTCGATCTCGTCGGCATGGCCGACCAGGCGCAACGCAGCTGCGGCGAACTCGCTTACGGCGACCTCAAGCGGCTCGAATTCGCCATCGCGCTGGCGAACAATCCGAAACTGCTGCTGATGGACGAGCCGGCCGCCGGCATGGCGCCGCGAGAGCGCCACGCGCTGATGGGCCTCACCGCTCGCATCGCCCGCGAACGCACGATCGGCGTCCTCTTCACCGAGCACGACATGGACGTCGTGTTCGGTCACGCCGACCGGGTGCTGGTGCTCAACCGCGGGACGCTGATCGCCGAGGGCGCGCCCGCGGCGGTGCGCGCCAACGCCGAGGTTCAGGCGGTTTATCTCGGGGCGGGCTCGCTCTATGGAGCGCGATCGTTGAACGCACGCCCAAGCTCTCGGTCGCGGGACTCGACGCGGCCTACGGCCAGGCGCAGGTGCTGTTCGACGTCTCGCTCGAGATCGCTCCCGGCGAGGCGGTCGCGCTGCTCGGCCGCAATGGCGCGGGCAAGTCGACGACGTTCCGCGCGATCCTGGGGCTTATCGCCCGACGCAGCGGCACGATCGTCTTCGACGGCGAGGACATTTCGAAGCGTCCGACTTACGAGATCGTGCGGCGCGGCCTTGGCTATGTGCCGGAGGACCGTCGCATCTTCTCCGATCTGACGGTCGAGGAAAATCTGCAGGTCGGCCGGCAGCCGCCGCGTCCAAACGCTCCCACCTGGACGCCGGAGCGGCTCTTCGCCATCTTCCCGAACTTGCGCGAATTGCGGCGACGCGCTGGCGCGCGACATGTCGGGCGGGGAGCAGCAGATGCTCACCATTGCGCGCACGCTGATGGGCAATCCCTCGCTTCTCATGCTCGACGAGCCGTCCGAGGGCCTTGCGCCCCGCATCGTCGAGCAGATGATCGAGGCCATTCGCGAGATGAAGCGCGAGGGGCTCAGCCTTTTGCGTGAGCGAGCAGAATCTCGCGTTCGCTCGCCTCGTCGTCGAGCGCGTTTATGTCATCGAGAAAGGCGCGATCCGCTTTGCCGGAACGATGGCGGAGTTCGACGCCCGGCCCGACGTGCGCGACGCCTATCTCGCATTTTGAGCCTGCTGGCGGCGTCCCCGTGGCTGTGATACCCGTGATCCAATGAGAAGCCCCGCCATCGAAGGCCAGCGCAACCAGGAGGAGCGCTACGTCCTCGACGACCAGGTCGGGTTCGTCCTGCGTCAGGCGCAGCAACGTCACACGACGATTTTCGCCGCTGAGATGATCGAGGGCCTCACGCCGACCCAATGGGCGGCGCTCGCCAAGTTGAGGGAAGTCGGCGATTGTTCGCAGAATCATCTCGGCCGCCTGACCGCGATGGACGCCGCCACGATCAAGGGCGTCATCGATCGCCTGACCGCGCGCGGCTTCACCACGGTCCGCCCAGATCCGCGCGACGGTCGCCGTATCGTCGTCGCGCTGACGCCCGACGGGTTCGGATCTCTACGATCGCGCCGCGCCGATCGCTGCGCTGCATCACGGACAAAACGCTCTGCGCCGCTGGACGCGGACGAGCGCTCGACATTGGTCGCCTTGCTACGGCGGCTGGCTTGATCCTCCCGTCATTAGAGCCGAGTTGCTTTGGATAGCGGCGCCCAAAGTGAGTGGCGCCGGCGACAAGCAGAGCAACATTCTCTTGTCGATAGCGAATTAAGTTGTCCGGTTTGGGTGGCCCGTCAATTGTCCGCTTCTTCGGGTTTTGTTGTCCTGTGGGGATGTGGGCGGGCGAGGCCCCCCCACAGGTCCCCATGTCCACAGGTCCCCATGTCCACAGGTCCGCCGCTGAGCGGAGTTGAGCGGCGCGCTGGACAGGGCTCGTCGTCCTGGCGCCTTCCTGTCTCGTCGCAGCGTCCAAGGCGTCTGGGCCGGTGGAAGAGGGCGTGCGAGCCGTCGGGATAGACGTGGACCTTGACCCGCGCCTTGACGAAAGGGGGCCGCATCGGGCTTTCGGGGATCGGCCGTTTCCGCGTTCGGTCGGACACGCCCTTGTCGTTCATGACTTGACGCTCCTCCTGCACGCACGGGATCTCATCGAGATTGACGCCCGGAATGGGCGTGAAGGCCGAGCCCTCGCCCGCCGGCTCAACGGCGAAGCGGGCGTTTGTGGGCGGGCGGATCGACCTCGCGGATGAAGGCGTCGGCCGCCTCGACTGTGGCGGTTCCGGCAAGCTCGAGCTCTTTCGCCAGGCGATCTTGAAGCGTCTGGAGCGCCCGCTCCGAGCGCCCGACGGGCTCTGCGGGGAGCAGGCCCCGATGGGCTCGACCCCAAGCGGCTCAGGGCTCGCCCGACCTGGGTCGGACAGCCGCGGTCGTTGGGCTTGGGGTGGGAAGTACGGCGAGTGGAGAGGCTCATCGGCAGGCCAGGCGCCGAGAACGCCTCCTTGAGCCCCCGGAAGGTCGAGGCCGCGCCTTCCTCCTCGACGAGAAAGCCGAGGAGATCGCCCCCGTCGCGTCATCCAGCGTGACAATCAGATCGAGCGGCGGGCTCGCCCTCGAGCCCTTCATGCCGCGAGCCGTCCCCCGCCTTCGCGGGGGCAGGCTCTGACGCCGCCTCATCCCCGGCGACGGCCGGCGCTCGCGCTTGCGACGGTGGGCGCCCTTGCGCGGCGCCTTCGGACACGACGCCCGCCCACTGAGGAGGCGGCTTCGTCCACGTCGTAGCTCCAGCCGAAGCCGGGCTCCTTGATCACAGGCTCGGGGAAGGGCTTGACCGTAAAACCCGGATAGCGCGCACGATCGAGCCGCTCCCCTTCCTCCCCCCGATCCGCCGGAGCCCGCCGGCCCGACGCCTTGCCGAGCCGGCGATCGACAAGGCCGGCCTCGCCCTTCTCTTCAGAACGGCGCGCCCAGAGCGGCGGCGTCCGCTCCCTCACCCCGAGCGACTGGGCCCCCTCCTCCTTGGTTCAGCTCCCCCAATTCCCAGCGGTTGAGACGATTCAAAAACATCGCCCTGCGCGCCCCCTGAAGGCCTCCGTCCAGCCTATCCAACCCCTCCAAAAAGGGCCGGACCGACCGGACCGATCGTGCGCCGCCTAAACCTGACATATCGTCTGCCACCGACAGCAAGGACAAAATCACTTGCCGAAGATCCTCCGCGGTGTAAAATTGCGCGACGGAATCGAAGTCGCGAACCAAGAAATGTCGCCGGAGAGCCCGTCCGGGCTCATGCCTTCGAGTACGCCTGCGCAAAAAACGACATCGAGCACAGGCTGACAAAACCAAGCATCCCTGGACGACTGATGTAATCGACAAGAGATTTTTCGGGCGGGTTCCGATATATTTTGAGGGCGCATGGCCGACCGCGCGGCGAAGAGCTGGATTTGAGGTGAAAGTCCCGCCGCGCAGCCTTCATCGGCGCTCCTCCTTTGCGGCGGCCGTGCGCGCTTTTGGCCCCCTTGCGTTCCAGCCGGCGACAAAGCGTGCATAAGCCGTCTCAGCCTGCTCGGCCCATCGCCGTTCCTCGTCACGATGACTTTTAATGTTGTAGGCGCTGGCGGCTCCCTTCTGACCACGGTTCGGCTTTACAACCCGCCCTCAATTCGAGGTCGCGCAGTTTTTTCGCGTAGAGAGCAGGCCTGGCCCAAGCGTAGCTTTCGCCTTTTCGAAAGAGATGCCAGATGAGGACCGCCATTTTCCTTGCGGTTGCGACAGCCGCGACATGCTGGCCGCGCCGGGAGCGCACGCGCAAAGAAGGCGCGAAGCGGTCCTGGCGCCCGCGCCGCCGCCCAAGCGGCCTCGACCAGCATGCCGCGGGCATGGCCGCGTCCCTGCTTGGTGATGCGGCCATGATGGGCAGGCCACGATCCCGATTGTCGGACGCTTGGGTTAAGGCCGAGATAGCTGACGAGCTTTTCCGCCGTCTCGAACCGTCCAGCGTCGCCGATCGCGGCCACGATGGCTAGCGCGACGATCATGTCGACGCCCGGGATGGTCATGATGCGCTTGGCGCGGCCGTCTTCGAGAGCCGATTGCGCAAGGTCGCGTTCGATGACCTTGAGATCGTCGCCGAGGCGGTCGAACTCGCGCAATGCCTTTATGGCTAGCCGCTCATCTTCCGGAAGCCGCTGCCCGGACAGCCAGGCCCGTCCCTTCGTCCCGCATAAATCCGCCGCCGGACAAGGCGGGATCAGATGGGCATGCAGGATCGACTGGATGATGTTCTTCAAGCGCGACCGCTGCTTGACGATCTGCTGGCGGCGGCTGACCTGGCGGCGCAGCGCCTGTGTCGCCTCGTCAGGGACCCACACCTCGGGCAGGAAGCCGCTGGCATAAAGCTGCGCCAAGACGCCAGCATCGATCGTATCGGTCTTGATCTTGGCATGGGCGATGATCTTGACCTGCTTCGGATTGGCGATCGCCACGCGCTTCACATGCGGCGCGATGACCGCCGAAACCGCCGATGCGTTGCCCGTGGCCTCGACGACAACGATGTCCTCCGGCGAAAGACTGCAAGCAAACTTCTCCAAAAGATCGCGCCGGATATCGACGCGGCCTATCCGCCTCAGCTTGCCGTCTTCCCAGGCCACGGCTTCCGCAAAGACGCGGTGAATATCAAGTCCAATGATGCGCATGCCCTCTCCCTCGTGACCCTTTCGTCAATTCGGGAGCTTGCGGGCGACACGACATCTACTGATCCGCGCTCACGGCGCATCCGGGAAAGTCGCAAGGAGCGGCCATGTAACGAGCTCGGGCTCGAAGCCCACTGTCTATCGGCGGCCTGCCCGCACCTTCGTGCTCCCGGTGCCCCTGTGTCCCTGATGGGCTCGCCATAGCGCCGCTCTTTAGAAAGATTGCGGCGGACGCAGCAGGCACCGAAAATTACATACCGGATAACGGCCAGGTCGAGCGCATGAACCGCACGCTGAAAGAAGGCGACCGTCCGACGCTACCACTACGAGACCCACGACCAGCTTCGCGCACCTCGCGACTTCGTCGCGGCCTACAACTTCGCCAAACGCCTCAAAACGCTTCGAGGCCTCACGCCTTACGAATTCATCTGCAAACGCTGGACCAGAAAACCCGGATCAGTTCAGGCTCAATCCACTCCACCACATGCCGGGACTAAACATCTAATCTAGTCGCCAGCGGGGTGAGCGCTCAAAAGCAAGCATTGATCCCTAATTTGCCCGGATCAAATGAGGTGAGTGAATTCCACGGACCGCCCAGAGACCGACATGCATTAAACGCGCGCGTGCTTTCTCGCCCACGTCTCGCACCCCTTGTTAACAGCGGGTGGACCCCGGAGCGGACGATCTGCAACATTAAGATAAGTCTGCCCCGACATTAGGCTCAGCACCGATTAAATTTCTCGCCAGGCGGCGGATTCGGCTGATTCAGAGGCGAAGCGGGAGGCTTCATTGCTGCAGCCGTTATTTGCTGCAATGGATGAACCTGACCGACGCTTCAGCCCGCTCCACATAGCCGCCGTCCTCGGTCTGAATAACGATCCGAACGCCGACCGCAATATGTGGGGAACTATGGCGCGCGCGCCGTTGGCAAGCCTTGCCGGTTTGTAGGACGAAGAGGCGGTTTGGCCCTTCATCGCCGGCTCGGTTTCAACTACCTCTAATGTGACGCGGGGCGGTAATTGTATAGCGACGGGAATCCCATCGAATAGGGACAGAACCACCTTCATGCCTTCCTGGAGCCATTGCGCCTGATCACCGATTATACCTCGAGGAACTTGCAGCTGATCATAGGTATCGGCATTCATGAAGTGATAGCCGTCCGCGTCTGCGTATAGAAAATCAAAATTCTTGTCCTCGACGAATGCGCGCTCCACCTGCTCTGTAGTCTTATACCGGTCTGTCACCTTGACCCCGTCGGAAAGGCGTCTCATGTCGATCTGAGTTGTCGGCGTGCCTTTGCCGGGGTGAAAACTTTCTGCCGAAAGAACGACGCACAACTGCCCATCGTCTCGTTCGATAATATTGCCCTTTCGGATCGAGCTTGCGATAACTCTCACGTCTGGTCCTCGGAATTGAAGGCGTCGTTTCGCCCTCGAGAAAGGGACGTATTGTTGAGCCGTAGATTGGTGGTTATGACGGGGACCATACCGATTTTGGGCCAAAGGCCAGTCGGGATTGACTTTGCCCCTTTCTGACTTCCGCCCCAGGGTCCCTTGAGCCAGCCCGCGACGCGACCCTTTTGGAACCAAGGGCGCTACGACCGGCGACGCGCCTGGCTGGTCGCCCGTGCCCGGGTTTCGACCTTCGTGCGGCGCTGGTTCGACGCCAAAGGTTTCATCGAAGTGCAATCTACCGCCCTGCAGGTTTCGCCAGGAAACGAGACTCACTTGCACGGTTTCAAGACTGCGCTCGTTCTGGCTGACGGGTCGCCGCACGACGCGTATCTGCATGCCTCACCGGAATTCGGAATGAAAAAGCTTTTGGCCGCTGGAGAGAGGCAGATCTTTACGCTGGCTAATGTTTTCCGTAACCGCGAGCGAACAGCCCTGCACGCGCCTGAGTTCGTGATGCTGGAGTGGTATAGAGCATATTCCACGTTGGAACGCCTTATTGAGGATTGTGCTGCGATAATAGCGCTCGCTGCCCACGCCACCGGAAGGAAGGTGTTCGTGTATCGTGGTCGGGAGGCCAATCCGTTCGACCCGCCGGAGCGATTGACGGTAAGGGACGCGTTTCGCCGCTACGCCGAGCATCGATATTTACGACAGTTTGCCGATTAACGGCGTCTGCCGACACGGAAACGCTCGCTCGACACGCAAAGAATGCTGGGGTTCGCGTCGCACCGGACGACGACTGGTCGGACATATTCAGCCGCATTCTCAGCGAGCGGGTCGAGCCAAATCTAGGGTTAGGAGCGATCGACGGTCCTGCACGCCTATCCGGTTAGCGAAGCAGCGCTCGCTCAGGTGCACGCCAATGATCCCAAGTTGTTGAACGCTTCGAATTGTACTGTTGCGGCGTTGAACTGGCCAACGCTTTCCACGAACTCCGTGATCCGAGCGAACAGCGGCGACGATTCGCCTCAACCATGAAAGAACAGCGGCGCATATTGGGTGTCGCCTATCCCGTCGACGAGGAGTTCCTCGCAGCCCTCGCCGACATGCCGGACGCAAGCGGCGGCCGCGCTGGGCTTCGACCGGCTCATAATGCTCGCAACCGGCGCGACACGGGTCGAGTCCGTCCAGTGGACTCCGGTTTTTGATCCGACCGGAGGAAGCCAATGACGCCGAATTCGACCGCGGCGACGGTGAGATCGCTATGGCCTTGGCCGGCCACGACAACACGGGCATCAGGGTTCGGCTATCTCTCCTTCAAAAAACTCAAACCTATGCATGGATCTTCATCGCCTCGGCTTCCTCATCGGCTAGCGCGCCCATCGAATTTCCTGCCTCGGCCCGGCGGACGCTATCTGAAAGTCGCGCCAGGCGCTGCATTTGATGGAAGTGTGGCGGGGACTTCAAGTTCGCACCCGGCGACTTGGCCAGCGTTGGCCGCTTGAGGGCGAAACTGGTCGCCCGTTGCGTCGCCCCAGAGGAGGGATGTTTCGTCCCACATTTTGATGGTGCAGTCTTTTCGAGTGATTTGAGGGATGCGCTATGGGACAAGTTCTATCTGGCCATGCACGCCAGCCTCCTCGCCGGCATGCAGCGTAATTGAGAAACCGGGCCGATTCGGGAGTGCCGACCGATTCAATCGGATGAGAAAATGCTCTAGGCGGCGCCGTCCCGGATCTTGACGAAGTAGTCGTCGGTTCCGACCTGCCCGCCCTTCAAGCCAATCTCCAATCCGTCGAATGCACTGTGATCGCTGTGCGCGACGCAAAGCGGAGAGCCGGGTGTCGACGGCAAGGGCAATCGGGTCGTAAGGGCGAAAATTTCAAGCTGCCGCAGTGCATGGCTGGACGTGTCGCCACCTGCAATGACAGCGCGAGTTAATTCTGCGCGCTCGATGAGCGCGCGCTCGACCTGTCCAAGCGCCCGGCCAATTGCGTGCCTAGCGCCCTGGTGTTTGTCGATCTCGCTGCCGATGTCAAATTAGGACCAAGCGCGGTGTAGAGGACGACGCTCCGGCCCTGCGCCAGAACTCTCGAGTTCCTTAGCCGTCGCGTTCACGATAGCGTCGGATTGCCCAGATGCCAGGGCTCGTGGGTCGACTGGAAAGGCGTCGAAGCCGTTCGCCTGTGCGAACCGTATTTGCCGTTCCGTCGTCGGCGAGCAACTCCCCGACACGACAGCAATCCGGTCAACGGGACCTGGCGCAGCGAACGTCGCTTCGCCAGGGATCATCATTTGCCGCTCCCACTCGCTGACGACAGCATATTCAACGCCCGACGATCCGAGGATGAACCCGCCGCCCTCCCGACGGGTTCGCCAAATCTGGCGACCCACCTCACGTTGCGTTTCGACGTCAGCCACATCCAGCAGCACGTAGTCGGCATCGCCGGCCATGACGCCGTCGATGACGCGATCAGCGTTCGCGTCTCGAAGCGTCGTGAGATCGAGAAGAACGCCTTTTCTCGCGGTTTGCGCGGCCAGATGCAGCCGGATGTCGGCCTCCCGCATTGGCGTGACGGGGTGGCGGCTCATGACAGGATGACGATCGATACGATAGTTCACGCCTTGGTAGGCGGCGAAGAGGACCGCCGAACGTGGTGTAGCGCTTGAGCTGGGGGCGCCGACCACAAGCGGCGTCTTGGACTGCCTGAAGAGATCCTGCCCGATCTCGAGAGCGCGCCCAATGCTGCCGACCGTTGGGCTGGAGTCGAAAGTCGAGCAAACCTTGTAATGGCAAAGCTCAGCTCCGAGACTTTTCAGCCAGGCCAAAGCTGGGGCGAGATTTTGATCCATCCAGGCCGGAGACTCGCTGCGACTCGACCCCGCGAGGCCGATCGCGCGGACGTGCGGGAAACGCGCGCGCTGAGAGGCTATCGGCGTCTCGATGAAGAGAACTGTGGCCACGCCGCGAGAAGCGAGCGCCTCCATGACATCGGTCGACCCTGTTAGATCGTCGCCATAATAGGAGAGCAGAAGCTCATTCGCCCTGGCGTTTTTGTCGGCGTGGATATCGGCCTGTACGAGGGCGGTCATGCGTCGCCCCCTCCCTGACCGAACTTGGCGATCGATTGCGCGAGCTCCGGATGCCCGCGCGCATAATCGTCGAAAGGGATGTCTGCAACCGCAGCCTCCCAGGCCTGCCTCACAGCCCGAACCCCGGCCGCGGGCCCGCCGGGATGACTGACGATACCGCCGCCGCAGAGGTAGAGAAGATCCTGCGTTCGTCCCGTCCGTCGGAATGTCTCCGGCGCCTGTCCCCCCATTGGCCGGAGCCGACGACGGGAAGAGGACAATCATCCGCCGAGAACAGCGGGGTTTGATCGCCTCGAACGAGCGCACGAAAATTCGTCCGGCTCCCAGTATTTCGCCGCGATGCCATTGATCTGAAATTGATCGATTCCCAACAGGCGCCAGAATTGTTGGTAGACAACGAAATCCAACCCAAGGCCAGGATGGCGGGTGAGGATGTCCCAACCATTGCGGTGCGCATGCAGCGCGAGGCGCGAGCGCTTGCGCAGATAGGCAAGGCCTCCGTAACCGACCGAGTTGATGTTGATGACGGCGGCGTTGCCGCCCGCATCGGCGACAAGATCATGGCTACGGACCATCGTCTCGGGATCCGCGTGCGAGATTCCGAACGCATACATCACCTTCTTGCCCGTCTTCTGCTCGCGATCGAGGATGACAGGCATGATCGCCTTCACCCTTTCGGCGAGGGGCGAATAGGCAGACTCATGAGCTTTTCATCGTCCTTGATGAAGTCGACGTCGGCTTCGACGAACTCACGGACAAGTTCTGCGGTTTCGTTGGGCCGCAAGCCGAGGGCGGGCTTGACGATCGACCCGATGATCGGGCAACCGTGCACCCCCGTTAGCGCCCGAGACCCTGCAACGCCGAATTGAGGACCGGGATGCGCGCCCGCGAACTCCTGCGGCAGGCGCATTCCGACGATCCGGATGCCGCTGAAGCCCTTGATTGAATAGACGCCGCCGATCGCGATCGTGGTCAGCGCGGCGAGATCTGTTCCTACGGCCTCGAGCGGGAACTCGATATCCGCCTCGGCGCGCACATAGACTGTTTCGCCGGACGCTTTTTGGTCGGGAAACGAAGGCGTCCTCGTCGGTTCCAGGTGTCGCAACGCGACCACTTCCCGCGACCCGAGCCTTCAGCTCCGGCGTTTCGCCGGACACCGCCACGAAGGTTCCTGTCGATTGATCGCTGGCGATTTTTGCGGCGAGCGCCGCGACATCGCCCGCCGTCTCGATGCGGTACGTCACTCTAATGACTGGACGAGACATGGGGATACTCAGAGCCCGTAGAGTTGCGGCTTGACGGCCCGCGGCAGCAGGTATGATAACTACATCATCGTATAAGCCGAATCAATCGATTGGGCGCATGAACGCGCAGGCTGGTCTAACCCGCATGCCGAGCCTTCGATGAAGGGATCGGTTGCGACAGTGCCCAACGCGGTCAAGTTCCTGTATCGAGAAGACGCGACCTGAATCATGTGGCTGGCGCGTTTCGTCGGCTTGGCGGACACCCGACAATGACGTCTCTTCATGACCCGATCGTACGCAGGAAATTGTCGGATGAGGTCTTCGACAGACTGAAGGTGCTTATAACCTCGGGGGAATTGCAGCCCGGAGACGAGATGCCCTCCGAGCGCGACCTTATGGAGCGATTCGCGGTTGGCAGGCCGGCCATTCGCGAGGCGATGCAACAGCTCAGCAACATGGGGCTGCTGACGATCTCGCACGGGGAGCGCGCGAAGGTGCGGCATCCAACTGCAAAGTCGTTGTTTCAGCAGGTCGACGCCGCCGCCCACGTCATCCTCTCAACCTCGCCGGACTCGCTGGAGCAGCTCAAGCAGGCGCGCCGCTTTTTCGAGCGAGGCATGGTGCGCGAGGCCGCGACAAAGGCGACTGCGAGAGACATCGCTGCCTTGCGACAGACTCTCGCTCTTCAGAAGGCAACGCTTGGCGATGCCGAAGCCTTCATCAGCGCCGACATGAAGCTGCACACGCAATTTGCAGCGATAACGGGCAACCCGATCTTTGAAGCCGTCAGCGAGGCGATGCTCGGCTGGCTGAAGCAATATCATACGGAGATGTTGATCTGGACGGGCAAGGAAAAGCTCACGCTCGCGGAGCATAAGGAGATCATAGACAACGTAGCTTCCGGCGATCCCGACGCCGCAGAGGCCTCAATGGTCCGGCACCTCGATCGATCAGCGGCGCTTTACATCCACCAGAATGGTGCTGCGGGCTAACAGCCGCTGCGCTCGTTGGGAGGAGAGGACGCATCGACGGTCGCCGCTGGGAATGGCTCGAGAACGAACACGGCGGCCGCCATTCGCGCGACCGGAAGCCTGCATTTTCGCAATTCCGGCAATCTCCTGCTTCACAACGAGCTCGCTTCCACCGTTTGGCCAGTTTGTGCGGCCAAATAAGCGGCCTCCACCAGCGCGAAGGTTTTGAGATTGTCGCTGCCGGAAGTATCCGGCGCGCGCCCCTGCCGCAGGCAGTCGACCCAATGCTGCTGAATCCGCAGCACGCTTTCCTGGATATTGTGCCAAGGGCGCGACGCCCAGGGAAGCAGCGGTGGTGAAACGTCTTCACGACGGACGCCCTGCTTACCCATGACTACGAGTTCGTAGCCTTGATTGAGACGCAAAGTGCCTTCGGACCCGTCGACTTCGACCAGCGTCTCGGGAAACAGCTCGCCACGGCAAGCCGGGTCGCGTAGCTGCAATCAACAATCGACGCGACACCGCCCTCGTGGTCAAGCAGCATCGTCGCGACGTCTTCGCCCTGTATTGCCGGATTGACGCGCCGCGTGCGCGCGGTCATGCGCGCGACGTCGCCGAACAGGAAACGGGCGATATCCAGACTGTGGATCCCGAGATCCTCAATGATGAAACGTTTACCCTCGGCGAGATAGGGCTGACCGCTGAACACATCGAACGCGGACCGGAAAGAGACGCGGCCCCAGAAAGGGTCGCCGATGCCGCCGGAATTGATCGCTCTGCGGACGGCCCGGATCGCGCTTTGCCAGCGAAAGTTCTCATGGATCATGAGAGGTACGCCAGCACGCTCGCAGACAGCTACCATCGCCCGCGCGTCTTCGAGCGACGTCGCGAAAGGCTTCTGGCAGATCACGCCAAGCTCATGGCTCGCTGCGAGTTCGACGAGAGATCGATGGGTCGGCGCCGTGGTCGCGATATCGACGAAATCCAGCGTCTCGCGCGCGAGCATTTCCTGCGCATCGGTATAGCGGGCATCGTTTGCGAATTGGTCGCCTACCAATTTTAGCCGATCAGGGTCGCGATCGCAGATCGCAACAATGTCCGCGCCATCGACGGTCTGCCAGGCGTGCAAATGGTTGGTCGAGAAAAAACCGCACCCGATCAGGCCTCCGCGAAGCGTGCCCACGATCAGCCAAGTTTGCTGTCTGAAGCAGAGCGGCGCGTTGTTGCAGCCGCCTTTGCGCCTGATCAACCACGACCGCGATGATGATGACGAGCCCCTTGATCACCATTTGCCAGAACGAGCTGACACCCATCATCACCAGTCCGTCCGACAGGATCCCGATAACAAAGGCGCCGACGATCGTCCCGCCGATCGTGCCTCTCCCACCAGACATCGACGTGCCGCCGAGGACCGCAGCCGCGATTGCGTTAAGCTCGAAGCTTTCGCCTGTCGCGGGATGCGAGGCCATCAGTTCAGACGAAACGACGAGGCCAACGATCGCCGCGCAAAATCCTGAGAACATATAGACGAACATCTTGACCCGGGTGACGCGGATGCCGGAGAGCGCGGCGGCGCGCTCGTTGCCGCCCACAGCGAAAATATGCCTGCCGAGCGGCGTGAATCGCGCGAAGTAAGCGGCGGCCAGCGCGACCACGATCAGTATCCAGATAGAGGCGGGAAGACCCAACAGCCGCCCGGCGCCAAGGAACCCGTAGCCGGTGGTGCCCGAATTCCTCCTTGCCGACCAGATTGGGGAATGTCGCGCCGTCCGACAGCAGGAGAGCGGCGCCGCGAGCGATGTAAAGCGTGCCAAGCGTCGCGATGAACGGTGCAACATTCAGCTGCGTGATCAACGCGCCGTTTATGGCGCCGACCAGAAGTCCCACTCCCAATGTAATTCCGATGACTTCCACAACGTTGAAGTAGATGGTGTATCCGATATGCAGATCGAACCCGTTGAGGATTAGGCCGCCCGCCACCATCGCGCACAGTCCAACAATAGACCCCACGGAGAGATCGCGATGCCTCCGGTCACGATTACGAAGGTCATTCCGATCGCGAGAAACGCATTCAGCGCCACGTGCTTGGACATGAGAATGAGATTTGCGGCGGGAAATCGGCGCTGCAAACGAGAAAAATACGAGAACCGCGATCAGCGCGATGAATGTCCGCAGCCTCATGAGATTGAGCGCGATCGATCCCGATCCCGCTCGTGGCTCTGCCAACGCCGGGCCCCCCACGGTCATCCCAACGTCTCCATGGCCTCGGTTCTCCGGTGGCCGTGACCAAGGGCCGATGCTGACACCAGCGCGCCCTCGGTCGCTTCCGCCCTGTCGACCAGCGCCGTCACGCGACCATTGCTCATGACTGACGGCAATTCGGTCGCTAAGCGCCAGCACCTCGTCGAGATCAGAAGTCACGAAAATTATGCCGAGACCCTGGGCGGCCAGTTTGCGCATCGTCCTGAAAACCTCAGCCTTTGCGCCAACGTCAATGCCCCGGCTGGGCTCGTCCATCAGCAATACCTTTGGTTCAGTCATAAGGGCTTTGCCGATGACTACCTTTTGCTGGTTGCCTCCGGAGAGCGAGCTGGCCGCTTGAGCTGGGTCCGCGACCTTGATCGTGAGATCTCGGATCGCGCGCCCGATCGCATCGCGCTCGCGGGAGCCAACGATGTGAAATCCGGCAACGAATTTGTGAAGGCTGGCCATGGTCAAATTGGCCCCGACGGAAAGCGCCGACACAAGACCCTCACGCTGCCTGTCCTCCGGAATCAACGCGAGCCCTCGCCGAATGCGGCCGGTCACGTCCCGCTCTTCCACGAGTTCTCCGCCGATGAAAATCCGACCTGAGGAAAGGGGGCGTCGCCCCATCACACAATCAAAGAACTCGCTGCGACCCGCGCCCATGAGGCCATAGACGCCAAGGATTTCGCCCTTGCGCACAGAAAGACTGACGTGGTCGACCTCGTATCCGCCGGTCAGGGCGGGAAGGCAGATATCCTCAGCGCGGAAAGCCTCTTCACCAATCGCGTGCGCGTCTGTTTTGGCATAGTCCTTGGAGGCGGAGCCGATCATCTGCCGAACGATCCAGCCCACGTTGACATTGGCCATGCGTTCCTGGCCGGTGACGCGGCCGTCGCGCAGCACGGTGATGAAGTCTCCGATCCGGATCAGTTCCTCAAGCCGGTGTGAAATGTACACGATTGCAACGCCGCGCGACTTCAAGTCCCCGATAATCCGGAACAGCACCTCGACCTCAGGAGCGCTCAAGGCCGATGTTGGTTCGTCGAGGATCAGAATACGAGCGTCCTGTGCAACGGCCTTCGCGATCTCAACCAGTTGCTGCTGCCCGATGCGGAGGTCTTCAACCGGGGTACGCGGATCGATGCCGGCCTCGAGCCTCTCCAGCAATTCCCCCGCGCGTCGTTCTTGCAAGCCGTGGTCGATACCGAGAGCCCCGCGAGTTAGCTCGCGCGCAGCGAAGATGTTCTCGGCCACCGATAGATTGCCGAAGAGGTTCAATTCTTGAAATACGATGCCAACGCCATTCGCTGCCGCATCGGCGCTATCGGCGAACACGATGGGCTTGCCGTCGAGTAGGATACGACCCACGGTTGGGGATTCGACGCCCGCGATGATTTTCATCAATGTGGATTTGCCGGCGCCGTTCTCGCCGACAAGTACGTTGACTGCGCCCCGCCGGACGTCGAAGTCCGCTTGCTTGACGGCGACCGTGCCCGAATAAACCTTGGTTACCCCCTCGAGCCGCAGGATGATGTCGTTGTCGTGAGCCTCGGTCACGACGCCGGTCCAATCTTCAACTGCGCGGGTGTGATAAGTGGAGGCTGATCGCCGGCCTCGAGCGTGAAGGCTCCGACGCCGACGACGCCACGCCCTACGAGCGACTTCCGCGGCAGATCGGATAGCACTGTCCGAACGGCATATTGATTGAACGCCTTGCCGAATTGGGCGTAGTCGATCTGATTCTTGAAATCGTTGAACGACACGAAGTCGAGGGAATCGCGCAGCGCGGTCCCACGCACCGCGGGTCCGATCTGAATGATTGCGATAAGTTTGCCGTCGCCTTTCGTATCGATGCTGATGGTGGCTGCGCGCGACGCAATATCCGCGGCGACGATCTTGCCTTCGAATCTCACAGGGAACGTCCACGGGACATTTCCCTCTTTCGCTCGATAGCCGAACTTGCGGCCCGCCTCGTCGGGATTTGCCCGGACGGCCGCGAGGACGTCGGGCAAAGCCGAGGCCTTGGCAGTGAGATACGGAATCACTTTCGAATCCCAGATCTTGCTCACCATAGCATTGGGATCGAAGCCGTTTTCGCTTGTGTCCCCCGACCCGACTGGGCGAGCAATCGGGGTCGCAACAATCTTGCATGCGCTAAGGGAAATGCTGAGGACGAGGGCGGTCAACGCGGCAATGAGAGGAGCTCTGGCCAACAACGCTCTCCGTTTCGCGTCTCATTTGAGAAACTCGCGACGGCGGCTCCCCCGAGTTCGCCGTCGCGTCCGCGTCTCGTTACTTCTTGAGGGCGAAAGTTTCGAGCTTGGCGGCATTGGAAGCATCGATAAGCACGCAATCCATCAGCTGCTTCTCCTGAGCCGGCGCGGTCTTGGTTTTGATGAAAGCGTCGGCCTGCTCAACAGCGACCTGCGCCTGCTGATACGCGGGCTGCAGCACCGTCGCCTTGATGCCACCGGCAAGGATTGAATTGCGGACGTCATTCGAGCCGTCGAACCCGACGACGATCACATCCTTGCGGTTGGCGGCGGCGAGCGCGGCGATGGCGCCCATCGCCATCGTGTCATTTCCGGAAATCAGGCCCTTGATGTCTGGATTGGCCTGCAGGATGGTTTCCATCTTGGAATAAGCCTCGGTCTGGCTCCAATTGGCCGACTGCTTGGCGACGCTCTTCAGATCGGGATAGTCGCTGATGACGTCGTGGTAGCCCTTCGAGCGAATGCCGGCGTTCGTGTCGGACTCCTTGCCGACGAGTTCGGCATAGTTGCCCTTCTCGCCCATCAGCTTGACGAACTCTTGCGCGCCAAGCTGAGCGCCTTGGTAGTTGTTTGAAACAATCTGGGCGACGGCGACGCCGGTTGCGTTGATTTCACGATCGATCAGGAACGAGGGTATGCCCGCGTCCTTCGCCTTTTGTACGGCTGCGACAGTGGCGTCAGCGCCGGCATTGTCAAGGATGATGGCTTTCGCTTTGCGAGCGATCGCGGTGTCGATCAACTCGGACTGCTTGTTAGCGTCGTCGTCATGGACCAGGGACAACACATCGTAGCCGAGCGCCTTGGCCTTCGCTTCCGCGCCTTCGGCTTCCGCCTTGAAGAACGGATTGTCGTGGGACGGCGTGATGATCGCGATGAGATCGGCGGCGTATGCGCTCGCGGACGCCCCGAGTGCGATTGCTGCGGCTACGGCAGTTCCCAACAACAAATTCTTTAAAGACATGACCTTCCTCCCTTGAAGAGCGCAAGCTCGCCCGCCTCTTCGTTGTTTGCGACGAGCGCCAGCCGACCGCCGCATTTTTCGCTCAGGTTATCCGTCGGATGCTGTCAGCGATTTCCTGA
>CAWDKC010000012.1:0-66181 GCA_963802615.1 uncultured Alphaproteobacteria bacterium
GATCTCAATACACGTCGATTGCCTTCGGCAATCGCTGCAAGGAGGCCGGCGTCCGTCCATCGACAGGCTCGGTCGGCGACGCCTACGACAACGCGATGTGCGAGAGTTTCTTTGCAACGCTCGAATGCGAGCTGATCGACCGCCGTCGCTTCCAATCTCACAGCGAGGCGCGAATGGCTGTCTTTCAGTTCATTGAAGGCTTCTACAATCCTTCGCGACGCCACTCGGCCCTGGGCTATCTGTCGCCCATCGAATACGAAAGGAAACATGATCGCCTGAGCAAGCCCGCCTAAGCCCAAACCCGTCCATCAAAGCGGGGCAACTTCAAGTCCAGACGGGCACCTCTCGACGGCCGCTCGTGGGTTATGCCGAGCCTCCGTAGCCAACGCGATGATCGGAATAATTGTGCGCGTTTTCTTCGCGTGTTTTCGCTTTGTTTTTGATCAATAGGCCCTTTGCCATGACCCTCAATATCAACCTCACCCGCCGCGTCCGCCATCGCAAGCTGAAGGATGGTTCGACCGTCGAACAGACGCGCTACGTCTTGAATTGGCGCGACCCGCGTAGCGGCGATCGCAGGCAACAGTTCTTTGAAACCCAGCGCGTCGCCGGGAGAGGCGCTCCGAGCTCATCGCGGCATATGACCGCGGCATCTATAGCTCCTCAAACCGAACTGTGACCGTCGGCGACGCCGTCGCGGCGTGGCTCGAGACGAAGCGCGGCGTCGTCCGGCCAATCACCTTCGCCGCCTACGAGTTCGAGTTGCGCTATGTCGCCGGGCCGCTTGCGCCGAGCGAGGCGCGGCGGGCGATCATCCGATCCGGCGTCGGCATGCCGGGCGAAGGCGCGGGCGATCGAGCTCCTCGGCCGCGTCAAGGTCCAGGAGCTGACGACGCGCCAGATCCGCGCCTGGCACAAGCTCATCAGCGACGAAGTCTCGGTCTATTCGGCGAACAAGGCGCTGATGATCCTCAAGGCTGCCCTGGCGCTGGCCGCGGAGGACCACGAGCTCCGGCCGCCCGCTATGCCGACCGGCCTCCAGCGACGCCCTGAGAGGGCACGAAAGGCGGTCCTCAGCCCGGACGACGTCGCAAGGCTGATCGACGCCGCGCGACATAATCTCGATAAGGGCGTCTATGTCGCCTTGCCGTTCCTCGCCGGCACGCGGCCGTCTGAGCAACTCGGCCTCCAATGGGATGACGTTGACTTCGAGGCGAACGTCATCCGCATCCGCCGCATCCAGTTGCGCGACGGTTCCTCTCCGATTTCACCAAGACGGCGGCGGGCAACCGGTAGCATTCCGATGTCACCTCTCCTGCGCGAGATACTGATAGCCTGGCGGGTGCGGCGCCCGAGGCGGGACGGCAAGCTTGAGAGGGTGTTTCCCGCGCCCGCGTCGCGCGGGCATGGCCGTTGCCACGAGTGGGCGGAGGCGGGCCTCTCGATCCATAGCAACTTTCGTACCCGCTATTGGTCCGACCCTGAAGGGCCATGGGCTATCGGCGGTCACGCCCCACAGCGCGCGCCATTCCTTCATCTCGGTGTTGCAGGCGCAGGGCGTCGAAGTGGGCCTCGTCGCCAAGCTCGCTGGCCACAAGAACGCGGTTGTGACGCTCAGTCATTATACGATGCCTATGCGAGGCGGCGAGGACGCGGTCAAGGCGCTCGACCGGGCCTATGCAGGGAGCGCGCCATGACCCCTGCAAGGTTGGCGGGCTGCGGCGAACTAGAAGCAAGAAGGATCTCACCATTCATGAGAGCGCCGACCGCCGCCAAAATATTGCGCGAGCAGTATGGCGAGGCCGAAGCGGGCAAGCTGGCTGCGCGGGAGCTGCAAAGCGCGAAGCGCGCACGGTCCCGCAAGCGCTTCGTTTTTTGGGCAGCGGTCGCGAAATCATTAGCGAGCCATGAGGCAAACGGTTCGATGTGATCCAGCGAGAGGCGCAAGTTAGGTTACGAGGTGATAGTTCTTGAAATAATTATGCCCGACGCTTCGCTGTGTTTTCCTCGTTCTTTTCAACGAGGGGAACGACCTTGGCCTCTTTCTATCCGCATCTCTACCAAACGGTGCTCGCGCTGCTGGTCGAAGCCCGCGAGGGTGCGGGGCTCTCGCAGGCGGAACTCGGCGAGCGCTTCGGGCTGACCGAGCAGTTCATCATTTCCTACGAGGAGGGTAGTCGGCTTCTGGACCCTGCAGAGTACCTGGCGATCTGCCGCGCGATAGGGGTCGACCCCGATGTGCTGCTGCAGCACGCGGAGAAATCGGCGGACGGGTAGTCAGGTGACGGGCCCTGGGCGCTTTGCAGCCAGCGGGTTAGAAAGCCAATAGTGCGAGAGAGGCGTGTGCGATGCGTCCGATCAATCGGCGCCTTCAGTATGTCGCGCCGCCCCGAAGAACTTTGGCGACCATCCCTGTTCCAAGGGCTCTCTTCAACTGCCGCAGCGCGGGCCTCATGCTCTCGGGTGGCTGCGAGGAGGAACACAACGTGGGCCGTGTCGAACGCCGACACTGACGCGCCAGACAGGAACGTCCGAAGCCTTGTCGCCTTCTCCCTCACGAAAGCCCTCCGCGGCAGCGTTTTGCCGTAGTGCTGGTAGACAAGTATCGAGCGGCCAGCACCATAGTGGTCGTCAATTTCGTCCAATAGGCGTATTTGATCGACCGCTGCCCCTTTGGCGGTGACTTCACTTCGAGACCGTTGTCGGGGTCGAAGAAGATGAGCTCGCCGGCCTAAAGGCGTTCATGCAGGCGCGATGAAACGCTCCACGCTCTACTAGGGCATCCGACATGAATTCGTTAAAGAAGGTCGCGCTGGGAATCCGGGCCTCGGTCTCAACCCGCTGAAGGTCCTCAATCGGTGGCGTCGCCGGCGCCATCGCCAACGCGTCGAATAGCGCGGGGTCGTACGCTCGCCACTTGTCTGGCTGCTTCAGGTAGCTGCGATTTCGCCCTGGCCGATCCCGTCCGCTTCGGTCAGCATCCAGCAGACACCGATCTTGAATCCGTTACCTGACAGGGCGCTTTAGCAGCGCGAACTTTCTGTAGTCGTTGACGTCGCCGAAATATTGGACCTTCATCGCCGTACTCGGGGATGCCCGGGCGCGATGCTACCTGAAATATCCGGGTGTGGGATAATCCTATTTTCGGTTTCTTTGGGCTGCCGGTCTTCTATCCGGCGGCGCGCGTTGAGCTTCTCTTTCCCGACCTCTACGAAGAGTGCCTGAATGGACTGGTCGAGGCGAGGAAACAAGCCGGGGTCACGCAGACCGAGCTTGCGGCGCAACTCCAGCGGGCCCAGTCATTCGTGGCGAAGTATGAGGGTCGCGAACGCCGCCTCGATGTCGCGGAGTATCTCATGATCGCACGAGCGCTCGACGCAGACCCATATAAGCTGCTGCGGGTCGCGGAAAGGGGCTGAGGGCTACGTCTCGTAGCGATCCTCACTAGGGGCAGCTTGAGCAGGCAGCGCGGCGAAGGCCGTGAAACCCGGCGCGCAAGCGCGATAATTGTTTAAGGGGACGAATTAGGGAGCTTCGAAGCGGGCGATGGGGGCGAGCAGCATCATAATGAGCATCCGGCCAGAGCACGCCATCGACATCATGTCCGGGCGCAAGACAGTGGAGTTGCGGCGTCGCTTTCCCGAGCACATGCCGCCGGGGTCGCCATTCTCATCTATGCTTCGAGTTCGGAACAGTGCTTGATCGGGGCCGCGACCATCGAGGGTGTCAGGCGCATGACGCCGGCTGGGCTGTGGCGCTCGTTTCGTAAACGAGTTCGTGTCTAGCGGTCGATGTTCGATGACGATTCCAACGGTGCCTGTGAGGGCTTTGGGGTGCTGCTGGGGGCATGCGTGCGCTTTTCGGAACCAATTCCGGTCAGCGAGCTCAGGGAACGATTTAGTTCTTTCCGCCCCAATCCTACCGATACATTGTGGCCCGCTGACCGGTCTATGGAGCGATGAGCGCATTCAAGTTCCTGATCGACACGAACATCGTGATTGGTCCTGGAGGACAACCGTCCGGTCGAGACCGGAGTCACCGATCTCGCGCGGCGATGCAGCGCGAACGGCGTGCGGCTGTCTGTTGACGCAGCGATAGGCGAGGACATTCAGCGCGACGCGGATCTGGCGCGGCGCGCGGTCACGCTGAGCAAGCTCGAGAAATTCGAGCGCCTCAAGCGCATTGCCGATCCCGACGATGCGGAGCTGGCCCGGCGATACGGCCCGATCAACTCGATCAACGACCGAAGCGACTGTCGTTTGCTGTTCTGCCTGGAGCGGAAGGCGACGGACTTCCTCTATCACACGTGATCTCGGGCTACGTCGGCGAGCGCGTCGCGTGGGCCTCGGCGAGAGCGTACTGTCCGTCGAGGATGCCCTCGTTGGCTCCGGCAGACTTTCGACCCGGCGACGGTGGAGCTGCCCTATGTAGTGGAGCGCGAGGCGTACGCTGTCGACAAGAACGATCCCCTATTCGATGGGTTGCGCGCCGATTATCCAGGCTTCGACAAGTGGTACGACGAGAAATGCGCGCGGGAGCACCGCAAGTGCTGGGTGGTCGACGTGGGCGGTGCACTGGCTGGCGTGGTCATTCGGAAGGACGAGACGCGCAGCGATGCGAGGGTCATCAAGTCGGCGGGCGAGCGCATCCTGAAGCTCTGCACTTTCATCATGGGTTCGCGGTTCCGTGGAGAGAAGTTCGGCGAGCAGTTGCTGAAGCAGTGCCTGTGGTTCGCCCAGGCCAATGGCGACGACGTGCTCTACGTGACGGCGTTTCCGAGCAAGGACGAACTGATCCACCTGCTCACCGCCTATGGGTTCACGGTCACCGGCCGGCACGGCAACGGCGAACTGGTGATGGAGAAGGTGCTGAAGAAGGGGCCTCTGCCGGTCGACGGTCCGGACCGATATCCTGGCCGTAGACCGCGCCTGCTATCCGCGCTTCTACGATGGCGTTCGTGCGGCGAAGTACTGCGTGCCGATCCAGGGTACGTACCATGAGAAGCTGTTCCGGGAGATCAGCTTTCGGCCACAGCCGCCGCTGTTCGCAGCCGGCGGCATCGCCCGCGAGCGCACGGCGACGCCGCGCCAGCAGCGCACACCCGGCAACACGATCAGGAAAGTGTATCTGTGCCGGGCCCAGGCTAAGGGGCTGAAGCCGGGCGACATCCTGCTGTTTTACCTGTCGCGGGATCGGCGGCTGGCAGCATCGCAATCGCTGACCACGGGGTCGGCATCGTCGAGCAGTGCAGGGTGAGCCGGACCGCAGACGAGCTGGTGGTGATGACGGCGCGGCGGTCGGTATTCTCGGCTGCTGAGCTTTCCGCCGTCCAGGCGCGGTCTCCGGCTTCGGTCAAGGTCATCGACTCTTCTTCTGGCGGGCCACCTGACGCCGCCGATCGGCGTCGATGATCTGGTTGCCGCGGGCATCTTCCACGGCCGGCCACCGCAGTCGATCGCGCGTCTGGATGAGGCGCGGTATCAACGACCTCGTCCGATGCTAAATCTGGGATTCGAGTTATGAGGCAGGCACCAGAGGCGGTGCCACCAAACGGCTCAGGCGCTCGCCAACCTTCCTGGACGCGCGATCGAGTTGCCTTGCGGCTCTCGACCATCCCGGCAACGCCCACTCCTGCCGTTTGGAAGGATGGTCGATGGGCGCAGGGCCTAGTTTAAGCCGTCGGTGCGGCTGCTAATGGATAGGGGCCTGATTTCGCACTAGTCGGCCACGTAGGCGTGCCCGCGAAGATCCGCCGCGCTTCCGGCCATCGAGCCAGACATTGCGGCGAATTGCGGCGAGCCTCCGTCGGTCAGCTTATGCCGCATAGCGGCCACTCGGCAGCTTTCTGGCCTGTCCCATCGCGGCGAGCGCATCAAGGATCGGGACGATGGTTGGACCTCGCTTGCCCTTAAAAGCGTGAGCGATATCCGTAGGCAGGAGCGGTGAGGGGCTCGCGGAGAGTACCCCTGCCACAGCGATAATCTGCTCGGGCAATGTGCCTGGCCACAAGAAATGCTGGGCGGTAGGCTGTGACTCGGCCACGGTCAGAAGGAGTTTGGGCGCAATCGGAGGCGTGTAGCCCGGCATCTGGATTTCAGACCGCAGATACCGAACGAGGCCTTCCGCTTCTTCCGCCGCTCGCGTCCGGTTCAGAGCGACCAACTGGGTTAGTATCTCCTCATTCGGGAGGTCGCCGTTCCATCCGTAAGCGAGCGCGACAAGATGGTCGATTTCCGCCAGCCGTTGCGCAACCACAGAAACAAGGCCGCGCTTGTATGTGTCGCGTTCAGCATCGGTCAATGACCGGGTGCCGGACTTACCCGTTTAGCGCGTCGAGCACGTTATAGACGTCCGTGATGGTCAACCGTGCCGTCACGATGTCACGGTGCAAAACGTCCAGCGCCTCGGCTTCGGGTCGTATACGGTCCTTGAGAGTCCCGTCGGAGACGGCGGGGAAGGGAAACGGATCGAAACACATTTCATTTTGATAGCGCGGGTCATTGCCCGTTGATAACGGGCGATTGCCCGCTCCCATTCGACCGCCGGCGCGATCAGACCAGAGGCGATGAAATCGAGACGCCAATACCCCGAGCACATAAGCGTCATCGCTCGCGATGGCGATTACTGAGCCGTCGATGAGAGACGTCTCACGGTCAATAAACCTGAAAATCCGGTGCTTGGACGTCTCCGACGTTCCTATGAATGGCGAAGACCGGCGAATCCAAGCCCTGAGCTTTGGCCTTGGTTCTGCAAATACCCACCAATTGTCCTTGTAACTTTCGCGGTCATTTTGATCGCGTGCCGGGCGAACATAATCGCTGAGATACTGGTAGACAGAGGGATAGTCGGATTTGAGTACATCCTCTGCCAGGCCGTAGCAATCAATTGCATAGAATTCGGAGGGCGGGTCGGTGATGTCGGATCCGGCAACGACCAGCGGCAACCGCTCTTCAGGAAAGCCACGAGCTACGAAGTCTGCTTTGCGGGTCCGATCGATCCGGAACGCTTCCCCGTACATTTTAACGCCCATCCACGAAAGGCCCGCGTTCGCCTTCAAAGGTACCGTCGAGGCAACCTCGGCTCCCAGCGAGAGATCGACCTGGATGAAACCCGTTTCGCTTGCGACGTCGAAGGTCGTTTCGCGACCGACGCGGCGCTCGTTGACAAGCGTTACCAGCGATCCGGGCAGCTTGCCCTTGGCGGTCGTAGTCATCGCAATGCGCACCGCGGCCGTCGTTTCGGGGTTGTGCCATGGATAGTTCGGCGATCGCGAATACAAGAGACACACGATTTGCCGCGACAGCACGCGCTCGCAGCACCGGCCGGGCGTTCGACTGCGCGATGGTTTTGGTTGTAATCAGGCCCGCGCGCCGTACGTCGCCGGAACCGACCAGGCGCGCCGCACGGGCCCACCAGTACATGACGAAATCCACTTCCTCGGGGGACGTCTGGATATGCACCCCTCACCGCCTCGGTATAGGGCGATCCCAGGCGCTTGCGCATGCGCTTATTGCCGATGAAGGGGGGATTGCCGACGATAAAATCGGCTCTGGGCCACGACGTGGCGCGAGAATTCACATAGTAGAATACGTCGATCAACGCGCGCTCATCGGGGGATGAGTTGGCCGGTCGCGGGATGCTTCTTCGGGATCGCGCGCCATCCCAAATGCGCACCGGCTTGCCCGCTTCATGTGGGGGAATTCGCTCGTCCCAATCAATCAGGGCATCGCGCGTCTGAATGGTGCGGATGTCCGTCAATACCGGGGTCTGGCGGTGGCTGCCCCGCGCCGAACATTCGAGAATACCATTGCAGGTAGCCTATCCAAAGCACGAGCTGTGCAATGGCGGCGGCTCGCGGGTTCACTTCGATGCCGAGGAAGTTTTCGGTCGTGATCGTGTGGCCGGAAATCAACACGTACTGGCGGTCATCGAGCTCAATCAGCATGCTGATGATCTCGCCTTCGAGTTCCTTCATACGCGCCATGGCAACATAGAGAAAGTTGCCCGTTCCGCAAGGCGGATCGAGGACTTTTGTTTGCGCTAGTTTGGAGTGAACGTCTCAGAACTTCTGGCGGGCTGCATCGCGCTTGTTCTGGTCGATAAGCTCAACCGCAGCCGTCTGGACGCGACCGACTCCGCCCGCAGCGGCTCGAATGATGGTCGGCATCACCAACTGCTCGACCGAGGAGCGGGGAGTGTAGTGGGCTCCCAGTTTGGCGCGCTCTTTGGGGTCCAGTGCCCGCTCCAGCAATGTGCCGAAGATAGCAGGCTCCACCGGTCGACTTGTATCCGGCCGCAGTAATCAGAACGTCGAGTTCGTCGCACTCGAGTTCGAGGGCCTCCGCGTCCTTGAACAGGTAGCCGTTGAGCAGCGCACCGTTTCACCGGCCGACCCTAGCGCCCCGACGAAACCGCCGCTATCCATCTTTTCCCAGAGGCCCCGGAGCTGATGATGCAGCAGCTCCGGCCGCTCCTTTTGCCGCTTCAACATGACTGTGAAGCTGTCCTTGGGGAGAAGGCCGATATCTTCAGCGAACATCGTGAAAAGCGTTCGCATAAGAAAGGCGGATGTCTACGCCGGTAAATAGCCCCGCTTCTCTAGCCGCCGGGCGAGCGTGGCGATCAGGTCGCCGATTTCGCGCGTTACCCGTGTCGTTTCAGCCGCCGGGGCTCAAAGGCTGACGGGATTGTCCCAGATCGTGGCTAGGAGTTCGCGCACTTTAGCGTTGCGCAAATCGTCAAGCACAATCTGGTAGCGTGTGCGGTCAGGAAACTGCGCATACGCCTTCCCGGTACCGGAAAAATCAGCGTACACCTCGATGCAATATCCGACATCAACGACCAACAGAAACGGCGGCCAGCCATGATCGAGAGGGAGCGCCTTGGCGTAGCGCTCAGCCTGCCGCTTAGCTTGCGTCATGGCCTTTGCCCAGCCGGGGGTGCCACGCTTGGCCGTCCCGCGCTTCACCCGCGTGGCGGCGGTCTGGCCGAACAGATCGAGATCTGCATCGCCCCCCCGGCGGCCGTGCGATCGCCTTCCGTGCCTTGCTTCGCCTCTAGGACAAACGATCCCTTCTTATAGCAATCGATCCGGCCGAAGCTCGAAGTGCCGTCTCCATTGTTCTCAAACACTCGTCGCTCAAAGACGTAGCTGTTTTCAGCATCGTCGACCCGGCCGCCGCGCGGAAGTTCGACGCCGATGAGGGCGCAAAGATCATTGATGAAACTTTGGGTGTTAGCGAGCTCCGACCCACCGGTCGCACTCCAGGAAAGGATAAAGCGGCTGACCGCATCGGTTTCAGTCATGCGGGCAACGCGGTGCGGGTGAAGGTTTGCGCTCGCATGGGACCTGCGTAATGGGTGGCTCCCCGCGTTCTGGTCTTCTGCCCTTGCCGGTTGGCGGGACCAACACAGAATCTTCCGGAAAAGAACACGTTAAGCCGAAAGGATCGACGTTGCAGCGGCTTCCAAACACAGGGTGGAGAGGGGAAACTATCACTGCGAATTATTGCCGGTTGATGCGAACAGACCCGGGCTCTACAGGATAATTGAGTCAATCCCAATCGTCTCTGCGGACAACGGCCGGAGACGAAGGTAGATTGTCGTCCACATCACCTAAGTTTGCGCCTTTAACCCCGTCCGGGCCTATCGCGCTGCTCATCGGCACTAGGCCGGCATATCGATTTGTTTTCGCAGCGTTCCGGATCGGGGCACCGAAGGGGATTCAGCCCCTCACCACCCGCATCGGCGAGGCAGCCCGCGGGCCATGGCCGAAAAACCGGTAGAACGCATAACTTGAGCGCCGCTTGGGGTCCCGCAGCCGCGGGTCATTCGTCACGGGCACCGAGCCTGTAACCACTGAGTAACCGCGCCCCTCTGTGCTGCTTCCTCTCGGCTTACTTCGTATCCGTCGGCGCGTCTCCCAGTTGCACCGGAGTTCATTCCCGTGCATGTCTGTATATCGAGAGTTGTGCGGAGAATGGCGTCCCGGAGAGGACTTGAACCTGACTGAGGTTTAGGAAACCTGTCGCACCGAGCTGAGCTACCGGGACCGCGATCAACCGTGCGGCGGCCAAAACCCTGTGTGGACAGGGCAAGCCAAGCGCGGCATGCCCTTAGCATGAATTGTCGCTTTGCGCATCGCCACCGCACGTCATTCACCCGCGCCGGGCGGCTCCGCAGCGCTTGCGCGGCGCTCTCGGCCATCGTTTTCGCCTCCCCGTGCCTCGCGGCTTGCGGGCGCCCCGCCGGGCCGGTTGAAGCGGTCGGCGTCGATGAACGCCTCGATATTGAACTGAGCGACGGCAGAATTGTAAGGCTTGGCGGCCTCGACGCGCCGAACGCTGAACGCGGCGCGCCAGAAATAGCGCATGCCGCGCGGGAATTCTTGAGCGAACGACTGCTCGGCCGGGCCGCGGACCTTATCCAGTTCGCCGGCGGAACCGATCGCTGGGGGAGGACGTCGCCGATCTCGCCGTCGCCGATCCGCCCGACCAGTCGGCCGGTTCGACCGCGGCGGCGCTGCTCACGGCAGGTTACGCTCGGGTGCGGCCGGAGTTTGAGACCCGCGGCTGCGCCGCCGAGCGGCTCGCGATCGAAGAGGTAGCCCGCCAGGGGGAAAAGGGAATATGGCGCGATCCGCAATTCGCCGTGATACAATCGTCCAACTCGGCCGAGCTCCGCCGCTGGGCCCGCAGATTTGTGGTGGTTGAAGGCATGGTGCGAAGGGTTGGCTTCGCGCGATCGCGCATTTATCTTGAGCTTGTCCCGCGCGATGGCCCGACGATCGTGATCGCGCGCAAGCTGGAGACGGCGTTGGCGCGAGCGGGACGGCCGGTCGGCGCCATGGTCGGACAGACGATCCGGGCGCGCGGCGCGCTCGATGACCGGTTCGGTCGGAGAATTGAGGTCGCCGACCCGGCGATGATCGAAATTGCGCGTCGCCCCGACGCGCCAGGAGAAGCGAAAGCCCATCCATGAGCGGCCAGCCGGATAATCTGGGGCGCAGGGCTGCGCCCCGGCGCGGTCGGCGCGCTTTGATCGCGCTTATGGCCGGTCTGGCGCTGGCCTTAACGGCTTGCGCGTCGATCGATCCACCGCCAGCGCCCGCCGATATCGCCCCGACGCCCGCGCCGCGGCCCGTGTCGGTCGAGAAAGCCAATCCCGAACGAAAGCGGCTGATCGACGCATTCGGCGGCGTTTACTCGGCGTCCGCGACCCAGTCCTATCTCGACGGCGTCCTCGCCAAGATCGCGCCGCCCTCGGGCGCCCAAGGACCGTCCTATCGGGTCACCGTGCTCAATTCGCCGATCGTCAACGCTTTCTCATTGCCCTCAGGCGATATCTTCGTCACCCGCGGGCTCCTTGGCCCTCGCCGAGGACACGTCGGAAATCGCCGCGGTCATGGCGCATGAAATCGGCCATATCACCGCGCGCCACGCGGCCCAGCGGGCCGAGTTCGAAAAGACGACGGCGTTGTTCTCGCGCGTCAATTCGCAAGTGCTCGAGCAACGTCAGGCTCAGGACGAAGTCGAGGCGCGCTCGAAGCTGGCGATCGCCCGTTTCTCGCGCGAACAGGAATTCGCCGCCGACCAGATCGGCATCAAGATCATCGGTCACGCCGGCTATGACCCTTATGGCGCGGCTCGATTTCTCACCGCGCTCGGCGAGTGGAGCGCGTTTCGCGCTTCGGTCTCGGGCGCTGGCTCCGCCAATCGCCCCGACATGATGGCGACCCATCCTTCGACGCCTGAGCGGATCGCCCAGGCGACCGAGGCGGCGCGGCAATTCGGGCCGCCGGGGACCGGCGAAACCGGACGCAACGCCTATCTCGCCGCCATCGACGGCCTCGCCTTTGGCGACGACCCCTCCCAGGGCGTGGTGCGCGACACGTCCTTCATTCATCCAAAACTCGGTTTCGCCTTCCAGGCCCCGGATGGCTTCACGCTCGACAACCAGCCGGCCGCGCTGATCGGCGTGGACGAAACGGGCGGCGAGGCGCTGCGCCTCGACAGCATCGCGATCCCCCAGTCGACCCCGGTCACCAGCGCCATCGGTTCGGACTGGATCGACGGGGTCAAGACGACCTCGATCGAACCCAGGAAGATCGACGGCCTGGAAGCGGCCACGGCGATCGCTCACGGCGACCAGTGGAGCTTCCGCCTCGGGGCCGTGCGGCTGAACGGGCGGCTCTATCGGCTCATTTTCGCCGCCCACGATCTGTCTCCCGCCGTCGATTCCCGGTTCATGGCCTCGCTCGATTCGTTTCGTCTTATCAACCCGCAGGACTTGGCCCTGGCCGCGCCGGAAAAGATCAAAATCGTCGAGGCCGGCGAACGGCGACACCGCCGAAACGCTCGCCGCGCGGATGGGCTTCCTGCCGCAATGGCTCGATCAGTTCCTGATCCTCAATGGCCTCGAGCGCGACGCCGCCCTCGTTCCCGGGCAGCGCTACAAGGTCGTCGTCCGTTGAGCGGCGCGGTCGGAAGCGCGGGCGATCGCGGGCGCCTTGCCGGACGCCTGGTCGTCGCCACCCACAATTCCGGCAAGCTGCGCGAGTTTGACGACTTGCTTCGGCCCTTCGGAATTACGCCGCTCGGCGCAGCCGCGCTGGGTCTCGAGGAGCCCGAGGAGACGGGATCGACCTTTCATGAGAACGCGCTTCTGAAGGCGCGCGCCGCCGCGCAGGCTTCGGGCCTCGTGGCGCTCTCCGACGATTCCGGGCTTTGCGTCGATGCGCTCGACGGAGCGCCGGGGATCTATTCGGCGCGATGGGCCGGCCCGGCGAAAGACTTCGGCCCCGCCATGGCCCGCGTCGAGAGCGAACTTGAAGCGCGCGCGCGGCTCGCCCGCCGTGGCGGGCGGCTTTCGTCAGCGTGCTGGCGCTCGCCTGGGCCGATGGCGCGGAGGAAACTTTCGAGGGCCGGGTGGAGGGGGTCCTCGTCTTCCCGCCGCGCGGGACGGCTGGATTTGGCTACGATCCGATCTTTCGCCCCGACGGCCATGACCGCACCTTCGGCGAGATGAGCGCGGAGGAAAAACACGGCATTCCGGCTGACGGCTCGCTGGCCCTGTCGCACCGCGCCCGCGCATTCCAGAAGCTTCAGCGCGCACGGCTCTGAGCCAGGCGGGCGGGAGGCGCGTCCGGCCTCTAGCGGCATTTTTACCGGCGCCCCCTAATGTTTTCAGGGTCTTAGCACCCCGTTTAGTTCCGCGCTGAAAAAGTCGCCGGAAGCGGGTCCCCGCCCCCGCCGCGTCGTCGTCCTGCCGGTCGACGGAAGTCGCAGGTTGGCCCTCGATCCGCTGCTCGTAAGAACAAAACATATACATCAGTTAAATCAGGGCAGGATCAGCCGGGCGCCCGAGACCGCCGCGGAGGCTTCTCATCACCAGATAGGGAGCGACACATTGCTGCCAAGCCAAGACAATTCGGCTCCAGGCCCAAGACAATTCGAGGTGGCCGCGAGCGGCGGCTTCTGGCAAGAAGAGCCGCCCGCGACGGTCGGGCGGCGAGACGGGGGTCCGCGATGCAGGTGGAAGAGACCGCACTTCCGGCGGTCAAGATCGTAACGCCGAAGAAGCACGGCGACGCCAGAGGCTTTTTCTCGGAGGTCTACAACCGTTCAGACTGGGACAAGGCCGGTCTTGAATTCACCTTTGTCCAGGACAATCATTCGTTTTCGGCGACGGCCGGCACCTTACGCGGACTCCACTTCCAGACGCCGCCATTCGCCCAGGACAAGCTCGTGCGGTGCGCGCGCGGGCGCATTCTCGACGTTGCGGTCGACATCCGCCGCTCGTCGCCGACCTTTGGCCAATATGTCGCGGTCGAGCTCTCGGCGGACAATTGGCGCCAGTTGCTGGTCCCGATCGGATTTGCCCACGCGTTCATGACTTTGGAGCCGGACGTCGAGGTTCTCTACAAGACCACCGCGCCCTATTCGGCCGCCAACGACCGGGGCGTCGCCTGGGACGATCCGGCGATCGGCATTGCCTGGCCGACCCTGTCCGGAGGCCCGGTTCTGTCGGACAAGGATCGCCGCCTGCCGCGGCTCGCTGACGCGCCGGACCTGTTCGAATGATGCGGATCGCGGTCACCGGTTCGAAGGGCCAGGTGGCGACGTCGCTCATCGAGCGCGCACAGGGCAAAGCCGAAGTCGTGGCGCTTGGCCGGCCGGTCTTCGACCTTGCCGAGCGCGCGGCGGTCCTGGCCGGGCTGGAAGCGGCCCGCCCGGACGTCATCGTCAACGCCGCCGCCTATACCGCGGTCGACAAGGCGGAAACGGAAGAGGCGGACGCCGTTCGGGTCAATGGCGAAGGCGCCGGGCATGTCGCGGAAGCAGCGGCGCGGCTGAACGTTCCCCTGCTTCATCTCTCGACCGACTACGTGTTCGACGGCGCGCTCGACCGCCCTTATCGCGAAGACGATCCGACCGCCCCCGCCGGGGCTTATGGGCGCTCGAAGCTGGCCGGCGAACAGGCGGTCGCCGAGCGCTGCGAAAACAGCGTCATTTTGCGCACCGCCTGGGTCTATAGCCCGTTCGGCGCGAATTTCGTCCGCACGATGCTGAGACTCAACGAGACGCGCGACGAAATTGGCGTCGTCGCCGATCAGCGCGGCAATCCGACATCGGCCCTCGACATCGCCGACGCGCTGCTCGCCATCGCCGTAAAGGCAAGGGACGATGCGTCGCCGGCGTTGCGCGGCGTCTTTCACATGACCGGCGCGGGCGAGGCGACCTGGGCGGATTTCGCCGAAAGCATCTTCCACGAGGCCGCGGCGCGAGGCCGGCGGCAGACCCGGGTCAAACGCATCGCGACCGCCGACTATCCGACGCCGGCGCGAAGGCCGGCCAATTCCCGGCTCGACAACGAAAAGCTTGCTCGCGTATATGGCCTCAAGCTGCCGGAATGGCGCCAGTCCGCAGCCGGTTGCTGCGCCCGTCTTCTGTCATGAGCTTAGGGGACGGGCCGTCTGCCCGGCGGGCGCGTGTGAAAGAGTTAAGGACCCTCATGCAGCGCAAAGTGCTTGTGACCGGAGGCGCGGGTTTCATCGGCTCGGCTGTGTGCCGGCGGCTGGTCGCCGAAGGCGCCTCGGTGCTCAACCTCGACGCGCTGACCTACGCCGGCAATCTGCAATCGCTGGCGACGATCGACAATGCGCCGAACTATCGCTTCGCCAGGGTCGACATATGCGACCGGCCGCGCGGTGACCGAGGCGTTCGAGACCTTTGCTCCGGACCATGTCATCCATCTGGCCGCCGAGAGCCACGTCGATCGCTCGATCACGGGCAGCGACGCGTTCGTCCAGACCAATGTCGTCGGCACGTTCTCGATGCTGGAGGCGGCGCGAGCCTATTGGCAGGCGCTGCCCGCGCCGCGACGGGACGCGTTCCGCTTCCTGCATGTGTCGACCGACGAGGTTTACGGCTCGCTCGAGGACGAGGGCGCGTTCGTCGAAGAGACGCGCTACGATCCAAGTTCGCCCTATTCCGCCTCGAAGGCCGCCGCCGATCACCTGGTCTCGGCCTGGGCTCGAACTTACGGCTTCCCGGCCGTGATCTCGAACTGCTCGAACAATTACGGCCCCTATCATTTCCCCGAAAAGCTCATTCCGCTGATCATCCTCAACGCCATCCATGGCAAGCCGCTGCCGGTCTATGGCGCGGGCTCAAACGTGCGCGACTGGCTCTATGTCGACGACCACGCGCGGGCGCTCGACATGATCGTGGCGCGCGGACGGATCGGCGAGAAATACAATGTCGGCGGCCGCAACGAACGGCGCAACATCGACGTCGTGCGCCGCATCTGCGCCATCCTCGACAAACTTCGCCCGGCGGCGCGCGCCCACGAATCGCTCATCGCCTTTGTCAGCGACCGCCCAGGTCACGATCTGCGCTACGCCATCGACGCGGCCAAGCTCGAGCGCGAGCTTGGCTGGCGGGCGCAGGAGACGTTCGAGACCGGCATCGAGAAAACCGTGCGCTGGTATCTCGACAACGAATGGTGGTGGCGCCCGCTCAGGGACAAGGTCTACGCCGGCGAGCGGCTCGGAATTGTCGCCGAGGCCGGACCGGTGGCTTGAGGATGGGGCGTCTACCCCAATGAAGGGCATCATTCTGGCCGGCGGCGCGGGCACAAGGCTGCATCCGATCACGCTTGCGGTGTCGAAGCAGCTTGTCCCTGTCTACGACAAGCCGATGATCTATTATCCGCTGTCGGTCGTCATGCTCGCCGGGATTCGCGAGACGCTGATCATATCGACCCCGCATGACCTGCCGATGTTTCGCCGCCTGCTCGGCGATGGCTCCGAGTGGGGCATCCGGATCGACTATGCCGAGCAGCCCGAGCCCAATGGCCTGGCGCAGGCTTTCGTCATCGGCGAGGACTTCGTCGCCGGCGAGCCCGCGATGCTCGTCCTTGGCGACAACATTTTCTACGGCGCGGGCTTGAGCGAGCAGCTTCGCAGGGCGGCGAACCGCGACCGCGGCGCGACCGTGTTCGCCTATCACGTGCCCGATCCCGAGCGCTACGGGGTGGTCGAATTCGATTCCGACCGGCCGCGCAATGTCGATCGAGGAAAAGCCTGCCGCTCCCAAGTCGCACTGGGCGGTGACCGGCCTCTACTTTTACGATTCCCGCGTCGTCGAGATCGCCAAAACGCTCGAAGCCATCGGCGCGCGGCGAATACGAGATCACCGACGTCAATCGCATCTATCTCGAAGCCGGCGCCTTGAGCGTCGAGCGGATGGGGCGAGGCTTCGCCTGGCTCGACACCGGCACGCCGGATTCGCTGATCGACGCCGCAAGCTTCGTCAGGACCCTCGAGCAGCGACAGGGCACCAAGATCAGCTGTCCGGAGGAAATCGCCTTCGACCTCGGCCTGATCGACGTCGCTCAGTTCAAACGCCTCATCGCGCGCTTCGGCAAGAGCTCGTATGGGCGCTATCTTCAATCCGTGCTCGACGAGCGCAGCCAGGGTTCCGGCGCCGCGCTGATTTAGATGTCGAAACAATTCGAACAGGCAAAGCAGCTTGCTGGACACTATGTCGATGAGCTGTCGGAGTGGGCGAAGATCACGACGCGGCCGCTTTTTGGCGCCGTGGCTCTCTATCGCGGCGACCATGTCTTCGCCATGGCCTGGCGCGGGGCGCTCTACTTCAAGGTCGATGACGATTCGCGCGGCGAATACGAGGCTGCGGGGTCCCAGGCGCTCGGTTATGCGAGCGAGGGCGAGGACCACGCCCTGAAGTCCTACTGGGAAGTGCCCGTCGATGTGCTCGAAGACGAGGGCAAGTTGAGGGATTGGGCCGAACGCGCCTATCAGGCGGCGCTGAAGAGCGGACGGAGCTGATCCGCATTAGAATCGATCCCTCAGGCGCCTAAGGGGCGCGAACGGAACGAACTGCGCCACAATTATGAGTCACTTATGCCGGCAGCCCGCCAAATCTCGAATTGACGTCAAAGGACTGGCCACAGGCGGCGATCCGCGGCGACTTTGTTGTCCAAACGTGTTTTAATCCGCGCCTCAGAGCCGAAGGAAAAAGGATAAGCGCCGATGACCGAGAAGCGGCGACGCGACGAACCGCAGTCCGGCTTGCCGAACAGGGGGCCCGCCTCCAAGCTGAACCGCGCGCTCAAATCGATCGTTACGGTTCAATCCACAATTCCGGAGGACGCCTTCACCGCTCAAGCGCTGGGCGAGCAACGCTCGGGCAGCGGGATCGTCATCCGCGAGAGCGGTCTGGTGCTGACGATCGGCTATCTGATCACCGAGGCTGAGAATGTCTGGCTCGCCGACGCCGACGGCCGGGTCACCCCGGCTCACGCGCTCGCCATCGATGCGGAGACCGGCTTCGGCCTCGTCCAGGCTTTGGGCGATCTCAAATGCCCGGCGCTCGAGCTCGGCCGCTCGAGCGAGGCCAAGCTCGGCGATTCCGTCACGGTCGCGGCCGGCGCAGGCACAAAGCCGGTGCGCGCGATGATTGTCGGCAAGCACGAATTCGCCGGCTATTGGGAATATTTTCTCGACGAGGCGATCTTCACCTCGCCCGCCCATCCGTTCTGGGGCGGCGCCGGCGCGATCGACGCGGAGGGCAGGCTGATTGGCGTCGGCTCATTGCATGTCGAGCAACTGAGCGAGAAGGGCGGCCCGCGCGACATCAACATGATCGTGCCGATCGACCTTCTGCCGCCAATTCTCGACGATCTCCTCACCTACGGGCGAGTCAACAAGCCGGCGCGGCCTTGGCTTGGCGTTTTTTCGGCCGAGAATGGCGATGAGATCATCGTCGCGAGCGTCGCCGAAAAGGGGCCGGCGGCCGAAGCGGGAATTCGCCGCGGCGACGTTCTCGCCGGCGTCGGCGGCTCGGAGATCGAAAGTCTGGGCGATTTCTATCGCAAGGTCTGGAGCCGAGGTCCCGCCGGGGTCGAGATTCCACTCGAAATCGTCCGCGACGGCCGGGCGATCGGCTTGCGCGTGCGATCGGCCGACCGCACGACCTTCATGAAGCGCCCGCGCCTGCAGTAAGGCGTTAGGGGTGTCGATCCGATACGCGGACCTCCCCCGGATCAGCTCTTCAAGCGCCGACTGCTCGCCAACTCGATCCGAGATTGGGGCTGACGGCTCCGCCTCCGATCTGGCTGTTCCCGTTCATTTCCCAGATCGAGGTTTGGCCGCTCGTGTTTTGAAACAGGAGGTCGGAATGACCGTCGCCATTGAAGTCGCCCGTTCCGATGGCGTGCCAGCTCAGGCCCGGATTGGGGCTGACCGGGCCGCCGCCGGTTAGGGTGTTCCCCTGCATTTCCCAGATCGAGACTTGGCCGCTAGCGGTGTTTTGAAAAAGAATGTCGGAATGGTTGTCGCCGTTGAAGTCCCCCGTTCCGATCGCTTTCCAGACCGGCCCCGGATTAGGGCTCACGGCCCCGCCGCCGACGAGTTTGTTCCCGTTCATTTCCCAGATCGAGACTTGGCCGGTGCTCGTGTTCTGCCAAAGGATGTCGGAATGGCCGTCGTCGTTGAAATCGCCTGTCCCGACGGCGCGCCAACTCGGTCCGGGATTGGGGCTGACGGGGCCGCCCCCGATTAAGGTGTTGCTGTTCATTTCCCAGATCGAGACTTGGCCGCCGCTCGTGTTTTGAAACAGGATGTCGGAATGGCCGTCGCCGTTGAAATCGCCCGATCCGACTGCTTGCCAGGCCGGCCCCGGGTTGGGGCTGACGGCCCCGCCGCCGACCAGACTGGTCCCGTTCATGTCCCAGATCGAGGCCTGACCGTTGGTGTTCTGCCATAGGATGTCGGAATGGCTGTCGCCGTTGAAGTCCCCCGTTCCGATCGCTTTCCAACTCAGCCCGGGATTGGCGCCACCAGCGGGTCCGACGCCGATCACATGGTTCCCGTTCATTTCGAAGACCTCGGCCACGCCGCTGCTCGTGCTTTGAAAAAGGATGTCGGAAAAGCTGTCGCCGTCGAGGTCGCCGTCCGGGGCCTCGGTCACGCCGAGCGCTGTCGTAGGAAGTGTGGCAAGTTCGATCGTGCCTGCGGCAGTCCCATCGGACCGGAACACACCGTAGCCCGCATCGACGAAGGCGGAGAATTCAAGTGCGCCGTTCACAGCAACCAAGTTGAAAGGACCGGACCCTGAGGAACCGGGAAGGATGTCCTTCACCATCACCGTTCCCGCGGCCGTGCCGTCTGACTTCCACAATTCCTTGCCATGCGTGACGTCGTTGGCCGTGAAGTAAAGCATACCGTTAACGTTGGTGAGGTCGGAGGGGTTGGAGCCGATTAAGGACAGAATGTCCTTGACCATCACGGTCCCTGCGGCGGTCCCATCTGACTTCCACAGCTCAGCGCCATGCGCGCCGTCGTTGGCTGAGAAGTAGAGCGTGCCGTTGACGTTCGTCAGGTCCTGCGGATCGGACGAATCGGCGCCAGGGTCAATGTTTTTGACCATCATTGTTCCGGCGGCGGTCCCGTCTGACTTCCACAATTCCTCGCCATGCGCGCCGTCGTTGGCTGCGAAGTAAAGCGTGCCATTGACGTTCGTCAGGTCAACGGGATCGGAGCTGTCTGTGTTAGGCGCAATGTCTTTGACTATCACCGTTCCGGCGGCGGTCCCGTCTGACTTCCACAATTCCTCGCCATGCGTGACGTCGGTGGCTGCGAAGTAGAGCGTGCCGTTGACGTTGGTCAGGTCGGAGGGGTTGGAGCTGACGAGGCCAGGATTGATGTCCTTGACCATCAACGTGCCGGCGGCGGTCCCGTCTGACTTCCACAGCTCGAAGCCACTCGCAAGGCTATCGGTGGCGCTGAAGTAAAGCACGCCGTTGACGTTCGTCAGGTCGGAGGGGTTGGAGTTGCCGAAGCCAAAAATGATGTCCTTGACCATCATGGTGCCGGCGGCGGTCCCATCTGACTTCCACAATTCGTCGCCGTGCGTGACGTCGGTGGCTGAGAAGTAAAGCGTGCCGTTGACGTTCGTCAGGTCCGACGGAGCGGAGCCCGACACGCCTGAGGCGATGTCCTTGACCATCACCGTTCCAGCGGCGGTTCCGTCCGACGTCCAAAGCTCATTGCCATGCGTGCCGTCGTCGAGGTCGAAGAAGACACGGCTGCCGATCGTATGGACACTAGAGACCGGCCCAGCATCGACGTCAAACGTGGCGACCACATGGGTGCCCGCTAAAGTTCCATCGCTGACCGACAGTTGCTCGACGAAGGTGTTAAAAATGACAGCAAGGTCGCCGAAATAGGAAAGCGCCATGATGGAAACTCCTCCCAGCTTTCAGGATCACGGCGACACAACCGCTAGCAGTTTTTGAACAAGCCGCGTCTCCAGCGGCGCCTCAGTATTAAGAGCGCGGGAGTCCGTTATTGGCGTTAGACGCAATTTTGCGGGGTGACTGTGACGCGCGTCACACGGCGTGGTAGTTCTACCTAGGTAGAACTACCTATAGGTGCGTCAGGTTCAGCGCGAGAACGCCAACAGCGTCAGGCCCGCAAGGGAGTCTGAGGGCGATCCTTTCCGGCCGAGCATGGGCGGCGGGCGCGCACGCGCATCTCCCTATGCGGAAGGGTCTGGCTCGCGCGTCAGCTAAGTCCGACCGCTCGCCAACTGGGGCCGGGATTGGGGCTGACGGGACCGCCGCCGGCGATGCTGTTCCCGTCCATTTCCCAGATCGAGGCTTGGCCGCTCGTGTTTTGAAGAAGGATGTCGGAACCGCCGCCGCCGAAGTTCCGCGATGGCGTGCCAACTCGTCCCGGGATTGGGGCTGACGGGCCCGCCGCCGATCAGAGTGTTCCCGTTCATTTCCCAGATCGAGACTTGGCCGCTGCTCGTGTTCTGGAAAAGGATGTCGGAATGGCTGTCGTCGTTGAAATCGCCGGTCCCGATCGCTTTCCAACTCGGCCCGGGATTGGGGCTGACCGGCCCGCCACCGATTAAAGTGTTCCCGTTCATTTCCCAGATCGAGACTTGGCCGCTGCTCGTGTTCTGCCACAGGATGTCGGAATGGCCGTCGTCATCGAAATCGCCGGTTCCGATCGCTTTCCAAGCCGGCCCGGGATTGGGGCTCACCGCTCCGCCGCCGATGAGGTTGTTCCCGTTCATTTCCCAGATCGAGGCCTGGCCGCTGCTCGTATTCTGCCACAGGATGTCGGAATGGCCGTCGTCATTGAAATCGCCCGTTCCGATCGCTTTCCAGCTCGGCCCGGGATTGGGGCTGACGGCCCCACCGCCGAGTCAAGGTGTTTCCGTTCATTTCCCAGATCGAGGCTTGGCCGCTGCTCGCGTTCTGCCACAGGATGTCGGAATGGCCGTCGCCGTTGAAGTCGCCGGTTCCGATCTCAGTCCAAGCTCGGCCCGGGATTGGGACTTCGACGGTCCCGCCGCCGACCAAGGCTGTTCCCGTTCATCTCCCAGATCGAGGCCTGGCCGCTGCTCGTGTTCTGCCACAGGATGTCGGAAAAGCTGTCGCCGTTGAAATCGCCGTCTGGGGTCGCCGTTACGCCGAGCGGCGTCGTAGCTTGAATGTTCGTGGCGAGTTCGATCGTGCCGGCGGCGGTCCCGTCTGACCGGAACAGAGCCGAACGCCAGCGCCGTCGAAGGCGTAGAATTCAAGCGCGCCGTTGACAGCGGCCAAGATCGATAGGCGAGGATCTGCCGGAACCGGGGAAGATGTCCTTGACCATCACGGTTCCGGCGGCGGTCCCATCCGACTTCCACAGCTCGGAGCCATGCATGCCGTCGTTGGCCGTCAAAGTAAAGCGTGCCGTTGACGTTGGTCAGATCGAAGCTGGGACCGGAGCCGGTCGCGCCGGGATCGATGTCCTTGACCATCACCGTTCCGGCGGCGGTCCCGTCCGACTTCCACAGCTCGTCGCCATGCGCGCCGTCGTTGGCGGCGAAGTAAAGCGTGCCGTTGACGTTCGTCAGATCCTGCGGGACGGAGCTGTCTGAGCCAGGATCGATGTCCTTGACCATCACTGTTCCGGCGGCGGTCCCATCCGACTTCCACAGTTCGGAGCCATCCCTGCCGTCGTTGGCGTCGAAGTAAAGCGTGCCGTTGACGTTCGTCAGATCCTGCGGATCGGAGCCGCTCGAGCCAGGACCGATGTCCTTGACCATCATCGTTCCGGCGGCGGTCCCATCCGACTTCCACAGTTCGTCGCCATGCGTGCCGTCGTTGGCCGTGGAAGTAAAGCGTGCCGTTGACGTTCGGTCAGATCGGAGGGAGCGGAGCCGTCGGAGCCAGGATTGATGTCCTTGACCATCAACGTTCCGGCGGCGGTCCCATCCGACTTCCACAGCTCGTCGCCATGCGTGCCGTCGTCGGCCTCGAAGTAAAGCGTGCCGTTGACGTTGGTCAGGTCGTCGGACAGCTACGGATGGCACGCCAGGATTGATGTCCTTGACCATCACCGTCCCTGCGGCGGTCCCATCCGACTTCCACAATTCGCTCGCCATGCGTGCCGTCGGTGGCTGCGAAGTAAAGCGTGCCGTTGACGTTCGTCAGACTGGCGTCGGAGGGAGCCGCTTGAGCCAGGATTGATGTCCTTGACCATCACGGTTCCGGCAGGCGTCCCGTCCGACGTCCAGAGCTCATAGCCATGCGTGCCATCGTCGATTCCGAAGAAGACGCGACTGCCGATCGTGGTGAGATCAAAAACCGTCGCCCGCGCGCCAACGAGGCGACGACATGCGTGCCCAGAACCGTACCGTCGGTGACCCACAGCTGGTCTGGGCGCCGAAAGCCCTAACGAAATACGAAAGCGCCATGACATTCCTCCCTATGCCCCAGGATCACGGCGACACAACCGCTAGCAGTTTTAAATAATTAACTTCTCCGACGGCGCCTCATTATTAAGAGCGCAGGAGCCCGTTATTGGCGTTAGACCCAATTTTGAACGAGGCTGACTGTGACGCGCGTCACATGGCGCGAGAGGTTTCATGCTATAGGTAGAACTACCTATAGGTGGGCCGATCAGGTTGCGCGCGAGACGCCAACAGCGTCAGGCGCAGGCGCGCAGGGAGTCGGAGGGCGATCCTTTGCGGCCGGAAACCACAGGGGATCATGAATTCGCCAGACCCCGTTTCGTGGTATGGCGTCCTGGTCTCGCCGCTGGCCGCAAGCGAAAATAATGATACAATTGCTTGGCGAAAACAGAATTCGATGATATGCTCTTTTGTTCGATGGGTCAGACGGCGTACGGGCGAGAAAAGAACGGGACGGCATTGAGGCGATCTGCGCGCTGGCGACATATCTTGCGGGGGAACTGAGAGGCGAGGGAATTTTTTTATTTGAATCGGCCGTAACCCATTGAAATGGCCCGATTCGGAAAAATAAACGCTAGTAAACGCTAGCTGTTTTACTAGCGTTTACTAGCGTTTATGCTCGTTTATTGGCGTTTATTTGCGCAGAGCGGCGCCCATCCGCCCGCTCAGTGGGCGTCAGAAATCTCGTTGACCAGCTTGCGCATCATCGCGTCGCCAAAGGTCCTGAAATCGTCGATCGGCGCCACGAAGGCGCCCGGGCCGCCGATCACGTTCTCGCGGTAATATTGGGCGAGGCCGCCCGGCGGGTTGGTGTGCATGGCGAGATAGCCGCCCGTCGCCGCCGCCTTGCGGTTGTAGATGGCGAGCCCGTTGATCACCGCGCCGGCTGCGACCGCCGCATCCCGCGATTCCGTCACGAGGCGGCCCTGGTTGCTGGTTCCGTCGCCGGAGACGTCGATCACCCGCCGGTTGGTCTCAAAGGCGTTCTCGGCAAACAGCGCGAAGGAGAAATCGATCGCCGCGCCGATCGCGGTCCGGCCGATAAACGAGCGCGGCGCCGCGCTCATCGCGGCGGCGAAGGCGCGGGCGTCGCCGGGGTTGCGGATCAAAGCCCAGTCGACCACCACCCGCTCTTCGCCATCGCCGGCCCATTCGACGTAAGCCAGCGCAATCGCGCCGTGCGGCCCGGTGGAGATTGCATCGAGGAGCTGCTGGCTTTGGATCGCGTCAGCATAGCCGCGCCGCTCGAGCGCGAACTCGTCGTCGTCGATGCTGCGGGAGACGTCCGCGGCCAGCACGATCGCGGCGTCGACGGCGACCGGGGCGCTCGCCGCGCCGGCCCGGGGCGCTTGGGTAACAATGAGCGAAAGCACGATCGTGGCGCACAGCGCCAGGTTGATCCGCAAGCCTTTGCGCATCAAAGCCTCCTCGCGCCCCGCTGGGCCAAGCATAGGGCGGCGCGATGCGCGCTGGAAGGGCCCTATTATGCACTTGGCATAGGTAGGACTGGAGTGTGCAACTGTGCCTTCCGATCCAATCCACACCGTTTCAGCCGTTCGTGACGAAATTTTATTGACGTGAACGTGCCGGTTAGACTATGCTGTAAAATCATGAGCAATCAGTTTCTCGACGGGAAAATCTCGGAGTGTCACGGAAAGCTCCGGGACATTCACAAGCAAATTGAGGGGCTTAACCTAAGGGTAGCCTCAATTGAGGGAGAGCTGCGCGCTTACGAGACGATGAGGAATCAGTCTTACGCGCTTGAATTGCCAGAGAAACCGAATGATTCCGCCAACTCCGACAACTCCTCTCTTCCACCGCCGAAACCAGCTAACTATAGAAAGTCTCGCCTCTCACCGACGTGGCAGATGATCTTCACGGAATTGGTCTCGAAATATCCAGAATCGCTTTCACGGACGAGAATAGAAGGCATGGCGCGTGAAACAGGTCCGTTCACGTACGAGAACTTTAGAACCGCGTTTTGGCACCATATCAGACGTGGATATCTCGATGCCTTAGAGGGGGATGAGTTTCGAGCGAATCAGCAAACCGCTTACCGGGCCGGGGTTCCTTGGAACGGGCCCGTGAAAGAGAATCGCTGAACGTGAAAAGGATTTCGACCTAGGAGGCGACGTCCTCTAGGTTGACAAAGGTATCCGGCTGCATCCGGGTCCGTAAGCACCCGGTGCAGTCGGCAGCTGGCGGCACTAAGTCAGCAGTAGACGTGGTTCCTAGCAAGGCACCGCAACTGCGGGCGGTTACGGTAAGCCCGCAGACTGGAGGTGGTAAATGCAACCACCATAAAGAAGGCGTCGCCAGTTTGCGCTGGCGACGCCGCCTATATAGCATACCTTTGACCCCAACGGCAAGTGTTTGATCCGTCAGCGCGAATCTTGATTTCGGCTCCAATTCAAAGACTTGGGGGGTGAATGTCCACTGGAAGAGGCATCCCGGCAGTCACTTTGATTTGAAGGGTCACGTCGGGCCCGCCTGATAGAGCGGCGTCTTGATGCTTCAGGGCGACGTATTAGCCTCAGGAAGAAAGACGCGAGAGGAGAACCAAATCAAGGACGATCCAAAAAGGATTGCCACCAGAGGCAGTGCGTCGGCAGCCCATTTCTAATGTATGGGATCTTAGGCCTTATGACGCATCCTTGATTTAGCCCTCCTCTCGCGCTCGAGTTTCGCGACGAACCTACGCAATCGTTTGCCTAGTTCGCCGCGAGCATGCCACGCAGGTTATGGCTTTCGCCATCCAGCGTGGAATAGACGATATCGTCGATGCGCCATTCGCCGCGTTCGAACAGCATGGCGTAGGTCAACCGCTCCCGCGCGCCGTCGCCGCGGGCGAATTCGGCGAGCACCTTGGCGGCGTCGTGCGTTTCCGAGACCGGGGCCACGCTCAGGGCGACGAGATGGGGCGCCTGGTCGCTGAACGGATCGCGGACGATCGCTGGCGAGCCCGATGAGTTCTTCGGCCGCAATCGAGCGCAACAGCGAACGCGAGAAGAAGCGCGCGCGTAGGGTGTTGTCGCCCATGATTCCCGCGCCGCGGCCCTGAATGGCCGGTTGATCGGCCGCATAGGCGGCCGAGACGGCGTCCTCGGGAGAATGTCGGTTGATTCCTGCTTCCGCGGCGAGCGCGAAGGGGAGGAGGCAGGCCACCGCGGCCAGGATCCTCTTCATGATGCAATTCCCTCCAATTCGTTAACGACCATTAACGCCATCGCGCATCGTCCGCTGTGACGGCCGTCACACTCCGAAACGAAACTGAAGAGGAAGGAGCCACGTCGGCCCCGCGACCCGAACTTTTGGATGTTCAAAAAAATGGCCGTTCGCACGACATTTTATTGCATTAAATCAGAAATCCAGTTAAGGTAGCCCGATGAGCGATCTTCTAAAAACGCCGCCACATCCGGGGCCCCGTCCCGGCCTCTCGGCGGAAAAGCGAGAGGAAAAAATTTCCGCCATTTATGCCGCGCAACCCATTGATAAGTCTCGATTCGCACGAGAGAATCCAAGGAAATCCAAGGAAATCCAACCCCTCATAATCGGGGTTTTCGCCGCGAAACGGCGACCAGACAAGGAAACCCAAACGGCGCGCCGCCAAGCGGATTAATACAGATCGTACTAGCGTTTTCGGTCTGAGAACGCCTTGGCGAGGAAGAGCCCGCCCTGGCGCAGGCCCTCAGCGTCGATCCCGTGCCCGATCCCAGGCGAGAGATGCCATTGAGTCGGGATCGACGCTCCGGCGAGCGCTTCCGCCGCCATGAACATCGCGTCCAACGGAATCATCGGATCCTGATCGCCGTGGATGAGCAGGATCGGCGGCGGGCGCCCATGCGCATCGCGCGCCGTCGCTTCGCTTAAGCGCTCGGGACCGACCAGCAGGCCGGAAAAGCCAAGGATCGCCGCCGGCGCGCGCGGACGGCGGAGGCCGACATGCAGCGCCATCATGCAGCCCTGGCTGAAGCCGACCAGCGCCAGCTTCGAATCGTCGAGGCCGAGCCGCTGAAGCTCGGCGTCGAGAAAGGCGTCGATCATGGCTCCGCGCCTTGACCGCGCCTGTCCAGCGCTCCCCTCCGCCCGCGGCGTCGTCCGGCGACCGGTTGGAAAGCGCGAACCATTGCCGGCCCATCGGCGCCCCCGGAGCGCGCTCGGGCGCGTGGGGCGAAACGAACGCGGCTTCGGGCATCAGCGCGCGCCACTGGCGGCCGAGCTCGATGAGATCATTGCCGTCCGCGCCGTAGCCGTGCAGGAACACCACCAGCTGGCTGGTTCGGCCGGCGGCCGCCGGGATGCGAGGTCCGTCGAGGGCGGCGCTCATCAGATAGGGGCTCCGGGGCTGATCTCGTCTCGCTTAACGCGAACTGTCGGCGAGAGCCATCCCCGAGCGCGCCTTGACGCCCCGATAATAGGCCCAGAGCATGCGCGCGGCGACGCCCCGCAACGGGCGCCAGCGCTCGGCGATCCGCTCGAGCCTCGCGACGTCCGGGCGCCGCTTCAGGTTCAAGGCGAGCTTGGCGGCTTCCTGCAGCGCGAGATCGCCGGCAGGAAAGGCGTCCGGATGGCCGAGGCAGAACAGGAGGAAAATGTCCGCCGTCCATGGACCGATCCCTTTGACCTTAAGGAGCGCCTTGTGCGCGTCCTCTGCGTCGAGATCGGCAAGGCCGGTGAGATCGAGGCCGTCCTCGACGATCGCCTGGGCAAGCGCGCGCAAGGCGCGGATTTTGGCGTTCGACAATCCGCAGGCGCGCAAGTCCTCTTCTGTCGCCCTGGCGATTTCAGCCGCCTCAAGGGGCGCGATGCGCGCCTGCAATCGGCCGAAAATGGCGCTGGCGCTGGCCGTCGACACCTGCTGCGCCACGATGATTGCGGCCAGTCCCGCAAAGCCCGCCTCCCTGCGGCGAAGCGGCGGCGGCCCGCCGATCGCGATCAGGCGATCGATGAGCTCCGGGTCTTTGGCCCGCAGGCGCTCAGCGGCTTCGCGCAGGGTCGCCTCATCGTCGATCGAGGGGCCGGGATGGTAGATCCTTGTCTTCGCCGCACGACGTTTGACGCGCCGGGTTGCTCCGACCCCCGGCTTCGGTATTCGCTTTGCCCCCATGGCCGATGAAATCCTCGCGACCGCCCCCGTCCTCCGCTTCGCGCCGTCGCCAAACGGGGCGCTCCATCTCGGCCACGCCTATTCGGCGCTGATGAATGAACGCATCGCCGCCGAAACGAGCGGGCGCATGCTGCTGCGCATTGAAGACTTAGACCGCACGCGCTGCAAACCGCAATTCGAGGCGGCCATCGTCGACGACCTCGCGTGGCTTGGGCTCCGCTTTCCTCAGCCCCGCCGGCAGAGCGAGCACAGCGACGACTATGCGGCCGCGCTCGCGCGGCTCGACCAGCGCGGCCTGGTCTACCGGTGTTTTTGCAGCCGCTCGGAGATCGCGCGCGATTCGAACGGTCAGCGCGATCCGGACGGCGCGCCGCTCTATCCCGGAACCTGCCGCGCTTTATCTGCGGTCGAAGCGCGCGACCGGATCGCCCGCGGCGACAAGGCGGCGTTCCGGCTCGATATGCGGCGCGCAATCGACGCCGGACCGGCGCGTCTCTCTTGGACCGAATATGGCGAGGGCGCCGTTTCCTCGCAGCATCCGGCGGCGCCGGACGTCTGGGGCGACGTTGTCCTGCGCAGCCGCGACCTGGCGGCGAGCTATCATCTGGCGGTGGTGGTCGACGACGCGCTGCAGGGCGTGACCGACGTGGTGCGTGGGCGCGACCTCATTCAAGCGACCGCGGTCCACCGCCTGCTGCAGGCCCTGCTCGGCGCTCACGGCGCCGCGCTATCGGCACCACCGGCTCGTTCTCGACCAGACCGGGGCGAAACTGTCGAAAAGCCGTCAATCCTGGTCGTTGGCCGAACTGCGCGCAACGGGTTTGGCCCCAGGCGAAGTTCGCGCGGCGCTGGGGTTCGGCGCGAGCGCCGACCCCGGACTCGCGGTCGAGTTCGGCTGAAGCTCTGCGGTCCCGGCGACCGGCGCGGGGCCGGTCTTCTGCGTCGACATCGCCACGGCCGAAGGGGCTTCGCCCATGAGCTGGTCGATGCGATCGCGCTCCCGCTTGAACGCTGCAAGCATCCTGCCGTCGAACTCGCGCGTGCGGGGGAGCTTGATCGCCATCGGGTCGACGAAGTTGCCGTTGATGATCACCTCGTAGTGCAGGTGCGGTCCGGTCGCCAATCCCGAATCGCCGAGATAGCCGACAGTCTGACCCTGAACGACGCGCCCCCCCTCGACGATCCCACGACCGAACGAGGACATGTGATTGTAGGTGGTGACATAGCCGTTGGCGTGCTGGATCTCGACCCGGCGTCCATACCCGCCATCCCACCCCGCCAGGATGACGACGCCATTGCCTGCGGCGTAAATCGGCGTGCCGATCGGCGCCGCCCAATCGACGCCGGTGTGCATGCGCGAATAATGCAGGATCGGATGAAAGCGCATCCCGAACGGCGAGGTCATCTCGCCCTCAGCGATCGGCTTGCGCACCAGGAACTTGCGCATCGAGCGGCCGTTCTCGTCGTAGAAATCGACCATGTTGTCGTCGGGCGTCTGGAAGCGGTAATATTTGAACGTCTGACCGCGGACCGTCATCGAAGCGCATAGGAGCTCCGGCCGCGGATTGATGTCGTCCGGATCGGAATAGAACGCCTCGACCGAATCGCCCGGCGCCGTTGCGCGCTGGAAATCCACGTCGTTGGCGAAAACCCTGGTCATCACGTCAATGATCGATCGGGGGACCCTCTGTTTGAGCGTCGTCTCGTAGAGGCTCTGATACAGGCTCATGCCGCCGCCCGAAGGATTGTCTTCGTCGGCCGCGTTGGGTTTTCGCGGCGCGTGAGCGGTGCGGAGCGCCACCGGCTTGTAGCCGCCCTCGTCGGTGATTGCGACCGTCGCCTTGAGCTGATCGTCCGCGTACACCGAGATCCGTCCTATGCCCGGCTTCTCCCCTCGAACCGCCGGCTCCTCCGGCAGGATGATGATCTTCTGCCCCTCGCCGACCGGCGATTCGCCATGCTTGACGCCGAACGCGGCCAAGATCGCCTGGGCCGCCTCCGGGCTCGCGCCATTGGCCTTGAGCACGTCCTCGAAACTCTCGCCATGGCGCATTTGAACGAGCTTTTCGTTCGGAGACGCGTCGTCCGGGCTTGCTTTGACGACATTGCTCACGTTCTCGGGGATCATGCGCACTTCGATCGAGGCGAAGGGCGTGCTGGGAGCAACGCTGCCTTCGGTCGCGTAGGCGGAGAGCTGCCGCAGGGCTTCGCTGGCCCGGCTCGTCCGCATCAGCAGGAGCTGCGGCGGCAGGGATTGAGAAGCCGCCCTTTCGGTCGGCGCCTTCAGCGTTTCGATGACTTGGGCTTCCGCCTCCGCCTGCGTCAGGTCTCCCGTGATATGATCGGCGTCGCTCGGGCTCAGATCCTCGACGCGAAACGTCACCTCCGCGCTGTCTTGCACCGGGCCAGGATCGGGCGGCGCTTCGGCGACGTCGGTTCCGCCGTTCACGATCTTGAGGGGGTTGAACGGGGGCACCGCATCGGCAAACCCGGTCGGGGTCATGGTCAAAGTGGTTTGGAGACGGGTGAAGGGTCGCGCCTTCACCACTTCCTTGTCGCCGACCTTGATGATCGTCGGGGCCTTGAATGTCTGCTTGTCCGAGACGATGTCGACCGGCCGCAGGAGCCGATCGCCCTTGCTCGGGATTGACGCCCGCTTCCTGCGAAGTCCGCCGGCTGCATCGGCGCGGCGAATTCAGGCGCCTCGGCGAAATCGTACTGGCTGTCGAGGTCGAGATACAGCGCCGCGCCGATCAGGGTCACGCCGCAGAGCCCGGCCAGCGTCGCGCCGGCGAGCCATCTGAGCGAGGCGAGGCGCCGCTCGTTGCGATCAAGCCGATCGTCGCCCAATCGGATCGGCGGCTCAACTCCGAGGTCGGGTTCGACCGCCATGCGGTCGCCGCGGGAGCCCAGCCGCGGGAGAGCGGCCGCCAGGGTTGTCAAAACAGGTGTTTCGCTCGCTTTTGACGCCCGCGTTGAGTCGAACGGGCTTTGAGATTAGTTACAGCGCACGGCCCGCGAGCGCAAGTTTCGTCCCAGCCGCATTGTCCCATACCCCTGTCGCCCCTTGCGATTTGGCTGTTTCCTTCTCTACTACGGCGACGCGCCGCCGCGGAGACCTCATGCAACTGATCGGAATGCTTGATTCGCCCTACGTGCGCCGGGTCGCCATTACGCTGATCATCGGCAGAACTCCTTTTATACATAGGCCAATTTCGCTCTTCCGGCACATTGATGAATTCTCCAAGCTCAACCCGCTCCTGAAAGCGCCGACCCTCGTCACCGATGACGGAACGGCGCTGATGGATTCGAGCGTCATTCTTGATTACCTCGCCGGCGTCGATCCGCGCATCGCCGCGCTGGCGCCGTCGAAAGCGCCTCAGCGCCTGAAAGCGCTGCGGGCGACGGGCCTCGCGCTGACGGTCATGGAAAAAGCGGTCCAGCGCCACTACGAGCGTATGCTGCGCCCAGCCGAAAAACAGCACGAGCCCTGGGTCGACCGGGTGATGGGTCAATTGACCGCGGGTTTGAGCGCATTGGAGGCCGAACTCCCCGGGTCGGGATGGATTGGCGGCGAATTGGGCTTGGCCGACATAACCGTCGCCTGCGCCTTCGGCTTCACCGGTCCGTTCTGGGCGACCTCGTGGAGACCAGCCGCTATCCCCATCTCGGCGCGTTCTGCGCCCGCGCCGAAGCGCTGCCCGCATTCCGCGCCGCTCCACCGGAGGATGGGGCGACCGCTTCGGCGATCGGCGATTGACGAAACGCGGCCGAGGGCCGAGAGCGGGGCGGCCGGAAGCAGGAGCATCACGTGGCTGATCAAAGCGAGAGAATGCGGGCAATTGTCGCGCCCCGCCCGGGCGGTCCGGAGGCGCTCGAGATTCAGATGCGCCCGCGTCCGGTTCCGGGGACGGGCGAGGTTCTGGTCCGGGTCGAAGCCGCGGGCGTCAACCGGCCCGACGTGCATCAGCGCCAGGGCCACTATCCCCCGCCGCCCGGCGTGACCGATGTGCTCGGCCTGGAAATCGCCGGCGAAGTCGTCGCGCTTGGACCGAACGCCGGGGTTCACCGCCTCGGCGCTCAGGTGACCGCGCTGGTCCCCGGCGGCGGCTACGCCGATTATTGCGTCGCCCATGAAACCAACGCGTTGCCGATTCCCGCCGGGCTCACGGCGATCGAGGCGGGGGCCATCCCCGAGACCTATTTCACCGTATGGACGAATGTCTTCGCCCGCGGGGCGCTGAAGGCCGGCGAAACGTTGCTGGTCCACGGCGGCGCCTCCGGCATCGGCACCACGGCGATTGCGCTCGCCAAGGCGTTCGGCGCGCGCGTCATCGTCACCGCCGGGTCGGATGAGAAAGCCGAGCGATGCCAGCGTCTCGGCGCCGATCTCGGGATCAATTACCGCAAGGACGATTTCGTCGCGGTCACGCTTCGCGCAACCGGGGGCCGGGGCGCCGACGTCATTCTCGACATGGTCGGCGGCGACTACGTCGAGCGCAATTACGAGGCGGCGGCGCTGGACGGGCGCATTGTGCAGATCGCGTTTCTGAAAGGACAAAAGGCGACCGTCGACCTGAGGCCCATCATGACCAAGCGCCTTGTCCACACCGGTTCGACCCTGCGCCCCCGCTCGCCAGCGGAAAAAGCGGTGATCGCCGAAGCTCTGCGCGCCAAAGTGTGGCCGCTCCTGGAAGCGGGACGCTGCCGGCCGGTCATCGACTCGGTCTTTCCTCTTTCGGAGGTCGCGAAGGCGCATGAGCGGATTGAGAACGCCGAGCATGTCGGCAAGGTCGTGTTGACGATGTGAACGCCCTGCCGAACGGCGAACTTGAAATGCGCAGCCGGAGGTCGCATCTTTGAGACAATGCGGGCGCGAATCGACTCCCGCGCGAAGAGGAATGCGACGCTGAACCTCACGCCTCACTCAACTGCGGCGCCCGCCCGCAGCTCAGCCCTATCCGGGCGTTCGCCGACTGCCGACGCCCTGTCGCAGATCATCGTTGAAGGACTCGAGGACGCCAAGGCCGAAGAGATCGTCTCGATCGATCTTTTCGGCAGGACGACGCTCGCCGATCGAATGATCATCGCCTCCGGCCGCTCGAGCGTCCATGTCGGCGCCATCGCCGACCGGGTGGTCAAAGCCTGTCGCGACGCCGGTTATCCCCCGCCGAAAGTCGAAGGAATGCCGCTCTGCGACTGGGTGCTGCTCGACGCGCAAAACGCCATCGTTCACATCTTCCGGCCGGACGTTCGCCGATTCTATAACCTCGAGAAGATGTGGAGCCCCGATCGGCCGGGAGAAGCGGCCAAGAGCTGAATCGGCCGCGTGAGCCGTGCGCCTCGCGCTTGTTTGCGTCGGCAAGCTGAAGGCGGGGCCGGAGCGTGTGCTGTTCGATCGCTACTTCAAACGCCTGACCGAGAGCGCGCGCGGCGCGGGCTTAGGGGGCGTCGATTTGCGCGAGATCAGGGAATCGCGGGCGCGGCGGCCGGATGAGCGCCGAGCCGAAGAAGCCGCGGCGATTCTTGCCGCCGCGCCCAAGGGCGCCGCGCTGGTCTTGCTCGACGAGCGTGGGCTGTCGGCGACCAGCGAGGAATGGGCGAAGGATATCGGCCGGGCGCGGGACGCGTCGCGACCGGCCTATGCCGTGGCGGTCGGCGGACCGGACGGGCTCGACCCGTCGCTCTCCGCCCTGGCGCATCGAATCCTGAGCTTCGGCCAAATGACCTGGCCCCACCAACTGGTCCGCGTGATGGCCGCTGAGCAGCTTTACCGGGCGATGACCATTCTCGCCGGACACCCCTATCACCGCGGCTGACTTCCACATCTCCGCTGGACTTGACTGCGGCGAGCGGGCGATGCTGGGACAATGCCCTAAGAGGCCAGGGTCGCCCTAAGAGGCCAGGGTTGCGAAAAAATGGGCGGCCCTGGCTCAAAGGCAACCGCTCGCGAAGCGCGCGGCGGGCTGGAGTGTCAAACACCTGATGAGCGATGCGCTTTCTACGGAGACGCTGGGGACTGCGGAATTGCTCGCCAGACGTGTCCAGCAGAGTCTGCAGGTCATCCTTGCTGGCCTCGAGGAGCGCCCGGCGCTTACTTTCGACGAAACGGAAGACTTGAGGCGAGACCTTCGCATGCTGCTCCATCGCGAGCGGATGCAAATCGCGAGCGCCGAGGTCGATAAGGCCGAGCAGGTGCTCGCCTATATGATTCGCGCAAGCATCGAGGACTGCCTGAGCCTCTGGTTCGGAAAATCGGAGCAGACCGACCAGGAGATCTGGAACCGGTTCGGGGTGGAGGTCGCGCTCGCTTCCCGCGGGGACTACGACCATTGGGCGCTGGACATCGAGCATCCGCGGCTTCTGGTGGCTCTGGTGATCCTGCTCGACCAGTTCCCCCGCAATATGTATCGCGACACAGCCAAGATGTATGCGTGCGATACGCACTGCAGGGCGCTCGTCAGGCGTGGGCTGCGGATAGGCGTGAGCGCGCGCCTGAAGCCGATCGAGCGGGTTTTTCTCTGTCTGGTCCTGACCCACTCGGAGAATTCTCGACGACCAGCATCTTTGCATGCAGGAGTGGGACCAGGCGATGGCCACGCTCCAGCCGGACGACCCGCTCAACGCTTTCCATGAGATCTTCCACAGACACGTCGCGGTCATCAAGCGCTTTGACCGATTTCCGCACCGCAACAAGCTCCTTCAACGGGCAAACACCCCGGCTGAAGAGGAATTCCTCGGCAACAATTCCTTTCGGTTCGACCTGCCGCTTGTTCGTCAGTCGGACGGCGCGTTCGTGTTCGCGGGAGCCGTGAAGAGGCGAACCGTCAGGCTTCTCGACCATGAGTATGAGACCCTGCTGCCCGATCCCGAGGAGGCGCCGCTCGGCGGCTTCGAGTTCAAATACGCAGGCCCGGAGAACGTCTTCTCCAAAGCGCATGCCCAGCTCGAAAAGCAGGGCTACATCCGGATCGGGGACAGCGTTCCCGATTTCTCCGCCGAGACCAGTCTCGGCCCGATCAACTTCTACGAATTCGTTGGCGACTTTTGGTGCGTTCTGTTTTCGCATCCGGCCGACTTCACGCCCGTATGCACGACAGAGCTCGGGGCCACGGCGAGACTTGAGCCTGAGTGGAGCAAACGCGGCGTCAAGGTTATTGGCCTCAGCGTCGATACCGCGACGGATCACGAGAAATGGATAGCCGACATCAACGAGACGCAGGGCGCCGAGGTCAAATTTCCGATCATCGCCGACAAGGACCGTGAGGTGGCGATGCTGTTCGGCATGCTCGACGCCACCCACTTCCGCCATGGATCGAACCTCGGCGAGACCCAGACGGTGCGCAATGTGTTCATCATCTCGCCATCGAAACGCGTCGAGCTCATTTTGTCCTACCCGGCCTTCGTCGGCCGCAGTTTCGAGGAAATCCTGCGCGTCATCGACGCGCTTCAGCTATCCGCCAAATACCGGGTGGCCACGCCGGTCAATTGGCGACCCGGCGACGACACGGTGGTGCTCCCGTTCATTCCAGACGAGGAGGCGGAACGGATGTTTGGGGAGCAAGGCGGCTTCCGCAAGGTTCGTTCCTATCTTCGATACGTGCGCGATCCCTCGTTGCGCCGTCTGTAGACAAGCTCAATCGTCGGAGGCCGGCGGGCGAAGGGGCCGTTCACAAGCTCGACACTTGAGCGCCCAGCGCGGGCGATCGCCCCGATATTGGCTAGATTTGGTGATCCATGCCGCTCATGTGGCGACGGCCAGGATGGTTGAACTGCGCGGCGACCGCCCTATTGGCGGGCTCGCTCGCCGCGCCGTGCCGCGTGCTCGCAGATCCAGCCGGCCAGCCAAGTCCGCCCGCGGCGGCCGATCAGCAGCGGGCCGACAAAGAGCTCGAGCTGCGCGGCGTCGAGGACACGGAGCGCGAGTCGGAGGAGCAGCGCCGGGCGATCGAGGCCGAAATCGATTCCGTTCGCGCCGATCGGGCCCGCCTCTCCGCAGCCCTGATCGAAACGACAGCCAAGGTGCAGGACGCCGAGCGCGGGGCCGCCGCGGCGACCGACAAACTGGCGAGCCTCAACGCCACAGCCGACGCGCTCTCGAACTCGCTCGCCCGCCGGCGTTCGGTGATCGCCAACGTGCTCGCCGCGCTTCAGCGAATGGGCGCCAATCCTCCCCCGGCCATTCTCGTCAAGCCCGACGACATGTCGGAAGCGGTGCGCGCGGCGACGGTTTTGGCCTCGGTCATACCGGAATTGAAATCGGCGATCGCGGCGGCCCGCGGCGATCTTGACGCTCTCGCCAAGACCCGGGAGTCGATCGCCCAGGAGCGCGATGAGCTGATCGAAAAGGGCCGATCGCTCGCGGTCGACAAAACGCGCCTCGCTGGGCTTATCGAGGCGCGCCAGCAGTCTCTGGCCTCAGCGCGGGACGCGCTCGGCTCACAGCAGCAGCGCGCGACCGAACTCGCCAAAAAGGCGACGTCTCTCAAGGACCTCATCGCCCGGCTGGACAGCGAAATAGCCGCGCGCACGGCCGCGGCGGCCGCGGCGCACGCGGCCGAGGTGGCGGCGGCGACCGAAATCGAAGCCCGCGCGCAGGCCGGGCGCGGCGCGGACATGGCGCGCCTCAAGCCCGAAATCGCCTTCGCCGACGCGAAAGGGCGCGTGCCGCTGCCCGCCGCGGGTGAGATTCTTAAGACCTTTGGCTCGCCGGACGACTTTGGCGGGATCGAACGGGGGGTCTCCTTGGCGACGCCCGCAGCGGCGACCGTCGCCGCGCCGGTGGACGGCGCCGTGGTTTTCGCCGGAGCGTACCGGAGTTACGGACAACTCTTGATCATCGACGCGGGCGGAGGATATTATGTCCTGCTTGCCGGGATGGATCGAATCAATGTTCAATCCGGCGAGTTCGTATTGGCGGGAGAACCGGTCGGCGCGATGGGCGACGGGGCTGCCCGTATGGTGTCGGCGGCCGCAGTTGGCGCGGCGCAGCCGGTTCTCTATATAGAGCTACGCAAGGACGGAACTGCGATCGATCCGGGGCCGTGGTGGGTAAAGTCAGACATCGAAAAGGCGCGCGGATGATTCGTAAAGCTGGTTATCTTGGAGTTGGAGTCGTTTTGGGAGCCGCAGTCGCGGCCGCGGCGCCGCAAGCGCTGCTGTTCGTCAGTCCGGCGGCTTACGCTGCGGCCGCCGACACCTATCGACAGCTCAATCTGTTCGGCGACGTGTTCGACAAGATCCGAAACGACTATGTCGAGAAGCCGGACGAATCGAAAATGATCGAGGCCGCGATCAACGGCATGTTGTCCTCGCTCGATCCGCATTCGAGCTACATGGACGCCAAATCGTTCCGCGACATGCAGGTCCAGACGAAGGGCGAGTTCGGCGGCCTTGGCATCGAGGTGACGCAGGAGGATGGCGTCCTCAAGGTCGTGACGCCGATCGACGACACGCCGGCCGCCAAGGCGGGCGTGCTCTCGGGCGACCTGATCACTGCGATCGACGATACGCCCACGCAGGGGCTGACGCTCGACCAGGCGGTCGAGAAGATGCGCGGCTCCATCAATTCGCCGGTTAAGCTCAAGATCGTCCGCGGCCCCAAGAAGGAGGTCAAGGAGTTCACCATCGTCCGCGATCTGATCCACGTGCAGTCGGTGCGCTCGCATGTCGAGGACGGCGACATCGGCTATATCCGCATCACCCAGTTCACCGAGCAGACCGAAGACGGCCTGAAGGAAGCGATGGAGAAGCTCCACACCGAGATTCCGGCCGACAAGTTCAAGGGCTACATCCTCGATCTGCGCAACAATCCCGGAGGGCTGCTCGATCAGTCGATCGACGTGGTCAATTCGTTCATCGACCGGGGCGAGATCGTCTCGACCCGCGGGCGCACCCCTGATGAGACGCAACGCTTCGACGCCAAGCCGGGCGGCGACCTCTCGGGAGGCAAACCTCTCGTGGTCCTGATCAATGGCGGTTCCGCCTCGGCGTCGGAAATCGTCTCCGGCGCGCTGCAGGATCATAAGCGCGCGACGCTGATCGGCACCCGGTCGTTCGGCAAGGGCTCCGTGCAGACGATCATGCCGCTCGGCGAGAACGGCGCGCTGCAGGCTCACGACGGCGCGCTACTACACGCCGTCGGGCCGATCGATCCAGGCCAAGGGCATCGAGCCCGACATCAAGGTGCTGGAGGATGTGCCTGACGATCTCAAAGGCAAGGACGACATGAAGGGCGAGGCCTCGCTCAAGGGGCATCTCGCCAACGGCGCCGAGGATACGTCAGCGTCCCAGGCTTATGTCCCGCCGAACGAGAAGGACGACAAGCAACTCACCGCCGCCATCGACCTGTTGCACGGGGTGAAGCGCGCGGAGCCGGCGGTGAAGGCCGATGCGGCCCCGGTGAAGAGCGATCCGCCCGCCGCGGCGACGTCCCCGGCGCCGACCGACCCGGGCCAGACGACCCCCGCCAAACCGAATTGATTTGCTCGATGAGGAAGGGTCTCTCCTATCTTGCCTATGGAGTCGCCGCCGGCGTTGTGCTGGTTGGCGCCTCGCACGATGCGCTGCGCGCCGCCGGCTCCAGCACAAGCGACAAGCTCGCGCTCTTCGCCGAAGTGTTCAACAAAGTGCGCGACAACTACGCCGAGAAGCCTGACGACCAGAAAATGATCAAGTCGGCGATCGACGGCATGCTGGCGTCTCTCGACCCGCATTCGAATTATTTCGATCCCAAGGCCTTGCAGGACTTCCAGAGCAGCATGAAAGGCGAGGAATTCGGCGGCCTGGGCCTCGAAGTGATGATGGAAAATGGGCTGGTCAAGGTGGTGAGCCCAATCGACGATACGCCTGCGGCGCGCGCCGGCATGATGTCCGGCGATCTGGTCACCCGCATCGACGACACGGCCGTCAAGGGCCTTACGCTCAAGGAAGCGGTCGACAAGATGCGCGGTCCAGCCAAGTCGCCGGTCAAGCTGACCGTCGAGCGCGGATCGAAAGGGGACATCAAGGAATTCACGATCGTCCGCGAGATCATCCATGTTCAGTCGGTGCGCTCGCATCTGGAGAGCGGGGACATCGGCTATATCCGCATCACCCAGTTCAACCAGGAGGCGTACGATGGCGTGCGCAAGGCCTTCGATCATTTCCGGGCCGCGCCCGGGCAGGCCAATCTGAAGGGCTATATCCTGGACCTGCGCAACAATCCCGGCGGGCTGCTCAACCAGGCGGTCGAGATCACCAACGCCTTCGTCGACACCGGCGACATCGTTTCGACGCGCGGCCGGAATGCCGACCAGGGGCAGCATTATTCCGCCCGCCCCGGCGTCAATCTGTCGCAGCAAAAGCCGGTGGTGGTGCTGATCAATGGCGGTTCGGCTTCGGCCTCGGAGATCGTCTCCGGCGCGCTTCAGGATCTCAAGCGCGCGACGCTGATCGGCACGCGCACATTCGGCAAGGGGTCGGTCCAGACCATCCTGCCGCTCGGCGAGAATGGCGCGCTCAAGCTGACCACCGCCCGCTACTATACGCCTGCGGGCCGGTCGATCCAGGCCGAGGGCATCGATCCGGACATCCGGGTGCTCGAAAACATTCCCGACGACCTGAAGGGCAAGGTCTCCAGTATGGGAGAGGCCTCGCTGATGGGTCATCTGAAGAACGGCGGCGTGGAGGAGAAGAAGGGCTCTGACGCCTACGTGCCGCCGGATCACGACAAGGACACGCAGCTCGCGGCCGCCGTCAAGTTCCTGCACGGCGCCAAGGCCGAGACGCTGCGAAGCCCCGACCAGCCCGCGACCGTGACGACGTCGCAATGACCTTTGGCCGATGGCTCGTCGCCCTCGCGCTGATCGCGGCGCCGGGCCTGGCTCAGGCGCAGGAGGGATCGGGCTGCGGCGCGTTTCGATGGCCGCTCGACCACGAGCGCGCGGCGCTGGTCCGGGCCGACAAGCCTTCGCTTCCAAACGGCGGATCGCTTGCCTACGACGTCGCGACGACGCTCGAACTGCAGCCGCTCGCGGCCGCCGGATTGCCGAAAGCGCCCGAGCGGGCGCCGAAGTCGCCTTCGGCGTTCGCCGGCCATTTTGCCCTCGCCGCGCCGACAAAAGCGGGCGCTTACCGGGTCACGATCTCCTCGGCAGGCTGGGTGGACGTGCTCGATGGCGGGGCCTACCTGCATCCGATCGCGTTCACCGGCGCGAAGGATTGCGAAGGCGCGCGCAAGAGCATCAAGTTCGACTTGCCGGCCCGCCCGCTCGCGCTTCAGTTCAGCGGCGTCGCGCGCGATCAAATTTCCGTTATCATTTCGCCCGACCGATAACCTTCGCTGCGCCGCAGATCTGAGCCGATAATCGTCAGTGCCGAAAGTGCCGCATGCCGGTGAACACCATCGCCACGTCGGCTTCGTCGGCGACGGCGATCACCTCGGCGTCGCGCACCGATCCTCCCGGCTGGATGACTGCGGTCGCGCCGGCTTCGATCGTCGCGACCAGGCCGTCGGCAAACGGAAAGAAGGCGTCGGAGGCGACGACCGAGCCCCGCGTGAGAGGTTCGGGCAAGCCCGCCATCTCGGCAGCCTCCTCGGCCTTGCGCGCGGCGAGGCGGGCGGAATCGACCCGCGACATCTGGCCCGCTCCGATGCCAACGGTCGCGCCGTCCTTGGCGTAGACGATGGCGTTCGACTTCACATGCTTGGCGACCGCCCATGCGAACCTGAGATCAGCCATTTCGCGCGAAGTCGGAGCTCGTTTCGTCACGACCTTGAGCGCCCCCTCTTCAAGCACGCCGCTGTCGCGATCCTGGACCAGGAGCCCGCCCGCCACCGATCGCAGGGCGAGACTGGGCGCTCTCGGATCGGGAAGCGAGCCGGCGAGCAGGAGCCTCAAGTTTTTCTTGCCCGCGAGTATCGCCAACGCCTCGTCGTCCGCTTCGGGAGCGATGATCACCTCGGTGAAGATCTCGACGATCTTGCGGGCCGAGGCCCCGTCGAGCCTCCTGTTCAGCGCCACCACCCCGCCGAACGCCGACACGGGATCCGAGCTCAGCGCCTTTTCATAGGCCTCGAGCAGCGACTGGCCGATGGCGACGCCGCAGGGGTTCGCGTGCTTGATGATCGCGACTGCGGGGCTTTCCTCGGCATCGAATTCGGCGACCAGCTCGTAAGCGGCGTCGGTGTCGTTGATATTGTTGTAGGACAGTTCCTTGCCCTGGATCTGGCGCGCGGTCGCGACGCCGGGGCGCGCCTCGGCGCTGAGGTACAGCGCCGCGCGCTGCTGCGGATTCTCGCCATAGCGGAGCGCGCCAAAAGTTGGATGCAGAACGCCGGCGAAAGCGCGCCATTTCGGCGCGGGCTCGTGAATTTCCCGGGCAAGCCAGTTGGAGATCGCCGCGTCATAGGCCGCGGTCCGGGCGAACGCCTTCTGCGCCATTCTCCGGCGGAAAGCGAGACTGGTCGTTCCCTCGCCGCGCTCCAATTCGTCGATCAACGCTGGATAATCGTCGACATCGACGATGACGACGACATCGTCATGGTTCTTGGCCGCGCCGCGGATCATCGCCGGTCCGCCGATATCGATGTTCTCGATCCTGTCCTCAAACGAGGCGTCCCGCTTCAGCGTCGCTTCGAACGGATAGAGATTGACGACCAGGAGGTCGATTGGCGCGATGTCGTTGGCGATCATCGCCGCCTGATGGGCCGGCTCGGCTCGGATCGCCAGCAGACCTCCGTGCACCCGCGGGTGAAGCGTCTTGAGCCGTCCGTCCATCATCTCCGGAAAACCGGTGATCTGCGCCACGTCGACGACCGGCAACCCGGCCGCGCCAAGCGCCGCCGCCGTGCCGCCGGTTGAGAGCAACTCGACGCCGAAGGGTTTCAGCGCGCGGGCGAGATCGACAAGGCCGGTCTTGTCGGAAACGGAGAGAAGCGCGCGCCCGATCCTGACGTTGTCCGTAGCCATTGGCGTGAATACCCCAGTTCGGTTGTGGCGCTTTGCTGCAGTGCAATAGCACAGCCGAAGCGGCTCCGGAAATGCCCGGTCGAGCCGCGCCGCTCACCAAAATGTCATGGCTTACATGCGCCTGTGGATCATTGTCCGACGTTGGACGTTCCTTATCTGACAGTCCAACCCTGGATCAAATGAGGAGCCCATGCTCAAGACAATCGCGTTGATCGGCCTCGCGGCCGCCCTCGTCGTCCCGTCGGTCCCGGCGTTCGCCTTCAGCGGCAATTCGTCGGCCTACGGCACAGAGGGGTCCGGCCCCACCGTCCCGACCCGCTCGCTGACGCCGCGCCAGCGTTCCTGGAACGCCGCCAATGAAAGCAAGGAGCGCGCAAGAGCCGGGGCGGCCTGGATTCGTCATCACGGCGGCTACGGCCACCACCAGCCCCAATAGACCCTGCGTGAGCAGACGGGAGGCCGGTCTGCCGAATATTCCTCCGGGTTCGTGTGTTATGATTGGATGAAACTTCCCTCCGGCAAACCCGTAGCGTTTCTGAAAGCCGCTCGAAGTAAAAAGGAAAGATCAATGATCAAAGCCAGTGCGTTCATCGGCGTCGCCGCCGCCCTCGCCTTGCAGTCCGTCCCTGCCTTCGCTTTCAACGGCAATTCGTCCGCCTTTGGCACGGAGGGCCCCGGTCCCACGATCCCGACGCAGTCGCTGACGCACTTCCAGCGTTCGTGGAACCACGCGAATGAGAGCAAGGAGCGCGCAAGGGCGGGGGCGGCCTGGATTCGCCATCATGGCGACTACGGCCTTCCTCATCCCTGACCCCGGGGCGTAAGCCAACGGACGTTCTCAGGCGCGCTTGGTGGGACCTGTCACGAGCGCGCAGATCCGAGGAAGAAAATCCGATGTTTAAAGCTGCTTCATGCATCGGCCTCGCCACCGCGCTCGCGCTTCTGTCCGCGCCGGCGCTTGCCCAACAGGGCAATTCGTCTGCCTGGGGCACCGTCGGCTGGGGGCCTGTGATCCCCACCCAGTCGCTCACGCCCAGGGAGCGCGAATGGAACAACAACAACCAGGCGCTGTATCAAGCGGAAAACAGCGCCGACTGGCTTCGCCAGCATGGACGAGGCCTGTTTCCCTTCTTCCAGTGACGGCTCAGGCGCCGCCCTTCACCAGCCGCGCCGCGAAAAACCCGTCCAGGCCTGAGCGGCGCGGATTGTCACCCCACAAGTGGCAGGGCAGCGTGCGCAAATCTCCCGACGGGGTGACGCATTCGGCGAGGCCGCCGATCTCTTCGGCGGCGACGGCGAGGCGCCGCACGTCGGGATTGCGGCGCAATACGGCGGCGATCTGGGCTTCGCCCTCCTCCGGTTCGAGCGAACAGACGCAGTAGACAATCGGCCGCCTGGCCGCGCGAGCGCGATCGCCTTGTCGAGCAGCGCCGTCTGCAGCTTGACGAGCGGGGCGAGGTCGCCGGGTCGCTTGATCCAGGCGACGTCGGGGTGGCGGCGGATGGTGCCGGTCGCGCTGCACGGCGCGTCGAGGAGCACGGCGTCGAAGTGCGGCGCGTCGAAAGCGAGCGCGTCGGCGACCACGACCTCCGATCGGAGGCCGAGGCGGGCGAAATTGGCGGCAAGCAGCTTGAGCCGCTCCGCCGAGCGATCGACCGTCGTCAGATCAACCCCCGCTGCGGCCAGTTCGGCGGCTTTTCCCCCCGGGGCGGCGCAGAGGTCGACGACGCGCATGCCGGGGCCGGGCCGAAGAAGTCGGCCGGCAACGCCGCTGCGGCGTCCTGCACCCACCATTCGCCGTCCCCATAGCCCTCAAGCTCGACGACCGGCGCATGCGTGTCGAGGCGCACCGAGCCGGTCGGCAAGACGATTCCCCGAAGCCGCTCCGCCCAACCGGAGGCGTCGCTCTTGACGCTGAGGTCGAGCGTCGGCTCGGAGCGATGCGCCGCGGCTATGGCGCGGGCGACGCTCTCGCCATAAGCCAGGCGCCAGCGCTGGGCGAGCCAGGCGGGCGTATCGTCGTCGAGAGGGTCGGAACCGGCGAGAATTTCGTCGCGGTCGCGCGCGATTGCGCGCAGCACCGCATTGGCGAGCGCGGCGAATGGCGCGCTGGCCGCCTCGGCGCGCGCAGCCTTGACCGCGAGGTCGACCGCCGCATGATCGGGCGTGTCGAGAAACAGGATTTGCGCCGCGGCCACGATGAGCACCCATTCGAGCGCGGCGCCGCGCTTGGGCATCCCCTTCTCCAGCCGCCGCGCCAGCGCCTTGCGGATCGTGCCGAGCCGGCGAAGCGCGACCGTGGCGATCGAGCGCGCCAGCGCCCTGTCCCGCGCGTCGAGGCCGCCCCGGTGCAGCGTGAGGTCGCAGGCGAGCCGCTCGTCGAGCGGACGCGACGACGTCAGGGCTTCGGCGACGGCGCGCGCCGCGGCGACCCGCGCCGCCATGCCCGGCGGCGGAGAGGCCGGCGCTTCCGGGCGGCCCGCATGAAATCCGCCCGATTGTCGCGCCAAACGAGCCTCGCCCGAATCAGAATTGCCGGCCGCCAAGCGCAGGACTATACGCGAAATCTAAGGCAGACTTGCGTCCGCCTGGCAAACGCGGGGCCGGAGCGAGGAACGATAAGGCGAGCGCGGAGATGAACGACGACCATCAAGGACTCAGCCGTCCGCTCAGAGGCGGACAGGTCGGTCGCACGCGAACTGCCGCCAGCGGCGCGAAGCGCGCTCGAGGAGGCGGAGGCAAGACGCGCCGAGGCCAAGCCCACCCCGCCGCGCGAACTCAATGGCCGCGAGCGGCCTTGATCCCGTGCGCTATGGCGACTGGGAGGTGAAGGGGCTCGCCAGCGATTTCTAGATTGGGCGAATGTCGTTCGGCGCCAAAGAAAAGCAATCGCCCTTACGGGCGACAATGAAGAGGAGGCGACAATGGCGTTGCGGATTGTTGCGAAAGCATTGTTCATCCCGGCGTTGATTTTTTGCCCTCGCGCCGCGTGGGCTCAGGACATCCGGATCGCGGTCGCCGGCTCCATGACCGGCGCCCTGGCGGAGGCGGGCGATCAGGTCAAGCGCGGCGCTGAGCTGGCCGCCAAGGACATCAACGCGGCCGGCGGCGTGAACGGGCGGAAGATCGTCCTCACGATCGAGGACGACGCCTGCGATCCCAAACAAGCCGTGTCGGTCGCCAATCATGTGATCGGCGAACAAATCTCTCTGGTGGACGGCCACGTCTGCTCGGGCGCTTCCATTCCCGCGTCCGAGGTCTATGCCGAGTATCGCGTGCTCATGATGACGCCGGCCTCGGTCAATTCAAAGCTTACGGATAACGCCTTCGCCAAAGGCTGGCCGACCATCATGCGGTTCTACGCCCGGGACGACACTCAAGGCAAAATGGTCGGCGCCTGGATGGCGGAGCGGTACAGGAACAAGAAGATTGCGTTCGTGCACGACAAAAGCACCTACGGCAAGGGTTTAGCCGACCAGGTCAAAGCGAATTTGAACGCCGCCGGCGTCCATGAAATCCTCTATGAGGGGATCAATCCCGGCGAGAAGGACTACAGCGCCATTGTCGGAAAGCTGAAAGCGGCGGGGGCCGAGGTCCTCTATTATGGCGGCTATCCGACCGAGGGCGGGCTCATTCTGCGCCAGGCCGCCGACCAGGGGGTCAAATTCCAGATGGTGACGACCTCCGGTTTCGTGACGCCCGAGTTCTGGTCGATCGCAGGGTCGGCCGGCGAGGGGACCTTGTTCCCGTTTGTCCGCGATCCGGTTGGTTTGGAAACAGCCAAACATGTCGTCGACGAGTTCAGGGCGACGGGTTTCGCGCCCGGAGGCTTCACGTTGTTCAGTTACGCGACGGTGCAGGCGTTGGCGGAAGGCGTCCGGCGCGCCGGCAAGACCGATGGCTTGGCCGTCGCGCAGGCTTTGCGCGCGGGCGGCCCCGTGGCCACGGTGTTCGGGCCGGTGGCCTTCGACGCCAAAGGCGACGCCGAGGGGATGACCTACGAGATGAACGTCTGGCGCGACGGGCGTTACGAGAAACTCCCCTGAGCGCCGCCGCGATTTTGGTGAACCAAAATTTAGAGCAATAATTTGCTTAAACCGAAATTACGTGCTACACATTTCTCCTCGACGGATCGAACTCCGGCGACCGCGGCGCGAGCGGCTGACGCGACGAAGTTTAAAGGAGCGGCCGCTCGAGGCGCTTGAGACCGGTCAAAAAAGGGAAAGGGATTTTTTCATTTGGATTCGCTGTAACCCATTGAAAAGTCCCAATTCGCCCAAAGGAATCCAAGGAAATCCAAGCAAAATTGCTTGGTTTTGCTTGGATTTCCTTGGATTTGTTTGGCGGCCAAGGCCGAACCGCGCCCGCGCGCCTGTCGCGTGGCGGGCCGACCGCGTGGGTTCAGGCCGGAACGACCGCGCTGGCCTCGGAGCGTCCCGGCTCACCGGTCGGCGGCGAACTCGGCCGGTCGCGTCTGGCGCGCCAGCGCGTCGAGCACAGCGTTGATCATGCCGCTCTCCTCGGGGCCGAAGAAGGCCGCGGCGACGTCGACATATTCGGTCACCGCCACCCGCGCCGGCACGTCGGGGCGATTGCGCAATTCGTAAAGCGCCGCGCGCAGGATGGCGCGCATGAGCGCTTCGACCCGCCGCAGCGGCCAGCCTTTGGCGAGCGTGTCGTCGAGGCTGCGATCGATCGGCAATTGGTCGGTGAGCACGCCCGAGACCACGTCGCGAAAGAACGCCGGGTCGGCGGGCGTATAGGCGTCGCCCTCGATCTCCTGCCCGATCCAGTGGGTCTCGAATTCGGCAAGGAGATCGTTGAGGCCCTTGCCGGTAATCTCCATCTGGTAGAGCGCCTGGGAGGCCGCGAGTCGCGCCGCCGACCGCCGGTCGGACCGTTTCATCGGTTGACGAGCCGACGGGCAAGATGGGCAAGCCCGATCGCGGCGCGCGCCGCATCGCCCCCTTTGTCGCCGCGCTCGGGGTCGGCCCGCTCCTCGGCCTGCTCGATCGTCTCGGTGGTGAGGACGCCATTGCCGAGCGCGAGACGGCGCTCGACCGACATATCCATCAGCGCCCGCGCCGACTCGCCGGCGACGATCTCGAAATGAAAGGTTTCGCCGCGGACTACGCAGCCGAGCGCGACCGCTCCCTCATAGGGCCGGCCCGCCGCCTTCGCGGCGTCGAGAGCGATCGCCAGCCCGGCTGGAATCTCCAGGGCCCCGGCCACGCCAACGAGGTCGTAGGTCGAACCTGCGGCCTCGATCGCGCGGATCGCGCCGGCCAACAGGTCGGCGCCGATCGCGTCGTAATAGCGCGCCTCGACGATGAGGAAGCGGCCGCCTTCGAAGCGAGGCGCAGTTGCGGCGGCCCGGCGCGGCTCGGCCATCGGTCAGGTCTCTTGGGCTGTATCAGGGACGGCGCAAGTCCATAGAGGGGGGAGGCCCGAGAGGCAAGGCTCACTCGCCCGAGCGCCAGCGCCCATAGCGCCAGGGTTTCGCCCATGAGGCGTTGCGGGCAAGCCGATCGGGCGTGCGGATCGTAGCCGGAGCCGCCCCAAGGGTGGCAGCGGCACACCCGCGCCAGGCCCATCCAGGAACCCGCCCAAAGGCCGTGGCGCTCGATCGCCTCGTCCGCATAAGCCGAACAGGTCGGCAAATACCGACATTGCCGGCCGATCAGGCTCGAAAACGTGAGCTGGTAGAAGCGGATCAGCGCATGGGCCGCGCGACGCGGCGCGAGCAACGATCGCGCTCACGGCGCCGGCGCGGCCTCGCGGGCCGCCTCGCGCGCGGCGACCTGAGCCAAGGCGTCGGCGACCGCGTCGAACGTCAACAACGTGGAGGCGTGGCGAGCCTTGTAGTCGCGAACCGGCTCCAGCACCGCAAACTCGGCCCATTTGCCGTCGGGCGGCGGGCCATTCCCTTTCAGCATCCGGGTCATGCGGTCGCGCAGCGCGCTGAGTTCGTCCGCGGTCGCGCCAATCACATGGCGAGCCATCAACGACGACGACGCCTGACCGAGCGCGCAGGCTTTCACATCATGAGCAAAATCGACCACACGGCCATCCTTGACGCATAGGTCGATCACCACCGTCGAACCGCACAGGCGCGAGTGCGCCTTGGCGCTTGCGTCCGGCTTCGCGAGCCTCCCGAGCCTGGGAATGTTGCCCGCGAGCTCAAGGATGCGCTGATTGTAGATCTCGTTGATCATCCTGACCCGACCCTCAACATTGCCTATATAGGTCGCGAGAAAGCCGAAATCGAGGCCTCTAGGAAGCGGCGGAAATTCGTGAGCCGCGCGACGAGAGACGGGGATGAACGAGAGCGTCAAATCGAAAGCGAGCCCCGGCGCGACAAGCGACCGGGAAGAGGGCGGCGCGTTCGAGCCGAAGTTCGGCGCCGACGGGCTCGCTGCTTGCGTCACAATCGACGCCTCCCGCGGCGACGTGCTCATGGTCGCCCACATGAACGAGGCCGCGTTGCGGGCGACGCTTGCGACCGGCATTGTCCACTACTGGTCGCGGTCGCGCGGCGCGCTGTGGCGCAAGGGCGACACCTCCGGCCAAACCCAGACGCTGGTCGAAATGCGCGTCGACTGCGACCAGGACGCCTTTCTCGCCTTCGTTACGGTCGGCGGGGACGGCGGCGCCTGTCATACCGGCCGACGATCGTGCTTCTACCGAAAGGTTGAGACGGACGGCGACAGAGCCCGGCTCACATTCATCGAAGCGCAGAGCGCGACCGACTGATGCCCGGCCGCCTGGGCGGACTGCCGGCGCCCTGCGCGCCTCAGGAACAAATTCACGTTAATTGTCTGGCGACATCTGGCGCGCAAGCTTAAGTTTCTCAGCGGAAGGCAAGCAGTGGGGCGATTGTCAGGCGGGTTGGGCGATGTTCAGAGCGGCCTATCGCAGAATCGACACTGACCCTGCGCCGGGCGGCGGACGGTCCCGCCGGGCGAAAGTCGGGATCGTGCTCGGAGCGGGCGCCGCGCGCGGGTGGGCGCATATCGGCGCGCTGCGGGAGCTCGACGCGCTGGGCCTGCGACCCGATGTCGTGGTCGGCTCATCGATCGGCACGCTGGTCGGCGGCTGCTACGCAGCCGGCCGCCTCGATATGCTCGAGGCGTTCGCCCGCTCCTTGACCCGACGGCGGGTGTTCGGCCTCCTGGATTTCTCTTTCACCGGCAGCGGCCTGATCGGCGGCCAGCGGCTCCGCACGAGGCTCGAGGCGGGTCTTGGCGGGCTTCGCATCGAGGATCTGCCAGTCCGGTTCGCCGCTGTCGCCACCGAGATCGGCGGCGGACACGAGATCTGGCTCCGGCGCGGCCTGCTGGTCGACGCGATCCGCGCCTCCTACGCCCTGCCCGGCGTATTCGAGCCGGTGAAGGTCGACGGGCGCTGGTTGTTCGACGGCGCAATCGTCAATCCGGTTCCGGTCAGCGTCGCCCGCGCGCTCGGCGCCGAGCGGGTCATCGCGCTCAACATTTCAAGCGACCGCTTTGGCCGCGGGGCCGTCATTCAGGACCCGTTTGGCCGGCCCGAGCAACCCGCAGTCGAGCCGCCGGCCCAGGACAGCAGCGGCATGATCGCGCGATGGTGGCGCGGCGGCAACGGGTCGGCCCGGGCCGGCGCCGAGGCCGCCGCGCCAGGCCTGATGACCTCGATGGTCAACGCGTTCGACATTCTCCAGGACCGCATCATGCGCTCAAGGCTCGCCGGCGACCCGCCCGACGCGCTGGTGCAGCTGAAGGTCGGCGACATCGGCATGTTCGAGTTTCACCGCGCCGACGAATTGATCGCGCTTGGCCGCGAAGCAATCCGCAAGGCGGCCGGCGAAATCAGCGAACATGTCGAGTTGGCGCGGGCGGACGCCGCCGGAGCCTAGAACCGTTCGCGAATCGCCAACGGCTCCAAGTTTCTTGGATCGCGCGCTTTAACCCTCGGCGGCCGAGCGACTCAGGCGGTGGCGATATATTCGCGCAAGGCCTGCCGCTCGCTGTCGAGCGCATTGACGTGACGCTTGACGACGTCGCCGATCGAGATGATGCCGATCAGGCGCCCCTCTTCCACGACAGGAACATGGCGAAACCGGCCCGTCGTCATCGTCTGCATGACGTGGTCGATCGTGTCGTCCCGCGTCGCGGTGATGACCTTCGGCGTCATGTAACGCGACACCGGATGATCAAGCGCGGACGCGCCCTGTTTGGCGAGGACGCGGACGACGTCGCGTTCCGAAACGATCCCCAGAACGCTGAGCGAAGCGTCCGATACGACCACCGCTCCCACGCCTTTTTCGGCCAGGAGCTCGATGACTTCCTTCAGGGTGTGATGCGGCTGAGTGGTGAAAACGTCGCGCCCCTTTTCGGCGAGAATGCGGGCAATCGTCATCGTTCTCTCCCCTATTCGGGCGGTCTTTGTTATGGCCGCCGTAGAATTGGCAAGATGCGCCCGGAAGGTCGCACGATCAAGTCCATTTTTGTCGAGAGGACTACCGCAGCCCGCCATCGACCTGGTAGCATTGCTTAGTAATCATCGCGCTGTCGTCGGAAGACAGAAAGAGCGCCAGGCGCGCGACATCTTCGGCGAGCAAGGTTCGGTTGATGCATTGATGCGCGCGAAAGTCGGCGATCTCCTTCTCGCCCATCCACAGGCGGCGCTGCCGCTCGGTGATCACTGCGCCGGGGGCGATCGCGTTGACGCGGATGTTGTCGGGGCCGAACTCGCGCGCGAGACTGTTCGTCAAGCCTATAACGGCGGCCTTGGCGGTGGCGTAAACCGACAATCGGGGAACTCCGATCATCCAGGCGGTCGAGGAGAAATTGACGATCGCTCCGCCGCCAAGCTCACGCATCGAGCGTCGCGCGATCTGGGCGGCGAAGAACTGATGCTTGAGGTTGAGCGCCATCGTCCGATCCCAATCCTCCTCGCTCACTTCGTCCGCCGCCTGGCGCTGGTCGTTGGCGGCGTTGTTGACGAGCACGGCGATCGGCCCCATGCGCTGGCGAACCTCCTCCATCGCCGTTTCGAGCGCGGCGACGTCGGTCAGATCGCACTGAAGAAACAGCGGCGGCGGGTGGGAGGCGCCGATCTTCCCGACCAGCTCCTTGGACGCTTCGACCGCGATGTCGACAAAAGCCACATTGGCCTTCTGCTCGGCGAAGGCCTCGACCATCGCCGCGCCGATGCCCGACCCGCCGCCGGTGACGAAGACGACTTTATCGATGAGCGAGGGATAGCGGGCGAAGGACATGGGACTCGGGTCTTGGTTCAGGCTTAAGGGTCGAGACTAAACTAGCGCGCCAATCGCGCCGACGGAACCGGCGCCGCGGCGAGCCGGCGAAGCCGATCCGAGGCGCCAAATACAACCTTAAGTGCGAGGCCTCGATAGCGCCAGGGGCTATTCGCCGCTGGACGCCGGCTCCTGCCTCGGCGCGGCTCTCGGCCCGCCCTTGGAGACGCCGACCATCGCCGGCCGCAGCACCCGATCGCCGATCGTCCAGCCGCTCTGAACCACCTGGGAGACCGTGCCCGAGGGAACCGTCTCGTCGGGCGCCTCGAAGATCGCCTGGTGAAAATTGGGGTCGAATCTCTGGCCCTTGGGATCGAGCTTATTCACCCCGTGGCGACCGAGCGCCGCCTCCAGATCGCGCGCGGTCAATTCGACGCCCTCGATCAACGAGCGGATCGTGGGATCGGCGCTCGCCCGGGCCTCCGCCGGCACATGCTCGAGCGCGCGCGAAAGGTTGTCGACCACGGTCAACATGTCGCGCGCAAAGCCCGTCACGCCATAGGTCTTGGCGTCCGACACCTCCCGCTCGGTGCGCCGGCGCAGATTCTCCATCTCCGCCAGGGTGCGCAGCACGCGGTCCTTCAATTGGCTGTTTTCGGCGTTCAGCGCCTCGATCACCGCGAGGACGTCCGGCTCGCCGGTCTCGGCCCGAGCGGCTTCTGCGGCCAAGTCCTGGTCTTGTCGCGCGGACGCATCTGCGCCGCGATCGGCGTGGTCATTACCCATCGTTTTATGAACCCCATCGGAATTTGCGACGGATATCAGGGCTGACGAGCCAAAAATCAAGCGCGCGGGGAGTTGTAAATCCTCCGCTGTCGACGCCGCTCAGTCCTTGGCGAAGTCCGCCAGCAGCCGCCGTGTGATCGCCGCCTGCCGCGCCGGGGCATTGATCTTCTGCCCGGTCAGATCAGTCAGGTAGAACGAGTCCACCGCCTTTTCGCCGAAGGTGACAATATGGGCCGAGCCGATGTTGAGATTAAGGCTCGACAGCGAGGCGGTCAGATCGCGTAGGAGGCCAGGCCGGTCGAGGCCCGATACTTCGACCACCGTATAGCGGCGAGAAAGATTGTTGTCGACCGTCACCTCCGGCTCGATCGCGAATGCGTCATGCCGATCGTCGCGGGTCTGTTTCGACGGCGTCATTTCCGCCAGCCGGACTTCGCCGCGCAGCGTCTTCTCGATGTTGGAGGCGATCCGTCGGCCTCGCCGCAATTCGTCCTCGTCGAGCTCGAAAGCGCGGGAAACGAAAATCGTGTCGAGGGCGCGGCCGTCGGTGGTGGTGAAAATCTGGGCGTCGACGATGTTGCCCCCGGCCGCGGCGCATCCGCCGGCGATGCCAGTCAGGAGACGCGGATGGTCGGGCGCGACCACGGTCACCGCAGTCACGCCATGAAAGGCGTCGGTGGTGACTTCCGTCGCCAGCGAGCGGGTTTCGGCGGCCATCGCATGCAGCAGTTTGGCGTGAGCCGCCTGCCGGACGGGCTCCACCTTCAGCCAGTAGGCTGGATAATGACGCTGGGCGTAGGCGCCGAACTCGGGATCCGACCATTCCGGAAGCAAGCGACGCAGGGCCGCCTGCGCCGCTTCCACGCGCGCCTGGCGATCGATCACCGAGTGGCCGCCGCCTAGCACGACCTCGGTCTCCCAATAGAGCGTGCGCAGAAGCTGACCCTTCCAACCGTTCCAGACGCCGGGTCCCACCGCCCGAATGTCGGCGACGGTGAGCGTCAGCAGCATCTTCAGGCGCTCTTGGGTCTGCACGATCGCCGACAGCGCCTCCGTGGTTTTCGGATCGAACAGGTCGCGGCCCTGCGCCATGTTGGACATGATGAGATGCTGCTCGACCAGCCACGCCACGCGTTCGGCATTGGCGGCGGTGAGTCCGAGACGAAGCCCGAGCTTGCGCGCCACCTCGACGCCGGCGCGTGAATGATCGACCCCGCGCCCCTTGGCGATGTCGTGCAGGAACGTCGCAAGATAAAGCTCGGTGCGATGGGCGATCTGCGGCATGATCTTGGTGGCGAGCGGCAGTTCCTCGCCAGGCCGCCCCGCTTCGATCGCGCTGAGTTCGCCGACGGCGCGAATGAGATGCTCATCGACCGTGTAATGATGGTACATCGAGAACTGCATCATGCCGACGACGCGACCGAAATCGGGGATGAACCGGCCGAGCACGCCGGCTTCGTTCATGCGCCGGAGCGCGATTTCGGGGGCGTTGCGCGAGGTAAGGGTTTCGAGGAAGAGGCGGTTCGCCTCCTTGTCCTCGCGCAAGCGGGCGTCGATGCGCTTCAAGGATTGCGTCACCAGCCGGGTCGCGTTCGGGTGGATCGGCAGATTCGATCGGTCGGCGATCCAGAACAGGCGGATGAGGTTCACCGGATCGCGCTCGAACGCGTCGTCGCGGATGACGTTGACGCGATCGTTGTCGACCTTGAAATCCTTGGCGTCCGCGATCGCGCGGGCCCGTCGGCGCAAGCGTCCGACGAGGCGGCCGAACGCAGGCGTCGTTTTGGCGTGTCGCTCCTCCAGCGCCGCGCACACGATCGCGGTCAGATCGCCGACGTCCTTGGCGATAAGGAAATAGTGCTTCATGAACCGTTCGACGTCGATCAGGCCCGCGCGGGTCGAATAGCCCAGCTGACGGGCGATTGGCCGTTGAACGTCGAAGCTCAGCCGCTCCTCCGCCCGGCCGGCGAGAAAGTGGAGCCGGCAGCGCACGGTCCAGAGGAATTCCTCGCATCGGCGAGCCAGCGAGAACTCCCGCGCGGAGAACAGCCCGGCGGCCACGAGTTCGCTCGGGTTCTGAACGCGGTAGACGTATTTGGAGATCCAAAACAGCGTGTTGAGATCGCGTAAGCCCCCCTTGCCCTCCTTGACGTTCGGCTCGACGAGGTAGCGCGAGGCCCCCGCCTTCCTCACTCGGGTTTCGCGTTCCGCCAGCTTGGCGGCGACAAACTCGGCCGCCGTCTTGGCTACGATCTCCTTGTCGAACCGGGTTGTCAGCTTCTCGAACAGCCCCTTGTCGCCGGTGATGAACCGCGCCTCGAGGAGCGTGGTGCGGATGGTCATGTCGGCGCGCGCCTGTTTCAGGCATTCGTCGACAGTTCGCGTCGCGTGCCCGACCTTGAGCTTGAGGTCCCACAGCACATAGAGCAGCGCCTCGACCACTTGCGCCACGCCGGGCGGCGTCTTGTCGGGCATCAGGAACAGCACGTCGACGTCCGAAAAGGGCGCCAGCATGCCGCGCCCATAGCCGCCGACCGCGACGATCGTCGGCAGCGTCCTGCCCGATTGCGTCGAGGCGAGCCAGCGCGCGGCCATTGCCGAGTCCAACGCGCAGCAATTCGTCGGTCTCGGCGCTCAGCGTCTCTGCGCAGGCTCGGCCGGTCCCGCCTGCTTCCAGAGTCCGGCGCGCTTCATCCCGTCCGGCGTCGAGCGCGACTCGCAAAATCTCGACGGCGGCGCGGCGGAACGCGGCGGGGTCGTTCGGATGCTGTTTATGGAGGGAGGCGAACTGGTCGAGAAGCTTGACCCGCTCGACGGCCTTCAGCGTCGGCTGAACGCGCGCGCGGCGTTCGACGGCGGGGACCTCTGTGTCTGACATTGGAGGTATATCCTCCCTCGGCCTGGGAATCGCAAGGCCAGCCGGGTTTCGACAGAATTGTCAGGCTTTGCCGACTTTGGCCTCGATGGCGTCCCAGATCGCGACGGCAAGATCGGGTCCGCCGAGCCTCTTGATGGCGCGGATTCCGGTCGGCGAAGTGACATTGATCTCCGTCAGATAGCCGTCGATGACATCAATGCCCACGAACAGAAGACCTCGCCGCCTGAGTTCCGGCCCGATCGTCGAACATATCTCCCGCTCGCGCGCGGTGAGCTCGGCCCTCCTTCGCTGCACCGCCGCGCACCATGTTCGAACGGATATCGTCGCCCGAGGGCACCCGGTTGACCAGGCCTCTGGCCTCGCCGTCGACGAGAATGATCCGCTTGTCCCCCAGCGCCACCGCGGGGAGGAACTTCTGGATCACCCAGGGCTCGCGAAAGGTCGTGGCGAACAGGTCGAACAGCGAGCCGAAATTCGGGTCCTGGACGGCGACCTTGAACACCGAGGCGCCGCCGAAACCATAGAGCGGCTTCATCACCACTTCGCCATGCTTATCGCGGAACGCCTCGATCGCCGCCTTGTCGCGCGCGATCAGGGTCGGCGGCATGAGCTCGGGGAAATCCATCACGAACAGTTTTTCCGGGCGAATCGCGCACGCCGCGCGGATCGTTGACGACCAGCGTTTGCGGCTGAATCCGCTCGAGAAAGTGGGTCGTGGCGATATAGGCGAGGTCGAACGGCGGGTCCTGGCGCAACAAAACCACGTCGACCGTCGACAGATCGACGAGCTTCGCCTCGCCGAGGCGCGCGTGCTCGCCCTCGACGTCCTTGACTGTCAGCGGCTCGGCCATCGCCTCGACGCGCGTTCCGTTAAGTCTTAGCCGATCAGGCGTGTAGTGCAGGATGCTATGACCGCGCGCCTGGGCTTCGAGAAGGAGCGCAAAGGTCGAATCGCCGGCGATGCGGATGCGCTCGATCGGGTCCATCTGCACGGCGACGGTCAGGGGCATGGGCGTCCGGTCGAGAGCGAGAAGCGGATTTCAGGGATCAGTCGATCTCAAGCCTATACGCGTCCGGCTCGTGACGGGGAAGCCGCCCCCGCGCGACGAAGACGGCGTCGCCCCGCAAGGTCAGGCCCGCCGCCCATGGGTTTCGCGTGAGCCATACGCGCGTGGCGCGGGCAATTCGTCGCCGTTTGGCGGCGCTGATCGCCATCGCCGCGACTTCGAGATCGGCCCGCGCCTTGACCTCGACGAAGGCGATCGAGCCGCCTCGGCGCGCGATGAGGTCGATTTCGCCGCCGGAGACGACAAACCGTCGTGCGAGAATCGTGTAACCCTTGAGGCGCAGAAGCAGCGCCGCGATCGAATTCGGCCTTGAGGCCATAAAGATGCGCGCCGCGCCGGCGCTCGGCGCCCTGGTCGGCCCGGCTTCTCATCGCTGAGCGCCGGCGATCGCCAGCGCGCGCGCGTAAACCTGCCGTCTCGGCAGCCCGTGCTTCGCCGCGATCGCCGCGGCGGCGTCCTTGACCGACAGGTTCGTGAGCTGCTCGGCGATTTCCCGGTCGAGCGCGGCCTCGGAAATCACCGGGCGCGCTTCGGTTGCGCCGACGACGATGACGATCTCGCCCCTGGGCGTTTCGCCCGTGGAATATTCGGCGGCGAGCGTGTCGAGCGCGCCGCGCTTCACCTCCTCATGCAGCTTGGTCAATTCGCGCGCCACCGCCGCGGGCCGAGGCCCAAGCTCATGCGCAAGGTCGGCGAGCGTTTCGGCGAGCCGCCCCGCGGCTTCATAGAAAATGAGCGTGCCGGGCACGGCGGCGAGCGCGTTGATCCGCTCACGCCGCGCCGATTGCCGGGGCGGAAGGAATCCCTCGAAATAGAACCGGTCGGTCGGCAGACCGGCGACGCAAAGGGCGGCGAGGGCCGCGGACGGGCCCGGCGCCGCGATGACAGCGAGGCCGAGTTCGATCGCCTCGGCGACGAGTTTATAGCCCGGATCGGAAATGAGCGGCGTCCCGGCGTCGGAAATGAGCGCCAGCGCTTGGCCCTCGGCGATGCGCTTCAGCGCGCGGGGGCGCGCTTCGGCGGCATTGTGCTCATGATAGGGCGAGAGCGGCCTCTCAATGCCGTAGCGTGCGAGCAGCGTGCGCGACACGCGGGTGTCCTCGGCCAGGATCGCATCCGCGCCAGCCAGCATCGCCAAAGCGCGCAGCGTCACGTCGGCGAGGTTGCCAATCGGCGTCGCCACGACGTAAAGACCGGGATCGAGCGTCGCCGCCGGCAAGGTTGCGTCGCCAATGTGGAAGGTTCGGCTCGAGCGAACAGTCTTGATGCTGTCGGACTGGGGAGCTTTCGCCACGGTCATTTGCGCTTTAATCCGCCAAGCGTGTGGCTGGCTCAATGATCGACGCATAGCCAAGCGCAGGTGAAAATGCCACAATTTCCACCGACAGGCGGCCCATCGCCTCTGTCGCGCGCCGATAAGCGATCCTAGGACCCAACGCGCTTGCCCGGCGCCAGCGGGACTCAGACGAGGGGTGGGTATGAGGTTTGCCGCTCAGCAGCCGGCAGCAAAACGAGGCGTGACGAGGCGCGCCTTGCTTGGCGGCGGGCTGACCTTGACGCTTGCGGGTTGCAATTCGGCCGGCCTCGAAATGCCGAACGAGGGGGGCGGCGCCCCAATTCCGGCCGCTCCGCCCGCAGGCGGCCCGCTGGTCGGCGAGACCATGGGCACAGGCCCGGTTCGGGTCGGACTGATCCTGCCGCTGACCCAGAACGGGGCCCCAAGCCCGATCGGGGGCTCAATGCGCAATGCGGCGCAACTGGCGATCAGCGATTTTGCCGGTCCCTACATCACGCTGATGGTCGAGGACGACCATTCGACCGCCGACGCCGCCGCCCAGGCGGCCCAATCGGAACTGGGCGCGGGGGCTCAACTGATCCTCGGGCCTGTATTCGCCAACGATGTGCGGTCGGCGGCGGCGGCGGCGAAATCGGCAGGCCGGCCGATGATCGCTTTCTCGACCGATGTCAGCGTCGCGGCCCCGGGCGTTTATCTCCTGTCCTTCCTGATCCAGGGTTACGTCGACCGGATCCTTCAATACGCCGTCTCGAGCGGCAAGAAGTCATTCGGGATCATGGCTCCCCAGAATGACTACGGCAATGTCGCCGCGGACCGTTTCCAGGACAGAGCGCAAAGTCTGAACGTGCAAATGGTGGTGGCCGCCCGCTACGCGACCGGCCAGATGGCGGTCGCGGCGCAACAAGTGGCCGCGGTTCAGGGCCAGATCGACGCGCTCTTCATTCCCGAGCAGGCCGACGCCATGCCCGCGGTCGCGAACGCTTTGGGGTCGGCCGGCGTAAAAACCAAGTTTTTGGGAACCGGCGTCTGGAACGACCCGCGGGTGCTGAAATTGCCGCAGATGCAGGGCGCGTGGTTTTCCGCGCCCGACAATTCCGGCTTCGACGCCTTCGCGCAGCGCTACAAGGCCAAATTCACCAGCGCGCCGGCCCGCCTCGCGACGCTCGCCTATGACGCGGTGACGCTGGCCGCCGCCCTCGCCCGCAGCGGAGGGGCGGACCCGTTCAGCCAGGCGGCGCTGACCAACATATCGGGCTTCAACGGCGCCGACGGGGTGTTCCGCTTCCGCGCCGACGGAACCAACGAGCGGGGACTGGCGGTGATGGAGATTGCCGACGACGCCGCCAAGGTGATCAGCCCGGCGCCGCGCAGCTTTGCCGCGGGGTGACGCGACGACGACAGCGCGCGGTCAATTCTGACGTCTCGTCGCGCTGAAGCGGCGCCTGACGCCGGGGCGCGATTGCGTTTCCCCTACAATTGTCGGAGCCTGTCCCTCGACGCCCAGGAGCCGCGCGATGCTTCGGCAAATTTTCGCCTTCTCTCTACTCTTGACCCTTGCCGCCCCGGCGTGCGCGGACGAAGCCTTCCGGATCGGCGTTCTCAACGACGAGTCTGGCCCCTATGCCGATTTGTCAGGACCGGGCGGAGCGGAGAGCGCGAGAATGGCGGTCGAGGATTTCGGCGGCTCCGTGCTGGGCAAGCCAATAGAACTCCTGGTCGCCGATCATCAGAACAAGGTTGATGTCGGCCTCGCCATCGCGCGGCAATGGTATGACGAGCGTGGGGTGCGGGCGATCTTCGACATCACCAATTCGGGCGTGGGGCTGGCGGTTCAGGACCTGGCCAAGACTCGCGACCGGATCGTCATCTTCAATTCGGCCTCCTCATCCGACCTCACCGGCAAGGCCTGCTCGCCCAACGGAATCCAGTGGAACGCCGACAATTGGTCGAACGGCGTCGCGCTGATGCGCCTTCTCATCAAGCAGAAGCTCGACAGCTTCTTCTTCATCACCGCCGATTACGCCTTCGGCGCTTCCCTCGAGGCCGACGCGCGCGACGCCATCGCCAAGGCCGGTGGAACCGTTGTCGGGAGCCTCCGCTCGCCGCTCAACACCGCCGATTTCAGTTCGTTTCTCATCGCCGCCCAGGCCTCGAAGGCCAAGGTGATCGTGTTCGCGATCACCGGCGCCGATCTCTCCAATGCGCTGAAACAGGCGAGCGAGTTCAACCTCGCCGAGGGGCAATATCTGGCGACGCCGATCACCTATCTGAGCGACGTCAACGCGGCCGGCCTCGAGGTCGCGCATGGCCTCACCTTCATGCAGTCCTGGTACTGGGACCTAGACGACAAGACCCGCGAATTCGCCAAGCGTTTCTACGGCCGGCGGGGCCGCATGCCCAACGACAACCAGGTCGCGCTCTATTCCTCGGTTCGCCACTATCTCGAAGCCGTCGCCAAGGCTGGAACGGACGAAACGGCGGCGGTGATGAAGGCGATGCGCCAGGCGCCGATCTACGATGTTTTCACCGCCAATGGAACGATTCGCGCCGACGGACGGGTGCTCTATGACCGCTATCTGATGCGGGTGAAGACGCCCGCGGAATCGAAATATCCGTGGGATTATCTGACGGTCGTCGCCAAGATTCCGGCCGCCGACGCCTTCCGGCCGCCTGGCGCGGGCGGCTGCACGCTGGCGCAATAGCCGCACGAACGGGAACGCCGATGCGAGACGGCGCATCGAAATTTGTGTCGAAATTTGTGTCGCCAGCAGACGATATGTCCGGTTTAGGTAGCGCACGATCTGTCCGGTAGATCCGACCTTTTTTGGGGGGGGTTGGATGCGCCGGACAGAAGCCCGAGAGGGGGTGCGCATGGCGAGCAGACCGTGCGGACACTCGGCGTGAGCGGATTCCTTCGCGGCGTTGGCGAGGTTAGAATTGCGCAGAACTCAGATCGCCGGATTCGGACGGGACCAGCTTCTGTTGTTGCCGGAGGCGGTTGACAATTCCGTCGAGGCCGACAATCCGGTTCGGTTCATCGACGCCTTCGTTGATGGGCTGGGTCTTGCGGGCGCCGGGTTCGCGCGGGTCGAAGCGAAGGCGACGGGGAGGCCGGGCAATGCGCCCGGCGATCTCTTGAAGCTCTACATCTATGGCTATCTGAACCGGGTTCGATCGAGCCGTCGGCTGGAGCTTGAAGCCCAGCGCAATATCGAGGTCATCTGGCTGGTGGGCGGCCTCAAGCCGGACTTCAAGACGATCGCGGACTTCCGACGCGACAATCGCGCGGCGTTTCGCGGCGTTTTCCGCCAGTTCGTACTGCTGCGCCGGCGGCTCGACCTCTACGGCCGCGAACTGCTGGCGGTCGACGGAACCCGCATCAAGGCGGTCAACAACAAGGACCGCAACTTCACCCGCTCTTCGCTGCAAGCGTTCATCCGCGCCGCCGATGAGCGGTTGAACGAATACCTCGAACGGCTCGACCATGGCGACGTCGAGGACGGGGCGACAAATGGTGGAGCGCGCACGAAGAGTCTCGCCGAGAAGATCGCGGCGCTCAGTGAGAAGCGCGGCCGCTACCAAGCGATGCTGGCGCAACTCGAGCGGACCGGCGAGAACCAGATCTCGCTGACCGATCCCGACAGCCGAGCCATGGCCGCGCATACCAAGGTCGCGGTCGGCTATAACATTCAAGTGGCGGTCGACGCGAAGAACAAGCTGATCGTCGAACAGGCGGTGACCAACCAGGTCGTCGACATGGGCCTGCTGACGCAGACCGCAGGACCGGCCCGCGAGATTCTGGGCGTCGAGACGATCGCCGTCGTCGCCGATCGCGGCGACTTCAAGATCGAGGACATCGAGGCCTGCGAGAAGGCCGGCTGCATTCCGCACGTTCCCCGACCGCAACGCGGCTCCTCGGTGCGCGAAGGCTTCTTCCGCAAGGACGAGTTTCGCTACGACGTGGGGCGCGACGCCTATGTCTGCCCGGCCGGGCAGGCGCTGACGCCGATCCGCCACGGCCGGCTGCGCGATCTCGCCAAAGTCGATTACGGCAATCGACGAGCCTGTCGCGACTGCCCGATCCGCGCGCGATGCACGAACGACGTGCGCTCCGTTTCTCGCCTCGAAAACGAGGCCGTGCTCGATCGCATGGCCGAGCGCCTGAAGAAGAGGCCGGAGATTCTCGACCGTCGCCGCGAAGTCGTCGAGCATCCGTTCGGCAGCATCAAGCAGTGGATGGATCAAGGCGCCTTTCTCATGCGCGGCCTCGCCAACGTGCGCGCCGAGTTCAGCCTGACGGCGCTCGCCTACAATTTGCGCCGCGCCCTCAACCTCCTCGGCGTCGAGACGATGATCGCCGCCCTCGCAGCCTGAGGCGAGGCGATGGGGCCTAGCCCGGCCTCCCCGTCGCCTTGGCTTCGACCCGCGCGAACCCGGCGCCCGCAAGACCCAGCCCATCAACGAAGGCGTCGATGAACCGAACCGGATTGTCGGCCTCGACGAAATCGTCAACCGCCTCCGGCAACAACAGAAGCTGGTCCCGTCCGAATCCGGCGATCTGAGTCCCTGCGCGATTCTAACGTCGCCAACGCCGCGAAGGAACCCGCTCACGCCGAGTTTCCGCACGGTCTGCGAGCTGTATGGGCGGCCCAAAACGGCCCGGGATGACCATCGCTTCTGCACCGGTAGCTCGGACACGTCTGCCGTCCGCATCGCCCTCGTTAACTCGTGGCGCGGCCTAGGCCCAAACACACTAATACCAAAGGTCATAGCGGCTGACCGACGTGGGCCGAGTCTCGCAACCCGATGGATGTGATGGTTTCGGACTTGGCGGTCAGCTTGCGCCATGCGTCGCAGGCCGCGTCGACAATGGCGTCGTAATTTTCGAAGACGGTGTTTGAGATCCAGTTCTGACGGAGATAGCGCCAGACGTTCTCGACCGGGTTCAACTCCGGGGCGCGGGAAGGCAGGAAGTGGAGTGGGCCCTTTGGGGCGGACAATCGGGCGAATTGGAATTGACCGTCGAGCCGGGCTTTCGAACGAAGGAAGCCCATGGCCAAGCACCGCACCCACAGCATCGAGTTCAAGCGCCAGGTCGCTCAGGAGTTCCTGGCCGGCGAGACCCTTCACGGGCTCGCCAAGCGCCATGACATCTGCCGAAACCTGATCCGGGTCTGGGTGCAGAAGTACGAGGCCGGCGACTTCGATGAGGATGCCGCCGCCGCGGATCTGCTCCAGCAATACGAAGCCCGGATCGCGGCGCTCGAGCGTCTCGTCGGCAAGCAGGCTTTGGAGCTCGAGTTTCTAAAGGGGGCTGCGAAAAGCGCACCGCGGCCGAGAAGCGCGACTACGTCCGTCGTGGTCGGCCCCGGGGTCTCAGCGTCGCAGAAGGATGCCGGCTGATGGGAATCGCCCGCTCGACCTTCTACGACGAACCGACCGTCGCGCAGGACGACACCGCGATCGTCGAGGCGATCTCCGGGATCTGCGACGAGTTCGAGTTCTATGGCTGGCGGCGGGTTCGCGCCGAGCTTCGACATCGCGGATATGATCGTCAATCACAAGACGATCCGCCGGCTGATGCGCGAACATGACCTTCAGCCTCGCCGGCGGCGCCGCTATGTCGCCACAACCGACAGCGACCATGACCAGCCGATCTACCCCAATCGACCAAGGACTTGACGATCGATGGACCGAACCAGCTCTGGGTCGCGGACATAACCTATGTCGCCGTCGTCGAAGGCTTCGCTTACGTCGCGGTCATTCTCGACGCCTGGTCGCGTCGGGCCGTCGGCTATGCGATCAGCCGCTCGATCGACGTCCGCCTGACGCTCGCCGCGCTCAACGCCGCGATCGAGCGCCGCAGGCCTCCTCCCGGCTGTGTCCACCACTCGGATCGTGGTTCGCAATACGCCGCTCAGGCCTATCGGGAAGCCTTGCTTCGCTGCGGTCTTGTCGGTTCGATGGGGCGCAGAGGCAACCCTTACGACAACGCCAAGGCCGAGAGCTTCATGAAGACCCTCAAGGTCGAAGCCGTCTATCCGATGGCCTACGAAACCTTCGCCGATGTCGCCCAGGACCTTCCGCGGTTCATCGACGAGGTCTACAACCGGCGCCGTCTCCATTCCGCCCTGGGCTATCTCAGCCCGCAACAGTTCGAGGATCGCAACCCCCGGCCCACGGTCAAATCAGCGGCCTGATCCCTGTCCGCCCCAAGGGGCCCACTCCAGCGCCACGGGTTTTTCCACCGAGAACAGACCGATGTTCGAACCTAGCCCGCTTGGCCTACGCGGGGGCATCGGAGGGATCGACATGGAGTTATTGAGCGTCATCCGACGCTGGCGCTATCGGGATCATTATTCGATCCGGGACATAGCGCGGCGCACCGGGCTTTCGAGGACCACGGTCCGCCAATCCCTGCGCTCTGACAGCGTCGAGCCGAAGTTCAATATTGCCGACCGCGCGGGCAAGCTCGACGCCTACGCCGACAAGCTGTCGCAGAGGCTGCGGCAGGAGGCGGGAAAGTCCCGCAAGCAGAAGCGGACGGTTCTGCAACTGCACGCCGACCTGAGCGCGCTGGGCTACGACGGCTCATACAATCGCGTGGCCGCTTTCGCTCGCGACTGGAGGGCCGCCCGCCAGCGAGAACAGAAGACGTGCGGCCGCGGCGTGTTCGTGCCGCTGGCGTTTTTGCCGGGTGAAGCATTCCAGTTCGACGGGTCGGAAGATTGGGCGGTCATCGGCGGCGAGCGGACCAAATTGCAGGTCGCTCACGTCAAGCTCTCCTATAGCCGCGCTTTCATCCTCCGGGCCTATCCGCAGCAGACCCACGAGATGCTGTTCGACGCCCATAACCACGCCTTCCGGGTCCTGGGCGGCGTGCCGCGGCGCGGCGTCTACGACAATATGCGAACCGCGGTCGACAAGATCGGGCGTGGAAAGGAGCGCCAGGTCAACGCGCGGTTCTCGGCCATGGTCAGCCACTTCCTGTTCGAGGCCGATTTCTGCAATCCGGCGTCCGGTTGGGAGAAGGGGCGGATCGAGAAGAACGTTCGAGGCACGCCCGCCATCGGCTCTGGCGGCCGATGCCCGACTTCCCCTCCCTGGCGGCGCTGAACGACTGGCTGGAGACGCGCTGCCGGGAACTGTGGGCCCAGACTCTACCGGCTCGCAACCGGGTGCGATAGCCGACGCCTGGGCCGAAGAAGTCGGGCGCCTGATCCAGCTTCCCCGGCCATTCGACGGCTTCGTCGAATACGCCAAGCGGGTCTCGCCGACATGCCTGGTCCACATGGATCGGAATCGCTACAGCGTGCCGGCGTCCTTCGCCAATCGCCCAGTCAGCTTACGGGTGTATCCCGACCGCATTGTCGTCGCCGCCGAAGGGCAGATGGTTTGCGAGCATCGTCGCGTCTTTGCCCGCTCCCCCCAACAGAAGAGCACCACAACGGTTAGGATTGGCGGCACGATCTGGCGGTCATTCAACGCAAGCCGGGAGCCCTGCGCAACGGCGCGCCCTTCGCCGAACTGCCGCCCGCCTTCCGGGCTTTGCAGCAGCGCATGCTCAAGACGCCGGGCGGCGACCGCGGGATGGCCGAGATCCTCGCCCTGGTTCTCCAGCATGACGAACAGGCCGTGCTCGCCGCGGTCGAACTGGCGCTGGAGGCCGGCGCCCCGACGAAGACCCCTATCCTGAACCTGCTTCATCGCCGGGTCGACGGCAAGCCCATGGACACGCCTCCAACAAAGGCGCCGCAGGCTTTGGCCTTGACCACCGAGCCGCAAGCCAACGTCGAGCGCTATGACGCCCTGGGTAAAGCCCGGGAGGCGCGCCATGCGTCATAATCCCGCCGCCGGCGCCGTTGTCATCATGGCTCACGCACCCTCAAAATGCACGGGATGGCTCAAGCCGTCGGCGATCTGACCGAACAAGGCTCCCCGGCCTTCGAAGCCGCTGTGCCGATCCTGTCGCAGCTTCTGAAGGCGGAGACGGCTGACAGAGAGGTCAGATCAACGGCCTGCCAGCTCAAGGCGGCGCGCTTTCCGACGTATCGCGACCTCGCCGGCTTCGACTTCGCCAGCAGCGAGGTCAACGAGGCGCTCACACGTCAACTCCATCGTTGCGAGTTCCTGGAAGATGCTCACAATGTCGTCCTGGTCGGCGGCCCCGGCACAGGCAAAACGCATCTCGCTACGGCGATCGGCGTCCAGGCCATCGAACATCATCGCAAGCGCGTCCGGTTCTTCTCCACCGTCGAACTCGTCAACGCTCTCGAACAAGAGAAGCTTCAGGGCAAACCCGGCCAGATCGCGGGGCGGCTTGCCTATTCGGACCTCGTCATCCTCGACGAACTCGGCTACCTGCCATTCAGCGCCCCGGGCGGAGCCTTGCTCTTCCATCTGCTCAGCAAGCTCTACGAGCGCGCCAGCGTCATCATCACGACCAATCTCAGCTTCGGCGAGTGGGCTGCCGTGTTCGGCGACGCCAAGATGACGACCGCGCTGCTCGATCGTTACCTACCGCTGCCACATTCTCGAAACTGGAAACGACAGCTTCCGCTTCAAAAACAGCTCGGCGAACGC
>CAWDKC010000013.1:0-12105 GCA_963802615.1 uncultured Alphaproteobacteria bacterium
GGAATCGGCAGGCTGAAGTGCGCAACCCACGCGCCGCGCAGTCTCACTTAACAAATCCGGCCGGCTGCAACGCCTTTACTGGCGGCAATGGCGGCGGGACCGGCGGAACGGGAACCGTCACTGGCGCGGCGGGGGGCGCGGCTTCCTCGATCTGTGAGCATATCGGGCGTCAAACGCGTTTATGCACAGAGTTCGACCGCGAACGGCGGTGCGGGCGGCGCGGGGACGGGCGCGGGGTGGAGTAGATTTTTATTCCCGGCATTTGCTGGAGCGGGTTGATTGTGAATTTGTGGGGCTGTGAAGTCCAGGCTTTGCAGATGAACTCGTGGGGGGTGAGGCCTTTGAGGGTCTTGAGCCTTCGGGCGAAGTTGTAGGCGTCGACGAAGTTTTGCAGGTGGGCTCGCAGCTGGTCGTGGGTCTCATAGAAGCAGCGTTTGACGGTCGCGTCCTTGAGGGTGCGGTTCATGGGTTCGACTTGCCCATTGGTCCATGGATGCCTGGGCTTGGTCAGCCGATGATCGACGTCGTTCTGGGCGCAGGCGTATTCGAAGGCGTGGGCCCAAACAGGCTCTCCAGCGTCGAGGGCGGCCTTGATGTCCGGCGCCGCCGAGCTTGTATTGCCTGGCGTGGTGAAGTGGGTTCCGTTGTCGGTGAGGACGGTATGGACCTTGTAGGGGACGGCGGCGATCAGGCGGCGCAGGAAGTCCCCCGCGGTGCGGCGCGCCACCTTCTCGTGCATCTCGACGAAGGCGAGCTTCGAGGTTCGGTCGATGGCGACGATGAGGGAGAGTTTGCCTTGCGCAGTTCGGACCTCGGCGATGTCGAGATGAAACTAGTGGCTCGCTTCAACGATTTCGAAAGGATTTAGCGATTCGTTGTCCATCGTGATTGGAGCGATGGAGGAGATGATGGCGGCAAGATCGCCTTCGGTGAAGCGGTACGTGGTTCGGCTGAGCGCGGAGGAGCGCCGACGGCTGGAAGCGATGCTTGGCAAGGGCAAGAGCTCAGCGCAGCGGCTTCTGAAGGCGCGCATCTTGTTGAAGGCCGACGCGTCGGAAGAGGGCGAAGGTTGGAGCGACAGCCGGATCATCGATGCGCTCAACACCAGCGTTTCCATGGTCTATCGGGTGCGCAAGCAATGGGTGGAGGAAGGGCTCGAGGCGGTCCTGAGCCGCAAGGCGCAAGCCCGGCCGTCCGTGCCGCGGATTTTCGACGGCGAGAAGGAAGCGCGGCTGATCGCTCTGGCCTGCTCCAAACCGCCTGAAGGGTGTGCACGCTGGAGCTTGCGGCTTTTGGAGAGCAAGGTGGTCGAACTTGGCATTGTCGAGGCGGCCAGCGACTCGACGATCCAGCGCACGCTCAAAAAAACGCTCTTCAGCCGCACCGCCGCAAATACTGGGTCATCCCGCCCAAGGCGAGCGGCGCGTTCGTAGCCGCGATGGAGGATGTGCTGTCGGTCTATACACGGCCGCGCGAGCCCGATCGTCCGCTGGTTTGTCTGGACGAGACCTCCAAGCAGCTTGTCGCCGAAACCCGCCTCCCGGTCGCGATGCAGCCGGGGCGCCCAGCCCGGATCGATTGCGAATACGAGCGCAACGGCACGGCCAATCTGTTCATGATGTTTGCGCCGATCGAAGGCTGGCGCCACGTCAAGGTCACCGACCGGCGCACCGCCATCGACTATGCCCAGGTTCTGAAGGACCTGGCCGATGTCCACTTCGCCAAAGCCGAGACGATCGTCCTCGTCCAGGATAATCTCAACACCCACGCCGCCGCGTCGCTTTACCAAGCCTTTCCCGCCGCCGAGGCCAGGCGCTTGGTCGAACGCTTCGAATGGCATTACACGCCCAAACACGGCTCCTGGCTCAACCTGGCCGAATCCGAACTCGGCGTCCTTGCCGCGCAGTGTCTCGATCGCCGCATTCCCGACGAGCCGACGATCGCCGGCGAGGTCGCCGCCTGGGTCGAGAAGCGAAACACTCATCGCGCCGTCGCCGATTGGCGCTTCACAACCAAGGACGCTCGCGTCAAACTGAAGAGCCTGTATCCCTTCACTCTGAATGAATCAGACCACTAGTCGCCTGAGTCAGACGAACTGAGGGTATAGGCTTGCGAGCTTGACGCGGGGGTCGGCGGTTTTGAATTGCCAATCCGCCTTGGCGTGCAGGGTGTTGCGGCGCTTTTGCCAGGCGGCGACTTCGGCGACCAGATCCGTCTTGTCGGAGATGCGGCGATCGAGGCATTGGGTCGAGAGGACGGCGAACTCGGATTCGGCCATGTCGAGCCAGCTTCCGTGCTTGGGCGTGTAATGCCGATTCGAATCGTTCGACGAGGCGGCGCGCTTCGGCGGCGGGAAAAGCTTGGTAGAGCGACGGCAGCCGTGTGCGTGCTGAGATTGTCCTGCACCAGAACGATCTTGTCGGCGCCGGGAAAATGCATGTCGGACAAATCCTTGAGCGCGTGGGCGTAATCGGTCGCCCGCGCGCCGGTCGGTGACCTTCACGCGCCGCCAGCCTTCGAGCGGCGCGAACATCATGAACAGATTAGCCACGCCATTGCGCTCGTATTCGTAGTCGTAGCGCTCCGGTTGTCCTGGCGCTCCGGTTGTCCTGGCGCTCCGGTTGTCCTGGCGCTCCGGTTGTCCTGGCGCTCCGGTTGTCCTGGCGTGGCCGCGATCGGCGCGCGCCTGTCGACGATGAGTTGCTTCGAGGTTTCATCGAGGCATACGAGGGGGCGCTTGGGATCGTGCGGCCTCTGGTGGACTTCCAGCACGTCTTCCATGTTGGCGACGAAGGCGGCGCTGGCCTCGGGCGCGATCACCCATTGGGGCTTGCGATGGGGCTGGAGAATGTTTTTTTGAGCGTCCGCCCGATCGTGTTGTCACTGACGCTCCCGACGATCTGCAACTCGACGACTTTCTCCTCCAAAAGACGCAGCGTCCATCTGGCCTGGCCGGCCGGGGCCGGTCCGCAAGCCAGAGCGATCGGCTTGGCTTCCGCGGCGCCGTCGAAAATCCGGCGCGGGGCCGATTTGGGATTGTACTTGCGCGTCAGGACGGCTTCGAAGCCTTCCACGACAAGGCGCCGTCGCGTTCGCTCGATCGTCGGGATGCTGGTGTCCAGCGCCTCGGCGATCCGGCTGTCGCTCCATCCCTCGCCGGCCTCCGACACGTCCGCTTTCAGAAAGGATGCGAGCTTTCGTCAGCAAATGCGCGGCGCGCTTGCCCCTGCGGATAAAGTCGGCGAGCCGGGCGCGCTCCTCTTCGCTCAGCTTGACGACGTGCTTCTTGACGGAAACCTCTTGCCTGGCCACGAATCTTCTCCATCGCGCAATCGCCAACGCAATGATTCACACAATCCCGTCAAACTCAATGACGTGAGCCACTAGCACCTCGGCACGGAGGTTGTGACCGGTTGGGGTTGAGCCTGCAAGACCGGTAAGTCCTCGGGAGAGACGAGGACCTCGACGCTTCGCGGCGCGCCGAGGGCCGCGCGTCGAATGCGACCTGCGGGTTCGAGGGTGAGAATCATGGGGTGGACCGAAGGCGGGGTGACGCCGAAGTCCGGTTGCATATCGGCTTCGGCCGGCGGCCGCCGATCTAGGCGCGCATAGACGTCGATGAACGCCGGATCCTGGCCCTGCTTGGGCGTGAAGTCGGGCCGGCGGCCGCCAGACATTTGATTCAACTGTCGATTCATCTGGGCCCTCCAGCGCGGAGGCTGCGATGAACATACGCTATCGTGTGACGTTGACCCCATGCGAGCGCGACGAACTCGGGGCGCTGCTGAGCGGGGGCAAGCCTCCGGCGCGGAGACTCAAGCGGGCGCAGATTCTTCTGGCCGCGGATGCGGGGGTCGGCGACGAGGACATCGCAGCGAACATCGGGGTCGGCGGGTCTACGGTCTACCGGACCAGGCGGCGTTTCGTCGAAAGCAGCCTTGACCTCGCCCTGAGCGAAGATCCTCGTCCCGGAGCGGAACGCAAGCTCGCCGGCAAGCAGGAAGCTCTGTTGGCGGCGACCGCCTGCTCGAGCCCTCCGGCGGGCCGCGCCCGCTGGACGCTGGAACTGCTGGCGGACGCGCTGGTCAAGGTGACGACCCACGAGAGCCTGTCGCGCGAGACGGCGCCTCGGCGTCTGGCCGAGAACAAACTCAAGCCGTGGCGCAAGGACATGGGGTGCATTCCCCACCTCGACGCGGATTACGTCGCCCGCATGGAGGACGTGCTCGATCTCTACGCCCAAGCGCCCGACCCGAAGCGGCCCGTGGTTTGCTTCGACGAGAGCCCAATTCAACTCATCGGCGAGACCCGCCTGCCGATCCCGGCCAAGCCGGGACAGATCGAGCGCTACGACTGCGAGCACCGGCGCAACGGCACGGCGAACCTGTTCGTCTTCCTCGACGTGAACCGCCCCGGGCGCAAGGTGAAGGTCACCGAGCGGCGCGCCGCAGAAGACTTCGCGACCTGCATGGCGAGAACTCGCCGAGGTTCACTATCCCGAGGCGGAGCGCATCCTCGTGGCGCTCGACAATCTGTCGACCCATTCGCTCGGCGCCCTCCACCAGACCTTTCCGGCCAACGAAGCCCGACGGGTGCTGCGTCGACGGGAGTTCCACTATGTCCCCAAGCACGCAAGTTGGCTGAACAGGGTGGAGATCGAGATCGGCGTCCTGGCTTCCCAATGCCTCGACCGGCGCATCGAAAGCTACGCGCGCCTCGTCGCCGAAACCGCCGCTTGGGAGAAGCGACGCAACGCCGAGCGCGCCCGCATCAAGTGGATGGTCACAACCGAAAAAGCGCGCGCCAAAATGGGCCGCGCTTATCCGAAGCCTGCATGCGCATCAGGCTGACGTCAAAGAAGTCAAAACCTCCGTGCCGAGGTACTAGTCGATCGGCTCGACCGCTGCGATCTCGATGCCGAAGCCAGAGAGCCCGACATAGGTGCGTGGATTATCTGTCCGCAGCCGGATCGAGGTGACCCCGAGGTCGCGCAGGATCTGGGCCCCCAGTCCGATCTCGCGCCATTGCGTCTCGCGCGATTCGTCCGAGCCGGTCGCATGAGCCCCGCTCAGGTTCGCCGGCACGCCGGCCGCGCCGTCGCGCAGGTAGACGAGCGCGCCGCGCCCTTCCGCCTTGAAGCGGTTCAGCACCTTGGGGATCGCGCCGGCGCCGAAAATGTCGCCCAGAATGTCGGCCCGATGCAGACGCGCCGGCACGTCGCGCCCGTCGCCGATGGCCCCATGGACGAAAGCAAAATGCAGGACCGGATCGAACGGGGTGCGATAGGCGTAGCCCTGAAGCTCGCCGATCGGCGTCTGAATCGGAAAGCAGGCGACCCGCTCGACCAGCTTCTCGCGCGCCTGGCGGTAGGCGATGAGATCAGCCACCGAAATGCGCTTGATTCTGTGCTTGTCGGCGAAGACCTCGATCTGCGGGCCGACCATCACGGTGCCGTCGTCATTGGCGAGTTCGCAGATGACGGCGACCGGGGGAAGCCCGGCGAGCTTGCAGAGGTCGACCGCGGCCTCGGTATGGCCGGAGCGCATGAGCACGCCGCCATCCTTGGCGACCAGGGGAAAGACGTGGCCAGGCCGGACGAAATCGCTCGCGCCCATGTTGCGATTGGCGAGCGCCCGCACGGTGTTCGTGCGCTGCTCGGCCGAAATGCCCGTCGTCAGCCCGTGGCGCGCGTCGACCGAGACGGTGAAGGCGGTGCCGAGGGGAGCGTCGTTGATCGCGACCATCGGCGCGAGATTGAGCCGCCGCGCGTCCTCGCCGGTCAGCGGAACGCAGACGATGCCGCAGCAGTTGCGGATGATGAAGGCCATCTTTTCGGTGGTGCACAGCGAAGCGGCGACGATCAGGTCGCCCTCGTTCTCGCGATCGTCGTCGTCGGTGACGGCGACGATCTCGCCACGAGCGAAAGCCTCGATTGCGTCGGCGACGGGGTTGAGCATGTCGAATCCATTGGGCGTGGGGAGCGCGGGGCTGAGAAAATCGTTCGGCGTGACGGCGCCCTGCGTCTCGGCGACGATCCGCTCGGCGGTTTCGCGCGACAGCCACGATCCGTGTTCGCGGCAGATCAGCGTCACCGCGCCGGGCGATACGCCGATGCGGCGGGCGAAATCCGTGCGCGACACTTGGTGGCGCTTCAGCCAATCGCCGAGCTTCATGGCTGCTAAATAGGCTTTGGGCTGCTTGAGTACAACTCAAAAGAGCCAAGTCTCATTGGTGCAGGCTGGGCTTAATAAACGAGGGGCGAGGAGGCGTAGCGCTTGCGATAGCGGCCGCGCCCAGGGCTCAATCGACCTTGACCAGCATCTTGCCGAAGTTCCCACCGCGCAGCAGCTCGACCAGCGCTTGCGGCGCGTTTTCGAGACCGTCGTGGATCGTCTCGCGCCACTCGAGCTTCTTGGCGGCGGCAAGAGAGACCAGTTCGCCGATCGCCTTCGGCCACAGGTCCATATGGTCCGAGACGATGAAGCCTTCCATCTTGAAGCGCTTGACGAGGAAGAGGCCCATGTCGGGCGCCGGCGTCGGCTCGCCCTCGTAGGAGGCGATGAGCCCGCAGATCGCAATCCGGGCGAAATTGTTGATCCGCCGCATCGCCTGGCGGAACGGTTCGCCGCCGACATTCTCGAACAGGCCGTCGACGCCGTTCGAGACCGCCGCTTTCAGCTCTTCGGCGAAGTTCGGGGACTTGTGATCGACCCAGGCGTCATAGCCCAATTCCTTGGCGGCGTAGGCGCATTTCTCCGGGCCGCCGGCGATGCCGACCGTCCGCGCGCCGGCGAGCTTGGCGAGTTGGCCGACCACCGAGCCGACCGCGCCGGTCGCCGCCGACACCAGCACCGTTTCCCCCGCCTTCGGCGCGATGATCCTGTTCAGGCCGTACCAGGCGGTGACGCCGGGCATGCCGAGCGGGCCGAGATAGGCCTGGATCGGAACCGCCTTCGCGTCGACCACCCTTAAGCTCGCGCCATCGCTCACCGAGTAGCGCTGCCAGCCGCCCATCCCGACAACCGCGTCGCCCGGATGAAAGCGCGGATTGTTCGAGGCCTCGACGATTCCGACCGTCCCGCCGCCCATCACCGCGCCGATTTCCTGCGGCTTGGCGTAGGATTTCGCGTCGCTGAGCCGCCCGCGCATGTAGGGGTCGAGCGACAGGAAGGTGTGGCGCACCAGCACCTCGCCCGGCCCAGGCGTCGGAACCGGCGTCTCGACAAGGCGGAAATTGGCCGGCGAGACCTTGTCGGTCGGCCGATGGTCGAGCAGAACTTGGGTGTTGCCGGCCAAAGCGACGTCCTCTCCTGATCATTGTCGAGCCGGCTGTCCCCAGCGAAAAAAACAGGAGTGAGGCCGAAACGACGAACAAGCCGACATAGAACATCCAGCTGACAGCAAAATGCAAATCGGAAATCCACCACGATAGAGCGAGCGATATCAAAGCCGTCAGGGCCGGGATCAGGAGAGAGAACATCCTGAAGAAGCCTTTGTCGTCGCCGGTGACGCTGAGCGCAATTTGATAGAGCACGCGTCCCAACGAGGCGGCGACGATTGTGCCTGCCATCATCAGGATGACCGGAAGGATCTGGCCGAAATCCAGCCGAGCCTCAGGACCATCGCGCTGCCGTTAGGCGCGGTGGGCCGAACGACGCTATTGGACGGGCGCCGCCGTGACCAGAACGAATCCGCGGGTCTTGTTCTCGTTGGCGGCGTCGGGGGTGTTCATTGCGGCGAACATGTCGGCCGTCTTCACCCAGACCGGCGGGTATTTGTAGCGGGCGACATCGAGGATGAGGAAGCGGTCGGCTTTTGCGTCATAGGCGGCAAGCGGCGAAATATGGCCGCCGATTTGCTCGCCGAGCGCCTTGCGCAGATAGTTGACGATCACGAAATGGCCAGGCTCCCGGAGATACGCGCTGGCCAACTTGCGGAACTCGTCGGCTGAGCTGTCCGACGCGTGATGGACTTCCGCCTTTACGGGCTGCGTGGCGAGAATCCCGCCGATCTGATCGAGCGTCATGCCTTGGTGCGCCAGGGTTTCGCGCGGCAGAACGACGTCCGTCCGCTCGCTCAGCACGTTGTCCTGGGTGAAGGTGCGGTAGGGCTCGTATTCGGGAACCGCCGGCGCGGGCAGCCCAAGCGCATTCAAGACCATGACGATGCTCGCGACGCCGCAATAGGCCTGCGTCTTCTGGGTCAGGAAGTTGCTGGCGAGCGGAAAGTAAGCCTCATGCGCGTCGCTCTCGGCAAAGTAGGCCTCGCCGTCATGGGTGCTGAATCCGGTCAGATTGTCGGGCAGCGGCAGGGTGTCGGCCCGCGCGGCCGCGCCCGCGAGGCAGAGCCCCAGGATCAACGTCGCGCAGGCAACAATGGGCCTCGACATGGAGTCACTCGCTCGCTCTGGCGGGATAGGCGAAGCTTCAGATTGGCGCCCTCGCCGCGCCGAGGCAATCCCGAGTCGCTTTGATGCTGGGCGCTTGCTCCTCACAGCGTTCCGAACAGCTTGTCGATGAGCCCCTTGCCGTGCGCCGGCGGGCCACGGCGAGCATTCGGGATCTCGGCGGGCGGGAGCGGCCCGTCGTCGGCGCCGCCGGGCGCCCCTCTGGGGCCGACGGCTCTTGGCTGCGGCGCGAAGGCCTCCCGCGGGGGCGGGGGAGCCGGCTGCGGCGCACGCCCTCCGCGTCCGCCGGTCCCAAGCTGGGAGCCGATCAGGTTGAGCGGAGGCGCAAGCGGAGCGTCCGGGCTCTGCGCGTCAGCGCTGCGCCACGCCCCAGCCGGCAAGCCGGCGACGGGCACGCCCTCGTGCGCCGCCTTCATGAACCGGCTCCAGATTTCGACCGGCAGATTGCCGCCCGACACTTTCTTGGTCGGCGAGCTGTCGTCGTTGCCGAGCCAGACTCCGGCGACCAGATAGCTCGTGTAGCCGAGGAACCAGGCGTCGCGCCAATCCTGGCTGGTCCCGGTTTTGCCCGCCGCCTGCCACCCCGGCAGTTCAGCCTTGCGAGCGGTGCCGGTCAGCAAGGTCTCCTGCATCATCTGGTTCATCATCGCGACATATTGCGGCTCGATGACGCGGCCGAAATTCGCATTGCGCCGCGCATAGAGCTGCTTGCCGTTCGCCGTGCGCACGCGCGCGATCACATGCGGCTGGACGCCGAGGCCGCCATTGGCGAACGCCGCATAGGCGGAAACCATCTCGAGCGGCGTCACATCGGAGGAGCCGAGCGCGATCGAGGGAACCGGGTCGAGGTCGGAAGTGATGCCGAGCCGATGCGCGACCGCGACGACCGCCTTCGGCCCGACCTCCAGCCCGAGGCGCACGGCGACCGTATTGAGCGAGAGCGCCAGCGCCTTGGTGAGCGTCACAGGCCCGAAATATTCGCGCGAGTAATTTTCCGGGCTCCAGCCTTTGACTGTGATCGGCGCGTCGTCACGAACCGTGTCGGGAGTGAGCCCCTTCTCCAGCGCCGCGAGATAGACGAAGGGCTTGAACGACGAGCCGGGCTGGCGTTTGGCCGCGACCGCGCGATTGAACTGGCTGTCGGCATAGTTGCGTCCGCCGACCATCGCCTTGACCGCGCCATTGGGATCGAGCGCCACCAGCGCCCCCTGCTCGACGCCGAACTTGGCGCCTTTCGCATTGAGTTCGTCGGTCAGCGCATGCTCGGCCTCGGCCTGCATCTTGAGATCGATCGTGGTCGTCACCACGATGTCCTCGTCGATCGCGCCGACCGTGTCGTTGAGCGCGTCCATCACGTAGTCGGCCGCGTAGTTGATCGAGCCTGCGCTCTTGTCGCGCTTGACCTCAGCCGGATTGGCGAGCGCGGCCTTGGCCATCGCCTCGGTGATATGGCCTTGTTCGGCCATCGCCGTGATGACCTGCGCGGCGCGCTCGTTGGCCCCCTGGAGGTTGCGGTTGGGCGCGAGCTTGGTCGGCGACTTCATGAGCCCGGCGAGCACCGCGGCTTCCGACAGCGTCACGAACCGCGCGCTCTTGCCGAAATATTTCTGCGCCGCCGCCTCGACCCCGTAGGCGCCGGAGCCGAAATAGACGCGGTTCAGATAGAGTTCGAGGATCTGATCCTTGGAGTAGCGGCGCTCGAGCCAGAACGCCAGGATCGCCTCCTGGATCTTGCGCGACAGGGTGCGCTCCCGGGTGAGGAACAGATTCTTGGCGAGCTGCTGGGTCAGCGTCGAGCCGCCCTCGATGCTGCCGCCGCCGGTCACGTCGCGCAGAAGCGCCCGCGACATGCCGATCGGATCGACGCCGTTATGCTCGTAGAACCGCCGGTCCTCGATGGCCACGAACGCCTTGGGCAAATAGGGCGGCAGGTCGATGAGCCTGACCGCGGGGCCGCCCGTGTCGCCGCGATTGGCGATGAGCGCGCCGTCGTCGGAGAGGATGGCGATATTGGGCGGCCGCTTGGGCACCGCGAGCTGATCGATCGGCGGCAGCTGGCTCGCGTAATAGGCGAAAAGCCCGCCGAGGAAGACGCCGCCCCAGACCGAGAGCACGACGCCCCAATAGACGAGGTGGCCGACGAGCGAACGGCGCCGTCTGCCGCGCTTCGAGCGCGACGCGGATCGCGAGGGGGCGTTCTTTCTCTTGCGGCCTGCGGTTGGCGGGCGGTCGGCTGGATCGGCGCGCAAGATCGCCTCCGGCGGCGCTCCCGCCGCGCGAATCGAGGCGCGGCTCGATCCGGTCACGGCGTGTCTTGCGGCCTCGGCCGAACATCGCTGATCCCGCTCGCGGCGCCTCCCCGTGAGGGAGCTCGGGCAAAACGCGCCCCGCCGGTCCCGGAGCGTAAGGCCCGCGGTTTAAGGGCTGGTAAAGCTTACGCCAGAATTGACGAAGCAGCGAAAATCGTTGGGTAACCGGCTGCGCGGCCGCGCTTCGGCTTGCGCCCCGGCTCTCGCCTTGGCAATGTCCGCCCCCCCGGCTCGGGGCGTAGGCGTTCGTTTATCCGGGATTTTTTGCGATGAAGGTCACCATCGAGCGTTCGGTCCTGCTCAAGGCCCTCGGGCACGTGCATCGCATCGTCGAGCGGCGCAACACCATTCCGATCCTCGCCAATGTGCTGATCGAAGCCAAGGACGGAAAGTTGGCGCTGAAGAGCACGGATCTCGACCTCGAGGCGTCCGAGCAGGTTTCCGCCGACGTCGCCCAGAATGGCGCGACGACCGTTCCGGCCCACGTGATCTACGACATCGTGCGCAAACTCCCGGACGGCGCGCAGGCAAGTCTCGAGACGACCGGCGACGCCGGACAGCTCGTCCTGCGCTCGGGACGGTCGCGATTCACCCTGCAGGCCCTGCCCGCCTCCGACTTTCCCGATCTGACGTCGGGCGAGTTCTCGCATCGATTCGCGCTTCCCGCAGCGGAGCTCAAGCGCCTGATCGAAAACACCCAGTTCGCGATTTCGACCGAGGAGACGCGCTACTACCTGAACGGCATTTATCTCCACACGGTCGACGTCGCGGGAGCGCCGATGCTGCGCGCCGTCGCGACCGACGGCCATCGCCTGGCGCGCGTCGAAACGCCGGCGCCGGAAGGGTCGGTCGGCATGCCCGGCATCATCGCTCCGCGCAAGGCGGTGAACGAAGTGCAAAAGCTGTTGGAAGACCTGACGCCAGGACGTGGCGATCGAGATTTCGACCGCCAAGGCGCGCTTTCAGTTCGGCGACGTGGTGCTGACGACGAAGCTGATCGACGGCACGTTCCCCGACTATGCGCGGGTCATTCCGACCGGCAACGACAAGCGGCTCGTCGTCGACAAGGAGCCGTTCGAGAGGGCGGTCGACCGGGTCTCGACGCTCTCGTCCGAGCGCGGCCGGGCGATCAAGCTCGCGATCGCCGAGGGCAAGATGACGCTGTCGGTCAACAATCCGGATTCCGGGCTCGGCCAGCGAGGAGATCGAGGCCGATTACGATTCCGCGCCGATCGATATCGGCTTCAACGCCCGCTATCTGCTCGACATCGTCGGCCAGTTGTCGTCCGACACCGCTCTGATCCGGCTGGCCGATCCCGGCTCGCCGACCCTTATCCAGGATCGCGACGGCGCGCCGGCGCTTTACGTGCTGATGCCGCTCAGGGTGTG
>CAWDKC010000014.1:0-16431 GCA_963802615.1 uncultured Alphaproteobacteria bacterium
TTACGGTCAAGCGCACGGTGACTTGGCACTGGACCCATGCGCATCGCGGCGGGACAACGGTGCACGAGTTGGGCACGTCGATCGATCCGAAATTGGAGTGGGCACCACAAGCCGCGGACCTCGCCTTCACCGGAGGCGCACGTCTCAGACTGCGGTAAGTTAGTTGCACTGGCCTGGTACCCAATTGTTGCCGTCCGGGTGTAGGCCTATGCACTGGAGAGGAATTACGTTTGAGCACTGGTTATTGGCGGTGCAAAGATCACCCCTCTTGCCGGTATTGCCACGCGGCATGCACCTGTTGGTTTGCCGGGTGTTCAGGCCAGCATCGCAATAGCCGGATGCGCAACCATAGTTGGAATTGCAGGGCGTGCCCAACGGCGGCCCGGCGTATTTCGAAGCAGTCGCAATATGAATCTTGACGGCACAGTTTCATTAGGGCAATCAATACCAAAAAGAACGCATGACGCAGGTCTCTGTACTGCTGGGCCAAGGCATTTGCCACATGTCTGTCCACTTGGACAGGTTGCAATTTCGGCAAACGCGGTACGACATTTACCGTCCGCACCCGCCGGCGGTAGACGACATCCAGAAACGTCGAGGGGGAGGGTCCAGCCATTGGCTTGGCAGGTATGAGACGAAAAGCCTATCGTTGTCGGGGCAGGGCAGGCAAGCGTTTCTACATCTCCAACGGAAGCGAGCTTTCCATCTGTAAATCTAACGCACGTCGGGGGAGGTGTCTTGCATAGGGACACGGATCCGAAGTTACCATCGTTCTGGCAGGTATGCTTGATGGGGCTGCCAATTTGTCCCATTGGGCAGTCACCGATTGTTTCGTCCTCCCCCGGCATAAACTTTCCCCCATGAATTCCTTGGCAATATACGGCGGGAGGAGGGGGTTGCGTGCATGAGCTGGTGTCGATCCAAGCGGCGTTGCCCATAAGGCATATACAGGTTTTCGACACGGTACCCACTTCCGGGGCAGGGCATACGCCAAGGGGGGAGGAGGGGCTACATCCCCTACTTTTCCTGCCTTCGGAGGGGATTTGCACATCGGATCGACTTTAATTCATCGCCAAACTGGCCTACGAATATTACACCGGCCGGATTGCATTTATACTGGTCCGTTGCGCAGTCGGATGGGTCGGCCCCATTCTTTACTTTAAGTTCGATTACATTGTCGTCTGGACTTGGCTTTAAGGTTCCAGCAGGAACGGTTCCCTTATAAACAACTGGAGAGTTGGGGATCAAGGTAAGCGGTATCAACACTCCGTTGACGAACGCTTCTACGGTATCATCTGCGGCTACCCAAATGGTTCCATCTTTGGGGGAGGCCCCACAAAGAAAGAAGCGAGTTTTGAAACTGAACTCAGCGCCACCCGCACCGGTTGTTTCGCCGGTTATTGGCGTTCCATCTGATTTCTGGCTCGCCCAAATCCATTTCGCGCTCGGCGAGTAGCTCGATAAGTCGGCGATCCAGCCTGGATAGGGATACCCGTATGATGTGGCTCCAGCTGGACAAGTTGCCGGTACCGGAGGTGTAGGCGGCGTAGTTGTTGGCGCATTGAGGCACACAAACTGAGGGGCGCCCAGATCTTTCGTCGCAGGCTGGCCCATACTGTCCAAATAGGTTTCAGAGACAGTCCAAGCCTGACTTTTATTATCTGAGACCACACTAACGGGCCCCGCTTTTGCTCCGACATAGAATGAAACAACTGCAACAGCGGTCACTACGAGCAGCTTCGCGAAAGTGTGGGTCATGTCGGCGGCCCGACCCCTAACTTAACTCTAACTCGCGAAAGTTCGATCTTCTGCTCAACGGCCTCATTCTCCGCAGCGCGACCAACCCGAAGCCAAGCGCTAGCAGAGCCCATGTCGAGGGCTCGGGAACGGAGCCGACGCCGACGCCGGGCGGGTCATTGCTGACGCCCTGGCTCAGAACGAGCGTGTATGGGGAACCGTCGTCGAGGTAGAGATGGGGATCGACGAAGGCCTCGGCCGTTTGCAACGTGTCTCCCACCTGCCCCGCGTTAATTCGATCCCCCGTAACTGCGCTCGCGAACACCTCGACCAAGTACTGAACATTCGGCTGCAATAGATAGATCAGGTCGCCGCTGAAATCGGCGACGTCCACGCAACCCGAGGGACCCTCGGCGTCATTGCACCGGTCCTCGCCAGCCGAGGCTCCGATCTGATCGGGAGAAACCAGCTTGGGAGCGAAAACGGTCCCGAGTGGATAGGCGTTCTGGCCGTTCGGCTTGAAAATCCCCATCCCACCGCCTGCGCCGGCGTTAGCGTAAAAATCGCTGGAATCAACCGACACTTGCGCGTGCATGCTGATATCGGCGTGGAGGGGGATGAGACCGCCATTCTGCGGTCCGACCAATTCCAGATCGTAGTCCGCCTCACCCGACGCAGTTCCATGGCCAGCGCCACGGCCGGTGGCGGAGGCGGAAATCGTCAAGGACCCGTAGGAGGGGTTGGAAATATCGACGGTCCCGGTGGCGCCGATAGCGCTGTTGCCGCTCGAGAGCGTCCCTAACCCGGAACCCCCGCAGTCGGCAAAGTATGGGTTAGAGCCCCGACAGAAAAATAAATCCAAGTCGAGATCGAAGTTTATTGCGTCCACGGTCTCAAGAAACTGGGCCGTCGGAAGCGGACCTAAAGAATTAGTCGCCCCGGCCGCCCCAGCCATGACGACGCACAGGATGACTCCAAGGCCGAATGAACACAGTGATTTCTTCATCAGAACAGCCCTCCCCTTGCGCGAATGGCGGTTCCCATTGAGGCCACGATTTTTAGCGCCCCGCCTCCTCCGTTTGGAGGAGAAACGCTCGCGTGCTAAGGTAAATTGTTGCAGCGCGTGGTCCGGGGCGGGGACACATGCAGGAGCCAATTTCACCGCAGGCTCTGTCGGAGCTGATCGGCTCGATCTATGACTGCGCTCTCAATCCCGATTATTGGGACCGGACGCTCAGCGAGCTCCAACAGGCGTTCGGCAGCGGAGGAATGGGGCTGGCGCTGATGGACCGACGTCGAGGGAGGACTTTAGTCAGTAGGTACGCCGGCCTAAACATGCAGGAGCTCGAGGCAAAGCATAGCCCAGAGGTCATTCAAATGCTTTCGCGCTTCGTCCTGGAGTTACAGTCCGACGAGCCGCATGTGGCCTCCCGCCTTCCCCAGGGGTATCCGGCGCCCTTTTTTTCGGGGGAGTTGAAGCCGCGAGGATTCGTCGACGTCATGACGTGCTTTCTGAGTAATACACCGGCGCACCTCTCGTTCATCGGGATTGCCCAACTCGATGGCCAGGGCGTCTTTACCGACCGCGAGATCGCGCTCGGCGCACTGCTATTGCCGCATCTGCGCCGGTCAGTCACGATTAGTGGGCTCCTCGACGCCCGCACCGTCGAAAAGGAGCGCATGACCGAAACGCTCGATGCGTTCAAATGCGGCGTCGTGCTCACCAATCGGACCGGATCCATCCTGCACGCGAACCGGTCGGCCGAGCGGATGATGCGCCCCGGGGGCCCGATCCAGGGCGTCAGGGGCGTCTTGCAGGCGAAAGCGACGGCTGCGGCCAGAGAGCTGCGCACCGCCATAAGTCTCGCGGCGGAGGACGAAACTTCGCTGGGCAAGACAGGCCTGGCAATCCGCGTCAGCCGGGACGATGAGCCGGCGCAATACGCCCACGTCCTTCCTTTGGCCGGCGGGGAATTGCGCGGACGCCTCAAGCCGGAGGCGGTGGCGGCGGTCTTCATCGGACTGGCAGACAATGAGAAGGACGGAGCGGAGGCGATGGCCACAGCTTTCTCCCTCACGCCCGCCGAGACGCGCCTCGTCGAACATCTGCTCGCCGGGCGCAACCTCAAAGAGTTCGGCCGCCGCGCTTGGCGTCGCGATGACGACGGCCAAGACCCACCTCGAAAACATCTTTCAGAAGACCGGCGTCCGACGCCAGGCCGAACTCATGCAGCTAGCCGCCCGCGTAGCTGCCCCCGCGGATGCGCTCAAGCCTCGTGTTGTGAACGACTGACGCTACGGCCGCCAACGTGACATACGACCTCGAAAGCGCCCGCGCTTTCACGCCGGGCGCTGATTGGGCACGCTTCACTTGGGCGATGCGACGGTCGGCGGCGGCTTGGCTGCCGGACCACGCCTAAGCGGCTCGTGTCGCGTTGATCGGCAGGGCGAAGGTTTCGATCGTGGTGAGATCGAGTTTTTTGACGCGCCGTCGATGGGTTCCACTCGGCGCTCCTCGCGACGAAGCTGCGCCGTCGCGCGGCGCGCCCCCAGTCAGTCGAGGCCGACCATCACATCGGTCGCCTTGATGACCGCATAGGCTTTCTCGCCCTTCTTGAGTTTCAGCTCGTCGACCGCTTCGTTGGTGATCGACGCGGTGACCACCGCGCCGCCGCCCAGATCGATGCGGACATGCGCGGTCGTCGCTCCCTTGGCGACGTCGACGATCGTTCCGTGCAGCTTGTTGCGCGCGCTGATTTTCATCTCTTTCCCTCCATTGGGATTTGCTCAAGTCCCCGAAGGCGGGATATGTACCACAGCATATATCGCGGGGCGAGCCCTTCAGAGTTGTGGGGCCAAGACCGCCTTCCATACGCCGGGCAATGGAGATCATCCCATGAAGCTGACCATGAAGCTGACTGCGCTTGGAGCCGCGTTGGCGGTGTTTCTGGCTTCGCTCGCGGCGTCGGCCCAAGCAGACGTGACCCATGTCGCCGTCGCCGCCAACTTCACCGAGCCAGCGAAGGAGATCGCGGCGCTGTTCAAGCAGAAAACCGGCCACGAGGCGGTGCTAAGTTTCGGCGCCTCGGGCGCCTTCTTCACCCAGATCACCCATGGCGCGCCGTTCGAGGTGTTCCTGTCGGCCGATGCCGAGCGGCCGAAGGCGGCGATCGACGGCGGATTCGCGATTCCCGACAGCCTGTTCACTTATGCGATCGGCAAGCTCGCGCTGTGGAGCCGCGTCATCGATGTGACCAATGGCGAAGCGGCGCTGAAAGCCGGCAACTTCCAGAAACTATCGATCGCCAATCCGGTCGCCGCGCCCTATGGGGCCGCCGCCGTTGAAACCATGAAAGCGCTTGGCGTTTACGATGCGCTGAAGCCGAAGATCGTTCAGGGCAACAGCATCGCGCAGGCGTTCCAGTTCGTCGACACGCGGAATGCGGAACTGGGCTTCGTCGCGCTGTCGCAGCTGCATGGGCAGACCGAGGGGACGCGGTGGGAGGTTCCGGTGAATCTCTATTCACCGATCCGTCAGGACGCCGTGCTCCTGAAGACGGGAGCGAACAGCGAGGCGTCGAAGGCCTTCCTCGATTTCCTCAAAGGTCCGGAAGCGCGCGCGATCATCGAGCAATTCGGCTACGCTCTTGAGGTGACCGGCGTGCCCGGCATTTCCGCCCGAGATCTGGGGCCCGATCAAACTCACGATCGAACTGGCGACCATCTCGACGCTCTCTCTCCTCGTCGTCGCGACGCCGCTCGCCTGGTGGCTCGCCCGCTCGAAGGCCTGGTTCAAGGAAGTCGCCGCCGCCATCGTCTCGCTGCCGATGGTGCTGCCCCCGACCGTGCTCGGCTTCTACCTCCTGATCGTCCTCGGCCCGGACGGCCCCGGCGGCGCGATCGCGTCGCTGTGGGGCGCGCGCACCCTCGCCTTCACGTTCACCGGCCTGGTCATCGGATCGATCATCTCCTCGATGCCGTTTGTCGTGCAGCCGATCCGCAACGCCTTCGCCGCCGATCGGCGACCGGCCGCTCGAAGTCGCATCGACTTTGCGGGCCTCGCCGCGCCGCGCCTTCTGGACTGTAGCGCTGCCGCTCGCGAGCCCCGGCTTGCTCACCGGCGCGGTGCTCGGCTTCGCCCACACCGTCGGCGAGTTCGGCGTCATCCTGATGATCGGCGGCAACATTCCCGGCCGCACCCGGGTCATGTCGACGGCCATTTTTGATTTCGTCGAGACGATGCGCTGGCGCGAAGCCAACCTGCTCGCGGGCGGCATGGTGGCGTTCGCATTCGCTGTCATCCTCGCGATGATCCTGCTCGAAAAGCGCTTCACGCGGGCGGGCGCGTGACCGCGAGTTCAGGCGATCCGGGCGAAATTTCGCGGAACGATCGGAAAATTTGCCCTCGACGCGGGCTTCACCGCGCCGGCGAAAGGCGTGACCGCGCTGTTCGGCCCTTCCGGCTGCGGCAAGACCACGGTGCTACGCTGCATCGCGGGGCTTTTGCATCTGGGCGGAATTCTGCGAAATCGATGGCGAGGTCTGGCAGGATGAAAACGGCGCGTTCCTGCCGACGCACAAGCGTCCGCTCGGATATGTCTTTCAGGAAGCGAGCCTGTTTCAGCATCTGTCCGTGCGCCGCAACCTTTTGTTCGGCGCGCCGCGCAAGGACGGCGGCAAGGCGAAGGACGCGATCGCCTTTGACGAGGTGGTCGAGCTTCTCGGCGTTGAACGGCTGCTCGACCGCAGCCCGCGCAATCTTTCGGGCGGCGAGCGCCAGCGGGTCGCAATCGGCCGCGCGCTCCTGTCGCAGCCGAAGCTTCTGTTGATGGACGAGCCGCTCTCGGCGCTCGACCGAGCGACCAAGAACGAGATCTTGCCGTTTCTCGAGCGGCTGCGCGACCGCCTCGCTCTGCCGGTCGTCTACATCACCCACGATATCGCCGAGGTCGAGCGTCTCGCCGATCAGATCGTGCTGATGGAGAAGGGCCGGGTGATCGGGGCGGGGCCGCTGGAAGACCTGCAGAGCGATCCGTCTCTGCCGCTGGCGGCGGCGCGCGACGCGGCGGTGAGCCTCGAGGGAATCGTGCAGGCGAGCGACGAAGCTTACGGCCTCGTCACCCTGAAAGTTCGCGGCGGATCGCTGACCGCGCCGGCGCCGCCTGCCCCGGTCGGCGAGCGGCGGCGCATTCGCGTCATCGCCGGCGACGTGAGCCTGACGCGCGAAGCGCCTGGCCCGAGCTCGATCCTGAACGTCCTGCCCGCGCGGATCGTGTCGATGAAGGCGCTCGAGTTCGAACGAGGTCGTTGTCGTTGTCGCGCTCGGAGCGGACGGCGCCGGGGCCCGACTGCTGTCGCGCCTCACGCGAAAGTCTTGGGAGGCGCTTGGCCTTGCAGAGGGGGTCAGCGTCCATGCTCAGGTCAAGGCGGTCGCGCTCGCGCCGGGACGGGGAGAGGTGGGGTGACAGCTTAACGCCGCCCTCAATCCGCTCACGCCTAGGGCATTAGAAGCAAGGGGCGTTATAGCCAACGCGAGCGCTTGCCGCTGCAGCATGAATTGCCCAGATTGTCCGCCGCGCACTTGGCCTTGGTCAGACGTTTGCGGGGTCGACGCCGTCGTTGACGTCGTGCCGGGCCGCGAATCGAAAGGCTTGGAAGCAACGACAAGACCATGCCAACATTGAACCGAAGAGAAACACTGAAGTCCGCCCTCGCGGTAGGGATCGCAGCGGCCGCCGCTGGAAAACTGTCGCCGGCCGCAGCGAGCGAGATGGTTGACCTTCCGTTCGGCAACGGCGAGCGCCCCCTCGTCGCCTATCCGGGCAAGCGTCCGCTAATTGTCCTCACAAGCCGCCCGCCGCAATTGGAGACGCCGTTCAGCGTATTCAACGAGGGAATCTTCACGCCCAACGATGCGTTTTTCGTTCGCTACCACTTGGCTGACATCCCGCTGAAAATCGATCCCGGCGCGTTTCGCCTGACCATTCAGGGCAAGGTCGATACGCCATTGTCGCTGTCGATCGATGAGCTCAAAGGCAGCTTCGAGCCGGTCGAACTGGCCGCGGTCAATCAATGTTCGGGCAATAGCCGCGGCTTTTTCGAGCCCCGCGTCGCCGGGGGCCAGATCGCCAATGGCGCGATGGGCAATGCGCGATGGAAAGGCGTGTCGCTCAAAGCGCTCCTTGCCAAGGCCGGCGTGCAGGCTGGCGCCGTCCAGGTCTCCTTCCAGGGCCTGGACAGGCCGGTGCTGCCGGAGACGCCGACGTTCATCAAGGCGCTCGACCTCGACCATGCGCTCGACGGTGAAGTGATGATCGCCTACGCGATGAATGGCGAAAACTTGCCCTGGCTGAACGGATTTCCGATCCGGCTGATCGTGCCCGGCTGCTACGGCACCTACTGGGTCAAGCACCTGAATGAGATCCGGGTGCTCGACGCGCCGCTCGACAGCTTCTGGATGAAGACCGCCTACCGCATTCCCAACAACGTCTGCGCCTGCACGGAGCCCGGAAAAGCGCCGACGAGCACGGTCCCGATCGGCCGCTTCAACGTCCGCTCGTTCCTGACCAACATCGTCGAGGGCGCGACGGTTCACGCCAACAGCAATCTCAATCTGCGCGGAATCGCGTTCGACGGCGGCTACGGCGTTTCCGACGTCGCGGTTTCGGTTGACGACGGCGAGACCTGGACGGAAGCCGCGCTCGGCGAGAACCTCGGCAAATATTCGTTCCGCGAATGGAAGGCCAATGTCTCGCTCGATCCCGGCAAGCGTCGCCTGATGGTTCGCGCCGCCAATCGGATCGGGCAGTCGCAGCCGCTTCAACCGCTCTGGAACCCGTCCGGCTACATGCGCAACGTCGTCGAAGTCACCAACGTGATCGCCGCGTGACCGCGATGAAAAGCGTCTCGATCACATTCCTGCTCTTACTCGCCGCCGCCGCTTCGTCAGCGCTCGCCGAGCCAATGGTCTATCAATTGCCGCCCGAGACGGCCGAACTGAAGCCCGGTCCAGGCGTCGAAACCGCAGCCGTTTGCCAAGCGTGTCATTCAGCCGACTACATCGCGACGCAGCCGCCCGGAAAGGGGAAAGCCTTCTGGCAGGCGGAGGTGCAGAAGATGATCAAGGTCTACAAAGCGCCGATCGGGGAAGACGACGCGGCCGTGATCGCGAATTACCTCGCGACCGCCTACGGAGCGCCCGAGTGACGGCTTACACCTTCCGCCGCCTCGACTTGGCGAAGGTGTCGAAGGCGACCGCCAGCACAATGATGACGCCGATGATGATCTGCTGGATGTAGGAAGACACGTTCATCAGCACGAGGCCGTTCAGGAGAACGCCGATCAAGATCGAGCCGATGACCGTGCCGAAGATCGTTCCCGATCCGCCGAACAGGCTCGTGCCGCCGATCACAACTGAAGCAATGACGGTGAGCTCATAGCCGGTGCCGGCGACGGCTTCAGCGGAATTGAGCCGCGCCGCGAGCACGAATGAGCCGAGGCCCGCGAAGAAGCCCATGATCACGTAGACGCTCATGATGATGCGATTGACGTTGAGTCCCGAAAGGCGCGCCGCCTCCGGATTGCCTCCGACCGCATAGACCTGCCGGCCATAGCGCATGTAGCGCAGGACGATGTGGGCGATGAGAGCCGCGAGCAGGAAGATGATGACTGGAACGGGAACCGGTCCGATCTTGCCCTGCCCCCACCAGGTGAACGACGGCTGGAAACCCGATATCGGGCCCCCGGCGGCGAACAGAAGCGCCGCGCCGCGGAACGCCGACATGCCGCCGAGCGTCACCACGAAAGGGGGAACCTTGAGCCGGGTGATGGCGAGCCCCTGCAGCCAGCCGCAGGCGAGTCCGACCGCGATCGCCGCGAGCGCGGCGGCGAACCAGCCATAGCCGACGCCGCCCTCCCCGACCGTGAAGCGATTCTCCAAGCCGCCCTTGGCGACGGCCGCGGCCACGAGTCCAGCGAAGGCGAGCAACGAGCCGACCGAGAGGTCGATGCCGGCGGTCAAGATGACAAAGGTCATGCCGACCGCCAGCAGCCCGGTGATCGACACTTGCCGCATCACGTTGAACAGATTGATTTCCGACAGAAACCTCGGCTGAATAGCCGCGAACAGAATCATCAGGACGATAAGGAAGATCAACGGCGCGAAGCGCGCGACGAAGCCGAAGACGTCGGCTCCCTTGTCCTCGGCCGCTTCCAGCCTCGCCTCGCTCATGACATTCCCCCGTTCAAGCCGCTGACGTGGGCCACGCCGCTCTCACGCGCGGTCATCATCGCCATCAGGATTTCCTGCGTCGCCGCGGTGCGAGCGACTTCGCCGGTGACCCGGCCTTCCCGCATCGTCACGATGCGGTCCGAAATCGCCAGAATTTCCGGCAGCTCCGACGAAATGACGATGACCGCGATGCCTGACTTCGCCATGTCGATGAGAAGATTGTGGACCTCGACCTTGGAGCCGATGTCGATGCCGCGCGTCGGCTCATCGACGATGAGAATCTTGGGCCTGAGCGCCAGCCAGCGCGCCAGCACGATCTTCTGCTGATTGCCGCCCGAGAGCTGACCCGCCGCCTGTTCCGGGCTCGCCATGCGGATCGACAGGAGTTTGCGGAACTCGTCGATCAGCGCGTCCTCCCGCTTCTCGTCGAGGAACCAGCCGCGGCTGACCTGCTCCTGCGCGGCGATCGTGATGTTGGTGCGAATGGCGAGGCTCAGGAACAGAGCCTGCTTCTTGCGGTCCTCCGGAACGAGGCCGATGCCGCGGGACATCGCATCGCGCGGACTGAGGAACCGCACCTCTTGGCCGTCGACGCGGATCGTTCCATGGTCGAACGTGTCGGCGCCGAAGATCGCCCGCGCGGTCTCGGTGCGGCCAGCGCCGACGAGGCCCGCGAGGCCGAGAATCTCGCCATGATGGGCCTTGAGAGAAACATCCACGAGCTCGATGGCGTTCGGATCGCGCGCGTTGCGCCGACGGGTCAGGCCTTCGACCTCGAGCGCGACCTTCCCATGCTCTGGAATTGGGCGCTCGCCATAGAGCGCGCCGACGTCGCGCCCGACCATCATGCGGATGATCGCCTCGACATTGGTTTCGGCGACCTGGCCGGAGGCGACGTAATGCCCGTCGCGCAGCACGGTGTAACGATCGCAGAGACGGAAAACCTCGTCCAGCCGATGCGTGACAAAGATGATCGACAGCCCCTCGGCCTTCAGCGCCCGCACGATGCGAACGAGATTTGCAACCTCGGTTTCGCTCAAAGCCGCGGTCGGCTCGTCCATGATAATGAGCCGGGACTGCATGGAGAGCGCGCGGGCGATCTCGACGAGCTGCTGCTCGGCGACGGAAAGATCGCGCACCGCCGTCATTGGATCGCGCTTGAGCCCGATGCGATCCGCTATCGCCTTCGTCTCTTGAGCCATACGCCGCCAGCTCACGAACAGTTTCGAGCCAGGCTCGCGGCCAATGAACACATTCTCGGCGATCGTCATGTCGGGGGCGAGGGTGAACTCCTGGTAGATCGTGACGATGCCGGCGCGCTGCGCGTCGTGGGGCGTCGCAAAAGCGACCGGCTTCCCGAACAGCTCGATTTCGCCCGCATCGGCGCTCTGCGCCCCGGACAACACCTTGAGCAGCGTCGATTTGCCAGCGCCATTCTCGCCCAGGAGCGCATGGATCTCCGATGGTCCCACTTCGAGATGGACGTTCTCAAGCGCGAGCACGCCGGGAAAGCGCTTGCTGACGCCCGTCATCTTGAGGATAGGCCCGCCCGACATTGACGGCGCGGGCGACAGCGCCGCGGGAGCGTTAGCCATTCAAGAGCGCTCGCTCATTGGAGTGCTGAAGAAAAGAAGACGCGCCGCGAACGGCGCGCCCTCCAGCTCTATGGTGACTACTTCACCTCGCTGAGACGTTCAGCGGTGTTCAGATTGTCCTTGGTGATCGCGACCGGCGTCAGGAGCGTGACCTGCTGCGTGGGCTTGGTCCCATCCTTGAGGAAGCTGGTCAGGATGTCGATGCCGGTCGCGCTCTGCTTGCCGGGGAACTGCTCGATGGTCGCGGTGACCTCGCCGTCGCGGATCTTGCCCAGCATCTCCGGCAGCGCGTCGAAGCCGATGATGGCGATCCCCTTGAGATTGCGCGCCTTGACCGCTTCGAGCGCGCCGAGCGCCATATCGTCATTGGCCGCGACAATCACTTGCGGCGGCGTCGCCATGCCGGCAAGCGCCGCCTCGGTGACCGAGAGACCCTTGGAGCGGTCGAAGCCGGCTGTCTGCTCGAAGACGATCTTGTACTTGTCCTTCGCCTTGTCGAGCACGTTGTGCAGACCCTTGTTGCGGTCGATCGCCGGGCTCGCGCCCGACTGGCCCTGCAGATTGATCAGGGTCGCCCCGTTCGGGAACATTTTCTCGACCAGTTCGCCCTGCGCCTCGCCGCCCTTGACGTTGTCAGCGCCGACATGGCCGAGGATGCCGGTGACCGACGGCACGCGGCGGTCTACAGTCACGACCGGGACCTTGGCGTCCACTGCCTCCTGCAGCGCCGGCGCCATCGCGTCGACCTCGTTCGGCGACAGCACGATGCCCTTGACGCCCTTGGCCAGCGCCGCCTCGATGTCGGCGGTCTGCTTTGGCGAAGACACCTGGCCGTCGCTCTCCAGCGGCGTATAGCCCTGCTTGACCGCCTCGGCCTTGAAGGCCTCCATCATGTGGACAAAGAACGGAAAGGTGAGGCCCGGCACCGAGACGAGGATGGTCGGCTTGTCTTGGGCGAAGGCGGGCGCGGAGAGCGCCATAGCGAGCAAGCTCGCGGTTACAACGCGGCGGGTTAAGCGCATGGATGAAACCTCCCTGGAGCCGGACTGGCATGTCAGCCGGCGGCGGCGGACCATGTCGGAAATCGGGCGCGGCCACAAGGGAGGAAACGCAGTCACCGGCCCTGGTCAGTGGGTGGCTCAGAGGCCACATCAAACCCTTGGTTTTATTGACAGCGTAAACTATGGCTGGCAGTATTCCGCCTGCGGCGCATGACGGAGTGGGCTCGCTGACGGTGGGGGGTTATGAGACCGATGAAGATGGCTATCGCGGCAGCGCTAGGCTTGGCGGCGGTCGGCGGGTCGGCGGCCGCAAGCACTGTCATCGACATCTCGGAGGTCGGCGGAAACGTCGTCGCCACGGGCAGCGGCACGGTCGACCTGACCGGCCTCAGTTTTTCTTCGTCTGGCAGCGATGCGGGATTTGTGTTCGCCTCGTTTGGCTCTGTGGGTGTAGGGCCGTCCTCCGTGGCGGGTGATGATTTGTACTCGGGCGCGATTGGACCCACATCTTTCGGAACGGGTGGCTTTATAATCCCATTCGGGCAGTCCGGAGATCTCCTTGGGCTGTTCGGCAACGTTTCTCCGGCTGAAATTTTTGTGCCCCACGGCTACGTGTCTGGAACCCCGCTCTTGGGCTCCTCGACCTATGTTGGCCAGACCTTCGCCTCTCTAGGGCTGACCCCCGGAACCTACCTTTACACTTGGGGCAGCGGCCCCACGGCCGACAGCCTGACCGTTACGATTGGGGCTGCGGCTAGCCCCGAGCCCGGGACCTGGGCGATGATGATGATCGGCTTCGCCGCTCTTGGTCTCGCCGGCTTTCGCGCCGCACGGAAGACCGCCGGAGCCACCGCGTAAGGAGCCCGCTACGAGGCCATCTCGATCGCCATCGCCGTCGCTTCGCCGCCGCCGATGCAGAGCGACGCGACCCCGCGCTTCAGCCCACGCGCCCGAAGCGCAGCGATCAGCGTCACCAGAATGCGCGCGCCCGACGCTCCGATCGGATGGCCAAGCGCGCAGGCGCCGCCGTTGACGTTGACCTTGTCATGCGGCAGGCCGAGATCGCGCATCGCCGCCATGGCGACGACGGCGAAAGCCTCGTTGATCTCGAACAGGTCGACGGAATCCGCGCTCCAGCCTGTCTTCTCGAACAGCTTTTTCAGCGCGCCGATCGGGGCGGTGGGGAAATCTTTCGGCGCGGCGGCATGGGTCGCATGCGCGACAACTCGGGCGAGGGGCGCTGCGCCCCGCTTCTCTGCTTCGCTTTCGCGCATCATGATGAGCGCCGCAGCGCCATCGGAGATCGAACTCGAATTGGCCGCCGTCACCGTGCCGCCGTCTCGAAACGCAGGCTTGAGCGTCGGGATCTTTTCGAGGCGCCCCTTGGGCGGCTGCTCGTCCGTCGCGACAAGCGTCTCGGACTTGCCGGCCTTCACGCTGACAGGCGCGATCTCCCAGTGTGAAATCGCCGTTTTTGATCGCGCGGTTGGCGCGCTCGAGCGAGCTCAGCGCGTAAGCGTCCTGCGCAGCCCGTGTGAACTGATAGGCTTCCGCGCAATCCTCGGCGAACGTTCCCATCAGGCGCCCCTTGTCGTAGGCGTCCTCGAGGCCGTCGAGAAACATGTGGTCAATGGTGCGGCCGTGGCCCATGCGGTAGCCTGAGCGCGCGCGATCGAGCAGATAGGGCGCGTTGCTCATGCTCTCCATGCCGCCAGCGACGACAACATCAGCGCGAGCCCGCGCGCAAAAGGTCGTGGGCGACCATGGCGGCCTTCATGCCCGAGCCGCACATCTTGTTGATGGTCGTCGCGCCCGCCGCGAGCGGCAATCCGGCGCCGATGGCGGCCTGCCTCGCCGGCGCCTGGCCCTGCCCCGCCGGCAATACACAGCCCATCAGGATTTCGTCGACGCTGTCGGCCGCAATCCCGGCCCGCTCGACCGCGGCCGAAATCGCGCGCGCGCCAAGCGCATGCGCCGGCGCGTCCTTCAAGTCGCCCAGAAAACCGCCCATTGGGGTGCGCGCTGCGCCAAGGATGACGATGGGGTCTGTGGGCATAGGGGTTTTCGCTCCTGCGGGCATGACCTATCGGCGCGTCCCCGATCCGGACTCATGCGCACCGCTCCATATAAGACCGCGGGGACCCAATGGAAACGCGGGGCGCGCTCGGTTTTGGGAGCAACCGACATCGACCTGAGCAACGCCGCCAGAAGCGGCGCGTCTCGAAGGACGCTGCGGGGCGCCTTCCGCTCGCGCGATAGAAAAAGCGTTCTTCGAGGCCGCTTCGCGGTGTCTCCGAATGAGGTCTTTGAGATGAAACCGCGGAGCGAAAAGTTGACGTAACTCCCAAGCCGTGGTGAGTCATTTTTGTCACGGTGGGTTTGGGAGTTGGTGATTTTTGGGTTGAGACGGAGACAGAGGCGGTCAAGTGTGACTCAAGGGTGGACTGAGTTTTCCGCCCGAGATCGAAGCCCTGATCGTGGCGCAAGCGCGTGAGATCGAGCGTCTTCGCGCGGAGGCGGCGGAGCTTCGGCGCCGGCTGGATCTGGACAGCACGACGAGGTCCAGGCCGCCCTCGAGCGACGGACTGAAGAAGAAGCCGCGCCTGGGCAGCCTTCGCGGCCGGTCGGGCCGGCCAAGCGGCGGGCAGCCGGGTCACAAGGGCGACACGCTCAAGCGGGCGGCGAAGCCGGATCGGGTCGTTCGGCATGAGGCCGCGGTCTGCCGCCATTGTCGGGCGGCGCTGACGGCGTCGATGCAGACAGGCATGGAGACGCGCCAAATGTTCGACCTGCCCGAGCGGCTGATCGAGGCGACCGAGCGCCAGGCCGTGACTTACGCCTGCCCCATTGCCGGGGCGTGAGGCGGGCCGAGTTCCCCAACCGGGTGATCTCGCCGACGCAATATGGCGAACCCATCCGGGCGGCGGCGGTCTCTCTCAACGTCCAGCAGCTTGTGCCCGAGGACCGGACGGCGCAGACGCTTTCCGACCTCATCGGCGCGCCACATGTCTGTCCGGCGAGCCTGACGGCATGGGCGCGCAAGAAGGCCGAGGATCTGGAAAGGGCATATTGCGCGATCGGCGAGCGCATGGGGCAAGCCAAGGTCCGCCACCTCGACGATCCTTCGACGATGCTCAGGACGGCTTCCGGGTCGCCGGCAAAACGCAATGGCTGCACACGGCCGCGACCGAGAGCCTTACCCTCTACCGCGTCTCGGCCGGCGGGGCGACATGCCGAAGGACGCTTGCCGGCGGCGTGGTCGTCCATGACGGCTTCGATCCTATCGCGCCCTCAAAAACGCGAGCCACGCCTTCTGCAACGCCCATCACTTACGCGAACTCAAGGCGCTGATCGACATCGACAAGGAGCCGTGGGCCGGCGCCCATGCGCGATCTGCCTCCTCGACGCCGCCGGGCGGTCCGCGAAGCCAGGCAGCGGGGCGCCAAAGCGCGCTCGAACCCGGCCGTGCGAGGGCTTCGTCACCCGCTACCGGGACATCTTGCGGGAAGGGTTCGCCTTCCACCGCAAGCCGCCCCGCCTTCCCCAGGACCGCCAAGGCAAGACCAAACGACGACCGGGAGAGAATCTGTTGCGCCGGCTGCATCGGTTCAAGGACGATGTCCTGCGCTTCCTCGCCGACTTCGAGGTTCCCTTCCCCAACAACCTCGGCCCGAACAGGCGCTGCGCATGATGAAGGTGAAGATGAAAATCTCCGGCGGCTTCCGAACTTTCGACGCCGCTCAAGCCTTCGCCGCCCTCCGATCCGTCACCGCCCCCGCACGAAAACTCGGTTGGAACATCCTCCAAACCCTCACCCGCGACGCGCCCTCCCTCATCAACGCCCTCCCAGCCTGATCCCCCCTCCTTG
>CAWDKC010000015.1:0-234616 GCA_963802615.1 uncultured Alphaproteobacteria bacterium
GTGGTGCAGGTAGATGGCGAGCATCCCCGGCACGTCGCCGTCGCGCGAGTTGCGCACTACGATTAGCCGGGGTTCCGTCTGCTGCTCTTTTGATCCGCCCACGGCGGCGCTCGTTATCGCGTCCATGACGATCGTTTACTCGAAATCACCACCAGACAAAATAGGGCCGCCTTTCGCCGAGGACGCGACCGCAACATCTCGAATCGTCATCCATCTGAGGCGAATGGATGTTGGTGTCTACATCATCGGTTCCGCGGACCGACGCGGATGTCGCAAAATCCCAGCGCTTGGTCCCCGCAGACGCCGTTCCGGGGCCGCCACGCAACTCTCGCAGAGTTGGGTTGATCCGACCCTGTTATCGGCGTAAACTACATCTGTCACTTGGCTGTCTCGGGAGGTTATTCTCGATCGCGCCCTAAACAGGCGCAGAACGGCCTCACCGGCAAAGGTGGACTTGCTCGTTTTTTGAGGGTGGATTTTCGCGTTCGTATTTGGAGCCGTTGATGAGAACTGTCTCGCACAGACAAGAGAGCGATCCTCACTCGGGAGATCGTATCGAGTGGGTCGATGTGGCGAAGGGCGTCGGCATCTTCCTCGTTGTTTTTGGCCATACCTTGGGTGGAACCATCGACAGCGGCATGCTGGACCACTCAGGCTGGGGGACCTTGATTGTACGCTACATTTATGTTTTCCACATGCCGCTTTTCTTTTTCCTGGCGGGCATATTTGTTACCCGGTCGGCCCATCGGACATTTCGCGACTATTTACTCAACAAGGCGTCGATGATTGTTTATCCCTATTTCTTGTGGTCGATTTTGGTAGGCTCCCAACAAATACTCGCCTCTCGATTTACAAATAACCATTTCTCTGTCGACGACTTGTTGAAAATAGTATATCACCCTATCGATCAATACTGGTTTCTCTATGTTATATTTTTGATGTATGTCGTGTATTGGTGGGCATATCATAGACATATTTCCAACAATATGTTTTTAGTTACTGCGATAACCTTGTATGCAATTCAGGCATTCGGACTGAATATCGTGAGGTGGGACGTATTTCATTCTTTCTGTTCGTTCCTTATATATTTCGCGTTTGGCGCCAAGACTGCAGAAGTCTCGTTCTTGACAGATCTAAGAACGCTAAGTTGGACAAGACTGTCTGGTCTCGCGGTCATTGGATATGTATTGATCGCGGTGGCGACCGCCATGAACCTATCCGATATGCCGGTGCTGCGCGCCGTGCTCGCCATTGCGGGGACGATCGCGACAATCGCTCTCGCGATGTTGCTTTCCAGCTGGCCGGCGGCCAAGTCATTCGTAAGAGTTATTGGCGTCTATTCGTTGGAGATTTATGTCGCTCATGTGATCTTCGCGGCGGCGGCGCGAATAGCGATGCAGAAGGGGCTCGGCTATTCTGGGGCGATCCTGCACGTCGCCGTCGGAACCGCAGTCGGAATTATTTTCCCAGTGCTTTTGGCGATATGGGGACCAAAGATCGGACTTCCCTATCTCTTCACTTGGAGCCGATCCCGAGGATACACGGAAATGTCGGCGATCGAAGCGCCTTCAACTCGAAGCGGCCGCTAGTTGGGAGCGCGCACGTGGGCTTGTGAGTTGGGCTCTGCGGCGACCACATAGGTATAAAACCTGATCGCGCCCGAGTTCGTCCACCTCGCGGTAGAGCCCCTGCACCTCGGCCTCGAAGCCAGGGAACACATTGACGCTCTTCTCGAACATCTTGAGAAAGTCGATCATCGCGGGCGCGGCGCGGGCGCGCAACTCTCCCGGCAGCCTCCCTTTAGCGAGGCGACCGCAGCTGGGTCGTCCCGCGAGAGCCGCCAAATTGAACATTATGAGACGGCGCTCAGTAACGCCGCCCGCGCGCCTATCAAGATCGCGGGAGCGGCTGAGGAAAGCCGGAGGTGCGCGACGAAAATATGACAAGAAAAACGAGGTGGGTCATGTAACCCTCGGCCACTTTCGTAGAGATCCGCCCCGAATTTTTAAGTTGACGCGTGTTGATTTTCTGACAATGTTTAGCCGCCAATGCGGCCTTGGTTGATATTGGCATATCTCGGGGGTTCATATGATAGCCAAACTTTTCGGCGCCGTTCTCGGCGCGTCGCTGTTGCTGGCGTCCTCTGGCGCATTCGCGCAAGAGTTCACCCGCCCCTTGGGAAACGTCACGCCGCCGCCAGTCGGGCACCACGACTTCCCCCCGTAGTGGTTTCTTACCCACCGTCCGAAGATCTTGTCCTATTCGGCACGTTCACGGTGGATACGCCTGCCAGCCTCGCCATTCTAACTACAATCCCGGTTTCCGGCTTGGAGACGATCGACGGCGGCTCGCTTGCGCTGTTTGAGGGCACGCCGCCGTTAGATGATGCCGACATTGCTCGCTCATCCCCTCCTATCCTGATATTCAGAAAGCCACTCGAACTTCGGAGTTCGATCTACACAGGCGAACTTGATCTGCCTGTGCCGGCTGGAGTGTATTTCACCGAGATACTCGGCGACGCCTCCGACCCTGTCATTGCGTCTCTCAGCCTCCAGAGCAGTGCGGTCGTTCCTGAGGCCTCCACTTGGGCGATGTTGGTGCTTGGCTTTGCCGGCGCGGGTTTTGCGGGCTACGGACTGCGCCGCCGGACCGCGATCGCGGGCTGACCGCCCAGCGGACAGAACGGGCCGCCAACGCGAGCTCAGCGGCCCGTCTACTCTCTCACCGCATAAGTATAAAACCTGATCGCGCCCGCGTCGTCCACCTCGCGATAGAGACCCTGCACCTCGGCTTCGAAGCCCGGGAACACGTTGGCGCTCTTCTCGAACATTTTCAGATAGTCGACCATCGGGCGCGCGCGTTCGGTCAGCCGTTCGCCGGGAACGATGGTCGCGATGCCCGGCGGATAGACCACCCACAGCGTTGTCGCAATCCGCCCATCGAGTTCGGCAAGCGGCAGATAGTCGACGTTGTTGCGCACCAGTTGGCGCGAGGCCTCGCGCGGCGTCATGGCCATCTCCGGCAGATGCTTGGCGGCGAATTGCGCCCGCTGCAATTCGCTGACGCCGGCGTCGCGGAAGAAGGCGTGCATTTCGCCACAGAGGTCTTTCAGCCGCTTGCCCCGATAGCGCGCCGGCCGCTTGGCGACGAATTCGGGCATGGCGTCATCGAGCAGGGCGTTCTCGTCGTGCAGCCGCTTGAAGGCGACCAGCGACGAAACGAGCGTGCCCGCCTTGCTCGAACTCGACGCCGGGCGTCAACAGGAACAGCAGCGAGTTGAGGTCGTTCTTCTCCGACACCACCCGGTTCTCGCGCAGATATTGGGCGACGACCGGAGCCGGTATGCCGTGGGCTTCGTAGGCCCCCGTGGCCCGGTCGAAGCCGGGCGTGAGCAGGGTGAGCTTGGCCGGATCGGTGATCGCGAAACCCGCCTCGAGCGCCTGAAAGCCGTGCCAGGCCTCGCCCGGGGCCAGCGCCCAATAGCGCGGATCGCGCGCGAGCAAATCGGTCGACACGCTTTCCCACGGCACATCGTGAGCCGCGTTCTCGAGCGCCGCGTCGCGGATCGAAACGCGCTGCGGCACGAACGGATCGAAGAACCAGCGCCGCGCCGGGTCGCGCTCCTTCTCCTCGAACTCGCGTCGCACCGCGCGCAGTTTTTTGCGCAATTCAATGCCGAGACGGATCGCGTCGTCCCACAGGACTTCGCCCGATCGGCCCTTCATCATCTGCGCGCCGACATCGAGCGAAGCGAACAGCGGATAGAACGGCGAGGTCGAGGCGAACTGCATGAAGCCTTCATTGAAGCGGCGATGCTCGACACGACGGCGCTGCCCTTTGATGTGGCGATCGCGCATGTGAATCTGGGACGCCTGCGAGAAACTCGCGAGCTGCTTGTGCGCCGACTGGGTCGCGATGACGCCTGGCGAGGCTTCACTTCAAGCCGCTTCAGGCCCATGGCGAACCGGCGCTCGTAGAGCGGATGGAACTTCATGAAGCCGGCCCAGGCCTCATCGAACACGACATAGTCGCAAAGACGGCCGATGCGCTCGATAATGCTCTCGGCGTCGTAGATCGTGCCGTCATAAGTGCATTGTTCGATGACCGCGGCGCGGAAAGGACGTTCGCGCTTCCACGCCTCCTTGTCGGTCACGAGAGGATTGTCGCGAATGCGCTCGCGTAACCTCGTCTCGTCGAAATCCTCGAGGCGAATGGGACCGATGAGCCCGTAGGCGTTGCGGTCGGCCGATAGATAAATCGGAATGCCGCCGCCCATCAGGAGCGCGCCCTGGTGCGCCGCCTTGTGGTTGTTGCGATCGAACAGCACGAGGTCATCTTCGGCGATGAGATTGGTGCAGACGATCTTGTTGGAGGACGATGTGCCGTTGAGCACGAAATAGGTTTTCTCGGCCCCGAAGATCGCGGCCGCTTCTTTCTGGGCCTGGAGCGCCGGCCCCTCGTGGGTCAGGAGATCGCCGAGTTCGAGAATCGAATTGTCGAGGTCGTCGCGAAACACCGCTTCGCCCAGATGCTCGACGAAGATGCGCCCGATCGGGCTTCGGCTATAGAAGACGCCGCCGTTGTGACCCGGGCAGGTCCATAGCTGATTGCCTTCTTCCTGGTAGTCGACGAGCGCGCCGAAGAACGGGGTCTTCAGCGTGTCGGCATATTGCTTGAGGCGCGAGACCAGGTTCCTGGCGATGAATTCGGGCGTCTCTTCGGCGAGGAACACATAGCCGTCGATGAAGTCGAGCACTTCGACCGGAATGTCCTCGAAGCGCTTGCGCCTGATGAGCACGACGATCGGCATGTCGAGACCGCGCTTGCGCATCAGGTTGATAAGCGAAGCAGCCTTGCCCTCGATACCCTTCTTGCCCCAGTCGACGACCATGCAGCCGATCGCGGCGTCGGTCTGCACGGCGATCTCGGCGTCCTCGAGACGCCGCGCCTTGATCACCTGGAATCCCATCCGCTCGATGGCGGCGATGATCTGGCTGACCCTGAGGCCCTCGAGGTCATCCGCGTCGAACATCGGCGCGGAGAACAGAAAGGTCAGGCGTTGGGAAAAGTTCATCGTCTCACAGCCCGTCGTCAGACGGGCGTCCTGTCGGACGCCCTCGTGGGTCCCGGCGGATCGGTCGTCCCGGTGCGGCAGCTTAAGACAGCATAGTGGGGGCGGAATCAAGTTCGCGTCGCGCTGGCCGTCGGCCGCGGCGGTGTGATAGGAGTGCCTGCTTCGTCGCGCGGGCGGAAGCAGGGGACTGGCGCCGGGGATGAAAGCGCCAGCGATCTTGACGAGCCGGGCCGATACGATCGCGCCCGGCTCGTCTCCCGCGCGCTGGCGTGAGCTCAAGGACGACTGGCGTCGGGAGGCGCCGCGTTCGGCGATCAACCGAGGGATCGCCCAAGCCGCGGAGTGACGCATTTTGGATTCAGTCATCCTCACTCTCAACGCGGGCTCGTCGTCGCTCAAATTCGCGGCCTTTCGCCTTGCCGGCGCGGGCAAGCCGAACCTGCTCGCGTCGGGACAAATCGAGGGCCTTGGAGCGACGGCGAAAGGCGCCGTCAAGACGGCCTCGGGCGAGACAGCCGAGCTCAGGTTCGCCCAATCGACGGGGCGCGTCGATCACGCGGCGGCGATGGGCGCCATTCTCGACTGGCTGAACAAGGCGGGTTACGAGTTCTTCGGTCGCAGCGGTCGGCCATCGCATCGTGCATGGAGGTCCGGATTACGCCGAGCCGGTCCTGATCGACGACGCAACGCTGGCGAAGCTCAAGGCGCTCATTCCGCTCGCGCCGCTCCACCAGCCGCACAATATCGCCGGCGTCGAAGCGGCGGCGAAAGCCTTCCCGTCAACGCCGCAGGTCGCGTGCTTCGACACCGCTTTCCATCGCAGCCATCCCTTCATCCACGACACATACGCTCTGCCGCGCTCGTACTACGACGAGGGCGTGCGTCGCTACGGCTTTCATGGTCTCTCCTACGAGTTCATCACCCGAAAGCTGCGCACGATCGCGCCTGAGATCGCGCGCGAGGACGTGATCATCGCCCATCTCGGCAACGGCGCCTCGATGTGCGCGGTCCATGACGGGCGCGCCATCGCCACGACCATGGGGTTCACCGCGCTCGACGGGCTTTCGATGGGAACCCGCTGCGGACAGATCGATCCGGGCGTGGTGCTTTATCTCATGGCCGAAAAGAGGATGAGCGCCGACGCGATATCCGATCTGTTATGGAAGGAACTCGGGGCTCAAGGGCATGTCGGGCCTGTCGCAGGACATGCGCGAGCTCGAGGCGTCCGATGAGCCCGCCGCGCGCGACGCCATCGCCTATTTCGTCTCCCGCATTCGACGCGGAACTCGGCGGCCTTTCAGCGACAGTCGGCGGCGCCGAGGCGATCGTGTTCACCGCCGGCATCGGCGAACACTCTTGGAAAGTGCGCGAAGCGGCGCTCAAGGACATGGAATGGATGGGCGTCCATTTCGACACCGAAGCGAACCGCGCCAACGCGCAGATCATCAGCACCAAGAATTCGCCAACGATCGTCTTCGTGATCCCGACCAACGAGGAACTGATGATCGCCGAGCACACGATCGCGACGGCCGGCGTAGGGCAATAGCGGCCTCTGCAAGAGCGGGCGCGGGCTTACCGCCCGCGCTCCTCGAACCCTAACGCGGCGCGCGCTGCTCGCCAGCGCCCCTGCAGCCCCGCGATGTCGGCGTCGTCCAGCGGCGCCAGGCGCTCGAACACGAGCGCGCTTACGCCCTTCTCAAGGTGGAAGACCTCGCCGGTGCGGCGGAACTTCGCGCCGATCCCCTGGCCCGTGAGCATCTCGCGCTGATGGGACGATCACCGTCTGCTGGTAGGCGGGATCGAGGTGGGTCTGGACCGGATCGCCGACGATGATGACAGCGCAATCCTTCAGGCCCGCTCCTGGCGGACCGTCGACCGTATCGACGTCGGGCATAGCAGCGCCGAGCTTGGGTCCGCTCAGACCCCGCTCCGGGCGGAGCTGCCACAATTCGCCGATGAGTTGGCCGCTGAACGTATAGCTCGAGCCGAGGCCGCAGACCTTGGCGTCGGGCCGCGCGCGCTCGATCAACCCAATCCTTCAGGCGCTTGAGTTCGTCGAGGTCAGCGCGCGGCGGGCGCGGCAGTCCAGCGATCGGCGCGAGGCCCAACGAATTGAAGGTCATAGCCAAAGGCGAGAGCGTGATCGCGCCAAGCGCGGCGGTGGCCAAAAGCGCCGAGCGCGGGGCGCGGGCGAAGAGCAGCATCAGCGACGCCGCGATCGGCGCAACGATGGCCGGCGCGATGAGGTCGAGATGATGGATGTAAGGGGTCTGGATGCGCAGGAACAGCGCGGCGGCGACTGCGGAGGCGCCAAGAGTGAAACGCAGCAGGCGCTTGTCGCGCGAGCGCGCCCAAAGGAACGCCGCGCCGGCCAGCGCAGCGAGCGCGGGGATCATTCCGACCCAATCGCCGAGCTCACGCAGGAACACCTCTGGGCCCTTGCGATAGCCGGCGTAAGTGTCGGCGTAGTCATGCACGCCGAAGTTCGGCGCCCAGTCGACGAGGACCGGGCTCAAGAGCGCGAGCAGCGTGAGGGCGCCGAGCGCGGCCGCCACGACCGCGTCCCTCCAGCGAAAGCGCGCGCCTCTCGCGAGCGCGATCGAACCGACCTCGAGCGCCAGCACGACGACGATTTCCGCCGCGGCGAACGCATACCAGCGCCGGAACACGAACATCGCGTACAGGGTCAGCGCCAGCGCCACGGCGACGCGACGGATCATCGAACTCGACGCGCCCGCGGCCTTGTGGCAGCGCGAGCAGGCGGGCGAGGCGCTCGGCGAGCTTGAGCGCGCAGACCACCAGGACGAGCCCGCCGACGTCGGGCATGCCGCGCGCGGCGACCGCGATTGCCGCGGGGTAAGCGACGAACACGGCGGCGACGCCGAGCGCGAGGACGATCACCGACGGCGCGTCACGCGCAAGGCCCGCGCGGCGCGCACAATCGCGCGCCAGGATCGCGAGCGCCAAAGCGGCCGGCGCGGCATAGAGGGCGAGCAGCGCGAAGGTATAGATCGCGCGCGACGTCGGCTCGGTCAGCGCCAGCACGAAACCTGGGAGCAATGCCGGCGCCCAGGAATAATCTTGCGTTACGGACTGGACGGCGGCGCCGAGCAGCAGCGGCCAGTCGCCCGCATCCATGAGCCGCGCGATCATCATCGCGATGCCGCGATAGGTCATGAAGTCGGCGATCATCAGGTCGCGCGAGACGAGCACGAGCGTGGCCGCATAGGCGGACATGAGCGCGAGCGTAACGGCGAACAGCGCCGCCAGCGGCCATGAAACCTTGGGGCGCGCCCCCGCGGCGCGGACGAGCCACAAAGCGAGACCGACGCCGAACGCAGCGGAAGCGAAACTGGCGAGCCTCAGCCTCACATCCGGACTGACCAGCGCACTGAGAACGACAAGTCCCGCGCCAGCGGCGACGGCGCTTGTGAACTTGGACCGCGCCGCATCGTCCAGCGTGAAAGCCAAAGCAAGCGCCGCAAGTCCTGTGAAACCTGTAAGGCCAGTCAGGATGATGGTGGGCGCGCCGGGCGCAGCCTCGTGGACAAAGGAGCCGACCGCGGCCGCGAGCGCGAACGCGGCCCCCCAGGCGAGCAGCCGGCTCTCCGTGAGGCGCAAGGGCGCGAACGCGCCGTCGTCGAGTACGGACATGCGCAAAACAATAAGCGACGATGATTAAGGCTTACCCGCTGGCTGCACAACGTCGCCGGGAGCCGCGCTTGGGCGTCAAAGCAGGCCCGAGCAGCACGAGCGCGAGCGTCAAGGACCGTCCAGACCGCCGAGCACGAAACGGCTCATTTCGTTTGTTCTTTCGCGCGCTTGGGTCTCGCGTCGGCCGACTTCGGCGGCAACGATTGGACGTAGTCCAACGCTGGCCGAAGCCTAGCCTTGATCGCCTCCTCGGAGCTCGGCGGCGGATCGGCGTAGACATATCCCTCCATGCGGCGGCCTCGCATCTCCATCGGCCGAGTTCCGGGCTGCGCCAGCGCTTCGTCCTGACGCTCCCTGCCGACCCGCAGAAGAAGGCCGCGCTTTGACGCAGCGACGACGAGATTTCCGTTCACCAGGAATCCGACGCCGCCGAACATCTTAATCTCGCGCAGCGCCTCGACCCCCTGAAGAGCGGCCCGCACCCTCAAGGCGAGATCACTTTCGGCGCTCATTCTCTGGCCTCCTGCGCATGAATAAGCATAGTCCACCACCCCGCGCCAACCTTGAGCGCGCCGCTCGAGCGCACCGGGGCGAGGTGGTTGGGCCAGCCCTACTTCCCCGCGAGCCGGTCGGCGAACAGCGCGACTGTCTTTGCGTAAATCTCGGCCGAGTTCCATTGCAGAATGGCGGCGAAGTTGGGCTCGCCTTCGTTCCAGCCCGCGCCCGGCTGCCAGCCGTGACCTTTCAGGAAAGCCGCGGTCGAGGCGAGCGCGTCGGCGGAATTGTGAATGAGGTCCGGCGTCCCCGAACCGTCGGGCGTCGTTGCGTACATGAGATAGGCCGAGGGCATGAGCTGCGTCTGGCCGACCTCGCCGGCCCAGGCCCCCCGCAAAGCGTGCGGCTGCGTGACAATCCCCCGGTCAACGAGGGCGATCGCGTCGATAAGCTCGGCGCGGAAGCGTTCCGAGCGCCGGCAGTCCCAAGCCAAGGTCGCGAGCGCGCTGTAGGTTGGAAACGAGCCGATGTCGCCGCCAAAGCCCGTCTCCTGGCCCCAGATCGCGACCAGCACCGGTCCGGGCACGCCGAAGCGCTGCTCGATCTGGGCGAGGGGCGCGGCATATCGCTTGAGCTCCGCCCTGCCCCGCGCGACCATTCCCGGCGTCACGTGACTTGCGGCGAACCCGGCGAAGTTATGTCCGAACATCGCAGCGCCGCCGTCGTGCCGCTTGACTGCAGGGTCATAAGCAACGCCGTCGAGCGCCGCATCCACAGCCCTGCGCGACAGGCCGTTCATCACCGCGACTTGCTTGAAGGAGGCGAGCCAGGCGCCGAATCCTTCGCCGTTTCGCCCGCAATCCTCGGCGCGAGCGGGCGCAGCCACAAGAATGGCCGCCATCGCGACGAATGCCAATACCCTCAATTCCACCCCCAAGTCACACATGATCGACCGTGAAAGCGCACAGCGCGAGCGGCGTCTCTCACATTCCGGGAACAGGCATGATTTCGATGACTTCGACCCAGCCGCCGGGCATCTGGAGATGGGGATGATCCTTGCCGAACAGCTTTGTCGCGGCTTCTGCAGTTTCGGCTTGCACGATCGAATAGCCGCCGATCCCGTTCTTCGCGTCGGACGCGCCTTTGGCGTCGACTCGCTTGGTCTGGCCCAGAGGCGCTCCGCCATCGACGAGCGACGGTTTATTGTCGCCCATCCATTTGATCCATCCCTGCATGCCCTTCTGCTGCTGCTCGGGCGTGGACTCCTTCATCATCTTCTCGAAGTCGGCGGCGTTGGCCATGTACAGGACCATGAATTTTTTCATCTGCTAATCCTCCCTGTCGCGAAAGAAACGAGAAACACGCATACGCGGCGCTCTTACGCGCTTTCGCGCGGCCCGACAACGACGCCGGGTTCACGGGCGCCTGGCTCGAATGCGATCTGATCAGGCCGCCGGCGGCTCCGGCCATGGCCTCGCGTCGAGCGCCCGAATGGCCTCGAAGGCGCGTGCGATCGCGAGCACGCCAAGGTCGTCGAACCGGCGCCCGATGATCTGCAGCCCGATCGGCAGGCCCTCCGCGTCGTAGCCGCAATTGACCGACGCCGCCGGCTGCTCGGACATGTTGAACGCGACGGTGAAGCCGATGTGCGGAAACGGATTGAGCGGATCGCGGCTGGGCGAGGGCCATTCGGCGGGAAAGGCGGTCATCGGCGCGGTCGGCGACAGCACGTAGTCGAACGGCGCGGTCGCCGCGATCGCGGCCTTGCGCATCGCCGGGATCTGGTCGAAGCCGCGAAACACCTCGAGGCCGGAAAACCCGGCCGCCGACTCCGCCCACTCGCGGATGAACGGCAAGACCAGCGCCCGCCGCTCGGCCGGCAGGGCGCCAATGTCGCTGAGCGCGCGGGCGCGCCAGAACCTGTCGAGCCCGTCGAGCATCGCCTGGGTCAGGAACGGCTTGAGCGGCTCCACGCGCGCGCCAGCGGCCTCGAAATCCCGCGCCGCGCGCTCGACGGCGGCTTTGACATCAGGCGTCGGCGCAGCGCCGCAGCCTGCCTCCATCATCAGGCCGACGCGCAGGCCCTTGAGCGACGCAGGCTCGACGATCCAGTCGAGCTTCTCGTATTTGAGGCTCGCATAGTCGCGGACGTCCGGCAGCGACAGCGTCGCCATCATCAACGCTGCGTCCGCCGCGTCACGCGTCATCGGGCCCGCCACGCGGCCGGTGTAGGGCGGATCGATCGGGATCCGTCCCGCGCTCGGCTTGAGGCCGAAAATGCCGCACCAGCCCGCCGGCAGGCGCACCGAGCCGCCGATGTCGGTGCCAAGATGCAGCGGACCATAGAGGGCAGCCGCCGCCGCGCCCGCGCCCGCCGACGAGCCGCCGGGATTGCGGTCGAGCTTCCACGGATTGCGCGCAAGCGCATGGAAGCTCGACAGGCCCGACGACAGCATGCCGTAATCGGGCATCGTCGTCTTGGCGAACATGATCGCGCCCGCCTCGCGCAGGCGCTGGGCCGGCGGCGCGTCCTCCTTCTGCGGCGACAGGTCTTCCGCCGCGGTGCCGACCGGCTTCGGGTCGCCGCGGGTCGCGATATTGTCCTTGATCGTGACCGGCACGCCGTCGAGCGGACCGATCGGCTCGCGCTTCACCCAGCGCGCTTCGGACGCGCGCGCCTCGCTCAGCGCCCGCTCAGGCGCATAAAGAAAGGTCGCATGAATATGCGGCTCATAAGCCTCGACCCGCTCGATCACCGACCTCATCGCCTCGACCGGCGACAATTCGCGCGTCCGGTAGAGGCCGAGCAGCTCCAGCGCCGACATGCCGTAGGGCTGGGCGCTTACGCTTTTTGCGGCCCTGGCGTGCTGGCTCATTGCCACGACATGGTCGAGAGGTCGTTGACGAAGATCGGCGCGTTCTTCCACAGGCCCTTGAGCTTGGCGTCGGCGACGGTCACGTTCGGCAACTGGAACAGGAAGGCGTTGACGCTGTCCTCGGCCAGCTTCTTCTGCGCTTCGCCGAGCGCGGCCTTGTACGCATCGAGATTGGGCGCGGACGTCACCTTGGCGTAGATCGCCTGGAACGCCGGGCTGTCGTACTGGAAGTAGTAGTTCGGATTGGCGTAGATGCCGATGTCGAGCGGCTCGACATGGCTGATGATCGTCAGATCATAGTTCTTGTCCTTGTAGACCCCGCTCAGCCACTGCGCCCATTCGACGTCCTGGATCTTGGCGTTGATCCCAACCTCCGCGAGTTGAGCCGCGATGATCTCGCCGCCCTGACGCGCATAAGGCGGAGGCGGCAGGATGAGGCTGAGCTCGAGCGGCGTCGTGACGCCCGCTTCCTTGAGCAGCGCCTTCGCCTTGGCGGGATCGTGCGGATACATGGCCGTCAGATCGACGTAACCGGGATCGTTCGGCGTCAGATGACTGCCGATCGGCGCGCCGAGACCGTCCATTGCGCCATCGATGATCGCCTTGCGGTCGATGGCGTAAGCGATCGCCTGACGCACGCGTACGTCGTCGAGCGGCTTCTTCTTGTTGTTCATGGCGAGGATGGTCTTGCCCTCGGTTCCGCCGACCAGGACCTGGAAGCGCGGATCGCTCTTGAACTGGCCGAGCGCCTGCACATTGGCGAAGCGCGGGAAGGCGTCGACGTCGCCTGCCAGCATCGCCGCCACCGCCGCCGAAGGATCGGAGATGAAGCGGAAGGTCGCGTGAGCGAGCGGGATCTTCGCCGCGTCGCGATAGCCGTCCCATTTGTCGAGGGTGATCGACGAGCCCTTGGTCCAGGAGGCGAGCTTGTATGGTCCGGTGCCGACGGGGCTGGTGGCTTCGCTCGTCGCGCTCTTCTCATCGAGGATCACGCGCCGTGTCCATGCCGAGATGGAACAAAGCCTCGAAGCTCGGCTGCTTGAACTTGAGCACGACCGTCATCGGATCGGGCGTGTCGATCGACTCGATCGAAGCGAAGAAGCCCTTGTCCTTGTTGGTCGATTCCTTCGCGGCGTAGCGCTCGAAGGAAAATTTCACGTCCTTCGACGAGAACGGCTCGTCGTCCTGAAATTTGATGTTCGGCTTCAGCGTGAAGGTCAGCGTCTTGAGATCGGGCGAGAAGACCCATTTCTCGGCGAGCAGCGGCGTCACCGAGAAGTCCTCGTTGATCTTCGTCAGGCCCTCGAAGATGTTGTAATGCGTGACCTCGCCGATCGCCGCCGCCGGCGCGGCTGTCGGATCGAGCCCCGGCGGCTCGAGCACCATGCCGATCGTCACGCTGTCCTTGGCCAGAGCAACGCTTGCCGACGCGACAAAGGCCAAGAAAAAGTGTGGAGAAAAAGCGGTGGGCGCGGCGCATGGAACGCTCCGAGGCTGGGAGAGAAGCCTCAGCATAGCACCGCTGGACGCAAGAGCGTCAAGCAGAAGTCCCCCCTCCCCGGTCAGGGGAGAAGGGACTGGCGCCTGTAGCCGCGGCCGTTGGTCGCGGCGGACGCGATCAGCGATCGCGTCTACAAAAAACCCGGACGCTCAGTTCGCGCTCGAGCCGCCGCCGGCCGGGCGGGCCCGGCGTTCGGCCATGAACCGGTCGAACTCCTCGCGGTCCTTGGCGCGGCGGATCACGTCGACATATTCGGCGAACTCGCGCTGCGCCTCATCGAGCTTGCGGCGCTCTTCGTCGAGCCGACCGAGTTCGGCCGTTCGCCATTCGTCGAAAGCGGCGTTGCCGGTCGAGGGGCCATAAAAGCGGCTCGCGCGGCTCATCGCGCCGCAGCCCCACGAAGAGTTGGACGACATCATGCTGCGTGCATCCTGCCACTTGTTGGTCGCAAGCGTCTGAAGGTCGGGCCCGCCATATCGGCGCTGCCAGATCTTATAGCCGAGGATCGCAAGACCGATCGGCCAGAAGACGATGAAGCCAAGCACCATCGCGATGATTTCGAACGCCGACCAGCGCGAACCGCCGCTCCGGCGCCAATGGGCGCCAGCCCACTCGTTCGCGCCGAATTCCCGCGCGCCATACGAACCACCCATAGCACTATCTGCAGTGCCCATACCTAGCCTCCATGTCCTCGCGCGCGCCGCTCCGAATCGAGCGCATTGCTCGCGCCTTTGTCAGATTGGGAGCGGCCGAAGAGCGCGCAAGAGCCGGCGCATGTAAAAAAGCATTACATTAACGTCAGGGGCGCTGACCTAATCGAGCGGGAACCAGCAGGCGACTTCGCGGCTTCCGTCGCCCTTCGCCTCCAGGATTGGCGCCTCCTCGCGGCAGCGCGGACGGGCGAATGGGCAGCGCGAAGCATAGGGACAGCCGTCCGGCGCTTCGAGGGCGCCGTCCGCCGGGGCGAGCGGCGCCACGCGCGTCGGCCTGTCGAGGCGCGGCGTGGCGTCGACCAGTTCGCGCGTATAGGGGTGCGCCGGATTGGCGAATAGAGCGGCGGTTTCGCCGATCTCGACGATGCGCCCGCGGTACATGACCGCGGTGGTCTCGCAGATATGCGCAACGACGGCGAGATCATGGCTGATCAGGAGAAAGGTCACGCCCGCCTCGCGCTCGAGATCGCTCATCAGGTTCAGCGTCTGCGCCTGCACCGAAACGTCGAGCGCCGACACCGGCTCGTCCGCGACGACCAGCCGCGGCCGGGTGATGAGCGCGCGCGCGATGGCGATGCGCTGGCGCTGCCCGCCGGAAAACTCGTGCGGATGCTTCGAGGCGTCCGAAGCCTTGAGGCCGACCGCCTCGAGCGAGGCCTGCACGCGAGCCCGGCGCTCCGCCCTACCCGCTCCGCCGAGCGCCGCCAGCGGCTCGGCGACAATTTTTTCGACGCGCTGGCGCGGATCGAGCGAGCCGTAAGGGTCCTGGAAGATCATTTGCATATGCGCGCGCATCGGCGCGCAATTGACCTCGCGGCAAATCGAACAGCGAACGCCCCTGAAGCCGCACCATTCCCGAGTCCGGCCGGTCGAGCGCAAGCGCGATCCGCGCGAGCGTCGACTTGCCCGATCCCAATTCGCCGACGACGCCAAACGAGCGCCCTTGCTGCATCGCGAAGCTGACCCCGGCCAGCGCCGGGCGGGCGTTCTTGCGCGCGAACGGCCCGACGCCTGGCAAGCGGTAGGTTTTGACCAGCGACGAGACCTCGAGCAGCGGCGTGTCGCTCATGGCGCACGAACCCCGCTTCGCTCATGGCGCGAACCCCACTTCGCGGGCGCGATGACAGCGGGAGATCTGGCCCAAGCCGAACGCGACCTCGGGCGGCGGACGTCGTCCAGCATCGATCGATGGTGAGCGCGCATCGGCCGGCGAAAGGGCAGCCCGCGTGATGGTCGTGCGCCGCCGGCGGCGCGCCGGGGATTGTCTTCAGCCGGGCGCCGCGCGGCGCGCCTGGGCGCGGGCGGGCCTCGAGCAGCGCCAGCGTGTAAGGGTTTCTCGGCTGACGCAACACCGCCTCGACCGGTCCGCTCTCCATGATCACGCCCGCATACATGACGATGACGCGGTCGCAATGCCCGGCGATCACCGCAAGATCGTGGCTGACGAGCAGGATCGCCATCTTCGATTCCGAGCGCAGTCCGTCGATCAGCGCGAGAATGCGCGCCTGAACCGTGACGTCGAGCGCCGTCGTCGGCTCATCGGCAATGATGAGGCGCGGGCCACAGCCGATCGCCATGGCGATCATCGCGCGCTGCCGCTCGCCGCCGGAAAGCGCGAACGGATAGGATCGCGCCGCGCGTTCCGGCTCAGCCAGTCGCACATGTTCGAGCAACTCTACCGCACGCGCCTGCGCCTCGCGCTTGCTCAAGGCCCCGATGCAGCGTGAGCGGCTCCGCCACCTGCGCGCCAATGCGGCGCAGGGGATTGAGCGCCGTCATCGGCTCCTGGAAGATCATGGCGATGCGATCGCCGCGCAATTGCTGCATCGCCTCTTCGCCGACGCCGACCAGCTCCTGCTCCTCGAAGCGGATCGAACCGGAGACCCGCGCGCCCTCGGGCGTCAGCCCCATCAGCGCGAGCGCGCTCATCGTCTTGCCGGAGCCGGACTCGCCGACCACCCCGAGGCTCTCGCCCTCGGCAAGCGAGAATGACGTTCGATCGACGACGCGCTGCAATCCCCTGGACGTCGCCACATCGACAGCGAGCTCGGCGACCTCGAGCAGCATCAGCTCCGCGCCTTCAGTTTCGGATCGAGCGCGTCGCGCAACCCATCGCCAAGCAGATTGAGGCCCAACACGCTGAGCGCAATCGCAATGCCCGGATAGAGCGCGAGCCTTGGCGCATTGTAGAGCACGTTCTGGGCGTCGGCGAGCATCTTGCCCCACGAGGTCTCGGGCGGCTGCGCGCCGAGGCCGAGATAGGAAAGCGCCGCCTCGGCCAGAATGGCGATGGCGAATTGAATCGTCGCCTGAACGATCAGCGCCGGCGCAATGTTGGGCAGCACGTGATCGAGGGCGATGGCGATCGGCCCGCGCCCCGCGGCGCGGGCGGCGAGCGCATATTCGCGCGACAGAACGCCGTTGGCGGTGGCGCGGGTGAGCTTGGCGATGATCGGCACGTTATAGACGCCGATGGCGATGATGGCGTTGACCACGCCGGGGCCGAAAGTCGCAGTCAGCATGATCGCCAGGAGGAGGGCCGGAAACGCGAAGACGAAGTCGCTGAGCTTCATGATCCCGTCTTCGATGAGCCCCTTGGAAAACGCCGCGATCAGGCCGAGAACGATGCCGAACACGAGACCAATGCCGACCGCAATCACGCCGACCAGAATCGAGATGCGCGAGCCAGCCAGGATCTGCGAGGCCACATCCCGGCCGAGGTTGTCGGTCCCGAACCAATGCGCCTGCGATGGGGGCGCGAGCTTGTGGGGAATGTCGATCGCGGTCGGCGGATAGGGCGTCCAGATGAGCGACAATGCGGCGGCGGCGATCAGCGCCGCCACGAGCGCGGCGCCGAGCCACAGGCTCAAGCCCCCGCGCGGGCGAAACCGGGCGGACACGCTCACGCGGCGGGCGCCCTGAGCCTTGGATCGATCGCGGCGCAGGCGATGTCGACGACGAAGTTCAGTCCGATCACGATCACAGCGAGCAGCATCACCCCATTCTCGACCACCAATGTGTCGCGATTGGAGATCGACTGCAGCATGAGGCGGCCCAGACCCGGCAGGACGAACACGTTCTCGACCACGATCGCGCCCGCGATCAGGTTGGCGAATTGAAGGCCCATAATGGTGAGAATCGGCGTCAGCGCGTTCGGCAATGCGTGACGCCAGAGGGCGGCGCGGCGCGAGACGCCCTTGGCGCGCGCGGTGCGCATGAAATCTTCATTGAGCGCCTCGATGACCGCCGACCTGGTGACGCGCGTGACGATCGCCGCCTGCACGACGCCAAGCGCGATCGCCGGGAGGATCAGCGCGGCAATCGCTCGCGCCGGGTCATGCCAGCCCGGAAATCCACCGGCCGGAACAAGTCGCAGCGTCACCGCGAAGGTGAGCACGAGCAGGATCGCCAGCCAGAAGTTCGGCACCGCGACGCCGATCTGGCTCAGCCCCATGACGATCGCATCGCCCGCGCGTCCCCGCCGGTCCGCGGCGTAGACGCCCGCGGCAAGCCCGACGATCGCGGCGAACGTCATCGCCATCAGCGCCAGCGGCGCGCTGACCGCAAGGCTCGAGGCGATCAAGGGACCGATCGGCGAGCCATAGGCGTAAGAGAGGCCGAGATCGCCGTGCAGAGCCCCGCCGATCCAGTGCGCGTAGCGGATGGGCGCCGGCAGATCGAGACCGAGCTTGTGCGACAGCGCAGCGACCGCCTCGGGCGTCGCCGTCGGCCCCAGCATGGTCTCAGCCGCATCGCCCGGCAGGATCTGCATGACCGCGAACACGACCAGCGACGCGACGATGAGCGTCGCAAGGAACACGACGATCCGCTGTCCTGCGTAAAGCAGCATCGCGCTTCAGGCTAGCCAGCGCCCGTCATAACTTGCGGCGCTCATGAGGTTTTCCCGGCAAGCTGCGCGGCGAGACGCACAGAGATCGCCTCCGACAGCGAGCGCGCCAAGCAAATCTCGGCGTCTCGCGCGGCGCGCAGATCACTATAACGCTGCTGGGAGCGATCGTAAGTCGCGTTGGCGCTGGCGACGCCGGTGAGAACCTGCGCGCCGCCGTCGACCTTGTTCAAGGTATATCTCGCCTCGGCCGTCACCGTCGCCGAGGTGGCGACATTGGTCAGCGCATTGACGGTCGGCGTCGACGAGGCGGTCGAGACCGTCACCGTCAGACGATATTTTGGCGGCGGCGTCTGACCGGTGCCGTTGAGGTCGGTGATGAGATTGTCGCCCAGATAATGGCCGATGCGGTCCTTGATCGGCTCGACTTCGATTGCGCGCAGATCCTCCACCAGTCCCGGATGCGCGGCCTCGCTGTAGAGCGGCTGGAAGCAGCCGCCGAGCGCGCCCGCGAGCGCGAACGCCGCAAGGACGTTAAGGCCTCTAGACCACGACATTGACGATCCTGTGCGGCACGACGATCACCCGACGGCGAGGCTTATTATCCATCGCCCGCTTGACCGCGTCGAGAGCGAGCGCCTCGCGCTCGACCCGCTCCTTGTCGGCCTCGCGCTCGATCGTGAGCTCGCCCCGCTTCTTGCCGTTGACCTGCACGACATAGGTGACGTCGGCCGAGGCGATGAGGCTGCGGTCGGCGACCGGCCACGGGCTCTGGGCGACGAAGGTCTTGTGGCCAAGAACCTCCCAGCATTCCTCGGCCAGATGCGGCATCATCGGCGCGAAGCAATGGATAAGACTATCGCCGGCCTCGGCGAAGGCTGCGCGCAGATCGTCGGCGACCGGCGCCTCGCTGATCGCGCCCACCGCCGCGCCGAGCTCGTTGGCCAGCTCGTAGATCGTGGCGATGCAGACATTGAAGCGCAGACGGTCGATCTCGTCCTCGATCCTTGCCAGCGGCATATGCGCGATCCGCCGGATGCGCTGCGCCTCCTCGCCATAGTGCGCAGGCGGCGCCGGACGCTCCGGCCCGACGATGCGCTCGATCTCGCAGGTCAGGCGCCACAGGCGTTGCGTCTGCTTGAACGCGCCCTGGACGCCAGCCTCGGTCCAGATGACATCGCGCTCAGGGGGAGAGTCGGAGAGCATGAACCAGCGCGCCGTATCGGCGCCATAGGTCGAGATGATCTCGTCCGGATCGATGGTGTTGCGCCTGGACTTCGACATTTTCTCAGTTGCGCCGATCTCGACCGGCTCATCGCCGGCGAGAAGAAAGGCGCGGCGGCCGGCGCCGTCCGCTTCGACGCGCACTTCCGAGGGCGCGAGCCATTGCCCCTCCCCGTCGCGATAGGTCTCATGCACCACCATGCCCTGGGTGAAGAGTCCGGCGAAGGGCTCGTCGAGGCCGAGATAGCCGCACTTGCGCATCGCGCGGGTGAAGAAGCGCGAATAGAGCAGATGCAGGATCGCGTGCTCGATGCCGCCGATATACTGGTCGACCGCCAGCCAATGATCGGCCATCGCCGGATCGTCCGGGCGCCGAGGCGTTGTGGGGGTCGGTGAAGCGCACGAAGTACCACGACGAATTGACGAACGTGTCCATCGTGTCGGTCTCGCGCGTCGATGGCGCGCCGCATTGCGGACAGGCGACGTGCTTCCATGTCGGATGACGGTTGAGCGGATTGCCCGGCTGATCGAAAGTCACGTCTTCCGGCAGCTTGACCGGCAAATCCTTGGCCGGGACCGGCACGATTCCGCAGGTCTCGCAATGGATGATCGGGATCGGACAGCCCCAATAGCGCTGGCGGGAAATGCCCCAGTCCCGGAGCTTGTAGTTGATCTGCCGCTTGGCCTGCGGCTCGCCGTCAAGCGTGATCTGCTCGAGCCGGCGCGCAACCTCCTCTTTGGCCTGCTCGACCGTCATGCCATCGAGAAAGCGCGAATTGATCATCACCCCATTGCCGTCATAGGCGACGCTGTCGATGGTGAAGTTCGCGGGATCGAGCTCTGGCGGGCACACCACCGGGGTCACGCCAAGGCCATAGGCGCGGACAAAATCGAGATCGCGCTGATCATGGGCGGGGCAGCCGAAAATCGCCCCCGTCCCGTAATCCATCAGCACGAAATTGGCGACATAGACGGGCAGGCGCCAGTCCGGGTCGAACGGGTGCAGCACTTTGAGGCCGGTGTCGTAGCCCCGCTTCTCGGCGGTCTCGATCGCGGCGACGGATGTGCCGATCCGTCGCGTCTCCTCGATGAACGCATGCAGCGCCGGGTCATGGCGAGCCGCCGCCGCGGCGAGGGGATGGTCGGGCGCAATCGCCATGAATTTCGCGCCGAACAGGGTGTCGGGCCGTGTCGTATAGATGTCGAGTTCGCTTAGCCCGGATTCGCCTTTCAGCGCCCCAAGCGTCGCCGGATCGATGACGAACCGGATCGACAGCCCCTCCGAGCGCCCGATCCAGTTCTTCTGCATCAGGCGGACTTTTTCCGGCCAGCGCTCGAGATGATCGAGGCTCGCCAGCAGATCGTCGGAATAGTCGGTGATCTTGAGAAACCATTGGGTGAGCTCGCGGCTCTCGACCAGCGCTCCCGAGCGCCAGCCGCGCCCGTCGATCACCTGCTCGTTGGCGAGCACGGTCTGATCGACCGGGTCCCAGTTGACCTTCGATTTCTTGCGCGCGACCAGCCCAGCGTCGAGAAAGTCGAGGAACAGCTTCTGCTGGTGCTTGTAATAGCTCGGATCGCAGGTGGCGATCTCGCGCGACCAGTCGAGCGAGAGGCCCATCGACTGCAATTGCGCCCGCATCGCGGCGATATTGGCGTAGGTCCATTTCGCCGGACTGGTGTTGTTCTGCATCGCGGCGTTTTCGGCCGGCAGTCCGAACGCGTCCCAGCCCATCGGATGGAGGACGTTGAACCCGCGCGCGCGCCGATAGCGCGCCACCACGTCGCCCATGGCGTAGTTGCGCACATGGCCCATGTGGATGCGCCCCGACGGATAGGGGAACATCTCGAGCACGTAATATTTCGGGCGCGGATCCTGGTTATCGGTCTTGAAGATCTGCGCGTCCGCCCAGGCCTTGCGCCATTTGGCCTCGGATTCGCGCACGTTGTAGCGTTCGGGCCGCATTAGGGGGGCGTACTCTGAAGGAAAACCGGGAGTTTTTGCGTGTGGCGCAATTTTTTGCGCGTCGGCCGCGACAAATCACGATTTCAAGGGAGGGTCAAATGACCTGGGGCGTGGCCGGTTGCGCCGCGGCCCGCACATGGGAAGCCGTCTTTCCTGCGCACGTGTCGGCTGTCGGGGGTCGCCCGCCGATTGCCCCACCTTTCGGCCAACGCCGATATTGTGATCGCCGTCACACCATTCCCCATGAGCGGTCGCTAGAACGAGAGTCAGACGTCGCTCGATCTCCCGACGCGACGGCTCTTGCAGCCGGAGCTCACCACCGGGGAGTCTATATGCTTTAATCGGTCTTGAAACCTTCCGCAGGCCGAGAGGACGGCCGTCTTCCAAATAAGCTGGGCGGAAGCACGTCCTCCGAAACATTCACACCCTCGGACAAATTAGGGCTGGCCGGATCAACAGATTGACAGACCGCATTGGGATCGGGAGGTTGGTCGTGCGAGCTGCGCTTTTTCGTTCGGTTTTGGGGGTAATCGCCATGCTCTCGACGGCCAATCCTTCCGCTGCTCAGACGTCGGATCCCGTTGCGCCATTCCGCGCGCAGCGAGAGGCGGCGGTGGAGAGTTTTCGTGTGGGCGGCTCTATCGATGTCGGCCGCCTCGCCATTGCAGCGAGGGGCCTCGAGATGGTCGCCCAGAAAGCCAGCGGCGAGACCCGCGCCCGAGCCCTGATGGAGCTTGGAACCGTCTTGCGCATGAGTAACGACTATCAGAGAGCAATCGAGGCGCAGACCGAAGCGGCCAAAGACGCGGAGGCCCTCGGCCTGCGCGATCTCGCGTTCGACGCATGGATTGGCGTTGCGCGGGCGAATGAATACGGCCCCGCGGATCACGGCGCCGCGGCTCTCGCTTTCGATCACGCGGTCGATATGGCCGGCGAGCACCCTTCCGATAAGCAGCGCGCGGACCTGGCCGGCTACCTTGCGCAGCTTGAATTGGGTCGAGGAGAACTCGAGCTAGGAATTATCGACGCGCTTTCGGCGATCAGACTAACGCGCGATCCGAAGGATCGTTTCTATTCTGAGCTTGATCTCGCCGATGGACTGCAGAAGATGGCGCAGAGTTGTGACTATCGTCCGCTTGTCGACGCGAAGTCCAGCGAGGATCACGACGACGTCTATGGCGCCTGCCGCCGGGCCGTCACGGCTGCCCGGTCGGCCTATCTGCAGGCGGAGGCCACTGCCGAGGGGCTCGGCTGGACTCATCTTGTCGGAGAAGCGCGCGGCTTCCAAAACCGGCTTGAAATTCGCGGCAAGCTCATCGATATGCGTGCGGGGGCGGCGAAGATGTCGTTTGGGGACGTGTTCCATCCCCATTCCAGCCGCGATGTGCTGGTGAACCGCAACTTCGAGGCGGGCGCCTCGACCCTGACCGACGTGCCGGGGCTCGCGCCGTTGATCGAGTCGGTCGTGGCGGAATCCGACGCCAAGACCGGGCGTAAGGACGCGCGCAGCGACTACTTGCTGGGCCTCGCCAAGGACGTCCGAAACGCGCCGCCCGAGGCGGCGGCGCGATATTACGCGGAGGCCGCGGGCCTGCTCGCGACCGAGCGCGGCGGCTTCTTCGACCCTCGGCGGCGAGGCACGGTGATCGAGAATCGCGGGGAGATCATTCGCGATCTGGCGATCCGCCTGCTCGCGCTCGGGCGCGAGGCTGATGCTTTCGCGGCGTTCGAAGTCGATGCGCGCCCGGGGTCTCGCCGAACTCGCCCTCGCGATGGCCCGCCCCGACGTCACCGCGGAAGACCGGCAATGGCTCGCCGACCTGCTCGTGATTGAAGCCAAGGCCAGCGCAACCGAGCGCAAGAATTGTCGCTGAGATGGTCGCGACCGGCCGGCTCGACGCGCAGGCGGACAAGCTACGGGCGCTGGAAGAATTGCGCGCAGAACGCCAGGGCGCGCTCAGGGCGAATGAGGCCGCGCGCGCCCGCTTCGACGTGGGCGGGGCGGCGCCGTCCGTCACGCTCGACGCCCTGCGCGCGGCGGCCGCCCGTGCTGGAGTCCCCGTCCTGCTCTACTGGACGACCTATACGAACGTGATCGCCTGGTACGTTGGTCCCGACGGATCAGAGGTGCGCACCGTGTTCCTGCCCGAACGTGTGCTGGAGGAAAAGGTTCGCAGCGTGATGGCGAGCAGCGGCGGCAGCTTCGGCACGACGCCATTCGACGAAAAGACGGCGCGCGAGTTGTTTCTCTACCTGCTCGGGCCCTTCTCGCAGCAGCTGAATTCCGCGTCGGTTCATGAGATCGTGATCGTGCCGCAAGGCGCCCTTGCGAGCCTTCCGTTCGAGGCGCTGATCGATCCGGACTCGGGCGCTTCGGTCATCGATCGTTGGGCCGTCTCCTACGCGCCGAACGCCACGATGGCGGCCGCCGCCCTCCAGAGGCCGACGCGTCCTGTCCGCTCCGTCACCGCGCTCGTCGACCCAATCATCAACGACGTCACCGGGGAGACCGCCAACATTCAGGCATCCGGAGTGGGCCTCGCCACCGTAACCCGAAGTCAGCTCCTCGAAGGCGCCTGGCGATCCGATGGCCTGCATGTCTTGATGCACGGCGAGTTTAACCCCGATGAGGCGCTTCTGTCCTCTGTCGCGCCGACCGGTCGGCCGCGCGACTCGATCACGGCCGCCGGGCTGACGGCCTTGCCTTTGCGCGGGTTGCGCCTCGCCGTGCTCAGCGCCTGCAAGGGAGGCCAGATCGAAGCCCGGATTTCCGGGGAGATTTATGGCTTTCCGTGGGCGCTCGCCGCCGGCGGCGCCGAAGCGACCGTGCTGTCGCGTTGGGACGTCAATGCAGAGAGCAACGGGAAATGGATGGGGGTCTTCTACCGCGAGGTCGCCGGGGGCGCTCCGGTCCCGCTCGCCGCCGCGACGGCCATGCGGGAGATGCGCAAGTCCGGATTGACACATCCCTATTATTGGGCGGCCATGCAGGTCAGCGGCCGGTGACGATCGCATGACCGGGAATGACATTGTCGAGTGGGTGAAGAGCGCGGCGATCGTGCTGACCTCGCTTTCCGGCGCCGCCTACGCCTGCGGCTATCTCGCGGTCCGGTCCCGGGCGCGCGCGCTGGGCGTCGATCCTGGTTTTGCGCTCGTCGATCAGGCCTACGTTTTCGCCGGGTTTCGCTTCGTCCTCATATTGCTCGTGTCGCTGCTCGTTTCCGTCCCCCTGCTCCTGCTTCTGCGTTGGCTGGGCGGCCGCGCGCTCCTGCTCAGCGCGGGACAGCTTTGCGCCCTCGAAATTGCCGGCGCCGTCCTCGCCGGGCTTACGACGATATGGCTCTATCTCCTCACGACTCGCGTAAGCGGAGTTCTTCTTGGCGCGACGTCCGATTGGGCCGCAGGAGCGGTCGTTGGGCGCAACCCATACGGCTCCCTGCTGGTGCTCGGGACGACCATCGGCGCGGCGGCTCTCTTGCTCTGGGACCGGGCGCACATTCTCCGTACGGGCAATCTTGACCTCCTCGGCGCCGCGCTGACCCTCATCCTCGCGCTCTTGATCGTGCTCCTGCCGGTCCAGCACGGGGTCTTCCACGCAGACAGAACCGCGCGGCGGCTGGACGGAGCGCCGCAGGGCGCAGGCGGCCTCGGGCCGCCGGTATGGGTGGTCGACCGCACTGCCGACCGCGTCACCCTGTTGGGACGCGGAGCGGACGGGCAGACGCGATTGGTGGCGTTGAAAGCCGATCAGCTGGACGGTGTGGCAGTCGTTGGGGTCGGCAGTCTGAACGAAGCCCTTGGAGGAGCAAAGCCATGACCTGGACACTGGCCTCGCTCGGCTTGACGGCCGCGTCGCTGGCCGCCTCGCTCATCCTCACCGGGACCGTCGCCGCGCAGTCTCTCCCGGCGCCGCCGCCGAAAGCGGGCTGGACGCAGAGGACCTTTTCGGAGGGCTTGAAACGGCTTGGGCTCCTTTTCTCCGACCTCGGAAGCCTCGCGAACGGACCGGCGGCAGGCGAGATTTGGCTGCTCGACAAACGAACCGGACAGAGGCGACGGGTCGGCGCGACTGCTGACCTGTCGTGGCCCGTCCCATCGCCAGATGGCGCGACTGTTTACGCCTTGAGAGACAGGCAGGTGGTCCGCATCGCCGTCTCCGATGGCGAAGAGACTCCAGTCGGCGCGCCGGCTGATTGGCGCAATCTGCTCGGCGTCCTGCCGGACGGCACGATCATCGGCATGGTCGACGACGACCCGTTCCCCCGCCCGGCGCTCCTCGGCCAGGAGGGCAAACGCACCGATCTTCCTCCGCCGGCCACCAACGAAGACCGCAAGCGGAACGGCGTCCTTTTGCAGGAGAGGCGCCTCTACGCGGACGGCGCAAGGCTGGAGGTGCGCGATTCCGAGCGCGGCGGCCGCGGCCGCGACGTTTTCCTAATCGAAGGCGCGCACGAGCAAAACCTGAGCGACTGCGGCGACGACCTTTGCGGGCAGCCCGCGCGTTCGATGGACGGCATGATGTTTTTCTATGTCCGCGGAACGCGTCTGTAAGAAGCGCGTCCGGTCATCCCATTCAGCGACGCGTGCGTTTCAAGCCAGCGCGACTCCGTAGGGGATGCGCCCCGACGGATAGGGGACATCTCGAGCGCGAAGAGTTCGGGCCCGGATCTTCGTTGTCGGTGTTGCGCTTCGTCCCGCGCAATCGCGGACCCTCCACAAAAAATCGCCAAGCCGGTCAGCGCGGGCGGATAACCTCTTCGTCTCAATGATGATCGAACTTTCCCTCTCTGCGGCGCCACGCGCGCCAATCCTACCTCACCGCTTGAACAGTTTGCAGGCGCACGCCTTCTTACCGGACCATTCAGGCGGGAGGCACCGCTGACAATCAAGGCACGCTAGAAGGGGGAGTAGACACGAGATGCACCGGAACCTTCGTCGCCGCGAAGGCAGAGTTCATGAATGCGGCAACGCTCCTCTGGCAAGCAGCGTCCTCGGTTACGTGCTTCCAGCCGACCCCGCCGATTGCACCGTGCGATCCTAGAAAGGGTGAAATCTTGGCCTTGACTGACGGCGCATGCCTAACAGCTGTCTCCCCAAAGAAAACGCGCATTGGATTGTGGAACATCATGTGCCATAGCGGCCCAATGGTATGGTCGTACTTCGCCACAACGGTTGGATCCAGCCTGCGTCGCGCGATGTACAGCCGCGCCACATTCGGGGGTACGACCTCTCCACCTCGCGAGGCGTGCCGCGCCACCGGGTCGAACAGGAACAACGCATCGACGCTGATCCCCTGTTTTTCTAAGATCTCCGCGCCCATGATCGCGGCCGAGCCGCCGCGACTGTAACCTGCGAGCATCAGCCTGCGGGCGCCTTTCCGGTGCCCATCCTGGAGGAACTCGGCCCCGCGCTCGCCGCGTTCGTGGATGCGGTAGCCTTCATCGGAGGGGCCCCGCTCGTATCGGGCGGCATCGCCGACCTGACGCGCAATCTGGCTGCAAAACGAGTGCTGCATAAGCTTGGCATACGTCGCATCATTGTATGGTCCGGTCCCATCGATGATCGCAATGCACATGTCGCCCATTTGGTCTCCCTGCTTCGTGGCGGAGAAATCGCTCTCGACAATATCATCAAAACAGTTACGTTCTCTGTCCAATTTAGTGCACTGTCACCGTAATGCGCCAGTAATCGCTGCTAATGCAACAAATATGCACCTGTCACCATTTTCCCCATTTTCTGCACCATTTTCCCCACCATTTTCCCATGTCACCATTTTCCACCATTTTCCCACCATTTTCCCCATGCCCGCGCCCTCCCGCCGGAGAGACGCTTCTAGGGGCAAAATTGCAGAAAACTCAACGATCGGCGCCAAGCGGCGCGCCGCCGGGTTAGTGGAGTACACTGTCACTGGTAACCCGCTGTCACCGTAACCCTGTAACCCTGCACCGTAACCCTGGTCGAGCCGTCCGCCGGGGAGAAGATGTATGAAAGATTATGAAAGATATTGCTTCTATTGGCATAGCCGCCGCGATCGCGTTTCCGAAGCCGTAGGAGTTGCTCCATGACGCAATCCAGACACCTCTCCGCAATCGGCATGAGCCTCATCACGTTGCAGCCAAGCCTCTCAGCCCATGCACAGACTTACCCGTCTGTAGTGCAGGCGCAAATCCGCGAGGCGATGGACTCCTGCAAACCGGAGAAGATTAAGCTGCCAAAGGATTTCGTCACACGTAGGATGTCAACGGAGACGGCGTTCCAGATTTTACAGTCGATTGGACAGCCGTTCTGTGCAACGGAACGCGCCCGAACTGCGGACGTCGGGATGTATGGTCACCGTATATGCGTCGCTGCCAAATGGGACTTACACGAAAGCATTGGACAGCCTTGTGCACTATTATACGTTCCGCAAAATTAATGGCCGCGCGGCTGCGGTGCGGGCGAATATGCTTCGAGTGACAAAGACCCTCCAACCCTTTGCGCAATAACGGCTTACTGGAATGGAAAGGAGTTCGCCAGTCTGGACGCGCATGGCGCTGCGCCGCAGGCGGAGCGGACATCAACTCAGCTTCCTCACCGCGCCTCTATAATGACGCCTGAGGGACAGGAAATCTGTTCAGATAGAATTCTCCTGCGTGGAAATTGAGCCCTAGTGCGTCGGTGACCATTTATGGGGGGATAGATATCATGGCTCCGTCCTGAAAAGAGTCGAAACCGAATTACCCTTCATTTTGGAGGTGCAACGCGCATCTGGCGGCAGCGCCAAATTTCCCGTGAGTCTTTACGATACCCCTGTGACGGGGTGCGTGGTCAGCGGGGGGGAGGGAGTGGGGCTGGCTGACGCCCGCGTTTTTTGACGCTTTCGCACACGATGGCAGATTGATCTGGCGAACAGGCGGCGGGGCGGAAATCGCCTCTTGGTCTCTAAGGGCTCTTCGGAAGCCAGAGAAGGCATTCGGACCGGATGCAATTTCTGATCGTCCCTGCCGGCCAAAGTCACGCACCGTATCAGGCAGGCAGGGTTACGGTGACGCGGTTACGGTGCACTTTATTCATCCGCCGGGCTCGACGGCCTTCCTTCGGTTTGGGCTCGCGCTTGAGGGCTTGGACGCGCAAGTTACGCGAGTTACGCGTGACAGACACCGTTACCGGCCGCTACGCCGTTACGCCGTTACGGTGACCTGTTACGGTGTGACCCGTTACGGTCACCCGTTACGGTGACAGTGCATATTACCTCTGGTCGCGGTCGCTCCGTCGTCCTTTGGTTTGGGCCCGCGCTTGAGGGCGTGGAGGCGGCGGCGGGTCCTGGTTTCCAGAGCGGCGAGGAACGTGTCCGAACCGACCGGCCGGCCGACGCTCTCGCCTTTGCGCAGGCGCGCTGTCGCGGCTTGGTCCTCCTCGGCTTCCAAGGTTATTGACGCCAGGATCATATTGGGCGCGAGAATCCGCCTGCGTAAGACGGAGCGCTCGGAGCCGGCTGCTCGGATGCGACAATTCCAAATTTATCGACATTTTCTTGCGTAAAGAAGAAACCTCGGCTATGATCGTCGCGATGAGAAACTCGATCGCCGAAAACTCCGCAATCGCGCCAAAGACCGTCGTCGCCGCGTGCTCGCCGCCGCGTTTACAACCAGAACGGGTTTCCGACGGGCAGGCAGAAAAATTTTACTTGAATCGCCTATAACCCATTGAAAAGTCACGATTCGAAAAAATAAACGCTAATAAACGCTAGCACTTTTACTAGCACTTACTAGCGTTTACTGACTTTTATTGACGTTTAGTTGAATCGAACTCGTGCGGTCCGGTTGCGCCCGTAACCTTGGGGGGCGCCTCACGCCCGCCAGGGGAAGGTCCAGGTCTCGGTCAGCGCCTTGGGGCCGGCGCGCAGGAAGACACGCAGGTCCGTGCTCTGGCCCGGATCGATCGCGACGTCGACGCCGGCGCGAAATCCCCGGATATGGGTGTTGGGGGTGAGGAACGTGCGCAGGATTCGTCCAGCCGACGCGGTCGCGACCGTCTCCACGAGCGTGGGGTCGCTCATGTAGTAAGACAAGTCGCCGCCGGAAAAATCGATGAGGAATCGCGCCGCCCCTGGCGGCGGCGGCGGCTCCGGGGATCCCAACGCGCGCGGGGCGGCGCGGAACGTCGCGACCGTTCGGCCGCCCGGCGTCAGGCTTTGATCCATCGTCATCGACGTGATGCGATAGCCGAAGACGAGCGGTTTGCCGACCTCGAGCCCCTGCTTGGGCGCCCAGGCGACGACGATGTTGTCGTTGGTCTCGTCGCTGGTCGGCAGTTCGACCAGCTCCACCCTGCCCTCGCCCCAGCCTTCGTGCGGCTCGATCCAGTAGCTCGGCCTGAGTTCGTAAGCGAGGTCGAGATCCTCGTAGTCGCTGAAATTGCGGTCGCGCTGCAGAAGCCCAAACCCGCGCGGGTTGGTGTCGAGGAAGACAGAGACCTCCGGCTTCGCCGGGTTGCTCAGCGGCCGCCAGATCCATTCGCCTGCGCCGGTGTGCATGAGAAGACCGTCGGAATCGTGCAATTCGCCGCGGAAGTCGTCGGTGAACCGCCGGTCGGCCTTGCCGACGAAATACATCGACGACAGCGGCGCAAGACCGAGCGCCGGCGTCGCCTTGCGGGCGAACAAAGTGACGGTTGCGTCGATGAAGGTCTCCTGGCCGGGGTTCAGATCAAAGCGAAAGGCGCCGGTCGCCGATTCGCCGTCGAGCAGCGCATGGATGACGATGTGCTCGGCCGTCGCGTCCGGGGTCTCGATCCAGAATTCGCGAAAGAACGGGAACTCCTCGTTGAGGCGGGGCGCGGCGCCGATCGCAAGGCCACGCGCCGACAGGCCATAGCGCTGGCCGCGGCCGAGGAAGCGGAAGTAGCTTGTCCCGAGAAATGCGATCACTTCGTCCCAGACATGCGGCGCGTTGATCGGAAAGCGCAGACGAAAGCCGGCAAAACCGAGGTTGATCGGCAGGGCGCCAAGTTTGGCATGGCCGTAGTCGAACAGATTGGCGGCGTAGGGGATCGGCGCCGGAATGCCGTCGCGCAGCACATTGACGACCACCGGGCGCTTGTAGAGATGGCCCAGATGAAACAGCTCGAGCCGGAAGTTCGCTCCCTCCTGGCCGAGCAAGGGTTTGTCATATTTGAAGCGGATGTCGCGCCACCCGTCGAAATCGAGGGTCGCCAGGCCGTCCGGCAGCGGCGGTAGCGAGCTGTCGAAGGGCGCAGCGGCGAGATCGCGCGCCCGCTTCACGACGTCCTGATAGCCGAAGGGCGCCGAACCCGCCGCCGCGGCGGCGGGCGCGGGAGCGTCCGTCTGGGCGGCCGCGGGGGCGGCCAAACGCGCGCCGGAAGCGGCCGCAATGCTGACGAGCAGCGCCCGGCGGGATAGGTCTTGCATGTGGGTCATTCAGGCTTGGCGATCAGGTTGGGCGCGGCGCAGGGGCTTGAGGCGATAGGCCGGTTAGGGCCATGGCGCAAACGGTCCGCTATTGGGGTTGGTGTGCACGATCGCTTCGAGCCCCATGCTGAAGTTCGACGTGATGCGATAGTTGACGCCGACGCCAAACGTTCCAACCGCCTGCACCGCGCCGGGCCCTGAGAATACCGTGTTGACGGCGTCGCTTGGGTTGAAGGCGCCGCTGCTGAAGCGCGTCGAACGGACGAAATCGACCCCGGTGATGACGTAAGGGGTCACCTGGCCGAAATTGTACCCGGCGATCGCCGAGCCGCCGGCGAAAGCGCCGCCGGTGAACTGCGAGTATCCGGGGCTGGACTGGAGATAGGGCATATAGCCGGTCGAGGCCTGCACCCCCAGCATGATTCCGTTGTTGAAGATGTGTTCATAAGTCAGATCGGTCTCGCCCCCGACGCCGCCCTTGACCCCCTTGCCTCCCCACACAGAGATCCCCGCGCCAACCGAGAGGCCTGACCAATAATCGGCCGCGACATCCGCTGCGCCGGGGCCGAGCGCGGGATAAGTCGGCGGAGCGGTTGGCAGATCAGCGGCGGCGGCGGACGCAGCCTGGAGGCAAACCGCGGCCGCACAGACCGACGCGCCAGGAAGACAAGCGATAACGAAGCGCATGATCTCTGTCTTTTATCATAAAACCCGCGCAAAGCATTGCGGTTTCGAGTGCGGCATAATGATGGCAAAATCGGCGTGCGACGCGTGACCTTTTGGCGGCTCAGGAACTCACGAAATTATCCGGCGCCAACGCTGGACAAGGCGCGCCGCCGACGCCTATAAGCCCCCGCTGCGTCTCATGTGCGAGCCGCCCAGGTAGCTCAGTTGGTAGAGCACGTGACTGAAAATCACGGTGTCGGTGGTTCGATTCCGCCCCTGGGCACCATCACGGCTTTCCTGACAGCCTCTCGTCCAATCCTCCCAGATCCACCAAAAAGGGAGGTTCCGTCAGGCGCCGACGGGACTGATCCGGCGCGCCGACAGGATACCCGCCAACACTTGTTCAAGACGGTCCATATTCACCGGCTTTGTGAGGTGGTGGTCAAACCCTGATTCGCCAGTAGACGCGCGGTCTTGGGTTTGGCCCCATCCGGTCTGCGCAATGATCACCGTATCCTCAAAGAGCGGCTGCTCGCGAAGCGCCCTGCAGACGGCGTAGCCGTCCATGCCGGGCATGTTGATGTCGAGCAGGATCGCGTCGGGCCGGTATTCCCGCGCTGTCTCAACCGCGAGCTTGCTTTCATGAACCAGCCGATAGTCATGGCCAATGGCCTCAAGCATCCAGCCCGTCGTTTGCGCCACGTCGAAATTGTCGTCGACGACCAAGATCTTCAACCGGGCGTTCTCCCGCGAGCCCGGCGAAGGAGGTTCGGCGGCGGACGGGGCTGGCGCAGCCTCCGCCACAGGCAAGCGCAGACGGAAAGCGCTGCCTTTGCCGGGCCCAGCGCTTTCGGCGACGATTGCGCCCCCATGCATCTCGACCAACTGCTTCACGAGCGCGAGGCCGATTCCGAGCCCGCCGCGCGAGCGATCCAGGTTGTCGCGAACCTGAGTGAAAAGATCAAAAACCCGCGGCAGCATGTCGGAGGGTATGCCGATGCCGTTGTCAGAAACACTTATCAAGACTTCGCCGCGGTCACGTCGCGCCGACAGAACGATCCTGCCGCCCTCCGGAGTATATTTCGCGGCGTTGTTCAGAAGGTTGCTGACGACCTGAGAAAGTCGCGTGAGATCGGCGTCGAGCCATACCTCTGCGTCCGGCAGGTCCAGCGACGAGTTCGTGTCGTCCCGAATTGATGAGCGGGTCGCTCGCTTCGATTGCGGTCTTGAGGAGCTCGCTCAAAGCGATCCGCTCCTTGCGGAGTTCGACCTTGCCTTGGCTCACCCTCGACACGTCCAGGAGATCATCGACCAGCCGCACGAGGTGGGAAAGCTGCCGGTCCATCATGTCGCGGATCTCTTCCGCTTTCGACGCGGTTGGAGACGCCCGCAGAATATCCAGCCCGTTTCGGATCGGCGAGAGAGGATTGCGCAACTCATGGGCGAGGGTTGCGAGAAATTCGTCCTTACGCCTGTCCGCCTCCGTCAGCGCCTCGGCATAGGCTTTCAGCTCGTCGCGTTGAGCGGCGATCTGATGGCGTTGCTGGTAGAGCTCGAAGAACACACTGGCCTTGCTGCGCAGGATATCGGGCTCGATCGGCTTGTTGAGAAAATCGACCGCCCCGGTCTCGTAGCCCCGAAACCGGTGTTGACGATCAGCCGCTCCGGCGGTGACAAAGATGATCGGGACGCGCCGCGTTCGCTCGGTTCCGCGCATCAGTTCGGCGAGTTCATAGCCATCCATTTCAGGCATCTGAACATCGAGAATGGCGAGCGCGACGTCATATTGCAGCAGCAGCTCCAACGCCTCGCTTCCCGAGCGGGCCTTCAACAGGACGAGCCCGTCGCGACGCAGGAGGCCCTCCAGCGAGAGAAGGTTTTCCTCAAGATCGTCGACGAGCAGAAAATAGACAGGTCCGACCTCGGACGTCATCGAGCTCCAATCTCCCGCAGATAGACGGCAATCTCATTCAACGGCAGGACACGAGCCTCGGGACAGGCCGCAATGGCCGCTTCCGGCATCGCGGTCGCATAGGCGCCCTTCGGACTTTGCACGATCGCGACGCCGCCCGCCTCGACCACAGCCTTGAGGCCGTCCGCGCCATCGCTGTTGGCTCCGGTAAGCACCACGCCGATCGAGACCGCCGCCATAAACCTCCGCCGCACTTTCAAACAGGACGTCGATCGAAGGACGCGAGTACAGGACTGGCTCCTCGCCCGACAACGACAGGCGTCTATCGGCCTCGACCAGCAGATGATAGTCCGGCGGAGCGAAATAAGCGACCCCAGGTTCGATCGGCTCCTTGTCCTCGGCCTCGCGCACGCGAATTGCGCAGCGCGCCCGAAAGAGGTCGGCGACGAGGCTGCTCCTGTCGGGCGGCAGGTGAACGACAATCAGAATTGGCAGCCGATACTCGGCGGCCAACCCGGGCAGGAGCGCCGAAAGCGCCTCGAACGCCCCCGCCGACCCGCCGATCACGATGGCCTCCGGAGACGGTCGGTTCACGAGCCGCCTCGCTTCTGGTAAATCCGCTCATCTCTCGCGAACTCGACGAAGGCGTCGGCGTGCTCGGTGAAGCGGAGGCTTTCCTTCGCGCCGATTCCGAGAAACGCCTTGCGCGCAAGCGAGTCTTTGAACAGTCCGACGACGCGGTTCTGCAACGTTCTGTCGAAATAGATCAGCACGTTTCGGCAGGATATGAGATGCATTTCGCCGAATGACGCATCGGTTACGAGGCTGTGATCGGAAAACACCACGCGTTGACGAAGGCTCTTGCTGAACGAGGCTCGGCTGTAGGCGGCGGTGTAATAGTCCGACAGAGACGATTTCCCGCCCGACTGGCGATGGTTTTCCGTGAACAGCCTGATGCGGTCGAGCTCGTAAATGCCGGTCTCGGCTTTGGCGAGCGCCTCCTGGTTGACGTCGGTCGCGTAGAACAGGGTTCTGTCCTCGAGACCCTCTTCGCGGAACAATATGACGAACGAATAGAGTTCTTCGCCCGCGCTGCAGCCGGCGACCCAGACCTTCAGCGACGGATAGGTCCGAAGATGGGGAACGACCCTTTCCCGGATGGCGCGGAAATAGGCGGGGTCGCGAAACATCTCGCTCACCTGCACGGTGAGGAATCCGATGAGCTTCGGCAACATCGTCGCGTCGTGCAGCAGCCGGTCCTGCATCGCCGAAATGGTTGCGAAACCCAGGTGCTCCCGCCCACGCTTGAGCCGTCGCTTCAGCGAAGCCATGGCGTAGCCGCGGAAGTCGAAGTGGTACTTCTGGAACAGCGCCTCCAGCAACAACCGGATCTCGATCTCCTCGGTCCTGTCCGCCATGCCGTTCACTCAGTTGCTCGGCATCCAAACGCGGATGAGAGAAAGGAGTTTCTCGACATCGAGGGGCTTCGCCATATAGTCGCTTGCGCCGGCCGCAAGGCAACGCTCCTGGTCGTCGGGCATGGCTTTGGCGGTCAGCATGATGATCGGCAGCTTTTTCCAATCGGGGTTCTGGCGAATCTGACGGGTGGCGGTCAGGCCGTCCATGATCGGCATCATGACGTCCATGAGAACGAGGTCGATGGCGTTACCCCCCTTGCCGAAGGAGTCCTCGATCGCCTGGATCGCCTCACGGCCGTTTCGCGCGATCTGCACCCGCGCCCCGCGCGGTTCAAGAATGCTCGTGAGGGAATAAACGTTCCGGATGTCGTCCTCGACCACGAGAATTCGCCGCCCTTCGAGCAGCGCATCGCGATTGCGCGCCCTCAGGATCATCCTTTGTTGTTCGTCCGGAAGGTCGGAAATGACTTGATGCAGGAACAGGCTGACTTCATCGAGGAGCCGCTCGGGCGACTTTGCGCCCTTGATGATGATCGACTTCGAATAGCGGCGCAGCCGCTGCTCTTCCTCGCCGGAAAGATCGCGGCCCGTGTAGACGATGACGGGCGGAAAGGAATACGCGCTCTCTTTGCTCAAGGTTTCGAGAAGCGAATAGCCGGAGGCGTCCGGCAGGGAAAGGTCAAGGACCATGCAGTCGAAGGTCTGGTCCCTGAGAAGAGCAAGGCACTCGGCCGCAGTGGCGGCTGCGACGGTCTGAACCTCGTGCGAGCTGAGGAGGGTCCGCACCGCCTCACGCTGAACCGCGTCGTCCTCGACGATAAGAACCTTGTGGATCCGTTGAGCCAGCTTGGTTTCCAGCTTCCTCAGAACGTCAGTCAGGTCCTCTCGCTTCACCGGCTTCAACACGGAGCCGATGGCCCCAAGCGAGAGCGCCGTTTGCGCATTGTCGGACGCCGAAACCACGTGAACAGGGATATGGCGGGTGCGTGTGTCGCGCTTGAGCTGATCGAGCACCCACAGGCCCGAATGGTCCGGCAAGCCCACGTCGAGCACGACGGCGTTCGGACGGAATTCCTGGGCAAGCGCGAGCGCCTCGGCCGCGCTTCCCGCGACCAGGCATTCGAACTCCATCTCGCGCGAAAGATCCCGGAGGATTGCAGCGAAACTCTGATCGTCTTCGACGACGAGGAGCACGCGCCTGCGGCCCGTGAGCCGTCCACGATCGTCCTCGAGCCGGCCGTCGTCCGGCTCACGATTGCGGGCGGAAGCCGGGACGCGCTGGGGCGAGGCAGGCGCACCTGTCAGGGCGGGCGCCCGCGCCTGCTCTTCCCGCGGCCGCACGCGCGTCGCGCTAAAGCTATCGGGAATGAGCACGGTGAACGTGCTGCCCTCGCCCTCCGCGCTTGCGAGCGCGAGCGTCCCGCCGAGCAAGCGGACAAGTTCTCGACAGATCGACAGTCCGAGGCCGGTCCCCCCGTACTTCCGGCTGATCGTTCCATCCGCCTGCCGAAAGGGCTCGAAGACGGCCGTCTGCTGGTCCTCTGAAATACCGATGCCTGTGTCTGCGACGGATAGCGCAATCTGGCCATCGGAGGCGCGCCGGACGCGCATCTCCACCTTGCCCCGTTCGGTGAACTTGAACGCGTTCGAAAGCAGGTTCCTCAAAATCTGGTCGAAGTCTCTGCCCGTCGGTCTCGACATGGCTTGGGCATCCGGCGTCAACCTCGATCCGGAACTCCAGATTCTTCTTTTCGGCGACCGGCCTGAACAGGTTCGCGAGATCTCTGGTCAGCCATGCGATCGCGACCGGCTCGGGCTTGATCTCCATATGGCCCCCCTCGATCTTCGAAAGGTCGAGAACGTCGTTGATGAGCGTCAGCAAATCGTTGCCGGACGACTGGATCGTCTGGGCGTAACGCACCTGCTCGTCGCTCAGCCGGCCATTGTCATTGTCCGCCAGAAGCTTCGCCAGGATCAGCAGCGAGTTCAGGGGCGTCCGGAGCTCGTGCGACATGTTCGCCAGGAAATCGGATTTGTATCGGCTCGCCTGTTCGAGTTCCTGGGCTCTCACCCGCACGATTTCGTTGGCGCGCTCCAGATCGTCGCGCTGGCCTTCGAGCAGCTGCGCTTGTTCCTCGAGCTGCGAATTCGTCTGCTCCAGTTCGGCCTGCTGGAGTTCGAGGCGGGCCTGCAACTCCTTCAGCGCCCGGCTCTGCTCTTCGAGTTCTTCGTTCGATACCCGCAGCTCCTCGCCCTGCGCCTGAAGTTCTTCCGCCTGGCGCTGCGTCTCTTCAAGGAAGTTCTGAAGCTCCACGCGATAGTTGGCGGATCTGACGGCAATACCAATTGCGTCCGACATCTGTTCGAGAAGCGAAAGGGCGTCCGCATTGAGCGGATGGATGAAGCCAAGCTCCAACACCGCGATTGTCGATCCGTCCACGTTCGCGGGGGAAATGACCAGGCGCCTCGGTTTGCCTTCTCCGAGCGCCGAGCCGATGGCGAGGTAGCCATCGGGGACGTCGCGGATCAGAAAGGATCGGCCTTCGACCGCAGCCTGTCCAAGCAACCCCGCGCCGCGTTCAAAATGGGTGGGAATCTTTGCTTCAGCAGGAACGCCATAGCTCGAAATCCGGCGGTATGAGCCGTGGCTGTCCCTGATAAAAATCGCCCCCGCGTGGGCGTCCAGATATCGGCAAAGATAGGCCAGAATGTTGTCCCCGAGTTGCTCGACAGGCTGATCGCCGAGGATCGCCTTTGAGAGGCCAACTCGTCCCGCCTGAAGCCAGTCTTCCTTTCGTCGGGCGGCTTCGGCGCGGAAGATCAGGAAAGCTACGACCCCGGTGAGGCCGAGTCCCAAGAGGCTGGAGATAGCGCCGCTGACGATCGCCCTCCAGTAGGCGTCGGCCATTTCCGCAAGCCGCGTCGCGCGCCGATCGACCTCCTCGTGCTCCATCGCTGAAACGTCGGCGCGGATCGCATCCATGTCCTCCTTTCCCCGACCGCTCTGAACGACCGCGAGCGCCGCCGCCGCAGCCCCGCTCTGGCGCAGATCGACGGTCTGCTTGAGCTCGCCAAGCTTGGCCGCAATGCGCGGTTTCAGGGCTGCGAGACGGTCCTGCTGCGTGGGATTGTCGACCGTCAGTCGCTGCAGCACATCGAGCCGAGGCCCAATTTCCGCCGCCGCTGCGCCGTATGGACGCAGATAGCTTTCATTGCCGGTGAGCAGATAACCCCGTTGGCCAGTCTCGGCGTCATTCACCGTGGAAAGCACGTCTCCCAAAGCGGTCAACGTGTCGCCGCTATGAACAACGAGGGCGGTATCCGCCTTCAAGATTCGGAAATTGAGATAGGCGACCACGCCGGTCGCTATGAAGAAAAAGATCGCCGCGGCCAGGCCGAGCCAGATCACCGGATCCGTGCTCGACCTCAGCGCCGTTGAGCGAGGCATGACCATTTCCTTTCCTTCGCCCTAGCGCCCGATCGCGCGATCGACCGCCGCAGCGGCTTCGCTGCGAAGTTCGGGATCGGCGATCGGAAGGCCGGCCGCGAGACCTGGCAGGAAGACGGGTACCCGCCGGTCCGCCCGCCGGTCAAATTTTCGCCGCCGCCGCCTCGGAGCGGCGGCGGGCGCCGGATCGTCTTCAAGCCTTGCGCACGGGGTGCTCGTGCCTCACCCGTAGCGGAAAGTCCATCCGACGCCCCCGCCGCCTGCATCGGCCTCACGGACAACGATCGTCCGAACGTCTGTCAAGGATGAGCAGTTCGAGGGCCAAGCGGTGCGATCCCTCGCGGCGCGGCGATTGGCGTGCGCGTTCGGCGTCAGGCAGCCGGAAGGCCGCGCTCACGCCCCCTTGCGTCGCCGCTGACGGTACTGATCGGCGACCACCGCCGCCACAATGACGCCGCCCTTGATGATTTCCTGGTAGTGCGCGTCGACGTTGAGGAAGGTGAAGCCGGACGTCAGGATCCCGAGGATGACCGCTCCGATGACCGTTCCCGTCATCCGCCCGACGCCGCCCGAGAGCGAGGTTCCCCCGATAACCGCCGCGGCGATCGCGTCGAGTTCGAAACCGACGCCGACCCCGGCCTGACCGCTGATGGCGCGCGCCGTGTGGACAATGCCGGAGAGACCGGAAAGCAGCCCCGCGATCATATAGACGAGGATGACATGGCGCTCGACATTGATGCCGGAGACGCGCGCCGCGAGCGGATTGGCGCCAATCGCGTATGTGAACTTGCCGTAGCGGGTGTAGCGCAGCGCGATGTGAAAGATGAAGGCGACGCCGAGGAAGATGATGACCGGCCACCAGCCCGCGCCGATGGCCGCGAAGCTGTCCGAAAGATTGCCGATCGGCTGGCCGTTCGTATACCAGTCGGCGACCCCGCGCGCCGACACCATCATTCCGAGCGTCGCGATGAAGGGCGGGATTTTGGTCAGGGCGATCAGCGAGCCATTGATCAATCCGGCGATCAGTCCGCATACCAGACCCGCAAGCACCGGGAAGATCGGATTGAGGCCGGTGAGGCTCGGGTAGACCGCATGCGTATAGCCGGCGACCTGCGCGAGGCTCGCCGCGACCATCGCCGTCATGCCGACGACCGATCCCGACGACAGATCGATGCCGCCCATGATGATGACCTGCGTGACGCCGACGGCGATGATGCCGATCTCCGCCTCCTGCAGGATCATGATCCTGAGCCTGAGCGGATTGACGATGAAGCTTTGCCCGACGAAGATCCAGCCCAACACCTCGAACAGCAGCATCATGCCGAACATGACGCCAAGAATGCTGAGTTCCGGAGGCAGGCGCCGACGTCGAGCCTTTCTCCCTTCGGAGGCCGGGGCGGCTGTCGAGATGTCGGTGGCCACGGGCGCGTTCTCCCTCGTGCTCTTACTTCGGCGCTACTGCGACGCGAGCTCCATGATCTTGACCTGCGTTGCGTCCTCGCGGTCGACGATGCCGGTCATCCGCCCTTCGTGCATCACAAGGATCCGGTCGCTCATCCCCAGAACCTCCGGCAGCTCCGACGAAATCATGAACACCGCCACGCCCTGCACGGCCAGTTCAGTGATAAGCTTGTGGATCTCCGCCTTGGCCCCGACGTCGATGCCGCGGGTCGGCTCATCGAGGATCAGGATTTTTGGCCTGGTCATGAGCCAGCGCGCGATCAGGACTTTCTGCTGATTGCCGCCCGAGAGATTGATGATCGGCTCTTCAAGATCCGGCGTTCGCACGCGCAAGCGAGTCTTCTGCGCCTGGCAGAGCGCTTCGATCTTGCGTTCGTTGACGAAACCCGCTGTCGCAAACCCATGACGCAAGAGCGCGATCTGCATGTTCGACATGATGTCGAGAAGCAGGAAACAACCGCTCGCCTTGCGGTCCTCGGTCAGGAAGGCCATGCCGGCGTCCATGGCGACGCCAGGTTGGTTGATCGCGATCTCCTTGCCGTCGATCCGGATCGCGCCAGACGTCGCGGGCGTCACGCCGAACAGCGTCTCCGCCACGTTGCTGCGCCCCGAACCCACGAGGCCCGCGACGCCCAGAATTTCTCCCTTGCGCAAATCGAACGATACGCCGTGGAACTTGCCTTCGAGGCAGAGGTCTCGCACCGACAGGGCGACGTCGCCGATCGGCGCAACCTCTTTCGGGAACATCTGGGTGATCTCGCGGCCAACCATGAGCTTGATGATTTCGTCGCGTGAAACATCCGAGGCCTTGTGCTCGCCGACGAATCGCCCGTCGCGGAACACCGACACCTCGTCGGCGATCTCGAACAGCTCATTCATTTTGTGGGTGATGTAGATGATGCCCGTGCCTTGAGCCTTGAGCGCGCGGATGATCCGGAACAGGTGCTCGACCTCGCGGTCGGTCAGCGCCGAGGTTGGCTCATCCATGATCAGAATGTCGGAATTGTAAGAGACGGCCTTGGCGATCTCGACCATCTGCCGGTTGGCGACCGAGAGATCCCGCACTTCCGTCTCGGGATCGAGCGGGATGTCGAGCCGCTGGAACAATTCCCTGGTGCGCTTTCGCATCTCCTCATGACGCACGAAGCCGAGCGCGTTCAAGGGCTCGCGGCGGATCCAGATGTTCTCAGCGACCGTCATGCTATCCATCAGGTTCAGTTCCTGATGGATCATGGCGATGCCGTATTGGAGCGCGTCGAGCGGCGATGTCAGCCTGATCTCCTGCCCTTTCAGCTTGAAGGAGCCGGAATCGGGAGTGTAGATGCCGGCGATGATCTTCATCAAGGTCGACTTGCCCGCGCCGTTTTCGCCCATGAGCGCATGTACGTGACCGCGCTTCAGCCGGAACGACACGTCGTCGAGCGCGAGCACGCCCGGGAAAGCCTTGCGGACGTTCGAGACCTCAAGCAGGTATTCCGCCCCCGGAACGGCGCCGCTCTGCCTCACGATTTCGGCCGTCGAAGGACTAATGGTCGCCATGGCGCTTCGTCCTGTTACGATTTCGGCGTGCCTTTTCGTGAAGACTACGCCGGTCCCCGCAGTCTCTTCGCACGACGGCCCGGAGGCGCTGGGAGGTCGGGCGTCTCCGGGCGCCCTCGCCTCGCCGAAAAAGGATCAGCGAGACGGAGAGGCAGTGAGGAAGATCAGTTCTTCTTCATGAACTGATCCATGTTGGCCGGAGTCACCAACTGGAAGGGAATGTAGACCTTCTTCTCGACCGGCTTGCCTGCGGCAAGCGCAAGCGCTGCGTCTACCGCGCCTTTGCCCTGACCCGCGGCGTCCTGGAACACCGTGACTTTGAGGTCGCCAGCCTTCATGGAGGCAAGACCGTCCTGCGTCGCATCAACGCCGCCGACGATCGCCTTCTTGGTGTCCACGCCGGCCGACTTCATCGCCTGAAGCGCGCCGATCGCCATTTCGTCATTGTTCGAGATGACCGCGTCGAACTTCATCCCCTTCGACAGCCAGTTGGTCATCAGGTTCTGGCCTTTCGTGCGATCCCATTCCCCGGTCTGCTCGGCGATGACCTTCATGCCGCTGCAATCCGGAGTCGAGATGACCTGATGGATGTCCTTGGTCCGCTGCACCGCGGCCTGGTTCGACAGCTGTCCCTCGATGACCAGAATGTTGCCCTTGCCGCCGAGGAGCTTGCACACCGCCTTGGTCTCGAGGGTGCCCGACTCGACCTCGTTTGACGCCACGAAGGCGGCTTTGGGCCCGAGCTTGTCGACGTCGGCCGGCTCGCGGTTGACGTAGACGAGCGGCACCCCGGCGTCGGCGGCGGCCTTGGTGATCGCGGCGGTGGCCGACGTGTCGACCGGATTGACGATGATGGCGTTCACGCCGTTGGCGATGAAGTTCTGAACCTGGCTCAGCTGTTTGGAGACGTCGTCCTTGGCGTCCTCGATCTGAAGCGTAACGCCAGGAACCGTCTTGGCGTAGTCCGCCATTCCGTTGCGCAGGACGGTCAGGAAGTTGTCGTCGAACTTGTCCATCGACACCCCGATCTTGGCGGCGAAGGCGGGGCTCGACAGCACGGTGGCGGCGGCAAGCGCGAGAAGTATGCGTTTCATGGATCGAGTTCCTCCCGTTGGCGCGCTAGGCGCGATGATCTATGTGCTCGTTGCCCGGAACGCTGACCGTTTGGGCGCGGCGACTTGGTTTTAGACCCAAAACTACTGCCGCGCACCTGCTCGCCGACAAACCGGCAAGGGCTGCAGCTTTTGGAGGAGACTTGGCGCACGCCTTCAGTAGCCGCGGCTCGTTTCGCCAAGGCGAGCGCGATCATGGCAGGGGCTGCTCGCCGGCCAGGACGCAAAAAGACCGCGCGCGAAGTTACGCGCGCCAATGATTTCAGCGGCTTGGCGCCTCCTTTACGCAACTTTCGAGCGCTTCTTTCTGGTTAAGGGCGGGGAGGCTTCTCGGGCGGACCTGGGCTCTCTTCCGGGCGCTCTTTCGATGAAACCGTCAGTATAGTCGATATTCCGTAAATTAGAAATCATTTGTCGAGATTTTGCATGTCAAAGGCCGATGCGTCATGCCGGGCTTGACTACGAAACGGGCCGAACCGGGCGCGCAAATGTCTGATCATACTCAGGAACCAGCAAGCAGACTTCCGTCGAGCAGCACTGCGTGGATCGTCGGGACAAGCCGGTCAAGCCCGGCCATGACGACCAACTGAACAGGCTCGGCCGGGACGCCCCCTTGCGTTACCTCGCGACGCGAAGCGTCAGAACGTCGCCGTCGCCGGATCGGGGCCCATCCTGCCCCCCGGCGAATCGAGCGTTTCGATTCGCTTCATATCATCGCCATCGAGCTTGAAATCGAGCGCCCCGATGTTCTCGCTCAGGCGTTCGGACCGAACCGTCTTCGGAATGACGATCAGGCCGCTGTCGAGATGCCAGCGGATGACGACCTGCGCCGGCGTCTTCCGGTGTTTGGCGGCGATCTCGACCAGCGCGGGCTCGCTCAAGAAACCGCCGCGGCCGAGCGGGCTCCAGGATTTCGTTTTGATCGCCCTTCTGGTCGTGGAACGCGCGCAAGCTCTTCTGCTGAAAGCGCGGATGAAGCTCGATCTGGTTCACCGCGGGCGTGACGCCCGTCTCGCCGATGATCCGTTCCAGGTGATCGCGATTGAAATTCGAGACGCCGATCGAGCGAATCCTGCCCTCCTTCTGCAGACGAACGAGCGCCTTCCAGCTCTCGACATAAAGGTTGACGCGCGGGCGCGGCCAATGGATCAAATAGAGATCGAGCCTGTCGCGGCGAAGCTTCCTGATGCTTGCGTCACATGCGCGCATCGCTGCGTCGAAGCCGTGATCCGAATTGCCGAGTTTCGTGGTCACGAAGACGTCGGTCCGGCCGAGCAGCGCCTCGCCGACGCCCTCCTCGTTTCGATACATCGACGCCGTATCGACCAGGCGATAGCCTTCGTCGACCGCCATTCTGACCACCCGCGCCGTCTCATCGGGCGGCGTCTGGAAGACCCCGAGGCCAAACTGCGGCATGGTTGCGCCGTCGTTGAGGCCAAGCGTCGGCTGGGTCTGATTGGTCATCGGTGCTTTCCCCGGTCGGCGGAGCGGGCAAACCTGACCCATGCGGCCAAATTCGGCAAGCGCGCATGCCGCGCTCACCGGCGCGGCTCGAGGGTGGCCGCGTGCGCGGCCGCAGCCCCTTGCGCCGCCGCGATCAACGATCGCGGCTACATGGCCGTCATCTGACGAGGGCTACGGAGCGCGGAGTCTCCAAGCCACGCCAGCCGGGGGTGACCAAAGCGTCATCAGGCGCCATATAGGGGCGGACGCAATTCCTGCGGCGTCCGTGGGGAGCCAAGCCGCTTGCACTCCGACTTCGTTTCAACCTTGGACGCGCCAACCGGCGCGGGCGAAAGCTCGCCTGCGTCGCGACCGTCGACCGGCCTCGAAACCCTGTTCCATCCGGCGGTCGCGAACTGGTTTGCCGAGAGTTTCGCTGCGCCGACCCCCGCGCAGGCCGAAGCCTGGCCTGCGATCAAGGCCGGCCGCCACACCCTCATCGCCGCGCCCACGGGCTCGGGCAAGACGCTCGCCGCCTTTCTGGCCGCGATCGACGGGCTGGTGCGGCAAGGCCTCGAGGCGCCGCTCGCGGATGCGACGCAAGTCATCTACGTGTCGCCGCTCAAGGCGTTGTCGAACGATATCCATAAGAATCTCGAGGCGCCTCTGGCCGGCATCCGCGAGCAACTCCGCCGCAGCGGACTTGCCGATGTCGAAATCCGCACCTGGGTCAGAACCGGGGACACGCCCGCCGCCGAGCGCGACCGCATGCGCCGCCGTCCGCCGCACATCCTGGTGACGACGCCGGAATCGCTTTACGTGCTGCTTGGCTCGCAGTCTGGCCGCGCGATGCTGGCGAGCGCGCGCTCGGTGATCGTCGACGAAATCCACGCGGTCGCGCCCAACAAGCGCGGCGCCCATCTCGCTTTGTCGCTGGAGAGGCTCGCGGCGCTCTGCGGCGACCGCCTGCAGCGCATCGGCCTCTCCGCCACGCAGAACCCGATCGAAGAGGTCGCCCATTTCCTCGCCGGCGCCGCGGTGGACGGCAAGCCGTCCGCGGAGGTTGCGATCATCGACGCAGGCCATCAGCGCCGGCGCGATTTGAGCCTGGAGGTTCCGGGATCACCCCTGGAAGCGGTGATGTCGAACGAGGTATGGACGGAAGTTTACGCGCGGCTGACCGGGCTGATCGCGGAGCACCGCACGACGCTCGTGTTCGTCAACACCCGGCGCATGGCCGAACGCATCGCGCGCGAGCTCACCGACCGTCTCGGCGCAACCGCCGTCACCACGCATCACGGCAGCATGGCCAAGGAGCTGAGGCTCTCCGCCGAGCAGAGGCTCAAGCGCGGCGAACTGAAAGCCCTGGTGGCGACCGCCTCGCTCGAGCTCGGCATCGATATCGGCGACGTCGATCTCGTTTGCCAGATCGGTTCGCCGCGCTCGATCGCGACCTTCCTGCAGCGCGTCGGCCGTTCCGGTCATGCGATCGGCGGCACGCCCAAGGGGCGCCTGTTTCCGCTGTCGCGCGACGAGCTGGTCGAGTGCACCGCCCTCTTCGACAGCGTCCGTCGGGGGGAGCTTGACCGCCTGACGATCCCGGAGCGGCCGCTCGACGTGCTTGCGCAGCAGGTTGTCGCGGAAGTCGCGGCGCAGGATTGGCCGGAAACCGAGCTTTACGATCGGCTGCGCCGCGCCTGGCCCTTCCGTTCCCTGGGCCGCGGCGATTTCGACGCGATCGCGCGCATGCTGGCCGAGGGCTTCGCCACCCGCCGCGGCCGTCGCGGCTCGCTCATCCATCGCGACGCGGTCAATGGCGTTTTGCGCGGCCGGCGCGGGGCGCGGACGACCGCGCTGACCTCCGGCGGCACCATCCCCGACACGGCCGACTACCAGGTGCTGCTCGAGCCGGAGAACCAGACCATCGGCACGGTGAACGAGGATTTCGCCGTCGAGAGCATGGCCGGCGACATCTTTCAGCTCGGCAACACGTCTTATCGCATTCAGCGGGTCGAGCGCGGGACGGTCCGGGTCGAGGACGCCAAGGGGCAGCCGCCGAACATTCCCTTCTGGCTCGGCGAAGCGCCAGGACGAACAGACGCGCTATCGGTCGCCGTCTCGCGACTGCGCGCCGAGATCGCGGCGCGGCTGAGTTCGGACCGGTCGGGAACGACGGCGCGGCGCTGGCTCGCCGATGAGGCGGGCGTCGCTGGCGCCGCGGCCGATCAGCTTGTCGACTACCTTGCCGCAAGCCTCTCGGCTCTTGGCGCGCTGCCGACTCAGGACGCGATCGTCCTCGAGCGCTTCTTCGATGAGGCGGGCGGCATGCAGCTCGTCATTCATAGCCCGTTCGGCAGCCGCCTCAACCGGGCCTGGGGCCTGGCTTTGCGCAAGCGCTTCTGCCGCAAATTCAATTTCGAGCTGCAGGCGGCGGCGACCGAAGACAACATCGTGCTGTCGCTGACCACGGCGCATAGTTTCGAGCTCGGCGACGTCGCGCGTTACCTCCATTCCAACAGCGCGCGCGGCGTGCTCATCCAGGCCATGCTCGACGCGCCGATGTTCACCACCCGTTGGCGCTGGGTGGCGGGCGTGTCGCTCGCCCTGCCGCGCTTTCGCAGCGGCAAGAAGGTTCCCCCGCAGATCCTGCGCATGCAGGCGGAAGACCTGGTCGCGGCGGTCTTCCCCGACCAGATCGCCTGCGCCGAGAATCTGGTCGGCGAACGCGAGGTGCCTGACCATCCCCTCACCAATCAGGCGATCGACGACTGCCTGCACGAGGCGATGGACATCGAGGGGTTGGAGCGGCTCTTGCGGCGGATCGAAGCCGGCGAGATCGAGGTCGTCTCCTGCGATCTGACGGAACCTTCGCCGCTCGCGCTCGAGGCGCTGTCGGCCAGGCCCTACGCCTTCCTCGACGACGCGCCGCTTGAAGAGCGGCGGACGCAGGCCGTGATGGCCCGACGCTGGCGCGACCCGCAGAGCGCATCGGACCTCGGCCGGCTGGACCCGCAAGCGATCGCCAAGGTTCAGGCCGAGGCCTGGCCCGATCCGGTCAATGCCGAGGAGCTGCATGACGCGCTGCTGTGGCTCGGATGTCTCACCGAAGCCGAGGCGCGCGCCGCGCCCGGCTGGAGCGAATGGCTCGAGGCGCTGGCGCGCGACAGGCGCGTCGCGCTGTTCAGGACGCCGCAGGCGGCTTTATGGATTCCGGCCGAGCGGCTCGTTCAATTCCGCGCCCTTTGGCCTGAGGCGCGGCTCGAGCCCGAGATCGCGCCGCCCGCCGAACAGGCCGGCGAGACGTGGCCGGCGGATCAAGCCCTGGTCGAGATCCTGCGCGGCAGGTTCGAGGGTCTCGGGCCGGTGACGCCGACCGCGCTCGCCGCGCCGCTTGGGCTTGAGCCGGGCGTGATCGCAGCCGCTCTCGCCGCTCTCGAAAGCGAAGGCGCAATTCTCAAGGGACGCTTCCTGCCCGGCCTCAACGACGAGCAATGGTGCGACCGGCGCCTGCTGGCGCGCATCCACCATTCCACGGTTCGGCGGCTGCGGTCGGAGATCGAGCCGGTGGCCGCGCGGGACTTTCTGCGCTTCCTGTTTTCGTGGGCTCATGTTGCGCAGGAAACGCGCCTCGAGGGTCCGGACGCGCTTCCCGTGATCCTGGGCGCGCTGGAAGGCTTCGAGGCGCCCGCCAAGGCGTGGGAGACCGAGATCCTGCCCGCGCGCCTCAAGGGCTATCAGGCTTCGTGGCTCGACGCCCAGTGCCTCGCCGGACGCACGTCCTGGGCGCGCTTGACGCCGCCGGCCATCGCCAACGGCAATGGGCGCACGCGGCATATGGCGCCGGTCGGCGCGACCCCGATCGCGCTCATCGAGCGTCGGCGGACGCCGTTGTGGATGGCGCTCGCGCCCTTGAGCGGCGCAGCCCCAATCAGCGGACGCGCTCAAACCGTGCTCGAGACTTTAAACGCGCGCGGCGCCTTGTTCTTTGACGAGCTCATGGAATCCGCACGCCTGTTGCGCCATGAGCTCGAGGCCGCGCTCGGCGAACTCGCCGCGCTCGGACTCGCCGCCTCCGACAGTTTTAGCGGCCTGCGCGCGCTGCTCGTGCCTTCCAGCCAGCGCAAGCCGCCCGCCGGCATGAGGCGGCGCGGGCGCGTGCTCGGCTTCGACATCGAGAGCGGCGGCCGCTGGGCGATGATCGACCGGACGGCGCCGGCAGACAGCGGCGCGCCGTCGCGAGAGGCTGCGGTCGAATATGCGGCGCGCACGCTGCTCGCCCGCTATGGCGTTGTCTTCTGGCGTCTTCTGACGCAGGAGCCCGGGTGGCTGCCGCCATGGCGGGATCTCTTGCGCGTGTATCGCCGGCTCGAGGCGCGCGGGGAAATTCGCGGCGGCCGCTTCGTCGCCGGCTTCTCGGGCGAGCAGTTTGCGCTTCCCGACGCGGTCGGCCTCATGCGCGAGATTCGCCGCCGCCCTGCTTCGGGCGAATGGGTTTCGCTGTCGGGCGCCGATCCGCTCAATCTGATCGGGATCCTGACGCCCGGACAAAGGCTTTCGGCGCTCACCGCCAATCGGATCGTCTACCGGGACGGTCTGCCGATCGCCGCGCTGACCGGCGGCAAGGCCCAGTTCCTGACCGAGCTTGAGTCCGCCGACCAGTGGGAGGCCGAGAAGCGGCTGGTGCGATCGGCGGCGCGCGGCAGGCTCGCCGACCTCGTCTGAGCGGGGCTGCAAAGCCGCGCCTGCCCCATGCCCGCTTATATACAGTTGTCACATGTTTTATTGGTCGGGGAGGCGCGATTTTGAGCGCGGAACTAAACGGGGTCGTAACCCACTGAAATCATGAGGGGGCGCCGGTAAAATGGCGGCTAGGCCAAAGCGGCCGCCGCCTCCCGCGACCTTCGGCCAGCGCTGGACCCCCTCGGAATTGACCCCGCGCGCTCCGGTTTGCTAGCGAGGGCGGAGATTGCCGAAAGGCGGCTGGACAGGCTTCGGCTGAACAAGGGGGCGTCCATAATGATCGCACGTCGCGGCTTCGTTCTCTCGCTCGTTGGTCTGCTTGCCCTTGCCGTCGCCGGCTGCGGGGAAACCCCTGCGCCTACGCCTGCAGTCCTCGCTCCGGCGGTCAGCCCCGACCAGCTCGTCGGCAAGTGGGGCTTCGCCGCCTACCACAAGGACGAGGATCGGGCCCGCACCATCAAAGAGGCGGCGGCGCAGTGCAATCGGCCTTACGTCATCGACAAGGGGCCGACGGGCGGCGTGATGATGAATCTCGCCGACCAGAAGGAATTGTCGGAGCTGTTCCTGGTTGGCGGACCGACCGGCCAGACCTACCTCGGGCCGCAAGGCGCCGCCGCGGGCGGCCCTGACGATCGCATCGTCACCAATGTCGACCCCAACTCGTTCACCACGGTTTGGGTCGATCCCGACAACGCCAGTCGCTATGGCACATCGGTTTACGTGCGCTGCGGAAAGCGCTAATCAGCGATCCAATCTGGGATTGACCCTGTTTCTCCAATCGACGGAGCGCGTATGACGGTTCGAGCAGGTTTGTTGTTGCGGCTTGCGCTTGGCGCGGCGATCGCGGCTTTCGCAGGCGCAGGCGCAGGCGCCGCGACTCCGGGCCAGGACGAGATGAATGTCGTCGACCAGCCCGGCTATCAGCCGCCCCCTGAAGACGAGCAGCTCACGGGCGCTTACGAGAAGCAGGAAGTGTTCTTCCGCACCACCGAAGCGCCGGGCACGATCATCATCGACACCAAGGGCCGCTTCCTTTACCTGGTCCAAGGCAACAACCGGGCGCTTCGCTACGGCATCGGCGTCGGCCGGGACGGCTTCACCTGGTCGGGCTTACAAAAAATAGCCCGCAAGCAGGAATGGCCGGATTGGCGTCCGCCGCCGGAAATGATCGCGCGCCAACCCTATCTGCCGCGCTTCATGGCGGGCGGTCCCGGCAATCCGCTCGGCGCGCGCGCGATGTATCTTGGCGCAACCGTCTATCGCATTCACGGCACCAACCAGCCCCAGACGATCGGACACGCCGTCTCGTCGGGCTGTTTCCGCCTGGTCAATGAGGACGTGATCGACCTCTACGACCGCGTGCAGGTCGGCACCAAGGTGATCATCAGGCAGGCGGTCGCTCTTTAGAGCCCCGCCGGCGGCACGTAAGATACGGAAGCGAGACTGGTTCATGCGCAAGATGATCCCGATTGTCCTCGCCCTCGCGGCGGCGCTGCCGTTCAGCGTTGCCGCGCAATCGCAGACGCTCAAGACTGTCCAGGATCGGGGCGCGCTCATCTGCGGCGTCAATCCGGACCTGCAGGGCTTTGCGAGCAAGGACGCCAATGGCCAATGGTCGGGCTTCGACGTCGATTTCTGCCGCGCTGTCGCGGCGGCGATCTTCAATGACCCGTCAAAGGTGCAATACGTGCCGCTGTCGGCTTCGGATCGCTTCGAGGCTTTGAAGAACAAGCAGATCGACGTGCTGTCGCGCAATTCGACCTGGACCATGGGTCGCGAAGGCGACAACGGCGTCGTGTTTACCGGCGTGACCTATTTCGACGGCCAGGCGTTTCTTGTCCCCAAAGCCAAGAACTTCCAATCGGCGCTCGAACTCGACGGCAGCAAGGTCTGTGTGCAGCCCGGCACGACGACCGAGCCCAATTTCGTCGACTTTTTTGAAACCAACCATATGAAATACGAGACCGTGCATGAGGCGAGCGCCGACGACATGATCGCCGCCTACCAGGCCGGGCAGTGCAACGTTCTGACCACCGACGCGTCTGGGCTGTTCGCCATGCGTCTCAAGCTGGCGAAACCGGGCGACAGCATGATCCTGCCCGACATCATCTCGAAGGAGCCGCTCGGCCCCGCCGTCAGGCAGGACGACATGCAATGGTTCAATATCGTCAAGTGGGTCAACTTCGCCATGATCAATGCCGAGGAACTCGGCGTCAGCTCGAAAACAATCGATGACGCGCTGAAGTCTGAGAAGCCTGCGGTCAAGCGGCTGATGGGGACCGAGGGCGATTTCGGCAAGCCGTTCGGCCTCACCCAGGATTGGGCCGTTCGCGTCATCCGAGGGGTCGGCAATTACGCCGAAGTGTTCGACCGCAACGTCGGCGCGCATTCGAAACTCGCAATTCCGCGGGGCTTGAATGAATTGTGGAGCAACGGCGGCATTCAATACGCTCCGCCGATCCGCTAGCGCCGCGCGGGTTGCGGCGATGGATTCGCCGCGCGTTGGCGGCGCCTAATCTGGCACGTATGTCCGGCCTTCATAGTGCCCCGCCGGCTTTGCAGGTGGGGGCATGTCGGCCGTTGGTTTCGGATTGTCGGCCGGCCGCTTTGGCGCAGGCTTCGGCACGGCATAATTTTGAGCCGGCGGCGGGACGATGATCAAGGCGGGAGGAAAATATTGGCCGGAGGCGGGAAACGGCGCGCCAAAGGCGACGAGCGCAAGACCAGCGGAGAATAGAACGGCGTTGGCCTTCATGAACGCGTTCCTTGTCTGCGATTTCGTCTGGGATTTGCTCATGGCGTAGCGCGGCTTGTCGACGCTCCAGCCCACAGGGGAAATCGATTTCGAGCCGCCGTAAGCATTCACCTATTCGCGTCGCGCACAGCGCGTCTGATCGTCGTTTTCCGGGCCTGAACCGGGCTGGGCGATTTCCGCCATCGCTCGGATTGTTCGAGCCTTCTCCTACCATATCCGGCGCGAAAAGCGGAATTCCCGAGCGCCCTGCGAAAAATAGGTGCGGCGAAGACCTGCGATCATTCCAGATGCATGTTCGCCACGAATCTCGCGCGTCAACTCGATCAGCGCGGCAATCAACAACCCTAACGATGAATGCGAACATCATCGCCACCAGACGCGCGTGGCCAATGCCCTGCTTGTCGAGTGAAGCGGGCGCCTTGTCGGCTACCCGAACGGAAGTTCCCCTACTTTCTGCCGGCTCCGGACTTGGCCAACGCCTCTTTGCAGCCATCGCTGAGATCGGCCGCATGCGAGACTAGGCACTCCGTCACCCTGGCCGGCTTAGCGTCGGCGCAAAGCTTCTTGGCGTCGGCCTTGCAGGCCTTGACAGCCGCCGCCGCGCGGATGATCGCCACCTGACAGTCCCCGGACAGGTCGGAGAAATGCTTCTTCATGCAGTCCTTGAGCGCAGCGCCGCCTGACTTCATCTCCTCGCCGCACTGCGACTTGATGTCCGTCCTGCAAGCTTTGACGACCGCGGAGGCGGCGAAGACGGAATGGGTCATCAGCAGAGCCGCGCTTAGCGCGGCGATGCAGGTCAAGGTCCTCATCTCGGATGTCCTCCGGTTGCAATGCGCGCGTCGGCGCTCATTTCAAAAGCGACGCCCATGCAGGGGCGCGCGTTCTTAGAACACGACGCCGACCGCGTGAATGATTTTCTCGTTCAGGCAGGCGCGGCAGTGATGATCATGTCGATGCGCGCGACCTTGAGTCAGCATCGCGCAAGCAGGTGACAATAGCACGGGCGAGCCCGTCACTCTTTGAGCGCGCGCATTCCGGCCCCTCAGGACGATGCCGACTCGCGGCGCGCGAGCCCCGCTAAGCCGCCTCCGGCGCAGGCTTCGCAGGCGCGTCGCCGGGCAGGACCATGAGCGTGGAGGTCCCATGCGCAAGAAGGCGGCCCTTGGCGTCGACGATCCGCGCCTCGCAGGAGATGATGCGCCGCCCGCGGCCCACCGCGCGCCCTTCGGCGCGGACGCGGCCCGTGTCCTTGGCGATCGGGCGGGAAAAATTGGCCTTGGTCTCGACCGTCGCATAGCTGGCGCCGGCGGGCAGCAGGGTATGGGCGGCGCAGCCGGCCGCGCTATCGATGAGGGTCAGCGCCCAGCCGCCGTGTACGATCCCCAGCGGGTTCAGGAGGTGCGGCCCGGCGTCGCCCTCGAAGGCGGCGAAGCCGTCGCCAATCTCGGCGAGCCAGAACGACATCGTCTTCCCGATCGTGGGCGCTGGCAAGCGGCTGTCGATGATCGCCTGGAGGAACTCCCGCCCCGACATCTGCCGGACCTCGGCCGGATCGGCGACGCCGTAAGTCCGCGGCGCGGTGGTCAGCATCGCGTTTCTCCTATCCATGCATATACAAATAATGTATCCGCATACATCGATGCCGAAAACAAATCAACCGCTGCACAGAACGCTGGTCGCTGACGCGCGCGCGGCAGTGGACGCCTGCGCGGGATGGAACGCCCGGCTCGCGGCGCGCCGCATCACGGGCTTTCTCAATCGGCGCATGCAGGCTTCGGGCTTAAGCCTCGTGCAGTTCGGTCTGATGGCCCAGATCGCCGCGGCGCGCGATGATGCTTTAAACGAACTCGCCCAGCGCACCGGGCTCGATCAGTCGACGCTGTCGCGCAATCTGCAAGTGCTCGAGGCCAGCGGGCTGGTCGAGGTCGCGCCCGGCGGCAGGGACGCGCGCCGGCGCGCCGTACGGCTCACGGAAAAGGGGACGAAGAGCCTCGAGGCGGGGCTTGCCGACTGGAAGCGGGCGCATGGCGAACTCGCCAAGCGCCTCGACCCGGAGGCCGCCCGGCGCCTGGCTATTGCGGCCGAGGCGTTGGAGGAGGGCTAGCAGGCTGTTGAAAAAGTCCACCGAGCACGGTCGTAACCGGGAACACAACGGAATCCAAAGGAGTCCGGAACGGAATTGCACTGCGGCGGAAATGAGTTTTTCAACAGCCTGTTAATACCTAGACCAGGCGCTGGCTTTGTGCTTCTGACTGAAGACTGGGCTCGCGCGAAGCACCGATGAGCGCCCCGGAGCGTGCTGCTCCTCAACCGGGCGGTTGCGCCGCTCGATCCGTTTTTCCGATCTTCACTGCAGCTCGCAAGGACCCGGATCTTCACAGGACGAGCTCGCACCTGCCGCGTCCTGATCGTTGATCGGGCGCGACCGGCGACCTGCCCAAGGCACCTGCTCGGCCGTCGGTTTTGCATCGTCCCTGCCTAACGCCGACAGCATCGCGGCAACTCGTCGGGCGATCGTCTGGCGCGCGATCGCAAGCCGCAACCGCCTCTCATGGCAAAATAAACCTCGTTCGTCGCTGGCGAAGCGGAGGGTAGAGGCTCTAGGCGGAGGGCGCCGGTCCGGCGCGCCGGATAAAAGCTTCCCAGAGGCCGCGCGCCCGGCGAAGTTGCGGCGCCGCGAGCCGCCGCCAATCCTCGCAATAAACATAAGCCATCCAGGCCGCCACGAGACCGACCAGCGTGGCGACGGCGAGCGCCAGGATGAGGTTCGTCCCGACAAGCTGCGAGACAGCCTCGGCGGCGAAGAGCAGCGCCGCCGGGCGCACAATTGCAGCAAGGATCACTCTCCTCGACATTCCGGCCGCCCACAACATCGCGAAGGCGTCGACCGCACTGCGCAAGCTCCACGCGATTGCCGCGCCGTTAAGACCTAACGTTGACGTGAGAAGCCACAGGATCCCGAGGAACGGCGCTATCTCGGCGAAGTGTAATTTTCCCGTCAAATCGGGACGTCCTTGGCCCTGGATGAGGGTGAAGCCGCTCACATAAGCCAGGCCATTGATCCACGCGCCAATGAAAAGAATTTGCGCGACCGGCGCCGCGATCTGCGCGAAATCGGGTCCGATCCAGTATCGAAAAAAGACTGGCGAAATGACAATCGCGGGGGCGCATATCGCCGCGTAACCATATCCGAGGGACTGAAGCGCCCGCGCTCCCAGGTCGCGGGCGGCGTCCCCCGACAAAACGGACATACGCGGGAAAAAGGTGCGGGCCAATGCTGTCGGGACGGTCTGCGTTCGCACGACAAGGTTCATGGGAACGGCGTAGTGGGCGACCCCAGCAACGCCGATCAGAGACCCGATAAGGAATTGATCGGCCGAGACCAGAAGAGGGGAGATCAGCGACGAAACAGTGACCCATCCTCCATAGCCCAACAACTTCCGAGCCTCGGCCAGGTCGAACGCCTTGAGAGAAATCGGCCCTTCCAGGCGATAAACATAAGCAAGCTGAATTACGGCGCTGAGGCCCTGCACAATCGCGACGGAGGGAATGACGACCTTTAGCGACGGGCTCACGAACACGGCCATGATCACCGGAACGATCTGGGTGAGGACCATTGAAAACATCTGGAACAAGTTCGCGGTCAGGAAACGCTCGCGGCTTTCCAGCGCGCCCATGGCCGCCCCAGACACCAGCGCCATCGGAAAAAGGCAGGCGATCCACGGAAGCGCGCCTTCGACCTCGGGTTTCAACGCGTCGGGAACCGAGAGCACGTGCTCAAACAAATAGCCGCCAACGAAATAGAGCAGGACGGATCCAACAAGACCGAAGCAAAAATTGAGCGTTATCGTCGTCAGCAGCACCCGCGCGCGGTCTGGTTGGGGAGCGTCCCGCAGCTTCGACAGGGCATTGGTCGACGCGCGCGAAAGACCGAGATCCAGAAAGCCGAAATACCCGAGAAGAATCCAAACAATCGAGATGACGCCATAGCGAGCGTCGCCGACTTGGTGGATGAAGATGGGAACGGTCACGATGGCGACCGCCAGCCGCATCATGGGATAGATCAGGTTGAAGACAAAGCTTCTCCTGAGGGGGGTCGTCGACATGCCTATCCTTCGCCATGAGACGAGACGTCAGCAGATTTTGTTCATTGGAATGAAGCGGAATGACGTGGCGCCACCGCCTTTGGTTCGCCGCCTTGTCCGCCGTCCTTTAGACGCCATTCTGACCAAGCCTCTAACAGACTTTCGCAACGAAGGTCTAACAGAAAAATAGCAAATAACTACTTCATGAAGTTATCTGACCTTCTGGGAGCGGCAGATCAAAAACGCCCGGATTGGCGGCTAAGTGTTTGATCCAGGGCTTTGATGGCAGCATTTTCCTTTGAATTAAAGCCAGCGCTATGGACCAGATTCTCCCCCAGAGCGCCATCACGACAGCGGCGATGCAATAGTTAAGAGAGCCTGGGGACTCGGCCGATCGCTACGGGATCAACCAGAAGACCCTCCAAGACGATCATCAGGGTCAATTGACTTGGAGTTCAATAACCCGAAGGCTGGTTGCGCAGCAGGACATCCCGAAATCGCAGCCAAGTAACTTACGCGACGCCCTGCGGTCGCCACCTTCGCCAGACGCAGCAAGAAAAATTGAGAGAACCTGGATGTCGAGAGCCTGGAACATGTGGGGTTTTTCCGCCCTGCAGCGGAAGATTCAATCGCAGATACGGTTGCTCGTTCAGGAGCCGGGGCGCTTCGTCGAAAACCTCGAGGACACAATCCGCCCCGAGAAGTATCGAAAGAAGCTGCTCGGCTATGAATCCATGCCGCCCCTGGAGGTTCGCACCGATGGTGACGCGCCTCCGAACTGCAACGTGTTGCTGCCGGTGCTTGGGGGTCGTCTAGCGGGCGGACTCAACACCGTGTTAATTATCGCAAGCGGCCTCGCGGAAGCGGGAATACCCGTGCGCCTCCTTGTGACGGACGGGCTGGTTCCGGACGATGTGGAGGCGCTGCGCAGGCATATTGCTTCCGTCGCCGGGGTGGCGCAGGCGCCAAGCATCGCCTTCGGGTCGACGATCGACCCCGCGAGCCCCGCCCAGATCGGCGCACGGGATATGTTCCTCGCAAGCTACTGGACGACCGCATATCGACTGAAGCCGGTTCTGCCGCGCATGCAGGTCAAGGAGTTTATCTATCTGATCCAGGACTTCGAACCGGCCTTCTACCCTTGGTCTAGCTCATACGCTCAAGCGCTCGAAACCTATAGCATGCCGTTTCGTGCGCTCATTAACGAACACCTCCTGGCGGATTATCTCGCGGACGCCAAGGTAGGCCGCTTTGCCGAACCTGGCTTCCTCTCGCGCTGCGCTATATTCGAGCCAGCGGTGGATCGCCAACACTTTCACCCGGTCGACAAGAAGGCCTCGCGCAGGCAATTGTTGTTCTATGCGCGGCCAAAAGACTCCAGGAACCTGTACGGCATTGGTTTCGAAGCGCTGAGCGCTGCGGCCAGCCACCCCCGGTTCAAGGAGGCCGATTGGCGGTTCGTCGCGATCGGCGCTACCCATTTGATGGCCAAGATCGCTGTCGGAGGGCGCATTGCGCTTGGCGACGGCGAATTTCTGCATCTGGCGCCGTGGCTCAATTTCAAGGAGTATGCGCAGCTGATCCGCGAATCCGACGTTCTGCTTTGCCCGATGCTGTCGCCTCATACCAGCTACCCGGTTCTGGAAATGGCCGCGTCAGCAAAGACTGTGGTGACAAACACTTTCGGAAGCAAGACAGAAGAGCGGCTCCAGCGGATCTCACCAAACATCATCGCGACGGCCCCGACTGTCGAGGCGATCCGCGACGGTCTCATCGCCGCGGCCGAGCGAGTTGCTACGGGCCGGACGGTCTCGACCGGCATCGCCCTCCCTACCGACTGGCGCCATGCCTTGCAGAACGCCGTCGCCAAGGCCGGCGACATGTTCCGCGAAGCCGTCCGGGACGCCAAGCCCTGAGGGCCGGACCGCGATCGAGATGAGAGCTGGATCGGGCGTGGCAGTTCGGTCCTGACCAGCAGCCGGTTCGTCGGCAGTCGGGCCATTGAGGCGAACCTGGCTGCGGCGTGCGGCGGTGGTTTTCAACATCCCTGGTTTCCGGTCGCCGGTCCATAGCCTCCTCGATAGGAAAACCAGCTATACTTCAAATGGTTCTCAGATGATCTCAAAGAGCGGGCTGAACCGCTCTGGCGCAGTTCCCCGTGAACTCGCGGACTACAAGCATCTCCGACGCTAACACCATTACTAGTGCACTGACTCAGACGGATGGTTCAGCGTGAGCTTGGCCTGAATGGTTTTTGCGGTCGCGGTCCAGACGAAGGGCTTGGGGTTCCTATTGGTGGCGGCGATGTAGCGGGTAATCGCGCTTTCGAGGTCGTCGACCGAGCGAAAGACGCCTCGTTTGAGGCTCTGGCGAGTGAGCTTGGAGAAGAAGCCTTCCACGGCATTGAGCCAGGAGCAGGAGGTCGGCGTGAAGTGAAACGTCCGCCGCGGATGTTCGGCGAGCCAGGCCAGCACCTGAGGATGTTTATGGGCGGCATAGTTGTCGAGGATGGCGTGGATCACCTTGCCGGCCGGGACGGACCGCTCGACGGTTGCGATGAAGCGGATGAACTCCTGATGCCGATGGCGCGGCGCGCCGCGGCCGATGACCTTGCCTTCGAGCACGCTGAGCGCGGCGAACAGGGTCGTCGTGCCGCGGCGTTTGTAATCGTGCGTGAGAGTTGCGCATTTCCCCCGCTTCAGCGGAAGACCCGGCTGGGTCCGGTCGAGCGCCTGGATCTGGCTTTTCTCGTCGATGGAGACCACGGCCGCATGGCGGAGCGGGTTCATGTAGAGACCGACGACATCATCAAGCTTGGCGGCGAAGTCGGGATCGGTGGATCGCTGAAGGTCCTGATCCGGTGCGGCTGGAGCTTATGGGCAGCCCATATGCGCTGGATCGTTGGCAGCGAAAGACCCATCGCCTTGGCCATGGCGCGGCCGGTCCAATGGGTGACTGCACCGGGCGGTTCGCGCAGGGTGCGCTCGACTACGGCATGCGCCTTGGCCTGTGGCGCTGGCGGGATGCCGGGCGGGCTGCTCTTGTCGCGCAACAGGCCCTCACATGCCTTCCTCGGCGAAGCGCTGCCGCCAGCGCCACACCATTGGCCGGCTGACGCCGACCCGCTTGGCAATCTCCAGCACCGGCAGGCGCCCGGCGGACAGCAGGATGATTTGCGCCCGCTGAACGGGCTTCACCGGACGCCCTCTGTCCTCGATGACCCCTTGCAGATCCGCGCTATGGTGAGCCGAGAGGAGAAGCAAGACAGTCCGAGCCATTCCAGCAGACCCGCACGGTTCTGCGCCTCTGTGAAATTCTCCGTTCGCGTCAGTGCGCTAGCTCGTTTTCCAGAAATGGGCCTGCAACTGAGCCGCTTCGTCTTCGAGCAGCGGGCCGACGACTTCGGTCGGCCGCGGACCGGCGGCGAAGACCGGGGCGCAGGCATCTTCGGGATGGGCGAACAGACCTTGATTGCCGGCGTACGTAGGAGCAAGGAAGGGACAAGGATGGCAGCATTCCCGCGTGAAGCCGCCTGCGCCAAGCGGGCACGCGCGCAATCGAGGCCTTATGCCAAAGGCCCTTAAGATTTCACCTCCGAGTTGCGATCGGTTGCGCCTCGCGCGGCCAGCGAAGCCGCTGCTCATTTCGTCGGCGCCAATCAGGGTCTCCCGCTCTTTCGGTTGCCTTGCTGGCGCCATGTCGCTGGCTCTTCTACCTGTTTTTGGAAGATTGGACTCGTTTTGCTTAGCTCGCTTTTCGGCCTTTGCGCGCGACGCTTTGGCGATCGCCTGATGCGACGCGGTTCGCCATGATATCGGTTGCGATGGCGACGTATAACGGCGAGCGGTTTCTTGAAGAACAGCTTCGCAGTTTAGGTGAGCAGACAACGTTGCCGGACGAACTGGTCGTCTGCGATGACACATCTACCGATCGAACCACGCAGATTTTAGCGCAGTTCGCCAAGCGCGCATCATTTCCGGTTAAACTCTTCACGAACGATCAAAGACTGGGATGGCGTAAAAATTTTCTCAAGGCCGCGCGACTGTGTACATCAGAATACATCGCATTCTGCGATCAGGACGACGTTTGGCTTAAGGAGAAATTGGCCGTTGTCAAGTCGTACCTGAGACGAAACCAATGCATGCTCCTGCAACATGGGTTCCGTCTCGTCAATGAGGAGGGAAAGGTGGTCTCCGACGACATGGATTGGAAGAACCTAGAGTTATATGAGGCGCCCTGGAGGCATAGTTACGGCCTCACCCAGGTTTTTCACAGGTCCCTGCTTGAGTTCTCCGACCTGTGGGAATTGTCCGAGGATCATTTCGAGCGCGGTCACCGAATGGGGCACGATCATTGGATAAGGTTCCTCGCCTCGTTGCTTGGACAAACGCTATCGATCAAGGAAGTTCTTTTACTCTATCGGCAGCACGCGAACAGCGTTGTCGGATGGTGGTCGCCCGCTGACAAGCCCAAACAAGATTTGTTCGGCTTGGCCCGTACCTTTAGTGATAAGGACTTTAAGAACAAGAAACGGCAAGAATTGGTTGCGTATATGGAACTGATGGTTGCTGCGGCTTCGGCGCGCGAAGCGATCTCGCAAAAAGTAGCCGCGCGCGTGGGCGCAGAGAACGTGCCTCAGATTTTATCGAAAATACAATTCTACAATGATTATATTCAATATCACAGAGCCCGCTTGTCCACGTATCAATCGCCCCATCGTGGACAAAGACTGAGCGCAGCACTGTACGCGTTGCGTAGAGGCCGCTCTGGAGCGCGCGGGAAACGACGCGTTCGAAACGCAGTGGTCGACCTTCTGTACGGCGTCCTGGGCTAGAGCGGACGATTGAAAGGCTATTGTGCCTTAAGAAGAGACCGAACGCTGGGACTATTGCCAATAGTAGCAATTGATGTCGGCGGAAAAACGCTTACCGTCTAGCAGGCTGTTGAAAAAGTCCACCGAGCAGGGTCCTAACCGGGAACACAACGGAATCCAAAGGAGTCCGGAACGGAATCGAACTGCGGCGGAAATGAGTTTTTCAACAGCCTGCTAGTAAGCCCGCGGGCCACAGACATCCAACCATCACACGGCGTAACCAGTTGTACCTGTGCCCGCGCCGAAGGTGAACTGACTACAAGGTCTACACCTCGGCGCTGCTAGGCACGCGATAGTGGTCGAGCAATTCATCGACGTGCGCATCCATCGAACGAATCACGGGCTCCTTGTTCCAGAAGTTCAATATCTTTTGCTTGTCGTCGGCAAATTTCTCGATGATTTTAATGAGCCCAGCGTGGCTTTCTACGTTGAACTCGAAGTCAGGATTGGATGAGACCTCTTTCGCGCCCCCGAGATTCGAAATGATGACCGGCACCCCGTTACACACAAATTCAACTGCGACTTGCGGATAACAATCCTCCCACAGGTGAGGGACCACTCCCAAATCGACGTCGTCAAGCAATTCGCCCAGTTCCTTGTGCGAATAGCCTTCTCTGACAGTCAGACCGCTTAGTTTACTGCCAAGCGCAGAAAGACGCCTTCGGTTTCTTGGGTTCCGGTATATCCATTTCGCTGCTATCACGAAGTGAATTTTCGATAAAACTGCCTCCGGGCATTGCTCCAGTGCGGAAATCAAAAAGTCGAGACCCTTGAACTTGACGTTGGCGACGCCGATGAAGGCAAGTTTTAATGGCGTGTTGTTGGAGGGTTTATGAACAGGCAGCGGCGAACGGTAGAACGCGGTCCCTGGATAGCAGGTCTTGCATTTCTTTGCTGACATTCCGGCATTTAAAGAGATCACTCTTACTCGTTCGGAATCACATAAAACGACATCGAAGCTTTCGTTGATGATCCGCACCATATTTTCTTCTCGGTCTCGGAAATAAGCAAGGAGATGGTCTGGACCAAGCTCCTTATCACCTTCAAAGGGCAGCGGATTTCCAGTATGACGGCGCAAAAAGTTGAGAAACTCAGGGCCCCTGCCAAGACGCAGACATTTTCGGATGATCCTCCTCGCCAAAGTGAGCCGCGGCTCCGCTCGGCTTCCGGATAGCGCATCGGATATTGCACTGTCGCTGACGACCTTGCTGGCCCGAGCTTGATAATTTGCCAGGGCGTCCTTGCCCAAACACGAACAACAGGCTTTCCCCCCTTCCTTGCCGTCGCAATTGATCGAATCGTTTTTCCATAGATTAACCTGTGGACACATCGGGTAATAATTGTGTACGAAAAATATAAATCGACTATCTTGGAATTCCTGGCGCAATATCGGCAATACCGCGGCAGGCAGACCTTCGAGGTTGTTAAAATGAATGACCTCATATGGGCCATTGGCCCAAATGAACGCGATGATTGCCTCAGCAACGGCTCGATCCGATGATTGCCCCGACGTTACCTGATTAGTAAAAAACGAGTAGATCGTTGGGGCTACAACTGGTGAATTGACCAGCGCAAAAACCAAATGCGAATTTTGGCTTTCGACCTTTGTAATATAAGGGTCTGAGCGTTTTAAATCATAGGCGGTACCCGCTGATAGGGAGTGAACCTGCCAGCCTCGATTTAGGAAGAGGGAAATACAGTTATCTTGATAAACGGAAACCCCGCCCCCCCGCCTCAGCGACGCAAAGGCTGGCTCCCAATTGTAAAATAATAGTTTATGTACGGCGTTCAATGCACAGATCCATTACGGCATGATTTGGCTTTGCCAGTTAAGATCTGACTTGACTGTCGCCTTGGGCAAACCGGTTGCCTCTCAGCCGCAGGCGGACCGTTCAGGACGTCGCCGAGGCAAAAGCATCGCGGCCCCAAAACTACACCTACGATGCCCGCACGCGCCAACCGCCGATTGCCTTTGAGGGAGCCCTTCAAAGCGCAGGCGATCATCCGGCCATCGCATCACACAAAGCGAGCGCGACTTCGCCGCCTTACGCCACGCTATTCGACTAACCTCACATTTGCCTTGGCGGGCATGTATGTATGTCTAGTCCCTTTCAGCTAAATGAGGATACGACCGAGGTCAAGACGCTTGTTTGCGGAAAAATAGTAGGCCTCCTCCGGACCAACGACGGGAGACCTGCCGTCCCGCAGCTTCGACAGAGCATTGGTCGACGCGCGCGAAAGACCGCGGTCTAGCAGGCTGCTGAAGGTCGTGTCCCGATTGGTGGTGTAGCTCGGTTGGAGCAAGCCGCTCGCGAAGCGCGCTCTCGATAGCGCTGTAGCGAGCGAGCGGCTTGCGGCGGTCATCGGCGGTTCTCCGGTAGGTTTGGGTTGCGAATCAACAAACGCAACCGAGGAATCTCCGATGACCGACGAGATGATGAACCTTCGCGTGCTGGTGGAGAAGGCCCCCGACGTCGTCCATTCCGCCGGCATGCAAGACCGCGACGGGGCCGGCGTCGTGCTCGACAAGATCCGCCAACGCTTTCCCTGGCTCGAACTCGTGTGGGCTGATTCCGGCTACAATGCTCACCAGGTCAAAGACGCCGTCGCCAGGGTTCCCGCGCTGCGCATCGAAATCGTCAAGCGATCCGACGACATGAAAGGCTTCATCGTGTTGCCGCGCCGCTGGGTGGTCGAGCGCACCTTCTCCTGGCTCGGCCGAAATCGCCGCCTTGCAAAGGACTACGAGAACCTCGCCGACACCCTCGCCACTTTCGTCACCCTCGCAGCAATCCAACTCGCGATCAGGCGTCTCGCAACGACGTAGGCTTTCGAACTCAGGCTCTTAATCGGCGGCCACACACAGGTTCGCGGATTCTACGAACGGTCGCTTCCCTGAGAGCCCGTCCGGCAGGTTAACGACTCGCTTGAATCGCTTATGATTGAAGAAGGCGGCCCGAAATCGCCTGTGAGGTCGCCGGATGTGGAGCAACGAAAACCGCGGAGGCTGCGACCGCGGCAAGATGCGCTATCCGAGCGATGTGACAGACGAGGAATGGGCGCTGGTTGAGCCGCGCATCCCGCCGGCCCGGCGGGGCGGCGCCAAGCGTACGGTGAGGGTGCGCGAGGTCGTCAACGGGCTCATGTGCGTCCTCAGCGCCGGCTGCCAGTGGCGCGCCATCCCGAAGGATCTGCCGCCGCGCTCGACGGTCTACGATTATTTCGACCTTTGGAGCTGGGACGGCACGCTCGATCGCATCCACGAGGCGCTTTATGCGCGCTGTCGCGAGGCGGCTAATTAGGCGCGAAGCAAGCCCGACCGCCGCGATCATCGACAGCCAAAGCGTCAAGAGCGCGGAAAAAGGGGGCTTGCGCGGATCCGCCGGGCTATGATGCGGGCAAGAAGATCAAGGGCAAGAAGCGCCATGTTCTGGTCGACACCCAAGGCTTGCTGATGCACGCGATCGTGCATTCCGCCGACGTGCAGGATCGCGACGGCGGCGCGCTGCTGATGGCCAGCCTGTTCGGCGCCTTCCCCTTCCTGGTCAAGCTCTACGCCGACGCAGGCTATCAGGGGCCGGAATTCCAGGGCGCGCTGAAGCGTGTTCTCGCGCGCGTCAACCTCACGATCGTCAAACGAGCCGATCAAGCCAAAGGCTTCGTCGTCCTGCCCAAGCGCTGGATCGTCGAACGCACCCTCGCCTGGCTCGGCCGCCGCCGCAGGCTGGCCAAGGATTGGGAATGCCTTAACCGCAAGGCGCTCGCCTTCCTCCGCCTCGCCTCCCTCCGCCTCACGCTGCGAAAGCTACGCAATCCTCCATAATCTTTCCGGACAGACTCTAGGACCTCATCGATAAACTCAGCGCGTGTTCGCACCCGCGACGCAACCCCAAGTTCTCTTCTTCAAATTATGCGTCCAACATGGTGCCCAAACTGCGGCTCACGCGGACGATCGCTATATCCCAATTCCATGGATTTCCTTGGAGTCTCTCGTCCAAATCGAGTGATATCAATGGGTTGCGCGGGATTTTCCGCGGAGATTTCTTCTTGAGCCTTTTCTCGGCGCGAGCAGCTGGAACTGGCTCCGGCGGTCGAGCGGATGCGGAGGCCTAAGATTGGTCATGGGGCAAGCTTACTTCAATTTCTGATTGTCAGCAAGCAATTGTCGGCGACCCCGTCGAGCACGCCAAGTCGGCTTCGGGTGCGGGAGAGAAACGTCCCGATAGTCGGCGCCGCGCCGTTAAGCGTTTATCATGGGCGCGGTCGCCTTGGCGCCGGACCCCGGCCCGCGGACGCCTTCGACGAACTCAAGCGGGGCGGTAAGAACTACGATGAAGCTTCTGATCACAGGCGCGACCGGAAAGGTGGGATCGAACCTGATCCGGCGGCTGAACTCTTCGCCCCGGCCCGATCTCATCATCCGCGCCCTCTGCCACAATCGCGCGCTTCCCGCGGCGCCGGGGCTCGAAATGGTGAAAGGCACGATTTCCGACCGCGACGAGCGTCGAGCGCGCCATGGAGGGGGTCAGCCATGTCGTGCATCTCGCGACCTGCAAGGAGATCCCCGAACTCGTCATGGACGTGACGGTCAAGGGCCTGTTCTGGCTGACCGAGGCGTTCCGGGCGAGTCCGACGGCGAAACAGTTCATCCTGATCGGCGGCGACGCCAGTGTCGGCCATTTCTTCTACGACCATGGGGGCCCGGTGACCGAGGCGACGCCGCACCGGGCCTATCCGGGCTCATATGCGCTGTCGAAAGTGCTGGAGGAGACGCTGCTTCAGCAGACGCATATCCAGTACGGGCTCAATGTCACATGCCTGCGCGCGCCCTGGATCATGGAGAAGGACGACTTTCGCTATTCGCTGTCGTTCGGCGATGACGTGTTCGGCGGCCCGGACTGGAAGACGCTCGTAGCCCCGGAGGTCGCCGAGCGCTGCCGGAAAGAGGGGACCATTCCCCTGCTTCGCGACGCGCACGGGCGCCCGCTCAAGCGCAACTTCGTCCATGTCGACGACCTCGTCGACGCGATCCTGGCCGCGCTCGACAATCCGGCGACCCGGGGCAAGCTCTACAACATCGCGATGGACGAGCCCGTCGACTACGCCGCCGTCGCCGCCCATCTCAAGGCGACGCAGGGCCTGGGGTCGATCGACATCCCGAGCGCCTATCATTCCAACTGGCTCGACAACACGCGCGCCAAGCTCGACCTTAACTGGCGCCCGCGCTACCGTCTGGCCTCGCTCATCGACGCCGCCTGGGCTTTTCAGCGCGCCCCCGACGATCCCCGCAAGGTCTGGTATCCGGGCTGAGGGGGGCGCCAGCCGAGATAGTTGGGCAGGTCTGGTGGCGAAACGACGCCGCAGCGCGCCGATCGAGGCGCTGATTGCGGCAGGACGCGTCGAAGGTCGCAGCTCGACGCCGCCGGCCAACGCCGAAAACCAGACGGGAAACTCCGCCAAATAAACTCCTCAAGCGGCTCAACATACAACGTAATAAACGCCAGTATAAATGCTTGCGGTTACTGACGTAATTTCTTAATCTGACTTTTCAATGGGTTACGGACGTTTGGAGTAAATTAGGTAACTACCCAGCCGGGGGTGATTCAGGGTGAGGATGGCGCTGGCCAGGGTTTGGGGCTCTGCGGCGAGGGCTTTGAGGATGTTCAGGCCCTGTTTTCGTGCGGTTGCGATGACGGAGCGGAGGGCTGCGAAAGCCTGAGCGCCCTCGGGGGTGCGGAAGCCGCCGGAGATTTTCATTTTCACCTTCATCATCCGGAGCGCCTGTTCGGCCAGATTGTTGGTGAAGGGAACTTCGAAGTCCACCAGGAAGCGCAGCGCGTCGTCTTTAAATCTGTGCAGGCGAAGCAGCAGATTGTCTCCGGCCCTGCGCTTCGTGCGGCCGCTTTTGGCGCCCCTTTTTCGAGGCGGGGAAGGCTGCGATGCCAGGCGAGGCCTTGGCGCAGGGCCTCCCAGTAGCGGGCGTGGAAGGCTTCGAGCGCCGCGGGGGAGAGCGCGGTTTTGCCGTTGGCGCGGGCTTCTGCGACCGCCTTGCAGGCGTCGCGGAGACAATCGGTCATGGCCTGCGCCCAGGTCTCCTTGTCGAACTCGATGAGCGCTTTGAGTTCGCGCAAGTGATGGGCGTTGCAGAGCGCATGGACAGGAGGCTGCGCCGCCGTCCCGAGCTTGGCGTAGGATTTAAAGCCGTCGTGGACGACGACGCCCCCTTCGAGGCCTTCGGGCATCGCGCCGCGCCTGGCGCAGGCGCGGTAGAGCGTGAGGGTTTCGGTGGCGACCGTATGCAGCCACTGCGTTTGCCGCCGATGCGCAGGCCGTCCTGAGCATCGTCGAAGGATCGTCGAGGCAGCGCACGCGCGCGGCGCACACGAGCGCGCCGATCCGCTTCGTGACCGGCGCCAGCGCCCCCGCTTTTCCCCGCGTCCATTCCGCCACGCTCGCCGCACAAAGGCTTTCCGCGCCAATCAGCTCGGCAAGCGCCTCGGCCGCGCGGGCCTCGGGGATCAGGTGCTGCGCGTGGAGATAGACGGCGGCGGCGCGGACCCGCCCGCCATATTGGGCGGGTCTCCCCACTCCTTCCGGAAACGCCGCCCGGGTCGCTCCGCCGCACTCGGCGCAGGCGTAAACCAGGCCCCGATGCTCGGTCACCTCGATCAGCCGCTCCGGCAGATCGAACACCTGGCGCCGCTCGAGGCCTCGCGCCTCGCCAAGGCTGAGGGCCGAGCCGCAATGACGGCAAGCCGCCGCCGCGTGCGTCACGATCCGGTCGGCTTCGGCCCTCTGGCGCAGCGTCTCGCCCTTGTGGCCTTTCTGGCCCCCGCTCGGCCGGCCCGAAGGCTGGCGAAGGCTCAAAGGCTTCTTCCGCAGGCCATCGCTCGATGGCGGCTTCGAACTCGTCGAACTGTCAAGGCCCAGCCGGCGCCGAAGCTCCGCGTTCTCAGCCCGCAACACTTCCAGTTCCTGCTGCAGCGACGCGATCAGCGCTGCGACCTCGGAGGGCACAATCATCCCCCAACGGAATCACATTCCGACCAACCTGACTCCTGCCAAATCCACACAATCCAAAAATCCCAGCCCACCGTGACAAATCCAACTCACCCCGCTGGGCTGTTACAGTTGACGAGAGAATCCAAGGAAATCCAAGGAAATCCAACCCTCAAAATCGCGGGTTTTCGCGAGCGAAACGGCCAGTCCCAAGACAATCCAAACGGATCGCCCTGACTCCTCGCGAGCCGCCAGTCGGTCAATTAACATACTACGAACGTGCTATTAAGAGCGGACCGGTCCGTCCGCCCGCCGCCAGAGCCGCATCGTGTCCGGCCCATAGTCCAGCGTCTCAACAGGACGCATATCGCGATCGGTCGAGCAGCGCCGCGCGGGCGTCGGGGGATAGCGCCGGCACGCCCGGCCGGCCGAGCGGCTTGTCGGCCGTGATGAGCGCGACCTCGTCGGCGGCCCCAAGCGCAATGAGCCGGGCCGCGACCTTGGGCCCGCCTTCGCTGAACACGCGGGTGATCCCGCGGATGCTGAGCGCCCGCAAGGCATGATGGAGATCGACATGGCCCTCCGCGTCGAGGGGGACGCGCTCGACCATCACGCCAAGCCCCTCAAGCCGCCGGGCGGCTTCGTCCGGCGCTTCGGCTCCCGCGATGACCAGAGTCGGAATTTCGCCTGCAGTCGACGCCAGCCGCGAGCCTTCAGGCAGGCTGAGATGGGTGTCGAGGACGACCCGCAGCGGCTTGCGATCGAGCCCGTTGAGCCGCACGGTCAAGGCCGGATCGTCGATGAGCGCCGTCCCGATCCCGACCATGATCGCTTCGTGGGTCGAGCGCATGATCTGGACGCGAAGGTCGGCGATCGGTCCGGTGATCCGCAGCCGCGCGTCGTTGGCGCCGGCGGAGGCGAACCCGTCCGCGGTCTCGGCGAGCTTGAGCGTCACGCACGGCCGCCCTGCCGTGACCCGCAAGATATGGCCGATATGGTCATGGCCCGCCTGAGCCGCGCCGGCGCCGACGGAGACGGCGATCCCCGCTTCTCTCAGCCGCGCGTGCCCCTCGCCGCCGACGAGCGGGTTGGGGTCCTCCATCGCCGAGACGACGCGGGTCACGCCCGCCGCGATGATGGCGTCGACGCAAGGGGGCGAAGCGCCGAAATGCGAGCAGGGCTCGAGCGTCACGTAGAGCGTCGCGCCGCGCGCCGCCTCGCCGGCCTGGGCGATTGCGATCCGCTCGGCATGCGGACGGCCGCCCGGCGCGGTCGCCCCGCGCCCGACGACTGTCCCGTCTTTGACCAGGATCGCGCCGACAGCGGGATTGGGCGCCGTGAGACCCAGCGTGCGCGATCCCAGATTGAGCGCCGCCTCCATCCAGCGCAGATCCACAGCGGAATCCGCGGCTGCGCTTTCGCTCATGTCGCGGGCGCGTTCCGGCGCTGGCGGGGAACGTCCTTGACCGGGGCGGGCTCAGGCTCGGCCTCCAGTTCGCCCACGATGGCGTTGAAGTCGCGGGCCTCGGCGGAAGTTGCGGTAGACCGAGGCGAAACGCACATAGGCGATGTCGTCGAGCGCCTTTAGGCCCTCCATGACCAGTTCGCCGATCCGTTCGGTCGGGATGTCCCCATCCGTCTGGCTCTCGAGCTGGCGCACGACGCCGTTGATCATGCGCTCGACCCGCTCAGGCTCAACCGATCGCTTGCGCAGCGCGACCTGGACCGAGCGCACGAGCTTGTCACGATCGAACGGCGCGCGGCGGCCGTTCTTCTTGACCACCATGAGTTCGCGCAATTGCACGCGCTCGAAGGTGGTGAACCTCCCGCCGCAATCGGGACAGATGCGACGCCTGCGGATCGACGACGAATCCTCGGTCGGCCGCGAGTCCTTCACCTGCGTATCGAGGCCGCCGCAATAGGGGCACCGCATCGGAGAGCCCGCCCTTCATTCGATCGTCCGGCGCCCTCAATAGATGGGGAACCGCCGGGTGAGGTCGGCGACGTCGTCGCGCACCTTCGCCTCGACCGCCACATTCCCCAATTCGGTGTTCGCCGCCAAGCCGTCCAGAACCTCGACAACCATGCGGCCGACGTCAGCGAATTCCTCCGTTCCGAAGCCGCGCGACGTGGCGGCGGGCGATCCGAGGCGAATCCCGGACGTTATCATGGGCTTCTGCGGATCGAACGGAATGCCGTTCTTGTTGCAGGTGATGTTGGCGCGGTCGAGCGCCGCCTCGGCCGCCTTGCCGGTCAGGCCCCTGGGCGTCAGATCGACCAGCATCAGGTGGTTGTCGGTGCCCCCGGTCACGAGCTTGTAGCCTGCGGCGAGGATCGGCTGGGCCAGGGCCTTGGCGTTGGCGACCACGGCGTGCGCGTAGGCCTTGAATTCCGGGGTCAGCGCCTCATGGAGTGCGACCGCCTTGGCGGCGATGACATGCATCAGCGGTCCGCCCTGCAGGCCGGGGAAGATCGCCGAGTTGATCTTCTTGGCGAGCTCCGCGTCATTGGTCAGGATCATGCCGCCGCGCGGCCCGCGCAAGGTCTTGTGCGTCGTCGTGGTGACGACATGGGCGTGCGGGAACGGAGACGGGTGGGCGCCGCCCGCGACAAGCCCGGCGAAATGGGCGATGTCGACGACGAAAAAGGCGCCGACTGCGTCGCAAATGGCGCGGAAGCGCTCGAAATCCCAATGGCGCGCATAGGCCGATCCGCCGGCGATGATCATCTTCGGCTTGTGCTCGCGCGCCAGAGCCTCGACCTGATCCATGTCGATCCGATGGGTCGTGCGATCGACCCCATAGGGGACCGGCTTGAACCAGCGCCCGGACATGTTGACCGGCGACCCATGGGTGAGGTGCCCGCCCGCCGCGAGATCGAGCCCCATGAAAATGTCGCCGGGCTGCATCAGGGCCATGAAAACCGCCTGATTGGCCTGGCTGCCGGAATTGGGCTGGACGTTGGCGTAAGCACAGCCGAACAATTGGCGCGCGCGCTCGATCGCCAGATTTTCCGCGATGTCGACGAACTGGCAGCCGCCGTAATAGCGTCTCGCAGGATAGCCTTCCGCGTATTTGTTGGTCATCACCGAGCCCTGCGCCTCGAGCACGGCGCGCGACACGATGTTTTCCGACGCGATGAGTTCGATCCCGTCGCGCTGACGACCCAGTTCGAGTTCGATCGCGCGGGCGATCTCCGGATCGGCGGCGGCGAGGGGCGCGGAAAAGAACGAGTTCGAACGGACGGAGAGAACAGCGGAGACGTTCATCGGCAAACCTTCCATGAAACGAGGCTTGGCCAAGAGGGCGAGCGGCGCGGCCATAGCACGAGCGCTGCGCCCGCAAAAGGGATTCCGGCGCCGGGCGCAACGACGGGGACCAAGATCAAGAATCGAGTCGGCCTGCTGGCCCGTGACGACTGCGGGGCATTGCGGTCGTTCGAGCGCGACACGGCGACGACGGTAATGCGCGAAGTGCCGCCACTCCCAGACCGCGACAGATCGATTCTTCACGCCAACTGTGGCGCGACGCGACGCGCAATCGCCTGCGCGTTTACGCCCCGCGGCAACGTTCCGAAATGGCCGGACCATGGTCCCGCCAGCCGCGAAGCGATGAATGCGTCTGCGATGTCGTGCGGCGCATGGCGAATGAGAAGGGAAGCCGAGAGCGCGAGCGCGATCTGCTCGACTACCCGCCGCGCCGTGTTCTCAGTGCGCAGCATATCGACAATGTCACTTTCGAGTCCGTCAATGAAGGCGTCATACCGCCTGTCGGCTCCAGTGGCCGTGCGCAATTCATCCAACACCGCAGGAACGCACGTCGGGAATTTGCGAATCGAGCGGAGCACATCGAGGCACACGACATTGCCTGTTCCCTCCCAAATGCCGTTTAACGGGGCCTCCCGATAAAGGCGCGCCATGAGATGATCCTCAACAAAGCCGTTGCCGCCATGGCATTCGAGAGCCTCAACCACCACCGGCGTCGCACGCTTGCAAATCCAGTACTTCGCGATAGGCGCGCCGATCCGGCCGAACAACCGCTCGGACTCACTTTCGCCTTCCTGGTCGAGCGCGTGGACGAAGCGGAACGCAAGCCACGCCGCCGCTTCGACCTCCACGGCGAGGTCCGCAATCACATTCGTCATCAGCGGCTGATCGATGAGCGCCTTCTGAAATGCGCGCCGCCAAGTGGTATGATGAGCGGCCTGCGCCAGCGCATGACGCATGAGTTCCGGCCGAGCCGACCGCGAAATCGAGCCTCGTGTAATGGTTCATCTCGAGCCCTTCGCGAATACCGTGGCCGGGCTCGCCAATGAGATGTGCAATGACGCCGCGGAATTCGACCTCGGACGAGGCGTTGGACCTGTTGCCGCACTTGTCCTTGAGCCGTTGGATTTGTAGGCGATTGCGGGATCCGTCGGGCAGCCAGCCTGCGACGACGAAGCAGGATACGCCCTCTTCCGTTCGCGCAAGCGTCAGGAACACGTCCGAGTGCGGCACGGAGAAGAACCACTTGTGCCCGACGAGCGAGTAGGTCCCATCGGAGTTTTTCGTCGCGGTTGTCTGGGTCTGGCGCAGGTCTGAACCGCCTTGCTTTTCGGTCATCGCCATGCCGACCGTCCCGCCCCGTTTTTGCGCTGCCGGAAGGGGACGCCGGTCATAGTCGGTCGACATGACGAGTTTGCCGAACTCGGCCCAGCGGGCCGGATCGCGGCGCAAGATCGGGATCGCTGAATACGTCATGCCGAGCGGGCAACAGACGCCGTTCTCGCCCTGGTTCCAGAGAAACGACACTGCGGCGCGCGCCACCTGGGCTCCGGGCTTTGGCTTCGCCCAGCACAGCGAATGGAATCCGTCCTGCATGGCGAGCGCCATGAGCTCGTGCCATGCGGGATGAAACTCGATCTGATCGATCCGACGGCCCCAGCGATCATGTGTGCGCAATTCCGGAAGGTTGCGGTTGGCCTGCCGCGCCAGCTCTTGCACGCGGGCGGAGCCGACCCGTCTGCCGACGGCGCTTGCATGCGGCGCGGTCCATTCTGCGTTGAAGATCGAAAGGATTTTGCCGAGGGCGGGGTCATTGGAGTAAGCGTCGTAGTCAGCCATCGCCGGGGCTTGATTGAGCACCTCGTGCGTGCCGTAACCGAATGGATCGAGTATGGCCATCGGGGCTCCTACTAGGTCCTATTGATGGGGCGACAGTCGCGATCGAAATTTCCTGAAATCCGACGTCTAAACCGATTCCGAGTTTGCGGGCCGCCTCTCATGTTTGGGTTCGAATTTTGATCCGACTCAAACGAGGCTTGTGACGCGCGTTGAATGTCCTAGGGGGCGATCTGTCCGATCAGCTCCTCTGTCGCGGCCCTGGGTGCGGGACAAACGAAGCGAAGCGGTTTGGCGATGGAAAGGGTTTGACCTCGTGCCCTTCATCGTTATCGTGGAACCACATTTCGGCCGCAGAGGCCACTGGATACTTTTACCCATGCAGGCGCCGGCCGAGCGGCAACTCTGCGTCCTCGGGACCAGCAAGTTCGTGATCCGCAATGGCGGGTCGGCGTCGGAACCGTCGAGCTAAGTGGGTTTCGAGCGGCCGGCGAGAGCCGTAAGGGCGATTTGCGGCATTTGACGCGACGCGTCGCTAACCCCCCGCGCGTCAGTTGCGCTTCTCTTTGGTCGCGGTGAAAATGACCACCTCGTCCTTGCCCACGCGATCGAGCAGCGCGTGCGCCTCCTCGTCCAGGAGGTCCTTGTCGATGCTTTCCGGCCTGAGGCTCTTGACGCGCAACTCCCAGCGGGCGCGCTCATCCTTGAGCAACGCGAGCTGAGCTTTCACCTCGGTGGCCTCGGCGTCGAATTTCACTGCGGCCTTGAGCCCGTGCTCGCCGTTCGACGCGCCCCACACCAGATAGAAGCTCGCAACCCCGAGCACGAGGTAGAGAACGATCGGCAGCACGATCGAGCGCAGGCGAGTCCTGACCACCATGCGCCGATCTTTGGAGTGACGGAGTTAACGCGAAGTTACAGGCTTCCGACTAAACCGCCTTGATCGCGGCCCGCCCGGCGTAGCGGGCCTGCTCGCCGAGCTCCTCCTCGATCCGGATCAGCTGGTTGTATTTCGCCAGGCGATCCGACCTTGAGAGCGAGCCGGTCTTGATCTGTCCGCAATTGGTCGCGACCGCGAGGTCGGCGATGGTCGAATCCTCGGTCTCGCCCGAGCGATGCGACATCACAGCCGTGTAGCCGGCCCGCTGCGCCATATCGACCGCGGCAAGGGTCTCGCTGAGCGAGCCGATCTGGTTGACCTTGATCAGGATCGAATTCCCGACCCCCTCCTTGATCCCGCGATCCAGGATCTCGACGTTGGTGACAAAGATGTCGTCGCCAACGAGCTGGCATTTTCCCCCGATCTTGTCGGTGAGCAGCTTCCAGCCCGCCCAGTCCTGCTCGGCCATGCCGTCCTCGATCGACAGGATCGGATAGGCGCCCTGAAGCTTGGCGAGATACTCGACCTGTTCCTCGACCGAGCGGGTCTTCCCTTCGCCCTCGTAGACATATTTCCCGTGCTTGAAGAACTCCGACGCAGCGCAATCGAGTCCGAGCACCATGTCGTCGCCAGGTTTGAAGCCTGCCGCTTCGATCGCCTTGAGGCAGAAATCAAGCGCCGCCTCGGCTGACGGCAGGTTTGGCGCGAAGCCTCCTTCGTCGCCGACGTTGGTGTTGTGTCCCGCCTTTTTCAGCGCGGCTTTCAGCGCGTGAAACGTCTCCGCGCCCCAGCGCACGGCCTCGGCGAACGACGGCGCGCCGACCGGAAGGATCATGAACTCCTGAAAGTCGATCGGGTTGTCGGCGTGCGCGCCGCCGTTGACGATATTCATCATGGGCGTCGGCAGAACTCGAGCCATGGCGCCGCCGACGTAGCGGTAAAGCGTCAGGCCCGAAGCTTCCGCCGCCGCCTTGGCGACGGCAAGCGAGACGCCGAGAATTGCGTTCGCGCCGAGCTTCGATTTGTTTTTCGTGCCGTCGAGCTCGATCAGCGTCTCGTCAATCTTCAGCTGATCTTCCGCCTCGAGGCCGCATACGGCGTCGAAAATCTCGCGATTGACCGCCTCGACGGCCTTCAGGACGCCTTTGCCGCCGAAGCGTCCCTTGTCGCCGTCGCGCAGTTCGACCGCTTCGCGCGTGCCGGTCGAAGCGCCTGATGGAACGGCGGCGCGGCCCATCGAGCCGTCTTCCAGCACGACATCCACCTCGACCGTCGGATTGCCGCGGCTATCGAGGATTTCGCGGCCGACGACGTTCACGATCGCAGTCATTTTCGCTCCGAGGCGGCGGGCAGTGGCTTGGGTCTTACGGCATCTGCGTAACCGATGAAAGACGGACCAGAAGCGGCAAGACGGTCGGCTGCACAGCACTTTTGCATCCGCCGGCGCACATTTGACCAAAATGAGCCAAGCTAGGAAAAATATGCATGGCAGAGGTGCTTAGCCACGTGACACAGCAAAAAAATAGGACTAGCAACGATGTGCTAAAAGGAGGCCGCTGCCAAAAGGTTTGGCGCCGGACGCCGTAGGGTCTGTGGGAGGACAAACGCGTTCGACAGTCTTGACCCGCTCAAGTTACGCGGAACGGATAGTAGTAAAAATATCCGAGATTGTAAAACGCACTACGCGAATGAAAAAAGGGGCGGGCTGCCGGAAAGGCGCCCGCCCCTTATCTTTTGAGAATGAATTCTCTCCTCGTTCGGCGGAACAACGGCGCGCGGGGTTGCTGGAGCGTGCCCGACCCCGTGCTCTCTGATAGAAATCTGAGCAGCCGTCCGGGCGTCGCCGTTGGCGCCTGCCGTTACGATGGCCGTGACATCGAACGCAGGGCGCCCAGCGAGGATCGCCGCGTCGCTCGCTCCCCGCGATGACGGCGGCGTTAAAAAGTTGCGGCAAAGGAGGTGTTAAGCCGCTGAAATAAAAGCCGCGCGTAAACTTGTGCGCCTGCTCAACCAGCTATTCCGGACGGCGCTCTCAACGCCCTTCCGCCTCGCCCTCGGCCCAGTTTCGTTGCGTTTCGGCGATATAAGCGTCCAGCCGCCCTTCCCGGATCGCGAGCCGGGCGCCCGACATAAGGTCCTGATAATAGGCGAGGTTGATTTCGGTCAGGCCCATCATCGCCAGGATCTCGCCTGACTTCACGAGATGGCGCCAATAGGCGCGGGAATAGTCGCGCGCCGTCGGCGACGACGACAGCGGATCGACTGGCCGCGGATCGTCGGCAAAACGCGCGTTACGCAGGTTGAGACGGCCCCGGCGGGTAAACACCATCCCGTGCCGTCCCGCGCGGGTCGGCATCACGCAATCGAACATATCGACGCCGCGCCTCATCGCCTGAAGGAGATCGTCGGGCGTTCCCACGCCCATGAGATAACGCGGCTTGTCGAGGGGGAGATGCGGGACCACGACATCAAGCGTGTCGAGCATCGCCGCCTGCGGCTCGCCGACCGCCAATCCCCCGATTGAATAGCCGTGAAAGTTCATCTCGACGAGCGCCTCAGCGCTGAACAGGCGAAGGTCTTTTTCCGTACCGCCCTGGACGATGCCGAATATCGCCCGGCCCGGCTGCTGGCCGAAAGCGTCCTTCGAACGCTCGGCCCAACGGAGGGAAAGGCGCATCGCGCGCTCGGCCTCCTCGTGAGCGCACGGCAGTCTCACGCACTCGTCCAACTGCATCTGGATGTCCGAACCGAGGAGGCGCTGCACCTCCATCGACCGTTCGGGCGTCAGCTCGTGGCGCGATCCGTCGATATGCGACTGGAAGGTCACCCCGCGCTCGGTGAGCTTGCGCAATTTCGCGAGGCTCATCACCTGAAAGCCGCCGGAATCGGTGAGGATGGGATGGGGCCAGTTCATGAACTTGTGGAGGCCCCCGAGCGCCGCGATCCGCTCGGCCCCGGGCGCAAGCATCAAATGATAGGTGTTGGACAGCACGATGTCGTAACCGAGCGCTCTCACCGCATCCGGGTGCATCGCCTTGACGGTTGCGGCTGTGCCAACCGGCATGAAGGCGGGCGTGCGGATAATTCCGCGCGCGGTCGAGATTTCGCCGGTCCGCGCTCGGCCGTCCGTGGCGTGGACGGCGAAGGAGAATTCGTCGCTCACGGGCGCGCGTCGCCCAAGCCTGCGGCGCCTGGGCAGCCGCCCGCGCGGGTCAAGAGGCAGGCGTCGCCGTACGAATAAAACCGATAGCCGGCTTGCGCGGCATGCGCATAAGCCGCCTGCATCGTTTCAAGTCCGCTAAAGGCCGCGACGAGCATGAACAGCGTCGAGCGCGGCAAATGAAAGTTGGTCAGGAGCACGTCGACGCCGCGAAACTCGTAGCCCGGGGTGATGAAAAGATTCGTGTGACCTGAAAACGGCCGAAGCTGGCCGTCCGCACCGGCCGCGCTTTCAAGGACCCGCGCCGACGTCGTGCCGACACAAACGATCCGACCGCCGTTTTCCCGCACGGCGTTCAGCGCGTCGGCTGTGGCCGCGCTGATCGAACCCCATTCGAAATGCATCGTGTGGTCGCGCGTATCCTCGACCCTGACCGGCGCGAAGGTGCCTGCGCCGACATGCAACGTGACCTTATGCAGCGCGACGCCACGCGCCGCGACGCGGGCGACCAGCGACGGGGTAAAATGCAAGCCCCGCCGTCGGCGCCGCGACCGCGCCAGGCTTGGCGGCGAATATCGTCTGGTAGTCGGCATGATCGCTGGGCGACAAGGCGCGCCGCGAGGCGATGTAAGGGGGCAGGGGGGGTGCGCCAAGGCGTTCGATCGCCTCGTCCAGCGCCGCGCCAGTGAACTCAAAGCGCAGCAGAACCTCGCCTGCTTCGCCTTTGTCCTCCACTTCCGCGTCGAGCGCTCCGAGAAGGCAGGCCATGCTTTCGCGCGCCTCGCCGAAACGGATGCGCTCGCCGACTTTGAGCCTCTTGGCCGGCCGCGCGAGCGCCCGCCAGCGGCAATCATCCACGCGCTCGATCAGGGTCGCCTCGATCGAGGCGGCAGCCTCGCCTCTGACCCGAACGCCCTCGAGCCGCGCCGGAATGACCCGCGTGTCATTGACGACAAGGGCATCGCGAGGTGTGAGCAAATCCGGCAGATCGCGCACGTGCGCATCCATAAGCGCGCCGTCGGGCGCGACAACCAGCATCCGCGCGCTGTCCCGCGGGTTTGCCGGAGCCAGCGCGATGCGTTCGGCGGGAAGATCGAAATCGAAGGCGTCGACACGCATCGCGGTCATCGCCATCCTGTGAAAGCTGTCAATCTGTGGCGCGAGGAATGGAGAGATGGCGTCTGGGGCTGTGACCCTTAACCGACGCGTTTGTTGTCCCGCTCCTCATGAGCCGCAAGCGTCGCTGTCCTCTCAGCTCAACGTGGCCTTGATGATCTTGTCGGGATCGCGGACCGGCTCGCCGCGCTTGATCTTGTCGACGTTCTCCATGCCCGACACGACCTTGCCCCAGACCGTGTATTGCTTGTTGAGAAAGGCCGCGTCGCCGAAGCAGATGAAGAACTGCGAATTGGCCGAATCCGGACTAGAGGCGCGGGCCATCGAGACGGTGCCGCGCACATGCGGCTCGGCGTTGAACTCGGCCTTGAGGTCGGGATATTTCGACCCGCCGGTCCCAGTTCCCTTCGGACAACCGGTCTGGGCCATGAAGCCGTCGATCACGCGGTGAAAGACGATGCCGTCGTAGAATCCTTCGCCGACCAGGCGCTTGATGTGCGCGACATGGCCTGGCGCAAGCGCCGGGTTCATTTCGATCACCACCGGGCCCTTGCTCGTCTCGAGCGTTAGCGTATCGCCTGCGCTGCTCATGTCGTTGCTCCTTATTGCTTCGCGCCAGACGCCATGCGCATGGTCACGATCTTATCGGGGTTCGTGACCGCGCCGTTGTTGTCCTGGGTTCCGGCCTTGATCTTGTCGACCACGTCCATTCCTGAGGTGACCTCGCCGAAGGCTGTATATTTGCCGTCGAGGAATCCCGCGTCGGCGGTTGTTATGAAAAACTGCGAATTGGCCGAATTCGGGTCCTCCGCGCGCGCCATGCCGAGCACGCCTCGCGTGAAATGGGTCTGGTTAAATTCGGCCGGCAGATTGGGGAGGCTCGAACCTCCGGAACCCGTTCCGGTCGGATCGCCGGTCTGGGCCATGAATCCGGGAATGACGCGGTGGAACGTCAGTCCGTCGTAGAACTTCTGCTTCACCAGCGTCTTGATCTGCGCGACGTGCTTAGGCGCCCAGTCCGGGCGAAGCTTGATCGTGACCTTGCCGTGCTTCGTCGTGAGGATAACGGTGTTGTCGGAATCCTCAGCCGCCCAAGCGGAGGAAACGGCGAGAAGAGGAAGCGCGAGTGCGGCGCGTCGGCTGCAAGCGAACATGGAACGGACCCTTTGAGGAGCGGCTGCCGGTTGGGGCGGGCGGCTTGATAGCAGGTTAAAGAGGCATTGCAACCCGCGCCGCTTCGGGCCGCCTTGACAGAAGGCAGAGTGCGGAAATTTCGCGCTTTCGCGCGCTCGCGAGCTGATAGTATACATGTGTTTCTCGTTCAGACGCCGATCGGAACTCCAAGCGAATGTCACCCGCCTGCCTCGCCCTGGTCGCATTCGCCGCATTGATCGCCAGTGGCGCAGCGGCCAACGCCGGTGGTCCGGTGACGCGTCAATGCGACTATCGGGGTGAGGGCAAACTTGGCCCCCTCGTCGTCGCCTATGACGCATCCGCTCATCTGGTTCGGGTGACCTCGTCCGACGGCCGGCTCTGGCTCTACCAGGACGGGGCGATTGGGCGCCTCGGCCCCGCGATCGCCGCGGCTGACGATCCAGGACCGGTCCAGCAATTCGTCATCGAGCGGGCGGGCCAGGTGGAGGTTGGTTTCCGCTGGCCAGACGACGGCATGACCGGCCACCTGGCCCACTTCGATGCAGCGGCGTTCAAGAATCCGGCGAAGCGCTGCATCTGGCGCTCGCTTTGGAACTTCGCGATGGGGTGAAACCCGCCCCCGCTCTGGAGCGCTGCGGCCCTTCCGCGCGGGACGCGCACAAAGTTACGCGGCTCAATCATTTCAGTAGCTTGAGTGCTCTTTCGTGCAACTTTGCAACGTTGTGCGTGGAACTTTCAAACTGCCCCATGTCCCGCGGCGGCGGGCGATGGAGCGTTGCAACCGCGAAACGCTCATTTCGCATGGCGAAACAAGGCGTTTCGCAGCTGGGGTGATAAGCCCTTGAAATCATTGTGGCGCGAAATCGGACCATTTCGTCCAATCGTTTGTTTTCAATGGCTTGACCGCCTTTTCATTTCGCCGCGTTGGCGATTGCGCCTTTTCGGCCGGCCGGCGAGTTCGGCGGACGGAGAGCTTTGGCCTTTGATAATCAGAACAAAGTGTATCCGTATTTCTGAGTTTGTCAAGCCAAAACTCTTACGGCGTTCGCTTCTAATCGAGTTTATGTAATCGTATCAATCGTTTAATAGCATCCTTTGTCGGCGCCCTTGAAGGGCCGGGTCAAGCCGAGCAAAAACCCGAAAGGCGGGCCCTTTGGAACGGCGGAGCGTCCGCCGATCGCATGGGGTCACACGGCTCGCGGCGAAATCAGCCTTCGCGCTGAGGCTCTGCTCCGCCGCCGCCTTCGGCAAACGGAACAGCGAGGCTTCAGCCGCCGTCGGATCCTCCGCCGCGACGAGACTGAAACTCGCCGATCATCGCTGGCCACGCGTCCGGGGGTGGAAAGCCCGGAAAGCTGTGCCGCGCCGGCGTCGCCGCCCATGCCAGCTTCTCGTCTGTCCAGGTCTCCACGAAGGGCTCGGTCCATTCCATCCCGTCGAGCAGGGTGGTGCGGACTCCGACAAAATCCGTCGCCGGCATTTTCGTGAACATCCAGCTCATGCACCACGGACAGAAGAAGTGTTGCAATGCCCCATGCATGCCTCCGATCGTCGGCTCGCCGCGCACGACGCGAAACCCGTCCGTAGGAACCGCGGCGCTCAGCGAAAAGGCGCTCGAGGTCATCTTCTGACAGCCCCGGCAGTGGCAGGCCATCGTCATGAGCGGAGGTTTGGCGACCTCCACTTCGACTCGCCCGCAGCGGCAAGTTCCTCGGACAGGCTGCATTCCCCTACTCCGCCGCGACTTTCGGCAGATGGGCGAGCGAGGCTTCGAGCGCCTTCGGATCATAGTCCTGGTCTTCGAGCTTGCCGGCGAAATAGTCGGTATAGGCCTGCATGTCGAAATGACCGTGGCCGCACAGATTGAACAGGATGGTTGGCGACTTGCCTTCCTCGCGCGCCTTGAGCGCTTCATCGATCGCCGCGCGGATCGCGTGGGTCGTTTCAGGGGCGGGCACAATGCCCTCGGTGCGCGCGAACTGAACGCCCGCCTCGAAGCAGGGGTTCTGGTGATAGGCCCTCGCTTCGATCAGCCCCAGCTCCTTGCAGTGGCTGACCAGCGGCGCCATGCCGTGATAGCGCAGACCCCCGGCGTGGAAGCCGGGCGGAATGAACTCGGACCCGAGCGTATGCATCTTGACCAGCGGCGTCAGATGTCCGGTGTCGCCGAAGTCGAACGCATATTTGCCCCGTGTCAGTGACGGACAGGCGGCCGGCTCGACCGCGATCACCCGCAGCTTGCCCTTTTCGCGCAAGGTCTTGCCGATGAACGGGAAGGCGATGCCGGCGAAGTTCGAGCCTCCGCCGGCGCAGCCGATCACGATATCGGGGTAGGCGTCGGCCGCTTCCATCTGCTCGATCGCTTCGAGACCGATGACGCTCTGATGCATCAGCACGTGATTGAGCACGCTGCCGAGCGCATATTTGGTGTCGGGGTTTTTGGCCGCGACTTCCACCGCTTCCGAAATCGCGATTCCGAGACTTCCCGGCGAATTCGGCTGCGCTTTCAGAATCGCCCGGCCGGAACTCGGTCTCGCTGCTCGGGCTTGCGACGCATTGCGCGCCATAGGTCTCCATCAGCGCCCGCCGATAGGGCTTCTGGTTGTAGGAGACCTTGACCATGTAGACCTTGACCTCGAGGCCGAACAGCGCGCCGGCGAAGGCGAGCGATGAGCCCCATTGCCCCGCGCCGGTTTCGGTCGAGAGCTTCGCCACGCCCTCTTCCTTGTTGTAGAAGGCCTGGGCGACGGCGGTGTTGGGCTTGTGGCTGCCGGCGGGGCTGACGCCTTCGTACTTGTAGAAAATGCGGGCCGTCGTTCCGAGCGCCTTCTCCAGCCGACGCGCGCGGTAAAGCGGCGTCGGGCGCCACATGCGGTAGATATCGCGGACCGGCTTCGGGATCTCAATGTGCCGTTCGCCGCTCACTTCCTGGCCGATCAGCGCCATCGGAAAAAGGGGCGCGAGATCGTCAGGCCCGACCGGCTGACCCGTGCCAGGGTGCAACACCGGGGGCGGCGGAGCGGGCAGGTCGGCGATGATGTTGTACCAGGCGTGAGGAATCCGGTCCTCGCCCAAGAGATATTTGGACTGTTCGCTCAAACCTTCCTCCCCTCAGCGCGCGATCCGGCCGCCGCGCGTCTGGTTAACACGTAACACAAGGCATGGCGGAAGTTGAGCGGCTTCCTGCACCCGCCAGACCTCGTCCTGAGCCGGCGGCTACGCCGCCCGCGTCGAAGGGGCTCCAGCGGACGCGCCAACGCAGCGTTTCTGCTGTCTGTCGCCATCCGGCTCATCTCCTCGCCGGGCTCGGGACAGGCTCGACGCGATGGCCGATCGAGGGCTCATCAGGATGGCGTCCCGCGCCCCGGTTCGACCTCACATACCTGCGGTTTGCTGCGGCGCAGGCTCGCGATAATAGGTGTTGAGGATCGACAGGCGCGGCTTCTCGACGGGGACCGATATCGCCTCCCGCCCGTGCCAGCTCGACCTCAGGAGCGAATAGGCCGGGTGGATGACGACGAACGCGTAGCCGGAGTTTGGCAGGAAGGGCAATGTCCTGTCCTTCGCCAGACCATAAGATTTCCAGGCGAAGACGCCCAAAGGGGAGATCTTGTAAATGGTCGTTCCGAGCTCGCGCTGCGAGTCGTCCTGAGGCAGGTAGATCTGCATGGTCAGGACCTTCCTCCGGGTGTCGGGATGCGGCTTGATCGCGTAGCCGTTGATGTCGGTGTAAAGCACCGGGCGCGGGTGCATCGGAACCGGCCAAGTCTCGCCGCTTCTTCTGGCCCGGATCCGGAAGCCCTCGTCCAGCTTTTCCCGCAGCGCCGACGCGATCTCCGGGGACGCCAGCACCCCACGCACGATCCCCCACAGCGCTCGGCCTTCCTCGGAGCCCGGGTCGCTGCGCTCGTCGTAGAGCGCGTATTCCCGCCGCGTTCCGTCTCCATTCAGTCCGGCAAAGCGGTCGACGTCGGGAAAGCGCTGCAACAGGCGGGCGTAAAAGTCGCTCGGGAAGAAGTCGCGAAAACGAATCAGCGGATAGGGCTTGCGAAAGGCCTCGGCGTTCAGGATCGAGTTGGTCGCGGATTCGAGAACCCGTCGGAACTCATCGTCTGCCGCGTCGTTTAGGTGAGAGCCAGCTTTTTCGCTGGCCTCGGCCATACCCGTCATGTCTTGCCTCAATCGCGATCTCGATCGACCAACAGCATTATAAACCGGGCGTCGGAGTAATCCCAAGTTTTCCAGAACTCAAATCGGGCTGATCTCGAATGGCGGCGAAGGCGTTTCGCAACGCTCGAGCCTCGCCGGGGTCTGAGATCGGTCCTAGACCGCCCGATCCGCAGGGAGTATGCCGGTCGGGCAGAGGATACGAGCCTTGGATTGCTTTTGAATGCGCGTATGGCGGGCCCGAACCGATCGGCGCCGCCTCGCGCAGTGGAATTAGGGCGCGCAATGGCGAACCGGACGTTCAAGATCAGTCTCATCAAGCCGTCGCATTATGACGACGACGGCTATGTGATCCAATGGCGCCTGTCCACCATCCCCTCGAACAGTCTCGCCAGCGTCTATGGGCTTTTGGCCGCCTGCAGGGAAGAGCGGGCTCTTGGCCCTGACGTCGACATCGAGATCGAAGCCTGCGACGAGTGCAACACGGTCATCGACGTGCGCGCGACCGCGCGGCGGATCAAGGCGGCGGGTGGCGGTTTTGTCGGGCTCGTCGGGGTTCAGTCGAATCAGTTTCCGCGCGCCCTCGATCTTGCGCGCGAGTTCCGGGCGGCCGGCGTCACCGTGGTGATCGGCGGATTCCATGTCTCGGGCTGCATATCGATGCTTCCTGAGCTGCCGTCAGATTTGAAAGAGGCGCAGGACCTGGGGGTGATCCTCTACGCGGGCGAGGGCGAGGGCCGGATGGCCGATCTCCTCCGCGACATCGACGCCGATCAGGCGAAACCTCTCTACAACTACCTCCATGACATGCCTGGCATGGAGGCGGCCGCGATCCCCGTGTTGCCGAAGGAAGTCGTTGGGCGGATCGTCGGCCATCACGCATGCTTCGACGCCGGCCGCGGCTGCCCTTTCCAGTGCAGCTTCTGCACGATCATCAATGTCCAGGGGCGCAAGTCGCGCTATCGGACCGCCGATGACGTCGAGGCGATCGTGCGCGCCAATTACGCCCAGGGCATCAACCACTATTTCGTCACCGACGACAATTTCGCCCGCAACCGCAACTGGGAGGCGATCCTCGACCGGCTGATCGAGCTCAGAACCAACCAGGGCATTCCGATCAAGCTGATCCTCCAGGTCGACACGCTCTGCCACAAGATCCCGGGCTTCATCGAGAAGGCGGCGCGGGCCGGCTGCAACCAGGTGTTCATCGGGCTTGAGAGCATCAATCCCGAAATCGCTCCAGGGCGCGAAAAAGCGGCAGAACAAGATCTGGGAATACCGGGTCATGTTGCAGGCCTGGCGAAAGCAGAAGGTGATGACCTGGGCGGGCTTCATCATCGGTTTTCCGACCGACACGCCCGAATCGGTCATGCGCGACATCGACATCATCAAGAAAGAATTGCCGCTCGACATCCTGGAATTCTTTTGCCTGACCCCGCTTCCCGGCTCCGAGGACCATAAGACCCTGTTCCTCAAAGGGGTCCCGATGGACCCGGACATGAACAAATACGACCTCGAGCACGTGTGCACCTCGCACTCGAAAATGTCCCTTGACGAGTGGAACACAGTCTATCGCGACGCCTGGAAGCGCTACTACACCGACGAGCATGTCGAGACGGTGATCAAGCGCGCCGCCGCCACCGGGCTCAGGATGAACAAGATTGCCGACGTGATGACGGCTTTCTCCTCCGCCGCGCGGATCGAGGGCGTCCACCCGCTGCAATGCGGCATCGTCCGCCGCAAGGTGAGGACGACGCGCCGGCACGGGCTGCGAATCGTCAATCCGCTGATTTTCTATCCCGTCCGGGCGGTCGAGTTCGTATCGGTGGTCGCGCAATGGCTGACCGTCGGGTGGCGCTATCACCGGATCAAGAAGCGCATTGTCGCTGATCCCTCGAGCAAGGCCTATGTCGACGACGCGACGCGCCCGGTCTCGATCGACGAGATGGAAAACGACGAGTTGGTCAGTTTCTTCGCCGACAAGATTCCGGATACGTACGGCGCCCCAAAAAGGCAGCCGGTCGCGGCCTCCTGACCCGGCCGCGCCTCAAGCGCAATTCGCGGCTTCCTTAGCCCAAAGACGATCAGTCCTCCCCGCTGGCGCTCTCATGGGCGAGCGAAGCCTGCACCGACAACAGCTCGCACTGAGTCCGGCGGAAATAAAGACGCCCGTCTCGATCAAGCAGCGGCAACAGGTCCGAACCGCGACCGGCGTCGACCATCGGCTGTCGCGTCACCGCAATCTTCATAGACATAATAACCGTATCAATCCTTTTCGTAACGTAGAGTTCTACCAAATGTCGCAGCATTTTGGGTTGGACGTAGATCTCCAGCCGGGGCGCCTCAACATCCACGTCATTCCAAAGCATCTTCGCCGATCGATTGAGCTCGCTCGGCTCGAAGGTCTCGTCTGTTTGCACAAACGCCGCGACATCGACCTCGAAGCGGTTAAAGGTTGTCGCGCCATCGCCGACCGACAGCGCGTTCGCCACGGTTCCAACGCCGTTCAGGATGGAATATTGCAAGGATGACGGCGGCGAGCGGCGGATCTGATCGTTCGTCATCATGCGCTGCTGGGGCATGATGTCGTTGAATGTGACGTCGATGTCGAGCCAATACAGTTTCGAGCGCGAATCCGGTCGTTCGCGAAATGAAGTGCGGACCGTCCCTGTTGCCATGATTCGAATGTAGCTGTTGGCGCCTGTAACAGTGTTACATCTAATATAGTAATCTGGCGCATGGTTTGTTACTTTTTGTGAGGACTTTCCGCAAAAAACATTCGTTCGCGCTCATTCCAGGACGCGCCGCAGGACTCATTGGAAATGGACCGCCAGCGCGACAATGAGGATATCCTCGTGATTGTGATGGCGGTTGAGGAGCTGGATGTTCACGGGAATTATCAGCGACATCGGTCAAGTCATTGATATTGCGACGTCGGGTGAGCTGAATCGCTTGAGGATCGCGAGCGCCTACGACGCCGGGACGATTCCGATCGGCGCTTCGATCGCCAATTCCGGGGCTTGCCTGACTGTGGTCGGCGTCGAGCCGCGCGGGGATGGTTCGGCGATCGCCTTCGACGTCGGCGCCGAAACGCTCGCGGTGACGACGCTGGGAAAACTGCGGGCGGGCGGGCGCGTCAATCTCGAGCGATCGCTCCGAGTCGGCGACGAACTCGGCGGCCACATGGTGAGCGGCCATGTCGACGGGGTCGCCGAGATCGTGTCGCGGCGCGATTTCGACGGCATGGCGCATTTCCTTGTCCGCGCGCCGAAGGATTTGGCGAAATTCATCGCGGTCAAGGGCTCAGTCGCGCTCGACGGGACTTCGCTCACCGTGAACGCCGTCGAGGGCGACATGTTCGAGGCGCTGCTGATCCCTCACACGCTGAAAGTGACGACCTGGGGCGAACGCAAGGCGGGCGACAAGGTCAATATCGAGGTCGACCAGATGGCCCGCTACGCCGCGCGGCTGATGGAGGCGGGGCGGGAGTGATTCAAGCAGATCCGTGAATGAGAACTCAATCAGACTGATCGGGTCTCACCGGCAGCAGGCGGTCCACGCGAACAGAAGTCATTGCCGATGCGATCTTAATCGACGAAAGGCTGCGGCGGAGTAGGCCGCACTTTCAAACCTACCAGATATGCAATAACAGCCACAGGTATGAGTAAGTAAAAATTTTCTCTAATATTCGACACGATAACATTATTCATTGCGTCTTGTCCAATTAGCACTTTGTAGTATGATGTATCATCGATCCACGTCGAGATTGGATATATAAATATAAGAGACAAGACACTGCTGATCATTACGTATATTGAGATCGATGGACTTAATCTAAAGATCGCTACAATCAGTCCGGTGGCTGCAAATAGCGCTGCGCCGCTCACCGTTCCATATAGCGTCATTGGAGGGAGCCAGGCGATTAAGAACAACAGGGCCAATGGGCCCGCGGAGAAAAACATGAGCAGCGTCGTCAGCGCGACTGTTATTGCGCCGCTGAACAACAATCCCCATCCTGTTGACCGGAGTACGAGATTCATACGGTCTTCCTATCGTGTGCGTTGACACGGATAGCGCCTGTGAACTCCGCCTTGAGGGGTTGAGCAGGGCCACAAAATGTCGCCGCCGCCAACCGAGCGGGCGACGGTCAGGCTCGCTATCGGGAAGGGAGCCAAACCGGCTCTATCCCGAGGCAAAGCGCCCTAACTCGCCCGCCCCCGCACATAGGCGCGCTCCCCGGTCCTCGGGGAAGACCAGACTTCCACCATCTCGCCGGATGGCGGATCGAGGAAGCGCTCGCCGGTGAAGCGCCAGTCCGGTCCGGGCGGGGCGTCGAGCGGGCGGCGCTTGTAGCCGCCCTTGCGGAAGAAGAACCAGATCAGCAGCAGCGCGAGGCCGAAGCCGACCGGCAGGCCAAAGGCGATCATGACACCGGTTCGATCACCGCCGCGGTGCCATAGGCGACGATTTCGCTCATCGTCTGGCCGATCTCGGCGCTGTCGTAGCGCATCATCACGATGGCGTTGGCGCCCATCGCGGTCGCGTTCTCGACCAGCCGATCCAGGGCGTGCCGGCGCGCCTCCTCGAGGAGCCGCGTATATTCGTGGATTTCCCCGCCGACGATGGTGCGCAGACTGGCCATGATGTTGCCGCCCAGCCCGCGGCTGCGCACGACGACGCCGAAACATTGCCCAAGCGTCTGGACGGTGCGATGTCCGGCGATGTTTTCCGTGGTGGTGACGATCATGCGAATCCCTCCAGAGCAATCTGCAAGATTTACGGCAAGGGTCTCACGCCAAGCCTAACCAACGGTTGCATTGCCGGCGGGTAGGGCCCGGCGCCTCGCCCATGCTTTACGAAAACACCGATCCGACTTAGTTTTCTCGAACGTGCGATCTCGGCTGTTGGAGCGGGTTGACCCATGCTTGGTGTGCGAAGTCTCATCCTGATCAGCGTTGCGAGCCATGGGCCTCGCGACGACGGCGGCGCCTGCCCAATCCCTGTTCCATTTTCCCCTTACCTTGCCCGGCGCAGCGCCGCCGCCCAACCCGCAGACCTATCTGCCGCCCGACGCCGATCCGAACTATTCGACTCCGGGCGGCTTCGACCAAGACGTCGACATGAGCCGCACGACCCGCAAGGAGGTCAATGATCCGACGGGTGAGCCCGCCGGCACGCTCACCATCAATACGCGCGAGCGCAAGCTCTATCTCTCGCAGGGGGCCGGTCGGGCGCTGCAATACGGGATTGGCGTCGGACGCCAGGGCTTCGCCTGGAAAGGCCTGGCTGAGGTCGGCAGGAAGGCGTTCTGGCCCGGATGGACGCCGCCGCCGGAAATGTTGGCGCGGCAGCGAGGATTGCCGGTGCATATGGACGGCGGCATGGAGAATCCGCTCGGCGCGCGGGCCCTCTACTTGTTTCAAGACAAAAAGGACACCTTGTTTCGCATCCACGGCACCAACGAACCCAATTCGATCGGCAAGGCCGTGTCATCCGGATGCATCCGCATGCTCGATGCCGACGTGATCGACCTCTATGGGCGGGTCGCGAAGGGAACGCCGGTCGTCGTGCTGTGAGTCTGCCCCACAGCGGTTCTGATCGATTCCATGTCCCGCCAATCGTGAGCCGGAGGATCGCCCTTTGCGAGTCCGTTTTCAGGGATTTCAATGGCTTGCCGCGCGATTAGCGAGTCGTTCTCTGTCCTTGATCTCGAAAGCTCTGGCGCCCGTCGGCGGTGGGGAGAACCAGCTGGGCTTGTCGGAGTGTTCTGAAAAACAGTACCTCGTCGCAGCCCCCTTGTCAAGACATTGTCGATTTTTCTTATGAAGGGGGACGCGCGTTAATCCGTCACCGTGAACACGGCGCACGGGGTGGCGATGCCGCGCAAAGCGTGCGCGCCCAGCGGGATCAGCGGAGTCGCGGTCTCGGCCGCGAAGGCGCCCGAAATGAGGACCTCCTGGCCGAGCGGCCGGCACAGCCCCTCGAGCCGGCTCACCAGATTGACGGCCGGGCCGATGGCGGTGAAATCCAGCCGGTCCGCGGCGCCGATATTGCCCCACAACATCGCGCCGAGATGCAGCGCGACGCCAAAGGGCAGGGGCGCAAGCCCATCCCGCCGTCGCGCCTCGTCGAGATGGGCCATTCCGCTGCGAGCGGCGGCGACCGCCTTGAGCGCCGCCTCGCAGGCGCTGCGCGGCGACCCGCCGGCGACCGGAAAGATCGCCAGCACGCCGTCGCCGATGAATTTGAGCACTTCGCCCCCGTAGGCGTGGACCGAACCGGCGATGCGGTCGAACCAGGCGTCGAGGGCCGAGATGACCTCGGAGGGCGGAAAGCTTTCGGACAGCGCCGTGAAGCCGCGCAGGTCGGCGAACAGGAGCGCCGCCTCGATCGTCTCGCCGATGCCGCGCCGCAACGGACCGGCCAGGACGCGCGCGGCGGTGCGCCGGCCGAGATAGGCTTCGAGCGCCGCGGTCAGCGTGGCGCGCGCAGTCAGCGCGGCGAGCGGCGCCGCCGCGAAGCGCGCCGCCTCGCGCAGGCTTTCGGTCTCGTCGGCCGTGAACGGCCGCGACCCGATCCAGCCGACCCGCGGTCCGTCCGGGGCGAGCCCAATACCCTCTTCATGCACCGGGCCGGCCGCGAGCCCGGCAAGCCAGCGCCGCCCGTCGCTCGCCGAACCCTCCGTCGCGATCGCCGAATGCGCTCCGGCGGCGAACCCCAGCGCCTCGATCACGTCGTCGCTCTCGGCTCGCCACAGCCACGTGCGCCGGGCGATCAGCGGGTGGGGCGACGCCAGCGTGAGCGCCCCGCCGGCGAGCGGCGCGCCGTCCCTGGCGATGCGCTGGCCGAGGCTTGCGAGAAAAATCTCGGGTGTCGGCGTCTGGGCCGCTGCGTCAATCAGCCAGGCGAGGGTGGAGGTGAGCCGCATGCGATCGATCATCCGTGCGGCTCGCCCTGGTGTCATCAATTTTTCGGTCGGGTCGACGGGCTCTCGCGTTATTCAACCAAATGGTTGAATTTTCGAAGTCCCATCCCTATCTGCCGGCAGTCGACCGCGCGTGTCGATTTGACCTTGGGCGGCGCGTCTATCATGCGAGCATGAGGTTTACTCGAGGAGATCGCCTATGGATGAATCGCTCGTGGTCCGGCGCGAGACCCAGGTCACGGCCCCGCCGGCGACGGTTTTCGCCTTCCTGACCGATCCGCAAAAGATCCTGAGCTGGATGGGCGCCGAGGCGGACACCGACGCCCATCCAGGCGGCCTTTATCTGGTCAAGGACATAGCGGGGCGGCCGGGCCGCACCGCGCGCGGCGAATTCCGCGAGGTCGTCCCGGTCCATCGCCTCGCCTATAGTTTCGGCTGGGAGGACGATGCGAATGTGCCGCCAGGCTCGAGCCTGGTCGAGATCGACCTTCTGGAGCGGGACGGCGGCACGCTGGTGCGCATGACTCATACCGGACTTCCCAACGCTTATGAGCGCGAAGGCCATGCCAGGGGCTGGGCGTATTACCTTGACCGACTGGGGGTCGCCGTCGCCGGCGGAGATCCCGGCGTCGACCGCGGTCCGCCCGGCCACGGCTAAAGCAAGTTTGCGTCGGCGAAACAACGCAAACTTGTCAGGATTCCTTTGATTTCGCAGGATTTTGAGCCGAAAATCGGCGTCCACTTTTCGGCAATGCGGCTTAGCCCCGTCGCGACCGCACCCGCCCGAAATGCCAGGCGCAAAAAAGCGCCATCAGCAGCGCGCCGAGGCCCACAAACGCCCATTCGAGCACGACGTTCGCCCCTTTGGGGGCGAACGCGAACAGGAGCGCGAACCCGATAACGAGATTAAGAAACCCCCACACCACATTGACAACAGGCGATGATTCTCCGACGCCAGACGGTGAGGCGAACGGCGTCTGGAACCAATTGCCGCTGATCCCCTGAACGAAATGCGGGACGCCGTTGGCCAGAAACAGTCCGGCGACGAATTGCAGGAGATAAATAGTCCAGGGGAGACTCGGCATCACAGGCTCGCTGTGTTCGAGGAGGGTTCATCGGGAGGTCTCGACGGCCGAGCCGGACCCAGCGAGAGCGAGGCGCAGGCCGAGCGCGGCGGCGACGCCATCGCGAGTCCCGCTGCGCGGCCGGTCAGTCCGCGTAATTGTCGATGACGGCGTCGGCGATGGCGCGCTTGGTGATGACGCCGACGACGTCGGCCGCGCGAGGCCGGCGCGTCCCGTGGAAGACGATGGCCGCGCCGGCGCGGTGGCGCTTGAGGCGCGCCAGCACGAGGCTCAGGAGGTCGCTGTCGCGGCAGACGACTGCGCGCCTCTCGACGAAATCGTCGACCAGGCGGTTGGGGTTGTTGGCGCTTTCGCGCCAGAGGCCCGAGCGCGGCGGGATCAGACCGACGATTCGACCCTCGTGCTCGACGATGATGGCGCGCAGATCGTCCACGTCCTCCCAGCCCATGCATTCGCGCAAGCTTGAACCCAGCCTGGCGAGGATGAACCGCCGCTCCATGATGTCCTGCGCCTGTTGGACGAGGTAGAGATTGACGTGGCGCTCCTTGGGGATGCGATGCCCGCGGTGGCGCAGCTTGACGGTGTAGATCGTCTCGGGGATCAGCGCTCGCCGCACTCCGGCGGCGACCGCCACGGCGACGATGACGGGCACGATGATCGCGTAGTCGCGCGTCATTTCGAACACCATGACGATGGCGGTCATCACGCCGCCTGTCCCCGCGCCGACCACCGCCGCCATGCCGACGATCGCGGCGGAAGGCAGGGTCAAGCCAGCGTTGGGCAGGACGAGCGCGGCGAGGGAGGCGAAGGCCGCGCCAAGCGTTGCGCCGAGAAAGAGCGAGGGCGAAAAGATGCCGCCGGACGCCCCGGAGCCGAGGCTGACGCAGGTGGCCAGGAGTTTGAGCACGAACAGCAGAACCAGGAGGTTGGTCGCCGTCATGTCCTTGTCCAGGATCGACTGGATGACGCCATAGCCGACGCCGTCGACATAGGAATGGCCGAATGCGTGGGTGAGGCCCACCATCATCAGGCCGATCATCGCCATGCCGATGATGTTCTGCACGTAGATGCCGCCCGGCAGCTTGGGGAACCCGTCCTCCATGAACACGAGAAGCCGGATGAAGGCCCAGGAGGCGACGCCGCATAACGCGCCGAGGCCGACGAAGGCGATCGCCTCCTCGACGCCGAAAGACGTGGCGGGGGGAAAGAAGACCTCAGGAACCGTAAAGGCCGGATTGGGGCCGATGAGAATGCGCCCGACCAGCGTGGCCGCGCCGGTCGCGATGACGACCGGCAGAAAGGTGCGGTTGGAGACCTCCGGCAGCAGGATCTCGATCGCGAACAGGACGCCGCCAAGCGGCGTGTTGAAGGTGGCCGCGATCCCAGCGCCCGCGCCCGCCGACAGTAGCGTGATCGTCTGCCCGGTCGAGAGCCCGATCGCCTTCGAAAACGACGACCCCAGCGCCGAGCCGATCTGGATGATCGGCCCCTCGCGGCCGACGGAAGCGCCCGAGCCGATCGACAGCGCCGAGGCGAGCGACTTGATGACCGCGACGACGCCGCGAATCTGGCCGCGCTTGTAGTAGATGGCGTCCATCACCTCCGGCACGCCATGACCCTTGGCTTCGGGAGCGAAGCGCTCGACCAGATAGACCACAACGACGCCGCCGAGGATCGGCGCCAGCATGACCCAGTTTCCCCACCGGCTTGGCCCCTCGAGGATGTTGGCGTCATACGGGATCTTGAATACGCCGTTGATCATGAGGTTGTGGATAAGGCCGATCAGCCCCCTGAGCGCGACCGCGCCGACCCCGGTCATGATGCCGACCCCCAGAGCCATGAGGCAGAGGATGAACAGGCTGACGCGCCTCTCCTCGCGGTCGTCCGCAGCGGTCTCGGACGAAACAGCAGTATCGGCGGTCGTTGACGACATTTTTCGAGCTTTTCTTGGGATTCAATCGAGGCGCGGAATTGGTCTTGGCCTTCTCGCAGGGAACGCCGTCAACCCGCAATGAGTCTAGATTAGGGCAGTCGATCCGCCAAGCGAGGCCCGATCCCCGCGCGCATCACCCGGCGGCGCAACGGCCCGACGGCGGCGAGCGCGGCGAGGCCGGCGCCGCGCGCGACATCGACCGGCGCAAAGGGGGTGAGCAACGACCGGTTGAGGCCGTCAACCGCGCCGGTCCTGAGCGCGATGTCGGCGCGCCTCGCGCGCTCATAGGCGCGCAACGTCTCCGTCCCGCCGATGTCGCGCCCCTCCGCGCGCGCTTCGACCGCACAGGCGATGATCGCCGCGACGTCGCGCAAGCCGAGGTTGAGCCCCTGCGCGCCGATCGGCGGCAGGACATGGGCCGCATCGCCGACGAGCGCCAGCCGTTCACCCACGATCGTCGGCACGATCTGACGAATCATGGGGAAGAATCCGCGCTCGCCCTCGATGCGCATGGCGCCGAGGAGAGAATGCGCTTGCACTTCGATCTCGCGCGCAAGCGCTTCGTCGTCGAGCCCCTCGCGCCGGCGCGCCTCCTCTTGCCGCATCACCCAGACAAGACTTGAGCGGTGGGGCGCTGTCGCGCTGGCCGGCAGCGGAACGAGGGTGAATGGCCCGCTGCGGGTGTGGAACTCGGTCGAAAAGTCGTCGTGCGGCAGTCGATGGGCGAGATGCGCCGTCAATGCGGTTTGCGGATAGCGATGGACGCGCGCTTCGAGCCCCGCGGCGCGCCGCGCCCTCGACTCCCGGCCGTCGGCGCCGATCGCCAGCCGGGCCGAGATCGCCCGTCCGTCTGCGAGCCTCGCCCGGACGGCGGCGGCGGAAAAATCGTAAGCCGCGACCCCGGTCGCGACGCGCTCGACGCCGGGAAGCTCCGCGACCCTGGCCGCGAGCGCTTCCGCCATCCGGTCGTTTTCGATATTCCACCCGAAGGCGTCGAGCCCGATCTCGGCCGCGTGGAACTCCACCGGCCGCGCCGGGAACACCCCTCCGCTGTCGTCGATCAGGCGCAATGAGCGAAGAGGCGAGGCTCGAGATTGCAGGCCAGCCCATAGACCGAGGGAGCCAAGAAACGCGACGGATTGGTCGAGCAGGGCGACCGTGCGTCCCCGCCCGGTCCGCTCGGCGGCGCCGCAGCAGACGACGTCGAACCCGGCCTGCGCCAAGCCGAAGGCCGCGGTCAGCCCGGCGAGCCCCGCCCCGGCGATCAGGACGTCGCAGCCCCGCGCGGCCGTCTCATCGCCGTGGGTCATCGTCGGTCTCCCCGCACGCGTTCCCTTGCTAGCCCCGATGGCTCAGCTTTACGACCGGGAAGACGGCGTCGTGCAACTTTGATAAGGCGGAAGCTATAAGGTCAAGCCGACGCAGAACCCGGAGCGAGTCGCGCGGCAGGCGGGCGGGGCAGGGCATGTCGATCGAAAAGCGACCCGTAGACGTCGCTCGCGCCGCGGGTTTCTCAGTCCATCTGTTCACCGCTTCAGGCGGAGCGGTGGCGGTGCTCGCGCTATATGCGGCGATCGAGCGGCATTTCGCGATCTCCTTCGCCTGGCTTGGGCTCGCTTTCTTCATCGACGGCATCGACGGCACGCTCGCGAGAGCGGCAAAGGTGCAAATCACCGCGGCGACGATCGACGGGACGGTTCTCGATCTGGTGATCGATTTCCTGACCTACGTGTTGGTGCCGGTCATAGCGCTCTGGCGCTCGGACCTGATGCCAATTGAGGCGTCGTTCTGGATCGGACTGATCGTCACCATCGCCTCCGCGCTCTATTTCGCGGACACCAGGATGAAAACAGACGACCTTTGGTTTCGCGGATTTCCCGCCACCTGGAATATCGTCGTCTTCTATCTATTCGTTCTTCGTCTACCCTGGGTCATCAGCGCGATTATTCTGCTTGGCGCGACGGCGCTCATGTTCACGCCCATCGTCTTCATCCATCCGTTGCGGGTCGTGCGGCTGCGCTATCTCAGCATCGCGATGACATGCGCGTGGTTCGCATTTGCCGCGATCGCGATCGTTGAGAATTTGGCGCCTCAGGCCTGGGTCGGGTGGGGTCTGATCATTACGGCCGCCTATTTCCTTGGGTTGCCGTTCCTGCGTCATTCGCCGCTGGCGGAGCCTTGACTAAAGGTGCAGAAACGCAGGAACCGCCTTGCGACCAGGGTTGAATCCTTGGTATAGCGCGCCTCGCGATGCTGCCTGGCTTCATCGTCGGCCTCGTGGCGGAGTGGCTACGCAGAGGACTGCAAATCCTTGCACCCCGGTTCGATTCCGGGCGAGGCCTCCAAACACTTTCATCCGGGGCGCCGATCCGTCCCATGTCGCGGGTCTGAGCCAAGGGGGCGCACATTTCCGCTGAAACGATGCTTGACCGGCGCCTGCACATGGTCAACAGCCAGCTGCGCACGGGCGGAATTGTCGACAAGGTCGTGCTCGCGGCCTTCATCGAGACGCCGCGGCAGCGCTTCGTCGCGCCCGAACATGAGTCGCTTGCGTATCTGGATCGCCAAGTGCCGGCGCGCGGCGCCAAGCTCCGCCGCCTGCTGGCGCCCATGGTTTTGGCGCGGATGCTGCAGGCGGTGACGGTCGTCGCCGGCGAGCGCGCGCTCGATGTGGCGGGCGGCTCCGGCTATGGCGCGGCCATTCTGGCCGCGATGGGCGCGAAGGTCGTCCTCCTCGAATCCGACGCTGGCGCCGCGGAGGCGGCCAAGAGCGCGCTTCACAACCGGGTGAACGTCGTTGTTGGCCCGCTCGACAGCGCGGCCGCCGCTCTTGGGCCTTTCGATCTCATCGTCGTCGAGGGCGCGTTTGGCGTCTTTCCGGACCCTCTCATCGGCCTGCTCGCCAATCCCGGACGCCTTGTCGGCATTGACGCGTCCTCCGAACCGTCTCAGGCGGTTGTTTACGAAAAAAACGGTGGAGGGATCAGCCGCAGGGTGCTGTTCGAGACCAAAGCGGACGTCCTCGAGGGCTTCAAGCCTGAGGTGAGCTTCGCCTTCTAAGCCATTGGACCTTCAGTTCGCGAAGCAACGTCCGCTGCGCCAGGTGTCTCATCTTTGCGACGCTCGGTGGAAAAATCGACGCCACGGCGGCGGAGTGGCCCCACGCTCGTAGCGCGATGGAGATTTCTCCGCCTATGATGCTCGGCGTTTTGGCTGCTTTCGGCGAGCGAGCGGGAGGCGGCGTTGGTGGAAGTCTCTTCTGGCTGTCGCGATCGCGTCTTTGATTTTCGCGTTGGACGTGCAAGTTAAGCGACGACGAGAGGGCCGGCCGCTTGACTTCACGACGCGGCGAAGGGGCGCATGAGGCGGGGATGATTTGGGGCTCAAGCGCATTTGGAGAAGCGGCGCGTTGCATTGCGCGGCCGAAAGCCGTCTTGCGTCTTGCGCGCGGCGCTCCTGGCCGGGGTCGGTTTGGCGATCGCCGCTGGAACGGCGCGGGCGGAAACGGTCGGCGGCGCGCTCATCAAGGCCTATCTGACCAGTCCAGACATTAACGCGCAGCGCGCCGCGGTTCGGGTGGCCGACGAAGGCGTGCCGAAGGCGAACGCCGGGTACCTGCCAACCGTCGAGGCGAACGGGCAATATAGGGATCGAACGCGCACAAACGAGTGTGTCCGGCGCCAATGGCGGCGTCGCCGGCAGCGCATTGGTCGATGTCAAACCGAGGGGCTACGGCATCACCGCGAACGAGACCGTGTTCAACGGCAACCAGACGCTCAACAACATCCGCGCAGGCGGAGTCGCAGGTGTTCGGGGCGCGGGAGGAACTGCGCAATACCGAGCAGAACACCCTTCTTTCGGGTCTCACCGCCTATATGGACGTGCTGCAGGATACAGCCATTCTCGGCCTCGACCGCAACAACGTCGACGTGTTGAAAGAACAGCTGCGCGAGACGCGGGACCGGTTCACAGTCGGCGAAGTGACGCGCACCGACGTGGCGCAGGCGGAGGCGAGCCTATCGGGCGCCGAGGCGACCGCGCTCAGCGCGGAGGCGACTCTACAGGCCGCGGTCGCGCGCTACCGTCAGTTCATCGGCGATCAGCCGACCCGCCTTGCGCCGGTGAAGCCGCTTGTCAGGCCGCTGCCGAAAACCCTGCCCGAGGCGATAGCCATCTCCCAGGTCGAGCATCCAGCGATCAGCGGCTCCCTGCACGGCGTCGACGCGGCGCAATTGCAGGTGAAAATCGCCGAGGGGAAGCTTTATCCGACCATCGGGCTAAGCGCTGGAATCTCCAACCAGTACGACGTGAACGGAATTCCTGGTTTTCACCTGCTGTCGGGCCAGATCATGGGACAGATCTCGATCCCGATTTACCAGGGCGGAGCCGAGTACGCCGAGACCCGCCAGGCGAAGGAGAACGTGTCGCAGCAGGAAATCCAGACCGATTCCCTGCGCAACCAGGTCCGCCAGGCCGTCGTCGCCGCCTGGGGCCTCAATGAGGCGGCGGTCGGCGTGGTCCGCGCGGCCCGCGCGGCGGTCTCCGCCAACGAAGTGGCGCTGACCGGCGTGCGCGAAGAGGCCAAAGTCGGCCAGCGGACGACGCTCGACGTGCTCAACGCCCAGCAGGCTTTGTTGCAGGCGCGAACGACGCTGGTTCAGGCCGAACACGACCAGGTCGTCAATTCGTACCAGTTGCTGTCGGCGATCGGCCGGCTCAACATCCCGACCCTCGGACTTGCGGTCGCCGAGTACGATCCGCGGGTGCATTTCGATCAGGTGAAGAGCAAGTGGATCGGACTGAGGACGCCCAGCGGACAGTGAGGTCCTTCGGCTGGGCCGCTTGCCGGTGGCCCGAGTCGACTATCGTGATCGTGTTTGAATTGCCGCTCGATTCGACGGCGACGGCGGCGTTGGCTCAGTCCGACGTTTCGCGATAGGGCATAGGACAAAGCTCCCTCGATTGGAGCAAGGCGGTCTGATGAGCGCGATCAATTCAAGTTCAAGCGACGGCGATCTCGAGGCGATTCACCGCGCTCAGCGGGCCCACGAGCCATCGATGGAGGAAATTCTCGCTTCGATCCGCAACATCATCGCCGATGACCCCGCCAAGGAGGCGGGGCCCAAGCGGCAGCAGGCTCCGGCCCAGATGCCGCAGATCGTCTTTTCCAAGGACGGCGCCGCGCCTTACGGCGACGCCTCAGGACCGTCGCAGCGCCCAGACGCGAGACGCGCCGACCGTTGTCTGGCGCCGGCCGCAGGCGGTCGAAGCCGAATCCGCCGCTCCCGCCGACGATGCGGCTCCAGCACAGCGAGGAGCCGTTGCTGTCGGCGGAGGCGGACGAGGCGGCGGCCTTGTCGTTCGGGGCCTTGACGGCCGATCTCGATATTCGCAGCGCCGAGCTCGCCGACAGCATGGTGCGCGATATGCTGCGGCCGATGCTCAAGCAGTGGCTGGATGAGAACCTTCCGCCGATGGTCGAGCGGCTGGTGCGGGCGGAAATCCAGCGGGTCGCGCGCGGACGGAAATAGGCGCTCGCTCCGCATCGCGCGTTGACTTCGAGTGCGGCGATGCATTTATAGCGCCATGGCGCTCGCGCTTTCGCCCCCTGTCTGCCAAGAGCCGCCCGGAAGACTGCCATCCGATCTCAAAGGGTCTCCGCCGGGCATCGCGCGGACCAGGTTTCCATGATGGACAAATCCTTCGACTTTGCTGCGGCGGAAGGCCGCGCCTCCGCGCTTTGGGAGGAGACGGGCGCCTTCCGGGCCGGTCGCGCGGACCGGGCGGAGGCGCAGCCATTTTGCGTCGTGATTCCGCCGCCGAACGTCACCGGCAATCTGCATATGGGCCATGCGCTCAACAACACGCTCCAAGATATTCTATGCCGCTATTGGCGCATGAACGGTCGCGACGTGCTGTGGCAGCCAGGCGTGGATCACGCCGGCATCGCTACGCAAATGGTGGTCGAGCGCATGCTCCTGGAGCGGCAGGAGCCCGACCGTCGCGCGCTCGGCCGAAAGGCGTTCGTCGAACGCGTCTGGGCGTGGAAGGCGGAATCGGGCGGCGCGATCGTGGCCCAGCTCAAGCGGCTCGGCGCCTCCTGCGACTGGAGCCGCGAGCGCTTCACGCTCGACGAGGGCCTCTCGCGCGCGGTCGCCAAGGTGTTCGTTCAGCTCTATCGCGAAGGGCTCATCTACAAGGACAAGCGGCTCGTCAACTGGGACCCCAAGTTCCAGACCGCGATCTCAGACCTGGAAGTCGTGCAGGTCGAGACCAAAGGCTCGTTCAAATGGTCGCGGACCGACGGCGCTCCGCTCGACGCGGCGGCGCTGGCGAAGGTCCTGGCCAAAAATCCCAACGGGCATCTCTACTACCTCGAATATCCAGTGGTGGATTCGGAAGGCGAAGAGACCGGCGAGCGGGTGACCGTCGCCACCACGCGGCCGGAAACGATGCTGGGCGACACGGCGGTCGCGGCGCACCCGGACGATCCGCGCTATCAGCCTCTGTTCGGCAAGCGTTTGCGACTGCCGCTGGTCGGCCGCCTGATCGCGATGGTCGCCGACGAATATTCCGATCCCGAGAAGGGCGCAGGCGCGGTCAAGATCACGCCCGCGCATGACTTCAATGATTTCGAAGTCGGCAAGCGGCACGAGGCCGAGGGCGCGCGAGCGATCAATATTCTCGATGCGCAGGGGCAGGTGACGCTCAAGGGCAATGTCGACTTCTTCGAGGGGCTCGAGAGCGACAACGATCACGCTCGGCTCATCGCCGCCGTCGACGGCGAGGACCGTTTCATCGCCCGAAGCCGGATCGTCGAGATGATGGCGCTCGCCGGTCTTCTGGCCAAGATCGAACCGCATGCGCATGCGGTGCCGCACGGCGACCGCTCGAACGTGGTCATCGAGCCCTGGCTCACCGATCAATGGTATGTCGACGCCAAGACGCTCGCTGCGCCGGCGATTGAAGCGGTCCGCGAGGGCAAGACCCACTTCGTCCCTAAGACCTGGGAGAAGACCTATTTCGACTGGCTCGAGAATATTCAGCCGTGGTGCGTTTCGCGACAGCTCTGGTGGGGACATCAGATCCCGGCCTGGTATGCGCCGTGGGGCGCGGTCTTTGTCGAGGAGACAGAAGACGAGGCCTTCGCCGCGGCGCTCGCCGACGGCGTTGAACGCGGCGCTTTGGCCGAGGCCGAGGCGAACGCACTCGCAGGCGATCCCGCGCGACTGTCGGACATGTTCAAGCGCGACGAGGACGTGCTGGACACCTGGTTCTCTTCGGCTTTGTGGCCTTTCTCGACCCTCGGCTGGCCGGACGAGGCGTCGGAGCTCAAGCGCTTCTACCCGACCGACACGCTTGTCACCGGCTTCGACATCATCTTCTTCTGGGTCGCGCGGATGATGATGATGGGCCTCCATTTCATGGAGGAGGTCCCGTTCCACGACGTCTATATCCACGCCCTCGTGCGCGACGAGAAGGGCGCGAAGATGTCGAAGTCGAAGGGCAATGTCGTCGATCCGATCGATCTCATCAACCGGTTCGGCGCCGACGCGCTGCGCTTCACGCTCGCGGCGATGGCGGCGCAGGGCAGGGACATCAAGCTCGAGCGAAGCCCGGATCGAAGGCTACCGCAACTTCGCGACCAAGCTATGGAACGCCGCCCGCTTTGCCGAGATCAACGGCTGCCTTCGGGTCGAGGGTTTCGATCCATCGGCCGTGCGCGAGCCGCTCAACCGCTGGATTCTCGGCGAGGCCGCTTCGGCTGCGGCGGAAACGGCGGGGGCGATTGAAGCCTATCGCTTCAACGACGCCGCCAACGCGGCTTATCGGTTCGTCTGGAGCGTGTTCTGCGACTGGCATCTCGAACTGGCGAAGCCGGTGCTGCAGGGCCCCGCGCCCGACCCTGCGGCCAAGGCCGAAACCCGGGCGACGATCGCCCATGTGCTCGACATGATCTGCGCGATCCTGCATCCCTTCATGCCGTTCCTCACCGAGGAGCTTTGGACGATCACGGGGAAGCCGGCCCGAAGCGCGCCGGCCCTCTGGCGCTCGGGCCATGGCCGGCCCAAGGCTTCGAAGTCGACGAGGCGGTGGAAGCCGAGATCGGCTGGGTGGTCGATCTTATCGCCGAGGTGCGGTCGGTGCGGTCGGAAATGGGCGTAGCCCCATCGATCCAGACGCCGCTGATCCTCATCGCTCCGAGCGAGCGGGCGGCGAGAAGCGCGCGCGCCTGGAGCGACAGCATCGGACGTCTTGCCCGCGTCGGCTCGATTGAAACCGCAGACGTTGCGCCGCCTGGCGCGCTCCTCCTCGTTGTGCGCGGCGAGACGGTGGGGCTGCCGCTCGCCGGCGTCGTCGACCTCGAGGCGGAGAAGGCGCGTCTCGATCGAGAGATCGCCAAGGAGAAGCTCGAAATCGCCAAGGTCGTGGCCAAACTCGGCAACGACGACTTTGTCGCCCGGGCCCCCGAGGAGATCATTGCCGAACATCAGGACAGGCTCGAGACGTTTCAGGCGCGACTTGTTAAGCTTACCGGCGCCCGCGAGCGGTTGGAGCGGGTTTGAAGCGGCGCTCGGAGGGCCGAATTGTTGCTTTTGCGCAACATCTCCGATGCAACTTTTGCGAAGTCGACATTCCGGCCGGAAGGCGCCGCGATTGCGCCATAAACCACTCGCACTTTGAAATCCGTTGAGGATGCAAATCCGTGTCGCGCGCGCCTTAAGGGACCGCGACACGGCTGGATGGCGAGTTGGGATCGATATGCGCGTGGTTGCGTTTGCGAACATTGCGGTTGACAGGGCGTCGTTGCGCCGCCGCTTCGCTTTCGCAATCATCGGATCGATGACGCTCGGGTTGGCTCCAGCTTTGGCGTTCGACGGGTCAACGTCCGATCCGTCTGAGAAGATCCCGAAAAACTTCACCGATCCCAATCAGGCGCTGCGCGCGGGCCTCGCCGACTTGAAGGCTGGCGACGCCGATGCGTCGGTCGCAGCGCTCACTTACGCCGCCGATAGCGGGCAAGATCTCGCGCGCTGGAAACTCGGTGAGATGTATGCGGACGGTCAGGGCGTTCAACAGAATGACCTGAAGGCATACCATTATTTCAACCAGCTGGTCGAAGATTACGACGAAGACCAGCCTGACCGGCGAAACATCAGCGCGATCTCGAACGCATTCGTCGCGGTCGGCGTCTATTGCCTGAACGGCATACCGAACAGCGACGTGCGGCCCGACCCCAGGCGAGCGCACGAATTATTTCAATACGCAGCCACGATCTTCGGCGATCCGAACGCGCAATACAATCTCGCCCACATGTACAGCGTCGGCGCGGGCGGCCTCGCCAAGGACAAGATCGCCGCCATTCGCTGGTTGGCGGTTGCGGCCCAAAAGGGCCACGCGCCGTCGCAGGCTTTGCTGGGCCATATGTTGTTCATGGGTGACGGTGTGCCCCATCAGCGCGCGCGCGGACTCGATGTGGCTCAAGTTCGCCAAGGATGGCGCGCCGGAGCCGGGCGATACGTGGATCAGCGACCTCTATCAGCGCGACTTGGAGTCGGCGAGCGACAGCGATCGGCAAGCGGCTGCCGCGCTGCATGATGCGCGCGCCAAGAAAGCTTTGCCCTCGGCGCCGGTCAGAGACGTCGTGAAGTTTATCCTCAAGCCGCTCCAGTTCGGCCCGTTCGCCGGCCCGTCTGACCCGCAATAAGCGAAAGCTTCGGCTCGACTTCCCGGTCTGCCCAGCAGCCTCGGCGCTCCGGCCAACCGGCCGGAGCGCCGAACCACTCCCGGTTACGGAGTGGTTTTCTTCATCGACGGCTCACCGGCCGCCGGCCGCATAGTCGGTGTCTGCGAGCAGGCTTGACTCATATTTGAAGTCAGGCGCGGCCTTGAGCTCAGCCAAGGTCACGTTGAGCACCGCCTTGTCGGGATAGCCCTGGACGGCGGCGGCGGTGGCCGGGTCCACCTCCTTCATCGCGGGCTGCGGAACGGCCGTGGTTCCAGGAGCGGCCGGATTGCCTGCCGACATCGGTTGGCCCGCGGCTGGCGGCGCCGGGGTCTGTCGGGCCTCCGTTCGCCATTGCATGGCGGAGAACGGAACGGCGACATCTTTCTTGCCGAACCCAAGGAAGCCGCCGACGCCGATCACGATCGTCTGGGCTGACCCGTCGCGATTGATCAGGAGGTCGTCGATCTTCCCGATTTGCTTGTCGTCAGGACCGTAGACGCCCACGCCAATCAATTTGGGCGCGCGCCACTGGTTCTTTTCCTGGGCCGTCACGAAGTTGACCCCCGAGGGCGCCTGAGCCTGCGCTGGCGGGTTCGCCGGCGGCGGCGGATTATCCGCGGCATAAGCGCTGGACCCAATCAGGGCGGCGCTGCACAAGGTTGTGAAAGCAAGGCTTCTCAGCATCTTTTCCTCCTGTTCGAGAACAGGGCGTCAAGCGCCTACAAGGAACAATGCGTGCGCCGCCGCCGCTCGCGCGGCTCAAAGGGCCGCGCGGGAGGTTCTCGCTTGGGATGCGCCCCTCAGGAGCGCCTGTGAACCCAACCCTCGGCGAACAGAAAAGTTCCTCTTTTTGACGCCGTCTCGCCCTTCTGGCGCAAGCGGAAGCCCCCGCGCGTGTGTTTGGCCGCTCCATGGCGAAGGGTTTCAACGACGCGCATGACATCGCGCCCCGAATGGGATAGGCGGCGCAGACGGCCGACCCCATCACCGGCTTGACGCGAGATCGTGGTTCCGTGGGAACTCTCCATCAGATGGTTGAATTTGGCCTTCGGTTTCTCAAAGGCCCGTGGGCGACTGCGGCGCTTGTCTGTCTCGCAGCGTTCGTCGTTCTGTTCGCGCTCGCCGGTCAAACCGTCAACGCCCTGTTCGTCTATACCGCGCCGAAATGAAGCGCAGCGCCTCGCTCGATTTGCTGCGCGGAGCGGCGGCGTTCGCCGTCGCGATCCCTCACTATCTCACGGCCAACGCGCCGTTTCAGCCGCACACTGAAGCGTTCGCGATCGCCGGCGTCGAGGTCTTCTTCGTGCTCAGCGGCTTTGTGCTCGCGCCTCAGATCGTCGACTGGGTGGTGGGCAAATCGTGGCGCAATCTCGGCGTGTTCCTGGTCCGGCGCTGGATGCGCACCATCCCGCCTTATGTCGTCGCGCTGGTCGTCATCGCGGTCCTGACCGGCAACCTGATGACCGCCGATTTTGTGCGCTATCTTTTCTATGTCGAGAACCTTTTCTCCTCCGCCAACCACCTCGATTTCTATCCCGTCGCCTGGAGCCTGGCGATCGAGGAATGGTTCTATGTGCTGTTTGCTCCCGCCCTGTTCGTGGCGGCGAGGCTGCTTGGGAGGCGCGACCGGCGCCTCGAGGCCGCTTTCGCGGTTCTTGTCATTGTCGTCGTGGCGGCGCTGCGGTTCTCGATCTCAGCCCACGACTGGGACTTGAACGTCCGGCGGGTCACGCTGTTTCGCATCGACTCGATCGTCTGGGGCTTTTTGCTCTATCTCGCGCTCGAGCGTCGAGCGCCGATTGGGCTGGACGCCGCTTCAGGCCGATGGCGCCTCGGCGCGCTGCTCGCGCTGCTTGCGGTTGCGATTCCGGCTGAGCTCGGCGTCGCGGTCCTGGCGGTCGGGGGCGACCTCACGGCTCAGCGGGCGTTTCCTTATGTTTCGGCGGCGTTCGGCATGATCGCTGTCGGCGCCGTCTGGCTGTCCGAGGACCTTTTCCGTAACCGCGTCGTCAGGGGCGTGAGCTTCTATCTCGGCCGCATCTCGTACTCGGTTTATCTCTTCCACCTTATCGTCATCATGGCGCTGAAGCCGATGATCGCCACGGCGCCGCTGGCGTTGCAGCTGGGGATTTACTGCGTCGCGATCCTGGCGCTGTCGACGCTGTTCTTCGCCGGATTCGAGCGGCCGATCCTGGCGGCGCGCCCTTATTACAGCGCCGCGCGGCGCGCAGTCGCGGCAAGTGTCGCGCCGCAACGAGAACCTCGCCGCTTGCGCTCGTCGCTGGTCGCGATTGCGCTTGGCCTTGCGGCGCTCTTGCTAGGCGTGCTCGCCCGCAACGCCTTCATGGCCGACAGACCCTACGCATTCTATTCGGCTCTCGTCGCGACGGCGGTTCTCGCCTTTGCGCTTGCGGAGATGACGCGCCGACATGGCGCTCGCGCCGTCGCTGTGGCGGCGCGCGCCTTCCTTCTGTTCGCAATCGCGCTGCCGGTCGCCGACGCTCTCTACCGCTCTTCGACTGGATTGCCGCTGGTCGCGACGACCGCTCAGCCGACCTATTCCTATCGCGCGGCGCACGCCAATCCGACCGCCTTCGCAACCTGGTGGTTCTATTACCTCAACGAGTGGATCCGGGACGACGGGATAAGGGCGGCGATCGACGCGCCGGACCCGCTAAAGAAGCTGCCCTTCGTCCTGGTTCCGGGCAGCTCGGGGCGCATGTTCGACACCACGATCCGGATCAACAATCTCGGCTTTCGCGGTCCCGACTTGCCGCGCGACAAGGGCGACGCCTTTCGCATTGTCGCGCTCGGCGAGTCGCAGACCTTCGGGCCCACGTTGCGCGATGGCGAGAAGCCGTGGCCGGAGCTGCTGCAGGACCTGTTCGACCGACGCGCCTCGTGCGGCCGCAGAATCGAGGTCATCAACGCCGGAACCGAGGCCTATACGCTCGAAAACAATCTCGAGCGCATGCGGCGCGATATCCTGCCGCTCAAGCCTGATCTCATTCTCAGCACGCACGGAATGAACGGCTTCTTGCCGTTCGGCTTGAGACGCGTCCCGGAGCCTAACGAGCCCGGAATCAGGCCCCGGGCTTCCGCGCTCATCGGCCGCGCCGTGCTGACGATCGAGCGCGCCGCGCACGATTGGCGCGATCGAAATTCAGCTCGAGCAAGCGCGGCCGCGCTCGCGCCGATGTCCGACGCTGAGCTGATGAAGAGCCGGTATGCCGACGACTATCGTAAGCTGATCGCGCTTGCTCGCGACAATGGCGCGGACATCGCGCTCGCCGATTCCACCATGGCGGTCAATGAAATCGAGCCCGCGCGAGGTCAAGGATTTCTACGGCGCGGTGTTCAAGCCGATCGACGACATCATCGCCGCCAACGCCGCGCACAACCGCATGGTCAAGCTCATCGCGCGCGAGGAGGGCGTGGCCTTGATCGACATGGCGGCGAGCGTCGACGGCGTGTGGGACGACGACCTCTATCTCGACATCGTCCACTTCACCGAGGCGGGCAACGAACGGGTCGCCGCACTCATGTTCCGCGCGCTGCTGCCGATCTTGGCGGAGCGGCATGGGCTGCGCTGCGAGCTGCGCTGAGCGGGCCGCCTCGGGTGCGCAGATCGGAGCGCGCCGAATAGTTGGCTTCTCTTTTCCGGGACGCGAAGGCGATAACGCCGCACTCGGGCTAATTTTCAATCCCATGCTTGTAAGAGCGCCTGTCCGAAGCGGGGACGAACCTTGAGCCGCGGTCACAGCGCCAGAGCCCGCCGTTCGTTCAGGCGGCTAAAGGTCCGCCGCGCGGCCGGAGTTCACTTGCTCGCCTGCCTCGGTCGACGTCGGACAAGCTATTGTAATCACTTGATATTAGAAGAAAGAAGGAAATAGTCTTCCGATTATACGAAATTGCGCGTATAATGTCTATAAATTCAGAAACATGAGACATACGCCATGACCGACACGTCTGCCGCGCCCTCCACCGCATTGGCTCGCCGCGCCGGATCCGATCCAAGGCTGCCGCACAGCGCGCGACGCCAACGCCGACGGCGAGCGGCAAATCACAAATGCTCAGACAATGCGAGAGGTCGCGCCAACCTTCACCGGCGCGCAGGCGGCGAGCCAAGCGAAAATCATCGCGGAGGTCGGCGCGGTCCTGGCTGCGACGCTGGAAAGCTACGATATCACAAGCCGCCTGCAGGATCGCTCACTTTCTGGGGCAAACTTGCGAGGAGTTCGGCGGGCTACCGCACGACCGAGGAGTTCGCGAGCGGGAAGGAATATGAAGGTCGAACGGACTTGGGCAACACCCAAAAAGGAGACGGCCCGAGGTACAAAGGACGAGGGTTGCTGCAGCTGACGGGACGCGCCAACTACGCCGACTACGGCAAGGCCCTTGGGGTTGACCTGGTGAACAATCCGACGCTCGCCGCCCAACCGGCGCTTTCGCTCAAGATCGCCTGCGAGTATTGGAAGCGCCATAACATCAACGCCGACTGCGACCGCGACGATGTTCAGGCAGTCACCCGAAAGGTGAACGGCGGCTTGAACGGGCTCAGCGATCGGATCATCTTCACGCAAAAGGCCAAGGCGGCGGTCGCGAGACTTCAAGCGGTTGCGCTTGCCGGCGCGACGATCGTCCGGCGGCGTCGGCTGGCGGACTGGCGGCGTGCGGCGGTCGGCTGGACACCGCCGAGGCCGGTTCTCGGTCGCGGGTCTCAGGGCGACGCAGTGGTGCAATTGCAGAACATGTTGCGCGACTTGAACTTCGCGGTCGCCATCGATGGCGATTTCGGCCAGGAACAGAGGTTGCCGTGACGCGTTTTCAGTCCGAGAATGGTATGGCGGCTGATGGAATCGTCGGACCGCAGACCTGGGCGCGCGCTGGACGCAGCGAAAAAGAAGGCTTGATGATCTGAATGGCGCTCTATCGCACGACGAGCCTGGCCGTCGATCCTCGGGTTCGACGGCCGATGTCGTGGCGGAACATTGGATGGCGCATGGCCTGGTTCGCCTGGGTCGTTTTGACCTTCGCCGTCATGGCCGTGCCCAGGTTCGTCGTCCGCGCTGAGGCCGAGGAAGCAGGCGCAGACAGAATTCCGATCGAGATCGTCCGGTTCGATCCGGGCGCCTCAAGCAAGGACATCAGCGGTGCGGTCGTCAGCGGCGAACGATCGCTCTACTCAATCGGGGCCCGCGGCGGACAGCGGCTGAGCGTCAGCATTACGGCTGTCGAGGACAATGCCGTATTCCAGATCTATCCACCGGGCGTGCAAGCGGAACACCGTGATTATGGCGTGGAGATTGTGGGGGCCAAAGCGCTGCCAGGCGCGGAGGAGGGAGAGGACGCCAAAGTATGGAGCGGGATTCTGCCCGCGACAGGCGCGTATCTTATTGTGGTCGGACCGACACGCGGAAATGCGACCTATAGGTTGAAGGTCGCTATTCGTTGAGCGCTCTCGTTGTGGTCCCGAAGGGGAGCGCGGCATCGCCTCGATCAGCTCCTTCCTCGTGCGGCTCGTCGTATGACGCGATCCAGGACCCTGGCTTTTTCGCTATCATCGTAGAGTTCCTTCTGCCGCAATCGCAGCGGCAAGCAAGAGGGCGCCGTGGCTCAAAGTGAAATCGACGCCGTTCGCGCGCTCCTCGGCGCCAAGCCGCGGCCGGTGGGGTGGGAGGAGCGCCGGCGCCGGATCGAGGAGGTCGGGGCGGTCTGGCCGGTCGCGGACGATGTCACGCTCGAAGCGGTCGATCTCGACGGGGTCGAGGGTGAATGGTCGATCGTCCCTGGCGCTGACGCTTCCCGCGTGCTGATGTACTTTCATGGCGGAGGCTATTGCTCGGGTTCGATTGTCAGCCACCGCCGATTGGTGAGCGAAGCCGGACGGGCAGGGGGGTTGCGCGCGTTGGCCGTCGCCTACCGCCTGGCTCCCGAGCATCCCTTTCCGGCCGCGCGCAACGACGCGCTGACGGCTTGGCGGCGCCTGCGTAGCGAAGGCTACGCGGCCAGACACATTGCGGTCGGCGGCGACAGCGCAGGCGGAAATCTGACCCTTGCTTTGGTCGGAGAACTCATGCGTGCGGGCGAGGACCTGCCTGGAGCGCTCTGGCTGCTGTCGCCGTGGATCGATCTCACCATGTCGGGGGCGACGCTCGTGACCAAGAGCGCCGTCGATCCGCTCATTCAGAAAGGGTACCTGGAGGAGCTGGCGAACGCCTATGCGCCGGCGGGAATGGACCGGAGAGACCCGCGCCTTTCGCCTCTCTTCGCCGATCTCAACGGACTGCCGCCGACCTTGATTCAGGTCGGCTCAGCCGAGACGTTGCTCGACGATGCTGTCGGCTTCGCGGCCGCCGCCGGCGCGGCCGGTGTCGCCACGACCCTCGAAGTCTGGCCGCACATGATCCATGCCTGGCCGCTCTGGAACGCGCGTCTCGAACCCGGCCGTCGCGCGCTCGCGCACGCCGGCTCCTTCCTGAGGGAACACCTGTAAGCGCCGCGCCCTTCCGGATGCGCTTGCCAAAGTCGCCCAATCGGGGCACGCAAGTCCCGGGGACCGGACCGCGTCCGGATATCGGGGCGGATAATTTGACCACCCAACTGAATGTCGACCCGGAGACGCCAGCGAGCGCCGAACCGATCTCGGGCCTGCTTGGCAATTCCGCGTTCGTGGTCATCCTGCTCGCGACGTCGCTGTCGAGCGTTGGCCTCGCGATGTTCGACACCGGGTCGGCCTGGATGATGACCAGTCTCAATCCGAGTCCGAGACTGGTCTCTGCTGTCCAGGTCGCGACCACCTTGCCGCTCTTTCTCCTGACCTTGCCAGCCGGAGCGCTGACCGATGTCGTGGACCCGCGCCGGCTCCTGATCGTTACGCAGACGGTCGCCGTGGTGATTTCGGTCGTGTTCGCGGCGGTGGTTTCGGCTGGGCTTGCGAGCCCGCTCGCGCTCCTTGCGACATCGTTCTTGATGGGCGTGTCCGGCGCGCTCGCGGCGCCGGCATGGCTGCTCATCAACACGATCCTCGTGCGAAGGGCCGAACTCGACAGCGCGATCGCGATCGACACCGCGGGCTACAATATCGCACGCGCGGTCGGTCCGGCGATCGCCGGATATGCGATCGCGAGGCTCAGCATCGCCGTTCCATTCTGGTGCTGCGTCCTCGGCAATCTCGGGCTGCTTGCGGCGCTGGTCTGGTGGCGGGAGCCGCCAAGGCCCAAGGAAACCTTGCCGGCCGAACGCCTGATCAGCGCGATGACGGCAGGGGTCCGTTATGTTCGATACAGCCGCGAGATGGACGCGACGCTCATCCGCGCAATCGCCTTCTTTCCATTCGCCAGCGCCTATCTCGCCTTGCTGCCGCTGGTCGCCCGCCGGCAGACCGGGCGATGGGGCGGAGGTCTATGGCCAGCTGATGGCCGCAATCGGCGTGGGCTCGATCCTGGCCACATTCGGGCTCAAATGGCTGAAGAGGCGGCTAGGCGCGAACGGGCAGGCCGCGCTTGGCGCGATCGGAGCCGTCGTCGCGCTGTGTCTCCTCGCCGCGGCGCGCGAGCCCATACTGGCGCTCGTCGCCAGCCTCATCTACGGCGCCGCCTCGATCGTCGCGCTGACGACCTTTTTTGTCTCGGCGCAGGTGGCCTTGCCGGAATGGGTGCGCGGACGGGGCCTGGCGATTTTCCTCACTGTCTACTTCGGCGCCCTCACGCTCGGCAGCGCGGTGTGGGGCGAGGTCGCGACGGTCAAGGGCGTGCCCTTCGCCCTCACTTGCGCCGGCGCGGGAACGTTGATCGGCATGGCGCTCACATGGACGTGGAAGCTGCAAACGAACGAGGCGCAGGATCTGACGCCGTCGATGCGCTGGCGGGCGCCTTCCTTCCTCGTTCGGGTCACAGGCGATCGGGGCCCAGTCCTCGCGATCGCCGAATACCGGATCGACCCGAAGGACAGCGCGGCCTTCCTCGCCGTGATGCAGGACATCAGCCTCGAACGCAAACGGGACGGCGCCTACGCCTGGCATATTTTCGAGGACCCCGACGACGAGGGCAAGATCATCGAGACCTATCTCGTCCATTCGGTGCTCGAGCTCAGATATCGCGAATCGCGCATCACCAAGGCCGACGAAATGATCGAAGACGGGGCGGCTCACTTCTTGAGGGCGCCGGCCGAAACCCGTTTCCTGATTGCGCCCCGAGCGCGGTCACCGCCTGCGGGGGTCGTGGCGGAAGGGGCGCGCCGACCGCCCCGCTGGCGGGCGAGATGGAGACGGCGCCAGGGACGCATCGACAGTCTAGCCGAGGAACGCGCGAACGAACTCCGTTTGCGGATGATCGACAACATGCCTTGGCGCGCCGATCTGTTCGATGCGGCCCAGGTTCATGATCGCGACCCGGTCGGCGATCTCCATCGCCTCGACCTGATCGTGAGTGACGAAGATCGTCGTGAGCTTGGTGCGCCGATGAATTTCGCGCAGCCAAAGCGCGAAGGTCCTTGCGCACCTTGGCGTCGAGCGCGCCGAATGGCTCGTCGAGCAGCAGCATGCGCGGCTCGATGGCGAGCGCGCGGGCGAAGGCCACGCGCTGCTTCTGTCCGCCGGAGAGCTGGGAGGGATAACGCGCTCCGAGGTCGCCGAGCCGCACGACATCGAGAAGTTCGTTGACGCGCGCCGCGATCTCGCGCTGCGACGGCCGGGCGCGCCGCGGCCTCACGTTGAGGCCGTAGGCGACATTGTCGAATACGCTCATGTGCCGGAACAGGGCGTAATGCTGGAAGACGAAGCCGATGCGCCGCTCCTGGACCGAGAGCGGCGCGGCGTCGTCGCCGTCGAAAGCAAGCGAGCCCTCGCTCATGGGTTCGAGGCCGGCGATCAGGCGCAAGAGCGTGGTCTTGCCCGAGCCCGAGGGTCCGAGCAGGGCCAGAAGCTCCCCCGGCGCCACCGCAAGATCGACCGAAGCAAGAACCTGATGGGCGCCGAAGCTTTTCGAGACGCCTCGCATCTCGATCCCGCGCGGCGCAAAGGCGCGACCCGCGAGCGCCGCCGCGCTGTCAGCCGCGCTGGTCGCTGAACGCGGCGCGGCCGCGCCATTCGAGAGCGGATTTGAGGCCGAGCGTGACCAGCGCGAGACAGGCGAGGAGGGACGCCAGAGCGAAGGCTGCCCCGATGTTGTACTCATTGTAGAGGATCTCCACCTGAAGAGGGATCGTGTTGGTGAGGCCGCGGATGTGGCCGGACACGACCGACACGGCGCCGAATTCGCCCATCGCCCGCGCATTGCAGAGCAGGACGCCCGCGAGGAGCGCCCAGCGGATGTTGGGCAGCGTCACGGTGCGGAAGGCGGTCCATCCGCTTGCGCCAAGCGACAACGCGGCTTCCTCGTCGGCGTTCCCGAGCTGCTGCATGACGGGGATGAGCTCGCGCGCCACGAACGGCGAGGTCACGAACATCGTCGCCAGCGCCATGCCGGGAACCGCGAAAATGATCTGGATGTGATGCGCGGCGAGCCAGGGCCCGAGCAGGCCCTGCGCGCCGAACACCAGGACGAAGACAAGCCCGCTCACCACCGGCGACACGGAGAAGGGCAGGTCGATCAGGGTGACGAGCGCGCTCTTGCCGGGGAAGTCGAACTTGGCGATCGCCCAGGCCGCGCAGATCCCGAAACCGGCGTTGATCGGAACGGCGATCGCGGCGATGATCAGCGTGAGCACGATGGCGGAGCGGGCGTCCGGCTCCGTGATGGCGGCGAGATAGGCGCCGAAGCCCTTCGCGGAAGGCTTCGGTCGCGACGGCTGCGAGCGGCGCAACGAGGAAGAGCCCGAGAAAGACGAGCGTCAGGCCGATCAGCGCGACGCGAAGCGCGCCGGGGTCGCGGGCCGCGAGCGCGTGGCTCTGTTGATGCGGCGCGTCAGACATCGCCGAGCCTTGTGCGGGCGTAGGTCTGCAGGCGGTTGATCGCGAGCAGCATCGCAAACGAGATCGCGAGCATGATGGCGGCGATCGCGGTTGCGCCCGCGTAGTCGAATTCCTCGAGCTTCTCGATGATGAGCAGGGGCGCGATCTCGGTGACGCCGATGAGATTGCCGGCGATGAAGATCACCGAGCCATATTCGCCGACGCCCCGCGCGAAAGCGAGCGCCATGCCGGTGAGAAGCGCGGGGATCAGCGGCGGCGCGATCACCCGCCTGAGCGTCATGAGGCGGCTTGCGCCGAGCGTCATCGAGGCTTCCTCAAGCTCGGTCTCGAGCTCGGCGATCACCGGCTGAAGCGTGCGCACGACAAAGGGGAAGCCGACGAAGATCATCGCGACGAGAATGCCGAGCCGGGTGAAGGCGACCTTGACGCCGATCGCCGCGAGCGGCGCGCCGAACCACCCGTTCGGCGCGTAAACCGCCGAAAGCGCGATGCCCGCGACGGCGGTGGGCAAAGCGAAGGGCAGGTCGATGGCCGCGTCGAACAGGCGCCGGGCGGGAAAGCGGTAGCGCGCCAGAGCCCAGGCGATCGGCGCGCCGACAAGCGCCGAGAGGAAAGCCGCGAGAAGCGAGACGCCGAACGACACCCTGAGCGCCGCGGCGACGCGCGGCTGCATGGCGATCTCGGCGATGCCCGTAAAGCCGAGGCTCGAGGCGCGAACCAGCAGCGCGCCGAGCGGAATGACGACGATCACCGCGAGATAAAGCGCGGTGACGCCGAGGGTGAACTTGAGGCCGGGAATCGCGCTCCGCCGCCGGAGCGCGAACCCCGCCGTCGCGGCTAAGGTCACTGGCTCGCCTTCTGGAACCCGTCGAACACGCCGCCGTCGCCGAAGAACTTCGCCTGCGCCTGTTTCCAGCCGCCGAAGTCCTTGTCCACACTGACGAGGTCGAGCTTCGGAAACTGCGCGAGATCGGCCTTGGCCGCGAATTCGGGATGGATCGGGCGGAAGTGGTTCTTGGCGACGATCGCCTGGGCCTCGGGCGTATAGAGAAATTTGAGATAGGCCTCGGCGACCTTGCGCGTTCCCTTGGCGTCGGCGTTGCCGTCGACCAGCGCGACCGGCGGCTCGGCGAGGATCGAGAGCGACGGCGCGACGATCTCGAACTGCCCCTTGCCGAATTCGTCGCTCGCCAGAAGCGCGTCGTTCTCCCAGGCGATCAGCACATCGCCCAGGCCCCGCTTGGCGAAGGTCATGGTCGAGCCGCGCGCGCCGGTGTCGAGCACGGGGACGTTCTTGTAGATCGCGGCGACGAAATCGCGCGTTTTCGCCTCGTCGCCGTTGAAATGCTTGAGGCCGTAGCCCCAGGCGGCGAGGAAGTTCCAGCGCGCCCCGCCCGACGTCTTGGGGTTCGGGGTGATGACGGACGACGCCCGGCTTGGCGAGATCGTCCCAGTCGCGGATCCCCTTCGGGTTGCCCTTGCGGACGAGGAAGACGATGGTGGACGTATAGGGCGCGGAATTGTTCGGCAGGCGCTTCTGCCAATCGGCCGGGATCTTGCCGGTCTTGGCGGCGATCGCGTCGATGTCGGCGGCGAGCGCCAGCGTCACGACATCCGCTTGCGAGCCCGTCGATCACCGCGCGGGCTTGCGCGCCCGATCCGCCATGCGACTGCTGGATCGTGAGCGTCTCGCCAGTGTCCTTCTTCCATTTCGCGACGAAGGCGGCGTCGATCGCGCGGTAAAGCTCGCGCGTGGGATCGTAGGAGACATTGAGCAGCACGGGGTCGGCGAACGCGGGCGATGCTCCGGGAGCGGCGAAGGCCGCGAGGCCGAGGAGCAGCGCCACGGGCGTTGCCGCGATCTTGAAGAGTTCTGAGCATGAGCACCTCCATCCACAATGTCTATAGAGTTTATAGACATTGTCAAATAGCAGTGCTGCGTCAGACACAAAATCGGCTAGTAATACCGCGGGATCGGACCGTTGTGCGGCGTCATGCGGTCGGAGAGATCGAACATCACTTCGTCGACATAACACCATCCCCAGCCCTCCGGCGGATCATAGCCCTCGATGATCGGATGGCGGGTTGAGTGAAAATGCTTGGTCGCGTGCTTGTTCGGCGAGTTGTCGCAGCATCCGACATGTCCGCACGCGCGACAGAGCCGCAAATGCAGCCAGACGTCGCCGCTCTTGAGGCATTCCTCGCAGCCGAGCGCGCTTGGGCTGACGTCGCGAATGGTGTTCAGATGCGTGCAGGGTTTTGACATCTAGGTTCGCCCGACGGTTTTAGAGATGGGGAGCGTGAGCGTGCCCGAGGAACGTATGGATCGCCGCCACCACCTGGGCGCCTTCGCCGATCGCACCGCCGACCCGCTTGACCGACCCGGACCGCACGTCGCCGACCGCGAACACGCCGGGCACGGAGGATTCCAGCGGCGACGGGGCAGGGCCGCCATTGGCCGCTCCAGCCCCGGTCACCACGAAGCCCGCCTTGTCGAGCGTTACGCAGCCTTGCAGCCATTCGGTCGCCGGATCGGCGCCGACGAACAGGAAGACGTTGCGGATCGCAGCCTCGGTCTCCCGGCCGGCGCGACGGTCGCGCCACCGCACGCTCGTGAGATTGCCGGCGGCCGCGCCGCTGAGCGCCACGATCTCGGTCTCGGTCATGAGTTCGATGTTCGGGGTCGCGGAAATGCGATCGATCAGATAGCGCGACATGCTTTCGGCCAGGTCCGGCCCTCGCACCATCATGCGGACCTTGGCGGCGTGGGCGGAGAGAAAGACCGCGCCTTGACCGGCTGAATTGCCGCCGCCGACCAGAATGATCTCTTCGCCGGCGCACAGGCGCGCTTCGATCTGCGAGGCCCAGTACCAGATTCCACGGCCTTCGAAGCGGGCGATATCGGCGATCGTCGGATGGCGATAGCGCGCGCCGCTGGCGACCACGATCGTCCGCGCCTGGATGCGCTCGCCGTCGTCCGTCTCGAGGACGAACACGCCGTTGGCGCGCGCGCAATCGAGCGTCTTGACGCCGACCGGGATCATGATGTCGGCGCCGAATTTCTGCGCCTGAACGAAGGCGCGGGCGGTGAGCGCCTGGCCGCTGATTCCGGTCGGAAAGCCGAAGTAGTTTTCGATTCTGGCGCTGGCGCCGGCCTGGCCGCCGAAAGCCCTCGCGTCGAGAACCGCGACCGAAAGGCCTTCCGAGCAGGCGTAAACCGCAGTCGACAGACCCGCCGGCCCGGCGCCGACGACCGCGACATCATAGACGAAGTTCGATCGTGACGGCGCCGTCAAGCCGATCTGATGCGACAGCGCCGCCTCCGGCGGATTGCCGAGCACCGAGCCGTCCGGGCAGACCACCAGAGGCAATCCCCCGGCGATATCGGCATAGCGGCCGATCACCTCTCTGGCCTCGAGGTCTAGGGCCGGATCGAGCAAATGGTGGGGATAGCCGTTCCTGGTGAGAAAGCCCTGAAGCCGGATCACGTCCGCTGCGCCCGCCGCGCCGATCAGAACAGCGCCGGCGGCGCCGCCCTGAATCAGAGCCACCCGTCGAAGGATGAGCGCCCGCATGATGCGCTCGCCGAGGTCGGCTTCGGCGACCAACAGCGCTCGCAGGCCTTCGGTCGGGATCAACAAGGTCTCGACGTCGCCCTCCGCCGTTCCGTCGACAAGCGTCGCGCGCGTGGAAAGCTGGCCGACATCGGCGAGAAACTGACCCTCGCCCTGCTCGACGACCGGCGTCAGATGGCCCAGGCCGTCGCGCTGGGTGATCGCGATCAGGCCCTTGAGCACGACGAACATGCCGGGACTGATTTTCCCCGCTTCGATCAGCTTTTCTCCGTCCGAATATTTGCGGATCGACCCATAGCGCCGCAGCCGGTCGATCTCCTGCGCGGTCAGCGCGGGAAAGGTCTCCTCGTAGCGGGGCAAGCGAGCAGCGTAGACGGAATCGGCCATACGTCTCGACTTTTGCGCCAGATAACCCGTGGATTGGCGCGTCCAAGATCGTGTTGAGCGTTTGCGCTCTGTGGCCGCTTTTTTCAAGCCCGCCCGTAACGCGCAAGACTATCGTCACGCGGCACGGCGCTTGGCGGCGCCGCCCTATGCCGTCTAACAATGAACGCGCTCAACGGGGTTCCGGATCAAGGAACGCAGGCGGCTGGAGCCCATTCGACGATGACCGAGACGTTTCAAATTCTGATCCTGCTTCTGGCCGTGATATCCCTGGTCGGCCTCGTCGCAAAACGATTGCAGATTCCGCCCGCCATTCTCCTTGTGATCACCGGCGTCGGGCTCGCCCTGATCCCGGGGCTGCCGAGCCTGCAACTCGCGCCCTCTCTTGTCCTGCTGCTCGTGCTGCCGCCGGTCATCTATTGGGACGCGGTGAAGATGAGCTGGAAGGAGTTCCGCTTCAACCTGCGGCCGATCGCGCTTCTGGCGATCGGCTGTGTCGTGTTCACCACGATCGCAGTCGCGGCGGCGACCCACTGGCTGTTGGGCTTTCCCTGGGCGGTCGGCTTCGTCCTGGGCGCCATTGTCTCGCCTCCCGACGCGGTGGCGCCCCTGGCGATCGCCCAGCGCATGCAGCTTCCGAGGCGCCTGGTGGTCGTCCTCGAGGGCGAAGGACTGGCGAACGACGCGACGGCGCTGGTTCTTTATCGCTTCGCGGTCATGGCGGTGAGCGCGGGATCGTTTTCTTTCGTCGAGGCCGGCGGCACCTTTGTGGCGATCGTCGCAGGCGAGGTGGTGTGGGGTATCGGCGTCGGCTGGCTGCTCCTTCGCCTGCGCCGCTGGGTCCGCGATCCCGGCATCGAGATCATGCTCTCGATCCTCACGCCGTTCATGGCCTATTGGCCGCCCGAGCAGCTTGGCGGCTCCGGCGTGCTCGCCACATTGGCGGCGGGGCTCTATGTCAGCTGGAACGGCTTGCGGCTGATTCCTGCGGCGACCCGGCTGCCGGGCGCCGTGTTCTGGGACTTCCTGACCTATCTGATCGAGGGCATGGTGTTCCTCATCACCGGCCTGCAGGCCCGCACGCTGCTCCCCTCCGTTCGTCGCTATACGCTTGCCGAAATCGCCATGGCCGCGGTCGTCGTGTGCGCCGTCGTCATCGTCGCCCGCTTCATCTGGATGTTTCCGGCGACCTACCTGCCGCGCTGGCTCTTCGCTGCGATCCGGCGCAAGGACCCTTACCCGCCGTGGCAGCACCCGTTCCTTTTGGCTTTCACCGGAATCCGCGGCGTCGTCTCGCTCGCCGCCGCGCTTGCAATCCCCTTCACGGTCGCCGACGGGAGCCCGTTTCCGGATCGCGATCTGATCCTGATTCTGACCTTCTGCGTCATCTTCGTCACCCTGGTCGGCGAGGGCTTGACGCTGCCGGCGGTCGTCCGGATGCTCGGTCTCGCCAATGCGGGACACCGCGAGCGCCAGGCCGAGCGGGAGGAGGAGTTCAGGGTCCGCAGGCGCGCGATCGAGGCGGCGATCGAACGGCTCGAGGCGGTCGCGGAGAGCCGCAAGCTTCCCGAGCCTGTGGTTGGACCGATCCGCGCTCATCAGCGCAACCGGCTCACAGACGTCGAGTATCGCAAGGATGGCGACGACCATCGCAGAAAGCTCGCCGAGCTCAGCGACGACCTGGAACTGGCGCTGATCGAGGCGGAAAGGAACCTCGTCAACGATCTTTATCGCTCGGGCGAACTGAAGGATGAAGGCCGCCGGCGCATCGAGCGCGAGCTCGATCTGCGCGACACGCTTCTCGCCAATCTGCGCTCGTCGGAGTGACAGTTCGGGGCGGCGGGGGGTCAGCCAGGAAATGGAAAGGAAGGATTCGATGGTCGAGAAAGCCACACGCCGAGACGCGATTTTGGGAGCCGCGACGGGCTTGCTGGCTGGCGCCGCTGGTCCCGTCGGAAGCGCGCAGGCCCAGCAAACGCGCGCCATGCCGGGCTTTGCCGACCAGGGCGCCGATCCGCCGCAGGCCCTCTCGCGCCGGTGACCCAACCCGCGAGCGGCGTGATCATGCCCGAGGGCTACGTGCGGACGATGGCGCAATTCGCCTATCTCTGGGGCTGGCCTCTGGTCAACATGGTCAATCGCCGCGCCTTGTTCGCCCAGGCGCCCGAGCCGGGCCTGCTCGGCGGCATCGTGCCGGTCGCGCCGCGCGGGCGCATCGCCATGCTGGTCGACTATGTCTCCCCGGCCGAGACTTTCGTCACCTGCCCGAACCAGGACGTGGTCTACGGGCTCGGCTTCTTCGGCCTCGACGCCGAGCCGGTGGTGATCCAGGTCCCCGATTTCGGCGACCGCTTCTGGGTCTACGCCTTCTACGACAACCGTTCGGACCAGTTCGGCCATCTCGGCAAGCCCTATGGCACAAAGCCGGGCTTCTACCTGCTCGCGGGCCCGAACTGGCATGGCGCGGTCCCGCCCGGAATCAACGCGCTCGTCCGCAGCCCGACCGAACTCGCCAACGCAATCCCGCGCATCTTTCTCAACGACACCGCCGAGGACCGCGCGGCGGTCCGGCCGCTCGTCGACAAGGTCGTCGCCTATCCGCTTTCCGAGTTCGACGGACAGATGAAGACGGTGGACTATGCGGCCCTGCCGCACTTTCCCGCGCCGCCGTCCGGGGAGGGCGGAGGGGAGACGAAATGGGTCATTCCGGAGAAATTCTTCGAGGTGTTCCCGACCGTGCTCGACGACGTGGCGCCGCTGCCGGGCGAGGAGGCGATCTACGCCAATTTCCGCCAGCTCATGAACGCCGCGCACGCCGATCCCGCGATCGCCAAACTGCTGACCGAGACGGCCGTCGCGGCGGAGCATGAGCTCGTGCAGCCTTTCTTTGCCTGGCGCCACAACGGCCGGCCGGCCGGAAACAACTGGAACCGCTCGACCCACAACGCCGAGTTCGGGGTCGACTATTTCGACCGCCTCGGCACGGCGCGCTCCAACATGTTCGACAACCGTCCCAGCGAGACGCAGTATTTCTACACCGACGTCGATGCGAAGGGCGATCAGCTTCAGGGCTCGAACAGCTACGCGGTGACTTTCCCCGAAGGGCAGACGCCGCCGGTCAAGGGCTTCTGGTCGCTCACCCTCTACAACGACAAGCACCTCTTCCACCCGAATGCGCTCAACCGCTATTCGCTGGGCACGAAGAACACGACGCTCAAGCGCAACAGCGACGGATCGCTGACGCTTTACGCGGGAGGGCGGAATCCGGGGTCCGATCGCGAGGCCAATTGGCTTCCGGCGCCGGACGGGACATTCTCGCTCTACATTCGCGCCTATTGGGGCGAGGCGCCGATTCTCGACGGCTCCTGGCAGCCGCCGAAGATCGAGAAGCGGGACTGAGCGACCGGAAAGCAAGGGTGACCAGGATGATGAGAGCGATCCTCGCGGCGGTGCTCGCGACGGCCTCGATTTCGGCTGCGCGCGCCGACGACACGACCAATTCCGCCAACAATCCGCTCACCGCCCAAACCTCGCTCAACCTGCAGAACTATTACATCCCCTCGTTCTATGGACCGCTGAATTCGGACGCCAACAGCCTCCTCCTGCGCGGTCTCGTGCCGCTGAATGTCGGCGGCGTGCAGCAGCTCGTCCGCTTCACCCTGCCTTACTCGGTGAACCCTTCGCCGGAAGGTTATGCGGACGGGCTCGGCGACCTTACGATCTTCGATCTGATCGTGCTGCCGACCAAGCCGGTGCTGCTGGCGGTTGGGCCGCTGTTCGTGGCGCCGACGGCGACCGATCGCTTCACCGGCGCCGGCCGCTGGCAGGCTGGCGCGGCGGGCGCCGCCGTTTCCGTGCAATCCTGGGGTCTTGTCGGCTCGCTGGTGACCTACCAGCATTCGTTCGCCGACGATTTCGGCCGCGAGCCGGTGAGCCTCGTCACCGCGCAACCGATCGTTTTCTACAACCTGCCGCAAGGTTTCTATCTGCGATCGAGCGGGGTCTGGAACTTCGATCTTGAGAACAACCTCGGCTACATCCCCGTCGGCCTCGGCGCCGGCAAGGTGATGAAGATCGGCAAGGTCACAGCGAACGCGTTTATCGAGCCGCAGTACACGGTCTATCACTACGGCCAACAGTCTCCGCACTGGCAGATTTACGCGGGCTTGAATTTTCAGTTCTGATCGCGCCGCCGCGCCCCGGCGCGAAGGTCGTTCGCCATTGGATCGAACTCGGGGAGCGGGCCGAGGGACCGGCTTCTGTCCACCGTCCGCGCCTGGTTGGGCGCTGCGTCACGTTGGGGCAGAGGGGCAGGAAACCGGGCCGCCTCGCCCGCGAGCGCGCAATCCGCGCTCTAAGCGCGAGGAAGCCCTTGTCGCGCCAGGCGCTCCCGCAAGCCCTCGGCTTGGTCGCGCCATCCCTTGTCGCCTTCCAGGCGCCAGAGCATCAAGCAAAGCATAGCAAGCGCAGGGATCATGACGAGAGCGACAATCCAACCCATCTGCGTCCTCCAATGCGTCCAGGAGGGGTTGACGCTAAGGCGGGCATTTTAATTAATTGTTTAGAAGATTGGTTAACCCGGCGCCGGGATGTCGGCGTCCGGAAGCGCGCGTGACTGCGATCCTGGCGCTGGGACTGCTTTGGGCGGACGAAGGACGAACCGCCCGCTCGGCCATCCTTTGAGACGCGCCAGCCCTCAGGGCTTTATGGCCAGCCCGTTGGGCACGCGCGTCTCGTCCTTGGCAATCTTCCTCCTGAAGTTACACTGAGGGGCAGAGCCGACCAGGAGCCAGCGGCAGGACATTCTCTTTTCTGAAAGCGAGATCCGCGTCGGCCTCCGCCCTTCAGCCGTTTTCACCCAGCGGCGCACAAGACCGGGGCTGCGAGGCGCGCGCCCTGGGCCGGCGACAAAGGTCTGGGACGAAACGGAATGCCGAAACCTGCCGGGGCCGGCGGCGGGTCATCGTCATTGTCATTGTCGTTGGAGCGATTCGGGGGGCCGACCCGCCTCAACCACCTTGAAACCACGCTATGCCTGCGACCCGAGGGCGGCAGATGTTTGCGATACCCGATAGACGCCAGTTGATCGAGCAGAACGAGCGCTCGTCGAATGTCGTCAACTTCAACGACAGCGCCGCTGTCGAGCCGGCGCAACGAGGGAGCGTTCTCGACCGCCCGTGCGTCCGAAATCCACGACGCCAGGATCGCCCTCTTCTCCGCCAGGGTCAGCTTCGGATCGCTCGTGACGTCGCCAGGATGCGTGTAGATCGTCGCCCCGTAAGCTGGCGCGGGCGATCCCGGTTGGCTTGATTGGAAAGAGCAAAAGCTTTGGGTCATCTCCATTCTCCGCAATCAGGGCCTCCCGGCCGAGACCGGGAGGCGGACCGCAGTCACGTTCTCAGGATCAGGCAGCCTTCTGGGCGCCTGTGTCGATCTGCTTCGGCTGGGCCTCCTGCTTCACAGCCTTTGTCTCGGCGCGGCCGATTTCGATGCGTCGCGGCTTCAGCTGCTCCGGCACCTCGCGCACGAGATCGATCGTCAAGAGACCATGCTCAACATTGGCGCCGACGACCTTCACATGGTCAGCCAGATTGAAGCTCTGCCTGAAGCTCAGCGGGATGCCCTGGTGAAGCAGTTCCGGCTGCTCGCCCTTCTGGCCCGTCACCAGGAGCGTGCCTGCGTGCTGGACCAATTCGATCTCATTCGGCGTGAAGCCGGCGACCGTCATGGTGATACGGTACTGGTCTTCGTCCTTTTTCTCGATGTTATAGGGCGGCCACTCGGACCGAATGCTCTTGTCCAGCAGGTCAAAGAGTTGGTCGAAGCCAACCGTCGAGCGATAGAAGGGAGTAAAATCGAACGTTCGCATAGCCACATCCTCCGTGAAGCAACATGGATACGATGCCGGCGCCGCCGGCGATCTTGCCGAGCCCAAGGGCCTCGACGGCCAGCGATTTGGTTAGGGAAAAAGAGACGTCAAGAGATTCTCCGAAAATTTTTTTCCAGGACAAAATCAACGAGTTAGTGTCACCCGTCGATGGCTGCGAAGCGCTAACCCCAAGAGCGCGCCGGCCTGCGGACCGGAGTAGCCCACGAGCGGGCCGAACAAAAATTACGTCGCGACAGTCGACATTTTCTTTTCTGGAAACCAGATCTATGCTATAACTATTTCCGTCGCTGGATCAGGCAAGCGGACAGGGCTGAGCGCGGGAAGGGCGGATGGGCATTGGACTGGGACTTCGTCGGGACGGACCAGGGGGGGCGGCAAATTTTTTTTGTAACTCCCAAGCCGGTGGCTATTCGAGGAGGGCTTGGCTGATGGCGTCTGGGGTTGCGGCGAGGGTCTGGAGGATGTCGTAACCCTGCTTTCGGGCGGTGGAGACGATGGATCGGAGGCAGGCGAAGTCCCTTGCCCCTGCGAGGGTTCGGAAAGCGCCCGAGATTTTCATTTTGACCCTGGTCATCCGGATGTCCTGTTCGGCCAGGTTGTTGGTGAACGGGACGTCGAAGTCGACGAGGAAGCGGAGCACGTCGTCCTTGAGGGTTTTGAACCGGGTCAGGAGATTGAAGCCGGGCCGATGCTTGAGGCGCCCGCGCGATTGGGGCCTGCGCTCCAAGTTGGGCAAGGCGCGATGGAAGGCCAGGCCCTCGCGCACGGCCTGCCAATACTGATCAACCAAGGCCTTGACCTGGTCGGGCGCGAGGGCCTTGGCTCCGCTGTCGCGCGCCTTGCGCACGGCGGCGTTGGCGGCGACGAGCATGTCGCGCATCGGCGTCGCCCAAGCCTCGGCGTCGCCCAAGCCTCGCCGTCGAGTTCGATCAGCGCCTTGAGCTCACGCAGATGATGGGCGTTGCACAACGCATGGTCGATCTGGCCGAGCGCGCCATAGGGAACGAAGCCGTCGTGCACAATGACGCCGCCCTTGAGGTCCGAGGGGATGGCGCCGCGCTTGTCCTCGGCCCGGTAGAAGGTGAAGGCCTCGCTCGAGGTCGTGTGCAGCCAATGCAGCTTGCCCGCGACCCTCAGGCCGGTTTCATCGAGATGGCGGACCTTCGCTTCCGCCAAGCGGGCGCCGATTCCCGCATCGACCCGCTCCAGGTCGCGCGCCTTCTGGCGAACCCACGCCGTGAGGCTCGCCGAACACAGAAAGGGCGCGCCGAACAGGTCGCTCAACGCTTCGGCGGCGCGATCTTCGGGGATCAGCTGTTGGACGTTGAGATAGATCGCCGCCGCCTTGATCCGCTCGCCATATTGCGTGGGCGAGACCACGCCTTCGGGGAACGCGGCCTTGGTCACGCCCCGGCAGCGGCCGCAGCGATCGATCGAGGCGCGATGCTCGGTGACGATCAGCGGCCGCTCGATCAGATCGAACACCTGCCGCGCCTCGACGCCCTGCGCCGTTCCGGCCGGAAGACGCGCTTGGCAGTGCCGGCAATGCGACGCCTCGCGCCGCACGATCCGGTCGGGTTCGGCGGCTTGCCGCAGCGTGTCGCCCTTTGTGGCCCTTCTGCCCGCCGCTCAGGCGCCCCGACGGCTCGCGCAGGCTTCCCGCGATCCGCGGCTTCTTCTTCAGCCCGTCGCTCGAGGGCGGCTTCGAACGGGTCGAACTGTCCTGGCCCAAACGCCGCTTCAGTTCGGCGACCTCCTCCCGCAGCGCCACGATCTCAGCCCGCAGCGCCGCGACCAGCTCTTCCACGTCCGGAGAAAGAATCACCCATACCTTGACTCACATCCAAACCCGCCGGTCTCCATCAATCCCCAACCCGCCCGCACTTTCCCAAATCCTGTGACAAATCGGACTCACAAAACAGCACCGGCTTGGGAGTTACCGAGGGACAGAAAAATACGCTTAAGCCGCTGAAAAGATTGAGTCGCGTCCAAAACCGAACACCTCGCCCCGGCGGACAATCTCCCGTCGCGTCCAAGCAAGGCCGCCTCGACCAGGCGCGCGGGCGAAGGATGTCAGCGATTTCATCCGTCGCGGTTTTCTCGAGCCTCTTGCTCGCGTAGTGTCGTAACAAGCGCCGAGAGTGAGCTTCCGAATGGATCGATCGCGCCGACTTGAAGGGCTGGGACGGGCGACGCTGCGATGCGCCGTCGCGGCGTATGTCTTGGCGATGACCGGCTTCGCCTATTCGGCCGGGTCGTCCCCGACCTTGACGGCGGTCAAGGCGCGCGGATCGTTGGTGTGTGGGGTCAACGAGGGGTTGCCCGGGTTTTCCAACGTCGACGAACGCGGAATATGGAGAGGATTTGACGTCGATTTCTGCCGTGCGATCGCCGCCGCCATCTTCGGCGATCCGAAGAAGGTTACGCTCGCGCCGCTATCTGCGGACGCCCGCTTTCAGGCGCTTCGGGATGGAAAAATCGACGTCCTTGCGCGCAACTCCACCTGGACGATGGGGCGCGAAATAGAGTTCGGCCTGACTTTCGTTGGCGCCACCTATTATGACGGCCAGGGATTCATGGTCCCGCGGGCGCTCCGGGTGAATTCTGCTCTCCAGCTCGACGGCGCCAAGGTGTGCGTGCAGAGCGGCACCACCACGATCGACAATCTTGCCGACTTCTTCAGCAGCAACGGCATGACGCTCCAGGAGGTCGTCTCCGCGACCACCGACGAGTTGGTCAAGAACTACGACGCCGGTCTTTGCTCTGTCCTGACCAGCGATCTTTCCCAGCTTTATGCGTTACGTCTCCGTCTCGCCAAACCAAGGGACCAGGTCATTCTGCCGGACGTGATTTCGAAGGAGCCCCTCGGCCCGGTTGTGCGCGACAATGACCTTCAATGGATCAGTATTGTGAGATGGGTTTACTTCGCCATGATCAACGCCGAGGAGCTTGGAGTCAGTTCACGGACCATCGATCAGGCGCTGAGGTCCCAGAAGCCTGAAGTCAAGCGCCTGGTTGGCGCAAGTGGAGATTTTGGCGAAGAGATCGGGCTGACCAACGCCTGGGCGGCCAACATCATCCGATATGTCGGCAATTATGGCGAAGTCTTTGAGCGCAACCTGGGCGCGACAACCCCGCTCGCCATTCCGCGCGGTCTCAATCAATTGTGGAGCGCGGGCGGCATCCAATATGCCCCGCCAATCCGATGAGGACGTGGAACGGGCCGGGTCTTTGGCTAGCGGCGCTCGCACTCTCGCTTCATCGACGCGGCCGGACTGGCGTAAGCCTCCTGGCGATCCACGCTCCAGTAGCGTAACTCGTCGAGAGGGATCGGATCGCCGGTCACGGCGCAGCGCACGTAGGCGCCCGGCCGGAGGATGCGAAAATCGCCGTCGAGGAAGTCAATCTTCGCTTCGCCTGTGTCGATAGGACGGCGCTCGAATTTGTTCATTGCAAGGAATCCTGACTTGACCGTTCTATGCCATGACGGATGCGACAAGGGAACTGAATCGCCCCGGGCGGCGCACGGGAATGTCCCGTTTCTTGCGCCCATGCACTCACATCCTAGCCCATCCATCCACACATAAAAGTTAAGCAATTACAGTCTGTTAGCCTTATATTCCGGCTGGCGGAGGGGGCGGGATTCGAACCCGCGATACGGTTTCCCGCATACACACTTTCCAGGCGTGCGCCTTCAGCCGCTCGGCCACCCCTCCGTCGCGCGCCGCGTGAAACAGCGCGAGCCGAGGGCGATAGCACCAGCCGCCGCGCCGGCGCAAGCAGTCCCGCTCGCGCGGGACAACGCCAAGCCGTCGCAAATAAGCGCCAATAAAAGATAATAAACGAAAATAAAAGCAAGCAAAATAGCTTTCTTTTACTTACGTTTATTTTTTCGGATCGAGACTTTTCAATGTGTTACGAGCGATTCAAACAAAAAATTTCTCCCTCCGTCTTCAGCCTCTTGGACCCTGTCCAGACGCATTTCCATCCTCTCTCTTCAGCACCCAGCTCGCAGCCCATGGATCGGCGAATGGAAAACATATAACACGAGGTTCGGTTTTATACAAGAAAATGTCGATTTCCCGATTCCGAGGAACGTCCGGGGGATTTCCGACAGGGCGACATGCGAGGTTGGCGAGGCCTTCGGGCGCTGGGCTTTTGGGACGAGGCGCGTCGGGCTGAGCCCTTCCAAGCATTCGCGTCACGGGAGAGGCGGCCTCGAGGCGCGGCCTATTGCGAGAGTTCGGCGATCTGGCCCGCGAACCAGTCAAGGTCGCGTTTCCATGTCGCGTTGTCCGGCGACACGGCGGTCAGGCGCACCATGATGGCATGACCGCGCTGCAGCGCCTCCAACGCCTCGGCGGCATCCCCATCTTTCTGAGCGCATCGCGATCTTGCCTGCGACACCGAAGATCGCGTTGCCAGCCGGCGTTGCCGGGATCGGATTGCGCCAGGCGATCTCTGATCGCAAGGCTGTCGGAAAAGGATTTGAGCGCGCCGGCGAGGTCGCCCTGCGCGACCTGCACGTCGCCGATTCTGTCGTAGGACACCGAGAGATCGCGCCGCCAGCCGGAGTTGCCGGGATCGGATTGCGCCAGGCGGTCTCTGATCGCGAGGCTGTCGGAAAAGGACTTGAGCGCGCCGGCGAGGTCGCCCTGCGCGACCTGCACGTCGCCGATCTTGTCGTACGACACCGAGAGATCGCGCCGCCAGCCGGAATTGCCGGGATCGGATTGCGCCAGGCGGTCTCGGATCGCGAGGCTGTCGGAAAAGGACTTGAGCGCGCCGGCGAGGTCGCCCTGCGCGACCTGCACGTCGCCGATCTTGTCGTACGACACCGAGAGATCGCGCTGCCAGCCGGCGTTGCCGGGATCGGATTGCGCCAGGCGGTCGGCGATCGCGAGGCTGTCGGAAAAGGACTTGAGCGCGCCGGCGAGGTCGCCCTGCGCGACCTGCACGTCGCCGATCTTGTCGTACGACACCGAGAGATCGCGCCGCCAGCCGGCGTTGCCGGGATCGGATTGCGCCAGGCGGTCGGATCGCGAGGCTGTCGGAAAAGGACTTGAGCGCGCCGGCGAGGTCGCCCTGCGCGACCTGCACGTCGCCGATTTTGTTGTACGACACCGAGAGATCGCGCCGCCAGCCGGCGTTGCCGGGATCGGATTGCGCCAGGCGGTCGGCGATCGCGAGGCTGTCGCGATAGGACTTGAGCGCGCCGGCGAGGTCGCCCTGCGCGACCTGCACGTCGCCGATCTTGTTGTACGACACCGAGAGATCGCGCTGCCAGCCGGCGTTGCCGGGATCGGATTGCGCCAGGCGGTCGGCGATCGCGAGGCTGTCGGAAAAGGACTTGAGCGCGCCGGCGAGGTCGCCCTGCGCGACCTGCACGTCGCCGATCTTGTTGTACGACACCGAGAGATCGCGCCGCCAGCCGGCGTTGCCGGGATCGGATTGCGCCAGGCGGTCTCGGATCGCGAGGCTGTCGCGATAGGACTTGAGCGCGCCGGCGAGGTCGCCCTGCGCGACCTGCACGTCGCCGATCTTGTCGTACGACACCGAGAGATCGCGCTGCCAGCCGGCGTTGCCGGGATCGGATTGCGCCAGGCGGTCAACGATCGCGAGGCTGTCGCGATAGGACTTGAGCGCGCCGGCGAGGTCGCCCTGCGCGACCTGCACGTCGCCGACCTTGTCGTACGACACCGAGAGATCGCGCTGCCAGCCGGCGTTGCCGGGATCGGATTGCGCCAGGCGGTCGGCGATCGCGAGGCTGTCGGAAAAGGACTTGAGCGCGCCGGCGAGGTCGCCCTGCGCGACCTGCACGTCGCCAATCCTGTTGTACGTCACCGAGAGATCGCGATCGTCGCCACTTCGGGTGGCGGCGTCGCGCGCGGCGGAAAAGGCCTTCGCCGCCTCAGCCAGCGAGCCTCGCGTGATCCAGAGATCGCCCAGCGTCGACTCCACAGCCAGACGTTGTCCGGATCGAGACGCGCGGCCTCGGCGAATTTGGCGCAAGCCGCGTCGTAATTGAGTTGCAACCGGTCGACACGCGCCTCTTGGGCGAGAAATGCGGCTTCGGTTCGACTGGCCTCCTCGCGCAAAGCGCGGGCGCGCTCGCGGCCCTCGTTCAAGGCGGCGCGAGCGGCGTCGAAATCGCCTTTGTCGATCAGCCGCCGAGGCGCGGGCGCGGATGGCGGCGAATTCCGGCCGGTCGTTGCTGAGCCTCGCGAGGTCGGCGCGCAGACGGATCAATTCGTCGGCGGCTTTGGCGAGGCGGTCGGGGATTTCGGCTTCCGCAACCTCGGTCTCGCCGAGCCGCTTCAGCACTTCGCGCAAAGGCGCCTCGGGAACGCCTTTTGCTCGGGAGATTTCGGCAAGCTTGCGATCGAACGTCTGCTCGAAAACGCGCCCGACATCGTCCTCGTCTCAGGCCGATCTGGATTGGGCTATTGGTGTTGTCGCCAGAGATGGCGACGCTCAGTCCGGTCGCGCTCGCAGTTGACCTCTCGTTGGGCCGGTTGCTTGGCGCGCCACCACGCCAGAAACGCCATGCGAGCATCGAGACAGCCCCTTAGCGTTCGCTTCGACCTCTTGTGCCGATGTTGATGGGGCTATCTTTGTTATCGCCGCCGATGGCGACACTTCCGCCCTCGGCCTTGACGCTGACGGTTTAGAGGTGGCCTTCGCTCCTCTTTCTTGGCGAAGAATTTAACGACCGCCCAAATCGCCGCCGAGCACGCCATCGCAGGCGATCCCGACCGCCGAATCAGCGTGAGCACCGCCTGACTGGCTCGAGGTCGTAGAAGGTCCTGCAGCGAACACGTCCAGACGGCGCGAACATCGGGTTCACAGGACCTCGACAGATTGCGTAGGCGCTAGAGACTGCCATGGATGCATTGCGAGACTGCGGAGCGAAGCGAAGCAATCCAGGTGTCGTAGGCGCGCGCGCCCCATGTTCCCCTGGATCGCGTCGCTTCGCTCGCGATGACGGTGACGGCGCTCCTAGCGTTCACCAAATCACCTTTGCTTCGCCGGAAATCTGCGCCAGCTTTTCGTGACCCGCAAGTCTGTCCCGCTTCCCTCACCCCCGCCGCGCCCCGAACAGGCCGACGCGGATCGCCTTCTCCAGTTCAAGCACCAGGATGAGGCCGATCGCCGCGAGCGCCGCCACGCCCATATCCGGCCAGTCGATCGGCCGCGTATCGTAGAGGAGTTGGAACAGCGGCAGATAGGTGAACAGGATCTGCAGCACGACGACCACGGCGATGCCGATCAGGAGCGCCCGGGTCAACCGGATGTCGCGAAAGTCGAAGGGCGCGCTGTTGCGCAGCCGGACGCTGAACAGATAGGCGATCTCGAGCCCGACCATCGCGTTGACGGCGAAAGTCTGCGCGTGCTCGAGCTCCTCGCCGCGCCTCAGCGCCCAGGTGAAGACGGCGAACACCACCGCGCAGAAGAGCGCCGACACCAGCGCCGTGCGCCAGACGAGAAGGCCTGAGAGAAGCGGCGCGCGCGGATCGCGCGGCGGGCGCGCCATCACGCCGGGCTCGGCGGGATCGAAGGCGAACACGAGACCGAGCGCGACCCCGCTGACCATGTTGACCCAAAGGATCTGCGCCGGCGTCATCGGCAGGGTGACGCCGAGAAGAACGGCGACGACGATCGCCATCGCCTGGCCGCCATTGGTCGGCAGCGTCCAGCCGACCACCTTGATCAGATTGTCGTAGACGATGCGGCCCTCGCGCACGGCGGCGGCGATGGTGGCGAAATTGTCGTCGGCCAGCACCATTTCCGCCGCTTCCTTGGCGGCCTCCGTGCCCTTGGCGCCCATGGCGACGCCGACATTGGCGCGCTTGAGCGCCGGCGCGTCGTTGACGCCGTCGCCGGTCATCGACACGACGGCCCCGTCCGCCTGCAAGGCCTCGACCAGCCTCAGCTTGTGCTCGGGGCTGGTGCGGGCGAAGACCGAGGTCGTCGGCAGCGCATGGCGAAGCGCGGAATCGTCCATGGCGTCGATCGCATGCCCGGTCAGCGCGTCGACGACGCCCTTGCCCAGGCCCAGCTCGCGCGCGATCGCCGCGCCGGTCGAGGCGTGATCGCCGGTGATCATCTTGACGTCGATCCCCGCCGCCTTGCATTCGGCGATCGCCTGAACCGCTTCCGGCCGCGGCGGATCGATGAGACCGACAAGGCCGATGAGCGTGAGGCCGCCGTCTTCGACATCGGCCAGTTCGAGGCTCCCGGACCCATGCGCCGGCTTCGAGGCGAAGGCGAGGACGCGCTGCCCGCGAGCCGCGAGCCTGTCGATCGCGGCGCGCCAGCGCGAGGCGTCGATCTTTTCGGCGCCTGTCGCGAGAGCCTGGGTCGCGCAGAGCTCGAGCACGCGCTCGGGCGCGCCCTTGACGCTGATGAGACGGTCCGCGCCGACGGGGTTGAGGGTCGCCATGAATCGATATCGGGAATCGAAGGGAATCTCGTTCAGCCGCGGAGACTGGCGCTTCGTCGCCTCGGGGTCCGCGCCCGCCTTGATCGCGAAGGCGATCAGCGCGCCCTCCATCGGATCGCCGTCGACGATCCACTCTGCGCCCGACTGCCTCAACGAGGCGTCGTTGCAAAGCAGAGCCGAGCGGGCGAGCGCCGCAAGGCCGGGATAAGCGGCGGGGTCGATCGCCGCGCCGCCGGACAGGAATTCGCCGCGGGGTTCGTAGCCGGTTCCGGTCGTCTCGAACTCGCCCGATGCGGTCAGAACAGCGCCGACCGTCATCTGGTTCAAGGTGAGCGTGCCGGTCTTGTCCGAACAGATGGTCGACACGGCTCCCAGCGTCTCGACCGCGGGAAGGCTGCGAATGATGGCCTTGCGATCCGCCATCCGCCTGACGCCGATGGCGAGCGTGATCGTCATCACCGCGGGCAGGCCTTCGGGAATCGCGGATACGGCGACGCCGACCGCGGCCATGAACGCATGCTCGATTTCGTAGCCGCGCGCCATGAAGGCGAAGACGCAGACGCAGGCGGCGAGCGCCAGAATGACGAAGGTCAGACGCCTGGCGAAGACGTTCATCTGACGTATGAGCGGCGTGGTCAGCGATTCGACGCCCCCGACCATGGCGCTGATGCGCCCAAGCTCGGTTAAGGCGCCGGTTGCGACGACGAGCCCCGCGCCCTGGCCGCTCGCGACCATCGTGCCGGAATAGGCCATCGAGGCGCGGTCGCCGAGCGGGGCGTCGGGCGCGACGGGATCGACCGCCTTGTCGGACGCGGCCGCTTCGCCGGTCAGCACGGCCTCCTCGATCTTGAGGCTCGTGGCGCGCAGGAGCCTCAGGTCGGCGGGAATGCGGTCGCCGGCTTCCGTCAGCACGACGTCGCCGACCACGAGGCTTTCGGCCGGAACGGTCAGTCGCCGCCCGTCGCGCAAGACCGAGGACTCGCGGGTCAGCATCGCGCGAATGGCCTCGAGCGACTTTTCCGCTCTGCCTTCCTGGATGAAGCCGATCGCCGCGTTGATGAGGACGACAGCGAGGATCACCACGGCGTCGAGAGCGTGACGCAAGAGGATGGTGACGAGCGCCGAAGCAAGGAGGACGTAGATCAGAAGGTTGTTGAACTGAGCGAACACCCGCGCGAACAGGGAGCGCGTCTTGCCGGCCGGCAGGCGGTTCGGCCCGTCCGCCTCGAGGCGCCGTCGCGGCTTCGTCGGCGCTCAATCCTTGAGCCGAGGACTTGAGCTGCTCGAGCGCGGCCTCGGCCGGTTCGGAGTGCCAGGGGCGGTCCGGCGTCAGATCCTGCATCGCTCGATCAAGCCTCATTGGCGTTTCGCCGCCGCCTGCTCGATAAGAGGCGCGCCGCCCGGTTTTGGCGCGGCGGCTCGTTTCCGCCCGCGCGCATTCGGCGCAGTCTCCGGTCAGCCGGCCACAGCGGCCATGTCCTTGGCGCCGAGCCCTTTGGCCTCGGCGCGTGCGAACGTCTTCACCGCGCCGGAAATCACATCGGCCGGCGCGCCAAGAGACTGCGCGAGCGCCGCGGCGTAGCGAGCGTCCTTCAGCATGAGACTGAGGGCGAAATCGGCCGGCTCGAAATCCTGCGCCAGCATGCGCGGCAGCTTGAGCTTGACGATCGGGCTCGCCGGGGCGCCGCCCAGGATGAGCTCGGAGATTTGCTCATCTCGGAAGCCGGCCTTCTTGGCGACCGCGAGCGCTTCGGCGAGCGCGGCGACCTGACCTGCGGCGAGCTGGTTGTTGATGAGCTTCCAGGTCGCGCCCGCGCCGAGAGGCCCGAGCAGATCCATCTTGGCGCCCACCGCCGCGAGCGCCGGACGCGCTGCCTCGTAGGTTTTCGCGTCGCCGCCGACAAAGAACCTCAGTTCGCCCGACGCCGCCGCGGGACGGCTGCCGCCGACCGGCGCATCGAGAAAGCCAACGCCTTTGGCCTGAGCCTGACTTGCAAGCTCGCGAATCCAGTCCGGGGTCAACGTGCTGGATTCGACGCCGATCGCGCCGCTCTTCGCGCCAGCAAGCGCGCCGTCCGCCCCAAGCCAGACGCTGCGCGAGGCGTCGTCGTCCGAGACCATGGCGAAGATGAAGTCGGCGCCTTGAGCGGCCTCGCGAGGGGTCGCCGCAACCTTGGCGCCCTTGTCCGCCAGCGCTTGCGCTTTGGCGGAGGTGCGGTTCCAGACTGAAACCTCAAAGCCTTTGGCCAGCCAATTGGCGGCCATGCCGCCTCCCATGACGCCAAGGCCGAGAATTGCAACGCGTTGCATGAGCATGTCTCCTAAGAAGTGAACCTATCTGAGCCGATAGGAGGCGTGGCCTACTCAAAAGCTCGCGACGGCGAGCTTCACAGCGCGTGCGATCCGTCGCCCGCGCGCTTGGCGGCTTTCTGGAATTTCTTGATCACCCGGTCGCGCTTGAGCTTGGAGATGTGGTCGATGAAGAGAACGCCATCGAGATGGTCGATCTCGTGCTGCAGAACGGTGGCGAGCAGGCCCTCGGGTAGGCTCTCGCACGCCTGCTCCTCGCGGTCCAGGGCGCGGGCGTAGACCGACGCTGGGTTGCTTAACGATCCGGCGTAATAGTACCGGAATGGAAGGAGCTCTCCTCGTGGCGGGCGCTCACCGAGACCGACTACTCGCGTCGCGAAAGGAGCGGAGGGTTCCTTGCGGAGAAATGCCATAAAAACGAGAATATGCTTGAAAAGCAAGTAAATAGATGTAGAATGGTAAGTCAGGATTTCCCGAGATCCTGAGCGTTACTGCACCAGGATCTTAGAATGGAGGATCAGAGGCGAAATTCAAGATTTCGGAGGACACGAGAACGAGCAACCGCAAACGAATCCGACTAACCCAGAGACTGGCAGCAACTCGGCGAGTTCACTAACTCCCGAAGGTATTGTCGGAACGTTTGTATTTATTATTGCTCTCGCTGGAGTGGCTTGGTTGATTTAAGGGGTTTTTCACCGCTTAAGTGCCGAGTGGGGTCTACCAATATTGGCTTTAAGCAGCGTACTTCTTCTATTGGGAGCGCTGCTTGTATTCACGACCCTTATACATCTGATAGATCTATCCGACCCGAAGAGTGCTCTCGGCTTACCAGATGGGTCAGTCAGAGCCCTTCTAGCCTTAGCGCTACTCGGTCTGTTCGCGATCATGGCGTCTTCGGTTCTCGTCGGCTCGCCTCCTCGTGAAGTGAAGGGAGTGCTAGCGGATGACATTGACGCGGTGCGTAAAGCCAATCCGAACGAGCACGATATTTTCTGGATGCCTCGAGACGAAAAAGGATCCCGGGGATCCTCAGACGTTTACGGCGATGTTCGGTTCGTCGACTCATGTTGATGACTTTGGCAAGCAGATACTAACGCTCGTAGGCACATTGATGACTGCGGTGATTTCTTTTTATTTTGGCTCTTCGACTACGACGTTGGCTACAGGAACTGGGACCGCGGGGTCGTCGGCAGGATCAGGGCCTTCGGGCCCGTCGACTGGGGATGGCGCTGCTACAGGCTCCGGAACTACGTCGTCGGAGAGAGGGCACGGAAAAGGAGGGAGGCGAACCGACGGGAACTGGGGCTACGGGATGTTACCGATTGGGACTACGAATTCGGCTACAGGATCGTAGGTAAGACAAAGGCGATCTGCAGGCGAACGGAGTCCGAAGTCAAACTTCGTTGGTCGGCGAACGCCACCCGCCACGAGTTTCCGTGCAACGGATAGGGAGGTCACGCTCGATCTTTGGCAATTGGCCATTCGGAACCCGCAAAGGGCAAATTGACCCATTCGGTCATATCAGGATCTCGCTTTCCTTTCCCTCGCGATCGAGCGCGCGGGCGCGCACGGACGTCGGCCGCTCCGGAAGGCCTCAAGCCGGGCGTTGAACGGTCTTCGCCGTCTCGGCGTCCGCGTGGCTGTAGGAAGGCGCGGCGCTTGAGCGCAGCGACCACGGCCACGGTTCCCCTTAACTTGCAACGAGAGCAGGCCGTCGCCACCGTGTCCCTATCTACGGTCGCACATTCAACCGCAGGCGAAAACGGGCGGTGATCGATGAGTTGCCTTCCCACTGCCGCCACTGCTTGAGAACGATCTCCCCGGTTCCGACCTTCTTGCCCCGGAAGGCAAACGCAACCTCGCCGCCGGAGCCGACGGCTTTGGCCGGATAGTGCGGCTCGCTTCCCAGCGCTTCGATGAATTCCGAATCGGTGCTCTCGACCGCCCAGCGGTAACCCGTCGTCGCGTTCTCCGGCAGGGTGATCTGGACCGTTTCGCCAACGGGAATATCGACGGTTCGGTTATTGTCTGTCTCAACCAGCGTCATCATCGTCTTGGCTCCCGCAGCAGCATGCGCGCAAGGAACTGCGCCGGCGGAATGCATAAGGCATGCACCCGCCAACGCAGTCACTCGGGCGAAGGAAAGAACGACGCTTCCCATTGTCCCTAACTCGCGACGGGCAATTTCAGAGCGTCACCCCGTAGCTCTCATTGAAGAACGCGGCATTGATATACGCTTCACTCGCGTAAGCGAAACCATGATCGCCCCAGGCCGTGCCCCAAGAGTTGCGGATGATAAACCGCTTGTCCGCCGTATAGCCAACGACGCAGGGAGCATGTCCGCCGCGGACGGTGTTGGGCTGGAACGTGTCGAGTTTGCCATGGGTCGCGGTCGCATTGTCCCACGTCGCGTCGACGTTGAGCGCGACCAGGATCGGCCCATGCGACGCGAGCCACGTGCGCCAATGCGCCAGGTTCTTTTGCAGGTTGAAATAGGCGGCAATGCGGCGCGAGGCCATGGTGGCGAAGAAGGTGTTCTCGTCGCCGGCATACATGAACGTGCTGATGTGGAAGGGCAGCAGCGTCTCGGGCACACAGCCGAACTTGCGCAGGATGTCCACGGCAGCCTTCAGGCTGGTGCCTGCTTCTTCGATGAACGTCTCCGGCCGGCTGACGTAAGTATCGGTTTCCTTTGACGCCATCCAGGTGGCGCGCGGCGAGAGCTTGGCGTTCTGGGCCAGCCGGTTCGCTTTGACGAAATGATAGCGCGCGACGCCGTCGGTCGAACCCCAGCCGACGCATGATCCGGTATTCTGCTGGTCGCCGATGCCCCACCAGGGATGGCGGAGGTCCACGCTGGCCGGCGGCGCCGCAACCGCGGTCAGCGCGCTGGACGCCAGCGCATGTTCAAAGCCCCAGTCCTGATCGGTGTTGCGCGAAGGCACGACGTTGCATATGCGCTCGGTCTCAGACCTTGTGCGCGGTTTTGTCGCCATAACTATTTTCCTCCATAGAAAATCAATGTCATTCGCCCGCTGAAATAATTCGGAACGAGCGTCGTCCGGACGCCGGATGCAATCTCTTGGAGTCCGACGTTACGGTACTAATGCGAAACGGTGGCGCCGGCCGTGATCAGGATCACACTGCCCGCAGCACCGGACCGAGACTCAAATACTTCGGGATGAAATTGCAGTCGCGCCGTTGTGACTCGATGGTGGGCGCATGCCATGCGGCCTACAGCACATGCGAACCGTCGCCGGCGCGCTTGGCGGCTTTCTGGAATTTCTTGATCACCCGGTCGCGCTTCAGCTTGGAGATGTGGTCGATGAAGAGAACGCCGTTGAGATGGTCGATCTCATGCTGCAGGACGGTTGCGAGCAACCCCTCGGCCAGGATCTCGCGCTCCTTTCCCTCGCGGTCGAGCGCGCGGGCGCGCACGGACGCCGGCCGCTCGACTTCGGCGTAATATTCCGGAATGGACAGGCAGCCCTCCTCGTAAGTCGAGCGCTCTTCCGACGACCAGACAATCTCGGGATTGATGAACACCTGCGGGTCGGGCGGTTCTTCTTTTTTCGCGGTGTCGACGACCAGGAGACGAATCGGCTCGGCGACCTGGATGGCCGCGAGTCCCACCCCCGGCGCGTCGTGCATGGTTTCGATCATGTCGTCGATCAGCTTGCGCAGATCCTTGTCGACGCGCTCGATTGTCTTGCTGACGAGGCGCAGCTTGGGGTCGGGCAAAATGATGATCGGTTTGAGGGCCATGCGGGACTTTTCGCGGGAGGAAGCGCGGGGACTGATAATCGGCTGGACAAGCGCGGTCAAACGTGTTCTTATTTTGTTCCGATTCTTCAACCCTCGTCAGTGATGAGTCCCGCTTCCCCGATCGCTATCATCGACGGCATGCCCGTCTCTGTCTCCGAGGCGCTTGGCGCGGCTTTGTCGCTCATGGCTGCGCTGGCGTTGATGAGCCTGATCGCGCTTTGGCGCGCTGGAGCCGCGCGACGGCGCGAGCGGGAGATCGCCGACGAGCGGCAGGAGGCGATCGAGGCGCGTTTCGCCCTGCTTGCGCAATCGAGCGCGGAGCTCGGCGGACGAATTGGCGGCATGTCGGAATGGCTCGGGTCGCGGCAGAGCGGACCTTGCTCGGGTCGTCGCCGACCGGCTCGATTCGGTGGGGGCGCGACTCGGGGCAGGGCTCGACGCCCAAACGCAAACCACCGGCGAAAGTCTTGGCAAGCTCAACGAGCGTCTCGCAGTGATCGACGCGGCGCAATCGCGCATGAGCGAAATGACGCGCGAAGTGGTGTCGCTCAAGGACATTCTCTCCAACAAGCAGTCGCGCGGCGCCTTCGGTCAGGGGCGGATGGAGGCGATCGTGCGCGACAGCTTGCCCGCCGGCGCCTACGAGTTCCAGTTCACCCTCTCCAACCGATCCCGCCCCGATTGCGTCATCCGCCTGCCCGGCGACGCGCGGCTCCTCGCCGTCGACGCCAAATTCCCGCTCGAAGGTTTTACGGCGTTGCGCGCGGCGCGCGACGATGAGACGCGCAAGACAGCGCTCGCACGGGTGCGCACGGACGTCGGCAAGCACGTCAAGGACATCGCCGAGCGCTATCTTCTGCCCGGCGAAACGCAGGACGTCGCGCTGATGTTCGTGCCTTCGGAGGCGATCTATTCCGATCTCGTCGATCAGTTCGACGAACTGGTGCAGAAGGCTCACCGGTCGCGCGTCGTCATCGTCTCGCCGACCTTGATGATGATGGCGATCAGCGTCGCCCAGGCCATTTTGCGCGACGCGCGCATGCGCGACGAAGCCCATCAGATCCAGGCCGAAGTCGGCAAGCTCATGAACGACGTGCGGCTGCTGGTCGAGCGCGCGGGCAAGCTCGAGACGCATTTCCGCCAGGCGCAGGAGGACCTGGCCGGCGTTGGCGCGGCGAGCGCGCGGGTCGCGCGGCGGAGCGAGCGCATCGAATCCATGGATTTTTCGCGCGAAGGCGACGCGCCGGCTCCGGACATTTTGCGCTTCGCGCGCGGAGCGGAATAGGGCGGGCGCTCTCCTCAGCCCTTCGCCTCAGGACTTCAACGGCGCAGGCGTGGGTCGGTCGCCATCGCTCGTCCGTCGCCAAAGGCGCGCAAGCGGGAGCGGCGTTCCGATCTAGGATTGCTCCGAGCCAGTCACGCGAAGGATCTGCGGCTGAGGCTTTCGCCGCCGCGAGCGGTGCGCGCGAGCCGCCCTGCGGGCTAGACGGGACCGGAAAGATCAGTAAGGACATGAAGATGACCGCCCATGCCGCGAATCGACGCGCGATCGGGCTGTGTCGACCAGGGTTGCGGGGTGGCTGAACAATGACCGTGCGTGTCGATCGACGAGGCCTTCTTGCCGGAATTTCGGTCCTGCTTGGCGGCTGCGCGGGCCAGGGCGGAATTCTGTTCGGGTCTGGCTTCGGGAACCCGGGCGAATACGGCCCGATCAATGACCATGGGCACGAGATCCCCGGGCTCGACATGAGCCGGATCGACCCGGGGGTGCTTCGCCGGCAAGTCGCCTTCGCCGGCCCCTATCGGCCGGGGACGATCGTCGTCATGATCGGTGAACGGCATCTCTATTTCGTCGAGCCGGGCGGCAGGGCGATGCGCTACACGGTGGGCGTCGGCCGCGAGGAGGCTCTCAATTTCCGCGGCAACGCCGTCATCGGCAGAAAAGCCGAATGGCCGCACTGGACGCCGACCGCTGAGATGATTCACCGGATGCCGATCTATGCCCACTACACCGCCGGGCTGCCGGGCGGCATCGGCAATCCGCTGGGCGCGCGCGCGCTCTATCTCTATCGCGGCAACCAGGACACCTACTTCCGCCTGCATGGCACCAACGAACCGGAGACGATCGGCCAGAAAGTGTCGAGCGGCTGCATTCGGCTGTTCAATCACGACATCATCGATCTCTACAACCGCGCTCCGGTTGGGACGCAGGTTGTCGTGCTGCAGGAGGGCCAGTCCATGCGCGCTGAGGCCGGGTCGGGGATGGATGGATATTACGAGCCCGGACCCGAGCCGATCGGACCCTACGCGGGGCCGATGGGCCCCTATGCTGGTCCGCCCGGCCCTTATGCCGACCCCTATTATGGGCCGCCGCCGTGGGTGTCGGGATATTGATCCGCGTTGGCCGCGACAGGGTGGCCCGACGACCTGGATCTTTAAGGATTTCCCGTCCGCTCGGCGCGCCTCGCGCGCTTGTCATCGCGAAAACGATGCGTTAGACGACCGCCTTCGCTTTGCGCCGCCTGACGCAGAGCGAAAAGTGCGGCCATGGCGGAACTGGTAGACGCGCTAGCTTGAGGTGCTAGTTCTTTAACCGGAGTGGAGGTTCGAGTCCTCTTGGCCGCACCAACGCTACTTTCGCCCTTGATTTTGCTTTAGGTTTTCGTCCTCGCGCCCAACGTTTTGGTCAGGTTGGGCGTAGGATGTCGTCTCTTCGTTCTTTCGGAGGCGGAACTGAGACCGCGGCTTGGTGAAATAGCAGTCGTTCCCCAAGAGCCTGGCGAACGGATAAGCGCGGCTGCGATCAAACAGTCACGCCCAATAGAAGCACAGCGAGAATCACGACTAGCAAGACGCCCATCAACGGAACGATGAACGCGACATACTGGTCGAAGCGGACGTTCGCCAGAGCAAGTCCGGCGACCAGAATCGCATTGGTGGGCGAGATCAGCCGTAACCAGCCGGCGGCCGCGCCCCAGGTTGTGATCACCATGGCTCTGTCAACGCCGGCGAAGTCGCCGAGGGGCGCGAGCACGGGCATCGTGAGCGCAGTGCCGGCTGCCCCGCCGCCCACGAGAAACGACAACGGCAGGCTGCCGAGGAATGTCAGCATGACGAACGTCGCGCTCGAGGCTCCTGTCAACAGTCCTTCCATCGCGTGCAGCACGGTGTCGATTGTTTTCGTGTTGGTCATCACCACGGAGACGCTGCGAGCGAGGGTGACCAGAAACGCTGGCCCGGTGAAATCGGTCAGTCCCTTGATGAAGGCTTTGGCGGCCGTCTCCTCGCCAAGCCGCCCCGCGATTCCGACCACAATCGCCATGACAAAAAACAGGGCGGAGAGCTCCGGCAGCCACCAGCCGAGCTCCCACCAGAGCGGCGAATTGACCGTCTTGTCCGTGTAAGGATCGATCGGGGCATTGTCTAAGAGCGCGCCCCACGGAACGATCGAGAAGGCGAGCAGCCCAAAGGTGAAGAAGACGAGGCTGATGACGATCGCATGCGTCGTGGTCAGCGGTTCCGGGGCCTTCGCGTCTGCAGCCGCCAGCGCTCGGTCTTCGGCGCGAATTTCGGTCAGCGACTTCGACGGATCGGCCTTCACCCGCCCAGCATACCAAAGCGTGTAACCGATCGTCGCGGCGATGGACAGCGCAAGCAACACAAGGCGCAACCCCATGCCGTCCGCGATGGTGACGCCAGCCTTGGAAGACCCGATGCCGGTCAAGAATGGATTGATCGTCGAGGCGAGCGCGCCGACAAACGGAGCGACGGTGACCACCGCCACCGTGACGATCCGGTCGTATCCTAGCGCGATCATGAGCGGGACCATCATGGCGTAGAGCCCGAGAGTCTCGTCACTCCAGCCCTTGATCGAGCCGAGGGCGCCGAACAGGACCATCAGGACTGCGATTAGCAGCGCCCCGCGCTCCCGAAAGCGATGAGACAGATGGTGGATGCCGAGATCGAGGGCGCCGGTCGCAAAGACGACCCCCATGAATCCGCCGATCGAAAGAATGAAGAGAAACACTCCGACCGAGCCGAACATCATTCCCTTGGTGGCCGGACCCACCTGTCCGGTTTCGGGGTCTTGGATCCCGTACATCCCGTTGACAGGCGCAAGCAGTAGAGCCTCCACGCGGCCTTTGAGATCGAATGGAGAAGCCACGTATCTGAACGAGCCGGCGACCGGGCTGCCGGCGGGGTCGTGCTTGTACTCCCCCGATGGAACGAAAAAGGTCGCGATCCAAACGAAGACGAGCACAAGCGTCAGAATGGTCACGGGCGCCGGAAATCTGCGCTTGGGCACTTCGGTGTGCGCTTGCGCTGGCGCCGGCTGAGCGGTTTCGATCATCGCCCTGTCCCTGCCTCTGATTTCGGTTTCGGCGCCGAGTCTACTCGCACTCCGCCAGCACTGGCGCAGGACGAGGCATTTCACACCGGGCGGTCGATATGTTAGCATGAATAAACAATCGATCGAATTCTTCGGGCAGCGAGATAAGGGGGGAAAGATGACGTCGTCGACCGCGTCTTCGACGCCATCGGTCGCCACGCCGAGCGTAGAAAAACTTTCGCTCTCCTCGCTCACCGCGATGGTCATCGGCTCGATGGTCGGGGCCGGCATCTTCAACCTTCCCGGCCGGTTTGCCACGGCGACCGGCCCCTTTGGCGCTATCATCGCCTGGGCGATCGCGGGCACCGGCATGTATATGCTGGCGCGCGTCTTCCAGGCGTTGGCGGAGAAGCGTCCCGGACATCGATTCCGGCGTCTTTGCGTACGCGAAAGCCGGATTTGGCGACTACATGGGTTTCCTGTCGGCCTTCGGCTACTGGCTCGGGAGTTGCCTCGGGAACGTCTTCTACTGGGTGCTGATCGGCTCGACGCTGGGGCGCTTCTTTCCTGAAATTTTCGGGGACGGGAGCAGCGCGACGGCGATCATCGTCTCGCTCGTCGGCATCTGGGCGTTCCACTTCATGATTCTGCGCGGCATCGAGCAGGCGACCTTCATCAACTCGATCGTCACCGTCGCCAAGATCGTGCCGATCATCGTGGCGATCCTCGCCTTCGTCTTCTTCTTCAACTATTCGCACTTCTCCGAGAACTTCTTCGGCGGCGTGGACATGCCGGAAAAAAGCCTGATCGCCCAAGTGCGCGATACGATGCTGATCACGGTTTTCGTCTTCCTGGGCATCGAAGGCGCCAGCGTCTATTCCCGCTTCGCAAAGAAGCGCTCGGATGTCGGTTCCGCCACGATCCTCGGCTTCGTCGCCGTCACCGGTCTGATGGTCGCGGTCACGCTGCTGCCCTACGCCACGGCGCCCCGCGCGGCGATTGCTGGAGTCCAGAATCCATCCCTCGCCGGCGCTTTGGAACTGGTCGTCGGACATTGGGGGGCAGTGCTGATCTCGCTTGGCGTGCTGGTCTCGGTGCTCGGCGCCTATCTCGCCTGGTCGCTGATCTGCGCCGAGGTTCTGTTCGCCGCCGCCAAGTCGAAAGACATGCCCCGATTGTTCGCCGCTCAGAACGGCAATCGAGTGCCGGCCAACGCGCTCTGGCTCACCAATATCGTCGTCTCGCTGTTCGTCATCTCGACCTACTGGTCGCGCGACGCCTTCAACTTCATGCTCGACATGACGAGCGTCACGGCATTGTTGCCCTATCTGCTCGTCGCCGGATACGGCGTTCTGCTTGCGCGCAGCGGCGTGGGCTATGAGACAACCCAGAACGAACGCGGCCGCGACCAGATCTTCGCGTGGATCGCGGTGGTCTACACGCTTTTCATGTTCGCCGCCGCCGGGCTGAAATACGTTCTGCTCGTCGCGGTGCTGTTCGTGCCCGGCACCATCCTCTACGTGTGGGCGCGGCGGGAGCAGAAGGCGAGCCTGTTCACCTCGGTTGAACTCGGCGTATTCGCCGTTACGCTTGTCGCGGGCCTCGTTGGCGCCGTCGGCCTCGTGACCGGCGCCATAACACCCTAACAAGACAAGGCATCGGAGCGCCCATGGAAACCAAATTTGGCGTGCATTCGGAGGTTGGACAACTCCGCAAGGTGATGGTCTGTGCGCCGGGACGAGCGCATCAGCGCCTCACGCCCAGCAATTGCGATGACCTTCTGTTTGATGACGTGCTGTGGGTCGACAACGCCAAGCGCGACCATTTCGACTTCATGACCAAGATGCGCGACCGTGGCGTCGAAGTGCTCGAGATGCACAACCTCCTCGCCGAGACGGTCGCGGTTCCCGGAGGCGAAGAAATGGATTCTCGACAATCAGGTGACGGCCAATCAGGTGGGCATCGGTCTCGTCGACGAGGTGCGCTCCTATCTCGAAGGGCTGAAGCCGATCGCGATCTTGCCGAGACGCTGATCGGCGGCCTTTCGACCCAGGAATTCCCGGACCATATCGGCGGCGAGATGCTCGCGCTGGTGCGAGACGCGGCTGGCGTCAACGAATACCTGCTTCCGCCGCTGCCAAACACGCTCTACACCCGCGACACGACCTGCTGGATCTATGGCGGCGTGACGCTTAACCCGCTTTACTGGCCGGCGCGGCATGAGGAGACGATCCTCACCACCTCGATCTACAAGTTCCATCCCGACTTCGCCGGCAAGGTCAACGTCTGGTGGGGCGACCCGACCAAGGACTGGGGTCTCGCCACGCTCGAAGGCGGCGACGTCATGCCGATCGGCAAGGGCAATGTGCTCATCGGCATGAGCGAGCGCACGTCGCGGCAAGCGATCAGCCAGCTCGCGCAGACCCTGTTCGAGAAAGGCGCGGTCGAGCGCGTCATCGTCGGGGCGATGCCGAAGCTGCGCGCAGCCATGCATATCGACACGGTCTTCACCTTCGCCGACCGCGACTGCGTGCTGATCTATCCCGACATCGTCGACAAGATCGAATGCTTCTCGTACCGCCCGGGCTCGAAGAAGGGGACGCTCGATCTGCGCAAGGACGAGGGCGGGCTGACCGAGACGATGCGCGAGGCGCTTGGCCTCAAGAAAATCCGCGTGGTCGAAACCGGCGGCACCGACTACATGCGCGAGCGCACCCAATGGGACAGCGGCGCCAATCTGGTCTGCGCCTCGCCCGGCGTCGTGTTCGCCTACGACCGCAACACTTACACGAACACGCTGCTGCGAAAGGCGGGGATCGAAGTCGTCACCATCACCGGGGCGGAACTGGGCCGCGGTCGCGGCGGCGGCCATTGCATGACCTGTCCGATCGTCCGCGACGCGGTCGACTATTGATGCGGCGTGGGCGAAGGATCGCGGCCCTCGGGCTGGCGGCGGCCTTCGTCTCCGCTCCGACGCTCGCATTTGCCCAGGCGGTTGGCGACCGCAGCGACGCCGGGGTCGATGCCGACGACGCCCGCACCGATGCTCTGCTCGGCACGCTCAACCTCTCAACCCCAGCGCCTTACGGAAACTTGTACTCAACCGCGCCCGGAGCCGAACAGCAGGTCGCAAGACCGCAGTTTCGCTTTAACTTTCTGGCGCCTCTCAACTTCGACTCCAACGCGGAAGAGATAAGTTCAGGGGGAACGTCGACCTGGGGAACCTTCCCGGTCGGCAATCTCTCCTGGGCTGCGCCGGTTGGCGACCTGCCTTTCCGCGTGTCGGCCAACGCCCGCTCTGAATTCAAGAGCTTCTTCGGCGCCTCCGACGTCGACATCGACCGGCTGACCTTCTCGGGCCGCTTGCAATATGTCGATCCGACCAACGACCAGGCCTTCTCCCCCTATTTCGCCATCACCCCACGCTTCAGTTATCTACCCACGTTCTCAGATCAAACCGAGGCGCGGCAAGACTTCAACCTCGGCTTCAACAAGAGCTACCACCTCAACAGTTCCTTCCAGCTGATCCCCGCCGCTGCCGATACCTCCGCCGAGACGGTCTGGTCCTTCGGCCTCACTTCCTTCGTGCAGCGGCGCTTACGCCAGCCGCAGCTCTCGTCGGATGCTCTTGTGCTCATCCCGTCTGCCTCGTGGGTCATCTCGAAAGACTGGAACGCCAGCCTCGCGGTCGAGATGCTTGGCCGCTGGTACGAAGACGATCGCCATGGTGAAGCAAGCCGCGACTGGGAAGTGCTGCCGATCGCGACGCTGGAATACATCATCCCCGCTTACCTGTTCGGGAACGAGCAATTCGCGAATCTTCTGGGCAGGCCGGCGATCGATCTCCAGGGCTCGCACCTCAAGGTCTGGTCCACGGTGCCCAACGTGAGCTTCAACCAGTGGGAGGCGAGCGCCACGCTGAAGGTGGGCTGGCGGTTCTGAGCTTGACCAAGCCAAATGCCTTCGGAGATGCGCCTTTACCCTTCGTGCGTATCGAGAATGACAGCTCTCCGCGACCGCGAGACTCGGCGCCGCGATGCAGGCCCAGTTTTGTTAGGCGGCAGGCGAAATTGGCGCTTGCCACAGCGGTCCGCGATTGCCCAGTCATTCGTTGTTCGCGTTCTGGCGCTGCGAGCATTTTTCCAATTCGGTCGCGCGGAGGATGGCGCTCCTTGCATTTGCAGTCATAGTCCGAGCTATCGGGGCATTGCTGACCGAAGGGACGGGGGATGGAGCTTTCTTCGACATGGGGCGGGATCGCGCTCGGCCCTGGTCTTCGTCCTGGCGGCCAGCGCGGGCGCCGCGGCCGAATCCGGCAAAGCCTCGTTCGATTGCGCGAAGGCGAAAAGCGTCGCGGAAAAGATGATCTGCGCTGATCCTGGCCTCGCTGCCGCCGACGCGGCCATCGCCGCCAATTACGCGTCCGCCCTGAAGCGGCTCGACTCTCCGGCCCGCAAGGCGCTCGCCCAGGACCAGCAGGATTTCGTCAGTTACCGAGACCGGATCGCTGGCTTCGACCAGGGCGTTCCCAAGGACAAGCAGAACTTTCCGATCGACGAATTCATGCGCGACCGCGCCGCCTTTCTCGGCGGCATCGAAAGACCGGACGCTGGCTTCGTGGGGTCATGGAAAAATGTCGGCGGGCGTGGTGACCGTCAAGTCGGCGGGCCCGGGCAAGCTCGAAATCGAGGCCGACACCGCCAATCCCTCGACAGGCGGGAGCGAATGCAACGTGGGCGGCGAGGTGAAAGCGCAAAAAATCCTGGAGCTGGTCGACGCGGACAGTGATGGGAAGGCGACCGGTTTCGTTTACCGCTTCCACCGGCTCGGCGATGCGCTCGAAGCCGATGAGTCGGGCGAGGCGAAGGGCGATCAAAGTGAGCCCGCGTCGTGCGGGGCCAATGGCCACGTGAGCGGCGTCTTCTTCCTGACCCGGCCGAAATCATAGACGCTTCAGGTCTGACGGCCGCCCGTCGGCCAGAGCATCCGGCGGATAATTTCGATGACGATGAGCGTGACAAGCCCGCCGAGCAGCACGTCGCTGAGGTAGTGGCCGCCGAAGGCGAGCCTGAGAAGGCTTGCGCCGAAGCCAAAGGCGAAGGCGGCGATGATCGCGGGAGCGCGCCACGGCGGGGGAAGCAGGCTCGCCGGCGCGACCATCCAGAAGGCGGTCGACGCTTCGCCGGAGACGAACGAACAATTCGTCTTGCAGGCGCCGTCGGCGTCATACCAGGGCTTGAACGGGCTCGGTCCGTCGAAGTCCTCGGTGTGAACCGGGCGGGGACGATGCCAATGATCCTTGAAGCCCAGGTTGACGATGAGACCCGGCCCGATGACCATCGTGGCGATGAGAAAGATCATCGCCCGGCCGCTCGGCGCCCAGGCAAGCTGGGCCCCCAGGCGCTTGGCGAGCCACAGCGCCCCGTAGGCGGCGAGCACGACGAACGGCGTCACGCGGAAGAAATCGCGGGTCAGGTGATCGGGGAGTCCCTCGCCGTCGAAGCTGCCATCCCAGAAGAACAGATGCGACACGGCGAGGTCGAGCCCCGGCCAAAGGCCGAAAACGACGAGCGTCAGCGCGGCGAGCGCGGCGTAGAGGAGAATCAGCTTCATTGGGGGATCAGATTACCCGAAAGGTCTGGCCGTTCTCCGAGCCCTCGATGCTGCGGCTGAAGGCCCGGGCGGCGCGGGCGACCGGCACGGGATCGTGACCGCGAAAGAACGGCCCGAAGTCGGCCATCGATTCCTCAAACACAGTTGGGCTCACCGCGTTGATGCGGATGCCGAGTGGCATTTCGATGGCGGCCGCCATCGCGAACGCCTCGATGGCCGCATTGACCATGCTGGCGGACGAACCCGCGACGATCGGCGTCTGCGACGAGCACGCCGGCGATCAGCGTGATCGAGCCGTGGTCGTTGATATGTTCGCGGGCGGCCAGCGCCAGATTGACCTGGCCCATGAGTTTGTCCGTCAGCCCCAATCCGTAGGAGGATTTTTCCAGCCCCGCGAGTTTGATCGCGGAAAGCGGGCGCCAGTTCACGGCGCCGGCGGCGCAGGCGACCGCGTCCAGCGGCCCTGCCGCTTTCAGGCCCGCGACGATGCTCGCGGGATTGGCGATGTCGATGCGAATGTCGCCCGATTTCGATCCGGCGGACACGATGTCGTGGCGCGGCGAAAGCTCGGCGACGATCGCGCGCCCCAGCACTCCGCTTGCGCCGACGAGGAGGATGCGAAGACGTTGCGGCTCAGGCATCTTTTGGCTCTTCCGTTGAACAGTATGGGCGCAAGGCGCGGTCGAATATGGGGTTACAGGCCGGGCTTTCGCAGCGTCGAGACGAAGTCGATGAGGTTGCCCATCGCGACATTGACGTCGATGAGGTGCCAGCCCCAGCTCTTGAGGAGCCGCCCGTCCACGACGAGGGCGCCGGGGAGGGTCGCGGGCCACGCGCCAGGCGCCGACGGCGCGTTGATCGAGACCGAAAGATAGGAGGCCTTCGTCCCCTCGACGCAATGGCCGGACGCGATTCCGGGCAGCGACACGAAGGGCGCGTCGAGCGGCTTGACGAACGCGGCCCAGCCCGGATCGAGCGGGGCCTCGCCAATGAGGTTCGTCTGGGTCGCGAGAATGGGATCGAGCTTAGCCCCGGCAAGGGCGGCGGGATCGGTGCAGGCGATTTCCATGCCAGGCGTTTCGGGATGGGTGAAGCGGGAATCGTCCGGCGGCGGCGCGCTCGCCGGGAAAGTCTCGTAGGCGACGACACAGCCGCTCTGCCCCGCCGCGCGGCAGAGCGGGATCGCCTTGAACGTGCCCCCGACGTCCTTGCCTTTCGGGACCTCGACGTTGAACCCGAGGATGAGGGCGCCGGCGAGGAGGCGCTGTTCGGGCTTCCCCTCGATATCATGCACGAGGAGACGTGCGAGGATTCGCGCGCCCTGCGAATGGCCGATCAGCACGACCCCACGGCCCCCGTTGTCATGCGCGAGGTAGTGTCGCCACGCCGCCCGCACATCCTCATACGGAAGCTTGAAATCGACCGGCAGCGGCTCGTGTCGGAGCACGGCTTCGACGCCCGCGATCGTCACCTGGCGGTAGATCGGCGCGAACGGCCGGCAGACCGAGGCGAAGGCCGCGAACTGCTGCGCGACCGCCCGCTTCTCACCGGGTCCGCTGGTCATGCCGCTGTTGCCAGCCGGATCTTCGGAGACGGTCGGGTAGACGTAGAAGCAGTCGATCGGCGCAGCGGGGTTCGGCTTGAAAACCCGGGTTGCGCGCGAGCCGTCGCTTCGCACGAGTGTTGCGACCACCGGCGCGGCGCAGAGGTCGGACGCGCCCGGCCGGCAGAGCCAGGCTTCGGGCCGCGCGTAAGGGTCGTCATCCGCGGCGCGCGCCGACGGGGCCGGGCCCGCGAGAACAGACGCCAATCCCGCCGCGGCGATCAGCCAGCCGCGGAGGGCCCTGGCATTGCGCCGGGCGCATAAACTTTTGGCCATCGACACTCCACCCGCAAAAGCGGGCTCTCCCGGCGGGCGCAAACTAACGGCAACCGATGACGAGCGCCAGCGGCCCGCTCAAGCCGGTTGCCATTCGTCGCGGGCGCCCTGTAAACCGACGGCCAAACCGGAGAAGCGTTGATGTTCAGACTCGACGACAAGCTCGCACGCATCCGCAGCGGCGCCTATCGGCGTTCGGATTTCATCATCGCCGACGCCAAGGACCCCGACATGGGGCCGGGCTTGCATGCGGTTGGGCCGGCGCAGAGCGAAGCGCGGTTCAAGTCGCGCGCGCGGAGTTCCTCGATTCGATCGAGGCGATCGTCAGGCAGGACGTCGTCGACATCATGCTGACCTCGGTCTCGAATCTGGAAAGCCTCGTCAAGCGCAACGTCTTCGCCGGAACGGGGGTCAAGCCTGTCATCCGCGCCAATGACACGACCGACATCTGGCGCCATCGCGGAGCGTCTTTTCATAACCAGCCGTCGCGGCCGTTCCGCACCGCGTCGCTCAAGCATGTGAAACCGCTGACCGACCTTGGGCTCTACTCGATCACGTTCACCAATGACATCGACGCCGACCATGACTCGCTCGAGGCGTTCAGAGATTTTCGTGACGACGCCGAAGCCAACGGCTTCTCTTATTTCCTCGAGGTGTTCAATCCAAACGTCGAGCGCGGCTTGACGCCGGAGACCATGCCTCAGTTCGTCAACGATGCGATCGTTCGCTGCCTCGCCGGCCTCACCGAGGCGGAGCGGCCAAAATTCCTCAAGATCGCCTATAACGGACCGAGAGCCCTGGAAGAGCTGGCGTCGTTCGACCCTGGCCTCGTGGTTGGCGTGTTGGGCGGCGGAGCCGGCACGACACGCGATTGCTTCGAGCTCATTCATCAGGCGGAGAAATATGGCGCGCGCGTCGCGCTGTTCGGCCGCAAGATCAACCTCGCGGAATCCCCGCTCGACATCGTGCGTCTCATGCGCGCGGTCGCCGACGGCGCCATGACCCCGCCCGAGGCGGTCAAGGACTACCACGCGGCGCTTCAGAAGCAGGGTCTGAAGCCGACGCGCGAGATCGCGGTCGACAGCGCGATCACAGAATCCGTTCTCAAGTCGGGCTGACCGATGAGCGAGCGGCGCGGCGTGCTCTCGGCCGGCACCTGGTGCGTCGATTTCAATAAGTCGATCGCCCGCTGGCCCGACGAGGACACCTCCAACGAGGTTTTCGCGATCGACCGCCAGAACGGCGGGTCCGGGTCGAACATGGCGCTCGACCTCAAGCGCCTCGATCCCGAGCTTCCGGTCGAGGCGATGGGACTCGTCGGCGACGACGACCTCGGGCGCTTTCTGTTCGGCGAGTGCGACGCGCGCGGCATTGATCGTAGCGCGCTCCGCGCTGCAGCCAGGCGGCGCGACGATGAGCGTCGACGCTTTCAACGTCGCGGCCAATGGCCGGCGCACCCATTTTTATCATCAGGGCGTGGCGGCCGAGATGACGCCCGACGACTTCGATTTCTCGTCGACCAACGCGAAAATTCTGCATCTTGGATTGCCAGGCGCCCACAAGGCGATGGACCTGCCGTGGCAGGGCGAGGCCAACGGGTGGGTCGCCGTATTGCGCAAGGCGCGCGCCCATGGCCTCAGCGCCAATCTCGAATTGATGACGACCCGGGCCGAGCGGCTCGCCGAGCTCGGCCGCCCCTGCCTGCCGCATCTCGATTGCCTCATCGTCAACGATTACGAAATCGGCGCGCTGGCCGGACGCGAGACGCGGCGGACCGACGGCTCGACTGACCCCGCTGCAGTCTCGCGGGCGATTGGCGATGTGCTGGCGCTTGGCTCCATGCGCTGGGCGGCGGCTCATTTTCCCGAAGGCGCGATTGTGGGCGCGCGGGATGGGTCGCGCTCAATGATGGGCTCGGTCGCCCTGCCGGCCGGCGCCGTCGTCGGCGCCAATGGCGCGGGCGACGCTTTCGCCGCCGGCGTGCTTTATGGGCTGCATGAGCAATGGCCGATGGTTGAGTGTCTGCAACTCGGGCACGCATGCGCTGCGGCGTCGATGCGGGCGGTGTCGACAACGGCCGGGGTTGCAACGGTCAGCGAATGCCTGGCGCTGGCGAAGCAATGGGGATTCCGGCCGCTGGCGCTCGAACCCTGAGCGCGCTCGAAGGCGCCGGCTGAGTCGTTCGAGGGGGATTGTCTCCACGTGGCGGAATTTCCGCATCGGCTTATCTTCGTGCGCCACGGCGAGACGGCGTATAACGCCGAGAACCGCCTGCAGGGACAGCTCGACATCCCCCTCAACGCCCGCGGCCGCGAGCAGGCGCGTTCGATCGGCGGAACGCTGCGCAGCCTTGTCGGGCCTGAGATTGACCAGCTTGAGAGGGCTCAGGCCTTTTTCGCTTCGCCTCTCGAGCGCGCGCGCCAGACGATGGAAATCGCACGCGACGCAATGGGCCTGGCGCGCGGGCCTTATCACCTCGACGCGGTCTTGAAGGAACTCAGCTTCGGCGTCTGGGAAGGGCTGACCTGGTCGGAGATCGAGGTCAAGGATCCCAAAGGCTCGCGCGCGCGGCGCGCGGATCGTTGGGCCTTCGCGCCCGAGGGTGGAGAAAGCTACGCCATGCTCGCGGCCCGTCTGGGTCCGTGGCTCGACGGGCTGAAAGAACATGCGTTGGTGATTTCGCACGGAGGGGTCGCGCGTGTCCTCATGGCGCTGATCGCGGGCGTTCCGCAGGCGAGGGCGGTCGGCGCGCCAATCGTGCAAGGGAGGGCCATTGTATTTGAGAACGGAGGCTATCGGTGGATCGGGTGAAGGCGCGCCGTGTTGGACTGACGTCGCCGACCATCGCGCTCGCGCGGTTTCTCATCGGCTTCGCGACTGGAAAAGAATGAGATGGCGGCCGCGGGGCTGACACCGACCGCTGCCTGGCGAGGGAACGAACGGCCTGGGCGCGTTCCGATGCGATAAAGGCTTCATGGCGCTTCGCGCTTGCGTATGACGCGCCGAGGCGCGACAATCGCCCGAACACACTGCGTTTGGGTAAAGGGAAGTTGCCGAAGGAGGCTCGTCCATGACCAGTAAGCTTGACCAATTGCGCACTATGACGACCGTCGTCTCGGACACCGGCGACATGGAGGCGATCCGCGCCTACAAGCCGACCGACGCCACGACAAACCCGTCGTTGATCCTGAAGGCCGCGGAGATGCCGGCCTACGCACGCCTTGTCGACGAGGCGATCGCCTGGGGCGGCAAACAAAAGGCCTCCGTCGGCGAAGTGACCGACCGCATCGCGGTCAATTTCGGTTCTGAACTGACGAAGATCGTTCCTGGCCGCGTGTCGACCGAAGTCGACGCCGATCTCTCCTTTGACACGGACGCCATGGTCGCCAAGGCCAAGTCGTTCATCGCCCTCTACAAGGAACGGGGCATCGGCCACGAGCACATTCTCATCAAGCTCGCTTCGACCTGGGAAGGCGTCCAGGCGGCCAGGCGGCTGCAGGCCGAAGGCATCGATTGCAATATGACGCTCGCCTTCTCGATCGCCCAGGCGATTGCGGCGGGAGACGCCAAGGCGTTCCTTCTGTCGCCTTTCGTTGGCCGCATCCTGGATTGGCATGTGAAAGCAGGCGGCGGGCCGTACACTCCCGAAACCGATCCCGGCGTGCAATCGGTCCGCGCCATCTACGCTTATTACAAGACCTATGGGATCAAGACGGTCGTGATGGGCGCCTCGTTCCGCAACACCGGCGAGATCGAAGCGCTCGCGGGCTGCGATCGGCTCACCATCTCGCCTCAGCTGCTCGAGGCGCTGTCGAAGGAGGAGGGCGAGCTCAAGCGGCAGCTCGACCCGGCCAAGCCCGGTCCAGCTCCAGCCAAGGTCGCGATGGACGAAAAGACCTTCCGCTGGATGCTCAACGAGGACCAGATGGCGACGGAGAAATTGTCCGACGGCATCCGCCTGTTCGCGCACGATCTCAACAAGCTGAGGACGACCGTGCAGCAGCGGCTGGCGAAGGCGGCGTGACCGGGGTTTAGCCGCGGTTTGCGCCGTTCGCTCTCGACGCTCGGGGTTGCCGGTCTCGACCGATGACCTCGGCGATCGAGGAAACCGGCCGGCGGAGTGATCCGGGCTCTCCGCTCGAGGTTCTGGGTGTTTTTCTCAAGCTCGGCCTGACCAGTTTCGGCGGGCCCGTCGCTCACCTCGGTTATTTCCGCCGCGAGTTTGTCGTCCGGCGCGCATGGCTCGACGACCGCGCCTATGCCGATCTGGTCGCCCTCTGCCAGTTTCTGCCCGGACCGGCCAGCAGCCAGACGGGCTTCGCCGTTGGGCTCATGCGCGCTGGATACCTGGGCGGCCTTGCTGCATGGGTGGGCTTCACCCTGCCGTCGGCGGCGGCCATGACGGCGTTCGCCTATGGCGAGAGCGCGCTCAAGGGGCCTGTCGGCGATGCGGCGCTGCATGGCCTCAAGCTGGTCGCGGTCGCCATTGTCGCTCAAGCTGTGATGGGAATGGCTCAGACCCTGTGTCCGGACCGGCCTCGTGCGACAATTGCCGTCCTGTCGCTGATCCTGACCGCGCTTGCGCCGGCGGCATGGGCGCAGATCGCTGTCATCCTTCTCGGCGCCCTTGCCGGAGTCCTCGTCTGCCGCCCGCGGGCGGACGTCGCGGTCGGCGCCGCCGAGGCGAGGGTCAGCCGCCGCATGGGGATCGTGTTCGCCGGGCTCTATGCCGCCCTCCTCGCGCTGTCGTTTGCGCCGATGGGCGCGGGCGCCGCCGCCCTCGCCGCGGCGTTCTACCGTTCGGGGGCGCTGGTGTTCGGCGGCGGACACGTCGTTCTGCCGCTGCTTCGCGCCGCGGTGGTCGATCCGGGTTGGGTCTCCGACAGCGCCTTCCTGGCTGGCTACGGCGCCGCGCAGGCCCTTCCGGGGCCGTTATTCACCTTCGCGGCCTATCTCGGCGCAGTCGCCAGCGCTCCACCCGGAGGCGTTGTCGGGGCGGCGCTGGCGTTGGTCGCAATTTTCGCGCCCGGACTCCTGCTGCTGATGGCCGCCCTGGTCTTCTGGCAAGACCTGCGAGCGCGCAGCAACGCCCGCGCCGCGATGGCCGGCGTCAATGCAGCCGTGGTCGGCCTGCTCGCTTCCGCGCTCTATAACCCGGTATGGACGAGCGCAGTTCGGGGGCGGATCGACTTCGCTGTAGCGGCGGCGGCCTTTGTCGCCTTGACGGTCTGGCGCGCGCCCCCGCTGCTCGTCGTCGTTGCGACCGCCGCCGCGGCTATGGCTTCGAGCCTCGCAGGATAGGCCTGGAAGATCGGCGTGCGGCTGGCGGCAAACCGCAATGGCTGCGACATCGGTCGCAACTGAAAGCCTTACCGTCTGGCCGCGTCCCGACCAAGCGGGGCGTCGTGCCGCGAACACTCATAGCCGGCGACAAGGCCGGCCATGACGGCTTCAAACCCTATGGCGCCCTCGAAAGGGCCCGACATTTGTTTGCGTAAAGCCGAAAGCTGGGGTATAATGATGTCGAACGCGTTGGGTAAAGCGATACCCGATAGGAGGCGCTGCGGCGCGTCGGGTCCTGACGAAATGGGGTTCTTTGTCTTGAGCCATTTGCGGCTTCCGCCGTTCTTGCAGAGGCTGAGGTTGGTTCGAACATCGGCGAGGGAACTATGAAACGGTCGTCCTTGGTCTGTTCTATCATCTTCCCGCTCGCCGCAGCCGTACTGGGGGCAGGGGCCGGAACCGCCCGCGCGGCGGTCATTCTCCTCAACGTTTCCGGGAGCATGTCCCCAAACCCTCATGGAGACACAACCTGTGGAGTCATAAGTGGAGCCGTATGTGAGCTAGGCGGCTACATTATCATTAACAACAGCACGGACGTGGTCCTTGCGGCAAATGTGACCGTAACTCCGCCGCCGCCTGACACCTCTCCCATTACGTTTGCTACGTTTTCACCCCCATCTCCACAGGACGGACTGACGGCGCTGGGACTCTCAGAGTCGGGCTTGGGTTTGCAATTGGTGTTTTCCACCCCCACGGCGGGGTCTCTTGTTGGATATACAGGTGGCCCCCTGTCCACTGAGACAGTTATATTGGGTGAGTTTGGGGGCGTCGCCACCCTGGTATCGGGTTCGATGACGGAGAGCGCTGGTGTCCCATCCGTTCCCGAGCCGTCCACGCTGGCGCTTATGGTCACAGGCATTGCGGGCGTGTCGACGCGCTGGTTCGCAAAGCGGTTCCGGGCGCTTCGGTCTGGCCCGTATGGGCGGACCCAGGTCAAGTGGAAAGCGCGCTGGTCAACCTCGCCGTCAATGCGCGCGAGAACGACGTGATGGAAGGGGAAGGGCGCCGGCCTCGGCCCGTCGCAGATGTTTTGGCTTCATCAAGCAGTCCAGGCCAACGTCAAAATCTATTCCGAGGCGGGGCTTGGGATCCCTGTCACAACCAGAGCGGGTCTTTGGCAAGGGTGGGAAAAATTCCATTTGGATTCGCCGTAACCCATTGAAAAGTCCCGAATTCGGCCAAGGAAAACCAAGGAAATGCAAGCTTATTTGCTTGGATTTATTTGGTTTTCCTTGTCTTTTCTTGGCGCGAGTTCGCGCGCGAAGTTGTATCCGCGGGCTCGGGCGTTACCGATTCTCGAACGCCCGGGCGCCCCTGATCGGCCCGGACGAGGCGGGGATCGCAACTTTGAGGTCGGACCGACTTGCTTCGATGTTCTCGAGGAACTGGCGCGCGCTCTCTTTCCAGGTGAAACGCATCGAATGTTCGCGCGCCTCTTCGCCTGACATTGTCAACGCCTTGAGGCAGGCCGCCCGCAGATCCTCGTCGAGCACGCCGGCGTTTGGCCCCACGACATCGATCGGCCCTGGCACGGGATAAGCCGCGACCGGCAGACCGCTGGCCATGGCCTCGATCATGACGATCCCGAATGTGTCGGTGCGCGAAGGGAAGACGAACACGTCCGCGCTCGCATAGATGTCGGCCAGCGCTTCGCCTTGCTTGGCGCCAAGGAAATGCGCATGGGCGTAGCGGCGCTCGAGGTGGCGGCGAGCGGGCCCGTCGCCGACAATGACGGTCGAGCCGGGCAGATCGAGGCCAAGCAGCGCTTCCAGGTTCTTTTCCACCGCCACCCGTCCGACCGACAGGAAGATCGGCCGCGGCAGGTCGAGCGCGCGCTTGGACCGCGGGTGGTAGACGGCATGGTTGACGCCGCGAGTCCACAGCCTGACCCGGGGGAAGCCGCGGCGGGTGAGGTCGGCGCCAATCGTCGGCGTCGGCGCCATCACCGCAGCCGAAGGCGCATGAAAATACTTCAAGCCGGCATAGGTCAGCCATTCGGGGACGCGGATTCGGGCCGACACATATTCAGGGAAGCGGGTGTGGTAGCTGGTGGTGAAGATCCGCTTGTGCGTCAGGCAATAGCGACGCGTCAGCCAGCCGATCGGGCCTTCGGTGGCGATATGGATATGGTCGGGCTTGGCTTCCTCGATGCGCCGGCCGATCTTTCGCCAGGACGGGATCGCGAGGCGAATTTCCGGGTCGGAGGGCAGGGGAGCGGACCACATGCCCTGCGGCGTGAGGAATTCAAACGTCGCTCCTAACTCGGCCGCGGCCTGGCTCATTCGCTCCAGGGTCGACACGACGCCATTGACTTGCGGGCGCCAGGCGTCGGTGGCGATCAGGATGCGCATCAGGCCAGTTCCGCTTGCGCCTCGTCAGCCCCCGCCTCCCTCGCTTCCTCCTCGAACGATAGCTTCTCGTCAGCCCAAGCGGCGAGCCGCAGCGGATCCTTCCAGCGCAACACTTCCATCTGGCCGTCATAGTGCTCGACCACCAGCGAGCACGATTCGACGAAGTCGCCAGTGTTGACGTAGATCACGCCCTCCATGTCACGGATGACCGGATGATGGATATGGCCGCAGACCACGCCGTCCACGCCACGCTTTCTGGCTTCGTTGGCCAGCTCGCGCTCGAATGAGCCGATGAAATTGACCGCGTTCTTGACCTTGAGCTTCGCCCAGGCCGAAAACGACCAATAGGGCAGGCCCAGCGCCCGGCGCGCCGCGTTGAAATGGGTGTTGACGAACAGGGCGAAATCGTAGGCCCAGTCGCCGAAGTAGGCGAGCCACTTGGAATGGCGCACGACGACGTCGAATTCGTCGCCGTGAATGATGAGATAGCGCTTGCCGTCGGCCGCGGTGTGAATGGCCTGCCGCTTGATCTCGATCCCGCCGAAGGTCAGGCCGAAGAACTGACGAGCGAATTCATCGTGATTGCCCGGGACGAACACCATCCGCGCGCCGCGCCTCACTTTGCGCAGCAATTTCTGGATGACGTCGTTATGCGCCTGCGGCCAGTACCAGCCCCCACGGAGCCGCCAGCCGTCGATGATGTCGCCGACCAGGTAGATCGTGTCGGCCTCGACATGGCGCAGCATATCCAAGATGAGATGGGCCTGGCAGCCGCGCGTGCCGAGGTGCAAATCCGATAGGAAAAGGGTCCTGTATCGGTGGGTCTGTTGGGACTTGGGCACCTGTGGCCTCCTCGCGAGGGGGCGAACAACGAGAAATGACTGCGCAGATTCTCATGTCGCTTCGATGACGCGACGCACTCGAAGGTTTACAATTCGACGCACTCGAAGGCTTATAATTCTCAGCCTGAAGAGTGTCGAGAGCAGGGGCGCCACAGTGGATTTGGGAATCGCGGGCCGGAAAGCGATCGTTTGCGCGTCGAGCAAAGGCTTGGGCCGCGCCTGCGCCCGGGCGCTTGCGGAAGCTGGATGCGTGGTCGTGCTCAACGGGCGCGACACGGAGGTCCTGGATCGGACCGCGCATGAACTACGACAGACGACCGGCAGGCGAAATTCGTGAAATCGCCGGCGATCTGGACGATCCGGCGACGCGCGCGGAGTTGATCGCCGCCTGCCCGGACGCCGACATTCTGGTCAATAACAACGGGGGGCCGCCGTACAAGAGTTTCGGCGAGATCAACCGCGAGGATATCCTCAAAGGAATCGAGTCCAACATGCTCACCCCGATCGCGCTGGTGCAGGCGCTGGCGCCGGGCATGGTTGAGCGCAAGTTTGGCCGCATCATCAACATCACCTCGAGTTCGGTCCGCGCGCCGGTCGCCGGCCTCGACGTCTCGTCGGGCGCGCGCGCCGGGCTGACCGCGTTCCTCGCTTCCGCGGCGCGGCTGTTCGCGCGCGACAACGTGACGATCAACTCGATCCAGCCTGGATCGTTTGAAACCGACCGACAGAAATCCGGCCTCGCCCGCGCGGCGGCGCAGCGGGGCGTTAGCGTGGACATTGCGCGCACCGATTCGAAGGCGCGAATCCCGGTCGGGCGATTCGGCGATCCGGACGAATTCGGCGCGCTTTGCGCCTTCCTCGCCAGCGCCCACGCGGGCTTCATCACGGGTCAGAACATCCTCATCGACGGCGGCGCATTCGCGGGGGCTTTTTGAGGCGGTACGGATAGAATGGTTTGACGGTTGTTTGCGGGCCGTGGTAACCTATATTCTGGCTCTGGGCTCTAAGCGGAACGGAGCTCACAAGATACAGAAGGAAACGACGCCATGGCATGGTCGACCCCCGTAGTTTGTGAAGTCTGCGTTGGCATGGAAGTGACGAGCTACCTGTCGGCGGAGATGTAAAAATCGAACGCCGCCCGTTCTTAAAGCGGGCGGCGTCATCAAATCCTTGAGCCGATTGGCGCGCGCCATCTCGAGGGGAACGCTAGAATCGGATCGGGTTCCATCGCGCCAAACGGCGCTATTTTTTTGCCCCGCCCGGCCGAAGCGCGAGAGCTATTGAGCGGGCGTCTTCACCGAAATCTCAATCCCCGAATAATACGCCGCCAGATTTTCGATATCGGTCTCCGAGAGATCCTGGACCACGACCGACATCATTTCGTTCTTGCGCTCTCCCGACTTGAACGCACTGATCTGCTCGATCAGATAACTCTCGCTCTGCCCCGCGAGGTTCGGCGCCTCGGGAATTTTCGCCAGCCCGTCGACGCCGTGGCAGACGCCGCAGACGGATTCGGCTTTCGCGCGCCCCGCCTTTGCGTCGCCCTGCGCCTCGGCATGGGCTGCGAAGACAATGGTGAGGCAGGCGCCGACGCAAACCGCTTTCAGCGACAGAGGCAGATCAAACCGCATAAGTCCTCCACGCGAAGTCGAAACGAAAAAGGACAGCTCCCGCGAACGCGGAGCTGTCCTCTCTTAAAGGCGGATTGTTCCTACTTGCCGTCGTACCAGATGCGATAGACGGCGCCGACGAGGTCGTCGGACACGAGCAGCGATCCATCCCAATATTGCTGCACGTCGACCGGACGGCCGAGATAATGGCCGTTGTCGTTCCAGCCTTCCGCGAACGGGATCGAAGGCCCGGCGACATGGCCGTCATCCTTGAGGAAGGTGACCATGACGCGCGCGCCGACCGGCACGGTGCGGTTCCACGAGCCGTGCTGGGTCGAGAAGATCGCCCCCTTGTACTTCGCCGGGAACTGGTCGCCGGTGTAGAAGGAGAGGCCGAGGTCGGCCGCATGTGCGACCTGCTCGACTTCGGGGAAGACCACGTCGGCCGGAGGCGTCTCGGCCTTGAACTCGTTGGTGCGGACATGTCCGCCGCCGTACCATGGGAATCCGAACTGCTCGCCGACCTTGTCGACACGGTTCATCTCGCCAGGCGGGATATCGTCGCCCATGCCGTCAACCTGATTGTCGTTGCTCCACAGCGACTTGTCCTTCGGGTTGAAGTCCAGGCCTTCGGGATTGCGCAGACCGGTCGAATAGATCTCGCGGTTCTTGCCGTCCTGGTCCATGCGGATGATGCCGCCCATGCCGATCTTCCTGAAGAGATCGGCCTTCTCCTTTGTCGGCACATTGTAGGGCTGGCCGAGCTGGATGTAGAGCTTTCCATCAGGCCCGACGCGGCATTCGCGTGCGGTGTGGTTGAAGCTCTCTTCCGACTTGGGGATCAGCTCGCCCTCCGGAACCACGACGTCGACTGCGACGTCTTGTCCCTCATAGAAGAATTCAGCCGCAGCATATTTCAGAATGCGGTTTTGCTCGACAACGTAGAGGAACCCGTCCTGGGAGAAGCAGGGGCCGTTGGGCAGCCTCTTCGGCAGACTCGGTGCGAATTCCTTGACCTCGACGCCCCCCTCGGCGCCCGTGCGCGAGCGATCGGTCACCGCCCAGATCTTGCTCTTGCGGGTGCCGACGAAGGTCACGACCCCCTGCGGGCCGACAGCCATGTGGCGCGCGTCGGGGACGAGCGCGTAGAGCTCAATATGGAACCCGGCCGGCAGTTTGATCTTATCCTTCAGGATCTGTCTGACAGCGTCGGCCTTCGGCCCATCCTGCGGGATGGTCGGCCAATCCATCGGCGCCGTCATATGCATGCCCTCCAGAGTCTGGAGAGCGTTGTCCGCTCTGCGGCGCCGATCCCTACGATCAGCGCCGAGCGATTGCGACGGCGGTCAATCCAAAGTCGTTTCATTGTGCCCTCTCGGTTTCCTCTGGTGATAAAGGTTCTTTTCTTTCGCGCCGCCGAGCACCTGCCCGGAGCGCCGCTTGTTTGGCCGTCGTTGGCGCTGGAATCCCAGCGTCAATTCCGCCCGTCGACATCGTTTTCGGTTGCGCCTGCTGTTCCTCCTACCCTGATCACGCGCGCCTCGCGGGGCTGCAAGGAGGTGAAATCGCCTTGGGGCAACTCGCCTTTGGCGCAAATCACCTGGCGCCTTGCGCCGGCTCCTGCTTCCATGCCTCGACGCAAACGCCCCTTTTGAGCCGAAGGGTTGTGACCAAAATCAGGATACCCGAACAAAGTGCGCGCCAAAGAGGCTTGGCGAGATTTTCCGCATTGTGGAAATTGGCGCCAACCCAAACCGAGGAAGTGGGACTCGCGCGGCGCGCCTACCTGAGTTTGCGCCACTCGGGCAAGACGCCGCCGAGCTGCGCCGTGATTTCGTCGGCCTTTCGTCGCACGAGCTCGCCGAGACGGGCGATCCGTTCGTTCGAGATGCGCGCGGTCGGCCCGGATATCGAGATTGCAGCCATCGGCTCGCCGAACTCGTCGAACACCAGCGCGGCGACGCAGCGAAGCCCAAACGCATGTTCCTCGTCGTCGATGGCGAAACCGCGCTCGCGCGTCAGGGCGAGTTCGTGGCGAAGCGCGGTCCTGTTGACGATGGTCTTTTCCGTCAGCCGCCGCATGGCCTGGCGCTGAAGCGCCTTGGCGAGGTCGCCGTCGGACGCCGCGCAGAGAAGCGCCTTGCCGACGCTCGAGCAATAAAGAGGCACCCGCGCGCCGGGCCGGGCGAGGGCGCGCATCATCTGGCGGCACTCGACTTGCGCCAGATAGACCGCCTCGTCTTCGTCCTCGATCGCGAGATTCACCGTTTCCGTGCTCTCGTTCATCAGAGCCCGCATATAGGGGCGGGCGATGCCGGCTAGATTGCGCGTCCTCAAGAAGGCGGCGCCGGTCACGAAGGCCTGCACGCCCACCGACCAGAGCCGACGCTCGTGATCGAAATGCACGTAACGCTCCTGCTCCAAGGTGGTGAGCAGCCGGTGAACAGTCGATGGCGGCAGTCCCACGCGTTCAGCGATATGAGTGAGCGTCACGCCCTCCTCCGCCGCGGCGAGGTGGTTGATGATGCCCAAGGCGCGCACCAGAGACTGAACATGGTCGGACCGCGTCCCCGCTGCTGCGAGCGATTCCTCGTCTCCAAAGCCGTGCCGGGGCCTCGGCGGACGGGCCTTGCCTGGCGCTTTCAAGTCATTCTCCCATCCAGGCTGTCACAAGACCAGGCTATCGTGGCGTCAGGCGCCGGAGGTTGGATTTTTCGCCGGTCCGAGCGAGTCCGGGAAAACGAACAAAACTGTACGATAATTCGGACGAACTCGTCTATGATGGCCGCAAATTTCGAGGCGCGTCATGGGCGTTGAAGGCAAGGACAGGGCTAAAGTTCTCGAAGCCGGGGCGGCCTCGCTGTCCAATCAGCTCGGGCAGGCGGTGCTCAAGTTGCGCAAGGGCTACGGGTTGTCGCTGGCCGACTTGTCGCAGCATTCGGGCGTCGCCAAGTCGATCATCTCGCAGATCGAACGCAACGAGACCAATCCGACGCTGACGACGATCTGGCGGCTGGCTCACGCGCTCGACGTGTCGATCAAATCGATGCTGCGGGGTACGGAAGAGGGCCCGTTCATCGAGCATCTGGGCCGGGGGACGACGCCGATCTTCGTTTCCGACGACGGACTCTGTCGTCTCGCCGTGATCGGCTGGCTGAAAACCGTTGACTGGCTGCAATGGTACGATTTTCAGGCCGATCCGGGCGGAGTTCTCGAGTTCAGCCGCTCATCTGCGCGGCTCGGTCGAGTGCCTGTCGGTTTTGGACGGCGAGCTCGAGGTCGAGGTCGGCGAGACGACGTCGGCCGCCTGCGGCGGCGAGACGCTGCGCTACCGTTGCGATATGCCTCATCGGATCCGCAACTTGAGTGATAAGCCGGCGCACGCCACGATGGTGTGCATTCTCAAGGCGGCGATGATGGACTGAAACGCTCCAGCCGATTGTTTCGGTTGGATTGGGTGGCCGACCAACAGACAAACGAAGCCGTCATGCGGAATTAACGCATTGGGCGCCATGACTTGGCTCCGGCGCCACGGCGAGGCGAATTGGGATTGCCTTTCGCCCGGCGAATCGCACGACGCGCCGCGTCGCTGATTCCGGCTCCTTTTGTGCGCGTTTCCTTCGCCCGCGTCCCGGATCGGGGCAGCGCGCCTGCGAGCTGGCAACGCTTTGGCAACCAGACTTGACGCCGGACGGCCTCCGGAACAAAGCTGCCGCCTGTGCTTGGCGATTCGGCAAGCGATTGATTTGCCGACGTTTTGTGCCTGGCGGCGAAGCGGAAAGGACAGGTTCTCGACGATCCTGAAGGCCCTGTGAGGCCAAAAAATTCAACTCGCTTTGTTTGCGAATCCGAGTTCGTGTGACCGGGTCTCCGATTCGTACTTGGTTTGTTGTTGCCCTGATCCTCCCTGGGTGGGTCACGCCTCGGTGATTCGCTCGACAGTCGCGGAGCGGCGGGATATGAGCGCCGTTTGGGCTTGGCCGGAGCGCTTGGTGACCACACCGCCTTCCGTAGATCGTCAAGACAGCCAGGACGGGGTCGTGCTGTCGCTGGCGGGGGAATGGATCGTCGGCGCCGGGCATCAGCTCGAGGCGGCCGGGGCTTCGCTCCTCTCCTCAGCCAAAGACGCAAAACGCGTGATCCTCGATCTCGCCGGGCTTCAACGCATGGACACCGCCGGCGCGTGGTTCATCGATCGCGCGGAGGTCGAACTGGCGGCAGCCGGAGCCAGTGTTTCCTATCGCGGCGAGCAGCCCAAGCACGACCTCCTGCTCAAGGAGGCTGGCTACCATCCGCCCGAGAAGTCCACGCGCGTTCCTCCGTCCCATACGTGTCGCGCTGCTCTCGGCGGTCGGCGAGACTGTCTACGAGTTCGGGCGTCGATTTCTTCGACATTGTCGACTATCTCGGCGAAATCGTTTTGATGTTCTTGCGCCTCGCCCCGCAGCCCTGGCGCTGGCGCTGGACCCCGATGGTGCATCACCTGGAGATGTACGGGCTGCGCAGCGTGCCGATCATCGTGCTGATCAACTTCCTGGTCGGCGCAATCGTCACCCAGCAGGGCATCTTCCAGCTCAACAGCTTCGGCGCCTCCGCCTACGCCGTCAATCTGGTTGGCGTCCTGGGTTTGCGCGAACTTGGCGTGCTGATGACCTCGATCATGATCGCGGGGCGCACTGGATCGTCGATTACCGCCGAGATCGGCTCGATGAAGATGCGCGAGGAGATCGACGCTCTGAAGGTGATGGCGCTCGACCCCCTGGAAGTGTTGATCATCCCGCGGCTGGTGGCGCTGGTCATCGCTCTGCCGGTCCTGACCTTCCTTGCCGACCTGGCGCAAATCGCCGGCGGCCTCCTCGTCAGTTGGCTCTACGCTGGTTTGACGCCGGCGGCGTTTCTGCTTCGCCTGCAGAACGCGGTGCTGCCCGAGACGTTCCTGGTCGGGCTCATCAAGGCGCCGTTCATGGCTGTGGTGATCGGCCTCATTGCCGCGACCGAAGGCATGGAGGTGGGCGGGTCGGCCGAGTTGCTCGGCCGGTGCGTGACATCCTCGGTGGTCAAGTCGATCTTCATGGTCATCGTCATGGACGGGTTGTTCGCGATGTTCTTCGCCGCGGTGGACTATTGAACGACGAGGCCTCCCTCTCCCAGCCCTTCCGAGCGGGAAGTTGTCATTCGCGTGCGCGGCCTGAAAGTGGGCTTCGGCGACCACCTGGTGATGGATGGGCTCGATCTCGATCTCTATCGCGGCGAAGTGCTGGGCTTTGTCGGCGCCTCAGGCGCCGGCAAGTCGGTGCTGACCCGGACAATCCTCGGCCTGTTGCACAAACAGGCGGGAACGATCGAAGTCTTCGGCTTGGACATCGACACTATGACGCCGCATGACCGTCTGGTTGTCGGCGAGCGATGGGGCGTCTTGTTTCAAGAGGGCGCGCTGTTCTCCAGCTTGACAGTGCGGCAGAACATTCAGGCGCCGATGCGCGAGCACCTCGGCCTGTCCCAGGCGACGCTCGACGGTCTGGCGGCGCAGAAACTGGCGTTGGTCGGCCTGCCCCCGGAAACTGGCGACAAGTTGCCGTCCGAATTGTCCGGCGGCATGACCAAGCGCGTTTCGCTGGCGAGGGCGCTCGCTCTCGACCCGGAGATCGTATTCCTCGACGAACCCACTTCAGGGCTCGACCCGATCTCGGCCGGCGATTTCGACGATCTTATCGGCACGCTGCAAAAGACCCTGGGGCTAACCGTGTTCATGGTTACGCACGATCTCGACAGCCTGTTTGCGATCTGCGACCGTGTTGCGGTGCTCGGACATAAGAAAGTTATCGCCGCCGGTCCGATCAGCGAGCTCTTGCTTTCCGACGACCCTTGGCTCAAGTCCTATTTCCACGGTAAGAGGGGTGTGATCCGCCTCGGGGCGGCCGGCGAGCGGCCCGCAGCGCTCGCTGCGGACGACCGGCCCCAGAACGCGAGGCGCTGAGCAAAATGGAGACGCGCGCCAACTATGTCCTGATCGGCGCCTTCACCTTGGCGGCGGTTGTCGGGGCGTTTCTGTTCGTTATGTGGATTGCGGGCTACGGATCGTCGGGCGCTCATCGGACCTACGAGGTGGTCTTCAAGGGCTCGGTTGCGGGCCTCTCGAACGGCGCCACTGTTTCGTTCAACGGCATCAAGATAGGCGAAGTCACGCATCTGACCTTCTCCCGGAGCGATCCGCACCAGGTCGTCGCCGACATCGACGTGAATTCCGACGCGCCGATCGACAGGAACACCAAGGCGAGGCTCGAGACACAGGGGCTTACCGGGGGCGCGGTGGTTGCGCTCCTCGGGGGCGCAAGCGTGGGTCCGGCGCTGGTTGGCGAGAACGGCCGGCCGGCGACCATCTACGCCGAACAGTCGATGCAGCTTCAGGACATTCTGGATAGCGTCGCCGCACTCTCGAACCGGGCGACCTCTGTTTTGGACGACGCGGACAAGATCATAGCCGAGAATTCGCCGACGATCCATTCGGCGCTCGCGAACGTCGATCAGTTTTCGAAAGCCTTGGCCGATAACTCGGCCGGAGTCGACGCCGCGCTGAAGAGCGTCGGTGAACTCGGCAAGCAGATCGGGCCGCTGGCTGCGCGCCTGCAGACGCTGTCCGACGACGCCGATCGGCTGGTTCAATCGATCGATACGGATCAGGTTCGCACGATCGTCGGCAATTTGCAGAGCATGTCGGCAAAGGGCGTCTCGGCTATTGACCATGCTGACAAACTTCTCTCTGATAATTCCGAATCCATTCGGTCGACGCTTCACAACGCCGATGTCTTTTCCAAGACCTTGGCCGACAACGCCCCCAATGTCGATGTGACGCTGAAGAACCTGGCTGAGATCAGTAAGACGGTGCAGCCGGTCGTGGCGCAAATCCAAAGCATGACGCAAAACGCGGATCGCGTGCTTAAGGCGGTCGATCCCGACAAAGTTCGCACGATCGTGGACAACGTCGAGAGCCTGTCGGCGAAGAGCACGTCTGTCGTCGATCGCGCCGACAAACTTCTCGCCGACAATTCGGCGACGATCAGCTCGAACTCTTCAGAACGCTGACGTTTTCGCCAAGGCTTTGGCCGATAACGCTCCCAACATCGATGTGACGCTCAAGAATCTGGCTGACTTGAGCAAGACAGTGCAGCCGGTCGTGGCGCAAATCCAGAGTCTTACGCAAGACGCCGGTCGCGTGGTCAAGGCGGTCGATCCGGACCAGATCCACGCGCTTGTCAACAACGCGCAGACGTTCAGCCAGGCGCTTGCCGAGAGTTCGGACAACGTGAAGGTTCTGGCGCGCGAGGGAGCGGTGCTCGCGGGTCATCTCAACGATACTGCGGGCCGTTTGGACACGGCGCTTACCGACGCCGACTCGGTGCTGAAGGCGGTCGATTCAAAGAAGATCGCCAGCATCGTCAACTCGGTCAACGACGTCGCGCAGACGGTGCGTCAGAATCGCGACAACATCGATTCGACGCTCAAGAATTTTTCCGACATGTCCGCGAAGCTTAATGAATCTGCTGACAAGGTCGACGGCGTCTTGACAAGCGCCCAGAGTTTCCTTGGCTCGCCTGGCACAAAGGGCGCGGTCGATCGGATCAGCGAGGCGGCGCTTTCGATCAAGAAACTCGCCGACGACGTCGATGTGCGCGTGAAGGACATCGCGAGCGGCCTCAGCCGGTTCACCAACACTGGCTTGCGCGAATACGAGGCGCTGGCGGTCGAGGGCAGGCGCGTGCTCCAGGACGTTGACCGGGTCGTGCGATCACTCGGAAATAATCCAAGTCAGGTCCTCTTCGGGTCCAAACCCGCGCTGCCTGAGTATCGTGGCGGGCAATGATGCGGCGAAGCGGGGGTGGATTCCAGCGTCGATTAGGATTTGCCGCTGCGAGCCTTCTCGCGCTCTCGGGATGCGCGAGCGGACCCGCGCCGACCCTATATGATCTGACTGCCGCAAGCCCTCCGCCGGCCCATGCCGTCCGCGCCCAGTTTCGTGTCGGCCAAGCGACCGCGACAGCCGATCTTGACAGCGATCACATCCTCGTACGGGAATCGCAAACGCTGGCCACGCTTGCCGGCGCCCGCTGGCCGGAGCCGCTGCCTGCGCTGTTCCGCGCGCGCCTGACCGAGAGTTTCCAGAACGCGGGGCTCGCCCGTTGGATCGACGGCACGGCGGCGACTGCGAATTACGAAGTCGATCTCGACATCCGCGCCTTTGAGTTCGATGCGCAGACGAAGGAGGTCCACGTCGACATCGCCGCCTGGATCGTATCGCTGGGCAGCGGGCGGATCACGGCGAACCAGATTTTCTCCCTGCGGACGCCGGTCACCTCAACTGAGGCCGCAAACGTGGCGGCGGCGATGGATCAGGCGGCGTCGTCCGTCATGACCGACATCGTCGCCTTCGTCGCCAGGAAGCTCTAGCGCCGGCCATCTGCGCGGGACCTCTCGCGCCAGCTTTCAAGCCCCGGAGCGTGAGGAACGCTCCGCTTCTCGCGCATAGAACGCCTTGGCCCTCGTCACGTCGGCCTGCGTCAGCCCGTGGCCTGCTGGCAGGTTGTCGCGTTCGACGCGCGCGCCGGCCGCAGCGAGCGCCGCCGCCAATCTCTCGGCGTTCGCCCGCGGAGCGATGGGATCGTTCGATCCGGACAGGATCAGCACGGGGACGCCGGAAAGGTCAGGTCTCGGCGGCTCGGCCAGCGGCGCCATGGCGCGCAACAGGATTGCGCCGGCAAGCGTCTTCGGATGCAGCAAGAGAACGGCCGCGGCGATGTTCGCGCCGTTCGAATAGCCCAACGCCATAGGGTTGCGCGAAACCGTAGACGCGGCGCGCTTCAGCGACGAAATTGGCGAGCTCGCCGGCGCGGCGGCGCACATCGTCTTCGTCAAACAGACCTTCGCGAAAGCGCCGGAAGAAGCGCGGCATGGCGCCTTCGAGCACATTCCCGCGAGGGGAGAGGAGCGCCGCTCCCGGCGCGATCTCGCGGCCGAGCGGCACGAGGTCGTTCTCGTCGCCGCCTGTGCCATGAAGAAGGAGAACCGGCGGAAGCGTTGGGTCGGCGCCGGGCTCGAAGCGATGAACATAGGCCAACTCGGGCGTCATCACCGGCTTGCCCGGAGCGCCGGGAATTGCAAGGTTCGTCTCATGCGCTAATCGAGTTTCGGCAACGCGGCTTCGATCGCCGCGCGGCGGCCTTCCAGGAACGGCGGCAGTTTCAGCGCTTCCCCGAGCGAATCGGGCGGTTCGTCAACGGCGAAGCCGGGCGGATCGGTGGCGATTTCGAACAGCACGTGGCCCGGCTCGCGGAAATAAACCGAGCGAAAGTAGTTGCGGTCCTTCTGCTCGGTGGTTCGCAGGCGGTGATTGTCGGCGAGCTTGCGAACCATCGCCGCCTGCTCCGCGTCGTCGGCCGCCCGAAAGGCGATGTGATGAACGGAGCCAGCGCCCTGGCGCGCCGGCAGGAATTCTCCCGCTGTCCTCAGATCGATGATTCCGCCGAGGTCCACGCCCGGCGCCTGAAAGCGTTGCGTCGCGCCCTCGCTCCCACTGGCGACAAAGCCGAAGACGTCGGTCAGAATGGCGGCGGTCGGTCCGGCTTCCGACAGCAGCAGGCTCACGCTGTGGAAGCCGCGAATGGAATGTTCCGCGGGCACGCCGCCCGCGCTCCATCCAGGCTTGGCCTCGACGCCCTTGACGCCGGTCAGCGCGAGCCTTGTCCCGTCCTGATCCTTGAACGCGATCGTCGTTGCGCCGAAGCGCTTTGCGAGGGGATCGTGGGCGACGCCCGTCTCGAGCAGGCGCTGGGTCCAGAAGCCGAGCGAGCCTTCCGGAATGCTGAAGACGGTCTCCTGCGTCTCCCCGATCCCGAGCCGGCCAGGCGCCGCGCCTTCCCATCCAAAGAAGGTCAAGATCGTGCCCGGATGGCCAGCCGTATCGCCGTAGTACAAATGATAGGCGCTCGGATCGTCGAAATTGACCGTCTTCTTCACCAGGCGCAGGCCAAGCGTTCGGGCGTAGAAATCGAGGTTCCGGCGCGCCGAGCTCGCGATGCTCGTCACATGATGGATGCCGCTCGGCATGCGCTCCTCCCTTTACCAGCAGCGAGTGTACGCCGCTCCCTGCCGAGGGCCAACTTGGGCTGAGCGGCGCGCCCTTCTTCGCGTCCGTTCGCCGCGGCCCCCCGTTCAGTCTCGACGCGCGTCCACCGACCGTCTAAGCGCGCAAGCGATTCAAAGCCGCTGTTCCGGTCGCGAGGTCGACGATCGGCTGGAAGGGGAGAACCTCCGATTGGGCGACCGCGCGACGAAAGGCGTCCTCGAACTCCGCCCCGCGAGCGGCCGTGCGTCCGGCTCTTGCGTCGAACACGGCCGCCCCGCCGGGCCCACTGGCCTTGGCGCGGTAGAGCGCAGCGTCGGCCAGACGCACCAGTTCGCCCGGCTCTGCGGCGGACGAGGGAAAGAGCGCAAAGCCGCAGGCGCAGGTCAATCGAACGCCAAGCGGGGGAACGTCGAACGGCGTCGCGAAGATCGTCTGGATTTCCTGCCCGAGCGCAATCGCCTCGTCGCGCGCGCCGATCCCGTCGTAGAGGATGGCGAATTCGTCGCCGCCGATCCTTGCGGCTGAGCCGCGTCCGTCCATCGCCTTCATGAGCCGCTCGGCGACTTGTCGGAGAATGTCATCTCCGGCGGCGTGCCCATGAACGTCGTTGATGGGTTTGAATCTGTCGAGATCGATCAGACCCAGCGTGAATGGCTCGCCGGTCTCCGTTGCGGTCCTGATCCGGTCGGCGAGCAGGTTCTGAAAGCAGCGCCGGTTGGGCAGCCCGGTCAGGTCGTCGGTCAGCGCTATGGTCATCGCCGCCTGCCGCGCCTCCTCGGCAGCGCGCTGGCTTTCAGCGATCACGAAGCGTGACTGCACGATTTCGGCGAACATGCGGAAGCTCTCGTCGAGCATGCGGATGACGAAGCAGGCGACGATGGCGAAGAGCGCCGCGAGCACGAGCGTCAACTCGGCGCCGCGGGCCAGGAATGCGACGATGAGCGGCGCGGTCGCGGCGACGACGATAATGCTCGCCTCGCTCGCGATCCTGTTGAGACATATCGCGCAAACGGCCGCGACGACCCAGACGGCGACGAGCGCCAGAGCGAATTCGACCACGCCGTCACGCCAGGTCGAAATCGCCGTTATCAGGGCGAACGCAAACGTCAGCGTCGGCCCGAGAACGCAAGCCGCGCGCACCTTGCGCCGGACAAGCTCGAGCGCCTCAAGCTCCACGTTGGCGCGCGCCTGGAACCACGAAATGAGTCGAAGGAAGGACACCGCGATGAGCGCTGCAGGCAGGGCGTTCAGGAGCGAGCCGGGCGGCGCCGTTGCGCCGAAAAGCGCCAGAGCCGCAACAATGACGACCCCATGGATATAGGGGCCAAGTCGCGCCAGCGAGCGATATTGCTCGCGCAGGAGCGCCTCATTGAAGGTCGCCACGGAGGGGCCCGGCGGTGCGCCGCAAGCGGAGGCTCCGTTGAAGGACACACGCCATTGAGCCATTCGTCCAGTCTCCGCCGCCGACGTCGCTTCCGGCGGAAGCTCATCTGGCCGGTGAAAGCCTAGCGCCTCTTCGGCCCCGAGGGGTTAATCCGACGCCTCAAACCCGAGGTTTACGTAGCGGTAGTGAAGCACGCCTCTACGGCATGGATAAATTTTGATCTTTTGACTATGAACGCTAAGCGTCGCGAGGCGATTTATCGGGGCGGCCCTCGTAATCGAAATACCGAAAGTCGGCTGCTATGTCCCCGCCGGAGGCCCCGAACGCCGCCAAGCCGACGAACGCCCCGGTGAAGGAGCGGTGCTCGCCGCCGCCCGCTTCGTCCGACAGGATCGAAGCGTCGAGGACCGGCCCCACGCGGCGCCATTCGCCGTCCAGCGCGTAGGCGAACGCGAGGCTCGCCTGGTCGACGGAAACCGCGAGGCGGATCGTCCCCTCGCCGCCGACCGGGATCGGGGCCTCGAGCGGAAAGGTCAGCCGCCCCTCGGGATCGTCGCCCTCGCAGCTCAGGATGGTCAGCGACCGCCCTAGTTTTTCGTCCCAGCCGACCGCGAGGCAGTGGAGCTTGGTCCGGTTGTAATAGGCGGTCAGGCCGGCCGCCTGCTGGAAAGCCTGAGGGTGGAAGTCGAGCTCGGTCTCCGCGCGATAGGCGAAATGCTCTTGCCGGCGCGCGACCAGCGCCTGCTCGAACCAGGAGCCGATCGATTCGCGCGCGTAGAGGCGCAGCCAGCCCGGGCGTGCGGACAGGGAGAAAATGCGCTCCGGATGCGGTGTCCGGAGCCACTGAAAATCGAGCGGCAGGCCGGCGTCCGGCGAGAACGAATAGGTTCGGCGGCTGGGCTGCGGCTTGATCGGGGCGGCGGACGGCGCCGGGACCTCGACCGCGGGGACCTGGCCTTCGTGCGCCAGACGCAACCAGCCGTCTTCGCCCCACACGCATTTCTGGATCGCCGTCTCGCGCCCGAGCGGCGAGCGCTTGAGGCCCTTGAGAGGTCTCGAGCAAAGGTGGGTGTGATAGACCTGCCCGTCCGGCGTTTCGACGATCTGCCCATGTCCGGCGCGCTGCAGAACGGCCTCGGGCGCGTCCTTCGAGGTCAAAAGATGGACGTTCGGATGCAACTCATAGGGCCCTTCGATCGCGCGGGAACGCGCCATCGTAACGGCGTGGTCGTAGCCCGTGCCGCCTTCGGCCGTGGTCAAATAGTACCAGCCGGCGCGCTTGAAGAGATGCGGGCCTTCGACCAAACCATGCGAGCTGCCGGCGAAAACGTTCCTCGGCGATCCAATAAGCCGTCCAGAGACGGGGTCCCATTCCTGGAGCAGGATGCCGAAAAAGGCTGGATGCTTCAGATGGGCGCCGGCTCGGTCGCGATGATTCCAGAGCATGTTGAGGAACCACTTGCGACCATCGTCGTCGTGAAACAGCGACGGGTCGAAGCCGCTCGAGTTGACGTGGATCGGGTCGGACCAGGGCGCCTCGATCGTCGGCGCTGTTACGATGTAGTTGTGCGCGTCCTTGAAGTCGCCGTCGAAGCGTTTGACGTCGGTGTAGACCAGCCAGAACTTGCCATCGGCCCAGGAGAGACAGGGCGCCCAGACGCCGCATGAGTCCGGCTCGCCGCGCAGATCAAGCTGCGATGCGCGCTCGAGCGGCCGTCGAACGAGCCGCCAATTGACGAGATCTCGCGAGTGGTGGATCTGCACGCCGGGAAACCACTCAAAAGTCGAGGTCGCGACGTAGTAATCCTCGCCCACACGGCAGATCGACGGGTCGGGATTGAAGCCCGGCAGGATCGGGTTGCGGATCATGGCGAGAAGCCCGCCTTCAGCGCGCCGCCCACAGCATGCCGCGCTCAAGGATCGTTTTCATCTCGGGCACGCCGAACTCGGCCGCGACATGGCCGAGCGAAGAGTAGAAGACGCGTCCCTGCCCATGCTTGCGCTTCCACACGACCGGCATCACCACCCCCTTGGTCCACGGCGCGTGCTCCCCGGAGAATGTGGTTGTCGCGAGCACTTCGTTCGCAGGATCGACGTGCATGTAATATTGCTCGGACCGATAGGGGAAGCTCGAGATCCCCTGCATGATCGGGTCGTCGGGCTTCGTGACGTCGACCTGGTAGTCGATGACGTTGCCGGGGTGGGCGACCCATTGGCCGCCGCACATGAATTGATAGTCGACGCTGTCGCGGAACGCGTCGCCCATGCACCCGTGATAGCCCGCCAGGCCAACGCCGCCTCGCACTGCGGCGGTCAGGTTCTCGACCTCTTCCTTTTCGATCTTGGACATCGTGACGATCGGCACGATGAGAACTCATGTCCGCAATCGCCGGATCAGCGAAGGCTTCGGTGGTGTCTTCGATATAGACCTTGAAGTCATGCTCCTCGAGCATCTTGCCGACGATGTGAGCGCCGGCCTCCGGCTCGTGGCCGCTCCAGCCTCCCCAAACGATGAGCGCTTCGCGCATGCTTTCCTCCGTCAATCTTTTCTAGTCGAGTTCGCCGACGCCGAGCGTGGGCGGCAAGGGCGCGGGCCGCTCCGGCCGGGTCGAGATCGCAACGGCTTTGCCCGTGTCGGAGGAGATCTGGAACGCCTCCATCACTTCAAGCACATGGAACGCCAGCTCTCCGCTGGCGCGATGCGGCCTGCCCGAGCGGATCGCTTGCGCCATGTCAGCAAGGCCAAGGATGCGGTAGTTGCCGTCGGCGTAGGGACCTTGGGTCGGGATTTCGCGCCAGTCCTCGGCCGCGGTCGCCAATTCCACTTTGCCGCCAAAATAGTTGGGATCGGGAACGATGAGCGACCCGGCCTCGCCATAAAGTTCGATCGGACCGTGTCTGTGCCGCGCGACGTCAAAACTCATTGTCATCGTGACCGCCGCGCCGCTCACGAACATCAGCGTCCCGGCGACGTGTGTCGCGACCTCGACGGGAATGCGAGCGCCCGCGAGCGGCTGGCTCGTGACGACGCGTTCGGACCGCGTTCGGGTGGCGACGCCGCTGACGCTCGCCACTGGCCCGAGAAGATTGACCAGGTCGGTGACATAATAAGGCCCCATGTCGAGCATGGGTCCGCCGCCGGCCAGGTAATAGAAGCCCGGATTGGGGTGCCAGCGCTCGTGGCCCGGGCACATGAAGAAGGCCGCGCCGCCAATCGGCCGGCCGATCAGCCCTTCATCGACGGCGCGGCGCGCCGTCTGGTGGGCGCCGCCGAGAAAGGTGTCGGGCGCAGAGCCGAGCCGCAAGCCTTTGGCCGCCGCGGCTTCGACCAGTCGGCGGGCCTCGGCGACCGCGACGCCGAGCGGCTTTTCCGAGTGGACGTGCTTGCCGGCGGCGATCGCCTTGAGGCCGACATCGACATGGGCGTTCGGAACCGTGAGGTTCAGGATGATTTCGACTGCCGGATCGGCAAGCAGCGCGTCGACCGGACGCGCCGGAATTCCAAATTCCGCCGCGCGGGCTTCTGCCGTCGCGGGATTGGCGTCGGAGAGCGCGATGAGGTTGAGGATCGGGAACTTTCTCGCAGCGGTCAGATAGGCGGAGCTGATGTTTCCGCAGCCGATGATTCCGATACCGACAGGTTGCATCACAATTCTCCGAGCGGCGCGGCCAGCGCCTCGCGAGTCCGCGCTGGTCCAGTTGTTCCCCACGGCGCGCCGTAGAGGTCGCGGAGCGTCATCGCCGCCGCGCCCCGCACCCAGTTTTCATCGCTCCATTCGCGAACGACAATGTCGGATACATCCGCGAGGCTCGCTGGCAGGAGGGCGGCCACGGTCTTGCGCAAAGGCTCGATGAAATGGTCGTTGGTCGCCATGGCTCGCCCGGAAATGATCACCTTCGGCGGCGCGAACAGCGTGATGAGGCTCGCGACTGCGAACCCAAGGGCCTCGCCCGCAGCGGCGAGCACGCGCGCGCAGCGCTTATCGCCGCCGGCCGCGCGCTTCAACAGGAGCGCAATCGCGCGTCCGGGATGAAGCGTTGCGTCAACCTCGTTCTCGCGCAACAGCGCCTCGGCTTCGATCAGCACAGCCGCCTCCGAGGCCACATCGGCGAGCCGTCCCCCACCGCCGTTCAAAGAGCCAACGATAAGATCGCCGAGGTCTGGACTGAGGCCGTTCGCGCCGCGAAACAATTCGCCATTGTGAAGAATGCCAAGGCCCAGGCTGCGCTCGACGTTGACGACGAGAAAGTCGTTGAGACCGCGCGCCTGTCCGAACCAGTACTCGGAAAGGGTCACGAGATTGACGTCGCTGTCGATCGAAGAAGGCACGCCAAGGCGATGACCGAGATCAGCGCCGAACGGCACATCGCGCTCTTGAAGAATCGGGCTTTGTCGGCAAATGCCCGCCATCCGCTCGACGACCCCTGGAAGTCCGACGCAGACGCCTGAGATTTGCGCGATGTCGAGGCCAGTGTCGCTGACGCAACGGCGGACGCCATCTTCCACCAGGTCGGCGATAACGGACGCGGTCTGGCGATCGATGCGAATCGGCAGCGCGAGCGAGCCCAGGATGTCGGCGCAGAAATTCGTTACCGCGACCGAGATATGGTCGTGGGCGAGCTTGACGCCAACCACGTGCGCCGCGCCCGGATTGAGCTTGAGCATGACGCGGGGCCGGCCGCGTCCCGCATCGCGCACGGCGCCGAGCTGCAGCGGGATGATGAGCCGATCGTCGAGCAGCGCCGCGGTAATGGCGGAGACGGTCGTCGAACTCAATTCGGTGAGTTGCGAGATCTCGACCCGCGACATCGGACCGAATTGGCGGATCGCGTCCATCACGTGGAAGCGATTGATCGCTCGCATTAATTCGGGATCGGCGGTCTTCATTGCCCGGGCGAGTCCGTTCGGCCCGCTGGTTTTCTACGGGAAGCGGAATTATTTTCAAGTCGATGATGGCGTGTCAACCGTCGGGATCCGGTTTTTCTAGTATTTTCGGCGGATCGCCTTGACAGGCGTCCGGAGCCGAGACAGATTTATTTCGCATTGCGGACAAAAACAACGCCGCGAGCAAGGTCCTTCCGGAGGAAGCCCATGACACTTCGCCAACTTGCGTTCCTGGCGGCCGCCTGCTTCAGCGCTCTGAGCGCTCCGGCCTACGCCGAAACACACATCACCGTCCTTCATGTCAGCGAGAACCCGGCTCAAAAGGCGGTTTGGGAGAAGATCGCCAACGATTACAATGCAGCGCATCCCGGCGTGAAGGTCGAGTTCAAGTATCTGGAGAACGAGGCCTTCAAGGCCAAGCTTCCAACCATGCTGCAGTCCTCCGAGTCCCGCCCCGAGCTGTTCTACAGCTGGGGTGGCGGGGTCATGCAGGCGCAGGACAAGGCGGGTTTTCTCAAGGACATCACCGCTGATGTCGCGCCGTGGGAGGGGGCGCTGTCCCAGACCGCGAACGACGCCTTTAAGGTCGACGGCAAGGTGGTCGGCGTTCCGTTCGAGGTCGGCGAAGTCGCTTTCTATTACAACAAGAAATTGTTCGAGAAGGCGGGCGTGAAGGCTGAGGACATCAAGAGCTGGGACGATTTTCTTGGCGCCGTGAAGAAGCTCAAGGCGGCCGGCGTCACCCCGATCGTCGTCGGCGCCGGCGAGAAGTGGCCGATGCACTTCTACTATTCCTATCTCGTGATGCGCATCGGCGGCGAACACGCGCTTGCCGACGCCAAGGCTGGAAAGGATGGCGGGTTCAAGAACGCGACCTTCGTCGAGGCCGGCAAGCGGCTGCGCGAACTCGGCGCTCTCGAGCCGTTCCAGCCGGGTTATCTCGCAACCAAGCATGCGGAATCGTCCGGCATGTTCGGCGACGGCAAGGCGGCGATGGATCTCATGGGCCAATGGCTGCTCGGCATGCAGGGGCCGAATTCGACCAGCGGCAAGGGCTTGGCCGAAGAGGATATCGGCATCCTGTCCTTCCCGATCGTAGCCGGCGGCAAGGGCAAGGCGACCGACACCTTGGGCGGCATCAACGGCTGGCTCGTCAGCAAGTCCGCGCCCCCGGAGGCGGTGGATTTCCTCAAATTCTTCAGCCAGGAGAAATACGCCGAGGAGGCGGCGGCGAACGCGGCCTACATACCGGTCGTCAAGGGCTCGGAGGCCGCGTTCACCGACCCGCATTTCAAGCGCCTCGCCGCCGATCTCGCCAAGACGACCTACCACCAGAACTTTTTCGACCAGGATCTGGGACCCGCCGTTGGCCGGGTCATCAACGACGTGTCGGTGGCGGTCGCAGCCGGCGAAATGACGCCGGAAGCGGCGGCGGCCGCGATTCAAGAGGCGGCCGACCAGCAATAGGCGCTGGTTTTTGTTTCTCGGCCTCGCCGCGCGCCGCGGCGGGGCCGGCGCCAGGATTGCGAGGACCGGTTTCTTGACGGCGATCGAGTCGACCTCGGCCATCGAGACGACCCATGTCGAACCCGCCCGGCGCATGTCCGCAAGCGGCTGGGCGGTCGTCGTCATCTTTCTGCCGCCGGCGCTTCTCCTGTTTACCGTCTTCGTCTTCCTGCCGATCGTCGAGGCCGGCTGGTTCGGCTTCTTCCACTGGGACGGCTACGGCCGGCCCGAGAAGTTCATCGGGCTCAAGAACTATAGCTACCTGTTCGGCAACGCGACCTTCAACCGCTCGCTGATCAACAACGGCCTGGTCATCGCCGTCACGCTCCTCGTCCAGCAACCGCTCGCGCTCGGCGTGGCGTTGATGGTCGCCGGGCGGATCACCGGCGCCGCCTGGTTCCGGATGATTTTCTTCCTCCCCTATGTCCTTGCCGATGTGGCGGCCGGCCTGATCTGGCATTTCATGTTCGACGGGAGCTTCGGACTCTCGAGCGTGGTCACCGGCGCGCTCGGCCTCGAGCCCTACTATCTGCTCGCCGACAAGACCTGGGCGTTCAGCGCGGTGCTGATCGTGATCTTGTGGAAATATTTCGGCTTCTACACGATGCTGTATGTCGCGGGCCTGCAGGGCATCGACAAGTCGCTGCTCGAGGCGGCCGAGATGGACGGGGCGAGCGCGTTTCAGCGCTTCCGGCACATCACGCTCCCGCTCCTCGGGCCGATGATCCGGCTTGCTCGATCTTCTTCTCGGTCATTGGCTCGCTGAAGCTCTTCGACTTCATCCCGCCCTTGACCGGCGGCGGTCCGTTCGAGACGACCAACACGATGGTCTCCTACCTCTATTATTTCGGCATCACCCGGATGCGTTTCGGCTTCAGCTCGGCTGTCGGCGTCGTGCTGTTCGTCATCTGCGTGACCTTCGCCTTCGGCTACCAGCGGCTCTTCATGCGCGATGACTGAGACGGCGATTGGCATCCGGCCGGCCGTCGGGGCGGCGGCGCACGAGCCTCGGGGCGCCGTCCAGCGCGCTGGCGAATCTCGCGCTCTTCGCCGCGCTCGTCGTGCTCGCCGGCGTCGTGCTCGTCCCCGCTCATCGCGACGGCGCTGGGCGGCTTCAAGGAGCTCGGCGATCTGCAGTCACATCCGTTCTCGCTGCCGCGCGTCTGGGTGTGGAAGAACTACTGGGACATCCTGGCCGGCTATCGCTATTGGCAGGTGCTCGGCAATTCGCTCCTGATATCGCGATCTTCACCGTCGCGCTGACGCTCGCGCTTTCGTCGATGGCGGCGTTCACCTTCGCCCACCTCAAGCTTCTTCGGCGATCGCTATCTCTTGAGCTATCTGCAGCTCGGGCTCCTGTTTCCGCTGGCGACCGCCATTCCGCCCCTCTTCATCAAGATCCGCGACCTCGGCCTTCTCGACACCTATTGGGGGGTGATCCTGCCCCAGGTCGCCTTTTCGCTGGCGATCAGCGTTCTTCTTCTCCGCAACGCGTTCAGGCAGCTGCCGGCTCGAGCTCTTGGACGCCGCGATGATGGATGGGTGCGGATACTTCCGCTACTTCTTCTACATCACCCTGCCGCTGTCCGGCCCGATCCTGTCGACCGTCGCGATCATTTCCTTCGTCGACAGCTGGAACGCCTATCTCTTGCCGCTGATCGTCCTCAACAGCGAGTCGCGTTACCCCTGGACGCTCGGCCTCATGGCCTACCAGGGCCAATACTTCGACCCCTGGCAATTGGTGCTCGCCTTCATCACGCTGACGATCCTGCCCGCGATCCTGATGTTCCTGTTGGCGCAGCGATGGATCGTCGCCGGCCTGACCGCGGGCGCGGTCAAGGCGTGATCTTGAGACGCCTCGGGCGCAACCTGAGGGCGAGTTGCGTGCAAGGAAAGCCAAGAAAAACCAAGGAAAAATCCTTGTTTCCCCTTGGATTCTCTTGGCCGAATCGGGACTTTTCAAAGGGTTGCGGCGAGTCCAAATGAAAAAATCGGGAGCCCGCTCAACTCGCCTCGCAGGTTGCGGGTTAAGGCTCAGACGGACATCCAGTTGGCCGCCTCGCTTGGCCCCTCCTGCTGCGCCTCGGCCGGGTCCGCAGGCCCTTCGACCGCATCGGCCTCGCTCGGCTCCGCAAACCCCTCGACCGCGCCCTCCTTGCCCCAATCGTCAGGGGGCAGGCCGCCGGTCGCCTTCAGGTGCGCCTCCACCGCCGCGGCGAAGTTCTCGTCGATGCCGAAATTCTCGGCCATGCGGTTGATCTTGTCCATGAGCTTCTTGCGCGCTTCATCGTCATAGACCTGATGGGCGCCGGCGACGGACTGATAGCGATCGAGCCGATCGATCACCTTCAGATAGGGCGTGATGGCCGAGACATCGCCCGCGGCGATGGCTTCGGCCGCGAGTTGCATCGCCGGAAGCAGGCGGTCCAATTGCAGCTTCGCATGGTCCGCGCCGCTGTCGACCGACCGCTTCTGCAAGACCTCGGAGACGATCTGCCGGATGCGCTCGCGGCTCACGCCTTCCTCAGCCGCGATCTCCTCGTAGCTCGCGGCTTCCCTTAAGCGAGCGAAGATCCGCTTTCGCCGCCGCATCTTGCCGAGCGCGCTCAAAGGCCGGCGCACAAGCGTTGTCTCCTGAACCATTCTCAATTCTCCTTAACGCGGGCGTGAGGCCGCTTTAAGGGAAAACGCCACAGAATAGCATATATTCTGAAAATCATGAAGACAATGTTGCGAAACTCCGATCAGGCGGCGCTATCGCGGCGGAAAAGCAAATAGATCAATAGATTGCAGAGAAGCCGATTGCGTCGGCGTCTCTCCGGTGCGAGGGCGATCGCTCTAGGGTCAAACTCAATCAACTCGCCCGGTTTTCACGTCAAGCGGACATAGCGGACAGTGGCATTGGACGTCGGAGTTGGGTGGAGAGCGCGCCGCACCGGCGGCCTCGAGAAGGACCGGACTTTGGCCGAAACTTGTCATTCCATTGCTGGGATTTGGCAACGGTGTCGATGGGGAACAGGATGAGAACATGGTCGTGGGCGGTCAAGACACCTATCTGAGCTGACTGATCATCTGAAGCGGGTGGAGGATATCCTGATGACAGCCGATGAAATGCGGCAGCGCAATATCATGGCGATGGGAGAAGCGCTCGGAGCAATATACGTCCATGTTTGAACAGGTCTCGCTGTTGCACCTTTATTGGGGAGAGTTTCTCGAATTATTCGGCACGAATGATAAGAGAATTGAACGATGAAATCAGTCTGCGCCTGGCTTTTTCCGATTATTCTCTCAGGAGCAGCAATTCGAGACGAACATGCTCCATATGGCTCGGCTAACCGATTCGCCGAAGTCCGTTGGAAAAGACAATCTTACGGTTTTCAATTTGCCGAATTTAGTGGCGGACGCTAATTTGAAGAAACAGCTGGCCGATCTTCTTGAGGAAGTGAGAGGCAAAACAGCGTTTTGTCGAGATTGGCGCAATCGTAGGTTTGCGCATCACGATCTGTTGCTGGCCGTAGGTGATGGAAAAGCGGTGGCGTTAAAGGCCCCAGCGAAGGCAAAAGTCAGCGCCGCATTAGAAGCGCTTGACGATGTTTTGAATGCCATTGAGCGTCGTTACTACCGAGGTATGTGCGATTTTACTGCAATTACTGCACACAAGGGTGCCGCGACGTTGCTTTACACGCTGGGATTCGGCGTTAAAGCCCGAAAGGACATGGAGGCTAAGATTGCGCGCGGAGTTCTCGACGATCTCGAAACCCCAGAAACCATTTGAGGGTATGCCGCCAACAAGATAGATTGTGAGACGTGTCACGTAAGACCGATCGGCAGTTACGAGAATAGCCCGTGCAACCGCCGATTTTTCCACCTTTGAACACACCTTTCCCCGCGTTGGAATGGCACGCGCGAGCGCGTATGTATCGAGACCAAGCCCTCGGTATGGCCGATATAGTCAATGGACAACCCAATTGGCCGAGGTATTTTTTTAAATGGCGCACGCGGCTGAACTAGCCATCCGAGCTGTCTTAGTTTCTACCAAAGCAAGTACACTGGAAGGGCTGTCGGCCCAGAGCCAGGCAACCATGATTTATCAGCATTGTACGAATACGCGTGTAAGCACGGGCTGAAATCCAATCCGCAAGTGCTGGGCGAATTGTCGTACCTTAGTGAAATTCACAAGAATTACGCCGCGCGATATCCTAAATCGGCTGCGTAAGTGTGGCTTGCATCGGAGTTTGACGAGCGGTCGATAGTCTGCTTACAGATACCTGGCAGCACATTCGGATTGTATAAAAATAACGCTATTCTATAATCTTTTGCCGGAAGCAGGATTTATGCGCCCGGACGTTGCAGACCCGGTCCACTTGCAGCTCGGCAGGCTGACGCCGTGCCGGTCGACTGCGTGTTCTGCAGCGCCTCGGCCACGATCTGGCGGACGCGTTCTGTGGTTACGCCTTCCAGGGCCCCGATTTCGTCATAGTCCAATCCCTCGCGCAGCCGGGCGAAAATCCGCCGCCGCACGATCGCGCCATCGGCGCCCAAATGCCGGGGCGCCGGCGCGGTCTCTTGACTTATCATCAACTCTCCGTTCCGCGGGCGCCCGCCGGCGCCTCAGGGGAAAAACGCCACAGAATAGCACGTGTTCGGAAATTCTGGAAGAAAATGTTTGCGGAAAGCTCCCGTCGAGGCGGCGTTATGAGGCGGAAACCCTCGATAAATCAAATGGCTCTTATAGCGTTAGGCGATGGCGCAGCGAGCCATGAGCAGACGTCATGGCCGGGGGGCTCGACCCGGCCACCCACGAGAACACACTCGATCAGGATAAGTATCTGAAACGAAACATGATTATTTTCGCGGTACCGGTCATCGCGGCGGGGCGGCGTGGATGGCCGCGACGAGCGCGGCCATGACGGCCCCTGCCCAGATTTCCGCAAACAACAGATTAGGCGATAAGAGCCAATCAAATCATTGCAGGAGCCGGAAGGGCCGCCGGGCGTCCGGCGCGACGGCGGTCGCTCTAAGGGACGCAAGCTTGATGTCGAGAGCAGATAGAAAACGCCTTTAGTCGGCCTATGCGAGGCGCCAACCGGCTGGTGTGGTCCGATCGAGGATGGTCGGAGACAATCCGAACGGCTCCGGCGTAACGCCGCGAATCCAGAGCTCCATATGCTGGGCCTCGATCTCGACCAGGGAGGCGTTGGTGCGGTCCTGCTCAGTCGGAAAATAAACGTCATAGGCTCGCCTCCACCGCGGAAAGGCTGGCGCGCCGCCGTCGTACAGGCGCGCCACGCCGGAGACCTTGACATAGGCGTCGTCCGCTTCGTGCTGAAATATGACGGCGACCCCGGCGCTATGGCGGATTTGAGCCGCCTTGTGCGACCGGCCGTCAGTCAGGAACCTGATCGTCCACTCGGCGTCGCTGGTCCTCCCTCGGCAATCGTCCCATCGGCCGGGCGCCGAAGCCGCCATCTCCGGACGAGGTGACGAGCCAGCAAAAGCGAGCGCCCGCCATGGTTTTGGCCGCCCCGGCGAGCAACCGGTCAATTTCAGCCGCGTCGCGTTGGTTTTCTGGTGCGGACATAAGAGCCTCCGTTCTCTGCGTGATGGCGTCCTGATCGCACATCTTGACGCAAAGGTCTAGACCCTGTAGTCTACATAAATGGGACGGGCGCTCTTCGATAATCAGGACTTCCTCGCCGCGGCGCGCGCCCTGGCCAGCGAGCGCGGGCCCGCTTCGGTGACGGTCGATTTCGTTGTCGAGCGGCTCAAGGCGCCGAAAGGTTCGTTCTATTATCGCTTCCCTTCGCGCGACGCCCTCCTCGGTGAAGTGTGGCTGACGACGATCCTCGCCTATCAGGAGGGGTTCGTTGCGGCGATCGACGCCGGCGACGGGCTTGCGGCTGCGCTGCATACGCCCCGCTGGGCCCGCCTCCATCTGGAGGACGCCTGCCTGCTTCTGCTCTACAGCCGGCATGATTTCGTCGAGGGCGATTGGCCGGCATCGCTGACGGAGGAGTTCGCGAACAAGCAGACCGCTTCACGGCTTGTCGAACGCTTTGCTCGACAGGCTTTCGGCAGCGCCGGCGCCGCAGAGATGCAGAGCGCCGCCTACGTGCTGGCTGAAGCGCCCGTTGCATCCATCAAGGGACATTTGAGGCGCCGTGAGCCGCCCCCGCCGCTCGTCGATGATCTGATCGCCAAAACCTTTCGCGCAATCGTCGAAGCGTGAATTCCGCCTGGGGTCAACACAGTTTGACCGGTTTCGACCTCAAGCGGACATCGCGGATCACGAAACGGTGCGTCGGAGCAGGGGGGCAAGCCCCGTGTATGTCGTCGGCGCCACACTCGGTCTGAAAATGCGCCCGGGACCGATGCAGGAGCCTCGCGTGATTGCGCCGGATCGCCAGCGGCTCTATTCAGGTTGAGCGGGGGGCGTTGAATTGAGGGGCGTTCGTGGGGGCAGGGGGCCAAGGCGGCCGTTCTTTCCGGACTTGTGGGCTGCGCTGGCGATCATGCCGGCTGCGGCGGCCGACATGTCCTCGGCATCGACAACACGATGCCGGCGCCTGCGCCTCTGATCGCTCCGGGACCGAACACCTACATCAACTTTCTCGATGAGGTCCGCGCCGGCGTTTACGCCCACAACTCGATCCGTGACAAGGGTCGCCGGTCGACGTGTCGGGGGAACTTCTGTCCACGCCGATCGGCTACGCAACAACTTCGGCGGGCCCGTCGTTTTGGTCGTTGTTGATTCCGCACATGAACATCGGCGGATGATCAACACCGGCGGCAAGACGATCTACGGCTTCACCGGCCTCACCTGGCGCATTCCGATCTGTAAGGGGTTCTTCGAGGGCGAGTTCGGCGCCGTCGGTACACCTCGCGCTGCGCGACGAGCCGACCGCGTCAACACCGGCTTCCGCGGGGATTTTCGCGAGTTGGGCGGCTTCGGCTACCAGTTCGACGAGCACTGGGACGTCATCGCCAATGTCGAGCACATCAGCCATGCGAGCCTCTGCACCCATATCAACCCAGGCCTGACCCAGGTCGGGGCGCGGATCGGGTATCGGTTCTGGAGGGGCTCGAACGTTTATTGGGGTGCCATAGAGGACGTTATGCTGACGCGCGTTCGTCTCGCGGGCGCCCGAATCCGTCGCCAGTGAAGAACACCTTCATGCTGGTTTCAGCGAGCAGTCCTGACTGGACGGGGCGTTGAGGGCGGCCAGGATTATGGACAACAAGAGAGCCAGCCATTTGATGAGCCGGCGGAAGTTGTAGCCGGCTGCGGCGAGGACGGCGTTGGCGGCGTCGCCATGGGACCCGGCGAGATAGTTTCGACCCATGCGATGCTCGGCCTTGGCATGGCCGATGACCGGTTCGACCGCCGAGCGGCGGCGGAGTTCGCGTTTGATCGTCTCTGGCTACGCGGCGTCTCTGACCCGAGATATAGACCTTGAACCTGTGGTCGGGCGGGGCGTTGTGGCCGCGATAGCCGCGGTCGGCGACGATGCGCGAGAGGTTCGCGCCGATCTGCATCTCGATCTCCGGGATCACGGTCGCGAGGGTGTGGCCGTCGTAGGGGTTGCCCGGCATCGCCTTGGCGTAGGCGATGAACTGGCCGCCTTTGGAGCGATGGAGCGTGGTGGCGAGCGAGACCTTGACGCCGAACTCATAGGGCCGATGGGCCTTGCCCTTGCCGATGCACTCGACCTCGGGCGCGTGCAGAGAATAGACCTTCTTTCCGCGCTGATGCTTAAGCTGCTCGCGCACACGGCGGGCGAGCATCAGCGGATGGGCGAAGACGCCCTCCAATGCGACGTCGCCCTTGATCTTGCGCACGATGTCGCGCGTGACCCGACCGAGATAAGTGCGGATCGTCCTCAGCGCCCGGTTGGCGCGCTTGAACTGCTTGGCGTGGGCGTAGCGCTGATGGGCGATCAGCGCATGTTTGCCGACCCGCTGGTAGGATTGGCGAAGCTGGACGCCCGTCTTCCGGGCCAGCCTCGCCAGCCGCTCGCGCGCCCGATGCATGAGCTTGGCGTCGGTCGGAAAGGCCACCGCCTTAGGCTGAACCGTCGTATCCACAATCACCTTGGAGAAGTCAGCCGGCCTGGCCGCGCCGGTGCGCGTGGCGACCGCAAGGCTCTCCTGGATCAGCGCCACGAGCTTCTCCTCCCCGGCATCCGCTGGCGCCAGCGCGTCAGCGACGAGCGGTCGAAGGTCAGCTTGTGCCGGAAGAACTCCTCGCCGCAGAACAGCTGGTAGAGGACTCCGACCCAGCGGGCGCACAGATCCTCGTCAGAGAGATCGTGCATGTGTCTGAGGATCGAAAGCCCCGCCATCAGTCTTGTGGGCAGCGGCGGATGGCCGACCTTGTCGGAATAGACCGCGCCGAACCGCTCCTCGAGGAAGCGCCAGTCGATCGCCCGACCGAGCTTCGCCAGCGCGTGGTCCGTGTCGACGATCTGGTCGAGACGGGCCTTGAACAGATCGTTCTGCCCGCTGTCGCGCCGCTCCCTAGGCCGCATCGAATCACCCTCCGCCAAGCCGACGGAGAGACAGAATCACTACGAAACGCCCCGATCAATTTGCAAGAAATCAAGCCGACAGACGCTCCATCCTTGCAAATGCAACGACTTGCCGACCTTCGCCAACCCCTCAAAAATCAGGCGAACCCGGATACTTCACAGACGACGAATCCGGCGATCCTGCGCATATTATTTATAGGTGCATAGTAGTCGAACAGATTGATTGGCCCCATCAGATTTTCGGCGCTGAGAATCACGAGAGCAGTTTCGTCAAGCGCAGCTTCCTCAACCTCGTGAAGATGTATGGAAGGAGACGATTGCTTGCCTCGTTTCCCAGGTTTTGGATCAAACCCGTGTTCGTTCACGGTCGCGGACTTTTGTGATCCGCTTCATATCTCGTAAAAATGATTTTCGCTCTACTGCGGGGATATTCAGAGAGCTGAATCCTTGCTCAGAGATCTTGCGAGCGCGCTCGGCATAAAACAAGAACGATTTTGCTAAGGCCATTCGAATGGCACCCCCGGCGCGGTTTGCCATGAGAGCATCACCCGTCAAGCTGATTTCGTTTCGAACTAATGCCGAGAGCACTTCAAAGTCTCTGCACGCGGTCTCAACCGTCAGCGCGAAGCCGTCGGCAACGCTCGTTTCCGCTGTCAAATGAAGTGGCTTTTGCATCGCAACGGCACTCCTGATTTAACCAACATGCGCTCGCCCTCGTTGAACATTACCCTTTTTACTGGACGACCTGTCATCGGCTTGCCAATGGGTGGCGCTACCACCCAACCCTCTCGTCCGAGCCGCCGAAACGCGACGGCATGCCCTTATAATGCGGCAGGTCGTCGACGGCAGGCCGGACGGCGAACTGGCATTGGACATGAAACGCAGGCTGGAAGTCGCCCGGCGGGAGCAGATATCCATTGACGCCGCGCAGGCGCGCCGTAGCACATCGATGAACAGGCGCGTGCCGCATTCGCGGCAGGTGAGGCGGGGACTGCGCTTCAGTTTCCAGGCCATAGGATCGCCGCGGACGACCTTGACCGCGTCGGCCGGATAGACGGATTCCGGGACATAGGCGCCGCCATGCACCGCCTGGCAGTCGTCGCAATGGCAGAACAACTGGACGATCGGCTCGGCGTTGATCTCGATCTCGACCGCCCCGCAGCGGCAGTGAATTGTCGTCATTCGCTTTGCTCCGTCTCAAGAGGCCGTCTTTGGCAAAAGCCCCGCCATGCGCCCGGTCAAGCAGGAACGTAGGTCAGCCTGATCGCGTCCTCGCCAATTCGATCGCTCGCCACAAGGCGGAGCGGCGGCCGGGGGCCGGCGAAGGGCTTGCCGCGACCGAGCACGACGGGGCGGAGGTAGAGTTGATATTCGTCAACAAGGCCAAGGTCGGTCAGGCTTCGCGCCAGGTCCGGTCCTCCGACCTGGATCTCCCCGCTGAACTGAGCCTTCAGTCCGCGTATCGCCGCTTCGAGGTCATCCCCGAGAAGGGTGGCGTTGGGGCCGACCGACGTCAACGAGCGCGACACGACCCACTTCGGCTGGCCCCGCCACGCCGCCGCGAAGTCGCGGTCCTCCGGGTCGACTCAGGATGGTCTTCGTCCCAATAGCGCATGACCTCGTACAGGCGGCGGCCATAGACACTGCCGGTCTGGCCGCGCGCTTGCTCGATGAAGTGCTGGAAAAGCGCGGGGCCAGGCGCAAATTCCTGGTGGTCGACGTAGCCATCCAGGGACTGGTTCATTCCGAAGACGATCTTCGCCATGCTGTACACTCTCCATCCTGGGTTCTTCAGAAGGGCTTGAGACGAACGCGTTGTCCCGAATATCGAAAAGCGCGGCGGCGCGATCTTTACTGGAACGCATAGATCGCTTCGCGCTCGGCCGTCGGTCACATGTCTCAGCGACGTTCGGGGCGCCTATCGGGGCAAGTCGAGTTCGTCAAAGGGCGTCTTGGAAGCTTGCTCTCAGGACGCCGCCTTCGCCAACGCCCGCGCCATGCGTTTGCGCCAGTCGGCGCCCTGAGCGCGGAAGTGCTCCACGACCGCTCGGTCGAGGCGCAACGTCACGGGCTCGAGCGTCTGGTCGAGCTTCGGCCGGCCGGGACCGCGTCTTGCGCTCTCCGCCAGAGCTGGAAGCACTTCGGCAAACGGTCGAAGCCCCGCGATCTGTTCGTCCGACAGCTCCGGGTTGTCGGGGTCACTGGCGATCATGCGCTGAACTTCCGCCTCTTCATGATCCGTCAGGGGGCGCTCCTGCCGAGAATTTCTTCGACGTCATCGTCCTCGCTCCTTTCGGCTTGCGGGTCGCATCGAGATCACAGAGATGGCCTCGGCGCCCAAAGGTCTGAAGACCACTGTGACCTCCGTCCCGGCCCATTCGCCGACCGCGACGAAGCGGCCTTTGTCTGTAGGGCCCAACGCGGCTTCGGAGAAGAAGCCGGTGTCGAGATCGGCAAAGTCGAGACCGTGCTTGGCGAGGTTGGTCTGACGCTTGACCTCGTCCCACACGATCTTCATGAATTTCTGTACACGGAATCCGGAGTGGCGGCAATATTTCCGTGTACGGAAATCAAGCGTCCCGCGCCTGCTCGCAGAGCCGCCCTTCCACACCGCTAGATTTTCCGCTAGGGAGCCGCCGAGGCCGATACCGCGCAGCCTGCCGCCTGGTCGCCTGACGATCTGAAGAAGCCCGCCTTCCGCCGATTTCGGTCGCGAAGGGGCCTCATCTCGTGCAAAAGCGGTTCGGATAGGAGCGAGGCTCGGAGCGCCCGGCCTTAGAGGACTCATGCCCAAGCGCACCGACATCTCCACCATCCTCATCATCGGCGCCGGGCCCGATCATCATCGGCCAGGCGTGCGAGTTCGATTATTCGGGGACGCAGGCCTGCAAGGCGCTGCGCGCGGAAGGCTATCGAATCGTCCTCATCAATTCCAATCCCGCCACCATCATGACCGATCCCGACATGGCGGACCGGACCTATATCGAGCCGATCACGCCCGAGATCGTCGAGAAGATCATCGCCAAGGAGCGCCACGCGATCCCGGCGGCTTCGCGCTCCTGCCGACCATGGGCGGCCAGACGGCGCTCAACTGCGCGCTCTCGCTTGCGCAAGATGGGCGTGCTCGAAAAGTATGACGTCGAGATGATCGGCGCCACCGCCGACGCGATCGACAAGGCCGAGGACCGCGAGCGGTTCCGCGAGGCGATGACGAAGAATCGGTCTCAAGACGCCGCGCTCGCATCAGGTGAAGACGCTCGTCGCAGGCGTTGACCGCGGTCGACGACATCGGCTTGCCCGCGATCATCCGCCCGAGCTTCACCATGGGCGGCACCGGCGGGGGCATCGCCTACACGCGAAGCGAATTGATCGAGATCGTCGAGCGCGGCATCGACGCTTCGCCGACCGACGAGGTGCTGATCGAGGAGAGCGTGCTCGGCTGGAAAGAATTCGAGATGGAGGTGGTGCGCGACAAGCAGGACAATTGCATCATCATCTGCTCGATCGAAAACATCGACCCGATGGGCGTCCACACCGGCGATTCGATCACCGTCGCGCCGGCGCTGACGCTGACCGACAAGGAATTCCAGATCATGCGCGACGCCTCGATCGCGGTTTTGCGCGAGATCGGGGTCGAGACCGGCGGCTCGAATGTGCAGTTCGCGGTCAATCCGGCCGACGGGCGCATGGTGGTGATCGAAATGAACCCGCGCGTCTCGCGCTCGTCGGCGCTGGCGTCGAAGGCGACCGGATTTCCGATCGCCAAGGTCGCGGCCAAGCTCGCGGTCGGCTATACGCTCGACGAGATCGCCAACGACATCACCGGCGGCGCGACGCCGGCGTCGTTCGAGCCGACGATCGACTACATCGTCACCAAAATCCCGCGCTTCGCCTTCGAGAAATTTCCCGGCGCCGAGCCGATGCTGACGACGGCGATGAAATCGGTCGGCGAAGCGATGGCGATCGGCCGCACCTTTCCCGAATCGCTGCAGAAGGCGTTGCGCTCGCTCGAGACCGGCCTCGACGGGCTCGACGAGATCGAAATCGACGGACTTGGCCTCGGCGACGACCACAACGTGCTGCGCGCCGCGATCGGCCAGCCGACGCCCGATCGCCTGCTCAAAGTGGCGCAGGCGATGCGCTTGGGGATGGGCGTCGACGAGATCCACGATTGCGAGCAAGATCGACCCCTGGTTCCTCGAACGGATCGCCGAGATCGTCGCGCTCGAAGGCAAGGTGCGCGCTCATGGCCTGCCGCCCGACGCGGGCAACATGAGAGCGCTGAAGGCGAGCGGCTTCTCGGACGCGCGCCTTGCGGCGCTCACCGGCAAGGCCGAAGCCGAGGTCGACCGCGGCTCGCAGACGGCTCGGCGTTCAGCCCGTGTTCAAGCGCATCGACACCTGCGCCGCCGAATTCGCCTCGCCCACGGCCTACATGTATTCGACCTACGAAGCCCCGTTCGCCGGCGAGGTCCGATGCGAAGCCGATCCTTCGGAGCGCGAGAAGATCGTCATCCTCGGCGGCGGCCCGAACCGGATCGGGCAGGGGATCGAGTTCGACTATTGCTGCTGCCACGCCTCGTTCGCGCTCAGCGCGGCGGGCTACGAGACGATCATGATCAACTGCAATCCGGAGACCGTCTCGACCGACTACGACACGTCGGACCGGCTCTATTTCGAGCCGCTGACCGCCGAGGACGTGCTGGCGATTCTCGACAAGGAGCGCGAGCGGGGCCGCTCAAGGGCGTGATCGTCCAGTTCGGCGGCCAGACGCCGCTCGAAGCTCGCCCACGCCATCGAACAGATCGGGCGCGCCGATCCTTGGCACCTCGGTCGACTTCGATCGATCTCGCCGAGGACCGCGACCGCTTCAAGCGGCTCCTCGACAAGCTGGGCTTGAAGCAGCCGAAGAACGGCATCGCCTATTCGGTCGAGCAGTCGCGCCTCATCGCCGCCGATCTCGGGCTGCCGCTGGTGGTGCGCCCGTCCTATGTGCTGGGCGGCCGGGCGATGGCGATCATCCACGACCAGACCGCGCTCGACGACTATCTCCTCGGCGTTTTGCCGAGCCTGGTGCCGTCCGACGTCAAGGCGCGCTACCCGAACGACAAGACCGGCCAGATCAACACGGTTCTCGGCAAGAACCCGCTGCTGTTCGACCGCTACCTCGCGGACGCGATCGAGATCGACGTCGATGCGTTGAGCGACGGCGAAACGGTGGTCGTGGCCGGGATCATGGAGCATATCGAGGAGGCCGGCATCCACTCGGGCGACAGCGCCTGCTCGCTGCCGCCGCGATCGCTGACGCCCGAGACGATCGCGAGCCTCAAGGACGAGACGCAGAAGCTGGCGCGCGCGCTCGAAGTCGGCGGGCTCATGAACGTGCAATACGCGCTCAAAGGCGGCGAGATCTACGTGCTCGAGGTCAACCCGCGCGCCTCGCGCACGGTGCCGTTCGTCGCCAAGGTGATCGGCAAGCCGATCGCCGCGATCGCCGCCCGCATCATGGCGGGCGAAAAACTCGCTTCGTTCGACCTCAAGCTTGAAAAGCTCGACCATGTCGGGGTCAAGGAAGCGGTGTTTCCCTTCGCCCGCTTTCCCGGCGTCGACACCGTGCTGGGGCCGGAAATGCGCTCGACCGGCGAGGTCATGGGCATCGACCGCTCGTTCGAAATCGCCTTCGCCAAGAGCCAGCTCGGGGCCGGATCGCGGCCCCCGACATCGGGGGCCGTGTTCGTCTCCGTGCGCGATGCCGACAAGGAGAAGATCGTCGAGCCGCTGCGCAAGCTGCAGGCGCTCGGGTTCAGGATCCTGGCCACCGGCGGGACCCAGCGCTACCTGACCGCCCATGGGCTGAAGGCGGAAAAGGTCAACAAGGTGTCGGAGGGCCGCCCGCATGCGGCGGACGCGGTGCGCAACGGCGCGGTGCAGCTCATGTTCAACACCACCGAGGGGGCGACCTCGCTCGCCGATTCGAAGCCCTTGCGCCGCGCCGCCCTCTTGCAAAAGACGCCCTACTACACCACAGTTTCAGGGGCCATCGCGGCGGCCGACGGGATCCGAGCCGTCGCGAGTGGCGAGCTCGAAGTCAGAGCGTTGCAGGATTATCTGACGTGACGGCGCAGAAAGACGCCGTCGCGGCAGTATTTTTTTACGGATAGGCAATGGAAAAGCTACCCATGACCGCCGCAGGGCACGCAGCCTTGGAGGCTGAATTTGCTCGTCGCCAGCAGGTTGAGCGGCCGCGGATCGTCGCCGCGATCGCCGAGGCGCGATCGCATGGCGATCTGTCGGAAAACGCCGAATATCACTCCGCCAAAGAGGCGCAGTCGCACAACGAGGGCCGCATCCTCGAACTCGAGGACCTGTTGCAGCGCGCCGAAGTGATCGACGTGACGAAATTAAATGGGACCACGATCAAGTTCGGCGCCACCGTCACCTTGATCGACGAAGACACCGAAAAGCAGCGTGTGTTTCAAATCGTTGGCGAAAGCGAAGCGGACGTGAAGTCTGGCAAGGTGTCGATCACATCGCCGACCGGACGGGCGCTGATCGGCAAGAAGGCCGGCGATAGCATCGAAGTGAACACGCCAGGCGGCGGCAAGAGCTACGAGATCGTCAAGGTCGCCTATATATAGCGGCATGCGCTGCGAAGCGACCTGTTGAACAGGAGGTTGCGTCATGTCCGCGTTCCCCTTGACCCGCCGCGCAGCGATCGCCGCGCTCGGCGCGCTTGTTCTTCCACCGATGGCGGCAATGCGGAGCGCGTCGGCGCAGCCTGGCCTGCGCATCCGCGCCATCAAAGTCGACGTTTCGCCGATCCGGGCCAGCATGGGGGATCCCACTGCGGCGTGGGTGGAGGAAGCGCTTCCCGGGGCGCTGGCTCATGCGCTCGCGCCCTATATGGCGCCAGGCGATCGCGGCGGGGCGACGCTGGTCGCGCGGATCGACTACTCTGTATCTCGGATCCAGCAGCGGTGGACCCGGCTTCTTCAGGCAGACCCAAGACACGATCAACGGCACGCTCCTGCTGAAAGGGCCGCGCGGAATTGTCGCCAAGGCGCCGTTGCGGGCGATCTCTTTCTATATCCCGATGGCGATCGATCAGACCCTGGTCGAGCGTGCCTTGCAAGGCCGAGTGACGGCGCTTGCGCAGACGTTTGCCGGCTGGGCGCCCAGGGAGCTGGGGCTTTAGATAGATTGCTCTGGGTCGGCGCAGATTGTAGCTGCGATCGTTGATCGCGGCGGACGCGGTCAGCGACCGCGTCTACAAGCGCGGCAGGATGAAAGGGCGTTCGGAGCGCCGTTATCCGACGGGCTGCTGACCGCCTCGCAGGCCTTTCGCGCGTTGTCTCGGGTCGGACGGGAAGGGGAAGAGAATGGTCGCCAGCGCCATGACTCGCCGGGGCGCGCTTGCCGCCCTTGGCGCATTCGGCCTTTCGTTGACGGGCGCTGCGTCTGGCGCGCTTGCCCAGAGCGGCCTCAGGTTTCGCGGCATCGTGGTCAATGTCGCGCCGCTGCGCGCGCTCAAAGGCGACCCGACCGCGGCATGGATGGAGCAGGCGCTTGCGCAGGCTTTGCCTCGAGCGTTGGGGCCTCATCTCGCCCCTGGCGACAGAGGCGCGCCGGTTCTCGAGGTCCGGATCGACTGGATCTATCTCGGCCCGAGCAGTGGCGGGACCGGACCTGCGGGCTCCTCGCAGGATACGGTCGTTGGAAGCTTCATCGTTCGGGGACCGCGCGGCGGAATCGAATCGCAAGTCCCCTTGCGGGCGATCGCGTTCTATTACCCGATGGCGGTCGATCAGGCCCTGGTCGAGCAGGCCTATCACTGGCGCGTTGTCGCTCTCGCCCAGGCCTTCGCCGGCTGGGCCCCGAGGGAGCTCGGGCTTTAAAGCGCGCCCGGATCGGCTGCTGCCGTCGCCACGGCTTGAATTTCTATCCGAAACTCCGCGTCATGGAGCTTTCGAGACCTCGACGAGGTGGTTGAAATGCGGTAAGTGACACGTTACACTTATCTATGATCCGCGGGATTCGCCACAAGGGGCTCAAGCGGTTTTACGAAAGCGGCGACACTAGGGAGTTGGCGCTCAGCACGCGCCTTGGCTTCGCATCTTGCTTACCGCGCTCGACGCCGCCGCCCGTCCCGCCGCCCTGAACAATCCGGCTTTCAGGCTTCATCCCCTGAAGGGAGAGCGCAAGGGACAATGGGCGGTTTCGGTGTCGGGCAATTGGCGGCTTGTCTTCGCCTTCGACGGCGAGGACGTGATCGACCTTGATTTGATCGACGACCATTGACCGCCGGAAGGGACCGAAAATGACAATGCACAACCCCGCCCATCCGGGAGAAGTGATCCGCGAATCCTGTCTGAAGCCTCTTGGCCTGACCGTGAGGGAGGCAGCCGAGCATCTTGGCGTCACCCGGAAAGCTCTGTCCGACCTCTTGAACGCGCATAGCGGCGTATCCCCGGAAATGGCCTTGCGGCTCGAGAAAGCGGGGTGGAGCACGGCGGACACGTGGCTTCGCATGCAGATGAACTGGAACCTTTGGCGATCCGCCGGCAGTCGAGCAGGATCAAGGTCAAGAAGTTCCCCCAGCTCGAGTCGACGTGATCCTCGGTAGGCCTTCTTTCGCGGCCCGGCCATCCGGCGGGGTCCATGACATATTGGAAGGATGCCTGTTTTAAGAAATGAGATCTGAACTCGGGCCCAAGGCTCGGATTCCTTTAGGCAAATATCGGCTCCCAGTTCCGTTCGGCGCGGCTGAGTTTGCCTCCAGCGCGCCTGTGCTATAGCCCGCCACCATGGTTGGCGCTGGCACGGACAGGACAAGGCCGCGGCTCGGCGGCGGCCCGGCGGTCATTCTGGTTCGGCCGCAACTGGCGGTGAACATCGGCATGTGCGCACGCGCCATGGCCAATTTCGGCCTCGACGATCTGCGCCTGGTCAATCCACGCCAAGGCTGGCCGCGCACCGACGAATATCGCGAAGTCGCCTATTCGGCCGCGGCGGGCGCGACCGATCTCCTTGACGCCGCGCGCGTCTTCGCCAGCGTCGAGGCGGCGGTCGGCGACCTCCACGCCGTCTATGCAGCCACCGCGCGCGAGCGCGGGCAGATGAAGGCCGTCTTAACCCCCAGCGCGGCCATGGGCTCGACCGCCGCGGCGGCCGGCGAGAAACGCGGCATCCTGTTCGGGCCGGAGCGCACCGGCCTGGACAATGACGAAGTCGCGCTCGCCGACGCGATCATTACCTTTCCAACGAGCCCCACTTACGCCTCGCTCAACCTTTCCCAGGCGGTGCTGCTTTGCGGCTACGAGTGGTTCAAGGCGGCGCATGGCGACGCGCCGCCGCCCCCGACCGTCCCGCGCCCCCAGTCGCCGCCGGCGCAGCGCGAAATGCTGCTCGCCTTCTTCACTTATCTCGAGGACAAGCTTGAGGAGAATGGCTTTTTCCGCCCGGTGACCAAGAAGCCCGGCATGCGGCGAAACCTGCGCAACATCCTCCACCGCATGGAGCCAACGCAACAGGACGTGCGGACCTTGTGGGGGGCGGTGGTTCGCCTGGTCGAGGGGCCGCGGGTCGAGGTCAAGACGCGCAAGCGGGAGCGGCCGAAAAAACCTGGCGACTGAACTCGAGCCGGTTCGAGCGGGCGGTTTCGTTCGAAGAAAAGCTCTCCAGACAGGTTCGCCGCCCGGAGAGCCAAAGATTTCAGACGTCAGGCGGCGCGAGCGCGTCGCCGTCGGATTACGACTTGGGCGCCTCGCGGCCATCGGCTTGGCGGCGTGGTGATGCATGTGATGATGGTGGTGGTGGTGTGATGATGGTGGTGATGATGATGCTCCATCGGAGCAGCAGCGGGTTCCTGCGCGACGGCGTAGCCGGCGAGGCCGAGCGAGAGAACGGCGGCGGCCGCAAGGGTCTTGATCATGGTAGGATTTTCCTGTGGTTAGGGAACCCGAATGGGTCACAGCGATCCATAGAGCTCGCCGCCTGAACTCAATATGAACCAACACGAAGCCACGAAGGCATTTGGACGATCTCAAGATCGAGGCGGAGGCCCTCTGGTATAAGTCTCGCGACGAGCGACAGCCGACGCCGACCATGCCCGCCAAAGCGGGGCCTGACAGCCGGATTTTTGCGAGAGTCCAGACTTCCGCTGGCGGGGGAATGAAGGCGCTGTTCACCGCCTCCTCCCCCGTTGCTCAACTCGCGCCCTGCGCCCGCGGCTGGTCTTGGGGCAACCCGTCAGGGTCCAGCTGACGGGCCGGGTCCCCTAAGCGGTGAGTCTTCCGCTCAAAACGGGTACGAATAGGCTCCGGCGGTGTAGGGAGCGACGCGCTTGACGCCAAGGATGTCGAGGGTCGGCGCGCCCGACGCCGTGCCGGCGCCGATCGCCTGTGCGCCCGCCTTGAGCATGACATTATAAGCCAGCGTCGATGGGTTGAAGTTGACAAACTCGCTCTTTGTCCCGCCGGCATCGATGATATTGCCGTTGGCGTAGGTTCCCGGCTTGCCAAGATACTGAACGACCCCGTTGACATACCAGGCAATCGCGACGCCCGCGCTCAACGTTACGACATTGTGATCGGCGACAACGCCGCTACCGCGGGTGTCGACGCTGAGCGCGCTCGTGAGATTATTCCGCACGATGGTGTTGCTCGCCGCTCCGACGTTAACTTGGGCGATACAACCGGGCGTCGCGACGAGACCGTCCTCGGCCACCGTATTGTTGGCGATCAGGCTGTTGTGGATGCTTGAGAAAGAGATCGCATGGCAGCCGCTGGTGATCACGACGTTGTTGGTCACAGTCACGTTCGTCCAGTCCGAGTTGAAGTCGTCGATCCCTTGCAGATAAGTCGGAAAGGAAAGCTCGGGGTCGGTCTGCCGGACGACCAGGTTGCTGTCGATCAGGATGTTCTGGAAATGGTTCACAGCGACGCCCGGCGCCAGGACGCCGATCACCCCCTGCATGGCGTCCTCATGATTGCCGTCGCCGATGTCCAGATTGTCGTGCAGGTTGTTGTGGGTGATCGCGAGGTTGCTCGCCGCATAGACAAGGCCGTCGTCGCCAAAATGGTCGATCTGGTTGTTTGAGAAGAGGAGTTGACTGGCCAACAGCGCCAGCGCCGGTCCTCACATTGCTGATATGCGACCCGGTCAAGGATATGCACTTCGTATTCGCGCCGCCCGCGCTGCTCTGGGCAAAGAACCCGTTGCGCGCGTTCGCGACCCATTGGGCTTTGCTCCAGGCCTCGGCGTTGTCCTGGGATGAGATGGTCATATTCTCAAACACAATGTTGGACGTCGGAAGAGCCGCCCCCCCGTCCTTGACTCGAAACCAGGGGGTTGCCGCTGCGAGCGAGGGATTGGAGACTTTGCACCTTGAGCCCGTTGAAGGCCCAGTTGTTGGTCGAGGCGACGAAAAGCGATGTCAGGACGGGCGTCTGCCCGGGCGCGGCCGCCATCGTTATAAAAGCGGAGTTCGAAATCTCCGCAGCGTAAATGCTGAGCCAGAGGTCGCCGTAGTTTCCGCTCATCAGCAGGATTTCATCGCCAGGGGCGATCGGGCCCGCCTTGGGACCGGTGGTCATGACCGCAGGCTTCCCGGCGACCGGAACCTGACGATAAGGGGCGGTCGTCAGAAGCGGGAACGCATAACCAGGCTCCGCTTGAACCAGCGCCTGGAGGTTGTTCCAAGGCGCGGCTTGCGAGCCATTGCCGCCGGCGGCCTGGGTCTTTCCGTGCACCGGGTCAAAGTACCAGACATGTCTGAAGGTCGACGGCGGCGTCGCGCAGCCACTATAGACCTGGGCCGCACGGACGGGAACCGCGAAGGCGAACAGCAGAATCACAGCGTAGCTGAGTGTCTTCATCGAAGAGGCTCCGTTACCTAAACCGATATAATGTGTATAACGCACTCTTGGATCAATATCACGCCTAATCTATGCTTTCAACGACAAATATTGTTCGTCTATACATTTATATACAAATAATTGTTTACCGGTTTTTGTTATGTACAAGACGATTCATTCAGCCGTAGGACGGGACCAGACCGGAAATTGGCTGGGATGACAGCAGATCAAGTGGGATCATCGCTGCGCTCAACGCCGACAGACGCCGCGGATATCGAATACACGGCAACATCCGCCGCCGAGGGTCGCGCTACATTTGAAGCCCGCCGGCCTTGTTATGTGGGTGGGGCGGGGCTCAGCCGCACCGAGATCATTCGCACTTGCGCCGCAGCTGATCCGGCGTTCGTCAAAGATGTGCTTTGGCGCCCCAGCCTTGATGGCGGGCCCAGTCGGAGGGGCTTTCGGGCCGCCCCTTCGTCCGAGCCGTCCAAGGCTTGGGTCGCCCGAGCGCCTCTGTCCCCCGGGAAGAGGCCGTTTCTCAAAACCGCGCCGGTGGCGCTTTTTCTTGATTTTAGCGCCAGCGCCCCGACATAAGGCGTGAGAACGTATGGGTCAGCAAACCGCCAGATGAAGCCGACGCCGTGAGCATGAGCGAGACGTTCGAGCAAGACGTTGCCGCCGTCAGCAGCATGAAGGCGATTCCGACGATCCTCGACATCGTCTGTCGCACGACGGGCATGCGTTTCGCTGCGGTCGCGCGCGTCACCGAGGATCGATGGATCGCGTGCAGCGTGCGCGATGACATCAACTTTGGATTGAAAGCAGGCGGCGAGCTCAAGGTCGAGACCACCCTCTGCCACGAGATCAGGAAGAGCGGCGAAGCGGTCATCATCGACCACGTGGCCGAGGACGCCGTTTACGCTGGCCATCACACCCCGCGGATTTATGGCTTGCAGAGCTATATTTCGATGCCCATCCGCCTGACCGACGGATCCATGTTTGGGACTTTATGCGCCATCGACCCTGAACCGCATCGGTTGAAGACCCCCGAAACCATCGAGATGTTCGAAATGTTCGCGGAGGTGATCGGCTTCCAGCTCAGCGCGATCAAGAACCTGCGCGACGAACAGAACGCGTCGCGCGTTGCGCGAGCAGTTCATCGCCGTGCTCGGGCACGATCTGCGCAACCCTCTCGCCTCCATTGCCGGCGGCGCCAGCCTTCTCCGCAAGGAGGCCTTGAGCAAACGGGGCGCGCAAATTCTGGACATGATGCAGGGCAGCGTCGTCCGGATGTCGGGCCTGATCGACAACGTTCTGGACTTTGCCCGCGGCCGTCTCGGCGGCGGCCTTACGCTCTCGCGCGAGGCCGGGGTGGACCTCGAGCCAATCTTGCAACAGGTGGTCAGCGAGTTGCGCATCGGCGCCACGGCCCGGACCATAGAAACCGATTTCGTGTTGCCGGATCGGGTGAATTGCGATCCATCCCGCTTCGGGCAGATGGTCTCAAACCTGCTTGCCAATGGTCTCAGCCACGGCGCGCCGGATGGACCCGTCCGAATTCATGCTGCAACACTTGGCGGCGAGCTGGAAGTGTCGGTCGCCAACGGCGGCAAGCCGATCCTGCCGGAGACAAGGGAACGGCTGTTTCAACCCTTCTTCCGGGGCGAGGCGCAGCCGAGCCAGAACGGCTTGGGGCTCGGTCTGCACATCGCCTCCGAGATCGCCAAGGCGCATGGCGGCGCCATCGAGGTCGCTTCGACGCCGCATGAGACCCGCTTCACCTTTCGCATGCCGTTGCACGCGCAACCTTGAACACAGGGACGTTGGGCCTCCCGTTCAGGTGGAACGCGTCGACGGGGTCCCGCTTTTTCGCGAGCCGCGCTCCAAGCAGGATTGCCGAAAAGTGGATGCCGGTTTTCGGCTCAAAATCCTGCGAAATCAAAGGAATCCAAGCGGGTTTGCGTGGGTTCGCCAACGCAAACATGCTTGGTTTAGCCCAAACCTCGCAGATCGCGCGCGCAGGGTTCGCCGCGACCTGGATCGTCCTTAATGAGCATCGGGGTTTGGACCGCCCAGGTGTGGAACGAGTGCGCCCGGCAAATGCACCAGATAGCCGAATGCGTGCGTCACTCCATCGGCGAAGCGCTGCTGAACGCTCGTCGTCTTGACCGGCGCCAGTGCAATCGGACTGCCGGCGTCTGGCGCGGGCAGGGGCGATGTCTCCGCTTCTTTGGGCGGCGCGGGCTCGCTCGATTGTCGCTCGGCGTGAGCCGTTGGCTTTGCCGCGGCTTTCGCGCTGACGCGCGTCTTTTGCGGGGATGGTCTCCCGGACGGCTTCTTCCTTGAGTCGATCTTCGGCGTCGATGGCTCGGCGAATTCGTTCGACACGGACGCCGTCGGCTTTGCGTTCGGCTTCGGCGTCTTTGCCGGAGGCGCCGAATCGGTCGAAGCGGGACTGGGCGGCGCTGTCGCGATCGGCGCCGCGTCCGGCCTGATCGCCTGCGAGGCCGCCGACGCGGCCGCCGTCTTCGGCGCCTCAGCCGGAGGCGGCGTTGACCGGTCGAAGCGGGACTGGGCGGCGCTGTCGCGATCGGCGCCACGTCCGGCCTGATCGCCTGCGAGGCCGCCGACGCGGCCGCCGTCTTCGGCGCCTCAGCCAGAGGCGGCGATGAGTCGGAGGAAGCGGGAGCGGGCGGCGCTGTCGCGATTGGCGCGCCCGCCGGCCCGATCGCCGGCGAGGCTGCCGATGGGGCCGCCGTCTTTGGCGCCTCAGCTAAAGAATCGGGCGAAGCAGGCGCGGCCGGCGCTGTCGCAAGCGGCGCCCCGTCCGGCCCGATCCTGTGCGCGGCCACCAGTATGGCGGCTGCGCTCGGCGGGACCGGCGTGAGCGCCGGGGCTGCCGGGGGGAGGGAGCTTGCGGGCGCAACAGGCTGTCCGTTTTGCGGCGTGACGAGGCTTTCCGTCGCGGCGACGGGGGGCTCGCGCTCCGCCGCGTCTGGAGCTTTGTTCATGAGAGCAAAGCTCACGCAAACCGCCGCTGCGCCCGCCAGCGCGAGCCCGCCGGCTATCAGTTCCCAGCTTCGGAAACGGGGCCGGGCCGACTTTTGAAGGTCGGTCCGCCGTCCGATCGAGGCGTTCGCCTTGGCGGGACGGTCGCTTCCCCGGTCAAGTTGCGATCGCCGGTTCTCCTGGTTCGGGGAACTGGACTTTGGGGAAGCGGCTTGGGGAAGCGGACTTGGGCGAAGCGGGTCGGCGGACTTGGGCGCCGTCGACGCGGAGGGCGGCGGAGCGTCAGGCGCATGCGTTGACAATTCCAGCGCCCGCTTCAACTCCGCGAGCATGTCTTCAGCGTTCACTTGCCGCTTTGGGGCGCCTTGCATTGGCTTGAGGTCCTCGTGCCCGATGTCTCTCACCCCCGAGAGATGTCCTACTCCTGACCGTCCCATCACGCCGATGGTTAACAATTCCCGTACGAACCGCTCATATCAGCGTGAGCCGCTTGGGCTCAAGCTCCTGTTAAATATGTCGAATTGAAGGTTTGTTCGCCTCTCTCTGGTCGCGGGCGACCGATTCTACGATTTCCTGGCCAAGGCCGAGCGGCTTAAGCGGCTTCTCGGAGTAGCTCGGCGCCTGCGCGCAAGACTAGATGCCCGGTCTCAGTTCGGCCAAGCGACGGAAACGAGAACCAAATTGAGAAAGCGTCTCGTCGTTCACTCGCCACAGGCGTCCGACCTTCGGCAAGGCGTTCGTGAGTTCGTCAGCCGCTTGTGAGATGTCGGTCAAGACTGAAAACTCGGGCTTCAAGAATTCGCTCGGACGCCTTGGTGATCGCCTCGTCAACTCCCAGATGAGCTGCGCCTTCGGCGAAGGTGTAGGTAAGAAAACCCGGCAGCGCCAAGGACTCCATGCCGCCAAGACCCAGGTGAGCGGCGCCAATTGCGACGATGCTGCTGGCGATCCCAGCGATTGCGACCTTTCCGTAGACGTTCGCCAGCTGGCGCGCCTCGCCGGCGATTGCTGTTTTGAGCTTAGCGATCTCGTGCTTGTCGCCTTCATACAACCGCTGGTCGAGCTCCGCTGCGATGGCACTTTTGGTGTCGAAGATGGCATGATCTGCGGGAGGGATCCAGGCCCTCTCGCCCGGCAAACATGCAATCTTGCGCCGTCGCGGGAAAACAGTCCCGATCACTCTGCTCGCTGCCGGCCCGTGGCGCGCCTCCCGATCGCATCGAAGGCCTCATGACCCTCCCGCGCTCGCGCTCAAGGTGACGAGAAGCTCGTCCAGTTGCGCGAATGTCTCGGCCATCCCGCCCTCCATGCCCTCGACGGCGCGGTCGAGCGCCGCCTTGGTCGGATAGACTTCGTGCATGACCAAAAGCGTCTTGCCGCCTTTGTCCTCGAAAGTCACGGTGGTGACGGCGCCGTCGTCGCTTTCCTCATTCGTCCAGACGAGGCGCGAGGGCGGCTTAACCTCGAGATAGCGACCGAAGAACGCCATGGGCTTTGAGCCTTCGCGGCCGATCTCGAAACGGTATCGGCCTCCGGCCCGAACATCCGCCTCGCAGGAAATGAGGGACATTCCTATCGACTTCGGCGCCCACCAAAGCTTGAGCAGCTCGGGCTTGGTCCACGCCTCGAACACGATGCGCGCCGGGCCGTTGAAGGTTCGCGAAATGACGAGCTCGCGCTCGGACTTCCGTTCCACCTTCGTGCGGTTCGCAGGATCAGGTCCTCTTGCGTCCATCGATCGTCTCCTTCCGTTTCAGATCCTCGACAAGTGTGTCCAGCGCCTCGAAGCGTGCAGCCCAGAGCTGCCGGCGCCTCTCGATCCATGCCGCCTCTTCCTCCAGCCGGCTGGGGCCGAGCTTGCAGGTGCGCACCCGCCCGACCTTCTCCGTGGTGACGAGCCCGGCCTGCTCCAGGACGCCGACATGCTTCTTCATGCCGGTGAGGGTCATGTGGAATTTCTCGGCAAGGTCGGTGATCGAAGCGTCGGCACGGCCGAGCTGCTCCAGAACGCCGCGTCGGGTGGCGTCCGAGAGGGCGGCGAACGAGGCGTCGAAGGGGGCATGGGAATACTGAACCATGTGGTTCAGTATGGAGCACGAAGCGGCCGCATGCAAGGGGAGGTTTTAGGGTAAAAACCCAATCGGCGGGTGGCCGCTTCGCGCAAGGAGCGGTCATTGCTAATCAGTCGGTTGCTGGCCTCAGTTGATAGCTGTAAACACTGGCGGAAAAAAAGGGGGCGGCATGAATTGGCAGTGGCTTCGTCGCGGGATCGCGCTAACGGCTTTGATGACCTTGTGCGATGGCGTCCCCGCTTCGTCTCAGGAGGTCAACGGCACACTCGGCGCCCCGAGCGCGACAATGACGATCGACGGCGCCCAGCTTCCGCCTCCGCCCGTGCCGTTTGGCGGCGTGATCAAGGAGACGGCCTCCGGATCGACGCCGTTCTGGCCGCCGCGCGTCGTGCCGCCGAAGGGCGCGCCCAACGTCCTGCTCATCATGACCGATGACCAGGGCTATGGCGTTCCCGGCACGTTCGGCGGCGTCATCCCGACGCCGGCGCTCGACCGCGTCGCAGCCGCCGGCTTGCGCTACACCGAGTTCCACTCGACCGCCCTTTGCTCGCCGACGCGAGCCGCGCTGATCACCGGGCGCAATCATCACGAAGTCGGCTATGGCGTGATCGGCGAATTGTCGACCGGCTATCCGGGCTACGATTCCATCATCGGTCCCGAGAACGCCACCATCGGCAAGATCCTCCGGGACAACGGCTATGCGACGTCCTGGTTCGGCAAGGACCACAACATTCCGACCTATCAGTACAGCGCCGCCGGCCCCTTCGAGCAATGGCCGGTCGGACTGGGGTTCGAGTATTTTTATGGTTTCCTCGGCGGCGAGACCGACCAGTGGACGCCTTATCTCTACCGCAACACAAGCCCGGTTGAGCCGTGGATCGGCAAGCCCGGCTACAACCTCACGACCGATCTCGCCGACGACGCGATCCATCATATGCGGGAGCTCAACGCGTCCGCGCCCGACAAGCCGTTCTTCGTCTATTACGTGCCGGGCGGCAGCCATTCGCCGCATCAGCCGACGAAGGAATGGATCGACAAGTTCCACGGCAAGTTCGACATGGGCTGGGAAAAGCTGCGCGAGCAGATCTTCGCCAACCAGAAGCGGCTCGGCGTCATTCCACCCGAGACGCAGCTCACGCCGTGGCCGGATGGTCAAGACGCTTACGGCGGCGCGAAGCTGCCGCGATGGGATTCGCTCTCGCTGATCCAGAAGACGCTTTACGCGCGCGAGGCCGAAGTGTTCGCGGCTTATACCGCCTACACCGACTATGAAATCGGCCGGGTGATCCAGGAAGTGCAGGACGAGGGCAAGCTCGACAACACGCTGATCATCTACATTGACGGAGACAACGGCACGAGCGCCGAGGGCACGCTCGAAGGCACCTTCAATCAGCTGACCGCCTACAACGGCATTCTGACGCTTCCGGAAGTCGTGCAGATGCTGCACTACGAGGATTGGGGCTCCCACAACACCTATCCGCATATGTCGGTCGCGTGGTCATGGGCGTTCGATACGCCCTTCAAATGGACCAAGCAGGTGGCGTCGCATTTCGGCGGCACGCGGCAAGGTCTGGCGATTTCCTGGCCTGGCCACATCAATGACGTCGGCGGAATTCGCACGCAGTTCCACCACATCATCGATGTCGTTCCGACCATTCTCGAGGCTGCGGAATCAAGGCGCCGACGACCGTCGACGGCATCGCGCAAAAGCCGATCGAAGGGGTGAGCATGGGCTACACCTTCGACAAGGCGAACGCCGACGCGCCATCGAAGCGCGACACCCAATATTTCGAGATGGTCGGCAATCGCGCCATCTATCACGACGGCTGGATCGCGGCGACCACGCCGCCCGCCGCGCCGTGGCTACTGGCCACAGGCAAGCTCCCCGACCTCGAGACCGGGTACAAGTGGGAGCTTTACGACATCGCCAAGGACTATTCGGAATTCGAACGATCTCGCCGCCAAAATGCCCGACAAGCTCAAGGAGATGCAGGCTCTGTTCACCACCGAAGCGGAGAAGAACAACGTCTTTCCGCTCGACAATTCCGGGTTTTCGCGGTTGCTGACGCCCCGTCCGAGCGCAACGGCGGGCAAGACCGAGTTCACTTATGTCGGCGAAAACACCGGCATTCCCGTCGGCAATGCGCCGAGCATCCTCGACCGCGATTACACGATCACCGCCGACATCACCGTCCCCGAAGGCGGCGCCGAGGGCATGATCGTAACGCTCGGCGGCCGGTTCGGCGGCTACGGCCTCTATCTGCTCCATGGCAAGCCGGTGTTCGACTACAATTTCCTCGATCTCAAGCAGACCCGATGGGAGGGCGGCGTAACGGGTGAGGACCTGTTCACCCGGCCGCTCGCGGCGGGCAAGCACCATATCGTTTTCGACTTCAAATATGACGGCCCCGGCCTCGCCAAAGGTGGGACGGGCGTGCTCTCGGTCGACGGCCACGAACTGTCGAAGAAAACCATCGAGCATACGATTCCGCTGCTGATGTCGATCGACGAAACGTTTGATGTCGGCGCGGACACACGCACGCCGGTGGACGACAGCTACGATGTGCCGTTTCGCTTCACGGGCACGATCGACAAGCTGACGTTCGATCTCGGACCTTCGCAGATCAAGGAATTGGACAAGCCGGCCGTCGATGAGGGCATGAAGAAGTCCGACAACTAAGCGATCTTCTTGTTCTTCTCAATGTCCGCTTAACGTCGTCGAAACCGGTCAGGCTGATTGGGTTTTGACCCAGGCGCGCCTTGCTGGCTGGGACAGTGGCGCTCACGACCGATCGCGCCATGCAAAACGCCATTGGCATCGACATCGAGTATCCGCCGTCGTGACTTTGGGCTTGAAGTTAATGTTTGATCTTCTGATTCTATGTCAACATATTGATAATAAATAATATTTATAGATTTATAATCGATTATAGGCGACAAAATCTTGGCTAAATCCGGAATTCTCTGTATACTTTCAGCTGATCGAAATCAGCCTTCGCTACCGGCGACCCTGGTTAAAGGAGGCGCAACCTGAAAGGCGAGTGGCGAGCGAAGAGAATTTTTTTATTTGGACTCGCTGTAACCCATTGAAAAGCCCCGATTTGGCCAAAGGAATCCAAGGAAATGCAAGCCAATTTCCTTGGTTTTGTTTGGTTTTTCTTGGATTTCCTTGCACGGAACTCGCCGTCAGGTTGTAGCGGCGACCCGCGACAGGCGATCCGTCAACGAGGGCGGCGCTAGGCCGCCTGGCTCACTCTTCCAGCTCGCTGTCCCAATAGAGATAATCCATCCAGCTTTCGTGCAAATAGTTGGGCGGGAACAGGCGCCCGTTCTGGTGCAGGTCGTGCACCGTCGGCTGGTAGGGCTTTTTCGCCGGCCACATGCGCGCCGCAGCCGGCAGCATGTCGGCCTTCTTGAGGTTGCACTCCGAGCAGGCGGCGACGACGTTCTCCCAGGTCGTGATCCCGCCCTTCGAGCGCGGAACGACATGGTCGAAGGTGAGGTCCTCGCGCTGGCCGCAATATTGGCAGGTGAAGCGATCGCGCAGGAAAACGTTGAACCGGGTGAAGGCGGGGAAGCGCGTCGGCTTGACGTAGCTCTTGAGCGACACCACCGAGGGCAGGCGCATCTGGAAGCTCGGGCTGCGCACCAGCGTGTCGTATTCCGACAGGATGTTGACCCGGTCGAGGAACACCGCCTTGATCGCGTCCTGCCAGCACCAGATCGACAACGGATAGTAGCTGAGCGGACGGAAGTCCGCGTTGAGGACGAGGGCCGGACAATTTGCCGGCGTGACTGAGCGAACATGAACCGTCAAACCGACGCTCCGTCCTCCGCATGGTGACGCGGGCCCGTCTCCGAATCCGGCCGCGCTCTTACTCTACAGCTTGCGTGACGCCCTTGTGAAGGCCCCGAAATCCAGCCCTTTCCAGGGCCTTGAGGCGCGCCGAGCCTTGCCGCCCGGCCGAATTGATCAGCGGGCCGTCTCTTCGATCGCCTCCATGTCGGCGTCCGAGAGCCCGAAATGATGGCCGATCTCGTGGACGAGAACGTGGGTCACCACTTCGTCGAGCGAATCCTCGCCGTCGCACCAGAAGTCGAGCAGCGGGCGCCGATAGAGCCAGATCATGTTGGGCAATTCGCCCGTCTCCCCGGTCGCGCCGCCCTGAGCGAGCCCGCGGCCGCGAAAAAGGCCCAGGAGGTCGAACTCGCTCTCGGCGTCCATCTCTTGAAGCGTCTCCTCATCCGGGAAATCCGCCACCTGAATGATGAGACCCTCGCTGAGACGCCGGAATGAAGCGGGCAGTCGTTCGAAAGCGGCCCGGGCGAGCGCGTCGATGTCTTCGGAGGTTGGAGCGCGTAGCGAGGAGAGGCCGCTCAGCGTCTCGGCGGTCACTGCTGAGCCCGGGGTCCCGGCGCGACGGGGCCTTCGAACGACTTGATTCGGGTCGCTTCCAGCCCGTCGACCAGCCGGCGCGTTCGCGCGGCGACAGAGGCGCGGATCTTCTCGGCCCCCGCCGGAAACTCCGCCAGAACGCGCCGGAACGTCTCGCGTGGGATCCGCATCACGACCGCATCCTCGGCCGCGCGCGCGCTGACGCGGCGCGTGGTCGAAACATAAAGCGCGCTCTCGCCGATGAGCGCGCCTGCGCCGACGCGCCGCTCGGCTTTCGGCTCCGTTCCCTCCTCGAGCAATGTGATCGCGCCCGAATGGACGAAATACCCGGAATTGGCGGCTTCTCCGGGGAAGAACAACGCTTCGCCCGCCCTCAGACGCCGCTTTTCGCACGAAAAGGCGATCAGTTGCACCGCTTCGCGTGGAAGCAGGTCGAAGGGGCGCGTTCGCCCGAGCCGCGCGACTTCGTCGTCGAGCGTCACTCCGTTCGTCCCACGGACGCGGCGCTCACGACGAGCTTATAGCCGCCCCCTTCGGTGACAAGCAGTTGCGCTTCGGCCGGATTGTTCTCGATCTTCTGACGCAGACGATAGATATGCGTCTCGAGCGTGTGGGTCGTCACGCTGGCGTTGTAGCCCCAGACATGCTTGAGCAGCGTCTCGCGGGCCACGGGCTGTTGTTCGGCGCGATGAAGATAGCGCAGGATCGCCGCTTCTTTTTCGGTCAGCCGCAATTTGACCCCCTGAGGGTCGACGAGGTTCTTCGAAGTTGGCCGAAACGTGTAAGGGCCGACCTGAAACTCCGCATCCTCGCTGGCCTCATATTGGCGCAGTTGCGAGCGGATGCGAGCCAGCAGCACGACGAATCGGAACGGCTTGCCGACGTAATCGTTGGCGCCGGAATCGAGGCCCGACACAGCGTCGATGTCGGAATCGTGCGCGGTGAGCATGATGATGGGCCGGCGATACCCGTCTCGCCGCATTCGTTTGACCGCCTCGCGCCCGTCAAGGTCGGGTAGGCCGACGTCCATGATGATCAGGTCGGGTGTCGCCGCTGCGACTGCGTCAAGGGCCGCTTGCGCCGTTTCGACCGCCTCGACCTGAAACTCAGGATGCAGGACCAACTGCTCGACCAGAGCATGACGCAGGTCAGCGTCGTCGTCTACGATCAGCAATCGCCGCGTTTGGCTCATTTATCTACTTTACCCCCTGGATGACGGGCCGGCTACCGCAGGATTACGGCAAGCATGCGGCTGGCGCTGGCGGCGCCGCTCAAGGCTCAAGGCTCAGTTGTTGGGCGCCAGCTTTTTTGAGCTCGTCTTCCGATCCAGCCAGCGTGATCGATTTGACGTCGTTCCACAGCGGCGTGAGATCGCCGTAGTGGCGGGAAAAAATATGGCCTGATTCGCCGGTCGCGATCATGAAGCGGGATTTGTCAGGGTCCGCCAGATCATAGATCCCCCGAAAGCCGCCGCCGATGGTGCGGGCGAACGGCATGTCCGCGGGCGTTTCCGAGCCGCCGCCCCGATCGAGGGTATAGAAGCCGCCGCTCGAGGAGACGCTGAGGTCGCTCAGACGGTCAAAGAGCGGGACATGGCTGTAGACCTGATGCTGCAACAGCGCTCTGTGCTCCGCGCCCCAGCGCCACTGGGCCATATCGGCGCCGTCGCGCTTGACGAGCAAGGCAAGTCCGTCGTCGAGGGCGCGTCCCAGCGCCTTGCGGCAGTCGGGATCGGGCGCGCCTGGAGAGTCGCACCAGGTAGGATGGTCACGCATCAGCGATATGAGCGTTGTCGCGGCGAACGGGCCTTTCTCGTTCATGGGCGAGCCGGTCCTATCCTCGATCAGGATTTTGTGAAGCGACCTCAGGAATGCGGTGTAGATCAGTGGCTCGGCGCGGTCCTTGTCCATCACCGCATTCCAGGCGAGCAGCATCGCCTGGGCCTTCCGCGCCCGTTCGTCGGAAGGCGCAATCGTCGCGATGAATGGCTGCAGGTCCTTGACGTCCAGAGACAGGTGGTCGGCCTGCATGACGGCCGACGTATCGAGGCTGTGCTTGTCGATGGCGTCGAAGAATTGCTGGATCCGCCGGGCGCGGAAATTCTCTTCCCAGTCCTGGCCGAAAACCGGTTCGTGATCGTCGGGAACATCAGCGTTGTTCGCGTTGAAAGCAAAGCCGATCTGCGGGTTGTGCAGTTGGGGCCACTGATCGAACGGGATCGTCCCGGTCCAGTCGAAGGCGCCCGACGCGCCGTCGACTGGGGCGAGCCCCTTTCCCGACTTTCGCAACGGGACCAAGCCGGGATTCAGGAAGCCGATGTCACCCGCCCGGTCCGCGTAGACGAAGTTCTGGGTTGGCGTCTGGTAGAGGCGCAAGGCGTCAAGAAACTCGCCCCAGTTGCGAGCGGAATTGACCCGCATGAAGGCTTCCGCGGTTGTGTCGCGGTCGCCTAGCCCCGTGTAGGCGAGCGCGACCGCCTTTCCCGGCCCGGCGAAATCCGCCACGTCCGCGCTGATGTCGGAGAGGAGGGGACCGTGCCGGGTCGCTCGGATGACGAGCTTGACGTCGGCGCCGCCTTTCACCTGGATCGTCTCCACCCGAACATCGAACGGCTTGGGTCCGTCCGGCGTCATGTATTGCGCTGGATTGCCGGGATCGACGGTTTCTACGAACAGGTCCTCGACATTGGAATCGGCGGTCGTCAGTCCCCAGGCGATCGAATCGTTCTGGCCAAGCACGAAGACCGGGGCGCCGGGCAACGTGGCGCCCTTGACCGACCCTTCGGGCGTGACCACCCGGGCCAGATACCACAGGATCGGCGCGCCGAGCTCGAGATGAGGGTCGTTGGCGAGGATCGGTTTTCCGGTCAGTGTCCGCGATCCGGCGACAACCCATTCGTTCGATGCGCCTTTGCCTATTCCGGTCAAGGTTCCCAGTTCTTCATCGATGCGATCGTCGGCTCGCGTGCGTGTCGCTTAGCGCCGGCAGGGTCGTGATTGGATCGCCAGGCCGCGCGCCGGGAAAGAGCCAGTTTACCCGTTCTTCACCGAGCTTGCGCGGCGAGACGGGCGCGCAGGAGCTTGAGCTTGAAGTTCTGCGACAGCTGGTAGGCCTCGAGCTTCCCGATCACCAGACTATCCGCCGGCTTCCAGGGCTCGGGCCGATCGCCGGCGAGGAGGAACTCAGGCGGGAGTGGGTGGGTGGCGAGGAAGGCGTTCACGCCTTCAGCGTAAGCCTGCAGGCGTTTCTGCGCCCAGGGCGAAAGGGCCGAAAAACTCGTCTCGGCCTCTCGATAGAAACCGAGCGTGCGAATGAACTTGTCGACCGGCAGAAGATCGGCGCCGCGGATTTCGGCCATGCGCCCTTGGCCGACCCGGCGGAGGATGTCCATCTGGAACATCCGTTCGCTCGCATGCATGTATCCGAGCGCGCGCGCCGCGTCGTCCATTGAGCTGGCGAAGATGTGTGGCACGCCATAGGCGTCGCGCCACACGCGGGCTTCGGATGAGAGACCCGGCAGCCTTTCGGTCCCCGAATAGGCGGGCATGGCGCGATAGAACAGATAGACGCCGGCGAGCGTCGTGACGATGACCAGCGCCAGAACCAGGCTCGCCGCCCATTTCATCAAACGCCAAGACATCCCTCCTCCCGAGCGTCCCCTTTCTGGCGCTGTTCCAAGCCCATTCCGCTTTGGCGCCACGGCTACAACTCCAATCTGATCATCACCGGCGCGTGGTCGGATGGACGCTCCCATCCGCGGGCGTCCCGCAGAACCTGCATTCCTTTCACGGAATCACCGAGCGCCGGGCTGACCCAAATGTGGTCAAGGCGCCGTCCCTTGTTGACTTTCGACCAATCAGGCGAGCGATAGCTCCACCAAGTGTAAAGCTTCTGATCATCGGGCACGAATTTGCGCAGCGCGTCGACCCAGGGGCCAGCGGCCTGGGCCTGTTTCAATTTGTCGACCTCGATTGGCGTGTGGCTGACAACGCCGAGGAGAGACTTGTGGCTCCAGACGTCGTGCTCAAGCGGGGCGATGTTGAGATCGCCGACCAGGATCGACCGTTGCGCCGCCGGCTTCTCGTGCCTGGCCCAATCCACCATTTCGTCAACGAAGGCGAGCTTGTGGGCGAACTTGACGTTGATCTCGGGGTCCGGTTCGTCGCCTCCAGCGGGCACGTAGAAATTATGGAGTTCGAGCCCTTGCGCCTCTCCGCCTAAGACAACGTGGAGATGGCGCGCGTCGCCTTTGGCGCAAAAGTCCCGTTTGGAGAAGGTCGCGAGCGGCAGGCGCGAAACAATCGCCACCCCGTGATAGCCCTTCTGTCCGTTGATCGCGATATGGGGATAGCCCGCGTCCCGGAACGCTCCGAAGGGGAAATTGGCGTCAGGGCATTTCGTCTCCTGCAGACACAGAACGTCGGGCTGGTGCTCGAGGAGGTATCGGACCACGAGATCGATGCGCAGACGCACCGAATTGATGTTCCACGTGGTGATGGAAAACGTCATCCGCAGCTCCGAAAATCCTTAAGCGGCCTGACATTCCCCGCCGCAGCGACAAGCGCAAGGGGGCGTGCGCGCCTGTCCACTGTCGTCGTTCAGCGCCTGCGGTTGCCAAGCTGGTTGGCCCGCACGTTCTCGTCGATGTGGAATAGCGCGGGATCCGGCTGGGTCGTGAGATCCAGATTGAACAGCGTGACGACCGTCTGGAACCCTTGCGCGTCGATCACCGTCCATTGCTTCAGTGCAAAGGTCGAAGCGTCGAAGACGAGGGAAAGATGCGCTGTGCCGCCGAGCGCGGCCTTATCCTCGATCTCGATCGTGACCGTTTTGCCCTCCTGGGAGACGCCCAGGACTTTTGTGTCGCGCGCGAGGTCAATATGGCTGGAAAGAAGAAACTTGAGTGGCGTCTGGCCGATGAAATATTCGTCCTGCGTGTTGAGTTTTTTGTCGATGATCGCGACGCTGCGGCCGTCGGCCACGATTTCGAAACGGGGCGGGTTCGTGAACTCGAACCGCATCCGGCCGGGCGGACCAGACTCAGCTGTCCCTCGGAACGCCGCCCGTTCGGCCCGATCTGAACAAAGTCGGCGGTCAGGACGCGCGTCGCGTCGAGCCAGGCGTTGGCGCGCGCGACTGCTTCCGCGGGGGAAATTGGCGCAGGCGCGGCCTTCGACGATCGGCTGGACTTTTGCGCCGCCACAGCTGGCGCTGTCAGATCAAGCGGCGCTTGCTGCGCGAAGGCGGCTGCGGCGCTGACCATGGCGGCAGAAGCCCAAGCGCTCGCCGTCGGAAGCATCTCGCCACGAAATAAGTCCTTTCGACGGGTCGACTCAGGCGCCGAATTGGCGGCTGGAGCGCCCGGATATTGGGAAAGCGCACGCTTTCCGCAAGCACTGCGCTCTTTGTATGGCCGCCTCGCGGCCTTCACGGGGAACTATTGGACACCGGCGAGCGCCGTATCGAGCGCGGCGCCGAGGCGATCGACGATGACGTCCACCTGCGGCGCCTCGACGATGAAGGGAGGCGCCAACAGGACATGATCGCCCTGAACCCCGTCGACCGCGCCGCCCATTGGATAGACCATCAGACCCAGCGCCATCGCCTCGCGCTTGACGCGGGCATGCGCTTTGGCCGCCGGATCGAACGGCCGCTTGCTGGCGCGGTCGCTGACCAGCTCGAGCGCCCAAAAGAGCCCTCGTCCACGAATGTCGCCGACAAAGGGGTGCTGGCCGAAGCGTTCCTTGAGGCGCTGCTCCAGCCGCGCGCCCATCTCGACGACGTTCGCGAGCAGCCCGTCCCGCCGGATGACGTCCTGCACCGCCAGCGCGGCCGCCGCGGCCATCGGGTGACCCATATAGGTGTGGCCGTGCTGGAACGCGCCTGAGCCATTGGCGAACGCCTGAAAAATCCGTTTCGTAAGCATGACCGCGCCGATCGGCTGGTAGCCGCCGCCGAGGCCCTTGGCCACCGCCATGAGATCGGGCGCCGCCCCTTCCTGTTCGCAAGCGTGCAGCGTGCCGGTGCGGCCCATGCCGCACATCACCTCGTCGAGAATGAGCAAGACGCCGTAGCGGTCGCAGATCGCCCGGATTTGCTTGAAATAATCGCCGACCGGCGGGACCGCGCCGAGGGTGGCGCCGACCACGGTTTCGGCCACGAAAGCGATCACCCGATCGGGTCCGATCGCGATGAGCTTGTCCTCCAGCGCCTGGGCGGCTCTCGCCGCATAATCCGCATCGCTCTCGCCCTCCCGCTGCAGCCGGTAGGCGTAGCAGGGGTCGATGTGATGGGTCTTGATCATGAGGGGCTCGAACTGGGCGCGTCGCCAGGCGTTTCCGCCGACCGCGAGCGCGCCCAGCGTATTGCCGTGATAGCTCTGGCGCCGCGCGATGACATGGGCCCGCTGGGGCTCGCCGATCTCGACGAAATACTGGCGCGCCATCTTCAGCGCCGCCTCGATCGCCTCGGAACCGCCGCTGACCAGATAGACATGGGTCAGTCCGGGCGGCGCGTCCTCGATCAGCCGGTCGGCAAGACGCTCGGCGACTTCGGTGGTGAAAAAGGACGTGTGGGCGTAGGCCATCGTGTCGAGCTGGCGGCGCATCGCGGCCATGACGTCGGGATGCCCATGTCCGAGGCATGAGACGGCCGCGCCGCCGGACGCATCGAGATAGCGCCGGCCCTCGGAATCGACGATCTCGACGCCCGAGCCGGAGACCGCGACCGGCATCAGAGCGTTCGGGGAGCGATGCAGAATATGCGTCATGACCGACAACAATGGCGGGTTGTGTAAGGGACGGGTTCAGCCCAGTCTACGCGCTCGAGGCGATGGGCGGAAAGGCGGAAGGCGGTGGCTGAAGGGCGAGGGCGGGTCGTGCTGGCGGTCGCGCCCAATGGCGGACGCAAGACCAAGGCCGACCATGCCGAGCTGCCGCTGACCGCGGACGAACTCGCCCGCACCGCCGCCGAGTGCCTCGAGCGCGGGGCCTCGATGATCCACCTGCATGTGCGCGACGGGGAGGGTTTGCATTGCCTCGATCCCGAGGCCTATCGCGCCACGATCGCCAGCATCTGTCACGAGGTCGGGGACCGGCTGGTGCTGCAGATCAGCAGCGAATTGCTCGGCCGCTATTCGCCGGCCGAGCAGCGGGCCGCCGTGCTCAAGACCAATCCGGAAGCGGTGTCGCTGGCGCTGCGGGAACTCGCGCCCGAGGCGCGCGACGAGCGGGACTTCTGCGTCTTCCTCGGCAAGCTCAAGGAGATGCGCGTCTGGCCGCAGATCATCCTCTACACGCCAGCCGAGGCCGAGCGGCTGGGCATGATGGTGAAACAGGGGCTGATCCCGTTCGATACGCTCTCGGTCCTCTATGTGCTCGGACGGTACTCGCTCACCCGCACGGCGCTACCGCGCGACCTCCTGCCATTTCTCGCGCCCGACATGCCCCGCTTCGCGTCGTGGAGCGTATGCGCCTTTGGCCGGCGCGAGACCGCTTGCGTCACCGCCGCCGCGCTGCTCGGGGGCCACGCACGGGTCGGGTTCGAGAACAATCTCAGCCTGCCCGACGGCGCCCGCGCAGCCTCGAACGCCGACCTGGTCGGCGCCGCCGCGGGCGCGCTCGAAGCGGTCGGTCTTGCGCCTCAAACCGCGGAGGGCCTGCGGGAGGAGATTGCGGCGGCGATGGGGGCGTGAGCGCGACCGATAGGCGTTGCGAATCTTGCATAGGCCGGAGTGGAGTAAACGCCAATAAACGCGCATAAACGCTAGCTTGGGCCGCCCAAACGATCGCCAGGCGCCGACTGGGATGGCTTGGATGAGGTCGAATGCGCCTGGAGCTTTCAGGTGAGCGACCCCGCCGCAACTCCCGCTGAAAAAAGAGCGCCGTCGGGCGAGCGCCGGCAGGTGACCGCGTTGTTCGCTTATATGGTCGGATTTATCCGATTTCCGAACGGCTCGGCGAAGAAGGTGCGTTCGCGCTGATCCAGCCGGTCTACGAACCGATGTCGGCCGCGGTGAAAGAACAGGGCGGCTCGGTCAAGGAGTTCACCGCCGACGGGATCATGGCGCTTGCGGACGCAAATCAGCACGCGCTGCCGATCGGCCTCCGAAGGGTCGCTTACGCGGAGATCGCGCACACGGCGCCTTGCGGACCGCCGCGTAGCCGAGGCCCGCAAAGCCGATCAGCATCATCGCCCAGGTCGAGGGTTCGGGAACGACGCCCGTCGCAATGTCCCCAAAAATCTGGAATTGCGCGCTCGTGACCTCTGACCTCGTCCACGTGTTTCCGTCCTCGGACAGATACACTGGCGTTGGGGTTGGGCCCTGTTGAAGCCAACCGACTGTCGGCGAGAGATTGAGCGCAAGGAAATATTCCGTTCCGCCCAATAATAAAATCGACGGGCCGCCATAGGTTTCACCAACGAGGGCCGAGCTGTTCGGCAACCCCGGCGTGAACAAAGTTTCGCTCGTCCAGAGCGGTGAAGAGCTTGGCGCGCCCGCGCTGGTTGACGAATAGAGCGCCATCGAGAATGGCTGCGGGGTCTTTTCGGACAGAAATTGTTGTTGAACGAATGCCGCGGCCCCGGCGAAAGAATCCAAGGAGCCAAAAGGAAGCATGAAGCCGGAGGCCACCCATCCGGGCCCAACAAAACCGCAATCGCAGACGCTCCCGGTAAAATTGTCGAACAAGGTGGTCGTCGCCTGGGCGGGGCGCGTTAGAAGCGCGGGGAGGCCGACGAGCAGCGTTAGCAGGACCAGGATCGCGCGAAGAGCGCGCATTCGAGATCGCTTCACGATAGCCTCTTTGCCTCGCTGCGCCGCAGCGCCGCGTAGCCGAGACCGACAAAGCCGATCAGCATCATCGCCCAAGTCGAGGGTTCGGGGACTGGGCTCGCGCCAGAGCCGGCGATGACGTCGATCGTCAATGTATCGGCGTGAGCGCCGGAGCCCCAGTTCCAGACGTAAAAGCCAGGAATCAACCCGAGCGAGGCGAAGGTCGCGTCGGAATAGACCGCAAATTCAGAGAAGGCTGTGCCCGATGCGTAGCGAGGGGGGAGAAGGAGGAACTCCAAGGTCGCCGCCACTGATTCCAATGGCGTCGCCACCGCTCGAACTTGCAGAGGTGGGATCGCCCGCGCCAAAGCTCTTGGGACCCGTCACGAAGCCAAAAAGCGCCAGTTGCCCGGTTGCGGCCCCCAATTCAAAGCCGCCATCGCTCGGCGCCACGTACGCGCCGCTGTCGACCAGGTTCGAACCCACCGAAAGGTCGGTCGTATCGAGTGCGCCGCTGCCTTCCTCCTCGACGTTGGGGCCCAGTTGCTCGAACTTCACGAGATACGTCGCCTGCGCCCTCGGCGCGGCGATCATGCTGAGGACCAGGGCTGCAGCGAACGCCAGACAAGTCGTCCGTCCTATCATGGCTCTTCTCCCCAAATTTCCTTCTCCCCAAAGTTTCCTTTTTGCGAAACTCAGCTTGCCGGTCTCGGCAGGTTGCATGCGACAGCGGGCTGGAAAGCCAGCCCGCGCACGCGACACCAAAACGCCTGTTCGCTTAGGCGGAGATCGCGCGAACGGCGCCCTTCCGCCTGACGGCCGCATAGCCAAGGCCGGCGAAACCCACGAGCATCATCGCCCAGGTCGACGGCTCCGGCGCTGCGAGGGAAAGGGGGAAAGTCTCCGAGGTCGGCAAAGGGAGCTCAGCAAGGATGCTGTTGTTGACGATCGGCACGCCATCAGCGGAGAAGACCGGAGCCACGATGTTGAAGGTAATCGAGTCCGCATCCGCCCCGGAGCCCCAGCTCCAGGTATAGACGCCCGGCGTCATGCCAAGCAAATCGTATGTGGCGCCGATCCATGACGTGTTGTTGCGGAGCGGGGCTCCGGACACGTAACCTCGAGGGACGCCGATAAAGGACGGACTCACAACGACGGGAGCGCCGTTGATTCTATCAGCGAAGGCCCCGGGTCCAACGCCAAAACTGGTCGGACCCGTGATGACGGCATCGGTGAAAAAGGTCATGCTTGACTTGAACGCGCCGAGTGCGGTCGTCGCATTCGAAGGGGATATGCTTGACCTGACCACGGTCGTGCTCGACGGAGATCCGAGGTCGGTCAGGTCGATCGCGCCGTCGCCAATCTCTTGCACAGCCGGCAACCCGAACGCTTGGGTCTCCTCAAAGATCGCTACGAATTTCGCCTGCGCGCTCGGCGCGGAGACGCGCCAATCGCCAAAGCCGCAATCCAAGTCAGATAAGCCGTTCGCTTCGTCATTTCTCTTCCGCCTGTTTGACTTCGCCCAAAGCTCTTGAAAATCGGCGACAAGCACGGTGGCGCTCGCGAGCAACAACCGGCCCCATCGTTGTCTTCGCCAGACTAGACAGGCTTCCGCATCGACACAGTCATCAAATGATGACACACTTCCGCTAAGGAAACGCCGGGGGGTTGGCGTGGCGGCGAGACGCTCTGAAAGTTTGTCCGAGCTTGTGGACGCGATTTATGAGGCCGCCTTTTTTCCGGAGGGTTGGACCGACCTCTTAGCGAAGGTGGGCGCTGCATGCGGCTCCGCAGCTGGCTTGCTCATGGTTTTCGACGGCGCCAGTCCGGTGGGATTTCGCGCCACGCCGGTCATCCATGACATCATCCAGGCTGCCGCCGCGAGCCCTGAACGCTCCAACGAACGCGCGGCCTATGCGTTGAAGAATCCGTACAGGGGGTTCGTCAGGGCCAATGACTACCTCCCGCCTGAGATCCTGAAGTCCGGTCACGCCAACCGGCTCGCCATCGGCCTGGATAGCGAAGCGAGCTCGGTCACGGTCATGCCGACCGGGGAAATGGTCGTCTTTTCATTCGATCGTTGGGCGCGGGAAGGCCCGCACCGCAACCAAGACCTCGCGGCGCTGAACGCCCTATATCCCCATCTCGCGCGAACCGCGCTCGTCGCGGCTCGGCTCCGGTTGGACCGCGCCTCCACCGCCGCGACGACCCTGCAGAGGATCGGTCTGCCGGCCGCCGTTCTGACGAGTTCGGGACGCTTGCTCTCGAGCAACGCTTCGTTTGACCGGCTGACCAGCCTTATCTTGCCAGGCGCCTCCGGCCAAATCGTGATCGCCGACCTGCGCGCCCATCGCCTCCTGCAAGAGGCGCTCGGTCCGCCCTCCTCCGGCGCCATCCGGTCAATTCCAATCGCGGAAGCCGAAGGGCGGCGGCCCTGCGTTCTTCATGTTCTGCCGCTGCGGCGCAATGCGCACGATATTTTTTCAGGCGGCGACATGCTCATCGTCGTGACGACGCTCAGCGCGTCGTCAGCGTCGCCGTCGCCCGCGGTGCTCGAAAGCCTTTTCGACTTGACCCAGTCCGAAGTGTCTTTCGCGGCCGCGCTGATGGGCGGCCTGACGGTGCAGGAGGCGGCGCGGGCCTGTGGCCTGACGAAAAGCTCCGGGCGCACCTATCTCGCGCGGATCTTCGCCAAGACAGGAACGCACCGGCAGTCGGAGCTCATCACGCTTCTTTCCTCCATGCACCCGTTAAGCGGGATACGGTGACAGCGCGACCCGCGGACGGGTCTAAGCCCGCCGGGAAGTTGCGAGAGACCGCCGTTCTCGCCACTCACGTTGCGTGAGATTCAACGTCGAACTGTATAGCGCAATGGCGTCACTCAGATATGTTCGCTTAACGTCCACTCGGGCCGGTCGACGTCGAAGATTTTCTAGGCAGACACCTTCGCCACCACCATCCGCGCCATTTCCGGATTAAGCCGGCAAACACCATCGGTGCGGATCGCAAAATTAGGCTTGGAACAAAAGGGGGTATAGGTAAATGCTTTTGTGAGCACGGTTACGACCATTCATGGATGCTGTCGCCATGTGCGCCACGAAAAGCTTGGTATTGGCTTCTTTCCGTAAGAAAACTCGAGAGTGCCGGCCAAGGTTTTGACAAATGAGCGCCGCGCCTGCGACGCCGTCGCGAGGGTGCTGGCGGAGCCCTGCTGCGCTCCGTGCAAACGAAAGGGTCACCATCGTTCTATCATGTGCCTAACTAGTCCGACGTGCGTGGGGCTTGAATGCGACCCGTTCACGCCATCAAAAACCCGTCCCTCAAAGCCCGGCGGCGCGTTCGAAGCGGTCGTGTCAGCGGCTAAGGCAATACGCATCGGCGACCCCATGTCGCGAAGTACGAAGCCGCTCCCGGACTGATCCAAGGAGGTCTCGGTCCGACTATCGCTAACTCCACAATCCTGCGCTTTGACAATCGGCGTGGCCCCTACCGACCACCGCAATACCGGCTCGTCATGCTGCCGATGGTCGTCTTGCGCCGGCTCGATTGCGTGCTGGAGCCGACCAAGGATGCCGTGCTTGCCGAGCATAAGCGGCTCATAGCGGCCAACACGCCCGAGAATGCCATCCCTCGCCTGCTGACCCGGGTCGTCGACCACAAGAACCGCAAGCAGCCGCTCTACAACATCAGCCCGTACACGTTCGAGAAGCTGCTCGGCGACAGCGAGAACATCGCTCCGAACCTCGTCGCCTACATCAACGGCTTCTCCGAGACCGCCCGACGGATTTTCGAGAAGTTCAAGTTCGGCGAGCAGATCGAAAAGCTCGATGCCAGCAACCGGCTCTTCAACATCGTCAAGGCGATGTCCGAGATCGACCTGCACCCTGACAGCGGCATCGACAATCTCCAGATGGGGTACCTGTTCGAGCACCTCATCATGCGCTTCAACGAGCAAGCGAACGAGGAGGCGGGCGACCACTTCACGCCGCGCGAGGTCATCCGGCTGATGACGCACCTCGTCTACACTGGCGAGGAAGACGTCTACAAACCGGGCGTCTATCGCGAAATCTACGATCCCGCCTGCGGCACAGGCGGTATGTTGTCCGTTTCGGAGGAACGATCCGGGCGCAGAACCTCAGCGCCAACCTTGGCCTCTACGGTCAGGACTACAACGACGAAGCATGGGCGATCTGCTGCTCGGACATGCTGATCAAGGATGAGGAGACCGACCACATCGTGCTCGGCGACACGCTGGGCGACGGCAAGACGCGCGACGGTTTCCAGGGCAAGCAATTCCACTACATGCTTGCCAACCCGCCCTTTGGCGTCGAGTGGAAGGATCAGCAGAAGGTCGTCACTAGCGTAAGCGGGAGACCCCCCGGCTATGCCGGGGTGGCAGTAGCAGTTTGACGTTTCCGGGAGTCCATCAGCGAAGTTCCAACGTGAGCAGCCACTCACACGAAAGGAACTCCGCCGATGAACGAGTACGAGAGCCTAAGCCACACGACTTGGGACTGCAAATATCATGTTGTCTTCATCCCGAAATGTCGGCGAAAGACGTTGTATCAGGAGCTGCGCCGGCATCTGGGCGAAGTGTTCCGGAGGCTTGCGCTTCAGAAGGAATCGAAGGTCGAAGAAGGGCATTTGATGCCCGATCATGTTCACATGCTGCTGTCGATCCCGCCGAAATACGCGGTGTCGCAGGTGGTAGGTTTCATCAAGGGCAAGAGCGCGATCCACATGGCTCGGGTTTATGGCGAGCGCAAACGCAATTTCGTGGGGCAGCATTTCTGGGCCCGGGGATTCTTCGTCAACACGGTCGGGCGCGACGAGGAAGCCATCCGCGCCTACATCCGCAATCAAGAGAAGGAAGATCAGAGGCTGGAGCAGATGAACCTCTGGCGCTGACACGCCGCCTTGGGCGGCTCCAAATTCAAGGGGCCGCGTCAGCGACCCCTTCTGCCGCTTCGAGCGGCTCCAATCCTAAAGCCCCCGGCTTTGCCGGGGGATAGTTACCCGTCCCCGCTTTCGATATGGACGTGCGGCGGCTCGGCGTTTTCGAGGCTGTAGAAAAAGAACCTTAGCGCGCCCGATCGCAAAATCGTCGGCATGTTGAGCCCGTGCGTTTGCTCGCTGTCTTGCTACGCCTTCACCCGCACATAGTCCCCCGGCGCGTCGCACAGCGGTTTCAGCTTGCCGTCGCCGGGCTTGCGGGCGGGGACTTTGTCCGGCGCCTGGGCGGTCAGCCAGGCGAGCCAGTCCGGCCACCAGGAGCCGGGCGTCTCCTTGGCCTTGGCGACCCAATCGTCGAATTTGCCTTCCGGCGGCCCGTCCGACCAGTACTGGTATTTCGGCTTGCCAGGCGGATTGACGACGCCGGCGATATGGCCCGACCCCGCCATCACGTAGCGGACCGGACCGCCGAAGCATTTCGCCCCGGTGAACGCCGAGCGGGCAGGGGCGATATGGTCCTCCTTCGTGGCCAGTTCATAGACAGGGACCGTCACCTTCTTGAGGTCGAGCGTCCTGCCGTTCAGCTGCATGCGTCCGTTCGACAGATCGTTCTGCAGATAGCAGTGGCGCAAATAGAAGTTGTGGTTGGCCGCGGGCATGCGGGTCGAGTCCGAGTTCCAGACCAGCAAATCGAACGGCATCGGCTCCTTTGCCCTTGAGATAATTACTGACGTAATAGGACCAGATGAGGTCGTTCGGCCGCAGCATATTGAAGGCGTTGGCCATGGCCGAGCCTTCGAGATAGCCGCGCTCGGCCATCCGTTCCTCGACCGCCTTCAATTGCTCGGCGTCGACGAACACCTTGAGATCGCCAGGGTCGGCGAAGTCGATCTGGGTGGCGAAGAAGGTCGCGCCGGTGACGCGCTTGTCGCCCTCCGCGGCCATATAGGCGAGCGTCGCGGCGACGAGCGTTCCGCCGACGCAATAGCCGACCGTTGCGACTTCGCGTTCGCCCGTCGCCTGCTCGATGCAGTCGACGGCGGTGAGGACCCCCTCGCGCATGTAGCTGTCGAAGCCCTTGTCGGCATGGCGTTCGTCGGGATTGACCCAGGAGATGACGAACACCGTCAAGCCCTGCGCGACCGCCCAGCGGATGAACGACTTCTCGGGATTGAGGTCGAGGATGTAGAACTTGTTGATCCACGGCGGCACGATGAGCAGAGGGCGCTTATAGACGTCGGGCGTGCTCGGCTCGTACTGGATGAGCTCCATCAGCGCGTTGCGAAAAACCACCTTGCCCGGTGTCGCGCCCATGTTGACGCCAAGCTTGAACGCGCGCGCGTCCGACTGGCGAATGCGCAGGTTGCCATGGCCCGCATCGATGTCCTCGGCCAGCATCTTCAGGCCCCGCACCAGGTTCTCGCCGCTTTCGGCGAGCGTCGTGCGCAGAAGCTCGGGATTGGTGGCGAGGAAGTTCGAGGGCGAGAGGGCGGCGGTGACCTGCCGCAAGTAGAATTGCGCCTTCTCGCGATCGTGCGGCGTGAGATCGTCTGCGCGCTTGACCAGATCGTCGGCCCAGCGCGTCGTCAGCACGTAGGCCTGCTTGATGAAATCGAAATACGGACTGTCGCGCCACGCGGAATCGGCGAAGCGCTTGTCGGCAGCGTCGGGCGCGGCGACCGGCGGCGCCTGTTCGCCTTGGAGGCGCTGCAGCGTCGAAGCCCAGAGGTCAACGAATTGCTTGGTCAGCGCCGTTTGGGCCGCGAACGCCCGCTGGGGATCGGTCATGTAATATTCGGCGACGCGTCCGATCGAGCGCACCATTTCGCCAATATCATCGGCGATCGTGACCTTGATCTCGCCCGTCTGCCTCGGAGCCATATAAGCCGCCAGCGCCTTGCCGCTGTGCTCGATCGCCTGCGCGATGTTGTGGGCGAGCGCCTCCACATCGAGGGCGGGGTGTTGGCTGCTTGCGTCGATGGTTTGGGCGGGAATCGCCGGTGGCGGCGCCGCGTCGCTCGCCGCCTCGGGCGGGGCGGCGGCCGCCGCGGATCGGGTCGGGTCGACGGGAGCGGTCTGGATTTCGGTTGGCTGTCGCCGTTCAGGCTTCCGCCGCTTGGCGCCGTTCGCTTTCCTTTCGCTGGCGGCGCCGAGACTTTTGCAGGAGGGGCCGAGACCTGCGCAGGAGGCGCCGAGACTTGGGCAGGCGGCGCTGAGACTTGGGCAGGCGCCGCTGAGACTTGGGCTTTGGGGACGGCTGCCGCCTTGGAGGCCGGCGGCTCGTTTCGCCGCGCAGCGGATTTCGTGGGCGCCGCTTTGGGCTGAGAGCGATCCCCATCGCCTTGCGGCCCCCGCTTGGCGCGGCTCGTCGCGGGGCTTCCGGCCGCAGCCTTGACTGGCTTGGGCTTGCCGCGCGCCTTCGGCTTGCTTGGGGTCTTGGCCATAACGAGCGTTTCCTGTCGAGTTCGGGCGGGAGGCCTGGTCCCGTTTTGGTCATAATAGGTCACTATCGGTCTGCGAAGCCAACATGACGTTTCGGACAGAAAGATGTTTTGCACGAGGAGCGCGAAAAGCGCCCGACGCTGGCCGAGAGGAGCGGCGGTTGGATTTCTCGCGCTGGCCGCGCTCTGCGGCTCCGGGTCGGACGTTTATGCGCAGCAACAGGACAGCATCCTGAAACAGGCGTTCAAGGTGTTCGGATTCGCCACCGACACCGGGCCGCCGGCGGATTTCGTCGGCAAGACGCGACCAGGCGGCGATCTCGATTATATTCCAGTGTTCCGGCAACCGCCCGAGCCGTCGCGGCCGAGTTTGAAGACCGACGAACTCAAGGCGGTCAAGAGCGACCTGGACGCGGTCGAAAAACGGCACGACACCCTTCGACAGAGCTTCCCGCCGGCCGCCAAGGCCTTAGCCGAAGAGCAAGCGGCGCAAAAAAAGCCGAAATCGAAAGCCCCCAGCGCCCAGCAATAGCCGATATCCCATTTGCCGTCGCCCGTTAATACCGCCGACGATCCTACGCAAATGGGCAGTTTCAAATCTGGGGCCGCCTAGCCCAACACTCGAACTGCGTAGCGCTTACCTCTTCATCGGCCGCGGGCGAAAAGCGATCGACGCAGCGTACACGGAGGCGTTTGCGGCGCACGCTTACGGGCGCGGAGCGGTTTCCCGCCGCTCGACGAGATAAAGATGCTCGCAGACCAGTACGTTTTCGCTGTCCTGGTTTGAAACCTCGAGCAATTCGACGACGATGCCGTGGCTCGAGCGCCGCGGATGGTCCCGCTTCTCCTTGATGGTCGCCGAGGCGCGGATCGTGTCGCCGATGAATACCGGCTTGATGAATCTCAAGCGGTCGTAGCCGTAGGACATCGCGCGGGGATTGATCGTGCTCGCCGTCATGCCCACTCCGACGCTGAAGATAAGCGTGCCGTGCGCCATGCGCTGCTTGAAGTCCTGGGTCGCGCACCAGACGGCGTCGAGATGGTGAGGGAAGAAGTCGCCCGTCTGGCCGGCGTGAGCGACGATGTCGGCTTCGGTTATCGTGCGGCCGAGCGTCCGGCGGGTCTCGCCGATCGCGAAATCCTCGAAATAGCGTTCCCTGATCTCCATCAGGGGCGCTCCCTGAGCGGCGTCGCGGGCCTCGCGCTCAATTCGAAGGCCGCCTCGACCAGCGCCATCGTCATCCAGGCGTCCTCGACCGACGCGATGAGACGGGGGTCCTCGCCGGCGCAGAACCGTTGCAGGTTCGCCATTCGGCCGATGAAGGCGTCGGGGAACCATGAGCCGTGCAACGGAACCTCGATCCATTCCGTCTCGCCCTTCGGGCGAATCCACAATTCGTCCGGCTCGCCGCGCGGGTAGTCGAGAAGAAGACCGAGCTTGGCGTGCGCCGCGCCCTCGGTCCCGTCGAAGCGGAACTCCGCGACCTGATGCTTGCGGCCGAAGGCGTGGTCATGGTTGATCGACATCGCCGAGCGGACCTCGTCTCCGTAATCGAGGATCGCGGTCGTGCGGGTCTGGGCCATGTCCGACGACGGATGGCCGATCGTCTTGGCGTGCACGCCCTCGGGATCGCCGAGGAGGCTGCGGATGAGATCGAGATAATGGATCGAATGCACGGCGATCTCGACGCGCGGCAGACCCTTCAGGAAGGCGAACATCGCCCATGGCGTCAGGATCGCGAGATGAACCTCGACATCGACCAGCCGCCCGAGCAGTCCGCGATCGACCGCGTCGCTGACCGCAAGCATCATCGGCGCGAAGCGCAACTGGAAATTGACTGCCGCGGTCAGTTTGCGCTCGCGGCAAATTTTGAGAATCGCGGTCGCAGAATCGAGATCGGCGCCCATCGGCTTCTGGATGAGGACGTTTGAGCCCATGGGAACGCGCTCGAGCACGGAGGCATGAGCGCCCGGCGGCGTCGCCAGATCGAAGATCGCGTCTTTCGTCGCCAGGGCCTCATCGAGCGAGCCGAAGACCTTGGCCACGCCGAATTTGTCGGCGACGCTTCTCGCTCGCGCCGCGTCGAGGTCATAGACGCCAGCGATCGGAAAGCCGGCCTTCCGATAGGCGGGGAAGTGTCCGTCGACGACGATCGAGCCCGCGCCGATCGTGACGATCGGCTTCGGATGTGACGGCTGAGGCCAGAACTGGCGGAGCGAGGCAGGGTCGAAACGCATTGCGGATCGGGTCTTTGCTCAGTCGGTGTGGAACACCTCTTCGGCCGTCGCCCACCAGTCGCCTTGGCCACGCGTTGCGAGCGGGGCCTGCATCGGCTTGTAAATCGCCCACCATTCCTGGGTCTTCGGATCGGCCGCCATCTTGGCCTCGTCGGCCGCCCAATTCGCCCCATGATATTCAAAATAGGCGAAGAGAAGATTCTCCGGCTCCCTGAGAAAAATCGTGTAGTTCTTCATGTTGCAGTCGGTGATCTTGGCCAGAACCTCCGGCCAGACGGCGGCGTGCGTCTTCTTGTATTCGGCGATCCGCTCCGGCCTGATCCCGATCACCATCCCCATGCGCTTCATCAGGTTCCTCCAATCGTTTGCGTGAACTCAGCGAGGCTCTTGGCCCTGACCTTGTCGAGATCCCATTCGACCCCGATGCCCGGCGCCGAAGGCGCGAGCGCCATGCCCTTCTCGATCTTAAGGCGCGAGGTCGTCAATTCGTCGAGTTGGGGAATGTATTCGACATATTTCCCGTTCTGGACGGCGCAGACGAGGCTCGCGTGCAGCTCCATCAGAAAGTGCGGGCAGACCGGCATGTCGAAGGCCTCGGCCGCATGGGCGACCTTGAGCCAGGGCGTGATCCCGCCGATCCGCGCGACATCCACCTGCACGATCGAGCACGCGCCTCGCGCCATATATTCGCGGAAGTGCCGGATCGAGTACATCAATTCGCCAACCGCGATCGGCGTCGTGACAGCCCGGCAAAGCCTGACATGGCCGTCGCAATCGTCGGCGGGCAGCGGCTCCTCGATCCAGGCGAGGTCGAGGTCGGCGAAACGCCCGGCGCGGCGGATCGCCTCGTCGAGCGCAAAACCCTGATTGGCGTCGGTCATGATCTCGTAATCGGGGCCGAGGGCTGCGCGCACCGCGGCGAGCCGGCGGTAATCCTCGGCGGCGCGCGGCCGGCCGATCTTGACCTTCGAGCCCATGAAACCCTGTTCGCGCGCGGCGAGCGCGTCTTCGACCAGCGCACGCTCGTCGATGTGCAGCCAGCCGCCCTCGGTCGTGTAAAGGGGCCTTCGGTCCGCGGCGCCGCCCGCGGCGATCCAGAGCGGCAGGCCCTGACGCTTGCAACGGAGATCCCAGAGCGAGGTGTCGACCGCGGCGAGCGCGAGCGCCGAGATCGCGCCGATGGTGGTCGCGTGGGTGGCGAATTCGAGCTCATGCCAAATCGCTTCGATGCGATCGGCGTCCTTGCCGATCAGCCGCGGAGCGAGATGGTCGGCGAGGAGGCGCATGACCGACGAGCCGCCGGTGCCGATCGTATAGCTGTAGCCTGTCCCGACCGCGCCGTCGCTGTCGGTGATGCTGACGATCGGCGTCTCCTGCGACACGAAGCTCTGGATCGCGTCGGTGCGCTTGACCTTCGGGGGAATGTCGACCAGCCTCAGCTCGATACGCTCGATCTTCGCCACGATCAGCCTCCCGCCGCCGGGATCGCCCGCCCATCCTCGCCGAACAGGTGCGCCCTGGCGAGGTCGAACGAGACGCCGATGGTCCGACCGGGCTCGAGCGGCGTTGGATTGAGCATCCGGGTCACCCAATCGCTTCCACCGAAGGTCACGAAGACAAGCGTCTCGTTGCCGAGCGGCTCCGTCACCGAGACGGGTATGTTGCGTTCAACGATCTCGCTGCCGGCTGCGGACGGTAGACCGTGACCGCTCGGATAGACGTCGTCGGCGCGCAGGCCGAACGCGACCCGGCGCGCGATGGTCTTCGAATTCTTGAACCGGTCCGGTATCGGCAGCCAGTCGCCGCCGCCAAGGACGATGCGGTCGTCGGCGATTTCGGCGTCGATCAAATTCATGGTCGGCGAGCCGATGAAGCCGGCGACGAAGCGGCTGGCGGGGCGGTGGAAGACGTCCTCCGGGGAGCCGGCCTGCTCGATGAGACCGTCCCGCATGATGACGATCCGGTCGGCGAGCGTCATCGCCTCGACCTGGTCGTGCGTGACATAGACGACGGTCGAGGGCACGCGCGCGTGGAGCAGCTTGATCTCGGTGCGCATCTGCGCGCGCAATTTCGCGTCGAGGTTGGAGAGCGGCTCGTCGAACAGGAAGACCTGCGGCTTGCGAACGATGGCCCGGCCCATCGCAACGCGCTGGCGCTGCCCGCCCGAGAGCTGCGAGGGCCGCCGGTCGAGCAGTTCGCGCAAGTGCAGAATGTCGCTCGCCTCGGCCACGCGCGCATCGATCTCGCGTTGCGGGCGTTTGGCGATCTTGAGCGAAAACCCTAAGTTCTCGCGCACGCTCATATGTGGATAAAGCGCATAGGACTGGAACACCATCGAGATGTTGCGCGCGCGCGGCGGCAGGTCGTTGACGATCTCGCCGCCGATACGGATCGCGCCCGAGGTGATCTCCTCGAGCCCGGCGATCATTCTGAGCGTCGTCGATTTGCCGCAGCCCGACGGCCCGACCAGCGCGACGAACTCGCCCTTGGCGATGTCGAGGTCGATCGCGCGCACGGCTTCGACGGAGCCGTAGCGCTTGACCAGTCTTTCGAGCGTCACTGTCGCCACGGGTTCAGCCCTTCACCGCGCCAAAGGTCAGTCCGGACACGAGCCGCTTCTGGATGACGAAGGTCAGCGCAAAGGCGGGCGCGATCATGACCACCGCGAGCGCGCACATGCCGCGCCAGTCGATGGTGAACTCGGAGGTGAAGTCGAGCAGTCCGACCGGCAGCGTCTTGGAGTTTGTCGAGCGCGTGAGCTGCGAAGCGAGCGCGAACTCGTTCCAGGAGGTCATGAAGGCGAAGATCGCGGCGGAAGCGACGCCTGGGCCGGCGAGAGGAAACTCGACCTGCCAGAACGCCTGCCAGGGCGTGCAGCCGTCGATCTGGGCGGCCTCCGCGAGATCGCGCGGCACCTGACGGAAGAACCCGTCGATGAGCCAGATGGTGAAGGGCACGTTGAGGGCGACATAGGTCAGGATCAGCCCGATATGCGTATCGATCAGTCCGGTGCGCGCGAAAATGATGAAAAGCGGCAGCGACAGCGCGATGCCCGGCACGGTCCGCGTCAGCATGAGCCCCAGGAACAGAGCGGACTTGCCCTTGAAACGGTAGCGGGCGAACGCGTAGCCGCCGGCCATGCCGACCGCGATGGCGATAACGGTCGACGTAACTGAGACGATCAGCGAATTGCGGAAATAGTCGATGACCGGCACGCCGCCGTGTCCCAGGCCGCCGAACATCGCCGTATAGGCTTCGAACGACAGTTTCCGCGGAATCCAGACCGGCGGCTTCGCCATGATCTCCACGGTCGGACGGAGGGAATTGAGCACAATCCAGGCGCCGGGCGCGCAAATCACCAGCATGGCGAGAAACAGGGCCGCCGAGTGAGCGGCGCTCGCGCCCATGCGGACGAGATGAGAGGTCTGGTTTCGGGTCAGCGCCACTTCACCAGTCCGCCGCGATTTGCGTCCGCGCGGACGCGAGCTTCCGGAAGAAGTACACGGTGAAGAGGATCGAGAGCACGATCGACGCGTAGGCCATCGCGTTCGCGACCCCCATGCGCGCGTCGCTGTAGGCGGTGCGGCCGACGAGGGTCCAGATGAGCTCGGTTCGTCGCGCGGGTCCCCCGTCGGTCATGATCTTGACGATGTCATAGGCCCGGCCGACGTCGAGCGAGCGAATGGTCATCGCGATATAGGCGAACGGCATGATGAACGGCCACGTCACGTAGCGAAAGCTCTGCCACGGGGTGCATCCGTCGACTTTCGCCGCCTCGATCGGCTCCCGCGGCATGGCGAGGAGGCCCGCGAGGATCAGGATGGCGAAGACGGGCGTCGAGGACCAAACCTCCGCGACGACAATGGCGAAAAAGGCGAGCCTGCCGTCGATCAGCCATGGGATCGCCTGTTCCGTGATCCCCAGCGATTGCAGCGCATTGTTGATGAGCCCGACGTTGTCGTTGAACAGGAACTTGAACTGGAATCCGACCAGGATCGGTGAGAACATCATCGGAAACATCATCAGCGTACGCAACAGGCGCTGGCCGCGAGTCGCCCTTTCGACCAGGAGCGCCAGCCCGAGCCCGAACAGCATCTCCAGGTTGAGCGCAACGGCCAAAAGCAGCACGGTGCGCCCGAACGCCTGCCAGAACACCGGATCGGAGAAGATGTTCACGTAGTTGCGCCAGCCGATGAAGACCCAAAGCGTCTCGGGTCGAGTGAGCCGGTAGGCGGTGAAGCTCGAATAGAGCGAGAACAGGAGCGGCGCGGCGATGACCGCGACCAGGATGACGATCGCAGGCGTAAGCAGCAGAAACGGCGTCATGAGCCGCTTGAGCGGCCTTCTCGCGCGGATGCGATCGACCGGCTCGGCGATACGCGTTGCAGCGTGCGTCATTCTGGCTCGAACTCGGGCGGGGCGCTCGGCGCCCCGCCTCCGGCCCGATCAGATCTTGCCGGCGTCCTTGAGGATCTTCGTCGCCTTCTGCGCCGCGTCGTCGAGCGCCGCCTTCGCGGTCTTGTCGCCAACGACCGCGGCTTGCAACTCGGGATAGACGGCGTTCGAGATCTCGATCCATTCGGCGATCGGCGGAACGGCGAAGGCGTATTTCGACGCTTCCTGGAATGCGGTCAGCACTTCCTTCTTGTAAGGATCGTTGGCCGCCTGGGCGATATCCCACTCCCATACCGCGGGTCGGGTCGGCAGCGCGCCGTGGGCGGCTTCGATCTTCTGGCTGTCGTCGTTGGTCAGCCAGAGAATGAGGGAAGCCGCGGCGTCCTTGTGCGGGCAGGCCTCGGTGATCGAGAAGCCATGCGTTCCCGACCAGCCAGTGTGTTTCCCCGACGATCCCGCGGGCTGAACGATGACTCCGACATTGCCCGCCACCTTCGATTTCTTGGGGTCGTTGAAGTAGCCGGCCCAGCTCGGCCAATCGAGATCGAGCGCAATGGTGCCCGACGCGAAGCCCTGCCCGAGATCGTCCCAAAGATAATTCGGCGTGCCGGGCGGAACGGCCTTCGCCTTGTAGAGATCGACGAACCATTGGAGCGCGCGCACGCCGGCGTCCGAATTGAAAGCGGGCATGCCTTTCGAATCGAGATATTCGCCGCCTTCGGCCACCAGCATCTCATAGAAACGGCCGTTGATCGCCTCCTCCTTGCCGGCGAATTCGGTGCCGTAAAAGTTCGGCGGATTGGAGAAGAACATTGCCTGGTCTTTCACCTGCTGCCAGGTGGCGGGGGGCGCGAGATCGTAGCCATATTTCTCCTTGAACGCCTTCTTCTTGGCCTCGTCCGTGTAGTTGCTCTTGAGGTAATAGAGGGCGGAAACGTCGAACTGCGCCCTGGGCAGCATCTCGAGCTTGCCGTCGACGGTCGAGGCCTTGATGATGCCCGGAACGTACTTGTCGAGCTCCTCCTTCGGGACCAGTTTGCTGAGATCGGTGTAGAGGCTCGTATATTGCGGCGCGAACGAGGTGTGGTTCCAGCCGACGCACCATTTGACGTCGTTGGCGGCGATATCGGACTTGAACTCCTTGTCGATGTCGAAGCCGTTCTTCTTGGTGAGAATGTTGACCTTGGCGCCGGTCAGTTTCTCCCATTCGCCGATGCGGGTGTAGAGCGGTTCGTACTGGTCGCCGCCGATGATCTTCGCGTCGATGACGACGCCGGGAAACGATCCGGGTTGATCGGCGGCCGATGCGAGACCGGACGCCATGATCAGCGCCGCCGAGGCGATCATCAGGGGTGCGCGCTTCATGGGTTTCCTCCGCTTGGGTCTTGGCGCTTCTCGGGCCGGTCGACGGGCGCTGAGTGCACGACGCCGCCTCCGCCCATATTTGAAATTTACATTTAATAGCAAATCATAGAGGCTCCAGGCTGTCAACGACGAGGCCGCGGCTCCTGCGCGGCCGATACGCGCCCTGGCCTGCGACCCGAATGACCAATTCTGACGATCTTGACCGATATCGCGCTCCCGCCCTCGACAAGGGCCTGGACATCCTCGAACTCCTGGCTCGTGAGGAGGAGGGCCTCAGCCAGGCCGAGATCGCCAAGGCGCTCGGGCGCACTCCGAACGAGCACTACCGCATGCTCGAGCGGCTGGTCCGGCGCGGTTATGTCTTCCGCAACGCCTCCGACCGTTATGAACTGACTTCTCAAGCTATTCGGGCTCGCCCATTTCCACCGCCCCGTGAGGCGGCTCGTTTCCCAGGCGACGCCGCTCATGAGCGCGCTCGCGGCCCGCACCATGCAGGCCAATCATCTGGCTGTCTACGACCGCGCCAGCGTCACGGTGATCGCGCAAATGGACGCGCCGAGCTACTGGGGCATGGCGATTCGCGTGGGCGCGCGCGTGGGCCTGTTCAACACCGGCTCAGGCCACGTCCTGCTTGCGTTCCGCTCCGCCGCGGAGCGCGCTGCGATGATCGCCGAGCAGGAGGGGGGCGACGAGGAGCAGGCGCGTCCTAGCGACCTCGAGGAGCGGCTCAGGCAGATCCGCGAGCGGGGCTACGAGGTGATGCCGAGTCAGCAGACAGCGGGGGTGTACAACCTGTCCGCCCCCGTGCTGGGCGCCGACAATACCCCGCTCGCCGCGCTGACCTGCCCCTATATCGCGCCGCTCAATCGCCCGAAGGCGCCCGATATCCCGCGAACGATCGCGATGCTGCTGGAGACCGCGATGGCGCTGTCGCTGCGCGCTCGCGGCCAGGTCGACGCCGAGCCGAAGGCGGAGGGTGCATGATTTCTATTTGAATGATCTCTTCATATGTGATTATCTCCGGGTCGAGGAAACCTCCGAGGCCGACCGGGCGCGATGCAAACGCCGATCATCGACACGCATCTCCATCTGATCTACCGCGATCGCCTCAGCTATCCGTGGCTGGCCGATGTCGCGCCGCTCAATCGCGATTTTTCCTACGAAACCTATGCCGCCGAGGCGCGGCGTTGCGGCGTCACCGACGCGATCCATATGGAAGTCGACGTCGCGCAAGGCGACATCGAGTCCGAAACCCGGAATGTCGAGGAGCTTGCGCGCGGCGCCGCGACCCTGCTGCGCGGCGCGATCAGCGCGTGCCGGCCTGAGGACGAGGACTTTCCCGCTTTTCTCGACCGTCAGGTCGCCGACCCGTTCGTGAAAGGCTTCCGGCGCGTCCTGCACGTCGTTCCGGACGATTTGAGCGAAGGCGCGACGTTTCGCGCCAACATCAAGCGGCTTGCGGGAGCGTCGCTGCCGTTCGACCTCTGCGTGCGGCCGGATCAGATCGACAAGGGGATCGCGCTCGCCGACCTGGCCCCCTCGGTCCAGTTTGTCCTCGATCACTGCGGCGTCCCGGCGATCAAGGACCGCGCCGAGCATCCATGGCGCGAGAGAATCTCCGACATCGCGAGGCGCCCCAACGTCGCGGTCAAGATCTCGGGCGTCGTGGCTTACGCTGAGCCCGCGACCTGGACGATTGACGACATCCGCCCTTATGTCGAGCATGCGATCGAAAGCTTCGGCTGGGATCGTGTCGTCTGGGGCAGCGACTGGCCGGTCTGCACGCTGACCGCCTCGCTTTCCATCTGGGTCGCGGCGGCGCAGGCCATCACGCTCGGCTGTTCGGTGGACGAGCGCGCGCGGCTCTTCAGCGTCAACGCGCGCCGCATCTGGCGGCTGCCCGGCTGATCCGCGGAGAGACGAGAGCAATGGCCTTCGCCCCCACTGTCGGCGTCTCCACGACTGAGCCCAAGGACATGCCCGCCGACCATGCGGAGCTCCCTGTGTGGAACGCGGAGAACTGGTTCTACGAGGATTTCGAAATCGGCCATCGCATCCGCTCGCTGCGCCGGACGATCTCGGAGGGCGAGTTCGATGGCGTTCAACGCGCTTGTTCTCGACATGCATCCGTACGTCGCAGACCAGATGTTCGCCGAGCGGGAGGGGATCTTCGGCAAGCGGCTTGTCGCCGGCGCGTTCGTCTTCTCGGCGGGCCTCGGCCTCGTCGCGACGAACTGCATCAACGCCTTCTCCTACGGCTACGACAAGTTGCGCTTCATCAAGCCGGTGTTCATCGGCGACACGATCTACTCGATCCGCGCGCATCTCGAGAAGCGGCCGAAATACAAGGAGATGGGTCTGATCAGGGCGAGCTATCAGGTCTTCAAGGCAGAGGGGGAGCTCGTCATGTACTGCGAGCACCTGCAGACGGTGAAATATCGCAACGCTTCTGCGTTCGCCGATGTGATCGAGGTCAGGGGATGAGCGAGGGCTTGCTTGAGGGGCTTACCGTCCTCGACATGAGCCAGTTCCTGTCGGGGCCGTTCGCCGCGTTGCGCCTCGGCGACTTGGGCGCCCGTGTGATCAAGATCGAGCGGCCGGACGGGGGCGATCTCTGCCGCCGCCTCTATCTGACCGACACCGAGATCGGCGGCGACTCGACTCTTTTTCACGCTATCAACCGCGGCAAGCTCGGTTTCGCCGCCGACTTCAAGAATCCGGCTGACGTCACGGCGGTTAAAGGCCTCGTCGCCAAAGCGGACGTGATCATCCAGAACTTTCGCCCCGGCGTCGTCGAGCGGCTGGGGCTCGACTACGAGAGCGCGAAAACGGTCAACCCGCGCATCGTTTACGCCTCGATCACCGGCTATGGCGAGGAGGGCCCGTGGGCGATGCTGCCGGGACAGGACCTGCTCGCGCAAGCGCGGTCCGGCCTCATGTGGCTGAACGGCGACCGCGACCAGGGGCCGGTGCCGTTCGGCCTCGCGATCGCGGATCTGCTTGCGGGCGGCGCGATCGTGCAAGGCGTGCTCGCGGCGCTGGTGCGGCGCGGCCGGACTGGGGAGGGCGCGCATATCGAGACCAGCCTCCTCGAGGCGCTCGTCGATTTCCAGTTCGAGGTGCTTACGACCTACCTCAATGACGGGGGTCGCAAGCCGACGCGGTCGGCGTTTCGCAATGCGCACGCCTATCTCGCCGCGCCGTACGGCGTCTACGCGACCCGCGACGGCTTTGTCGCCATCGCCATGACGCCGCTGGACAAGCTCGCCAAGGCGCTGGACATGCCCTCGATCGCCGGTTTGCCGGCCAAGGCCGGCTTCGAGCGGCGCGACGAGATCAAGCATCTGATCGCGGATCACGTCGCTCGCCAAACGACGGCCTATTGGCTCGGACGCATGCAGCCGCTCGACATCTGGTGCGCGGAGGTCATGAACTGGGCAGCCTTACTCGAGAACGAGGCGTTCCGCCGGCTCGATATGCTGCAGACCGTCATGCGGCCGGGTGCGCCTGAGGTGCGAACGACGGCTTCTCCCATTCGCATCGACGGCCAGCGCGCGCAATGCTTGGCCGCCGCCCCGCGCATCGGCGAGCACACCGACGCGCTGAAAGCCGAGATGGGACTCTGACAATGCTGCTGATAGCCTTGGCGACGGCGACAGATGGAGGCGTCCGATGAAATTCCTCGTCACCGGGGGCGCGGGGTTCATCGGCGCCTCCGTCGTGCGCAATCTCCTCGCCCGCGGCGTTCCGGTGGTGATCGGCGAACTGAGGCCGGACGAGGCGGTTCTTGCCGCGCTCAAGGGCGCCGAAGTCGAGCGCATGGACGTCGCTGACGCGTCTTCCGTCGAAGCCGTCTTTGCTCGCCATCGCGACCTCACGCACTGCATCCACCTCGCCTATCTCATGAGCGCCGAGGTCGAGGCGGACATGCCGCTTGGGGTCAGCGTCAACGTGCTCGGCATGGTCAACATGTTCGAGGCCGC
>CAWDKC010000016.1:0-102773 GCA_963802615.1 uncultured Alphaproteobacteria bacterium
TCTGCCACAAAATGTCGGCATGGCTGTCGGCATTGAAATCGCCGGTTCCGATCGCTTTCCAGGACGGCCCGGGATTTGTGCTGACGGCCCCGCCGCCGATCAGGCTGTTCCCGTTCATGTCCCAGATCGAAGCCTGGCCGCTCGCGTTCTGCCACAGGATGTCGGAGAGGCTGTCGCCGTTGAAGTCGTGGAGCGTCGCGGCGCTCGGGCGTCCGGCTAGGACGAAGGGTTTGGGAAATCCGTTATCCACATCGAGGGCGACATTCGAGGCGAGCTCGATCGTGCCCGCCGCTGTTCCGTCGGAGAAGAACAGACCCGCGCTCGAGCCGTCGTAGGCGTAGAATTCGACGCCTCCGTCAACAGCTCTCATCTCTCCGGGATATGGACTGAAGACCCGGGAGTCGATGGTCTTGACCAAGACCGTCCCGCCGACGGTCCCATCCGACTTCCAGAGCCCCTCGCCGCTTCCGCTATAGGCGTCGAAATAAAGCGTGCCGTTGGCGTCGGTGAGGTTGGAGAATCCGTACAAGCTCGTATTGGGGATCGTGGTGAGCATCTGCGCGACGCCCCCGCGCGCCTCCCACAATTGGGGGCCGTGCACGCCGTCATCGGCGACGAAGTAAAGGGTGTCGCCGACGGCGGTCAGAAGGGAAGGATTGGAGTCGCCCGAGCCCGGATTGATGTCGGCGACCAGCTCGGCGCCGGCGATGCTTCCTGGAAAGGCGGCCCACAATTCCTCGCCATGGACGCCGTCGTAGGCTGTGAAGTAGAGCACGCCGTCGACATTCGTCAGGTTGGAGGGGTTGGAGTTGCCCGGGCCCGGGTTGATGTCCTTGACCATCACGGTTCCGGCCGCGGTTCCGTTCGTCCGCCAGAGTTCATTGCCATGCGCGCCGGCGCTCACGCCATCCTCGGCGGTGAAGTAGAGGAGGTGGCCGGCGAACGCGCCGTACACGTCCGTCAGATTGTCCGGGGCTGAGTTGATCGGGCCGGGCCAGATGTCGCCAAGCATCAACGTTCCATCGGCGGTCCCGTCAGACTTCCACAATTCGTCGCCATGCACGCCGTCGTCGGCCGCAAAGTAGAGCGCGCCGTTGACGGCGTGAGACGCCCCCGGGCCGGAGCCATTCGATCCAGGACGGATGTCCTTGACCATGACGGTTCCGGTGGCGGTTCCGTCCGACTTCCACAATTCGACGCCATGCGCGCCGTCGTCGGCCTGGAAGTACAGCGTGCCGTTGATGTTGGTCAGTTGCGGACGAAAGGACGGGAAGGCCGCGCCGGAGCCGGGATTGATGTCCTTGATGAGGGCGGTTCCCGCGGCGGTCCCGTCCGACTTCCACAATTCGACGCCGTGCGCGCCATCGTCAGCCATGAAATAGGCGAAGCCATTGGCGCTCGCGAGAAGGGTAGGGTTGGAATCGCCCGAGCCGGGATTGATGTCCTTGAACGTCGTTCCGGCGGCGGTTCCGTCCGACATGTAGAGTTCTTTTCCGAGGATCACGTCCTTGGCGTCAAAGGCAAAGTCGCCGCTCACAAAGACGCGGCTGCCGACTGTCAGGAGCTGGAACGGGGGCCTGCAGGTTGAGGCTGACCAGCGCGCCCACCTGGGCGACCTTATGTGTGCCGGCGGCCGTTCCATTCGAGACAAACAAATTCACCGCTCCGGTGGAATCTTCAATGAAATAGGTGCGGCTCATGGGATTCTTCCTGTGCAAAATGCGCCAATGCCGAGATGCGCCAATGCAGCGCTAACGCGCGGCAGCGAGCAAAGCGGCTCACGCGGCGGGCAGAGTGATGGGCACTTTAAGTGAGGCGGGATAATCAGCCCAGCATAAGAAAGAATCGTGGCTCCGCGACGCGTCCGAAGTTCCGGCAGCGCCGCCGGCCGCCGGTTTTGCGCGCACGATCCAAAGGGTCGTACGCGGACGCCACGCGGCGGAAAGCCGCGGCTGTCGCGGGGCTCTCTTCTATCCCGGAATTCTGGCCGGGCGAGACGACAATTGCTTGGCAAAAACCGAAGATCGTGGTATCTATTTCCCCATGGCCGGATCGGATGGCCGGGGGCCGGCGGAAAAGGAAGAGGGTGCGGTTGAAGCAAGCTTGCGCGGGCGGGATTTTTTGGGATGGCGGTCGACACGGGGGGAAAAATTTTAGCGAAATCGGCTGTAACCCATTGAAAACACTGGAATCGAAAAAATAAACGTAAGTAAAAGAAAGCAATTTTGCTTTCGTTTATTATCATTTACTGGCGTTTATTGACGTTTATTGACGCTCGCTCGCTGGCGCAAGGCCCGCGGCGAGTCGCCTGGCGTTCGTCTTGCCATGCGCCGCCGAAGCCGCCATTCTGGCTGGGCGCAAGCCGCGCCGAGATCCTCGTGTCCGATCCTTTCGCGCCAACCTTCCGCCGCTCCTTCGCCCAGCGGCTTCGCTCGTGGTTCTTCACCGGGCTGATCGTGTTCGGTCCGATCGCGGTCACCGCCTATATCGCCTGGTGGGTGATCGACACGATCGACAATTGGGTGAGGCCCTGGCTGCCCGAGAGCCTTTCGCCGGACGGCTATCTGCCGTTCCATGTTCCAGGCTTTGGCGTCCTCATTGCGATTGTCGGGCTCACCTTGCTCGGGTTCCTGACCGCCAATTTCATCGGCCGTTCGCTGGTGCGGTTCGGCGAGGCGATGCTCGATCGCACGCCGCTCGTGCGCGGCGTCTACAAGGGCCTGAAGCAGGTGTTCGAAACCATCTTCAGCCAGTCCGGCAGCCAGTTCCGCAAGGTCGGGCTGGTCGAGTTTCCGGTCAAAGGCGGTTGGTCGATCGTCTTCATCTCGTCCGCCTCCGGCCGAGATCATCGCTGACGCCTTGCCGGAGAAGAGGCCAATGATTTCGGCCTTCCTGCCCTGCACGCCCAATCCCACGACCGGATACTTCTTCTACATCCCGGCCGACGAGGTGATCGAACTGCCGATTTCGGCCGACGAGGCCGCGAAACTCATTATGTCGGCGGGCCTCATCCAGCCGCAAGGCCAGGCGGCGCTCGCCGCAATGGCGGAAGCGGCGAAGCTCACAAAGCTGACGATGGAGACGCAGGCGTCGGTCGCGGGGCCATAGAAAGCGGCTTTGCGAGGGGTGGAACGCCTGCGAGGTCTTCCGGAGCGACGAAATCGCCGCCCTTCTTTGGACGCTGTTAGTGCGCTAAAGCTATGCTATGAGGCGGGGGGCGTAAATCTTGCCGCAAACCTCAGCTTTTGGCGCGGCCCGCTAGCCCCGGCGCGGCTTCAGCTTCTGATTCGTGTGACTGCATATGGCGCAATTGCCTCAATTCGATCTAGCCGAAATCAAACGCCGCATGCAGGCCGCGCACGCGACGCTCAAGCACGAGCTTGGCGGCCTGCGCACCGGCCGCGCCAGCGCCAGCCTGCTCGAGCCGGTGCAAGTCGAGGCCTATGGCCAGCGAATGCCGCTCACCCAGGTGGCCTCGATCAGCGTCCCCGAGCCGAGGGCGCTGTCGGTTTCGGTATGGGACAAGAGCATGGTGCAAATGGTCGACAAGGCGATCCGGGACGCCAATCTCGGCCTCAGTCCGACAGTGGAGGGCGCCGTTTTGCGCATCCGCATTCCCGAACTGAATGAGCAGCGGCGCAAGGAAATGGTCAAGATTGCCCACAAATACAGCGAGGACGCGCGCGTGGCGGTGCGGCACGTGCGCCGAGACGGCTTCGATATCCTCAAGAAGCTGTTGAAGGAGCACGCGATCAGCGAGGATGACGAAAAGCGCCAGGAGGCGGAAGTGCAGAAGGCAACCGATCAGGCCATTCAGGAGATCGACGCCTCGTTGGCCGGGAAGGAAAAGGAGATCATGCAGGTCTAGGCGTTCGCCGTCTTTGTCCGAGGCCCTCATGCATCATCATCGCTCGACGCCTTGTTCGGCTCGGACGCCAGCACATGTCGCCATCATCATGGACGGCAATGGCCGTTGGGCTCAGTCGCGCGGCTTGCCTCGCTTTGAGGGCCATCGGCGCGGCGTCGAGGCGGTGCGCCGGGTTGTCCGTTCGGCGATCGAGCGCGGCGTGCAATTCCTGACAATCTATAGCTTCTCGTCGGAGAACTGGAGCCGTCCGCCGGAAGAGGTGGCGATGCTGATGGGCCTCCTCAAGCGGTTCATTCGTGACGATCTCGCCGAACTCAACGCCAATGGCGTCAAGGTCAGGATCATCGGCGAACGGGACAATCTCAAGCCTGACATTGTTGGGCTCATCCTCGAGGCCGAAACGCTGACGAAAAACAATCGCGGGCTCACGCTGACGGTGGCTTTCAATTACGGCGGGCGGCAAGAAATCTTTGAGGCGGCGCGACGTCTGGCGATCGACATTCGCGACGGGCGCCTCGATGCTCGAGCGATCGGCCCGGACGAATTGGCCGAGCGGCTCGACACGGCTGGCCTTCCCGATCCCGATCTCATCATTCGCACCTCCGGCGAAATGCGGCTGTCGAATTTCCTGCTATGGCAGTCGGCCTATGCCGAACTCGTGTTCCTGCCAATCCTGTGGCCTGATTTCGACGACGCGGCCTTCCTCTCCGCGCTCGATCAGTACGCGGCGCGCCAACGTCGGTTTGGCGCCGTCGTCGAACCCGCGGCTGTCAAGTCGGCGTCGTGAGGGGATGCGCGCGTGGCGATGAGTGGAGAGGACCCAGCAATTCGCCCGGCGCCGCGTGCTCGGTTCGGTTCGGACCTCAAACCGCGCGTGGCGGCGGCCGTGGCAATGGGAAGCCTCGCGGTGGCGACAGCGTGGATCGGCGGTTTTATCTTCGCCGTTTTCTGGTGGCTCGCGTCGATTGTCGTCCTGTGGGAATGGCAACGGCTGGTCGGCGGCGCGCGGCTCGCCGAGCGGGTCGCGGTCGGCGGTCTCGCGCTTGGGCTCGCCGCGCTGTTTGCGCTGCACAATTCGATCCTCGTGGCCATCGCGGTGCTCGTTCTCGGCGCGCTCGCGGTCGGCTGGCTGGCTGGACGGAGAGATGGAATCTGGGCGGCCGCGGGCGCGATCTACGCCGGCGCGCTGGTCGCCAGCGCCGTGCTGCTGAGAATCAGTCCGGGCTTCGGCCTGGCCTCGATTTTATGGCTGTTCGCAGTGGTTTGGGGAACGGATATCGCGGCCTATTTCGCTGGACGGCTGATCGGAGGGCCCTAAGCTTTGGCCAAGCGTCTCGCCTGGCAAGACCTGGGCCGGCGCGATCGTCGGCGCGTTCGCTGGCGCAGTCTTCTCGGCCTCATGCTTGCGCGTGGACGAATAGCCTTCCGGCGCTATTCTGGCTCGGGCTTGCAACGGCGATCGTGTCCGAGCTTGGCGACCTGTTCGAAATCCGCGCTCAAGCGACGTTTCGGCGTCAAAGATTCGAGCGGCCTCATTCCCGGCCACGGCGGATTGATGGACCGGCTCGACGCGTTCGTCGCGGCGTCCGCTTTTCGCTGCGGTGGTTGCAGGCCTCAACGCGCGTGGTTCGTTCATCGCCGGCGGATTGTTTCAATGGTGAGTGTTGCTGCTGGCGTTCGAGCTCCGTGGTTGCGTTCGCGTGAGGCCCTCCCGCCGCCCAAGCGCCTGTCGATTTTGGGCGCGACGGGCTCGATCGGACGCTCGTGCGCCCAGGTGATTGCCGCCGCGCCGGGTAGGTTCTCGGTTGTTTCGCTCGCGGGCGGACGCGATGGGGCGGCGCTGGCGAAATGCGCAATCGAACTCGGCGCCGAATTCGCCGCGCTCGCCGATCCTGCGGGCTATGCGGACTTGAAGGCGGGGCTAGCCGGCTTCTCCGTCGAGATCGCCGCAGGCCCTGAGGCGATCGAGGAAGCCGCTCTCCGCGACGCCGATCTTTTGGTTTCGGCGATTGTCGGCGCCGCAGGGTTGCGCCCGACCTTCGCCGCGATCGCCGCCGGGCGTGCGGTCGCTCTCGCCAACAAGGAGACCTTGGTGTGCGCCGGCGCCGTGGTGATGGAGCGGGCGCGACGCGCGGGCTCAATGGTCTTGCCAATGGACTCCGAGCACAACGCCTTGTTCCAGGCGATCGGGGCGCGCGATCCGGACACCATTGAGACGATGACCATTACCGCTTCGGGCGGACCCTTCCGCGAATGGAGCGCCGAGCGCATTTCCGCCGCCACACGCGAGGAGGCGCTCGCCCATCCCAACTGGGTGATGGGGCCGAAGGTGACGATCAATTCGGCCGGTCTGATGAACAAGGGACTCGAACTGATCGAGGCGCATCATCTGTTCGGCTTGCCGGCCGACCGGCTCGATGTCGTCGTCCACCCGCAATCGATCGTGCACGGGCTCATCGCCTTCGCCGACGGGTCGCTGATCGCCGGCATGGCGTCGCCCGACATGCGCACCCCGATTGCGCATTGCCTGGCCTATCCGGATCGGATCGCGTCCGGAGTGCGAGCGCCCGACCTTGCCGCGCTTGGCCGATTGACCTTCGAGCGCGCCGACCTCGAGCGTTTTCCAGCGCTTGGCCTGGCGATCGAGGCGCTGCGCTCGGGCGGAGGCGCGCCCACCGCCCTCAACGCGGCCAATGAAATCGCCGTTGCGGCGTTCCTTGATCAAAGAATCGGCTTCGGCGATATCGCGCGCCTTGTCGCAAAAACGCTCGCCGCGATGACCGCGACCGGCGAGTTGAGCGCGCCGGCTGACATTGCGGAAGCGCTCGCAATTCACCATATCGCGACAGATAGGACAGCAAGCCTATTGGCGTAAGCACGGACTTGCGTCACTGTAACTGTTCAGTAACCATCGTCCGACGGCCATTGGCCGATGCGGCAGCTAGAACTGGAGGCCGCAGATGGCGGGAGTGAATGCGATCGCCGACCTCCTGGCCTGGTTCGGCTGGTACGTTATCCCTTTCATCGTGATCCTGAGCCTGATCGTCGCCGTGCACGAACTCGGGCACTATTTCGTCGGCCGATGGTGCGGCGTCAAAATCGATGCGTTTTCGCTCGGCTTCGGCCATGAGTTGTTCGCACCGAGTGGATTCGCGCGGCACCCGCTGGCGGATTGGCGCGCTTGCCGCTCGGCGGATATGTCAAGTTTCACGGCGACGCCAACGCCGCCAGCGTCGGCGACGGCGCCAGCGGCGATCCAGCGGTCGATCGCTCATTGACCCTGGCCGGGCAGCCGTTGCGAAACCGCGCAGCGATTGTGCTCGCGGGGCCGGTCGCGAATTTTATTCTGGCCTTCGTCATTTTCACCGGCATGTTCATGGCCTTCGGTCGCATCGAACATGTGGCGCGCATTGGGCGGGTCGAGACCGGCAGTCCGGCGGCGGCGGCCGGGTTTCAGGCCGGCGACTTGGTGAAGACGATCAACGGGAATCCGATCGACAGCTTTGAAGCGCTTCAGGAATCGACGCTGATGAGCACCGGTCTGCCGATGAACTTCGTTGTCGATCGCCAAGGCCAAAGACGTCGATCTCACGGCGACGCCCAAGATAACGGTGGTCGACCAGGGCGTCTTCGGCAAGCGTCGCATGGGTCATCTCGGGCTGGCCTCCTCCGCCGACCGGAACGACGCGAAGGTCGAACGGTGCGGCCTCACGACTTGCGCCGGCTGGGGCGCGGCGCAGGAATGGTTCATCGTCAAGGCGACCGGCGCCTACGTGGTCGGGATTTTCGCCGGGCGGGAATCAACTGATCAGATGTCGGGGTTGATCGGCGCCGCCCAAATGGCGGGCGAAATGGCGAAAATCAGCCTTTGGGAGTTGTTCAGCCTCGCCGCGTGGTTTTCGGTGTCGGTCGGCCTCATGAATCTGCTGCCGATACCGCTGCTCGATGGCGGGCACCTGGCATTTTATGCCTTCGAGGGCCTACGGGGCGCCCCTTAAGCGAGCGGGCGCAGGAAATCGGCCTTAGAATCGGAATTGCGCTCGTGGCGCTTTTAGTGGTTTTCACCACCTCGCACGATCTGTTCCGCTTGGTCAGCAGCGGGAATTAACCAACGGTCGACCATGTTTGCGTGTCCCCGACGCAACGGTGCCCGGAAATGGTGTAGGCTCCGCCAATAACCGTTTGCAGGGGCGAGCAAAGATTGTAAAACGCCGTTAATCGTCCCGGTCGCCACTCGGTGAGCGGGGTAGAGGCGCCGCGGCGTGTGCGGCGCCGCCCGATTGGCGCCGTGAGGCGCAACGGGAGGCGCGGGCAAGGATCACACTGAAGCGGCGCCGCAGTGGCGGGCCGCGTCGGCGCGAACAGGGGCTTTGGGCCATATGGATTGGATTCGCGGGTGTGTCGGCGTCCTTCTAGCGGTGGCCTTGAGTCTGTGTGGGTTGAGCTGGTCGGCGCCCGCGAGCGCGCAGCAGATCGTCGTCCAGGGCGCGAACGTCGATCCTTCAACCCTGAAGCCGTATTTCACTGGAACCGATCCAGCCTCAGTCGAGCGGGGCGTTGAGGATTTGAAGGCGACTGGCGTTTATTCGAATGTCAGCGCGCAGGTGGAGAATGGCAAAATCGTCGTCAGTCTCGCTGGCGGCGCGCAGATCATCAATAGGGTTGCGTTCGAAGGCAACAAGCAAATTGAGACCAAGCAGCTTGAAGTCGAGGTGCAGTCGAAGCCGCATACCGCCTACAACGAGGCGACCGCGGACGCCGACGTCGGCAGAATCAAGGACGCCTATAAGAAATACGGCCGCAACGCAGCCGGCGTGACCAAACGGCTTGTTCAATTGCCGAACGGACGTGTGGATCTCGTTTTCACCGTCAATGAAGGCGAAAAGACCGGCATCCGCGATATCAAGTTTGTCGGGAATCACGCGGTCTCGAACTATCGCCTGCACAGCCTGATGCAAACGACCACGATGAATTGGCTATCGTGGTTCAAGAGCACCGACGTCTACGATCCCGACCGGCTGGCTTCAGACCTCGAGGCGATCCGCCGCTATTACATGAAGAATGGCTACGCGGATTTCCAAATCACCAATACCGACGTGGCCTATCAGACCAATCCCCCAGGCTATGTCATTACAATCACGATGGACGAGGGCCCCCAATATCACGTTTCGTCGGTGGCGGTGGTTTCGAACATTCCGAAGGTGGATGGGCCGGCGCTCAATCGATTCGTCGCTCTCAGGCCTGGGGACGTCTATGACGCGAGCAGCGTCGACAAGTCAGTGGAGGGGATCACCCGCGACGTCGCTCGGCAAGGTTACGCTTTCTCCGAGGCCCGGCCGCATGGCGAGCGCGACACCGCCAATCATACGATCGCGCTTTCGTTCTCGGTCGACAACGGTCCGAAAGTCTACATCGAGCGCATCGACATCGTCGGAAACACCCGCACCCGCGACTATGTCATCCGTCGCGAATTCGATATCGGCGAGGGCGACCCCTATAATCACGTGCTGATCGAGCGGGCCGAGCGACGCCTCAACAGCCTTGGCTACTTTAAGAAGGTCCACATTTCGAACCGGCCCGGGTCTTCGCCGGATCGAGTCATCGTGGTGGTCGATGTGGAAGACCAGCCGACCGGCTCAATCAGCCTGAGCGGCGGCTATTCGACGACCCAAGGCTTTTTGGCTGAGCTCGCCTATACCGAAACGAACTTTCTCGGCCGCGGCCAATACGTGCGCTTGAGTGTTTCCGACGGTCAGTACACTCAGGGCTGGAAGGCTTCGTTCACCGAACCCTACTTCCTCGGTCAGCGCCTGGCCGCTGGCTTTGACCTCTACCATCAGGTGAATAACAACAACCAATTCGCCCTCTACCAGAATTGGACGACCGGCGGCACGCTTCGGCTCGGCATTCCAATCACTGATGACCTGACGTTCCAGCCTAATTATTCGCTTTACGAGTCGAGGATCACCATTCCGAATACGCAAAGTCAGCCCTACGACGATTGCGTGGGACCCGACCAGCCTTGGTTTTACGGCGGCAGCTTTTACAATTTTGTGCCGAGCGCGGCTTACAATTGTTTGACGAACGGCGAAGCGCCGGTCGAAATCAAGCAGGTGGCGGCGCAGGGCAATATTGTCACGTCGATGGCCGGATTCTCGGTCCTGTTCAATAATATCGACAATCGAAAGAGTCCGACCACCGGCTATGTCGTCAATTATAAGCAGGATTTTGCCGGCCTTGGCGGGCAATCCCAGTTCATCCGCGAAACCCTCGATGCGCGCTGGTATCATCCGATCACGGAAGACTTTATCGGGATGATTCACCTGCAGGCCGGTCAGATCAATTCGTTCGGCTCAAGAGACGCGCTCATCATCAACAACTTCATGCAGGGTTCATCGCTGGTGCGCGGATTCGCTCCAGGCGGCATCGGCCCGCGCGACATCTCCGACCCGTTCAACATCCAGGCGAGCGCTCTTGGCGGCACAACTTACTACGGCGCTTCGGCTGAGGTCGATTTCCCGATCTTCGGCTTGCCAAAAGAAGTCGGGCTGAAAGGGGCGATTTTCGCCGACGCCGGCAATTTGATCGGATACTCAGGGCCGACCAACTTTTCGAACTTCCTCGGCTACACCTATTGCCCGCCTCCTAATTCCCTCGGTAGGGCGTTCCCTCTGACACAATTGAGTTGCGCCGACGTCTGGGACCCGAACCAAATCCGCTCCTCGGTGGGAGCGAGCTTGATCTGGGACTCGCCGATGGGACCGATCCGCTTTGACCTTGCGCTTCCGCTTTCCAAGGGCAAATACGACCAGACCCAGCTCTTCAACTTCTCGGGCGGCACGACGTTCTAAGATCGACTAGCCGCCGTCCAACAAGCGGGCGCGCCAGGAGCTGGCGCGCCCGTCGTCGCTTTTGACGGAACTCCTTATTGGCCAGGATTCGCTTTTTCCCCCCGAGCGCAACGCCTTCGTTGGCCGAAGTCGCGAACTGGTGCGGCGCGACGCTCGCAGCCAATACCGACCCCGACCGCGTAATCTCGGATGTGACCGCTCTTGATCAGGCGGGCCCGGGCGATCTGACCTTCCTCGACAATCCCCGGTATCTCGACGCGCTCAAGCGGACGCGAGCGGCGGCGGCGCTCGTTTCGCCGCGCTATGCCGGCGCTGCCCCGCCGACTTGCGCCGTGCTCATCGCCGCCGAGCCTTACCGCGCGATGGCCTTGGTGATGACCAAACTTTACCCTTCCGCGGTCAAGCCGAGTTCGGTTTTTGGGGAGACCGGGATTTCCGTAACGGCGTCGGTTCACCCTTCGGCGCGGCTCGAACTGGGCGTGATCGTTGACCCTGGCGCGGTGATCGGCCGCGGCGCTGAGCTTGGCGCCGGCACAATCATCGGGCCCAATGCGGTCATCGGCCCTGAGGTGCGCATCGGTCGTGATAGTTCGGTCGGCGCCTCGACCACGATCTTGGCCGCGCTGATCGGCGACCGGGTGATCATTCATGCCGGCGCGCATATCGGACAGGACGGCTTCGGGTTCGTCCTCGGGGCGCGCGGGCATCTCAAAATGCCCCAGATCGGGCGCGTCATCATTCAAAACGATGTCGAGATCGGCGCCGGCGTAACGATCGATCGCGGCGCAAACCGCGACACTGTGATCGGCGAAGGGGCGAAGATCGACAATCTTGTGCAGATCGGCCACAACGTCGTCATCGGCCGCCACGCGGTGCTGGTCGCCCAGTCCGGCGTTTCGGGATCGAGCGCCATCGGCGATTTCGCCGCCCTCGGCGGTCAGGCGGGCATCGCCGGACATCTGACCATCGGCGCGGGCGCCCAGGTCGCCGCGGCGGCCGGCGTGATGAACGATATTCCCGCCGGCGAGCGGTGGGCCGGGGCGCCGGCGAAGCCCGTCCGGAAGTTTTTTCGCGAAGTCGCCGCGATCAAGCGACTGGCCGACGGCGACGCCAATGCCGAATAGCTCCCCCGAACGGACAGGCGAGAAAGGAAACGGAATGAACGAACCGGCCCCCCGGACGTTCGACAGCTACGACATCCAGAAGCTGCTCGCTTTATTGCCGCACCGCTATCCGTTTCTCCTGGTCGACCGAATCGTCGAAGCTCGCGGCGACGAATATGGGGTCGGGATCAAGAACGTGACGGCCAACGAGCCTCACTTCCAGGGCCATTTTCCAGGCCGACCGGTCATGCCGGGCGTCCTCCTGATCGAAGCGATGGCGCAAACAGCCGGCGCGCTTTGCGTCGCTTCGCAGCTCGACAGCACGACTCCGAGCGTCGTCTATATGATGACGATCGATAAGGCCAAGTTCCGCAAGCCCGTCCTTCCCGGCGACCAGGTGCGGTTTCACATGACCCGCGTCGCCAAGCGGCGCAACATGTGGTGGTTCCGGGGCGAGGCGAAAGTCGAAGGCGTGCTGGTCTGCGAAGCCGAAGTGTCCGCGATGCTGGTGCGTGAATGACGGGCGTGATCCATCCGAGCGCCGTCGTCGAAGATGGCGCTCGGCTCGGGGCGGGTGTCGAGATTGGGCCGTTTTGCCATATTGGCCGCCAGACGACGCTCGGCGACAATGTCCGGCTCATCTCCCATGTGAGCGTGGCTGGCGATTCTACGGTCGGCGCGCGCACCGTCATTTACCCGTTCGCTTCGATCGGGCATCCGCCGCAGGACCTCAAATATCGCGGGGAGCCGGTCCGCCTGGTGATCGGCGAGGACTGTCTCATTCGCGAAGGCGTGACGATGAATCCCGGCACCGCGGGCGGCGGCGCGGAAACGATCGTTGGCCCGCGCTCGGTGTTCCTGGCCAACGCCCACGTCGCGCATGATTGCCGCATTGGCGAGGGCGTTATTCTGTCCAACAACGTGATGCTGGCCGGCCATTGTCAGATCGGCGATTTCGCCATTCTGAGCGGCGGCGCCGCCGCTCATCAGTTTGTTCGCATCGGCGCCCACGCGTTTGTCGGCGGTCTTGCCGGGGTTGAGAATGATCTCATTCCCTTTGGCTTGGCGCTCGGCAATCGCGCCGGGCTCGCCGGCCTCAATGTCGTCGGCCTGAAGCGCCGGGGTTTCTCGCATGAGACGATCCATGAGCTCAGGCGCGCCTACAAGATGCTGTTCAATGGCGGCGGCGCCTTGGGCGGCACCTTGAAGGAGCGCATCCGCGAGGTCGCCGAGGCGTTCGCTGACCAGGCCGCCGTACAGCAGATCGTCGCCTTTCTGCGCCAGGGCGGCGACCGCGCGATCTGCGTCCCGCGCGCCGGAAAGGACGAGGAGGGGTGAGCGGGGCGAACGGCGGGCCTGGCGCTCCCGCGTCGGGACCTCTGGCGATCCTGTGCGGCGCGGGCGCCTTTCCGCTCGAGGTCGCGCTCGAGGCCCGCCGCGCCGGCCGGGAGCCGTTTCTGGTGGGAATCGTCGGCGCGACCGATTCTGCGATCGAAGCCTATCCGCACGTCTGGGTCCGCATGGGCGAGGTCGGCAAGCTGTTCGCCGCCTTGAGAGGGCGAGCCATCGTCGAGATGGTGATCATCGGCGCGATGGCGAGACCCGAACTGGCCGATCTCCGGCTCGATTGGGGCGCGGTGAAGCGGGCCGCCGGGCTGGCGCAGCTGTTTCGACGCGGCGATAACGGTCTGCTCGCCGGCATCGCCGAAATCATCGAGCGCGAAGGCGTCCGGGTGGTCGGCGCGCATGAGGTCGCCCCGCGCCTCCTCGCGCCGCTCGGCCCGATTGGCGGGCGCGCGGCTTCGGCCGAGGACGAGATGGACATTGCGTTCGGCGCGCGCCTCCTCGCAGCGCTCTCGACCTTCGACGCGGGGCAGGGCGCGATTATCGCCGCCGGCCGGGTGCTGGCGATCGAGGCGGCGGAAGGCACCGATGCGATGCTGGCGCGCGTGGCGGAGATGCGCGTCAGCGGCCGGCTGCGCCTTGCCGGTCCGGCGGGCGTGCTGGTGAAAGCGCCCGAAGCGGGGGCAGGATGTCAGGCTCGACATGCCGGCGATCGGGCCGAAGACAATTGAAGGCGCGATCAAGGCGCAACTCAGGGGCGCGGCGGTCGCCGCGGGACATGTGCTTGTGCTCGAACGCGAGCTCTGCGCCCGCGAAGCCGACGCCGCCGGACTGTTCGTCGCCGGATTCGCTTATGCGACCCCGGCCGGATGAGCCCGTTGCGCGTGGCTCTCGTCGCCGGCGAGCACTCGGGCGACCAGCTCGGCTTCAAGCTCATGCGGGCGCTCCGCGAAGCGCATTCGGGCGACGTCGCCTTCTCCGGCGTCGGGGGCGAGGCGATGGAGGCCGAGGGCCTCAAAAGCCTGTTTCCGATCGGCGACATCGCTGTCATGGGCATTCTTCCGGTGCTGGCCCGGCTGCCGACGCTCATCGCGCGCATCCGTAAGACCGCCGAGGCGATCGTCGCCGCGCGCCCCGACGTTCTTGTCATCATCGACAGTCCCGACTTCACGCATCGGGTCGCCCGCCGCGTGCGGGCGGCGCTGCCGAAATTGCCGATCGTCGACTACGTCAGTCCCAGCGTCTGGGCCTGGCGGCCCGGCCGCGCCAAGGCGATGCGGGCTTACGTCGATTGCGTGCTGGCGCTGCTGCCGTTCGAGCCTGAGGCCTATCGGCGGCTGAACGGGCCGCGTTGCGTCTATGTCGGCCATCCGCTGATCGAACGCCTCGGCGAACTGCGCCCGAACGCGGACGAGACGCGCCGTCGGGCCTCCGCGCCGCCGCTCATCGTCGTGCTGCCCGGCTCGCGCCGGTCCGAAGTGACCCGGCTGATGGCGGATTTCGGCGGGGCGCTTGCGGCGCTGCGCCAATCGGTCGGTCCATTCTCGCTCGTTTTGCCGACGCTGCCCCACATCGAGAGCGAGGTTAGGGCCATGGCGGCGAGCTGGCCCGAGCCGCCGACCGTCACGCTCGGCGAAGCGGCGAAATACTCCGCGTTTCGCGCCGCTCACGCGAGCCTTGCCGCCTCCGGCACCGTAACGCTTGAGCTTGCCCTCGCCGGCGTCCCGATGGTCGGGGCCTACAAGGTCTCGCTCGTCGAGGAGCAGCTCAAATATCTGATCAAGGTCCCTTCGATCCTGCTGCCCAACCTGATCCTCGGCGAGCGCGCGATCCCGGAAAAACTGCAGAAGGACTGCACGCCCGCAACGCTCGCCGCGGCGCTGGCGGAGATCGTGCGGGACGGCCCGGCGCGCTCGGCCCAACTCGAAGCGCTGTCACGGCTCGATCGGCTCATGGCGCTGCCCGACGGCGGCGCGCCCTCAGCGCCCATGCCGCGCGCGCCGTTCTCGAGACGATCGAGGCCGGAAGCGGCCGTCAGGATCGCGGAGCCAAGGGGCGCGGCGGCGCATGGCTGACGGCGCCGTCGCGAGGGCGCACTTTGTCGCGCGCGGAGGCGTTTTCAGGGGTTTAGGTGCGCTTTTGTGCAACTCGACGAAGCGATGGCAGCCGCACGGTGGTCTGCTTCAGGCGCATGCTAATATGAGAATTTAGATAGCAAAAATACAAATCAAATCATTTGTTAAATAATAGTATTATAGTTTACGTTTAAGATTAAGACGGAGCGCGACCCGGTTAGCCTCTTGCCATGGCGAGAGGTGGAACCCGGCCATGGGTTTGCCCAGTGTTACCGAGGATGGAGAAGGCGTGGACGCCAAACCGCGCCACGCCTTTTGTAGTCTTGCTCGGACGACCCGCTGTCAGAGCGCGTAGCGCGCAGCCTCGCGATTGGCGCGACGCTTAAAGCCCACCGCTGCGAGACCGGCGAAGCCGATGCCGAACATCGCCCAGGTCGAGGGCTCCGGGACCGGTAGAGTGGTCACGTTGCCGTCCACGGCGAGTCTGAGCGAACCGATACCGCTCGTCCCCGAAACCTCGACGAAATAGGTTCCAGCCTGCTCAAAGTCGCCAAACGGGGTGAACGTGCCGACGACCGCAGTCTGGCCGCCCAAGGATGGCGCCGAAACCATGGCCTGCTCGATGAGCGTTCCCAGCGGAATGAATGGCGCGGAGCCTGAGGTCGATGTCCACGTAAAGAGGCTCAGCGTCCCTTGCCTGCCGGAATCTGGTCCGAGACGGGGCCGGAGATCGACATCGAGGCGGTGATGTATTCGGCGGTCGGCAGCGTGAATTCGAAGAAATCGTCGAACGTCTGGCCGCTGCCGGCGTCTTCGTGTTGGGAAACGAGACGCTGTCGTTCAGGATCGAGCCGAGGTTCACGACCGTAATCGTGGTCGCATGAGCGGCGGGCGAACAGAGAATTGCAACTCCCAACGCGGCAAGTGATTTCACCAGGACATTTGTATTCATGACCCATCCCCGAATGAACATGTCACTTGGCTCTGTGAATATGTCAAGGAGGGCCTCAAGCAACAATTTATCGAAAAACTGCGTGAATAGGCGGCGGTAGTTAACGCTGCGCTCGCCGGATTTGCGAGCGCCCGCGTCGCGACGACCAAACCGGCGCAATCCTCGACCTTCCGGGCGGCGTGCGCCAAGGGTCGGCGACTCATCAAAAATCGACGCGCGAGCTGGCCATCCGCCGGAGTTCGCCTCCGATCCGGCAGCCCAGCGCTTCACTCAGGACCTCGCGCCGGTTCCCGAACGCTCAGCGATTGCTCGTCGGCTTGTATTCGCGCAGCGTCTTGCCGGTGTAGAGCTGGCGGGGGCGGCCGATCTTTTGCTCCGGATCCTGGATCATCTCCTTCCACTGGGCGATCCAGCCGACGGTCCGCGCCACCGCGAACAGAACGGTGAACATGTCGGTCGGGAAGCCCATCGCCTTCAGCGTGATGCCCGAATAGAAGTCGATGTTCGGATAGAGCTTCTTCTCGATGAAATAATCGTCGTGCAGCGCGATGCGCTCGAGCTCGATCGCGACCTCGAGCAGCGGATCGTCATTGCCCCCGAGCTCGTTGAGCACCTCGTGCGTGGTGCTCTGCATGATCTTGGCGCGTGGATCGTAGTTCTTGTAGACGCGATGGCCGAAGCCCATCAGGCGGAACGGATCGTTCTTGTCCTTCGCTTTGGCGATGAATTTGGGAATGTTCTCGACCCGTCCGATCTCGCCCAGCATCTTGAGCGCCGCCTCATTGGCGCCGCCGTGCGCTGGACCCCAGAGGCAGGCGATGCCGGCGGCGATGCAGGCGAACGGGTTGGCGCCGGAGGATCCGGCGAGGCGCACGGTCGAGGTCGAGGCGTTCTGCTCGTGGTCGGCGTGGAGGATGAAGATGCGGTCGAGCGCGCGCGCCAGGACGGCGTTGACTTTGTACTCCTCGCACGGGACCGAGAAGCACATGCGCAGGAAATTCGCGGAATAATCGAGCTCGTTCTTCGGATAGACGAATGGCTGGCCAATCGCGTATTTGAACGCCATCGCCGCGAGCGTCGGCATTTTGGCGATCATGCGGATCGAGGCGACTTCGCGCTGCCAGGGATCGGTGATGTCGGTCGAGTCGTGATAGAAGGCGGCGAGCGCGCCGACGCAGGCCACCATCACCGACATCGGATGCGCGTCGCGGCGGAAACCGTTGAAGAAACGGTTCATCTGATCGTGCACCATGGTGTGGCGGGTCACACGATAGTCGAAGTCGGCCTTCTGCGCGGCGGTCGGCAGCTCGCCATACAGGAGCAGGTAGCAGGTCTCGAGGAAATCGCCGTGCTCGGCGAGCTGGTCGATCGGATAGCCCCGGTAGAGGAGCACGCCCTCGTCGCCGTCGATGTAGGTGATCTGCGATTCCGTGCTCGCGGTCGAGGTGAAGCCCGGGTCGTAAGTGAACATGCCGGTCTGGGCGTAGAGCTTGCCGATATCGATGACCGACGGGCCGACCGTGCCCTTGCGGATCGGCAGTTCGACGGATTTTTCACCCACGGTGAGGGTGGCGGAGGCCGCGGCCGGCGGCTCGACGGTTTTGTCGCTCTTGGCAAGGGTGGCGGAGGTCGGCGTCATCGAGCGTCTCCCATGAAGCTTAAAGCGCTCTCGCACTGCAATATGATTATTGCAGCGCATTACTCAAGACAAGTCAAAACCAGGCGAGCGGGAGAACCGCAGATCGCTATTGCGGATTCTCGTAGCTGAAGGTCTGGCTGTTTTCGTCATAGGCGAACAGCTCGCCGTAACGGCCGAGATTGATGATCGCCCGCAACGTCCGCTCGGCATAGTCCTCGGACATGTAGTCCTCGAGCTCCTCACGGAAACGGGTGGCGGGCGCGCGATGGGTCGGGCGCTCGTCGAGAACGCGCTTGATATGCGAGGCGAGCGGGATATGCCCCAGCACCTGGTCGCCGAACACCTTCTTGCGCTGGTCGACGTCCATATCGACAAAGCGCCGGCCGAGCGGGGTCAGCTTGATGTCGGCGTCCTCGAACTCGGCCAGGCGCAAGCAATTGCAAGGTCTCGCCGAGCGGGAACAGGTCGTCGATTTCGAGCTGCAGCGAGTTCGGCGAGATGCGGCAGGTCCGCCTTTCCGTCGTAGGGCGGCGCGGCGATCTCCTCGAGCATGCCGGCGAGCGAATTGGTCGACACGCGCGGCAGGGCGAGCCCAAGGCCGGTCGCGGTCGCGGCTTCGCGGGTGGCCGGTTTCGTCGCATCCGGCCGTTGCGTCATCAGCGCGTAGATCTTGTCGACCAGGGCGCGGAAATCATTGTCCAGCCGATCGCGCGGATGGGGAAGGGTGACCGGGATCTCGGAAGCGATGCGGCCGGGATTGGACGACAGCACGAGAATGCGGTCGGCCATCAGCACCGCCTCCTCGATATTGTGGGTGACCATCAGGATGGCCTTGATCGGTATGCGCCCGTCCTGCCAGAGATCGAGCAGATCGGTGCGCAAGGTTTCGGCGGTGAGAACGTCGAGCGCCGAGAAGGGCTCGTCCATGAGCAGGATCTTCGGCTGCATGACGAGCGCCCGGGCGAAGCCGACGCGCTGGCGCATGCCGCCCGACAATTCCTTTGGGTAGGCGGATTCAAATCCGTCGAGGCCGATGGTGTCGATCGCTTTCAAAGCCCGCTTGCGGGTCTCATCGAGCGGCACGCCATTGGAGCGGGGCCCGATCTCGACATTGTCGAGGACGTCGAGCCAGGGAAAAAGCGCGAAGCTCTGAAACACCATCGCGACTTCCTTAGCCGGTCCATTGACCAGCTCGCCGCCGATCTTCACCGTGCCCTGCGTCGGTCGCGTAAGACCGGCGATGAGCCTCAGGAGGGTCGACTTGCCGGAGCCGGAGCGGCCGAGCAGGGCGACGATCTCGCCGGTCTTCATGCGCATCGAAACGTCGCTCAGCACGGGCGCCCGCGCTTCGCCCGAACCTGTTGAGAAGACCTGGCTGACGCCCTCGACGTCGAGGATCGTGGCGATGGTGGTGTCCAACATGGGCTTAAACTCCCTAAATCAACGATGCGGTCACAGGCGCAGCCGCCGCTCCGCATAGGCATAGAGCCGCCGCCAGAACAGGCGGTTGAACAATGTGACAAACAGCGACATCATCGCGACGCCCAGCACAATTCTCGGAAAGTCGCCCTTGTCCGTGGCCTTGGCGATGTAGGATCCGACGCCCTGCGCGACGACGGTGTGATCTTTCCACTTGACGTATTCAGCCACGATCGAGGCGTTCCAGGAGCCTCCCGACGCGGTGATGGCGCCGGTCAAATAAAACGGGGCGACGGCCGGAATGATCACCTGAGACCACCAGCGCCAGCCGCGAATGCGAAAGTTCGCGACCGCTTCACGCAAGTCGTTGGGAAAGGCGGACGCGCCGCCGATCGTGTTGAAGACGATGTACCATTGCGTGCCGAAGACGATGAGGAAGCTCAGCCAGATATTCGGGTTGAGGTGGAAGGCGAGCACGAGGCTGACCGCCGCGCCGAACAGAAGGTTGACCGGGAAAGCGGCAAGGAACTGGGCGATCGGCTGACTGGCTTCGGCCCAACGAGGCCTCAACCCGATCCAGACGCTGATCGGAACCCAGACAAGGGTGGCGAGCGCCATCAGCAGCGACGACACGAATGAGCGTGTAGAAGGTCAGGACAAAAACCTCTCCGACCTCGTCCCAACTGATTTCGGTCGCGATGTAAGAAATGGTGAGCCAGGCCGCCCATGCGGCCACGGCGATGATGATGAGGATCCAGATCGCGTCGAGGAGCCGCGACGGCTCTTTTGACGGCTTCTGCGCCGGCGCAAAGGTCGGAAAACGCACCGGCCACAGGCTTATGCTTCTCAGCGCCGCAAGTACGGGAGCGGAGCCGAGGCGGACCCAGTGCGTGCGCTTGATGAAGTTCAGCACCCAGGAGGTCTCGACGTCCTGGCTGACCGACAATTCGACGCGGAACTTGGTCGCCCAGGCGACGATCGGGCGGAACAGCAGCTGATCGTAAAGAAGGATCACGATTCCCATGGTCAGGACCGCCGCGCCGATCGCCGACCAGTCGCCGGCGTCGTTGGCCTTGGCGATGAACGATCCCACTCCCGGCAAGGTGATCGTCGTATTGCCGACCGTGATCGCTTCGGAGGCGACGACGAAGAACCAGCCGCCCGACATCGACATCATCATGTTCCAGATGAGGCCAGGCATCGCGAACGGCGCCTCGAGCTGCCAGAATTTCTGCCAGCCGGTCAGGCGGAAGCCGCGCGCCACTTCATCGAGGTCGCGCGGAACGGTGCGCAGCGACTGGTAGAAGGAAAAGGCCATGTTCCAGGCCTGGCTGGTGAAGATCGCGAAGATGGCCGCGAGCTCCGCGCCCAAGGTGTTGCCGGGGAAAAGGTTGAGAAAGAAGGTCACGGTGAAGGAGAGAAAGCCCAGGATCGGCACCGACTGCAGGATGTCGAGCACCGGGATCGAGGATCATCTCGGCGCGCCGGCTCTTGGCCGCGAGGGTGGCGTAGGTGAAGGTGAAAACGAGCGAAGCGGCGAGGGCGGCGAACATCCTGAGCGTCGTTCTCAGCGCGTAATAAGGGAGCTGCCAATAGTCGAGCGAGATCGGGCTTTCGTTCGGCCGCGGGCAGGGGCGCCGAAATGCCGTGGTAGCTTTTCGCGATGGCGGTCAGAATCGCCAGAATTGCGGCGAATGCGATGAGGTCCCATTGGTTCGGCAGAACCCGCCGCCCGGCGGACGCAATGGAGTTGAACATCGGCGAATTCCGGCTGGCGCGTCGTCGAGAACCTGGGCTGAAGCGGCCAAACGGACGCGAAAAAGGTCAAACACTTTGCCGCGTTGAAGGCAATCGGAATTTGCGCCGGCTAAGTCCGGTTGGTCCCCGGACTAGCGTTGATGGGCGGGTGCGACAGGATGACGACACCGTCGCGCGCTGCGCTGAAGCGAGCGCATCGAGGGCCGTCGCGCTTGCGTTTCCCCTTCGCCTCCCTTATATGCCGCGCCATTCCACAGGCGGATTTTATGCGGCTCCTGATCCAAGGTTCCGCTCCGGTGGCGAGGCTCGCTTCGCTTCACATGATCCGCCGAGGCTCAACCGGACAAGGATAAGCATCCCATGGCTTTGCCTGATTTCACTATGCGCCAGCTGCTCGAGGCGGGCGCGCATTTCGGCCACCAGTCGCATCGCTGGAACCCGAAAATGGCGCCTTATATCTACGGCTCGCGCAACTCGATCCACATCATCGATCTCGCCCAGACGGTGCCGCTGCTCCATCAGGCGTTGAAGACGGTCTCCGACACCGTGGCCAAAGGCGGCCGGGTGCTGTTCGTCGGCACCAAGCGCCAGGCGTCGGATGAGATCGCGACCGCCGCCAAGCGCTCGGCGCAATATTTTGTCAACGCGCGCTGGCTCGGCGGCATGCTGACGAACTGGAAGACGATTTCGGCGTCGATTTCGCGCCTGCGCAAAGTCGACGAGCTCCTGGGCGAGGGCGCGAAGGGCCTGACCAAGAAGGAGCGCCTCATGCTGTCGCGTGAACGCGAAAAGCTTGAGACCGCGCTCGGCGGCATCAAGGACATGGGCGGCGTGCCCAATCTGGTGTTCGTCATCGACACCAACAAGGAAGCGCTGGCGATCAAGGAGGCCAATCGCCTCAAGATCCCCGTGATCGCGATCCTCGACACCAACAGCGATCCTGACGGCATCACCTATCCGATCCCGGCCAACGACGACGCCGGCCGCGCCATCCAGCTCTATTGCGACCTCATCGCTCGCGCGGCGATCGACGGCATTTCGCGTGGCCAGGGCGCGCAAGGCGCCGATCTCGGCGAAGCCGAGGCCCCGATGGCCGAACCGCTGCCGGAGACGTTCGAGCCGGAAGCCTCGACGACCGAGCCGGAAGCCTTGACCGAGCGGTTCGAGCTCCTGGCCGCGCCGCGCGGCGCGCCCGACGATCTGGCCAAGCTCACCGGCGTCGGCCCGCAGATCGTCAAGAAGCTCAACGAACATGGCGTGTTCCACTATTGGCAGCTCGCCGCGATGACGCCAGCGGACGCCGAGAAGCTCGACGCCGATCTCAGGTTCAACGGCCGCATCGCGCGTGACAAGTGGAGCGAGCAGGCGCGCGAGTTGATGACCGCCGAGTAGGGTTTAAGCCGCGCGCGCGGCTTTGAGAGCGAAAGAGGGACGGGCATGGCGACCATTGCCGCCGGACTGGTCAAGGACCTGCGCGAAAAGACCGGCGCGGGCATGATGGATTGCAAGAATGCGCTGACCGAGACCGACGGCGACATCGAGGCGGCGATCGATTGGCTGCGCAAGAAGGGCTTGGCCAAAGCCGCCAAGAAGAGCGGCCGGGTGGCGGCCGAAGGTCTTGTCGGCGTCGCGGTCGAGGACAATGTCGGCGTCGTCGTCGAGGTCAATTCCGAGACCGACTTCGTCGCCCGTAACGATGACTTCCAGGCGGTGGTGCGCGGCGTGCTCGCGGTCGCGCTCGACCACGCGCCCGACGTCGACGCGACGACGGTGCTCGGCGCGCATTACCCGGGCGGCGGCGCGGTAAGCGACGCGATCGCCAACGCCATCGCCACCATTGGCGAGAACATGACGCTGCGTCGGGCGCAGGGCCTCCGGGTGGCCGAAGGCGCGATCGGCCATTACGTGCATGGGCCGGTCGCCGACGGGCTCGGCCGAATAGGGGTCATCGTCGGGCTCGAATCGTCGGGCGATCGCACCCGGCTGAGCTCGCTCGGCCGGCAGGTCGCGATGCATGTCGCCGCCGCAAGTCCGGTCGCGCTCGACGCCGCCGGGCTCGATCCGGCGTTGGTTCAGCGCGAGCGCGCCGTGCTGGCGGAGAAGAACGCCAGCAAGCCCGCAAACGTGATCGAGAAGATCGTCGAATTGGGCCTCAAGACCTTCTACAAGGAGGTCTGCCTCCTCGATCAGGCCTATGTCCATGATCCGGCGAAAAGTGTCGCTCAGGCGATCAAGGAGGCCGAAAAGACGGTCGGCGCGCCGATCGCCGTTACCGGTTTCGTCCGCTACGCGCTCGGCGAAGGCGTCGACAAAACGGCGGACGAGGCCTGAGGGCCTGGCGATAGGATCAAGCGGCCCTTAGGGCCGCTTTTTTTATCGCGTAAGATGGGCGGATCGGGCGATCGCGTGGCGGCGCATCGCGAGGAGGGGCTAGGCCATGTCGAAAGCGCCGCGACCGTTGTTCAAGCGCGTTGTCGTCAAGCTGTCCGGCGAAGCGCTGATGGGGCCTGACACGCATGGCCTGCATGCGCCGACTCTCCAGCGCATCGCCGGCGATCTGAAGGCCGCGGCGGACCTTGGGGTGCAAGTCGCGGTTGTCATCGGCGGCGGCAATTTCTTTCGTGGCCTCCAGGGCGCGGACAAGGGGATCGAGCGCGCGCGCGCCAACTCGATCGGCATGCTGGCGACGGTGATGAATGCGCTGGCGATGGAGGGGGCGCTCGAGCAGATCGGCCAGGCGGCGCGCGTGCTCTCCGCCGTCGCCATGCCGTCGCTGTGTCAGCCCTATTCGCGCCAGGCCGCGCTGGCCCATCTCGTCAAGCATCGGGTGATCATCCTCGCCGGCGGCACCGGCAACCCGTTCTTCACCACCGACACCGGCGCAGCGCTGCGCGCCGCCGAACTCTCGTGCGATGCGGTGATGAAGGCGACCCAGGTCGACGGCATCTATTCCGCCGACCCCAAGAAGGATCCGGCCGCGACCCGCTTCGATCGCCTGAGCCACGACGAGGCGATCGCCCGCAACCTGCAGGTCATGGACACGGCGGCCTTCGCTCTTGCGCGCGACAACGGCATCCCGATCGTCGTCTTCTCGGTCGACGAGCCCGGCGCCATTCCGTCTGCGCTGGTCGGCAAGGGACGGGCGACCTACGTCATGCCGTGAGCAGCGCGTCCGCCGCGCCTAGCAGGCTGTTGAAAAAGTCCACCGAGCACGGTCGTAACCGGGAACACAACGGAATCCGAAGGAGTTCTCGGGAACGGAATTGAACTGCGGCGGAAATGAGTTTTTCAACAGCCTGCTAGAGGCTGGAGAACCCGTTTGGGCGGCGCACGCCTTCGAATACGCCTGAGGTCAGAACGACATCGATCATCGGCTGACAAAGCCCAAGCATCCATGGACCAATGGGCAAGTCGAGAGAATGAACCGCACCCTCAAGGACGCGACCGTCAAACGCTGCTTCTATGCGACCCACGACCAGCTGCGAACGCACCTGCGCGACTTCGTCGACGCCTACAACTTCGCCCGAAGGCTCAAGACCCTCAAAGGCCTCACCCCCCACGAGTTCATCTGAGGCGGAAACGTCGCCGATTTGGCCGGTGCTGGCGCCCGGAACTGGATTAGCGTATTCGTCAACGCCAAAGTTGAGGTTCTGCGATTGCTTGCGAGAAATAATCCGTCGGCGCGACGACGGCGGCCATCCCAGAAGTTACTCCACTGACGAGCAGGACTGCTGCTGCGCTGGCCTTGAGTGAAGGTCCATCCAATTGCTGCCGCTCGAATCACGCGAGTCGGTCGGCACTGCCCGCGTTTGAAAGAAATGCACGACTTTAATGCCACATCGGCAGCGCAGGTGCCGGAAATCCGCCAGACGGCTTAAAGATCTCAAACTGGATTAGGCCTACGAACGTGTCAATCACAATTCCGTGATCGCCGCGCGCTGAGGTGCTCCAGCGCGCGCGCCGTTAGGCGTAGAACACCTTGCCCGGATTGAACAGGTTCTGCGGGTCGAACGAGGCCTTGATCCGGCGCATGAGGTCGATGGCGATCGGCCCATGCTCCTCTTCCATATATTCCCGCTTCTTCTGGCCGACTCCGTGTTCGCCGGTGCAGGTGCCGCCCATGGCGATGGCGCGATGGGCGAGGCGATAGGCGAACGCGTCCGCAGCCTCGATCTCGGCCTTGTTCTCGAGGTCGACGAGCGGGGTTACGTGGAAATTGCCGTCGCCGACATGGCCCACAATCGGCGCGATCAGGCCGCTGCGCTTGATGTCGTCGAGCGTCTCCTCGACGCAATCCGCGAGGCGCGAGATCGGCACGCAGGCGTCGGTGGCGAAGGGCCGGCTGCCTGGCCTCAGCGTCAGTTGCGACCAATAGGTGTCGTGACGCGCCTGCCAGAGCTTGGTGCGGTCCTCGGGTTTGGTGGCGGAAGCGAACGCGCCGCCGCCGTGGCCCGCGGCGATGTCGCCGAATCGGCTCGCCTGCTCGGCGACGCTCTGCTCGGTGCCGTGAAATTCGACGAGGAGCAGCGGCTGCTCAGGCAGGGAGAGATGCGAATAGGTGTTGAAGGCGCGTACCGACAGCGTGTCGATGAGCTCGATGCGGGCGATCGGCAGGCCCGACTGGATGGTTTCGATCGTCGTCTCGCAAGCCGCGCGAATGCTGGGGAACGAGCAATGCCCGGCCGCGATCGCTTCCGGAATGCCGGAAAGCTTTAGCGCCACCTCGACGATGACGCCGAGCGTGCCCTCGGCGCCGATGAACATATGGGTCAGATCATAGCCGGCCGAGGACTTCTTCGCCCGCGTGCCGGTGCGCAGGAACGATCCGTCGGCGACGACCACGCCGAGCGACAGCACCACATCCTTCATCGTGCCGTACCGCACCGCGTTGGTGCCCGAAGCGCGGGTCGCGGCCATCCCGCCCAGAGAGGCGTCGGCGCCCGGATCGATGGGAAAGAAGAGCCCGCTGTCGCGCAGGTGCTCGTTGAGCTGCTTGCGGGTGACGCCGGGCTCGACCACGCAATCGAGATCGTCGGCGTTGACGGCGAGAACCTTGTTCATGCGGGTGAGGTCGAGCGAGACGCCGCCATGCGGCGCGTTGACATGGCCTTCGAGCGAGGAGCCGACCCCGAACGGAACGATCGGCGCGTCGTGCCGGGCGCAGAGCTTGACGAGGTCAATCACGTCCTCTTTGTCTTCGGCGAACACCACGGCGTCCGGCGGCTCGTTCTTGAGCCAGGTCAGCGTATGCCCGTGCGCCTGGCGAATCGCCTCGGAGGCGGTGAAGCGGTTGCCGAAACGGGCGGCGAGATCGGAATTGAGCGCAGCGACGGCGTCGCTCGAGGGGCGGCCTTGGCGCTGGCGGACAGAGAGTTGGGTCACGGGTGTTTCGCGCTCTCCTTGGTCGGCCCAATGCTAAGCCGAGATTCGTTGTTTGGCCAACGGATCTCGGTTTCGTTCTGAGCTCAAGTTGGCGACGGCGCGGTGGATGGCTTGGTCGAGACCATCCGGGTCGGCAAAGGTCTGATGCGCCAGATGATACGCCTTCAGGGCACCCCAGACGATCTCGATGTCGTTGAGTTCGGGGGCATATTTCGGCAACCACTCAACCGTAAGCCAATGGGCGCGTTCGGCTAGCGCGGCCGATGTCGCTTTGCTGACGTGGATCGGGCCGTTATCGAGCCCGAGGGCCACGGGCTTGACCTCGGTCCCGGGCTTGGGACCGTAGAGGTGATCAAGGACTTGCAAATGCGCCATGAAGTCTGTGCTGCGAAGTCTGTGCTGCGAAGTCTGTGCTGCGCTTGGTGCGGGAGGTGGTGACGATGAGCTTACGCTGCGCCCAATCGAGCGTGCCCATCATGGCGACCTTCTTGGTTTGCCCGGGCGCCGGCACGCGCAGGTCGGGCCGCGTTTGGCCCAGGCGCGGGCCAGATAGGGGTGCGTCAGGGCCTCGCTCTCATCGGCCAACCGCAGCACGATGTCGCCGGCGACGGCCTGCGCCTTGCGCAGCTTGAGCCGCAAGCCGCCGCGATCGACGGCATCGGCCTCCTGCCGGCCTTTCAGCCTGCGCCGCGGTCGGCGGAAGCCGAACCCCCTTTTTTGCGCAGCACTTTGGAGAGCTGCGAGGGTGAGATGGTGACGCCCTCGCGGTTTTTGATCTCCTCGGCCAGCCGCGCCAAGGTCCAGTTGCGGCGGTCCGCCACCGGAGCGGAAAGAAGCGGCTCGGCCACCCGTAGCGCGGCTTGCGCCTTCACCGGCGCCGGACCCGCCGCAACGCGCCTCCTGAGCGCGTCGATCCCACCGCTCATGAACTCGCCGCGCCACAGTCGCACCGTATCCTCACGCGCCCCGAAGGCTTCGGCGATACGCGAGCTGGTCCAGCCGCCGAGCGTCAACAGAATGGCCCGCGCGCCGTCAGCCTCGGCGCGATCGGCGCTCTCCGCCACCCGCTCAAGCGCCGCTCTTTGATCCTCCCTCGCCGTCACCGCAGATTTGCCCGCCATGTCCCGTACCCCGAATCAGACCACAGAACGGAACGGAATCACAGCCGCCAAGTGTGGCCAGCTCACTCAAACCTGCTTAGGCCACCTGTTCGCGGGCTGAGCCGGTGGGCCGCCGTTTCGTGCAGGTAAGAGCGAGGGTTGCTCGGGCAGGCCGAGCCGAGCCTCATGCACGGAGGGGGGACCATGGGAAAGGATAGCGAAGTTTTTGTTGCTTTCGATGTCGCCAAGAAGAAGCACGCCGTGGCGATCGCGGAAGGCGGCCGGGAAGTCCGGTTCCTGGGCGATGTCGAGAACAGTCCGCCGCCGACCGAGCGGACGATCAAGAGATTGGCGGATCGCTACGAGCGTCTGCATGTCTGCTTCGAAGCCGGGCCTACGGGATACGGGCTCAATCGCCAGGTGCAGGCGCTCGGGCATGACTGCATGGTGGTTGCTCCGGCGCTGATCCCGAAACGAGCGGGTGAACGGATCAAGACGAGCCGTCGGGATGCGGTTATGCTGGCGCGTCTTCATCGGGCGGGTGAGCTTACGGGAGTGTGGGCGCCCGACCCGGCCCATGAGGCGGTCCGGGATCTTGCGCGCGCCCGGGAGGCGGCGGGGACGATCTTCGGCGAAAGCGTCAGCGGCTTCTTTCTTTCCTCCTGCGGCACAGCTGGATTTACAGGGGTGGCGGCCACTGGACGCTGGCGCATCGGCGTTGGCTCGCCGGTCAGACGTTCGACCATGCCGCGCGAGCCAATCGTCTTTCAGCAAGGAATCGACGCGATCGAAGATTCGCTTCAGCGCCTGCGTCGCGTTGAGAAGCAACTCGGCCTCGTCGTGCCGGAGTGGTCGATGGCGCCGGTGGTGCAAGCCTATCAAGCCATGCGCGGCGCTTCGTTTCTCGTCGCCGTAATCTTTGCCGCCGAAATCGGCGACGTGCGCCGGTTCGATACGCCAAGGCAACTGACATCTTTCCTTGGACTTGTCCCGGCGGAAAGCTCGACGGGCGACACAATCCGACGGAAGGGCCTCACTCTGGCCGGCAATCGGCGAGCGCGGCGAGCGCTCGCCGAGGCGGCCTGGACCTATCGTTACCCGAGGGTCAGCGAGACCTTGAGAGCGCGGCTCGAAGGGCTGCCCAAGCCCCGTGCGCGACATCGCCTGGAAGGCGCAGGTGCGTCTGTGCGACCGTTATCGCAGCGCCACGGGCAAGAAGCCGCCCGTCGTCGTGGCCGCGATCGCCCGCGAAATAGCCGCTTTCCTGTGGGCCATCGGACGGGAAGTCGCGCCCGCGTAAACAGGACGCTCTCCGCTGCGCAGACCCGGGAGCGGAGCACGAAAGGTGGGGAACTCCCGTCGCTAGTTACGGGGCCGGGCCTTGCCCCGACGCCCGTCCTCTAGACCGAGGAAAGCCCCGAGACGAAGACGCGGGAAGGCGGTAGCCAACCCGCGAATAAGAGTTTGATCAACCGTCGTCTCTCGCTCCGCTCCCAGCTCTGCGCAGCCGAAGCCTTTCTCGCCGACGGCCTTCCGCCGACCGGCGCTCAACCGCGCCTCAGCGCGAAAGCACCAAGGAGCCGAAGAGATTGACCGTGAGAGGCACGGCCAGGGGCGATATCGCACACCTGTACGCCCACTACGCGCTGTTGTCGCATGACGCGGCGCATCCCTTGATCACCGCGCTGAACCGCCACTTTCGGCAGGTCGGCAACGACCGCCTGACGGCGACCGTTGTTCCACCGTTCAACCCGGAGGAGCGATTGGCGACGCTGGATATGGGTTGCGACGCGCCTCTTGGCGCGTGCTTGGGTGTGGGTGCGATGCTTGGCGGAACCTCGCAAGACGACGGTATTGCCGCGGTCTGGGGGCGTTTGGTAGATCAAGGGCTAACGTGCGGCGGCTGAGCGATGATCCCCGCGACCGCCTTCTCCTGACTTCGATTAAAAGTTTTGTCGCGCGGTCGAGCGGGCGGTCGCCCCCCGGCAATCTCGTGCCGCGGATGATAAAGATATTGAGCCCGGGGGGCGGCATGCTACCACTGCGTTACCCCGGTCGACCTCGAAGGGCACGGCCAAATACCCGAGAGTGCGATCATACGCTACGACTGGGGGACTACATGGCGGACCAGCGCGCGCTAGGGCTGACTGAAGTATTCGAGATATCAGCGCGTTAGATGAAAATTGGTCGGAGTGAGAGGATTCGAACCTCCGACCCCATCGTCCCGAACGATGTGCGCTACCAGGCTGCGCTACACTCCGACATTGCAGCCGATGAAGGCCGGCGGACTGGCCTTATAGGGGCGCTGGTCACGCGGCGCAAGCGACACGCTTTGTGTGCGTCGCATCTCGCCTGCGTCAACAGGCCCCACCCGCCCTGCTTTGAACCGGGGGGTTAGCGCAGTCGGCGATTCAGGCTCACCTTCGGTTGCGCTTAAGATGCGCCGAAAAGCGAGCGCCCTCAATGGCGATGACGGATCGGTGTTGCTATCGTCGCAAGCTGGTGTTGAGCCGGCTCGTCGACTTCAGCGCCGGCGCCACTTCCTCCAATGCAGGAAGGACGGATGCGCAAGATCATCCACGTCGACATGGACGCGTTCTATGCGTCGGTGGAGCAACGCGACGATCCGACCCTTCAGGGCAGGCCGGTGGCGGTCGGCTATCCGGCCAAGCGCGGCGTCGTTGCTGCGGCGAGCTACGAAGCCCGCGGTTTCGGGGTTCGCTCGGCGATGCCCTCGACCGTCGCCATCCGGAAATGCGCCGAACTCGTGTTCGTCCCGCCAAGGTTCGACGTTTACCGCGAAGTGTCGAGGCAGATTTAAGCGATCTTCAAGGACTACACCCCAAGCGCTAGGTCGTGTCCCGATTGGTGGTGTAGCTCGGTTGGAGCAAGCCGCTCGCGAAGCGCGCTCTCGATAGCGCTGTAGCGAGCGAGCGGCTTGCGGCGGTCATCGGCGGTTCTCCGGTAGGTTTGGGTTGCGAATCAACAAACGCAACCGAGGAATCTCCGATGACCGACGAGATGATGAACCTTCGCGTGCTGGTGGAGAAGGCCCCCGACGCCGACATCCTGCGCGACATGATCGCCTTCGCCGCCGAGCGGCTGATGGAGATGGAGGTGGGCGTGAGACCGGGCGCAGCGCATGGCGAGCACTCGCCCGACCGGCTCACCCAGCGCAATGGTTAGCGCGACCGCGACTGGGAGACGCGGGCCGGAACGGTGGAGCTGCGCATCCCCAAGCTTCGCAAGGGCTCCTACTTTCCGAGCTTCCTCGAGCCGCGCCGGATGGCCGAGAAGGCGCTGACCGCAGTGATCCAGGAAGCTTACATCCAAGGTGTCTCCACCCGCTCGGTGGACGATCTCGTCAAGGCGATGGGCGCAACTGGCGTCTCCAAGAGCCAGGTGTCGCGGCTGTGCGAGGAGATCGACGCGCGGGTGAAGGCTTTCCTCGATCGCCCTCTCGAAGGCGATTGGCCTTATGTCTGGCTGGACGCGACCTCCGTGAAGGTCCGCCGTAACCACCGCATTGTGTCTGTCGCCGTCATCGTCGCGGTCGGCGTCAATGCCGACGGGCGGCGCGAGGTGCTCGGCATGGACATCGGCCTCTCCGAGGCGGAGACCCCCGCCTTCGCGGGGGCAGGCTCTTCTGGACCGAGTTTTTGCGCAAGCTTAGGCGACGCGGCCTGCGCGGCGTCAAGCTGGTCGTCTCCGACGCCCATGAGGGCGTCAAGGCCGCTGTCGCCAAGCTGATGAACGCCACCTGGCAGCGCTGCCGCGTCCACACCATGCGCAACGCGCTCGCCCATGCCGGCAAGAGCAGCCGCCGCGTGGTCTCCGCCTTCATGGCGACCGCCTTTGCTCAGGACAGCGCCCAGGCCGCCAAGGCGCAAGTGGCGAAGGGTCGCCGACCCGCTCAGGCCGAAGCTCGCCAAACTCGCCGGCTTTATGGACGAGGCCGAGGACGACGTGCTCGCCTATATGAGCTTCCCTGCCGAACATTGGTCGAAGTTGCACTCAACCAACGGCCTCGAACGCCTCAACGGCGAGATCAAACGCCGAACCGAAGTTGTGGACGTCTTCCCCAACGATGAGGCCATCATCCGCCTGGTCGGCGCTATCCTTCTGGAACAAAACGACCAATGGGCCGTTCAGCGCGCCCGCTATATGACGCTGGAAACCATGGCGACCTTGAGCGATGATCCCATCGTCGGATTGCCCGCCATGGCTATCTGACCAACCCGGCACTCGCCGGAAATCCTCGTGGCCCGCACCACGTTGCTACACCACGCCAAAGGACACGATCTCATTGTAAGCGAGGCAACGTCGCGGAAGGGCGGGAGGCGATCCTTTGACTTTGCTTGCGGCGTAGGCCGTCGCTACCCAATGTCTCGCCCGCGGAAGCGGCCACCCGGTATGGTTCTCGCCCGCCGTGCTGATCGGGACGTCGCAGGGATGGAGACGTATTGCCTTATGGCATCCATATGACATAGTCGGGTCTGGCCCCGGACGAGGGCCCGCCGCCCTGGGGGGTTTTGTGTGGGCGATCAATGGACGCCCGGCTTGAGACATGGGCAGGCCCGAGACGAAAACGCGGCCCGCGCATCGGAGTTTGACCAACCGTCGTCTCCAAGCCTCCGTCTCAGCGATGCGCAGCGAAACGTTTTCAGGCGCCGGCGCGGAACGAGCGCGTTTGCCCAACCAACCGCTCCATTCGACAGGGACTTGAATTGTCGTGAAAGTCGTCTTGTTGCTCGCAGGCAGGGGGAGTCGACTTCTCCCATTGACGGAAACCACGCCCAAACCTCTCCTGCCCGTGGCCGGCGCGCCTGTGCTGGAACACATTCTCACGACACTACGAGTTTTGCCAATTCAAGAACTGATCGTGGTCACGGGCCATCTTGGCGCACACATCGAGGCATATCTACGTGAGGTCTACGGAAGCCCGTATCGTAACATCACGCAAGAGCGATTGGATGGCACAGGGGGCGCTGTCAACGCGGCGATCGATCACATAGATTGTCCGGTGCTTATCGTCTTTGGGGACTCAATTTTCGATGCCGATCTATCAGGCTTAATTAAGAGACCAGATCAAAACGTGATCTGGACGCAAACTGTTGAAGATTACCAGCGATTTGGAATTGTCCAGACTGATGAGCTTGGCGGCATGAAAGAAATTGTTGAAAAACCGAAACATGATGTTGGCCGCAAGGCAAACATCGGAGTGTATTACGTATCCGCCCACCGGGCTCTCCGAGAGAGCCTGCGAACGCATCATGACCCGGCCGCCCATCAACGGTGAGTATTACTTCACCTATGCGTTGAATGACATGGTCAAGAGTGGACACTCATTCGAGGTAGTAGAAACAGATAGCTGGCATGACTGCGGGGACCTTGCCTCGATGCTCGCGACAAATCGGCGCCTGTTAGCCGCCACCAACCGCGCTCCACCAAACGGCTTCTCGGGGGTGACAATCATTCCGCCGGTCGCAATTCACGAGGACGCGCATCTTCAGGATTGCCGGATCGGCCCAGACGTATCTATCGGTTCAGGAAGCCGGATCACATCATCCACGTATTTCAAACGCCATTGTCGCTCGCAACTGCCTGCTCGACAATGTTGTTGTTCGGAACTCGATTGTGGGAGACGGTGAAAAACTGACGCACGTCGATCTTCAAGGATTCATCGCCGCCAATGGAAAAGCCATTAAATACCCTTAGCTATGTGGCGTTTTCCGGTATCGATTGGTGGTACCATAATCGGGCCCATTCCGAATTGCAGTTATTGACCAGGCTTGCGCGCAATCACAAGGTCCTCATCGTCAACAGCATCGGCATGCGGGCGCCCTTACCTGGACGAACCTCCCGCCCATTCTATAAGATCTGGCGTAAGCTTAAGAGTGTCGCGCGACTGTTGAAGCAGCCGGATCCGAATCTCCCCAATCTTTATGTGTACTCGCCGCTCCCCTGGCCGTTTTACGGGTCAGAGCGCGCCCGCCGGTTCGGCGCATGGTTTGTCCGCACACAAGTCTCGGCCGCTGCCCGGATCGCGGGCATTCATGATCCAGCCATCTTCACCACAACGCCAACTGCCTTCCCCATCATCGCGAAAATGAAGCGTCGATGCCTTATATACAATCGTTCGGACAAGCACTCGCTCTTCAAAGAAGCGAACACGGCAGTCATAGAAGTCCTCGAGAGGGATTTGCTAGCGGGCGCCGATATCACCTTATATGCCAACAAGACTCTGATGGCAGAGGAGCAGGCGTTGACAAACGGGCGGGCCATACACCTCGACCACGGCGTCGATTCCAAACACTTCGATTACTCTGCAACGTCTAAGCCCCCGGATGATTTGGCCCGGATTCCGAAACCTATAATCGGTTTCTTTGGCAGTTTGCGATCCTATATGGTTGATTTTTCGTTGCTAGCCCGCATAGCCCAAGACATTCCTGAGGCGCACATCGTTCTCATTGGCGATCCGCAAGATTCGACAGCGGAACTGGAAGGCTTCAAGAATATACATTTACTAGGCATGAAACCTTACAGTGAAATTCCCTCATATGGCGCGTTCTTTGATGTCGCCTTGTTACCTTACCGTAATAATGAATGGATTAGGTACTGCAATCCCATCAAACTGAAAGAATATCTCGCCCTGGGACTGATGATTGTTTCTTCAGACTACCTTGAGGCGCACAATTACGCGGACCGGATTCGGATCGCGACCAATGGCGATGAGATGGTGAAGAATATCCGTCATTATTTGGCCCACCCGATCGGACCGCAAGACCGCCAAAGGTTGCGCGCAAGCGTCGTGGATGAGACCTGGGATGATCGCACCCAACGCCTGGCGGACTATGTGGATGACATGGTCCGCGATCGAACCTGATTTGCGGTTTTGCCGGACGTTCTAGCGCAGAACGAGAGCGGAAGCCCCGTTCAAGAGCTGGGTCACCTTGTCTTCATTCTTCAGTCGCGCACCATTGTCCCCGTTTGCACGCGTGCATTTTGCGAGTTCCTGGGGACGGGCGAGAACGACGTGAGCCAGCGGCGCAGGGCCTTGGCTCCAGAGCTGACCAATCAGCACCAAAGTTTTGACCAGTCGAGGAAGCGCATGGCTTTCATCAGCTTCCTCGGCAAGAATATTTTCACGAACATCCTTCCAACCGAGCACGGTGGTCCGGGCCAGGAGCTTCATCAGAATCGCCCGATCCGCATCACCGAGACCTGCCAGCACCGCGCCTGCCCGTGCTGTGGCGGATGGGTCGGGTACGGCCTGCCCGCCGAACAGCAGCCGACCGAGGCGGGCCTCCAGCACTTCCGTCGGCAACAATATCGCCGCTGAGACAGGCATTGTAGATGTCGAGTTTCGCCCTGGTGAGCCGTCCTTCCCCCAGGCTCGCAGCGCCAATGTGTTGAATCAGCGCGAGCATGGGCAGGGCGCGCCCGCGCAGGCCTTCGGGGAGTGCTTCGATCGGCTCCTTGATGAAGCAAGCCGGGGTGTCGCCGGTTACCGTGTGTTCGATCAGATCGTGGTTGCGGACGCCATAGTGGATCAATTCCGCCATGCCGTCCGGCGACAGCGCTTCGATCAGTTTATCACACAGGGGCGCGGCGTCTTCCGCATCCAGTCCATAACCCCGGCGGAAGATCTTGCCATAGTCGTGCAATGCGCTCGCTGTCCAAATCGCAACCCGCTCTGAACGGTTGAGCTTGAGATCGTGGTATTGCTTGACGTTGTCTTCGAGTTCCGCCTGCTCGACGTCGATTGGATCGCGCCAGCGACGCTTCATGAGCCAGCCGATGTCGGACCGGTCCAACATGTCGAACCCCAACATCATCAGCCGGATATGGTCGCCGTAAGTCTGTTGCAGACCGTTGGCGTGCCGGTTGCGTTCTCCGCGTCTCGGGAAGGCGTGAAACAGCACCAGCACGCTGGCCTGCTCAAACGCGAGATAGAACTCCATTGCAGTCAACTCGCGTTGCCCGGCGATGTATTCATCTACCCTTTTTTTCAGGTTTGCGAGACCATCAGGGCTGTATGAATTTTGGACGCGTTCCCGCCGCGCAATCAAGTCTTCGCGGCTGAGGTATGTCGCGTCGCGACTATCAAGCGTCAACGAGAACATATCGCTGATTTTTGAGATTTGCTCCAAGTCTGCCTCCGATGATTTTGGCCCGCCTGTGGCCAGTCAGCACGACCCCACTCACCTGACGAATAGTCTGTTCGGTGCAGCTACAATCCATTTGCTTTCGTATTTAGACAGCAAGGTATGATGGCTAACGCGCCAGGTCCAGAGCAAACTGGCGATCGGCCGAAAAGGGTCCGTCCGACGATCCGGCGCGACCAGGCGACGAGAACGACCGCAAGATAGAGAAAGCCGGCCAGCGTCGGCAGGAAGGTGAGGTCGGACGGCGAGGTCATACGAACGAGACGTGGGCGTCACTTCTCGAGCGCGATGTTGAGCTCAATTCGCGCAAAACGTCTCTTCGGGGGGCGCGCTTGAGCTCTGAACTCTCACGAGAACCCGCTTCCATGACAGCGCGTCAACGGTCTTTTGCTTTCGGATTGGGCTGACCGCGCGCTCTTGCGGCTGAGATCGCCGTTTGCGATGGGAACGGACGCGTCGTGGCGGCGAACCGCCGCCGCCTTGATCGTGCGCAGGACCGTTCCAGCCGATGACCCGTAAACGCGACCGCCGCCCAGGTCCGCCTTCCTTCGGATCGCGCAAACCGCCGCCCGCCGCCGGCGGACAGACGAGAAAGCAGGCGCCCAATGCGGAGCAGCCGCTCGCGCGCTTGGGGCCCCGCGATCGCACGGGTGAGCGGCGGGAAGCCAAGGTTGCGCTGATCTACGGCTTTCACAGCGTTACGGTCGGCGCTCAACGCGCCCCGGCGCGAGCTTGTTCGGCTCTACGCCACAGCCGCGGCGGCCGAGCGGCTGAGCGGCGAAATCGCCGCCCGCGGGATCGAGACGCGGATCATGAGTCCTGAAGACATTTCCGCCCGCGCGCCCCGCGACGCGGTTCATCAAGGGCTCTTGCTCGAGGCGCGGCCGCTCGAGCCGATCGATATCGCGGATTTGCCGGCGAACGGCCTGGTGCTGGTGCTCGACCAGATCACCGATCCGCACAACGTCGGCGCCATTCTGCGCACCGGCGCCGCCTTCGCCGTCGACGCGCTCGTCACAACCGAGCGCCATTCGCCCGAATTCGCCGGGACTTTGGCCAAATCGGCTTCGGGCGGCCTTGAGCATGTGCCGATTTGCAGCGTCGCCAATCTGGCGCGGGCGCTCGCCGAGATGGGGGACATGGGTTATTGGCGGATTGGGCTCGATTCGGAGGCGACGGACCAGCTCACAGATGAGACGATTTCGCGCCCGCTGGCGTTGGTCCTCGGCGCCGAGGACAAGGGCCTGAGACGGCTGACGCGCGAACGATGCGATCGTCTGGCCCGCCTCGATCTGCCAGGCGCGATCAAGAGCCTCAACGTCTCGAACGCCTGCGCCATCGCGCTCGCGCTCGTGCATGAGCGCATTTCCGTCCGGGCGTAGTAGGTCAGAGCGCGGTGACTGCCGGCGCCGTCACTTCACCATTGTATCCGCCGGCACGACCTTGGCGTAGCTCAGGTCGTAGGTCTTGTTGAGCAGGGGATCGAGCGGAGTGCCTTCGGAGGCGTCGTAGATGCGGGGACGGCCGGAAGCGGTCCCGTACGACGCCTGAGCGGGCGCGGCGCCTGGCGTGTCGGCGAGCGTGGTCGAAGCCAGCGTCGCCGTTCCATATTTGGCTTCGCGCGCCTTCTGGTCCGCGAGCATAGCGGGTGAGAGGGGAGCAGAGCCGACAGGGCCGCCTGTCCCTGGGGGGTCGTCGTTCCCAAACGCGAGGCCTTCCGGCGGCCCGTCGTTAACGCCCATAACGACGACGCTCATTTCTTCGATCGATTTGACGCCTGGAGCAACAAGCGACGCCAGCGCCGCATCCTTCGCGTTCCGATCTACGCCGATCTTGCTGAGACGGGCGAGAATCGAAGCTGACGCTTGTCCCTGCGCCGGCGCGGCGAGCGCGCCAAACTGCGACGAGGAAGGACCAGAGGCGACAGGTCCCGAGTCTCCGTCTCTGCCCGCAGGCTCCCCGCCGCCACGAGTTTCTGGCGGCAAAACTTTGGCGCCAACGGCGACGGCGCTCATTTCCCTCATTGATCTTGACGCCTGGCGAGACGAGCAGGCGCCGCGTCTTTGGTATTCCGGTCCGCGCCGATTTTGCCCAGGCGAGCGAGCATCGAGGCGGGAGCCTGGCCCTGCCCTGGGGCGACAAGTTCGCCAAATTGCGCCGGATCGACGGTTTCGATCGAACCGCGAATCGCGGGTCCGCTCACGTCCGGCGCGAGCTTGTCTTTGACGTCCTTTTCGATCTGGCGCCAGCGGGCGACATTTTTATTATGCTGATCCAACGTTTCGGAGAACGCGTGCCCTCCGGTTCCGTCCGCCACGAAATAGAGGTCCTTGCTCCGCGCAGGTTTGGCGACTGCCTCCAGCGCCGCCTTGCCCGGATTGCAGATCGGCCCCGGCGGCAGGCCGTCGATGATGTAGGTGTTATAGGGCGTCGACTGATTGAGGTCGGCCTTCGTGATGCTGCGGCCGAGCGTGCCCTTGCCCAGGACCAGGCCGTAGACGATCGTCGGGTCCGAACCAAGCTTCATGTGCTTGTCGAGGCGATTGATGAACACACCGGCGACGCGCGGCCGCTCGTCCGTCTTGCCCGTTTCTTTCTCGACGATCGAGGCGAGGGTCACCATTTCCCATGGCGACTTGATCGGCAAATCCGGCGAGCGCGCCTTCCATATCTCGTCGACCGTCTTCGCCTGAATCTTCGCCATGCGCGACAGAATCGACAGCCGAGTGTCGCCTCGCTCGAAATAGTAGGTGTCGGGCATCAGCGAGCCCTCGCGCGGCGTCTCCCTGACCTCGCCGGTCAGAACCGTGTCCTCGCGCAGCCGGTCGACGACCTGTTCGCTGGTCAGACCTTCGGGGATGGTGAGTTTGTAACGAACCACGCGGTGCGCAATGAGTTCATTCTCGATCTCGTTCATGCTCATGCCCGCCTTGAACGCGTATTCGCCGCGTTTCAGCGCGCCGCGATTGCCGTCGAGCAAGCGTCAGAATGTTGAACCACGTCGCGCTGTCTATCACTCCCGCGCGCTCGAGCTGATCGGCGATGCTCCCGCCGTCATCCTCGCGCGCGATGATCACCACCTTGTCGGCGGCAAGCGGTCCAGGGCTGCCGCGATTCCTTCAATGAGCCAAGCGAGCGCGCCGACTGTCGCGAGCGCTCCGAGCAATACGAAAGTGAAGAAGCCCGCTCAAGCTCGACAGACCCATCCGCCGCGGCTTGCGAGGCGGTCGGGATGGCGGCGGAGCCGGATCGTTCAGCACCGGCTTGCGCGCCCGGCCAAACAGGCTCACGCGCGGCCGAGTGGCGGCTCCGTCGCCGGAATCGTGGTCTCCGCTCATGTCGATCGCCGCTTGTTCGCCTTCGTCGATGATGTGTCGCCGTTCAAATCCCACGCGAGGCGTGCGTCCCCTGACGCGGGCTCGGGCGGAGTTTAGCCGACCGGGCGCGGCGGGGAAACACCCAATCGCTGGTTCGGCTCCGGTCAGTTCAGCGCGCGGAAGACCAGCGAGGCGTTGGTGCCGCCGAAGCCGAAGGAATTGGACAGCGCCGCCTGAATCGGCCGCTTGCGCGCCGCATGAGGCGCAAGGTCGATCGCCGTCTCCACCGCCGGGTTGTCGAGATTGAGGGTCGGGGGCGCGATCTGGTCGCGGATGGCGAGAATGGAGAAGATCGCCTCCACCGCGCCCGCTGCGCCGAGGAGATGGCCGATCGACGACTTGGTCGAGGACATGGTCGTCTTGCCGGCCGAATTGCCGAGCAGGCGCTCGACCGCCCTGAGTTCGATCTCGTCGCCGACCGGAGTCGAGGTGCCGTGCGCATTCACGTAGTCGATCTCCGACGCGGAAATCGCGGCGCGCTTCAACGCCATGCTCATGGCGCGAAAAGCGCCGTCGCCGTCGGGCGCGGGCGCGGTGATGTGATAGGCGTCGCCTGAAAGGCCATAGCCGACCAGTTCGGCGTAGATCCGAGCGCCGCGTCCCCTGGCATGCTCGAGCTCCTCAAGCACCACGCATCCTGCGCCTTCGCCCATGACGAAACCGTCGCGATCGCGGTCGTAAGGGCGCGAGGCCTGCTTCGGCCGGTCGTTGAAGCCGGTCGAGAGCGCGCGGCAGGCGCAAAAGCCGGCCAGGGAAAGGCGGTTCACCGCCGATTCCGCGCCGCCGGCGACCATCACGTTGGCGTCGCCAAGGGCGATCAGCCGCCCCGCATCGCCGATCGCATGCGCGCCGGTCGAGCAGGCGGTGACCACCGCGTGGTTGGGGCCCTTGAGATTGTGGGCGATCGAAACCTGCCCGCTCACCAGATTGATGAGCCTGCCGGGAATGAAGAACGGCGAGATGCGGCGCGGTCCCTTTTCGTGCAAGGTGACGGAGGCGTCGTAGATGCCGCCAAGACCCCCAATTCCCGAGCCGATCAGGACCCCGGTCTCGATCTCCTCCTCGTAAGTCTTAGGCGCCCAGTCGGCGTCGCGCAGCGCCTGCGTCGCGGCGCTCATGCCGTAGATGATGAAGTCGTCGACCCGGCGCTGCTCCTTGAGGTCCATCCAGTCGTCGGGGTTGAAGGCGTCGGGCGCGCCGCCGCGCGGCACTTGAGCAGCGATTTGGCAGGGCAGGTCGGAAACGTCGAAGTTCTCGACCCGGGCCGCTCCCAACTCGCTGGCGAGGAGGCGGCGCCAGGTCGCATCGACCCCGCAAGCCATCGGGGACACCATGCCAAGACCCGTAACGACGACCCGCCTCATTTTCTCCATTCCTGTACTCTAACTGGCTCCATCCGCATTCCGGATCGACCGTGGCGCGTTCGCAGGGCCGCGCCCAATGCAACAAGGGCCGGACTGAACGCCGGCCCGCGCATTGAAGAAGAACTGCGTCTGGACGAAAGCCGGCGCAACCGCCGGCTCAGCGCGATCCGCTGCTACTTTTTGGCCGACGCCTTGTCGAGATATTTAATTGCGTCGCCCACAGTCACAATGGTTTCGGCCTGGTCGTCGGGAATCTCGACGCCGAACTCTTCTTCAAAAGCCATCACCAATTCAACGGTATCGAGCGAGTCGGCGCCCAGATCGTCGATGAAATTGGCGCTTTCGACGACTTTGTCGGCCTCCACGCCGAGATGTTCGACGACGATCTTTTTCACCCGCTCCGCGACATCACTCATGTCATCTTTTCCCTTAAACATCAGGCTCCGCCGCCCGACTTGTGATCAATTCCCCGGCCGATCTCGCCGGAGGACGACGCTCGCCATCCAGCAGTCCGCACCGCGCCTCGGTGCGGTAACGAATTCGTTCGGGGTCGCCGACGCTGACGCTTCGATGATGCGCCCCTCCCGCGCCCTGCGATAACCGGCGTCGATAGCATATCTTTCCAGCCAACGCGAGAGGGCGCAAGGCCTGTCGCGATGCGTCTGTGCGGCCCGTCCAAGGCCCTCAAATCATTGCCATTCCGCCGTTCACATGAAGCGTCTGCCCGGTCACGTAAGCCGCTTCGGAGCTCGCCAAATACACGGCCGCCGCGCCAATCTCCTTGTCTGAACCCAGACGTCCGCTCGGTATCGAGGCGAGGATCGCATCGCGCTGTTTCTGGTCGAGCTTCCGGGTCATCGGGCTCTCTATGAAGCCGGGCGCGATGCAATTGACGGTTATGTTCCTCGTCGCGACCTCTGCGGCGAGCGCCTTGGACATGCCGATCATGCCGGCCTTGGCGGCGGCATAATTCGCCTGTCCCGCATTGCCCTGGACGCCGACAACCGACGTCATATTGATGATGCGGCCAAAGCGGCGTTTCAACATGCCCTTCAGCGCGGCGCGCGACAGGCGGAAGGCCGCTGTCAGATTGATCGCTAGAACACTATCCCAATCCGCGTCCTTCATGCGAATGAGCAGATTGTCGCGCGTGACCCCGGCGTTGTTGATGAGAATGTCTATGGGCCCAAGCGCGCTTTCGACGGCCGGGATCAGCGCTTCGACCGCAGCGGGATCTGCAAGGTCGCAAGGCGCCGCATGCGTCCGAATCTCAAGTTCGGCGGCCAGCGCTTCGAGCGCCTCGCGCCGCGTGCCGGTGAGCGCGACCGAAGCGCCTTGAGCGTGCAGGGCGCGCGCGATGGCTTGACCTAATCCGCCCGAAGCGCCGGTGACGAGCGCTGTCCTTCCTGTCAGATCGAACACCAGCGTCGTCCCTCTCGTTGAATTCCTACGGCGGCGCCGAGGCGCCGAAGGCGGCCACGTCCGCGGGCGCGCCAATGCTGAGCGTCGTCGCGCCCTCCACGATTCGCTTGATGAGGCCAGTCAGCACCTTGCCCGCGCCGAGTTCGACGAACCGGGTGACGCCGTGCGCGCTCATATAAGTCACGCTCTCGCGCCAGCGAACGGTCGCGGTCACTTGGGCGACGAGGCCGGAGCGGATCGCTTCCGGGTTTGTGACCGCCTTGGCTTCGACATTGGCGACGAGCGGCGGCTTGGGCGGGCGAAGTTTGACGCCTTTCAGCGCTTCCTCCATCGCCTGCGCGGCGGGCTGCATGAGCGCGCAATGGAAAGGCGCCGAGACGGCTAGAAGCAAGGCCCGCTTGGCGCCGGCGAGTTTGGCGAGCTCCATCGCGCGCTCGACGGCCGGCTTCGTGCCCGAGACGACGACCTGTCCGCCGCCGTTGTCGTTGGCCGCCTGGCAGATTGCGCCGGTGAGATAGAGGTCGCTCGCCGCCTGCGTCGCGATCTTGACCACCGCGCCGAATTCGAGGCCGAGGATGGCCGCCATCGCGCCTTCGCCGACCGGAACGGCTTTCTGCATCGCCTCGCCGCGCAGGCGCAGGAGACGCGCCGCATCCTCGAGCGTGATCGATCCTGCGGCGCAAAGGGCCGAGTACTCGCCGAGCGAATGCCCGGCGACATAGGCCGCCTGCCGGGCTGGGCTGAAGCCCGTCTCGGTCTCCAGAACCCGCAGCGCCGCGATGCTCGCGGCCATCAGCGCCGGCTGGGCGTTGGCGGTGAGGGTGAGTTCGGCCTCGGGCCCCTCGAACATCAGTTTGGAGAGATCCTGTGACAGGGCGGCGTCGACGCGGTCGAACACCTCGCGCGCGACGGGAAATTCGTCCGCCAGCGCTTTTCCCATGCCGACCGCCTGGGAGCCCTGACCCGGAAACACCAAGGCCGTCTTCATGGACCGGTTCCCCCGACTGAACGCGAAAGGGCGACTTGGCTCGCGCCCTGGCTCGGCGGCGGTGACACGGCCCGGGCCGGGCTGTCAAGCGCGGGATCTTGCAGGGACGAGGAGGGATTAGGCTATCGGCTGACCGCCGAACCCGTATCGGAACGGGTCTTTCGGGTCCTGGATCAGCTTGCTTTCGGCGCAGACGAAAGCCCGTCCGGTGATGCGCGGAAGAACGCCGCCGTTCGGACCCGGTTCGAAGCTCGTGCGAAAGCGGCTGCCGATGATGCTTTCCTGCACCCAGACTTCGCCCGGCCGCAATTTTCCGTCGGCGGCGAGGCAAGCAAGCTTGGCGCTGGTTCCGGTTCCGCAGGGCGACCGGTCATAGGCGCCGCCAGGGCAGAGGACGAAATTGCGGCTATTCGCGTCGCTCGATCGCGCGGGGCCAAAGAACTCGATGTGATCGATCAAGGCGCCGTCTTTGGCGCGCACGCCCTGGGCTTGAAGCGCGTCGCTAATGGCGGCGCCGGCCTCGGTCAACCGACCGACGTTCGCCAACTCGAGATCGCAGGGCGCGTTTGAAGTGAGGAAGAACCAGTTGCCGCCCCAGGCGACGTCTCCGCGCACGGTTCCCATACCCTCAACCTCGACCGAGACGGCCTGGCTAAGACGATAGCTCTCGATATTCTCCACCGTCGCCGTGCAATCGTCGATCAGTTCCACACCGACCACGCCGACCGGCGTCTCGAAGCGATGGCGTCCGGGCTTGAGCCGGCCCATATGCGCAAGCGTCACAGCGAGACCGATCGTCCCGTGGCCGCACATGCCGATATATCCGACATTGTTGAAGAAAATGACGCCCGCCGCGCATGATTTGTCGTGCGGCTCGCAGAGAAGCGCCCCGACGATCGCGTCATGCCCGCGCGGCTCGTTGACGGCGAAGCGTCGGACATGATCGAACTCGCGGGCGAAGCGGGCGCGGCGCTCAGCGAGCGGGCCGTCGCCGAGCGAGGGTCCGCCGTCGACGATCACACGCGTGGGCTCGCCTTCAGTATGGGAATCGATGACCCGCACCGCGCCTAATCCTTGGCGCCGGGCCAGGACGCGTACCAGGCGCGGAACGTCGTGAACCGGCGCTTCGCCATGCCCTCCTGCGACGGGCTCAGGGCGTCGAAATCATTGAGATGGAGCGCATATTCGTCGTGGCCCACGAGCGTCATGAGACGCTTGAAATAGAGCACGAGATCGACGCCCTCGTCGAAGACAGAGAGGGGCGCAAAGGCGCTCTCAAGCTCGAGCGCAAGACGGCGCGCTTGAGCGTCGCCCTTGGCCGCGCGCTCACAAAGCTCGACGAGCCGCAGCACTTCGCGCGGGAACACATTGCCGATGCCGGTGATGGCTCCGCAGGCGCCGCAATTGACGAAGCCGTGGAACACCTCGGTGTCGACGCCGACCATGAGCGCGACGTCGTCTCCGCGTCCGGCAATGTGCTCCGCGGCGTAGCTCAGCGATTCCGCGCCGCCGAACTCCTTGAACCCGACCAGATGGGGAAACTCTTTGCGCAGTTCGAAGAACAGTTCGGCTTTTGTCTGGAAGCCGTAATAGGGGCTGTTGTAGATGACCGAAGGCAGGTCGACCGCGGCTTCGAGCACGCGGGTGAAATGGCCACGCTGAGCCGCAGTGGAAGAGCCGCGCGAGAGAACGCGCGGGATGATCATGAGCCCGCGCGCGCCTTTTTGCTTGGCGTGACGCGGCGAGCGCGGCGGCCTGCTCGGTGTTCTGCGCGCCCGTGCCGACGACGACCGGCAGGCCGGCTTTCGTCAGACGCTCGACGCCCTCCATTCGCTGCTCGATCGTGAGCAGCGGCCAGTCGCCCATCGAACCGCAATAGACGAGCCCCGACATTCCGGCGCCGATGAGATGCTGTCCCATCTTTACGAGGGCGTCGAAGTCGGGCCGCCGATCGGGGCCGCAGGGCGTCATGAGGGCCGGCATGGTTCCGGAAAAGACTTGCGACGGCATCTTGGGGCTCTCTAAAGTCGGGCTTTCGCTCGGGCCGACATTCGCATGTCTTGGCCGTTCGTTCTTGATGAAAATGCTGGTTGGGAATTGAAAATCCGCACAATCGCGCCCGCAACGAACGAAGGCGATCCTGCCGCGGCGCTCGCCGCCGTCCTTGGACGGCCGTTTCCGGGAATTGAGCTTTTCGACCGCGTCGCGGACACCGTCTTCTTCATCAAGGACCACGAGGCGCGCTATGTCGCGGTCAACGAAACGCTCGCCCATCGCTGTGGGTTCGCCGACAGCCGGGCGCTGATCGGCCGCAAGGCGAGCGAGGTGTTCATGAGCCCGCTCGGCGAACGTTACGAAGCGCAGGATCTGAGGGTCATCGCCGAAGGGCTGTCGATCCGGGGCCGTATGGAGCTCCATCTCTATCCAAACGGCGGGGAAGGCTGGTGTCTGACCTGGAAGGAGCCGCTGACCGACAAAGCCGGCTTCATTCGCGGCCTTGCGGGCATTTCGCGCGACACACCGGCCTTGTCGGGATCGGCGCCGGTTTCGGCGGCCCTTTCAGCGACCCTTGGCTATATCGACGATCATCTCGACCAGCCCCTGCGCATTCCGGAGCTCGCCGCCCGAGCGGGCATTTCGCCGTTCCAGTTCGATCAAAGAATTCGAGCCCTGTTCGGCCTTTCCGCCGGTCAATATCTCTCCCGGCTGCGCATCGGACGCGCTTGCGACCGCCTCCGCCATACGGAGGCTCCTTTGAGCGAATTGGCGCTCGAATGCGGCTATGGGGATCAGGCGGCGTTCACCCGCCAATTCCACAAATCCGTCGGCCTCACCCCCGGCGCCTATCGGACGGCGACGGCCCGCGGCCGCAAGGCCCAAAGCTCAGCCTCGCTCGAACGAGCGTCGACCTAAAAGGTCTTCATATATTCAATAATCGCCCATCGCTCCTCGTCGGTGAGGCCTGCGCCGAATTCGTGTCCACCATTGCCGTTGCCGTTCGCGTTCGCCGGATCGGCTACGAAGTCGCCGGTCTTGAACGGCGATTCGTCGGTGGCGTAGCCGACGTTCTTCGGATCGAACATGCGGCTGCCGACTTTGAAGGTCGATTTGCGATCCTTGGCGGGCTTCATCAACTCCCAGAGGTTCGGCGCCGAACCGTTGTGAAGATAGGGCGCGACCGCCCAGACGCCTTCTAAGACCCGCGAACTCGTAAGCGGCCCCGGCGACGGCTGGTGGTGGACTGAACATGTCGCTCAGCTTCGCGTCTATGAACGCCTTGAGCTCAAGCAGCGCATCAATCTTGGCCTTTGGAAATTGCCTCGGGTCGAGCAGCGTGTCGAGATTATTCCCCGGCAGATGCTCGGCAAAGTCTTTGCGGAGCGCGCGAAAGACGCCGCTCTGGGCAAGTTTCTCTGGTGATGGAATCGGAGGGAGCAAAGCTTCGGCGAGCAGGCTTCCGACGACTGCCTTGGCGAGAAGGTCGCCGGCCGCAGCAGGATCGCCAATCCGAGCGCCAATCGCCGGCGGCGGCTTCAGAGCGCCTAAAAACAGCCCGGGGGCCGCTGGACGCTCTGAATTCTTAAGCATCTTCGGGTCTGTGCCGACCGCGAGGACCGGGGTGCGCCAAAGTCCCGGCAAATCGAGCGAAGGCTGCACCGCGTGACAACCGCCGCAATTGGCGTCGAACAACGGCTTGCCCTTCGCGGCCAAGGACTCGTCCAGTCCGAATATTTCTCGCGGCCAGGGCGGCGGACGCAGCACGGCGATCTTTTCTTCCAGCGTCTGCAGTCCAGCAAAATCGATGGAGTTGTCCTTGAAATAGATGTTCGCCGGCGCAAGCGGCAGCGTGGGCAAGCGGTGAGGGGCGAAATCGGCGAACACTCCGAGGACTTCGCCGGTGTTGCGTCCGAGAGCCTGGATGTAGAGTCCGTTCTGAACGCCGCCGTTCCATTGGGTGCGATCCTGCCGCGAGGCGTTCCATAGGAACGGATAACGGACCGGCGCGTCGGCAACCTTGTAATTGTCGCGAATGCCGAGATCGCGCGCGGCGATGCGATTGAAGATCATCCCGAACGCGTCGAGGCGGCCGGGTCCCCATGGGCTCGCCGCGGGTAGGCTTGCGTCCATGAATTCCCCGAATTGCGCGACCCACTTGCCAAGCCCGTCCTTCACTTGCGCCGCCCTCGCCGCATTGGCGCCGGGGCCGAGAACCGCCTTGGCGAAAGCGTCGAACCGGGCGGGGTCGGCCAGAAGTCGCGCGCGAGGCGGCAAGAAGATCGGCGAGAAATTGTTGGGCGTCGGTCTTCGCCGGCCCGCCGTCAATGCGTAGCGCGTGGACGACGCCGCCTTGCGTATATTCGAGCTGTCCCGTGTGGCACGCGGCGCAGGTCAGCCCCAGCTGTCCCGAGGCGGCCGGACCGTCGATGACAAAGCCGATCGGCAGGCCTTCCGGGTTTGCGGGAGAGACGTCATGAGGCAGAAACCCGTAGCGCTGCAATTTGTCGGCGGCGAAGGACTCATCGACATCGGTGCGCTTGAGCGCCTTGAACCAGGCATAGGGGATCAAGTGCGAGCCCTGGCTGGTCGTGTAGAACGTTTCGCGATCCGCCGCCGACCAGCCCTGCTCGGCGTAGGTCAGCGTGACCAATGCATCGGTTTGTTGCGCCCTCCCCTCGAGGGTCCCTAATGCCAAAATCAATCCGAGCGCCAAAGCCGAGCGCCGCGCAATGCCTTTTCCGCCCATGTCTCGCCCCTTTTGTTGGCGGCTATCGGATCTGTTCAAAGACATTGAGCTGGAATTGCAATGAGCCGTCGTTTGCTTCGCCGCGGGAGCGTATGTGAATCGGCGCGTGGCGCTGTGATGCTCCGCACACTTGTGTCGTTCTCGCGTCCGCCGTTCGATTGGCTTGTGAACGCAAGATGGTCGGCGCCGCGTAGCTGATCCAATTGGCGGCCGCCCTCGCCGCATACGGCCTGCTTCCGGGCGTCTTTGGCGCCGCCCAATACTTAATAAGCTCCTCCTCGCCACTGAGAAAGGGTACGCTGGCCAACGAAACTCAGCCGCCGAGCGTTCACACGTGGCGGCTGGTCATTTTAGCGACATGCGAGAGTCCTCTTACTCGCAAGCGTGCGTGCTTGAAGCGCGCAGGTCCGTTAGGCCAGTGAGAGAGATCTGATGACATTCGCCAAATCGTTCGCCGCTGCTTTTATGATCGCCGGTTTGCTGCCGTTTGCGGCCGCATCCGAGCCCGCCAACGCCAAAGTCTTCGACTGGTCATTGACCGGCCCTTCTCCCGCCCTTGGCGGGGTTCCCGTTCCCGGAAGCGGCACGATCACCGCGTCGCCGACCGGAAGTCCGGGCGTCTGGGCGATCGACACAATCACGGGAATGGTGAACGGCAGCGAAATCACCGGGACGAGCACGTTCGACGGCGCCGACAACAAGCTTTTCACCAACGGTTTTGCCTTTGTCAGCACGACGGGCATTTCTTTTGAGACAGCGGCGGGACAAAGCGTCAACATCTTCAGCTTCTTCGGCCAGGGAACGCCGCCCACCGGCAACGCCTATGGCGAATTGAGTTCCAACCCAAGCGGATTTGGCGTTGGAACCTTCGCCCTGACCGCGGTCCCCGAAGCATCGACATGGGCCATGATGGTGATCGGCTTTGCCGGGGTTGGGGTTGCTGGATATCGCGCAACGCGGAAGCGCGTAACCGACGGCGTGAGTTTTGTTCCGCTCGCAGACCCCGGCGTCGCGACCTCTTGCGTCGCCAGTCCTTGCGGGAAGACGCCGATCGCGGCCAAGCTCGGCCGAGACGCGGCGAGATTGCCAGAAGCGTCAGCGCCTGGCTCTCGAGTCGGCGGAACGAGGCTTCGCGAGCCGCGGCCTGTTGTTTCGGCGGGCGAAGTGCACGTCAGCCAAGTCTTTCAGAACGTGGGCGTATCGACGGCGGTGGTCGGTCCTTGACGTGGCCCGCGGCAGCCTTCGAGCGGGCGAACATCATGAAAGGTTGGCCATGGGGCGTATTCGATAATCGACGCGGGCCGGAAGCCCCGGCCGCATCGCGACCGGCGCGCGCGTTTCGGCGACGAGTTGCTTAGAAGTCTCGTCCAGACAAACCACCGGGCGATCCGGGTCGCGCGGGCGCGTGTAAACCGACAGCACGTCCTCCATCGCCGCTACGAACGCGCCGCTGGCCTTGGGCGGAATGACCCAGTATTTGCGGCGGTGCGGCTGGAGAGCGTTTTTTTGAGCACGCGCTGGATCGTCGAGTCGCTGGCGGCCTCGACGATGCCGAACTCCACCACCTTGCTCTCCAGCAGGCGAAGGCTCCAGCGCGCATAGCCCTCGGGCGGCTTGGAGCAGGCCAGAGCGATCAGCCGGGCCTCCTTCTCGCCGTCGAAAATCCGCGGCACGGCGGGCGCAGCCGGGGCCTTGCGGCTCAAGACGGCCTCCAGCCCTTCTTCCACCAATTGCTTGCGCACCCGATAGACCATCGAAACGCTGGTCTCCAGGGCCTCGATGATCCGGCTGTCGCTCCAGCCTTCGCCGTCGTCCGAGACGTCGGCCTTCAACAGGATGCGCGCCTTCAGAAGCCGCTGCGCAGCGCTCTTACCCTTGCGGATCATAGCCTCAAGCTGCCGACGTTCTTCCGCGCTCAGCCGCACCACATATCGCTTCACCGAAGGCGTCTTCGCCGCCATAATCTCCTCCATCGCTCGAATCGCGATGGATTAAGGAATTGCTAATTCCTTTCGAAATCGTTGAAGCGAGCCACTAGCCTTTCGGGGCCTGCCGAGGTGGGCGGGCGCTGCGCGAGGCCCGCTCCGAAAGTCAATTTTGCAACGGCCAATGATGGCCAGGATACGCAAAGGGCGACCCGAAGGCCGCCCTTTCCGCAGTCAGCGGTTGGCCGCGCCTACTTGTCGGCAGCGCGCCGGACAGCGTCCTTGGCGTCGCCGAGCGCTTCGTGAGCCCTGCCCTTCGCCTTGTCCATTTTCCCTTCGGCCTGCAATTGCTTGTCGTCCATCACCTTGCCGGCGGCGTCCTTCACGGCGCCTTTTGCCTTGTCCGCAGCGCCTTTGATGTGTTCTTTGTCCATGACAGCCTCCTTTGAAAGCCGCCAGAGCAACGCGGGGCGCTTCCTTAAGGTTCCATCGGTCCCAGAAACCCTGTCTCCCCCTCGCCGCTCTTCGGCGCAAAGCGCGGACTTCTCGGATGCGTGAGGCAGGGCTGCCCAGTCGAGCAGGCGCCCCGATTGCCTCTGGGCCAAATCAGGCTTAGGGGATCGCGAGATCGCAGCCGCGAGGCAAGCTGTCCCGTTCTCGCCTCAGGCGCGCCCATTGTCTGCGTTGATTTTTCGGCGCGTTGTCGCCTTGCTTGCCGGTTCGCGGTATCAATCGGCCCATCCCGTCGCTCACCGAGCCCCGAAGGGAGGTTTTGACAGCATGCGCCGCCCCGTGGCGTGGGGTTTAGCCCTCATCTTGATTGTTGCGCTGGCGGCGTGCGGTTTCATCCGCTGGCCGTTGTCCGCCGCGAGGGTCGGCGACAGTCTCAACGCCGCATTCGGCGCTTCGCCGCGCCTCCACTGGAGCGCTCCAGAGACGGCGTCCCTTTCCGTCCTGCCCTGGCCGAGCGTGCGTATTGTCGACGCCCGGCTCGACGACGCTTACGGCGTCAACCTTCTCTCGGCGCCGGAGGCCCGCCTGAACCTGTCGCTGATCGACCTTCTGCGCGGCCGGTTCATCCCCACGGGTGTTATTCTCGTCAGTCCGAAGGTCACCGTCGACGTCGACCGTCCTCCGTTTGCCGGGGCGGCGGGGGAATCGGCTGGGCCCGCGAGCGTTGCCAGGAGGGCGCTCGCGCCTCTGGCCAGCTTGAGGTTGTCGAATGGGGTCGTGCGCCTGGTCAGCGCCAAGCGCGGCGTCGATACGGTGATCGACAATGTTCAGGGCCGCTTCGACGGACTGACGATCGGCGATCCACTGCGCTTCAACCTGTCCGCATTGTGGCGGAAGACGCCGATTGCGATCGCCGGCGCGCTCAACAATCCGGAAACCGCCGCGAAGGGCGAGCCGAGTCCGATTGTATTCGGGCTCGATTCGCCGTTGGCCAAGCTTGCGTTCGGCGGCTCGCTCGCGCTCGGCGACCAGCCCAGCGCCGATGGCGATTTGACCGCGTCCATCCCCTCGGTCGCCGCCTTGGCCTCTTTCCTCAACGCTCAGCCGCCGCCTGTTCTTGCCGCCGACGACATTGCGATCACCGCAAAGGTCAAGGGCGCGGCGGACACTTTGACGCTGGGCGATGCGACGGTGACCAGCGCCGGGCAAACGCTTGAAGGCGCTCTTGCAATCCGCGACGCCGGCGGGCGCCCGGCCGTCTCCGGCACGCTCGCCGCTGAAAGCCTGGCGCTCATGCCGCTGCTCGGGCCGCCGGAACGCGTCTTCGGCCCATCGGGCGGGTGGAGCACGAAGCCCTTCGCGTTCGCGCCCTTGCGGAGCTTCGACCTGGACCTGCGTTTGTCCGCCGCCCATCTCGACGTCTACGGCCTGCCGCTCGCCGACGCCGCCGCATCCATAATGGTCGCGGATGGCAGGCTCAGCGCGACTTTTTTGGAGGCCGCGGCTTATGGAGGCCGCCTCCAGGGCGAAGTGGGCGCCGCCTACGTTGGCAGGGACCTCAAGATGAGCGCGCGCGGCGAACTCGTCGGCGCCGACCTCGGCGCCGCGATCGCCGATTTGGCCCGGCCCGTGATGACGGGGAGCGGCCGGGCGCAGTTCGCCGTTGAGGCCTCCGGCGCCTCGCCCGCCGCCGCGGTCGCGAGCCTCACCGGAACGGCGTCGCTCGAAGCGGCGGATGGGTCGCTTCTCGGCGTCAACCTCGAGGAGGCGCTGCGCCGCAGCCGTCGCCGGCCGATCGATGTCCAGCGCGACCTGCGCCTCGGAGGAACCGCGTTCGACAAGGTCGCCGTTGCGCTCGCGCTCGAAGACGGCCGCGCCCGGGTCCAACGCGCCGTGATGACGAGCCACGGGGTGACCGCCAAACTGGATGGGCTCATCGAGCTCGCCGCCCAAAGGTTGTCTTTACAGGTCGACGCCGTGCAGACGGACGCGGCTGGCCAGGAATCCCAGGACGCAGGCCGCTTGACGCTCGACATCGCCGGTCCGTGGTCTCAGCCGACGATCCGTGCGATCGGCGAGGACCGGTCGACCGAGCCGGTCAACGATCCGCCGTCGCGCTGAGCGCGTCTCGGGCGCCGTTGGACGCGGTCTGCGCCCAGCGCATAATCCATTGCAAATTTGTCCAAATAAAACCAAATAAAAACGCTTGCTTTTCCTTGCATTTCCTTGGTTTTATTTGGTGGATTCTGGTCTTTTCAAAGGGTTACAACGAATCCAAATAACTTTTTTCCGCCCCGGCTCCCGCGCTCTCCGATATGCACTTTTGTCTTGGGCGACCGGCGCGGCTCGTTGCGCCAGCAGGATTGCCTCGTATGAAGCCATACTAACCGGGATTCCGGTTTTTGGGAAGAAATTGTCGAAAAATCTTCAGGGCCGCGCCTATTCCTCGTCCTCATCGTCAGCACGATCGAAGCGGCCGTCTTTGGCTTTCTCCTCCCATTTGGGATCGCCAAGCTGGGAGTCGATCGGCATATTGTGGGATCGTCTTTCCTGCTCGATCTTGGCTTTGAGTTCGTTCAACTCCTCCTCCAATTGCTTCAGCGATTTGGAAAAGTCCTCGCCGGCCGGCTTGTCAGGGGCTGATCCCGCCATGTTCCTACCTCTCTGTGAAGGCGCCTCTCACCATAAAGCGCGGACCCTTCAAAACAAGTTCCAGGTCCGGTTACCGTAACGATAGGCTGAGGCCGCCCTACACGGCCGGCGCCGGGACGCCGAGCGCGGCGGCGATCTGAGCGACCGTGGCTTTTTCCGTTTCGCTCACCTGGGTCCCGCCGAAGCCGAGGAAACCGCCTTCCGGCGCGGCCTCGGCGACCGATTTGGCGATGCCGGCAAGCCAGGTCTTGAACGGCGCGGCGTCCAGTCCGCCCTTGGCGTCGAGCAGGGCCGAGGTCGCCTTCAGGGCGTCGACGGCCTTCGAAACGATTTCCGCCGGGGTTTTGGCGCCGGTGATCGCCGTCTTCACCCCGTCCTGGGCGAGACCGCGGCCTTCCGACGTCTCAAACTCGCTTCCGACCGCCTTGACCAGCGCGTCCGCATTCGGATCGGTTTTCGCTTGAATGAGGGCCCGCGCGCTCGCCATGCTTTCCCTCATCATTCCGATGAGGCCGCTCGGATCGGCGGCGGAGACGGCGACGCCGGCGATCAGCGGACTTTGCAGCAGGAGCTTCCATTCGTCCGGGGTGAAATCGGCCTTTGTCGCCATATGCGCCTCCCTTGGTTCGCCGGTGTTTCGAGCATGTCCGAGGAGCGTGACCGTTTTGCGTCACGCCTCTCTCAGGCCGTTCAGTCTGACGGCCCCTTCCCAGCGGGCTTCATAGGCCCTATATTCCACACGCCGCTCGCGAGGGCGGCTACGGCGATAAATGGGCATCGAAATAAGTCTTTCGGACCCGGGGGCGGTACCCGGCGCCTCCACCCAAGCCCGCTTCAAAAGAAAGCGGGTTTCGGCGGGGGCGAAATAGGTTCGACGGGGGACCCAAAGGGTGATCTTTCGCTCGGCATGATACCACCGTTATCGGGTCAAACCTATAGTTGCGAATGACAACTATGCTCCGGTGGCCCTCGCTGCGTAATGCAGCGCTGGTACTGGGAATCAAGTCCTAGGGGTTTGCACTTCTAGGCGGGGTCCGGAGGCGCCTGGCAACAGAAGCCTCCACTTTCCCCTTGATCCATCGCCGGCCGGTCGCCTCAAACGCGCACGGAGCGAATCAGTTTGAACTTCGGCTTCCGACCCATAGGAGGCCTTCGTCGCTAGCAATCGAATGTCGCGAATCGGTAGAGTTGAGATGTGGCGCGGTGACGTTAGGCGGAGCATGTCTGTTTCCGCCCCTTTCGTTTGGCGGTGCCTTAGTAGCTCAGCCGTAGTTCCGTTTCCACATCCCGCTCATCGAACCGGACAAGCAGATTTCCCGCATCCGGCTCTCGGACAAGACTTCACGCCGTCTTTCGCGTGCGACGCCATCGGCAGCTTCTGAACATCATGTGGAGTTGATAGGTTGCCCAATCTCCATGTCCTTCGCCACGTTCTACGTCTGTCTTGAACTGAGGTCCCTTCCCTCCGCCGGAGTTACCCGGTTTCAGCGGTACTACGAACCTCTCCGCCACCCCAGAGCGCCCGGCCTGTCCCTCACGGGCGTCCAGTTGGTCCTGTCATCTCTGACCCGACCACGCTTTGGGGCTTCCCGTGTTGCGTGCGCTTTCCTTGTGTACGTGCTGCCGCCACTACCCCGGTGCAGCGACTGGGCGTCGTCGTCGCTCATCTCACCCAGCCGTAGCAGCCTTCCCCGATAACGTTGTCGGGTCGGCCTGCACATCGTCCTTTTCGAGATCCCATGGGGTGGTGGTGGCGACCGGCGATTTGGCAGCATGAGGTCGCTTACCACCCACTCTGGAGGCGACCATGCAAGACATAGCTGATCAATCCGCGGCACCGACCACGATCGGCGACCGATCTTTGCGCAATATTTGTCTCATTGGAACTGAGCCGATCGACCTGGCTGGTCACATCGCTGTCGCCAGGTCGCGGGGAGAAGATGTCCAAGCACAGCGTGTCTGCCGGGGATATCGCTGCGCTGCTGGCGCGCTTTTCAGAGCTCAGGAGGAAAGCGTGCGCGCGGACCGGAAAATCCTTCTCGATCGTCGTCATTCAAGAAGCGGGGTTGGACGGCTTCTGGATTCATCCGTGTCTTGCTGAGCGAAGGAATTGAGAGCCATGTTGTCGATGCAGCCTCAATTGCGACTTCGCGCCGGCGGCGTCGGGCCAAGACCGACAGGATCGATGGCGAGACTTTGCTTCGCGCTCTGCTCGCCCACAAGCGCGGCGAGCCGCGGGTTTGCTCGATGGTTCGGGCGCCGACGCCTGAAGATGAAGACCGCCGCCGGATTTGCCGCGAGCGCAAGGTGCTGATCATGGAACGGGTCCAGCACGTCAACCGGATCAAAGGATTGCTCTTCTCTCAGGGCGCATCCGGGTATGAGCCGTTGCGTCGCGATCGGCGGGCGCGGCTGGATGCGCTCCAGACTGGCGATGGCCGTCGCCTGCCCCAACATCTCAAAGCCCAGGTTTGTCGAGAACTCGATCGGCTCGAATTGCTGCTCGAGCAGATCAAGGCTGTGGAGGTCGAGCGCGACGCGTTGCTCAACGCAGAACAAACCAAAGTGTCGGCTCCGCCGCTGATGTTGCTGGGTGTCCGTGGCGTTGGGCCGGAGTTCGCTTCGGTCCTCTGGTCTGAGGGCCTCTCCAGGCACTTCGATAACCGCCGACAGGTCGCCGCTTATGCCGGCCTTGCCCCGACGCCTTGGCAAAGCGGGTCGGTCAATCGCGAGCAGGGCATCTCGCAATCGGGCAACTCGCGACTACGGACAACGATGATTCAGCTCGCCTGGCTTTGGCTACGCCATCAGCCGCGCTCGGCACTCACGCTCTGGTTCAAGGACCGAATCGAACGCAACGGCGGTCGTCGGCGCAAGACGACGATCGTGGCGCTGGCGCGAAAGCTGCTGGTCGCGCTCTGGAAATATGTGAGCGCTGGGGTCGTGATCGAAGGCGCCACGATTAGGCCCGCCTGACGATCGCCCCGTCTTCCACGTCATCCGATACCGTAATCCTCGGGACGTAATCAGTTCTGTCGGATCCAGGTGGACGAACCGAAGCAATCCGTGGCCTGAAACGCCGTTTTCGAGAAAGGTTCTCGTCTTCCTGAGCCCTGCCCGCCGCAAGCGGGATGCTGGTGCAGCCGTTGCGAATGGCGACCGAATGTGAGGTTGATCTGGTGCGGAGACGACCAGGTTGTGCGATCGGGCTCAGACCTTGGATACCGAAACACCCGCTGGAGTTCTACTATGCGCGACTAAACTTTACCCTTGACCCGAGCCTCCCCATGTGAGGATTGCTCAGCGTTCACTCGCGTTGCGGCCCGCACACTCGCGCGGTCACCTATATGTGACCTGCTACACCGAAGGCTTCAGCCATTTTGTTACCTCCATGACTGCTCCGGTTGCTTCCGGCTGGAGCGGTTGCCGGGTGGGGCTCGCACCCACTGGAAAGCGCCGCCTTCTCACGGCGCACACGTAAAGCGGACATTGTGGATCGCCGCGGACGTCGCAATAGGGGCGATTTCGCAGCAATCGCATCGTCGGAGCGCGGGCGACGGCGCGCAGACGGTATCGTGAAACAGCCTTCAATTCTGATCCGTAGCCTTGTTCGGTTGCAGCGAGCGGCTTCGACCTGATGAGGTTCGCTGTTGCATCGGCGGGCGGTCGGAGGTGTTTCGGTCTCGTTGTCGGCCTCGGCGCGCTCGCTCTCGCGCGGCTGCGTGGACGCGGTGAGCAATTGGCGAACGCGCTCGATGTTGTGCGCTCGAACCGCGCCGGCGATGAGGCCGTAATGGCGGATGCGGTGGAAGCCGCTCGGCAAGACGTGCAGGAGCAAGCGGGGGATGAACTCGGCGGCGTCGAGCGTCATGGTCTTGAGCCGGTCGCGGCCTTTGATCCGGTGGTCTTTCCATTTGACGGCGACGCCCTTGTCGTCGGGCGCGATGAGCCTGGAGTTGGAGATGGCGGCGCGGTGGGCGGGGCGCGCGAGATAGGCGAGAACGGCCTTTCGGTCCGGCGAAGGGGCGCTTGGCGTAGACGACCCACTCGGCCCGGCGCGCTCGGGTGAGGCCGGCGTCGAAGGCGCGCTGGTCGGCGAGCGGGGCGAGATCGCCGAGGCAGGCGAGGCGGCCAGCCCTATGCAGGGCCGCGAGCCCTTCGAGAAACAAGCGGCGGAAGAGACGCGACAGAACGCGCACGGGCAGGAAGAAGCCGGGCTGGCAGGCGATCCAGCGCGCCCCGTCCGGCGACAGGGCGCCGCCGGGAACGATGACGTGGACATGGGGATGATGGGTGAGCGCCGAGCCCCAGGCGTGCAGCACGGCGGTCAAGCCGATGCGCGCGCCCAGATGCTTCCGGTCGGCGGCGAGGGCAGTCGGCGTCTCGGCGGCGGTCCTGAACAGGAGGTCGTAGACGGCGGCCTTGTTCTGGAACGCGATCGCGCCGATCGAAGCCGGCAGGGTGAAGACGACGTGACAATAGGAAACCGGCAGAAGCTCCGCCTGGGGCTCGGCGAGCCATTGCCGCGCCGCCGCGCCCTGGCACTTCGGGCAGTGGCGGTTGCGGCAGGAATTGTAGGCGACGCGCTCGTGCGCGCAGTCCTCGCAGCGCTCGACGTGGCCGCCGAGCGCGGCGGTGCGGCAGGTCTCGATCGCCGACATGACCTTCAGCTGGCCGAGGCCGACATGGCCCGGCCGCGGTCAGGCGGGCGGCGATCGGCTCGCGAGGTTGACGCCAGCCGTTCCAGCGGGCTCTTGACGTCGCGGATCGTGTTGACGGCGACGCGGGTGTAGAGCGCGGTCGTCTCCAGCTTGGCGTGGCCGAGCAACGCTTGGATCACGCGAGCAACACTTGGATCACGAACACGCCGAGCAACACTTGGATCACGCGGATGTCGACGTTCTGCTCGGGCAGATGGGTGGCGAAGCTGTGGCGCAAGGTGTGCGGCGAGACCCGCTTGGCGATCCCGGCCGCTCGGCGTTGCGGCGTGGACGGCGCGCGCCAGCTGGCGGGCCGACATCGGGTTGACCGGGTTCTGGCCAGGGAACAGCCAGGCCTGAGGCCGCGCGCGCGCCACCCGTCGCGCAACAGTTCGAGCCGTTGCGGCGAGCGCATCACATCGCGGTCCCGCTGCCCCTTGCCGTGCTCGACCCGAAGCGTCATGCGCTGGCTGTCGAGGTCGGACACCTTCAGCGCCACGACCTAAGCCGACGCGCTAATGACAGCGACGCAGGCGACGCTGAGCGCGGCCTTGACCTTGAGGCCGGGCGCGGCTTCGAGGAGGCGCGCCACCTCCTCCTGGCTCAAGACGACCGGCGCCCGACGCGGTGTGTTCACGGTCGTCAGAGGACGGACGAGGTCGGGCCGTTCGAGCGTCACGGTGAAAAACAACCGCAGCGCGGCGATGGCGGCGTTGATGGTCGCAACGCCGATCGGCAGCTGCGCCAGATGCGCCTGAAAGCGGCGAAGGTCCTCGCTCGTGGCGGTGTCCGGCGAGCGGCCAAGAAAGGCCGCGAAGGTTCTGACGCGCCGCACGTCGTCTTTCTGCACCTTCTCCTTGATCCGGCGCGCCGTCCTGTCGTCGATCATGCGCTGGCGCAACGGGCTGATGGGCTTGTCGGTCATCGCGAAAGCTCCTGTCTCGCTGGGGTTGAACCCATGCAAATAGCTCTCAATCCATAGTGGGCCGGCGAGCGGTCAAATCAAATTGAACCTTTTGCTAACCTCCGCGGGAGGTAAAGATACCATCCGCATGTCACAGAAACCGGGGCATTCGAGTAATATCTCGGGCGCCGACCGCCTGAAGATAGGGGCGTCTCCGGGTGGGTGAGCGCTGTGCGGCGCGACCGTGGCCCGCACGCGATTAGCCGTGCTCAACCTGCTCCTGGGTCACCACTTCAAAGCGCGCGAGACTGGCGACGCCGAAGGCGGTCGACATCGCGGCGTCCGCGGCGTCACGGCCGTCGATTAGCCTCAAGGAGTGATCCGGGGCCTCACAACTAGCGCGGTAGCCCGACCGGTGGAGCGTCCGCCGCCCGTGGCACAGTGCTTTAAGGGGCATGTCGCAGGCCGCCAGCGATCGCCAGAGGCTTGAACAGTTCCGCGCAGACGAGATAGACAACGACAATCCCTACAAGCGCGGCGGCTACCGGCGGCGGCAAGCCCTGGAAACCGAACCATTCTCCCAACGGCGAGAACGGGATGGCCAAGGCTAGACACAGAGCCCCCAGCGTCGTGATGGTCAGGACCGGATTGGGCATATCCCGCCACGGGCGCCCGCGCGTCCGGATCAAAAAGACTACCAGGGTCTGCGTGGCGATGGATTCGACGAACCAGCCAGTTCGGAACACCTCCGGACTTGTTCTGAACCAAAGAAAAAGCGCCCCGAAGGTGACCATGTCGAAAACCGAGGACAGAGGGCCCATCACGGCTGCGAACCGCACGATGTTCTGAATCCGCCAATGGGGTGGCTCGGCGATATCAATTGCACGAACGTTGTCGAAGGGTATGCCGATTTCCGAGACATCATAGAGCAGGTTATTCAGCAGGATCTGGGTAGCTAGCATCGGCAGGAACGGCAGGAAGAGCGATGCCGCCGCCATTGAGAGCATGTTGCCGAAATTCGAACTGGCGCCCATGCGAACGTACTTGAGAATGTTGGCAAAGGTCCGTCTTCCCTCCTCGACCCCGTCGGCCACCACGGCCAGATCCGATTCCAACAAGATTAGGTCCGCGGCCGCGCGCGCAACGCCAGTTGCGCCTTCCACGGAGAGTCCGACGTCGGCGGCCTTGATGCCCGGCGCATCGTTTACCCCGTCGCCCAGGAACCCCACCACCTCGCCGGCGGCGCGCAGAGCGTGGACGATCCGCACTTTCTGGTCGGGGGAAAGCCGGGCGAAGACGTCCGTGTCGCGGGCTTGCACACGCAGCGCTTCGATCGAGAGGACATTCAGGTCGGCTCCGACGATCGCTTCCTGAGCGCGGAGTCCGACGATCTTGGCGAGACGGCCGACCACGAGAGGATCGTCTCCGGACAAGATCACTACGCGAACGTCGGCTGCCGCGAGACGCGCCACCGCCGCCGCCGCGCTGTCCTTGGGTGGGTCGGCGAAGGTGCAAAACCCCTCGAACACGAGGTTCGTCTCGTCGCTCGGTGTCGGATCGCGCGGCGCGCCCGTCCAAGGTCGTGAGGCGACCGCCACCGCGCGAAGGCCATTCGAGGCCAGGTCGTGGACACGCGCCAAAGCAGCCTTGCGCGCCGTAGCGTCGAAAGGGATTCCGCCCGCGCTGGTGGAGACTTCCACTACTGCCTCGGGCGCGCCTTTAAGGATCAGCGTCAAGCCTTCCGGTCCCTCGGCCAGCACCGCGCCCAACCGCCTTTGGTAGTCGAAGGGCGAGAGACCGCGCCTATTCCAACCGTTGGGCGCGTCGGGCCGGGCCTTCGTCAGCGCGTCGTCGAGCGATCCCTTCTCGCCGCCGAGACACGCGCAGACGGCGGCGAGCATCGCCGGACGGTCGCTGGTCTTGCCATCCGGCCCAACGGAACCGGCCAGCTCGATCTGCGCGGAGGTGAGCGTGCCCGTCTTGTCGGTGCACAAGACGGTCATCGCCCCAAGGTCGTGAATCGCCGACAGGCGCTTCACGATTACCTTCTTGCGGGCCATCCGAACGGCGCCGCGCGAGAGCGTGACCGTAGTGATCATCGGCAGCAATTCGGGCGTGAGCCCGACCGCCAGGGCCACGGAGAACATCAGCGACTGAATCAGGGGTCTGCCGAAGGCGACGTTGGCGACCAGGACGCCGATGACCAAGACAGCGGTCGCACGAGCCACGAGATATCCCAGTTCCCTCAGGTCGTGCTGGAAGGGCGAAATCTCGGCGGCGGCATTCAGGGACTTCGCCGCCTCGCCAAATAGAGTATTGGGGCCCGTACGTACGGCCAACGCCACGGCGTCGCCTGTCTGGCAAAGAGTCCCGCGGAAGAGCGCGTTGCTGGCCTCCGCCGCGGTCTGCCCCTTCACCTCACCCGGCCGTTTAACGACGCCGTAAGGTTCGCCCGTCAGCGCCGCCTCATTGGCGGCGAACGCATTGGACTCCAGGACCAAGGCGTCGGCGGGAATGATGTCGCCGACGCCAACGCGAAAGACATCCCCGGGAACGACGGTCTCCACGTCGATGGAGACGAACGTTCCGTCCCGCCTGACCTCGGCCTTCAACGCCACGGATTGCCGCAGCGCTTCGGCCGCCCGCTTCGCGCTGCCTTCCTGCACCGTATCCAACGTCACCGACACGCCAAGTATGATAAGGATGATCAGGGCGCTTGGCGCATCGCCTGTCGCGGCCGAGACCGCCGCAGCGGCGATCAGGATCAGACACATGGGCTCAAGCAGCCTGCGGCCGACCGAGACGATCAGTCCGGATTCCCGCACCTGCGCGTCCGCGTTGCGACCGTATTTTGTCAGGCGCAATAGCGCGTCTGGAGATGTCAGGCCCGCGACCCCGCAGCCCAAGGTCGTTGCGGACTGCGCCGGACCCTGCGTCCAAAACGGCTGATCGGCCATGTCTCATTCCCGCGGCTACCGCGAATGGGGTCAACAGGCGGCAACGGCGGAGACCGTGTCAAGGGGCCGACAAGATCGTTCCCCGTAGCATGGCGCTGGTTATGCGGTCTTGCTGCGTGTTGGGGTCCTACGCTTTCCGCAAATGGCTGCTATTTGCGCATTCTTGCGATTGCATCGCTACGGCCAAAGGTCCGCATCCGCCCGAACCTGAAGTTCAAACTGACCCGCTACCCACACCCCAGCCGATTGCAATGCCCTGGATGGTCGGGTAGTCCTTGAATCCTCGCGCGAACTCAGTCCTCATGGCGACCGATCTCATCCGCTACGACCTTCTGGTGCAGGACGCGCTCCGCTCGGTGGTGCGCAAGGTCCTTGCCGACGCCGCGCGCAACGGGCTTGTCGGCGACCACCATTTCAATATCGCGTTCAAGACCCAGGCGCCGGGCGTGGTCGCGCCGCCCGCGGTCAAGAGCCGCTTCCCGGACGAGATGTCGATCATCCTCCAGCACGAGTTCTGGGACCTCGTCGTCAGAGAGGACGCATTCGAGGTCAGCCTCAACTTTTCCCGCAGGCCCGAGCGGTTGATCGTGCCGTTCGACTCGATCACCGGTTTCACCGATCCGTCTGTTCCGTTCGGATTCAAGCTCGAGCCGCGCGTTTCGGAGCCGGCCGTTCGGGCGCCGGCTTTGGAGGAGGAAAAGGGCGCGCCGCAGCGCCCGGCGCCAAAGCCAGCCTCGGTCAAGCCGCCCGCCCAGCCCGCGCCGGCCCCGAAATCTTCTCAGCGCGCGGAAAAGGCCGCCGAGCCGGGCGGCGAAACGAAAGTCGTGTCGATCGACGCCTTCCGCAAGAAATAGCCCAAGAAATAGCCGGAGCGAATTCTTTGGCTGAGATCGTCAACCTGCGTCGAGCGCGAAAGTTGAAAGAACGCGAGCGGGCCCAAGCGGAAGCAGCGCAGAACCGCGCTGTCTTTGGCCGCTCGAAGGCCGAGAAGCGTCTCGTCGAGAGCGAGCGCGCCCTCGCCGAGGCCAAGCTCGACGCGCGGCGCCTGGCGCCGCCCGATGGCGACTGACAACGCCAACGCGCGCATCGTCAAGCGCTCGCTGGTCATCGCCGGACATCGAACGAGCGTCTCGCTTGAGGATGCGTTTTGGCGCCGCCTGCGCGCGATTGCGGCGGAACGCGGGCTCTCCCTCAATCGCCTGGCGGCGATGATCGACGCCTCGCGCGGCGGCGCCAATCTGTCATCGGCCATCCGCGTGTTCGTTCTCGAGGCCGGAGGCCCCGGAAAATTCGATCGGGACCCCGCGGCTCCCGACATTCGTCCGGTTCAGTAGAGTTTGCCTGGCGCCGGGTCGACCTGGGTTGGCCGCGCCTTGGGCCGGGGCGGGGGCCTCGGAGCCGGCCCGTTCGCGCCCATTTCCTCACTCTTGGGCGCCGGAGCCGCCGCGAACGGCGCCTTTGCCGGCGTCGCGGCTGCGTTCTCGGACGCGTCGGTCTTGACCGCGTTGTCCACCGCGGCCTTCTCCTGGGCTTTCCGCGTCGTGGCTTCGTCCGCTGCGGTTTTCGCCGCGTCGGCCTCGGCCGCTTTCTCCGCTTCCTCGAGCGAGCGCAGGTGTTCGGCTTGCCCCTTCAGCCGCGCCTGTTCGGCTTCCCAGTCCTGGATCTCCTGCCGCCTGCGATCCATGAACCGCTCGCCCTTGAGGCGCCGGTTGAAGAACGCGCGCTCGCGGATATCGGATTCCATCGTGGAGATGCGATCGGTCTCGCGCGCGATCGCCTGGGCGGCGAGCGCAGCGGAAAGGGCGCTGACGTCGATCTGTCGCTTCGGCGCCTCCAGCGCATTGTCGACCGTCACCCCCGCGCTCGGCGGCGGCCCCGACCAGAATTTCAAATCCTTCGCTGACGAGGTGAGCGTCAGGCGCGTCTCGGCGGTGAGCGTGCGCAGATCGAGCTCGGCGCTCAGCGCCCCGTCCCCGCGCGCCTCGGGGAGCTTGATCGGGCCGATCTTCATGAGTCCTGCGCTGAGCGAGAGCGGCGCCGACCCGTCGGGGATCGCGAGGGGCGCCCGATTGAGCTCGTTGCCGAAGGCGTAGGCGATATTGGTCTCGTCCAATGGCGCATCGGGGGTCTGCGCCTTGGCGACCACGCGATCGAGAGCGGCGGGATCGCTGCGCGCAAGCGCCGCGCCGGCGAAGCTCATGCTCCCTGAGCCGGCGAGTCCGTTGATCACCGCAGCAGGGCTGCGTCCGGTCGAAGCGAAATCGAGCGCCGCGCCGATGCGCCCTGAGAATCCGCTGCGGTTGAGCGCGACCGAATCGAGGGCCAGCGCCCCCGTCACCGTCACAGTGTCCGAATCGCGTCGCAGCGTCGCATGGCCGGAGGCGTCGCCTCCTGCGATCCGCATCGCGAAATCGTCAAGATCGAGCCGGCCCTTATCAAAGCGGAGCGTCGCCGCGAACTCCCGCGCTGTCAGGGCGTCGGCCAGGTCGAGGGTTCCGACCCTGAGTTTCACGGCGGCGGACGGCGGGCGCAGCGGCGCGGGCGCGAACCTCACGTCCGACCAGCGCGCCCCCGTCCGTCCCGGCTGGGGCGGTCCGAGCGCGAGCCCCAGGACGCCGCTGAGCGGCATGCGTTCGACCGTCAGCTGGCCCTCGATCTCCGCCGGCGGCGCCGCCTTGTCAGGGGAAGCCCCAGAGCCGACCGCCTCCTCGGCGCGAGCAATCTCGGCGCTCGCCTCTGGCGCGAACTCAGGCGGCTTTGCAGGCTGAAAAGTGAGGTCGCCGCTCGCCTTGACCCCGGCGATTGTCGCCTGAAGCCGCGAGAGACTCCATCGATTCGCCCGCAAGGTCGCCTCGAACCCGATGTCGGCTGGCCCGAGCGCGCCGCCATTGGCGGGCGCAAGGCCAAGGGCGGCGGCGAGCGGCGCGAGGTTTTGCGACTTGGCCCTGGCGGACCCGAACAGCTTCGCCTCGTCGCTCTCCGCCGCCGGCAGGAAGCGGCCGCGCCATATGAGCTCCGCGCCGGCGAGCTGGGCGGTCGCGTCGACGTCGTAGCCCTTCTCCCAGCCGCCGGCGGCGTTGAGCGCGATGCGGGCGCGGCCGCCTCCCGAAATTGGCGTATGCACGCCAAGCTGACGCAACAAGGCGCCGGAGTTCGGGGAATCGAGACTGACGGTCAGAGCGCGCCCGGCGTCGTTCGGCCGAGGATCGAGGGTGACCGAGAACTTCGTTTCGCCCGCCGATCCGTTGGCCCTGAGCGAATTCGATGGCGGGAACGCCGCCGGCATCGGCAGCCCCGCCCTGAGCGCCGAAGCTGAGCGCGGCCGGCGAAAGCTCGCCCGCCCGCGCGACCAGCATGCGGCTCCAGTCGCCGGGCGCCACACGCGAGACCAGCGCTGCGAAATCGTGCAGCCGGTCGGCTCGCAAGTGACCCGTCGCCGCAGTCGAGTCGGGACCGATCGCGCCCTCGATGTCGAAAGAGGCGCCATCCAGGCCCGCCACGCTCAGGCGCTTGAGGGTGATGTTCGGCCCGCTCTTGGCGAGATTCACCGCGAGCGAGCCGCTGTCGATCTCAGCTTCACCGACCCGGGCGACATGCAGCGAACCTGCCCTCAGCGAAAGCGAGAGGTCGAGATCGCCGATGAGATTGGCCGCCCCAAGGCTCGGCAACCCGTCGACGTCGAGCGAATCGCTGGCGAGATCCACATCGAGGCGGCCGGCTTGACCAGCGTCGGGCGCCTTGTAGGCGAGGGCGCCCGTCAGCGTCGAGCGGTCGAGCTTCAGCTTGAGATTGCGTCCCGAAAATCCAGTCGGCGAGGCTTCCACCACGCCCGACAGGGATGCGCTGCGATAAGGGAGCGCATCGGCGAATGCGGCGACTTTGGCCACCGCCGGCGGCGCGCCAAGCCTCGCCCAGTCGCCAAGCCTCGCCCAGTCGCGCAGCAGGCCAAAGTCGGCGCTTTCGAAAACAACGTCGCCGCGGAACCTGGCCTCGCCGCCGGTCTGCAGGTCTCCTTGCGCGCGCAGGCGGCTTTGCCCCGGAAGGCCGAGGTTGAAAGTGAGATTGAGCGGCGCGCCGGGAGCAGCCTTCACCGTTACGTTCGCGTCGGGCATGGTCTGCGCGCCAAGGATGATCGCCTGGGCCGATACTTGCGCGTCGATCGCGGCCTGGCTCTCGCGGCCCTGAAGCGCCGCCGATAGAATGCGGGTGATCAGCGTCACGGCGCGCGCCGGCGTCGCCCCTTCCTCGCCCTTGCGGCGCATGAGCGAGTCGACATTGACCTGTTTGGCCTTGAGCGCGACGCTGATTCGGGCGGGCGAGCCGAAAACGAGCGTGGCGTCGCCATTCGCGCTGATGCTTCGCTCCTCGGGGCCAAGACGGAATTCCGCCTGTCGCAGGGTCGCCTGAGTCGAGATCGACGGTCATCGGTCCGATGATCCGCCACGGGGTCGGCGCGTCCTCGCCGGGCGCGGTTCCCGCCAGCGTCGCTGCGCCGGCGAACCGAAGGGCGCCAATTCCGACGGCCGGGTCGCCTTCGAGCGCGCCGTCGAATTGGGCGGCAGGCCAGCTTGGACCAGCGTCTACGGCGAGGTGAACCGGCGTCCCCTGCGCCCCGGGCTTTTCCGAGGCGAGCCTGAAGACAACGGGAGCATTGTCCGGGCCGGAAAACTGCCCACTGAACTGCGCGGGTCCGTCGAGAGAGGGCGCGGCGGCGTCGATCTCGACGCCGGAAATCTCGGCCCCGGCGGCGGCGCCGACGATCTTCACTCGCCCATCTCGCACGCTGAGGCGGTCAAACCCGGTCGAGTGGAGCCCCGCCATTCGCAGCGGCGGCAGCGCGAGCGCGCCGCCAGGACCGCGCGTGAGGGTCAGAAGGGGCTTTTCGAGGCGAATGTCGGAGAACCGGATCTGTCCGCTTGCAAGCTTGACCAGCGCGAGCTCGAGCCGCGCCGAGGCGAACGACAGCTTCGCCCCGTCCGGACCTGGCGCGCTGACCAAACCTTCGCCCAGCGCGAGATAGGGCGTCGGCAGCACCCTGAGTTCGACCGGCCCGCTGAGCGAGACGTTCGCTCCCGTGATCGCGCTGAGCCGCGCCTCGATCTCACCGCGCTGCGCAGACCAGTCGATGAAGTACGGCGCGACGAGCGCAACCGACATCACGGCGACGAGCACGACCGCGACGATGGTCAGGATAGTGCGCACGGGGAAGTGAGTTCCACTCCGCTTGGACGGGCTGTCGCAAGAACGATTCGGCGACCATCGCGGTTCAAAATGCCGCGAAAGTATGACCTTGACAACAGAAGCGGCCTCTTATCGTTCACGCGAGGGGGGCGCCACCCGTGCGGCCTGGGTTCCCGGGAGCCCGCTGCCTTACGCCATCGACCCCAAGCCACCGTTCAATTAGCCAGCGCTGCATTTGGCCGAGATTGCGACCGGCAGGCTCGAGGACGGCACAACGACGTTTCGGATCGCTTTGCTTGGCGCCGGCGTTGGGGGAGTCGGGAAGGGCGGACATCGAGCGTTCCCTGCTGAGGAGCCTGAGTGACGGCTGCTTAGCACTCATTCTACGAATGAGGTCGGACCCTGCGCATCTTCGGAACAACGAAAGCTCGTTTAATGTGAGGGGTGTTGTGGTCTGTTTGAGAAATTGGCGATAGACTTCCAATAACGGCGCCCCGGCGCTGCTGGTCCGTTTGAGCTTGATTTTGTGGGGTAAGTCGTTTCCCGGAAGGGGACGTCGGAGGTGTTCTCGCCCGGCTCGCTAAAAGGAGACCGACTGATGCCATTTCATGTTTGCAACGGCGCGACGTTGAAGTGCAGTTTCGCGGTCCCGCCGGGGATCAGCACCTTTGTCGTGCTCCCCATTCACCGAATGCAGACCAGTGATCAATGGGCGGCGAACATCAATGATCATGTGCCGATGGTGAACGTGATGCCGTTCGGGATGTGCATGTCCCCGGGCAATCCCGCTTTTGTCTCGGCGACCGCGGCGGCGTTGGGAACTCCGACGCCGGTGCCGTGCACTCCACTGACTCCGGCGCCTTGGGTCACCGGGGCTATTTCGAATCCGGTGATCTTGGATGGCGCGCCCGCGCTCGACAACGTCAGCGTCCTGCAATGCGCCTTGGGCGGGACGATCACGATTGCGTATCCCGGAGAACTGACAGAGATGATTCCCTGAGTCAGAGCGCGCCGGACTGTCGGCGCCGCGGGCGCTGGCGGGCGCACCTTGGCGTCCCCGCCTCCGGCGAAGCGGATCCCGGCTTCGACACACGCCGCTGTCCAGGCGGACTGACCGGGCGCCGGGCCCTGGGCGATGGCGAGGACGATCGCAGCTTTCACGTCGAGCGCCGTCGCCTGCGGCGGCGGAGCGACGGGGTAAGCGCCCTCAGGGGTGATGCTGCCGCCGGACTGGCCCGCGGCCAAGGCAAGCCAGGTCGTGGCGATCCCGGCGTCGCGGGACCACCCCAGGTCCAGCGCGGCCCGTCGCGTCATTTCGTCCGGATCGCGGACCCAGGCTTCGGCCGCGAGCAGGGCGTCGTCAGGCTTGGCGCCGCTTACGGCCCGCACGCATTGGCATCCCCACCAGACCGCCTCACGCCGCGGCAAGAGGTACGCGAGGTAGACAATCGATTCGAAGCGACGGCCCGGAGCGAGGAGTTTGCGCGCGAAATCGAGCGGCGGCTCGTCGGCGGGGCGAACCGCGATATCGACGGCAGCGGTCGGAAACGCCTCGAAGACCTGTCGCGCCGTGGTGAAACGAAGACGGTCGGACAATCGCTCACTCCGATCTTGAAGACTATGTGGTCCCTTGCGAACGGGGGAGAACCGACGGCTCATCGAGGCCCGCGGCTCCTTCCTAGTCTCGCAACGACCGCTCGAACGCTAGCTGTTGATCTTGACCAAAGGCGCAGAAATGCTGACGAGCGCATCGCCCGTGACATTGATCGTCGGCGCCTTGAGCGTGATGCTGCTCGGATCCATGGTGATCGAGCTGGCGCCGACCGTCAGCACGATCTGCGATCCGGCGGTCAGCGCGTATTTGGTCCCGACGTCGATGGTGTGGTTCGTGCCGACGGTCTGGTCGATGTTGTTGCCGACCTTGTCCTTGCGGTCCACACCGATATTGATCTCCTGATCGTTGAGCGCCTTGAACTTGAGGTCCTTCTGTGTCCTCAGCTTGACGTTTTCGGCGCCCTTCGTGTCGTCAAACAGCAGCATGTTGTAGCCGCCGCCTCCGGTGCTGGACAGCGTGAGGATGCCCGACTTGACGTTCTTGTCGGGCAATTTCATCGGCACCGTGTTGGTCCCGTTGTAGACTGAGCCGATGACGATCGGCCGGTCGGGATCGCCCTCCTCGTAGGCGATCAGGACCTCGTCGCCGACGCGCGGAGTGAACAGCGCGCCGCGATTGCTCCCCGCCCAGATCTGCGCGACCCGGACCCTGCGTGACGGCTTCTTCTTGCGGTCCCAATAGAACTGCACGAGGATCCGCCCGTGCTTGTCCACCTCGATTTCAGGGCCGCCCTTGTCCTTGATGACGAGGGCCGACTGATAGCCGACGATCTCCGGCTTGCGCGTGACGAGCGGAGCGCGGAACTGACGGTCGCTTGGCGTCATCTCGTAATTGCCGACGTAGCCGATGCCCGCGCCGCCGCCCGAGCGATAGGTCTGCTCCTCGAAAGTCATGCGAGCAGTGGGTGATGAGATATTCGGCGTTCTCGCCGCTTTCCGGATGGCGTCTCGAGGGTAATGAGCCCGCCCGGAAACAGCGACGGCGCGGCGCCCATCGACGAGCGTCGCTTGTCGAGCGACTGGGCCGCTTCGACCCTGTATTTCGCAAACTTGTCGCCGACATCCTTATCGACGAGGTCCTTGCCCTCGGTGTCGACGTAACCATAGTGATAGTCGAACATCTCCATGGAATCGTGTTCGTAGCCGCCGGGGTTCTGCGCCTGCGCGAGCAGGTTGGCGGGCGGTTTCTTGTAGCCGTAGTCCTCGAGAACGAAGACGCCGCTCTGCGCCCGGCGCCCGAGCGACCAAGTGTCGAGATATTGCTGTTCTCGTCGGCCGGCGTCTGTCGATCGGGTTGTACGGCAAGGACGAAAGGCCGGGGACTTGCTTATGGCATCGACTTGGCGTCGGCGAGCACGAGCGTGTGCTTTCCGTCGGCGTGCTCGAAGAAATAATAGATCCCGTACGCCTCCATCAGACGACAGACGAAATTGAAATCCGTCTCGCGATACTGCACGCAATATTCGAGCGTCGGCGGCGAACCGGTGGTCGCGTCGCGAAAATCGGAGAAGCCGCGGTCGGAGAACACCTGCTTGATGATGGCGATCGGCGACTTCTGCGCAAAGATCTTGCAGTCCGAGGTCCGGGTGAGCAGCCAGAGCCAGGGCCTCAGCACGAGCTGGTAGATATAGAGATCCTCCTGCGTCCCGGCCCAGCGCGCCTCCGTCATCACGCCGTGGAAGTAGCGCTTCTTGTCGTCTTGAGCGGTGAGCGCGATCGTCGAGCCCTTCCCGACCGCTGAGGCGAAGTCGAGGCCGCCTTGCGTGCTGACCGCCCAACGCGAAATTCGAACAATTCGCTCAGGCCCTCGGTTCGCGCTGAACCGCGACAACGCGAGAGCATTCTCGCCGAGCGGCGTCGTCAACTTGCCTTTTTGCTGGTCTTGCGTAATCGGATTCGGCATCGTGGCCTCAGTGCGGCGGGATTGGGGACACGCAACCCATCATAGTCGAACTCTCCGTCGCGTCGAAGGGATTAGAATGGCGCCGGGTTGCGGCCGGAGCTCGCGCGCCGGCGATGAGGCGGACTCGGCGATGTGCGTCCTGCTGCGACCATCGCCGCACACCGCTTAGCACGACTCACCGACGCAGAGACGAGGAAGACGGCATATGCCCAGAAATAGATCATGGAAACCAGATAATCCAGATCATCATTGGCCAGATCGGAACGATGTAAAAGATCGCTTTGAGCGTGCAAAGGTAGGGATAAATCATGGCGAAGAATTTTACTATTCCATATATTATTTTGACGCAGATGGCGTAAAGAGGAGTGACGAAGAGGCTTGTGACGCAATAGCATTGGACATAGATATTATGGGTCGAGGGCTAAGATTCCGTCGATGGGATATGAACAAGGGCAAGCCGATCGACAATGGTCACCCAAAACGTTATGACCTTGAGAGAGAAGCGCTAGCCAAATTGATAAAATATGCCGAAATAAGGGGATGCGAGTGTAGCGATAGCTCTCGGTGGGAAGTCGAATATACAGATAGCGATACTCATGATTTAAATGATCCTGATGATTACAATCTGTACGACGATTGGATATAAACTCTTACGTTGAGGTGTTGTTGATATAGTCTTCGGATCCGCGCTGCCGCGCCGCGGTGCGGATGGACTGGCGCTCAACTCACGCTCCCCGATCATCCGGCCTTTTCTGCTCCCTCACACTGATTCCCACCCAGTCTCGGCAGCCAACACGTTCCGGTTGTTTCGTTGTAAAACATCGCGCAGAAGTCGTTCAGGGTCGCCGAAGATGGTCCGCAAGATCTCCGCGAACATCGAAGTCTCGCGTACGAGGTGTGACCTTGATGACACCCGCGCAATCATTTCGACAATACCCAGCCGAATTCTCGCCTAGGTTCGCCACAAAGCAGTTGCGTTTCTTTGTCCGTTGGGGAATTTGTGATCCTGGCGGCAACGGCAGGGCAGCAGGGTTGGGCCTGAGCAAGGAAAGCGCGCGGCGTCTGCTTCTGAGGAGGGGGTCGGCGATCGCCTCGGCGGTAGTCGCGCTTTCAATGACGGCGGGCTTCGCAAGCGCCCAGGCCGTCGCGCCGTCGCGCGTGACGCCGACCACGCTGGCGCCGCCGGCCGGTCCGTCGGGAGCGATCAGCATAGCCAGTCCGGCGGGACTCGCTGCGCCCGCAAAACGCTGCGAACCTCTCCGTCGCCATCTCAAATGTGACGGTCGAAGGCGGCTTTCCAGAACTCGGGGCCGAGACCGCGGCCATTGCCGCGAAAATCAGAGGCAGGCGGGTCACCGTCGCCGAGATCTTCGCCGCCGCCAATGCGATCGAACAGGCCTATGCCGCACACGGGTATGTGCTGGTTCGCGTCGCGGTGCCGCCGCAGCAACTCAAGAATGGGGGACGGCTTCGCCTCGTCGTGATCGACGGGTTTGTCGAAAGCGTCGACGTGAAAGGCATTCCGGAAAAGCAGCGCACGCTCGTTCAGGCTCGGCTCGCTTCGCTGATCGGCAAGCGCCACGTAACGCTGCCTGAGATCGAGCGCCGGCTGATCCTGGCGTCGGATGTTCCGGGCCTTGTCCTCAGTTCGACGATCGCGCGCGGGGCCGCGCCCGGTGGGACGCTTCTTGTGTTGGAGGCGACTTGGAGCCCGGTCTCGGGGACGTTTGGGGTCGACAATCGGTTACCGAGATCGCTCGGAAATTGGGAGCTGAGTGGAGCGCTGGCGGTGAACAGCCCGTTCGGATACGGCGAGCAGTTCTACGGCGCCGCGTCGACTGGCTACAACCTCGGCAAGGTTTTCGATGCGACGACGCCGATGCAGCTTTTGGGCGCGGGGGCCGTGCTGCCGATCGGCGTCGATGGGTTCAAGATCAACCCGGAATACACCAACTCGGTGACCAGGCCTGCTCCCGTTCCCGGCGCGCCGCCGGACGTCGGCTACTATCAGCGCTTCGATTTGCGCGCGAGCTATCCGCTGATCCTAACGCGCGCCCACGCGCTGACGTTCCAGGCGAACCTACGAGTGGGCCCAGGAGCATCTCTCGCCGATCGGGTTCGACACCGATATCTATGACGATCAATACCATGTCGCGCGGCTCCAACTCGAGGATCATCTCCGGCTGCCCTATGGCCTGCTCGCAGGAACCCTTGTCTTCTCCCAGGGGCTCGGGGGCCGCGGCGAAACGCAAGCCATCCTGACGAGCGTCCCGCTCTCGCAGCAGGGGGCGTTCCCGACCTTCAGCAAACTCGGGTCTCGACGCGACCTGGACGCAGCCTCTGCCCTACGATTTGCAGGGCGCCCTGATCGGCCAGGCGCAGACGAGCTTCGGTCATCCGCTGTTCATCGCAGAGCAGTTTTCGCTCGATGGTCTTCAGGCCGCCTCCGCCTATCCGCTCGGCACGTTCAGCGCCGACGAAGGCGCGACGCTGCGCGGCGAGCTCCAGCGGCCGTACCCGTTCGGCTGGGCGCACGGGCGGGGCGACGGTCGCGCCATACATCTTCGGGGCCGCTTCGCAAGGCTGGATCGACGAGCCGACGGCGGTGCAGCCGGGCCACATCAGCGCCGAATTGTTTGGCGTCGGCCTGCGCCTGGGCGCGAATGCGGCGACGACGGTCTTGCCGCTCGGGTCGACGTTCAGCATCGAACTTGCTCGCGGCTTCTCCAATGTCGCCGGCGAGGGGCAGGTCTATCGCGGCAATGTTGCGTTCGCCGTAAACTTCTGAGGTTCCGTGCTGTCGAAGTTCGAACGGGGTTAGAAGATGCCATTCCCCAGGACCCCACTCTGGCTGACCCGTCTGGCCGCTTTGGCGTCTCTCGCGACGACGTCTGCTTTCAGTCCCTCACAGGCCCAGAATATCCTGCCGAGCCATGGCGTTGTTACGTCGGGGGCGGCGTCGATCGGCCAGGCCGGCGCCAACATGACGCTCAACCAGACGTCTCCGCGCGCGATCGTCAATTGGGGCAGCTTTTCGATCGGCCAGCGCAACGGCGTCACCTTCAACCAGCCGAGCGCCTCCTCGGCGATTCTGAACCGCGTCACTGGATCGACGACCTCGACGATCGCAGGCCGGTTGCAGGCCAATGGCCAGGTCTATCTCGTCAACCCGAACGGGATCGCGATCACCAAGACTGGCGCTGTTCAGGTCGGGGGCGGATTCGTCGCTTCGACGCTCGGCATCGCCGACAATGACTTCAACAACGGCAATCTCAACTTTGTCGGCAAAGGCGCTTCAGCCGGCGTCTCGAACGCCGGCTCGATCGCGGCGGCGCCGGGCGGCTTCGTCGGCCTTCTCGGCGGCACGGTAGCGAATTCGGGCGTCGTCTCGGTCCCGCTGGGGAAGGTCGCAATGGGCTCGGGCGAGCAGGCGACGCTGAACCTGACCGGCGACAATTTTCTGCAGGTCGCCGTGCCGACCAACACAAAGACCGCCGATGGGCAGGCGCTCATCGACGTTTCCGGCAAGGTCCGCGCCGCGGGCGGATCGGTGCAGCTCAAGGCGGCGACGGTGGCGCAGGCGATCCGCAACGCGGTCAACGTGCCGGGCGAATTGTCAGTGACTTCGGCGCGCGCGAGCGGCGGTTCGATTATTCTCGGCGGCGGCCCCGGCGGGAACGTCTCGGTGACGGGACGATTGAAGGCCTCCGGCCGGACGGCGGGAGGAACGATCGCGGTTGGCGGCCACGACGTCGCCTTGCGTCAGGCCAAACTCGTGGCGGCCAGCGCCAAGGGCCGCGGCGGCTCGGTCACCGTGACCGGAACGAATGCGGTCAGCCTCGCGTCGTCTTTGGTCTATGCCTCGGGCGCGACGGGTGGCGGCGCCATTCGGATCGGCGGCGATTTCCACGGCGCGAGCGACCTCGCGTCGGCTCAGACGACGTCGATCGACGCGGCGTCGACGCTGAACGCCAGCGCGACGGCCTCGGGCGACGGCGGGACGGTCGCCGTGTGGTCGACGGGAGACCACCTCCGCACGGCCTGATCTCGGCGGAAGGCGGGCGCATCGGCGGCGATGGCGGCAGATCGAGACTTCCGGCCAGACCGTCGATTTCGGCGGGGCGTCCGTCGACGCCTCGTCGCCGCACGGCAAGGCGGGGACCTGGCTGGTCGATCCCGAAGACCTGACGAGTCGACGGCGCAGCCGCGACAACGATTCGGAGCAGCCTCAACGGCGGCACCGACGTTACGCTGCAGACGACCTTCCGACCGCGAGCGGACCGGGCGCCATTTCCAGCGGCGCGGGGACATCAACGTCGACGCGGCGATCTCGTGGACTTCCAGCAGCACCACCTTGACGCTATCGGCCTTCAACGTCCGGTCGGTCAACGCTCCGATTACGAACACATCGGCAATGGCGCCTTTCTCGCCTGACAGGGGGGCCAGGCGTCGATTGCCAGCCGCCATCTCGAAGGGCTCCGGCGACAGCGGCGTTACGGTGACCGGCCCGACGGTTCTGGCCGCGAACGCTCTCGATCACAGGCGAGTTCGGGTTCACTACCTTCGACAACGCCGTCACCTTGGGCGCGAACGTGACGCTCGACTTCGGGCGGCGGAACGGACAAGGTTCGCTGGGACGGTCGATGGCGGCCATGTTCTGACGGCGAACGGCGGGAGCGTGGCTTTCGACGCGGATGTCGGCTCGATCGCGCCGCTCGGCGGCCTCAGCGTGTCCGGCCCGGTCTTTCTTTCCGGCAACGTCACCACCGCCAACGGACCAATCACGTTCAATAATGCCGTCCTGCTTGAAGCCAACGTAACGATCAACTCCGGCGACAGCGACCACCACTCTTGGCGGCGCTGTCGACCAGCGTTTGCAGCGATTGCCAGTGCCGCCCCCGGTGGACCTGACGGCGACCGCCGGACGCGTTCCGTTTTCGGCGGACCCTGTCGGTTCGTCGGCCCCGCTTGCCGCCGTGTCGCTGACCTCGACCAGCGGCATGACTTTGCCTGCCATCACCGCGGCTGTCGCTCGCCGCGACGTCCGCCGCGCGGCGGCATCACGCTCGGCGGCCCGGTCACCGTTCGCCGGAGCAGCCGACCTGACTGCGGCGGGCGACGTCGTCCAGACAGTCATGGCGCGACCATTGATCCGACCGACCTGACGCATAGTCTCGACGACGGGCGGGATCACGCTCAACACGTCCGTCATAGCATCTGGAAGCATCACCGCTAAGCGCTGCAAACGACATCATCGAGACGACAACGGGATCCGTATTCGCGCCGACGCTGAGCGCAACTTCGACGCACTGGCAGGGTCGTGATGACCTCGGACAGTGCCAACGCCTTCAACAACGTTTCGAGCATTTCAGGCTCTGCGCCTCTCGGCTTCAGCTTCATCAACAATGGCGACCTGACGGTCGGCGGAATTCGACGACGACAGGAGCAACAGCTCGCAGGCAACTTCAACGACGTCACAACTGGAAACGATCACTCAGACAGCTCCATTGTAGGCGCAGCGCTTCTGGCTCGACGCTGACGGAGACATGTGACACTAAACAATCCCAACAATTCAGTCGCGGACTGCGTCGCCGGCGACGGCAGCGGCGGTGAATTCAGTTCGAGTAACACCGCGCCGACCTCACCGTCGGACCGGTCAACTTTTCTCACTTCGACGGCCACGACGACGCCTCGCTGTCACTGCCCTGGCGGTCCTCCGGCGGTGATTGCGGCGCAAATTGTCCCGCCAACGTTGTCATTTCGAACGTCGGCAATCTGGCTGTTAATTCACCGGTCCAGAAGTTAACAATGGCCCGTTTGGCGACTGATCGTGCTCGCGGCGACGGGCAACTTCATCAACAACGCCGGCTCCGGCGCGCGATCGTCATACGCCGGGATGGCAATTGGCAGATTTATTCGGCCTCGCCGACCGGCGACGTCTTCAATGGCCTCGACAGCGGCAATACCGCGGTCTGGAATACGACCTTCGGCGAGCCGGTGACGGCGACGGGCAATCGCTACATTTTCGCCTTCCAGCCGACGATAACCGTCACATCGGGCGATCTTGCCAAGTCGTATGGCCAGGACGTCACGTCTCTCGGTGGCCGCCGACTTCACGATCAGCGGCCTGCAACCGGGCGTTGCCGGCGCATTCCTTCCCGACACAGCGGCCGCGGTCTACAGCGGAACGCCAAGCGTCACCTCGCTCGGCTCTCCCGCCAGGGCCTCTGTCGCGGGCAGCCCCTATCCGATCACGGTCGCGCCAGGCAGCTTCACCGTGTCGGACGACTACGCTCTTGTCCTCGATTCCGCGGCCGACTCACCATCGATCCGCTGGCGCTGACCTACAGCGTCGCCGATGCACGCTCGATCTTCGGAACCACGCCGATCCTCGGCGCAGCGACGCTGTTCGGCGTGCTTCCCGGCGATACGGTCGATCCGACCGTTGGCGCATTTAGGGGCGTCACTCCAGATCCCTCTGAATCCGTTCACCCCGGTAGGCCAATATCGCCAGACTCGTGACGGCGCTTTCGAACCCGAACTACGTCATCGCCGCCTCGGGAAACTCCCCCGGCACGCTGACGGTCGTGCCTACGACGGTCCCGGCGGCCCGTTCGACCCCGGTTTCCTGCCGGGCCTGACGCAGATCAACAACCCTGCGCAAACCGAGTACGATGTCGGCGGATACGAGCAGGTGCTCCCGCATTTCACCGTCGCCTGCAACGAACCGCCATCCTTGCCGGATCCGAATCGGTTCAGCGATCCGGACACGGCTCTTCGGGCGATCTCGCAAGTCGATGGAGAATTACTTCCGGCGCTGCCAAAACCCGACCCAGACCACGATCGCCGACGCGCTTGACGCATACGCCGCCAAGCTGCAGGTCCTGGCGCCGAGACTGCCGCCGGCGCTGCGCAATGTTCCGGCGATCGTCGCGGAAGGCGCACGCGCGTTCGCGCGGCCCGCTCGCGGACCGAGGCCATCGCCGTTTTGCGCCAGACAGTCGCTGAGCGTTCACAAGGAGATCGCACTCGTTCTTTCAGAGGATCCGCCGACGCGTAGTCGGGAGGTTCGCGACGGCGACGTCATCGCTGGCGCGCTGGGCGACGTCCAAAGTCGCCCTGGTGAATTCCGGCGGTCTCTAGACAAGCGATCGGGGAGCGCGCATGGCCCGATGGATGGCGCCTCTCTAGGCGCTGAGCCGGCGATGGAAATGCGTCGCGGCGACGCTCCTCGCCCTCGTCGCGGCCTCGCTCGCCGCCCCGAGTGCGCGAGCGGAGACCCGCTTTGCGCTCGTCATCGGCAACGGCGCCTATCGCAACGTCCCCGCGCTCACCAATCCGCCAAACGACGCGAAGGATATCGCCGCGACGCTGAAGTCGCTGGGATTCAGGGTCACGCTCAAGCTCGATCTCGATCTCGCCGCCATGCAGCGCGCCATCGACGAATTCGCGTTGGAGTCGGCCGATGCCGACGTGTCGCTGTTCTACTACGCCGGACACGGCTTTCAGCTCGCTGGCCGCAACTACCTCGTCCCCGTCGGCGCCGAGCTGCGCCAGATCGGCGACATCGCGTCGAGGACGGTTGCGCTCGATCCCGTGCTCGCTGAGCTCGGGAAGGGAAAAGGAAGCCATCTCGTCTTTCTCGACGCCTGCCGCAACAACCCCTTCGCCGGCGCCGGCGTCGGCTGCCCGCGCCCGGACTCGCTCGCGTCGGCAAGCTTCCCGGATTCTTCATCACCTTCGCGACGCAGCCCGACAACGTCGCGTTCGACGGAAGCGGCCGCAACAGCCCCTTCGCCACGGCGCTGCTCGGACGTCTGGCGACGCCGGGCGCCGACATCTCCAGCATGATGATCGCGGTCCGCAACGACGTCTTCGCCGAGACCGGAGGACAGCAGATTCCCGCCGACGAGTCGCTTTTGACCAAGCAGTTCTATTTCGCCGGCGGCGCTGCGGCCGAGGAGACGCTCGAGACGCAGCTCTGGCGCCTTGCCGGAAAGGACCGCGATCCGAACCTGCTGCAAGCCTATCTCGACCGCTACCCCGACGGACCTCACGCCGCTGATGTCCGCTCTCTCCTCTCGGGAACAGGAAACACCCCCGAGACGACCGGCTCCTCGTCGCGGAGCGGGGAGGGCCCCCCGAAGACGCACAATCTCAGGAAGACGTCGAAGATGTTCTCTGGTCGGTGGCCCGCAGCGAGCGCCGGGCGAGTCTCGCCGAGCTCTACCTGGCGCGCTATCCGAACGGGGCCCACGTCGACGACGCGAAGGCGTTGATCGCGAGCCTGCGCGCGACGGAGGAGGAGTCCTCGTCGCCAGAATTCGCCTGCGAGCGCCTCGCCACCCATCCCCACGACGCCACCGCCAGCGTGAACGGCGTCGAAATGGAGTCTCTCAAAAAGAACGCGGAGGCCGCCGTCCAATTCTGCGGTCAGGCGGCGGCGGCACATCCGGAAATTGCGCACTACCAAGCTCTGCTTGCCCGCGCCGACCTTCGCCGCCGGACGCTACGATGAAGGCGTCATGCTTTATCGCAAGGCCGCCGAAGCCAACGACGCCCGGGCCATGGTCAGTCTCGGTCTGCTGCTCGAGACGGGCGACCACGCGCCGAAGGACCTCAAGGCGGCCTATGCGCTCTATGAGAAAGCGGCTGAGCGCGGCAGCGCCGACGGCGCGCTCGACCTCGCGGTCGCGCTGATCAAGGGTAAGGGGATCGACGTTGATATTCCTCGCGCGCTCGCGCTTCTCGAGAAGGCCTCCGACGGCGGCTCGGCCCGCGCGGCCTACGATCTCGCCGCGCTCGTCTCGAGCGGCGTGCGGCGGCAGGCCGCCGGGCGAAGCGCTCGCCCTCTTCCGGCGCGCCGCGGCGGAGGGCTATCCGGCAGGCCTACCGCGCCGCGGCCGTACTGCTCGACGAAGGGTCGCGGGGTGGCCAAGAACCCGTCCGCCGCTGCGGAGGACCTTTTGCGCGCGGTCGCCACGGACGCAGGCGAAGCGCGCGCCGAACTCACTGGGAAGAACGCAGACCTGGACAGCCGAGACCGTCCGGCAGCTTCAGGCGCGGCTCAAGTCGGCGCGGTACTATGCCGGCCCGATCGACGGAAAGACCGGCGCGGCGATTGGCCCAGCCTTGACCCAATGGCGTCTTCTGGGTGGCGCGCCTCCGAGCCTGTAGGCCCGCCACCCGGTAGAGATGGGCGTTCTTCCGAACACCTTATGGGCGAGCGGGGAGAGACCAGGGCAATCGGGTGAAGGAAGTTCGTGACAAAGGGCTGAAGTGCTGAATCTCTCGGCATCCGCTGATTCGTGAGCGGAGCGGGGCGATGGGTATTTTGACAGCGGCGTCGGCGGCGGATTTCGAGACGACTGCTTTTCTCGACTATTTCAAAGATTTTGCTCGATTATTTCAAAGACATGCCGGACCATCGGCAGCCGGGCCAGGCTGGACGTTGTTGACCGTTATGCCACGATCGCCCACCTCCGCAGGGCAAAGTCCTCGCTCGCTAGATGTTTCGTCCCGAGCTTTGATGGTGCATTCTTATCGAGTGATTCGAAGGATGCGCTATGGGACAGGTTTTACACGGGTGCGCCACAACGACGGAGGCGGTCCGTCGAGCGATACAGCATAGTCAAGCGAGCTTGAGGGCGCTGGCGAAGCGCTATGGGGTCAATCCGAAGACCATCGCCAAGTGGAAGTCGCGGAAGTCAGTTTCCGATCTTCGGCCAGGACCCAAGGAGCCCCGATCAACCGTCCTGACCGTTGAAGAGGAGGCGGTCGTGGTCGCCTTCCGGAGGCATACCCTGCTGCCGCTCGACGACTGCCTCTATGCCCTTCATACCAAGACTTCTCTGATCATGACCGATAGGCCCAATCGCGCAAGCCAAGGGACATGATCCGCCATGGCTGGTTGATGAGTTTGTTCCATGCATCGCAGCAGTGGTCGACGATGTCGTTGAACGATTTGAAGAGCCGGTTTGAGAGCCAGTTCTCGCGCATGAACTGCCAGACGTTTTCCTGCGGGTTGAGTTCCGGGCATTTGGCCGGCAACGGGATCAGGGTGATGTTGGGCGGAACGACGAGCCGGCGCGCGAGATGCCAGCCGGCCTGATCGACGAGCAGCGCGGCGTGCGCGCCCGGGGCGATTTGGGTGGCGATTTCGGCGAGGTGCAGGGTCATCGCCTCGGTGTCGCATCTGGGCATGACGAGGGCTGCGCCCTTGCTGTCCTTGGGGCAGATCGCGCCAAAGATATAGGCGGAAGCGGTTCGCTGGTCCTTGGGAGCGCTCGGACGCGTGCCGCGCCTGGCCCAACGGCGGGTGATCTTGTTCTTCTGGCCGACGCGCGCCTCGTCGGCGAACCAGACCTCTATGGCCTCGGGAGCGACGCCGTTCTCGCGCGCGATCTCGTCCAGGCGAGCGGGGAGACTTTTTTAAAATCCTCAATCGCGCCGGCAGCCTGCGCGTGATGCCGGGGACGAGCCGACAGCTTGCGATAGCCCATGGCGCGCAATTCCCGGCTCAGGGTCTGCCGGGAGACGACGACGCGGAACTCCTCGAAGATCCATTGGCAAAGATCGACGATCCGCCACCGCACGACCCCATGAACGGCCGGGATCGGGCCGCTCTCGATGATCGCCGCGAGGGCTGCCCGGTGCGCGTCGTTGAGACGCGGCGGCTGTCCCGGAGCCTTGCGATCGATCAGACCCGCCGGACCATGCGCGTTGAACTTGACCACCCAATCGCGAACGATCTGAAGCGTCACACCGCCAATCTTGGCCGCCTCCGTCCGGCTGGCGCCCTCATAGATCGCCGCGAGCACCAGAAGCCGCCGCGCCTGGGGTCCGTCTTTGCTCGTCTTCGCCCAAGAACGAACCGCAGCAGCATCAAAATCGCCCCGGAGCGCAATAGCCATGGCGAACCTCCTTCGTTCGCCACCTTGAATCAGACCCAAGCCGAATTCGGCCACCACGTCAAAGTCACGGTCTCTGAGCTTTGGTATTACGCCTTCGCCCACGCGTTTTTTAGCCGAAAGTAAAGTTTTGTGTACGGTCGTGTAACTCATGGAAATAAAAATTGGGGCTGTCCCAGATCCGTAGCGGATTTAGGATCGAGGAATGCGGATAAGGGGTTGTCGTCTGAGGGAAAAGACGCAGGATCGGTTGGCGGAGTTTTTTGTCGGAGGGGTGACGGCTCGGAGCGCGGCGGATTTGGTGCGCGTCAATCGCAAGACGGCCGCCTATTTCTTTCGTCGGCTCTCAGATCATCGCTAGGCGATTGGAGGATAGCCTGCCGGTCGAAGGGCTCGTCGAGGTGGACGAAAGCTATTTTGGCGGCGTTCGGAAAGGCAAACGCGGGCGCGGCGCAGGCGGGAAGGTCTCCGTCTTCGGCATCCTCAGGCGCGGCGGCAAGGTCCACACCGTGATGATCCCCAACGTCCGCAAAGACACGCTCCTTCCCATCATCCGGCAGAGAATCGTTCCTGATTCGATTGTCTATACTGTAGTTATCCCGCCTATGACATTCTCGACGTCTCTGAGTTCCACCACCACAGGATCGACCACTCAGACGCCTACGTTCTCGATCGCCACAAACCACATCAACGGAATCGAGAACTTCTGGAACCAGGCCAAGCGCACCCTCAGCCGATACAACGGCATTCCGGAAAGCCCACTTTCCCCTCTTCCTCAAGGAGACCGAATTTCGCTTCAACTCCGGAACGCCCAGTCAGCACTAGAGTTGACCCGGTTTTGTGGACACCCTTGAAGTTGATTTTGGAGGTGTCTGATGCCCCGTTACCGAACCGCTTATCCGCCGGAGTTTCGGCGGCAGCTGGTCGATCTCGGGGATATCCGCGAGGGGGATATCGGGGACACAGGGATATCGGGGACACAGGGATATCGGGGACACATGCGATGATTCCCGGTTTCCTACGTCCGGTTTCGCTGACGCCCCGGCGTCAGTCCGCGGCCTCGCCCCCAAGCCGCGGCTTGCGGCCGCGCTTTCGAGGCCGCGGATCGCGCCCGACGAGCGCGGCGAGCCGGTCGAGAAACGGCGGGTCCCCGAGAGGGCGGCCGATCGTCTCAGCGGCGCGCAAGGCGGCGACGAGCGCCGGGGCCGGCTCGTCGGCGATCAGATCGGCGAAGCGGCCCCCGCGCGCGACAGGAGCGCGCCGACCTCGACCAGCCCGTCGTCCCTCCCGTCCAGATGCGCCCGCACGCTCGACCACGGCCAGTCCTCCGCGCGCTCGACGAGCCCCGCCCTGACCGGGTTCATCGCCACGTAGCGCGCCGCCGCCATCAGGTGGTCCTCGTCCATGACGACCGAGGAAAAGCGCGCCTGGAAGAGATGGCCGGTCACCCGGTTGCGCGCATTGACGAAGGCCGAATAGCGCCGGTGCGCCTTGCCGAGCGCCCGGCCGAGCCCCTCGGGCGTCGCGGGCGTCAGGATCAGATGCACGTGGTTGGGCATCAGGCAATAGCTCCACACCGCGACCGTCTCGCGCCCGCAGGCCTCGCGGAGCAGATCGCGGTAGAGCGCGTAATCCGCGTCGGAGAAGAACACCCGCTCGCGCCGGTTGCCGCGCTGGGTCACGTGATGGGGAAGGTCTGGAACGACAAACCGGCCGATCCGCGCCATGGGCTGCTCCGGAAGGACGAGAGGCAAAGCTATCGCAGAATGTAGGAAATATGCAAGTGTCACCGTAATCCCACCGTAATCCAAGTGTCACCGTAATCCAGGGAAATATGCAAGTGTCACCGTAATCCCAAGTGTCACCGTAATCCCAAGTGTCACCGTAATCCGCGTAATCCGTAATCCCGGAAGGGGAAGAGAGACGAATATGCAAGTGTCACCGTAATCGCCCGTAATCGCCCATTAACTGAGCCTCTCAATCAGAGCTTCGCAGTGCCGATTTCCTGGCTCCTTCACTAGTCCGATCTGAGCCACATGGCGTGCCCTTTCCATGTCCCCCGCGTGTAAATGAAGCCACGCGAGCCGTGAAAGGTCTGTGGCCGACGCTTCTCCGATGCGTCTCTCCATCAGTCCCGCCAAGGCTCCGAACACTGCCCGCTTATCTGCGGCGTCCATGCTGGCGACGGAGGCGTGGCTGGTGTTTACCCAGTTCGCCATATTGCTGATCTGCGCGACCGTAACATCGCGTCCATCGAAGGCGCGCACGAACGCACTACAAGTCCCAACCAAATCACCCGTTCGCCGATAGAGATGAGATAGCCTCTCCCAAGCGGAGCGTGATGGTCGCCGTCTGGAACTTGTTCGATGTATCTCCGAACATATCCGGCCGTAGCCTTACTATCTTCAAACCCATTTATTTCTTCATGGAGATCAGCCATCAGAAGCCACGCTGGTGGGTAACTCACTGCGATAAACTCAAGGACAGATTTAATTTGCTCGAACTTTAACTTGCCCTCGGAAATTCTAGATGAGATCTTTACGAAGAGGCTTTTTATTCGCGGATGCACGCCTTCTTTTAGAGCGTGGACACTGGCAGAACCGAGGTCTTGAAGCAATCGTAGGTCATTTTCGATAATCAATTTGACTGGGCTGGCGGCCAGCTTTCGAGCACCGAATATTGCTGCAGGGAGGGGCACATCAAGGAACTCTGAATTATCAGATGCTTGAATCCGCTGGACCAATGACATTCTGACAAGTTCATCAACAGCACCCGCCGCATCCAGTTGTTCATTCTGATCGCGAAGCACGACAGCTTCCAAAGCGAGTTGGGGAACTAGCGACCGCCACCCGCTGAGGGTTAAGAACAACCTGTTGGCGAGAGGAGAAAGATTGGCGAACGTGCGCTCGAATAAGGCATCGAGAACATCGTCTTTGCGTGCAACAAGGTGTCTCGGTCTCCCCAGTTTTCCGCTGTTTGCGACTTCTCCGAGCATAATCTTTATCACGTACGGATGACCGTCAAATTCTTCAAAAAGCTGAGCTTTGTAAGTATCAGTTACCAAATTGTCAATCATCAATGTCGCAGATGTTTGTGAGATAAGCTTATTAGCCTCGGATTCATCCATTCCGCTGATTGTGATCGGAAAATCCGCCTTAAACTCTCTGAATTTACTCGTAATAAGAATCTTATTCGGCAATCTGATATTTGAATCGAGCCAATTAAATACGTCAACTGGACTCCTTATTGTTTCAAAATTGTCGAATACATAGAGTATAGGCCCACTGAGATGGGTCTTACGAAGACTCTCTGACATGACCTCAAGCGGCGAACGGCCCGAGCGGGTTTCTGACTCGAGGCCCATAAGGGTAACGAACTCAGACGAGATATCCTTTTGCGTCAAAACCTGCGGCCTCACCGTCTTTGGGCCCTCGGGCAGCAAGTCAATATCTCTGGCACTAAACCAGACAATCGCCTCGAATCGGCTGCCTAACGCGATTTCATGCAAGATTTTTAAGGCCAAAGAAGTTTTGCCTATCCCCCCACGACCAACGAGGTCGCAATCGGATGACGGTCATTAAGTGACACACACGGCGCGATTTCATTTTCGATTTCGGCGCGCTTCACATACCCGAGAGGCTCGGAAGGCAGGTTGCTCCAGACATTTCCGACTATGTCGAGTTGACCGATACCGGTGGGTTCGCTGGCCGGTAGCTCAACTGCGGTTGCGAGGTAGGGAGAAGCGTCTCCGTCGAGCCGATCATCTGTAATCGGGGAATGAAGTTCGAATTGTCGCCCTTTGAACCCGCCGTTAGGAAAAAAGAAATCTGAGACGTCGGAATTCGTGTGAACGAGTTCGGCACGTTTAGCATCGTCAAAGTGAATGTATATCCCGTTTGGATAGGGAGCCAGCGCAGCTGCGGGAGCAGCTTTTAGGCGAGCAAAAGTGCCGGACTCACCACCGAGAGGAATCACTCGATATTTGCCGGACAGGTTACGATGGAGGTAGGCCCATGGCCTTCGGAACAGCGGATTCTCACTACAGAGTAGGCGGATGCACTCTTCCAAGCTCGGTGAAATCCTCGAACAGAGTGCCGGGGTCGGAGCACCATGCCCACGCGTCTTATTTCTGATCTCAGCAAAAGTTGTGAACCAAGAGCGCAGCGACACTTTGCCTGGCGTGCCTTGAGAAGTTCAGGGTCGATTTCCCGCTGGACCTCAAACAGGCGGGTGACAGCCTCGAACTGCCAACTGCCCGCCCCCAAACGCTCAGTGAAGATCCGGCTGTCGTCCTTTGCAGCGCTTAGAAGATGATGTGACGCGGGGCCAACCAACGCATCGTCAAGGGCCCGGCTCCATTCCCCAATTCCATCCGCGCGAACGAGGGTGTGTAATAACCGATAGCGATGACGATCACGATCTTCTTCAATAGCTGCCAAAACAGCAGCGGTGGTTAGGCGAATGACGAACTCACCCGCATATAGTAGGTCATACAGCAAAGCAGTATCGGAATCTTCGTGAGCGCGCTTGACTCGCGCCCACATGAGCTCGACAGGTCGCAACTGCATTCCTGTCGCTTCTCCAGACGAGCTGTTTTCACTCAATCTGCCTCTCCTCCCTGGACCGCCTCTGCATAAGAGGGAGAAGCTCACCCCCGCCTCCGCCCCCTCATCTTCCCACCCTTCGGCCTCGCCTCGCCGCCGCCCCAATTGTGCGGGCCCCATGTCGGCGTCGGTGGGTTTGCGGGGCCGTGTCGAGGGCAGGTTGGCGGCGCGGCCGAAGGGGCGCTCGCCGGCGTAAGACGCCGGCCGTCGCCTCGATGTCCATCTGGCGCGCCAGCGGATCGTCGCCGATCGCGAGCGCGACCGATTGCAGGCGCTTGATCTCGTCGCGCATGCGCGCCGCCTCCTCGAATTCGAGATTGCCGGCCGCTTCCTTCATCCGCTTTTCGAGATCGGCGATCGTCGCCTGCAGATTGTGGCCGATCGCCGGGCCGTCGGCGAGGCCGATGTCGACCGTCACGTGATCGGCCTCGTAGACCGAGCCCAGAATGTCCTGGATGCCGCGCTTGATCGACGCCGGCGTGATGCCGTTGGCCTCGTTATAGGCCTCCTGCTTCTCGCGGCGGCGGCGCGTTTCCTCCATCGCGCGCTGTCATCGAGCCGGTGACTCGACATCGGCGTAGAGCACGACCTTGCCGTCGACGTTGCGCGCCGCGCGGCCGATGGTCTGCACGAGCGAGGTCTCGGAGCGCAGAAAGCCTTCCTTGTCGGCGTCGAGAATGGCGACGAGCGCGCATTCGGGAATGTCGAGGCCTTCGCGCAGCAGGTTGATGCCGACCAGCACGTCGAAGGCGCCGAGGCGCAGATCGCGGATGATCTCGATGCGCTCGATCGTGTCGATGTCGGAATGCATGTAGCGCACGCGCACGCCGTTCTCGTGCAGATATTCGGTCAGGTCCTCGGCCATGCGCTTGGTCAGCACGGTGACCAGCGTGCGATAGCCGCGCTTCGCGACCTCCTTGACCTCGCTCAGCAGGTCGTCGACCTGGGCGCGCGCCGGGCGGATTTCGACCGGCGGATCGATGAGGCCGGTCGGGCGGATCACCTGCTCGACGAAGACGCCGCCGGTCTGCTCCATCTCCCAGTGGCCGGGCGTCGCCGAGACATGCACGGTCTGCGGCCGCATCGCCTCCCATTCCTCGAAGCGGAGCGGCCGATTGTCCATGCAGGACGGCAGGCGGAAGCCGTATTCGGCGAGCGTCGCCTTGCGCCGATAGTCGCCGCGATACATGCCGCCGATCTGCGGGATGGTGACATGGCTCTCGTCGGTGAAGACGAGCGCGTTGTCGGGCAGATATTCGAACAAGGTCGGCGGCGGCTCGCCGGGCCTGCGGCCGGTGAGATAGCGCGAATAATTCTCGATGCCGGCGCAGGAGCCGGTCGCCTCCAGCATTTCGAGATCGAACAGGGTGCGCTGCTCGAGCCGCTGCGCCTCGAGCAGGCGCCCCTGCGCGTGGAGCTGGTCGAGGCGCACCTTGAGCTCGAGCTTCATCCCCTCGATCGACTGCAGCAGCGTCGGGCGCGGCGTCACATAGTGCGAATTGGCGTAGATCTTGACGAATTCGAGGTCCTGCGTCTTCTGCGCCCGTCAGCGGATCGAACTCGACGATCGACTCGATCTCGTCGCCGAACATCCCGATGCGCCAGGCGCGGTCCTCGTAGTGGGCCGGGAACATTTCGATCGTGTCGCCGCGCACGCGGAACAGGCCGCGCGAGAAATCGCCGGCCTGCACGCGCTTGTACTGCAGCGCGACGAGATCCTTGACGAGCTGGCGCTGGTCGACCTTGTCGCCGAGCTTCAGCGAAAAGGTCATCGCCGTATAGGTCTCGACCGAGCCGATGCCGTAGATGCAGGAGACGGAGGCGACGATGATGACGTCGTCGCGCTCGAGCAGCGCCCGCGTCGCCGAGTGGCGCATGCGGTCGATCTGCTCGTTGATGTCGGATTCCTTCTCGATATAGGTGTCGGTGCGCGGCACGTAGGCTTCGGGCTGGTAATAGTCGTAGTAGGAGACGAAATACTCGACCGCGTTGTCGGGGAAGAAGCTCTTGAACTCGCCATAGAGCTGCGCGGCCAGCGTCTTGTTGGGCGCGAGGACCAGCGCCGGGCGCTGGGTCGCCTCGATCACCTTGGCCATGGTGAAGGTCTTGCCCGAGCCGGTGACGCCGAGCAGCACCTGGTCGCGCTCGTGCGCGCGCACGCCCTTGACCAGTTCCTCGATCGCCTGCGGCTGGTCGCCCTTCGGCTCGAATTCGGAGACGACGCGAAACGCGCGCCCGCCCTCGGACTTGTCCGGCCGCGGCGGCCGATGCGGCAGCCACGGCGGGCGGTTGCGGATGTTGGGGTCGCCCTCTTCGAGCAGCGCTTTCAGCGAATCGGCCGAGACCGCCGCGCCGGTCAGGCCGCGCGGATGGCTTTCGGGGAAGGCCCCCTCGAACTTGGGCTGCGGCGCTTCGCCGAAGCCTTGCGGCTTGGGCTCGACCAGAGCGGGGTTGAGCAGTTCGGCGAGATGCTCGCCGAGCGGATGGACCTCGGGCCGCGAGGCCTTGGACTTGGGCCCAGAAGACTTGGGCCCTTGGCGGGATTTTCGGGGAGCGGGCATGGGCGGAATATGGGGCGAATCGGGGGGTTGGGGAAGAGCGACCTCAGAACATGCCCGCTCCGGTCAGATCGAGGCTGGAGCTTCGGATGGTGGTGTCGACAGATTGCGGTGCGTCATCCTGGAGAGCGCCGCCGACGAGCGCTCTCAGGATGAGGAAATCGGCCGGCGACCAGAAAGGACATTTCAGCCGAGTAAGCCCTTCTTCCGCCCCCGATCTATCAGCACGGAGGCGGCGGCTATTGACGCCGCGGCCGACTCAAGGCGCAGTGGCCCTCGACCGGCGCGGCTGAGGTTTCCGCCGCGCCGGCCGGCGCGATTTGAGCTGCAGGTCGACCCATGCAAGACCCAGTCTTTGCCGTCGTCGTGTTCGCGGCCATGTGCGTGAGCGCGGGAATCGGCTTCTTCATTCATTCCCGCCTGTCCGAGAAGCATCGCTCGCCCGAGTCCATCGCGCTGGTGCAGCTGATGATCACGCTGCTTGTGACCTTCACCGCCATCGTGCTCGGGCTTCTCACCACCTCGGTCAAGGCGGGGTTCGACACCGCTTATAGCGCGCGCGGCGACGACGCCGCGCAGCTTGCGCAGCTCGACCGCTGCCTGCGCGACTACGGCCCCGAGACGGCGCCGATCCGCGAGCGATTGCGCAGCTATGTCGCGGCGGTCATCGCCAGCACCTGGCCCGACGAGCCGCGTCCTGTGGGGGTCGCTTTTCCCGACCCGGCCAAGATGCCCAGGACGGGAGAATCGCCGCTCCTCTCCGACATCTTGAGCGAGGTGGGACGCGGCGTTCGTCGGCTCGAGCCGTCGGACGCCTTCCACAGAGCCGAGATGGCGGCCTGCAATGAACAATATGTCGGACTGCTGGACGCCAGGTGGAAGGTGATCGAGGGCGCGCGCCCCTCCTTCTCGCCGCCGTTCTACTGGGTGTTGGTGATCTGGCTTTCGATCCTGTTCGGATCGTTCGGCCTGACAGCGCATCCGAACGGGATGGTGGCGACGGTGACGGTTCTCTGCGCGCTGTCGATCGCGATCGCGGTCTTTGTCATCCTCGACATGGACGAGCCTTACGGCGGACTGTTCGGGGTGCCCAGCACCTCGATGCGCAACGCGCTCGCCGACATGATGCGGCCAAGCTGAGGCGCGAGGCCCTGGCGGCCGTTTCGCCGCTGGGCGCGCACGATCGGAATGCGACAGCAGGAATCGGGTTGAATTTGGCCTCTCGCGACGCATGTTACGCGGAGCGAGCAAGCAACCCAGAAGCGATGCAATGAGCCGAGCCGCCCAGGCCTATCATGTCTTTGAGACCGCGATGGGCTTCTGCGCGATCGCCTGGAGCGACGCGGGGGTCGCGCGCTTTCAATTGCCGACGAAAACCGCCGAGGCCGCGGAACGGCTGATGCGCCGCCGCGCGTTTGGCGCGGAGCCGGGCGCGCCGCCGGAAGACGTTGCGGCGGTCGTCGAGGCTGCGAAACGGTACTTCGCCGGCGAGGAAATGGACTTCTCGCAGGTTGAGCTCGACCTCGCGGCCAGGACGCGTTCTTCGCCCAGATTTATGACGCTCTGCGCCGGGTCGGCTGGGGGCGCACGACCACCTATGGCGCGCTGGCGAAGGAGGTCGGCGCCGGCCGCGAAGCCGCGCGCGACGTCGGCGAGGCGATGGCCAAAAATCCGGCGCCCCTGATCATTCCCTGTCACCGGGTGCTGGCGGCGGGCGGCAAGATCGGCGGCTTCTCCGCGCCCGGCGGCTCGAAAACGAAGGCCCGCATGCTCGAACTGGAGGGCGTCGATCTTGCGCCGCCGCAACCGGCCCAGCGATCGTTCGCGTTCTGAAACGGGCTCCTCGCACCCTGACGGCCACGCGACGGGCGGCGCCTGAGTGGGTTCCGTTGCGGCGGCGAAGCCCGGCCGCTGTCGCCGCGCCTTTCAGCCAGGCGGGGCCCAGTTGGGGCGGACATAGGCGACCCTGAACCCCGACGCGAGGATGTTGCGATAGCTCGGGGCGTCCTGGCCAGGCTGCGGCACGCCCGTCTCGGTCACCGCAAAACGCGCCCCGTCTTCCCGGGCAGCCTCGATCCGCCGCGCCAGCAGCGCCCGATGCGCGCCACGCCTGCGAGCCTCGGCCCTGGTCGCCCCGATCCCCACCCACGCGAGGCCGTCATGAAGAAACAGCGCTCCGGCGCCGACAGGAGCGCCGTCCGCAAAGGCCACGAAGCAGCGCCAGCCTTTCCGGCCAACGATTCGTTCTATCCATTGGCCCATCGAGGGCGGCATGCCGAATCCGGCGATGGCGGTGTCGGCGAACAGCGCCGCCTCGTCCGCGCCGACTTCGCGGATCGCCGTTCCGGCGCTTGAAGGCGGGTCCTGCGTCGGCCGCACGAATTTTGCCCAGGCGAGCGGATGCTCGGCAAGGCCTTCGGCCCTGGCGCGGGCTGCGATCGTTCCGGCGCGAGGCGACGGCGGGACCTGCACGATGAATTTCGTCTGTCCGGATTCGCGGAACCGGGCGACCGCGCGCCCGACAGCGTCGGAATCGTCGGATTCGAGGCCCGCTCCCGCAAGCCAGTTGAACTGGAAGGCGGGTATCCGGCTCGCCATCATGAACAGCGCGCCGCCCATCGGCTTGTGTTCGAGCCCGATCGCCTGGGCAAAAGCGGGCGGCGCCGCTCCGGCCAGATCGAGCCAGGCCTCGCGTTCGATACGCTCCACCGCCAGAACGCCCGGCTCCATCCCCGCCTCCCGATCCCACCCGGAGCCGACACGGACGAACGCGTCCGCGCTCTTCTCGCCCACACTCTATCAGATCTCCGCCCGAATGAGGCGCGGCGATCACGCCGTCGGCTCGCGCCAGTCGAGTTCGGGAAACCGCGCGTAATCCCGATCACAGGTGATCCAGGCGCAACCGTGCTCGATCGCCAGCGCAGCGAACCAGGCGTCGGAGATGCGCGGCCCGGTGATCCCCGATTGGCGGCAAATTCGGGTGAAGATCGGCCAGTGACGCGGACCGGGGCGCACCGGCTCGCAATGCGGCTGTCCGAGCAGATTGTCACAGAATGCGAAAACTTCCTCGAGCGGGCTGGGCTCCTTGAATATGCGCGGATTGGTCGCGATCCGCGCCACGGCGCTCAGCGCCAGAGGCGACATTCCAAAGCGCGCATCCCCAAGGACGATCCCGTCGAGCCAGGGTTTGCAGGTCGCGTGGCGCGTTGAATCGGATCGAAATGCGTAGATCAACACATTGACGTCAGGCAGGATCACCGCGCCCGTCCGGCCGCGTCCAGATCCTCCATGTCCAGCAACGCCGTTAAATCGTCGAGATCGACGCCCGGCCTTAACCCGCCCGTCGCCGCGCTCACCGGAGGAACGACGCGCTTCGTTCGGGTGGCCGGCGCGCGGTCAGCGAGAACGCGCCGCAGGCCTTCCTCGATCAGGGCGGTCAGCGAGCGCCCTTCCGCAAGCGCCTTCCGCCTCGCGCGGCGCACCAGATCGTCGGGCAACCGGACCGTCGTCCTCTCAGTCATATGTCAAGACATATCCGTGGGTGCGTCGATATGTCAAGCTTGCGACCCGCCGAGCCCCTGATCCAGATCCCGGATCAGATCCTCGGCCGTCTCGAGACCGATCGACAGGCGGATGACGTCGTCGCCAGCCCCCGCGGAGACGCGCTGCTCGTCGGTGAGCTGGCGGTGGGTGGTCGAGGCCGGATGCAGAATCAGGCTGCGCGTGTCGCCGATATTGGCCAGATGCGAGAACAGGCGCACGCCCTCGACCAGCTTGACGCCGGCCTCGAACCCGCCCTTGATCCCGAAGGTGAACACCGCGCCCGCGCCTTTCGGCAGGTATTTTTGCGCGAGCCCGAAATACGGACTGGTCTTCAGGCTCGCGTAGGACACCCAGGCGACTTTCGGGTGCTGGCTCAGGAATTCGGCGACTTTCCGGGCATTCTCGACATGCCGCTCCATCCGCACATGCAGGGTCTCGACGCCGGTGATGGTGAGGAAGGCGTTCATCGGCGCAAGCGCGGGACCGAAGTCGCGCAAGGCGACCGCGCGCGCCTTCATGGTGAAGGCGAAATCGCCGAAATTCTCGAAGAACCTGAGCCCGTGATAGGCGGGCTCCGGCTCGGTCAGCGAGGGAAAGCGGTTCCCTTGCGACCAGTCGAACCTGCCCGATTCGACCACGACGCCGCCCAGCGAATTGCCGTGGCCGGCGAGAAACTTGGTCGTCGAGTGCACGACGATGTCGGCGCCGTGCTCGATCGGCCGGCAGAGATAGGGCGTCGCCAGCGTGTTGTCGACGATCAGCGGCAGGCCCGCCTCATGCGCGACTTTCGCCACGGCCGCGATGTCGACGACCACGCCCCCGGGATTGGCGAGGTTCTCGATGAAGATCGCCTTGCACTTCGGCGTCAGCGCGCGGCGGAAGTTCTCGGGGTCGGTCGGATCGACGAAATGGCAGGTCCAGCCGAGCTTCTTGAACGAGAGGCCGAATTGGGTGAGCGAGCCGCCATAAAGGTTGCGCGAGGCGACGAATTCGTCGCCCGGCTCCATCAGCGTGAAGAAGGTCAGGAACTGCGCCGCATGCCCTGACGAAGCGGCGACCGCGGCGCGCCCGCCTTCGAGCGCGGCGATGCGCTCTTCCAGCACAGACACGGTCGGATTGGTGAGGCGCGAATAGATGTAGCCGAAATTGTGCAGGTTGAAGAGCGAGGCGGCGTGGTCGACGTCGTCGAACACGTAAGCCGTCGTCTGATAGATCGGGGTCGAGCGCGCGCCGGTGGTCGGATCGGGCGCGGCGCCGGCATGGATGGCGCGGGTCTCGAAGCCATAGTCGAGATTGTGCGGCGGCGCCTGGCGGGCCTTGGTCCGGCGTTGCAACGGCGCGGTCGGCGGCCGGTTCTGGATGAGGCCGCTGTTGACGCCGCTCCACGACAATTCGCCGCCGAGCCGTCCGAATTCGATCTTCGGGCAGCGGTTCATGATCACTTCGAGCCCGGCCGCCTCCGCAATCTTCGCCGCGGCGTCGTGACGGATGCCCAGTTGCATCCACACCACCTTGGCGCCGATGGCGATCGCGTCCGCGACCACGCCCGGCGCTTGCTCGGACGTGCGGAACATGTCGACCATATCGACTTTGTCCGGGATGTCGCGCAGCGAAGCGTAGACCGTCTCGCCCAGGAGGGTCTTGCCGGCTATCCCCGGATTGACCGGGATCACCCGATAACCCTTGCCCTGTAAGTACTTCATGACGAAGTAGCTCGGGCGGTTCCAGTTCGGCGAGGCGCCGACGAGGGCGATGGTCTTCACCCGCTCGAGGATCGCGCGGATCTTCGCGTCGGAATAGGCAATCGGTTGGAGGTCGGCCATGCCTGCGCTCTCTTGTGAAGCGCGAACTCTAGCGCAATGCCGAGCGGACTTCAGGCGAAAGGAGCGCGCTTCGCCGAGACAAATAGACGCCAATAAACGCCAGTAAACGCGCTTAAACGCTAGTAAAAATGCTAGCGTTTACTTGCGTTTATTTTTTCGAATCGGGACTTTTCAATGGGTTACGAGCGACAAAAAATAAAAAATTTCCTCCCGCCTCGTCCCTCGCTTTTTCCTCTGCCTCCACCCCTCCCCTGTTTGTCGATTTCCGACAACCTGGAGAGGATAACACAACTTCCGACTTCAGCAAAGAAATTGTTTCGAAAAACCGCCTTGTCCGCCCGCGAGAGCGGCAGGACTTTTAGCCGGCCCGCCCGAGGCGGGTCTCGTGCTCCACGATGGAATTTGGCCGCATCGCCAGCGCAACGCCCGCGAACACGGTGGCAAGGGCTCATGCAGCAGAAGCGCGCCGACGAGCGAAGCAACGATTGGATTGACTGTGACGGAGATGCCGACGCGCGCCGGCGTCGTGTGCTTCAGCACGAAGGCCCTGAGAAAGACGGTCACAGCGCCCCCGATGGCTCCGAGGTAGAGCGCGACGACCGAAGCAGGCGCTTCGCGAGCAGGACCGCGCGCCAAGCCTTCCAGCTGCAGAAATCCGGCTGCACCGCGCCAAGCGCCTGTCGCGCGCCGGCGCTCTCCTCGCCGATCATCTTGCCGCTGGCCTGTCGAATTCGCTTTCCGTGTCCGCGCTTTGATAGCCGGCAGAGGGTTGTTCGGCGGGGCGACGCTCGATCTTATGCATCAGCAAACGCTGCCGGAGTCGCACTGCCGTCCAGCGAAGAGGCAAGAATGCAAAATTCTTGCGATTGCGCAATGGCCTATCTCCTTGCAATGAACGCACAATTGCTTCTATTCACGATAAGCGTGACTTTTTACCGCTGCGCTGACCGCTGGAGTTCGTGACGGGACGCTAGACAGGTGTCGTCACGTTTCGTTCGAGCGCCGGCGCGAGATTCGACGCGCTCAACGACAAAGCACAGAGGCCGCCTGGCCTCTCCGGCCGCGATGCAAAAATATTTTTGCATCGCCCACACATAAGATTAAGGTTGATCCGTCGGGCAGTGAGCGCTATGCCGGTTCGTGACCTGAGAGACGAGTTGAATTAATGAGTTCTTTTACCCGTCGGCTGCACGCTCTCTTCACTTCAGCCGCGATGGCGTCGCAGCGGAAGCGCTTGACAGGCTTGTTTCGTGCTGCTACCCGTATAGTTGTGTGCGGCCGATTAGGGGAATTTTAAGATGCGCAAAACTTTATTGTTAACGACAGGGTTGGCTTGGCTGGCCCTGACCGGAGCGGCAAGCGCCGCGGTCACGGTTCTGGTTGGTCCAGGGTCAGACCCGCAATACTTCGCTCGGAAGCAGTTGGTCCAGACAATTTCACGGTGGGCGGCATTATGTGGAGCTCTTGTGGGTGGCTCCGCAGCAGTCCGAGAAGGGAACTGTGCAGGGCTGTATGCTGCTCCTTTGGGAATGGGCAGCTCCACGAGACGGGCACGACCTATATGGCCGTTGAGGGTAACGGCACAGAGCAGGCGACGTGGTCGGCACCGCCAGACCAGCCTCTCGATCTATTGGGGCTCGATCGACGCCAACCATGCTGTACGTCGAGCGCAGGCATCTCAACCAAGTTTCGATCACCGTTGATGGCTATACGTTGACTGGTAGCGGATTTGGTCGGGTTGAGGCGTGCTCGGAAACGGCTCTCAGGACCAGCCGCAGGACAACCAGTGGGTGACGATCAGCTGGTCTTGCGCCGTTTACGACGGTTACGTTCAGCACGATTCCGGCAAGAATGCGTTCGAGTTCAGCCTTGGCCTTCCGATTCCGGAGCCGTCGACTTGGGCGATGATGGCCCTCGGATTTGCCGGACTGGGTTACGCAGCGTTCCGCCGAAACTCGAAGAGGCCGGATGGCGCTCGCGCGATTTGATCCTTCCGTCCCCGAAACGTCTGCGAAGGGCCGCCGCGAGGCGGCCCTTTCTTTTTGCGGACAGACTTCCGCAAGTTAGGCAAATCGGCGACGTGCGCCCGGGCCGAGCGCCGCTCGCGCGATTAGAATTCCGGTATAGCCGCCGGATCGGCCAGACGATGCAGCCGGTCGGCGGCCGCCAGGGCGAAGCGCAGCAACAGCGCGCGGCGGGCTGGCCGGGGCCATACGCTGCAATTCGGCCTCGCGCACGATCTCCGCGCCATAGGCGTCGGCGACGATGAGGCCCGCCTCGAAGGGCATCAGGTCGGCCGGCGTGCGCTCCGAAATGGCGAAATAGAGCCGGTCGCAGCAAGCGGCATAGTCGCGCCACTTGCGGTCGGCGCGAAAGTCCGCGGCGACGACTTGATCTCGACGATCAGCACTTCGCCGTCGCGATTGACCGCCGCGATGTCGGCGCGGCGCCCGTCGGTCAGCGGGAGCTCGGTCAGGCTCGAGAAGCCGCGCGCCCGGAGCAGCCGCCGCACGCCGCGTGCGATCATCAGCGCCGTCTCCGACTGGCGCCCGTCCGGCGGAAGCGATCTGCATTTCCTTCCACATCAGGCGGCTCTGGCGTCGGCGAGGATCATTTCGGCCGCCTTTTCGGCGATCATCATGGTCGGCGAGCCGGTGTTGCCGGAGGTGATGCGCGGCATCACGGACGCGTCGGCGACGCGTAGGCCCATCGAGACCGTGAACCCTGAGCCGCTCGTCGACCACGGCCAACGCGATCCTGCGCCAATCCCATCTTCGCGGTCCCGACAGGGTGGAAGATCGTCGTGCCGATCTCGCCCGCCGCGCGCGCGAGCTCATCGTCCGACTGCAAGCTTTGCGCCGGGCTTAAGCTCTTGGGGCGCGTAGCGCGCAAGCGCGGGAGCGGCGGCAAGGCGGCGGGTAAGCCGAATGGAATCCACCGCGACCCGCTGATCGGCGAGCGCCGACAGATAGTTCGGTTGGATGACCGGCGCGGCGCGCGGATCGGCGCTCGAGGCGTGGGTCGAGCCGCGGCTCTCCGGCCGCAGGTTGCAGACGCTGATCGGTTATCGCCGGATAGGGGTGCATCGGCTCGCCGAACCGGTCGAGCGACAGCGGTTGGACATGGAATTCGATGTTGGCGGTGGCGTAGTCGGGCGATGACCTGGCGAACAGGCCGAGCTGCGACGGCGCCATCGTCAACGGCCCGCGCACGACGAAAAGCCATAGTCGAGCCCCATCATCGCCCGCTTGAACCGCGACTGGTAGTCGACATTGAGCGTGCGCGCGCCGGTGACGCCAAAGATGGCTCTCAGCTGCAGATGGTCCTGCAGATTTTCGCCGACCCCCGGCAGCGCGTGGACGACCGACGCGCCGATCGCCTTGAGACGATCCGGGGCGCCGACGCCCGAAAGCTCCAGATAGCTGCGGCGAGCCGATCGCGCCCGCCGCCAGAATGACCTCGCCACCCGCCCGCGCCTCGCGGCTGACGCCGTGCTCGGGCGATAGCGCAAGCCCGTGGCGCGGCGACCCTCGAAGAGAACGCGCTCGACATGCGCGCCGGTCGCAAGATGCAGGTTCGGCCGCTTGAGGATCGGCTTCAGAAACGCCGTCGCCGCGCTCCAGCGCCGCCCGCGGCGCTGGTTGACCTCGAAATAGCCTGAGCCCTCGTTGTCGCCCTCGATTGAAGTCGTCGATCTTCGGAATGCCGATCTCGACCCCCGCCTCGCGCACCGCGTCGAGGATCGGCCAGGAGACGCGCGGCCGCTCGACCCGCCATTCGCCGCCCGCCCCATGCAGCTCGCTCAGGCCGCCGTGATGGTCCTCCTGGCGGAGGAAGTAGGGCAGCACGTCGTCCCAGCCCCAGCCGGCAAGGCCGAGCTGGCGCCAGCCGTCATAGTCGGCCGCCTGGCCGCGCATATAGATCATGGCGTTGATGGCGGACGAGCCGCCGACCACGCGGCCGCGCGGATAGGCGATCGAGCGGCCGCCCAAATTCGGCTCCGGCGCGGTCTTGAACATCCAGTCGGCGCGCGGATTGCCGATCGCGTAGAGGTAGCCGACGGGAATATGAAACCAGATCCAGTTGTCGCGGCCGCCGGCCTCGAGGAGGAGAACGCGATTGCGCGGGATCGCGGTCAGCCGATTGGCGAGCACGCAGCCGGCCGAGCCCGCGCCGACGACGATGAAATCGTAGGTCTCGTCGCTCATGCGCGCCACGGCCCAGCAGGCGACGTCGCGTCCCTGCTTGCAGCTCGAGCGGCGGCTTCTCGACGCGGCAGCGATCGAAGGCGAGCGGGCAGCGCGGATGAAACGGGCAGCCCGGCGGCGGCGCGAACGGCGACGGCGGCTCGCCGGAAAGCAGGATCCGCTGGCGCCTGGCGGTCGGATCGGCGACCGGCGTCGCGGACAGGAGCGCCTGGGTGTAGGGATGCTGCGGAGCGGTCGAAGATCGCGGCGCGCTCGCCGAGCTCGACCGCATTGCCGAGATAGATCACCAGCACCTCGTCGGCGATATGGCGCACGACCGAAAGATCGTGCGAGACGAAAACATAGGCGAGCGCGAATTCCTCCTGCAAGCTGGCGAGCAGGTTGAGCGCCTGCGCGCGGATCGAAACGTCCAGCGCCGACACCGGCTCGTCGAGCACCAGGATCTTCGGCTTCAGCATCAGCGCGCGGGCGATGGCGACGCGCTGTCGCTGGCCGCCCGAGAACATGTGCGGGTAGCGGTAATAGGATTCCGGCCTCAAGCCGACCTTGGCCATGATCGACAGAGCCTCGGCCTTGCGCTCGGCGGCGCTAAGGCGCGTGTTGACGAGCAGCGGCTCTTCGAGCGCCTTGCCGATCGTCTGGCGCGGATTGAGCGACCCATAGGGGTTCTGGAACACGATCTGGATTTCCCGCCTCAGGCGCTTCGCGTCGCCGCGCTCGCGTTCGCGACATCCTCGCCGTCGATCAGAAGCGAGCCCGCGGTCGGATTTTCGATCAGGGTCAGGAGCCGCGCCAACGTCGATTTGCCCGAGCCGGATTCGCCGACGACCGCCAGCGTGCGCCCTGCCTGAAGCGAGAAGGACACGCCGGCAAGGGCCTTGATCCGTCGCCGGGAGCGGAAAACGCCGCGCGAGACGGCGTAGTCGCGCGTCAGGTCCCGGGCCTCGAGGATGGCGGTCACGGAGCGGCTCCTGCAGAGGCGGCGATCGCGGACCGGCGCGCGCGCAGGGGGGTCGTCAGGCACCGCGCGGACCGAGAGCGGGCGCGCGCCGCCGGGGGCGCGCGCCCGGCAGAGGTCGAAGACGAAGGCGCAACGCGGCAAACGGGCAGCCGCGCGGTCGGTCGAACTGTCCCGGCACGACGCCGGGGATCGCGGGCAGGCGCCGTTCCGTGGCCCGCTCCGGCAAAGCGGCAAGCGAGCGCCGCGGTATAGGGATGATGCGGGTCAGCGAACAATTCGCGAGTGCCGTTCATCTCGATCTCATGGCCGGCGTAAAGGACCACGACGCGGTCGGCAGTTTCGGCGACGACGCCCATGTCATGGGTGATGAGCACGAGCGCCATGCCGGTTCGTCCTGCGTTGCCGCATCAGAAGATCGAGGATCTGCGCCTGTATGGCGACGTCGAGCGCGGTGGTCGGCTCGTCGGCGATGAGCAGCTGGCGGGCGGCAGGCGAGCGCCATCGCGATCATCACGCGCTGGCGCATGCCGGCGGAGAGCTGGTGGGGATAAGGTCGAGCAAGCGATCGGGATCGGGAATGCCGACCTCGGCGAGAAGCTCGACGACGCGCCTCTTGCGCCGGCCTCGGTCGAGGTCGAGATGCGTCTTTAGCGTTTCGCCGATCTGAAAGCCGACGGTGAAGCATGGATTGAGCGACGACATCGGCTCCTGGAAGATCATCGCCATGTCCTTGCCGGCGACGCGCCGCCGGTCACTCGCGCTCATGCGACAGGAGATCCGCGCCGTCGAACGCCATGCGGTCGGCGGAGACGGTCGTGGTCGGAGGCAGCAGTCCCATCGCCGCCAGCATCGCGACCGATTTCCCGGAGCCGAATTCGCCGACGATCGCCAGGACTTCATTGCGCTCGAGCGTCAGGTCGATTCCATCCACCGCCGTGAACGCGCCGTGCCGCGTCGCGAACGAGACGGAAAGATTGCGAATTTCGAGGAGCGGCACGGAAGAGCGTGATGAGAGCGATCAGGCTTGTATCATAGGCTTATAGCGACCGAGATCGAATGTCCAAGGCTTGGGCTCAGTCACGCTCACGCCGCAGACCGGGACCGGCTGCAGGCGCTCCAGTCGGATTCGTTGATTTCGCGCGCCGCCTAACCGGCCTTGTTTGCTGCGCGTGTCTTGGTTTTGATCACGCCGAGAATCTCGGATTCCTTTACGATCAGCCGCTCTTCGCCGTCGATGATGACGTCCGTTCCAGTCCACTTCGCGAACAACACTCGATCGCCGACCGTGACACCGAGGGGGACGATCTTGCCCATCTCGTTCCGAGCGCCCGGACCAACGGCCATGACTTCGGCTTCGACTGGCTTTTCCTTGGCGGTATCGGGAATGATGATCCCGCCTGGGGTTTTCTCCTCGGCTTCGATGCGTCTTAGCATCACCCGGTCGTGCAGCGGCGGAGGCTCTTCAGTCTTAGTCTCCCTATTCCGATTCCGCGCTCACATCTAGCGATTAAGGACCCAGAGCAGGACGCTGAACGCGACACTCATCAACAGACAGCTGACGATCGGGAAGTAGAACGTCACATCGTCCCGCCGGATGATGATGTCCCCTGGCAACCGGCCGAGGCCAAGGCGACTGAGATAGGGCCATAAGAAGCCTATCAGCGCGATCGCAAGGCCGACTTGGATCAAGAAGCGCGCCATCTCGAAAGAGCCTCGGTTGAGCTGGAAGACGCCGCCGCATTGGATGCCGCTGCGGTGACGACCATCAATAATCGAACGAGCCCGCTTTGTTCCGGGCGCGTCGAGAGGTCTGGGCTACAGCAACAGGTTGAAAATCCGATTGGCGTGATCCCAATGCTCGGAATGCGGATGCTTGAGCCCCGGATCGATGATCTTGAACGCGCGTGCAAGCGCGACGCTCAAGCCGCCGCCGATTTCCCCGAGCATCCCTTCGGTGTCGTCGCTGTAGACGCGTCCGAGCGGCGGCTGCTTCTCGAGCCGATCGAGGATCGGCTGCAGTTCGATCGTCTCGTCCATTTTCTTGAAAACCTTGATGCATTCCTGCAGACCAGCGGTGATCGGCACGTTCCAGGGTTCTATGATCCGATCCCCGCTCCACTTCGCGTTGGCTTCGCCGCGCACCAGAAGGGAGTAAATCCGCTTGTCGAGGAACTCCTCGTAGCGCTTGAGGTCGGCCTTACCCAGTTCGAGTTCCGCAGCGACACGAAACAGGCGCTCAAACCGCGTGATCGCCGTTGGGTCCGGCGGCGGCATCTTGTCGGGCGGTAGTTCAGCGACCATCAGCGCTCAAGCCTGGCTGTGATACGACAGAACTGTGACGCGAGATGGCGCGCCGTTCCATGACGGGCGTCAAGATTTTATTCGCGCGATCGAACAAGCGAGCGCCGTGGGCAGTGCGGGCCGCGCCTCTCAGCTTCTCCGCATCTTCGGATCGAGCGCGTCGCGCAGGCCGTCGCCGGTCAGATTGATCGCGAGCACGGTGATGAGGATGGCCAGGCCGGGAAGGGTGACGATCCAGGGATCGGAGCGAATGAATTCGCGCGAGTCGCGAGCATCGTGCCCCATTCCGGGGTCGGCGGCTGCGCGCCCAGCCCCAGGAAGCCGAGCGCCGCCGCTTCAAGGATGGCGCTCGACACGCCGAGCGCGGCTTGGACGATAAGGGGCGCGAGGCAGTTCGGCAGCACGGTCGAATAGGCAAGCCGGAACGGCCGACGCCGGCCACACGCGCCGCCGTCACGTAATCCTTGCTGAGTTCGCCGAGCGCCGAGGCGCGCGTGAGGCGCACGTATTGCGGCAGGTAGACGATGGTCACCGCGATGATGGTGTTGGCGAGGCTCGGCCCCAGAACGGCGACGACGAGAACGGCAAGCACCAAGCTCGGGACGGCCAGAATCAGATCCATCAGCCGCGTGATTGCGACGTCGACGACCGGGCCGGTCATCGCGGCGGCGAGGCCGAGCGTGACGCCGATGACGAACGACACGCACATCACCGAGAGGCCGATGAACAAAGACACCCGCGCCCCGAAGATGAGGCGCGACAGCATGTCGTGCCCATCCGCCGTCGGTTCCCAGCACAAAGCGCCAGGAGCCGCCCGCCTCCCAGACCGGGGGCGCCCGCACGGCGTCGCGGAACTGCTCGATCGGCGAGTGGGGCGCGACGACATTCGCCGCCAGGGCGAGGAGGGCGACGAGGCCGAAGACGACGAGGCCGAAAACGGCACCCCGGTTCTCGCGGAACGCCGCCCAGAACGACGCGAGCGGCGTCGGCTGAGCGAGGACGGCCGCCCCACCCCTTCGGGGACTTCGGCGCGGTGAGCCGCGGCGCCGTCAGCGGCCATGACGGATCCGCGGATCGATGACGCCGTAGACGAGATCGACGATGAGGTTGACGCGGATGACACGGTCGAGACCAGGATCACGCCCCCCTGCAGCGCCGGATAGTCGCGCCGGCTGATCGAATCGATGAGCCAATGACCGACGCCGGGCCACGAAAAGATCGTTTCCGTCAGCACCGCGCCCGCCATCAATCCCGAAACGACAGGCCGATCACGGTCACGACCGGCAACAGGGCGTTGCGCAGCGCGTGCACTCCAATGACCCGGCGCAGGCGGCAGCCCCTTGGCGCGCGCGGTGCGCACGTAGTCTTCGCTCAGGATTTCGAGCATCGAGGAGCGCGTCATGCGTGCGATGACGGCGAGCGGCACGGTCCCAAGCACGATCGCGGGCAGGACGAGATGGCGCAGCGAGTCGAGAAAAGCGCCGGGCTGGTCCGACAGGAGCGCGTCGATGGTCATGAAGCCGGTCGGCTGGTCGAAATAATAGTTGACGAGGTCGATGCGGCCGAGACCGGGAGCCGCCCGAGCTGGACCGACACGAGCATGATGAGCAGCAGGCCCCACCAGAAGATCGGCATCGAATAGCCGAACAACGAGATGGTCATCAGCGCCTGGTCAGAGACGCCGCCCCGCTTAACGGCGGCAATAGCTCCGGCCGGCACCCCGACCGCAATCGCGAACGCCATGGCGAAGAACGAGAGTTCGAGCGTGGCCGGGAACAGGGTCAGAAATTCGGTCAGCACCTTTCTGCGACGACGACAGCGAGACGCCGAAGTCGCCATGCGCGAGCCGCCAAACATAATCGAGAAACTGTTTCCAGACCGGCTGGTCGAGGCCGAGCTCGTGGCGGAAGTAGGCCAGCCGCTCCGCCGACATGCCATGCTCGCCAGTCCTCACCTCGACCGGATCGCCCGGCACGAGCCGGATGGCGACGAACGTCAGGAACATCAACGCGAGGAAGGTCG
>CAWDKC010000017.1:0-35665 GCA_963802615.1 uncultured Alphaproteobacteria bacterium
CCGGACGCTGCAGCGAGGTTTTGCGGCTGGCGCCTCGTTGCGCGCCGCCTCGTTGCGCGCCGAAGCGCGGGAGGTGATCGCGGTGGACGGCAAGACGCTGCGCGGCTCGAAGACGTCGCCGGACGGGACAGGCGCGCTGCATCTGGTTTCGGCTTACGCCACCGCGGCGGGACTGGTGCTCGGCCACCAAGCGGTCTCAACCTCAAAGGGCGCGATCGTGTCGACCGACGCCATGGGGACGCAGAAGGAGATCGCCCGGCGCATCGCCGACAAAGGCGCGGACTATGTCCTCGCGCTCAAAGGCAATCAGACCCGCCTGCACGAGGACGCAGCGCTCATCTTCGCCGATCCGGTCTGCGCCGCAGATTGCGCGGCGAGCGCCGATACCGACGCCGGCCACGGCCGGATCGAAGAGCGCAGTTGCCGGGCCGCTGAGGCAAGCTGGCTCGCCAAACGCCATCCCGACTGGAAAGGTCTGCGTTCCATCGCCGCCGTCACCGCCCGACGCAGAAGACCGGCCGCGAAAGCCGCGAAACCCGATGCTACATCACCTCCCTCGAACCCGATCCCAAGGCCATTCTCGCCGCCGTGCGCGCCCATTGGGGCATCGAGAACGATCTCCACTGGACGATGGACGTGACCTTGACGAACCCCGCTGCAGAACCAGAAAAGACGCCTCGCCGCTGAACTTCGCCGTCATCCGACCCAGCGGCGACACCCTCCTCAAAGCCGACAAAACGCCCGGCTCCCTGCGCCGAAAGCGCCTCAGAGCCTGCCTCGACCCGGCGTTCCGAACCAAGCTGTTCGCCCCTTGACGATTGAGGACTTTGCCCTGGCGCGGAGCATAAGTATCGGGAACCCGGCTATCGGATACAGCCGGCGCGTTGTAACCTCCGTCGCATGCCGACATTAAGCGCTGGGATCTTGCTGTTCCGCCGCCGTGCGGCAGGCGTCGAGGTGCTGCTCGTCCATCCCGGCGGCCCATTCTGGGCGAAGAAGGACTTGGGCGCCTGGTCGATCCCCAAGGGACTCGCGGACGAAAACGAAGATCGTCTCGCCGCGGCCAAGCGCGAATTCCTCGAGGAGACCGGGATGCCGGTCGAGGGGGAATTCCTCGATCTCGGCGCGCACAGGCAGCCAAGCGGCAAGATGATCGTCGCCTGGGCCTGTGAGGGAGACTTCGATCCGGCGTCGCTCAAGAGCAACACGTTCTCCGTCGAATGGCCGCCGCGCTCGGGACGAATGGCGGAATTCCCGGAGGTCGACCGGGCCGCCTGGTCTCCGATCGACGAGGCGCTCATGAAGATACACAAGGGGCAAATGCCGATCATCGTCGCGTTCGAGGCCCTGGTGGTCCTATCGAATAGCCGATAGCGGCACGAAAGCAGAAGATTGATGCGGGCGGCTTGCCATTCGCTCCTCAGCGTGAAACACGCGCAGCCCGAGACCTTTCGTGAACGGACCCGTGCATGGCGTTTTGGCTGGACATCGCCGCCTTTCTCCTCAAGGCCCTGATCATCGTCGCAGCGTTCGGCGGCCTCGCCGTGCTGATCGCGCGCCTCGCGCGCTCGAGCGAACCGAAGGACCAGGAGATCAAGGTCCGCTCGCTCGACGAACGCTACGACGACATGCGCGACGCCATGAACGGCGCGCTGCTCGACAGGAAGGAACGCAAAGCGCTCGCCAAGGCGCGCAAGAAGCAGGACAAGGCCGCCGCCAAGACCCGCCGTAGTCAGGAGCCCGGCAAGCGGATCTATGTGCTCACCTTCAAAGGCGACCTGCGCGCGAGCGCCGTCAAGCGCCTTGGCGCGGAGATCGACGCCGTCCTCATCGCCGCGCGACCAGCGACCGACGAAGCGGTGATCCGGATCGAAAGCCCGGGCGGCACGGTGACCGGCTATGGCCTCGCCGCGGCCGAGATTCTGCGCCTGCGCGACCGCAAGATCAAAGTGACGGCTTCGGTCGATCAGGTGGCGGCGAGCGGCGGCTACATGATGGCTTGCGCCGCTGATCGCATCGTCGCCGCGCCGTTCGCGATCGTCGGCTCGATCGGCGTCGTGGCGCCCGTGCCGAACCTCCATCGGCTCCTGAAGAAGAACGAGATCGATTTCGAGGAAATAACGGCCGGCGAGTTCAAGCGCACCGTCTCCGTCTTGGGCGAGATCACCCCCGCGGGCCGCGAACATTTCCGCGAGAAGCTCGATACGACCCACCAGGCGTTCAAGGCCCACGTCGCAGGGTGCCGCCCGAACGTGGACATCGACCGCGTCGCCAACGGCGACTATTGGTTGGCGCGGGAAGGACTGGCGCTCGGCCTCGTCGACGAGCTCTCGACGGGCGACGACCTGTTGTTCCGCGCCCGCGACGGCGCCCGCCTTTACGAAGTCTCGACCGAGGCGCGCAAGACTCTTGTGCAGCAGCTCTTAAGCGGGCTTGGCGGCGCGGCGCAGAGCGTGGCGGATGTGGTCATCGCGAGGCTCGCTGCGCGCTGATAGACGCCTTAGCTGAGCTCGTCGCAATTGACGATCGCGCGCGGAATGCGCATCACAAGGTGCGGTTGTCGTAGCCGCTCGCATAGCCGGCGATCTCCCACCCTTGCGCGAGCAACTGGCCGATCGTGAGAGGCGTCTCGGCTGCCGCCAGGCGGGACGCCGCCAGCATCGTTGCGAGGCAAAGGCCTGAACGTATACAAGAATTCTCCAAATGCGTGCGCGCCCGTTCCGTTCTTTTTAGGCGCTCCCTTCGTCTGCCTCAGATCCGCGTTTGCCCACAAGCGACGCCCAGGCGGGCGACCTCGTGATTTGCGGGCGCGCCGCCGGAAGTTGCGGCGAGCCTTGGCTACGCCATCAGCCAGCGGCTGCGCACGCGCATCGAGGCCTTCGGCCGGATGAAGACGGTGGGCGGCCTGACGCAGGTGAAGGTGCGCGGCCTCGACAAGGTCCGCGCCGTTTCGTCCTCGCCATGGCCGCCTACAACATTGTCCGCTTGCGTAAGCTTATCGCCGCAAGGGGCAAACTCTTGGCCCCGAGGCCGAAGTGCGCCCGGCGACATGAAAGGCGAGAGAAAATGCCCCGGCGTCAGGCCGAAACCTCAAAAACGCGCCGAATTCTCTACTGCCCAAACGTACTGACTCTTTCAGCAGCCTGCTAGATCACATAGGACTTCAGCGGCGGGAAGCCGTTGAAGCCGACCGAGGAATACGTCGTCGTATAGGCGCCCGTTCCCTCGATCATGACCTTGGCGCCGATCTCGAGCGAGACCGGCAGCAGGTATGGCTCCTTCTCGTACAGGACGTCGACCGAGTCGCAACTCGGCCCCGCGATGACACAGGGGCTAAGCGGATCGTCGTCGTATTCCGTCCGAATTGGATAGCGGATCATCTCGTCCTGGGTCTCGGCCAGGCCGTTGAACCTGCCGATGTCGAGGTAGACCCAGCGCTGCTTGTCGTCGTTCGACTTGTTCGAGATCAGCACCACCTCGGCCTCGATGATCCCGGCGGCGCCGACCATGCCGCGACCGGGCTCGATGATCGTCTCCGGAATCCGGTTGCCGAAATGCCGGCGGAGCGCCCGGAAGATCGTCTGCCCATAGGTCCTGATCGCGGGCACGTCCTTCAAGTACCGGGTCGGAAAGCCGCCGCCGAGGTTGATCATGGCGAGTTGGATCCCGCGCTCGCCGAGGTCGCGAAAGATCGCCGCCGAGACCTTCAGCGCCCGGTCCCACATGCGCGGGTTGCGCTGCTGCGAGCCGACATGGAACGAGAGGCCGTGAGCGACAAGTCCAAGCGCATGCGCGCGCTCGAGCACGCCGGCCGCCATTTCGGGCGCGCAGCCGAACTTGCGCGACAGCGGCCATTCGGCGCCCGCGCCGTCGCACAGGATTCGGCAGAAGACTTTCGCGCCCGGCGCGGCGCGGGCGATCTTCTCCACCTCGGCCTCGCAATCCACGGCGAACAGGCGGATTCCGAGCGCATGGGCGCGCGCGATGTCCTTCTCCTTCTTGATCGTGTTGCCGAAGCTGATGCGGTCCGGGGACGCGCCGGCGGCCAGTGTCTGCTCGATCTCGGCAATCGAGGCGGTGTCGAAGCACGAGCCTAGCCCCGCCAGCAGATCGAGAATCTCGGGCGCCGGGTTCGCCTTCACGGCGTAGAAGACGCGCGTATCGGGAAGGGCGCTGGCGAAGCCCAGATAATTCTCGCGCACGACGTCGAGATCGACGACGAGGCGGGGCCCATCTTCGCGATTGCGGGCGAGGAAGTCCTTGATACGGTCCGTCATGAGCGGCATCCCCCAACAGCGCGGATCGCTCCGCGCCTGGAAACATGAAGGATTCGCCGGCGATGCGACTTTTCGCTCGCGCTTTGGAGACGCGACGCGCAGTCGTTGACCCGCCGACGCGACCGCCCACGCGAATCCGGCGACAGGCTTTGAGAAAGCCATCGACGGACCGCTCGAGCGGTCAGCGGCTACGCCGTGGCCAAGACGCGCTGAAGGCCGCATAGCCTCAAGCGATCAGAGCCATCGTTTGGACGAGGAAATGTCCTGTCCGCACGCCCGGCAAGATAGACAAGCCTCTTTGGGCGCCGACCTTTGGAGGGCCGGCAGAGACCAAAAAAGCCCGGTCCGTCGTTGCTTCAAGTCGCGTCCCCCGTTGGGCGGGGTTCGCCGGTTCGCCTCCGGCTGCCGGTCTTCCAGGGGCGGTTAACTGGCCTCTTGTCCAGATCCCCGCCGACCGACACACGACCACAGGCACGTGCGTATTGGGCAAGGGTACATTTGGGCAAATCGCGCTTCGGCGCAAGGGTTTTCTGCGCCCACGGCTAACAATTTTGCGCGAACCCGCGCCACAGGGGAAGCCCGCCCCCCGCGCGCCGGCGGATCGGGCGCGGGCCGCCAAAGTAATCTTGAAATAGTTCTAAATTGAACCCTTTCCAATCTTGCTTCGTCACTCTTGTCTTTCGTGTTTGCCCGCAGATACTGTTTAGTCGCGGGTCGGCACGCTACAGCCGAGAGGGGCACAGCAATGACAAGTTAAAGGCAGCGCTTTAGCGCGCGAGAGCGTTTGCGCCCGTTCGCCAGCGGCGTCGATGTCGACAGCATGTCGCCTCGCTCGGAGGACCCGGGCTCGGGCGGTAATCGCCACGAATTCAACCTGCCACCGCCCGACACAGTTGGATTGGAAATGACAGTTCTCAGAACTCTGCTCTTGGCCTCTACCGCCGGCATCGTCGCCGTCGCCACCGCTCAGGCGGCCGATCTTCCCACCAGGAAGGCGGCGCCTGTCGAATACGTTCGAGTTTGCAATGTCGGCGGCGTCACGGGTTGGACGCTGCCGGGCTCCGACACCTGCGTGAAGTTCAGCGGTTACATCACGGCGCAGTTCGAGGGCGGCAATCTCAACACGCAGTACAACTGGGCCAGCACTTCGATCCTCGAAGGAATCACCGGCGTTGCCCCGCTGCCATTCGGGACGGGGCTTTCCACCCAGCGCGTGCTCGTCGCTGCCAGCGAGGCTCAAGGGAACACAACCTTCAATCGTGACCAGACCGGCTGGACAACCCGCGCCAACTTCGGGTTCGACATGGCCTCCAACACCGCCTACGGGCCTTTGATCGGCCACTTCGACCTCAACTCGGAAACGGGCAGCGGCTTCGACAATACCGGCACTTCGACCTATCTCAACACCGGCTACCTGACCTGGGCCGGGATCACCGCCGGGGTGGCGCAATCGTTCTTCTCGTTCACGGCCGGCGGCGACAACTGGGCGAACTTTCTCTCCCCCGACCGCAAGGGCTTCAACGAGCCTCCGCTCTTGGCCTACACGGCCTCGTTCGGCGAGGGCTTTTCGGCGACGATCTCGGCGGAAAGCCCTGGCCCGGTCGCCTCCGGCCCCGGCACGCAGATGACCGGCGCGGCTGGCTCCAACCCTGGAAACATCACCTTTGGCGGCCAGCGCTGGCCCGACATCGTGGGCGCTCTGCACTTCAAGCAGGGCTGGGGCGAGGCTCAGCTTTCGGGCGTGATCCACGACGTCAATGTGACTTCGAACGCCGTCACCGGCGGGGCGGCCGCGGTCGACGGTTGCGGCGTTGCGGCGATCGCGCTGGTCGATTGCGACTATAAACACACCCAGGTCGGCTGGGGCATCGACGCCGGCGTGAAGGTCAACCTGCCGCAGCTTGGCGACAGCGACAGCGTCCTCTTGACCGGAGCCTACAGTCAGAGCGCCGTTTGGTACGGGGGCATGGGCGGGGGAGAGATGATGTGGGGCGAGGGCGGCCAGGTCAACGGCAACGGTCAGCCGATGTATCTCGCCGACGCTTTCTTCAACCCGCTGACCAACACCTGGTCGAAGCCGACCGCGTGGTCGATCACGGCCTTGTTCGAGCACCACTTCACGCCGCAGTTCTATCTCGATCTCGAGGGTTCGTACGGCGAGATCAGCTGGAGCAACATGGGCGGCGGCTGCAATTTCTTCGGCCTTGGCTGCGGCGTCGCTCAGGCGATACAAGGCCCGCTCTCGCCAAAAGCGAAGACCTGGATCCTGGGCGCGGACCTCGGCTGGAATCCCGTGACCAACCTGAACTTCGACCTCGAGATGATGTATCAAGGGACGAGTTCAGGATCGGCCGAGCGGGTTCCTCGGCACGGTTTACAACCTTGGCGACGTGGGCGGCGCGGTCTTCGCGCCGGGCGATTGGCACGGCGACTCGGACGGCTTCGCCGGCCGCCTCCGTATTACCCGCTACTTCTGACTCAGTCTGCTTAATCCCAGCGGCGGAAGGCGGCGGCGCCCGAGACCGAGATAAAGAGTCCTGCCGGACGGCGAGGCGGTGCGATCCGGTTCGCGATCGGCTGCGCTGATCAGGCTGCTCGCGGCAGGGATCGTAGCGCAGGCTGTCCTCTTTCTCCAGGCCGGGCTGAGCCAGGCGGCTCGGGAAACGTCCGCAATTTTCGCCCTAGAGGCGCCGGGAGCTCGTGAACCGAGAAGCGGCGCGCGCGGGCCGGTTTGCCACGTCCGGTCAGCGGCGTGCTCGTGTGACCGCGGGCGAACGATCAAGTCGCCGATCAAGTTGAAATGATTTCAAATTGAAATCGTTCCGATTTTTGGGCGAGTCCATTGGGCAAAGGCGGGTCGAGTGTTAGCCCTTGGACTGCATATCGCAGTCCCTGGAACGTTTGGTCCGCGGGGGCTTGATGACAATTCGATGGGGGCGGCGCTTCGGCGCCTGCATGTGGGCGTCCGTGTCGATCTTCGCGGCAGGATATGAAGGACTTTCAGTGGCCGATGCGCAAACGGCCAACTCCGTCAGTTCCGGGATAACGTTGCCCAGCCTCGGGAAAGTGTCGATGCCCGATCCGTATCATGAGCTGGAGACGAAATATATATTCGGGTTCACCGAGGGAGCCGACATCGGCGCCGAGGGAGAGAAGGCGATCGAATTTGAGACGACGACCGCATCGGGCCTGCGCGGGGGCAGATACGCAGCCATCGAGCAGGAGGTCGAGTTCGAGAGCGTGCCGACGCAGAATTTCGGTTACGAGCTCAGCGCCCATGGGCTGGGCTTCTCGGTCAATGACGTGCCCGGAATGCCGGACGCCCACGGGTTCAACTTCAGCGGCCTGTCTGCGGAATTTCGCTACCTGGTCATCGGTCGCGGCCCAGGCTCGCCGTTCGGGCTCACGCTGGTCGCCGAGCCGGAATGGGCCCGCATCGATGACGGCGGGCAACCAGTCACCGACTTCAATATGACGTTCAAAGGGATCCTTGATACGGAACTCATTCCGAACCGGCTCTACGCGGCGACGAACATCGTCTACACTCCGGACTATGCTCGGGCGCCCGGCGAATCGTGGGCGTGGTCGGCGGAGTATGGAGTCTCGGGCGCGATGGCCTATCGCTTCACGCCCAAGCTGACCATGGGCGCCGAGATCGAATATGACGCCGCCTATGACGGGGCGGGCATTCAATCGTTCCAGGGCCAGGCCCTCTATCTCGGGCCGACGTTTCACTACCAGTTCAACGGCCATGTGATGTTGGCGGCGGCCTGGTCGACCCAGATCGCCGGCCATGCCAGCGGCGAAAACTTTGGCCTCGACCTCACGAACTTCCCGCACCAGCAGGGCAATCTGAAGTTCGAGATTGAGTTCTAGCAGCGACACCAGACAGGAGCGACAAACATGCGTGTGATTTCAACAGCCGCCCTAGGCGTCGCGTTCGTCATCGGGATAGGCTGCGCTCTCGCCGTCGCGGACGACGCTGCGAGGGTCAGCTTGACGCTCAAGGACCACAGATTTTCGCCGGCTGAGCCGACCGCGCCGGCCGGAAAGCCGATCATAATCGACGTGTCCAACCTCGATTCGACGCCTTCCGAATTCGAAAGCAAGACGCTTCGTGTGGAAAAGGTCGTGCCTGGCGGCGGGAAGATCGCCATCCAAGTCCGCCCGCTCGGGCCGGGCCGCTATCGTTTTTTCGACGACTACCACGAGGACACGACCGAGGGTTTCCTGATCGTCAAGTAAGCGTCGGCCAGTCGGCGAAATACGGGTAGCAAACGACGATGCTTGGCGCGCTCATCATTGTCTTTCGTGAGGTCATTGAGGCCGGGCTGATCGTCGGCATCGTTCTGGCGGTGACGAAAGGCCTCGTTGGCAGCCGGCTCGCGATCGCAATGGGCGTGTTGGCCGGCGTCGTGGGCGCATCGCTTGTCGCGGCGTTTGCCGGCGCCATCGGCGAAGCCCTGCAGGGCGTCGGGCAGGAGATCTTCAACGCCTCGATCCTTCTGATCGCCGTCGTCATGCTGACCTGGCACAATGTCTGGATGGCGAGCCATGGCCGCGAGCTCGCCGCCGACGTCAGGCGGGTGGGCGAGGCCGTTCGGTCAGGATCGCAATCGATCTTCGCGCTCGGCGTGGTCTGCGCGGTCGCCGTGATGCGCGAAGGCTCGGAGGTCGCCCTGTTCATGTATGGCCTCATCGCGGCGGGAGGCTCGACGGCGGCCGAATTGCTGATCGGCTCGCTGCTCGGACTTGCGGCGGGCGTCGCGGTGACGGCGCTGACCTATCTGGGTTTGGCGGCGATCCCGCAGCGGCGTCTGTTCGCGGTCACGACCATGCTGATCAGCCTGCTTGCTGCGGGCCTCGCCGCGCAGGCTGTGCTCTTCCTCCAACAGGCCGGCATTCTGACGATGCTGAGCGAGACGGCCTGGGACACGTCCGCCATCCTCTCCGACACGAGCCTGTTCGGGCGCGTGCTGCACACGCTGATCGGCTATTCAGACCAGCCCTCCGTGCTGCAGGTTGTCGTTTACTGCGCGACGCTCGCCATCATCTTCGCTCTGACGAAGATGTCGGGGTCCCGGCGGGCGCCGGCCATCAAGGCCCGAGGCGCGACGGCGGGTTGAGCGCAAGCGCGCTCGAGCGCCGCGCTCTCCGATCGCGGGTGACAGGCCGCAGCGCCGGGTGTAAGCTCACTGGCTCAGCGCGCGCGAGTTTTCGCGACGTTCCGGTCCTCCTGGCTGACGCCCGAAATCTCGTCCGGCGCAGACGATATGAAGGAGGATCCGCCGTGACTTCCGCTTTCCACGTCTATTTCGGACCCGAGGCCCTCACTGCGCCGCCGCGCGTGCGACGGATCGGCCCGGACGACTGCTTCTCCGCGCTCAAGGAGGGGCTCGACGATTTCTTCTCGATGCCGACCTATCCGGTATTCGTCGGCCTGTTCTACGCCGTTGCGGGGATTGCGCTCTTCGCGATGACATCGCTCGGCAATGCGCTGCACTTGGCCTTTCCGCTCGCGGCAGGCTTTGCACTCGTCGGGCCGTTCGTCGCCATCGGCCTCTATGAGATGAGCCGCCGGCGCGAGCGCGGCCTGATGGTGAGAGGACGCGACGCCTTCACGGTCCTTCGCTCGCCGGCTCTGCCTTCAATTCTTGCGTTCGGCGTGCTCCTGGTTGCGATCTTCGCCGCCTGGATCTTCGCCGCAGAACTCATCTATGTGTGGCTCTACGGGCCCGCTCCGCCCGCTGGCGCAATCCCGTTCCTTCAGGACGTTCTGGCCACCGGTCGCGGGTGGGCGTTGATCGTCGTAGGCGTGCTCGTCGGCTTCTGCTTCGCCGCGCTCACGCTTGCGATCAGCGTCGTCTCGTTCCCGCTGATGCTTGATCGCGACCTCGGCCTCATGCCGGCGCTTGAGACCTCGTTGCGCGTGACGCGCGCCAATCCCCTCGCCGTCGCATGCTGGGGTCTGATCGTCGCGGTGGCGCTGGTCCTTGGCTCGCTGCCGCTGTTCTTCGGCCTGGCTGTCGTCATGCCAGTGCTTGGCCACGCGACATGGCGCTTTTATCGCAAGGCGATCGAGCGCGACCTGGCGCATGAAGCGCCGATCGGGGGTCCTTTGAACCCGGACGTCACGAAAAACCCGGTCGTACGGTTCGTCTATATTTTCCTGGATATGATCGATTTCCTTCGAGAAGGAAAAGAGCCAGGACCGGCCGATCTTGACGCACTGAATGGCGCGCCGAAATCGGGCGCCACGGAACCGCCGGCCGGCGCGCCTTAGCGCCGTCGTCCGGCCGCGGCCTCATTGCATCAGCGGACCCCAGGAGGGATCGCTGGCGTAATTGGGAGTCGGCACGAGGAATTCAGCATGGCCGAAAATGTCGGTCATGTAGAGCTTCGGGCCGCCTGAGCCTTCGGCGTCGCGGAAGAACATGAGATAGAGGCCGTTGGGGGCAAAGGTGGGCCCCTCGTTGTGGAAGCCGTCGACCAGGATTCGCTCGCCCGAGCCGTCCGGCTTCATCACGCCGATGCCGAAAGAGCCGCCTTTGATGCGCGTGAAGGCGATCAGATCGCCACGCGGCGACCAGACCGGCGTCGAGTAATGGCCTTCGCCAAACGAAATGCGCTTGGCCGGACCGCCGCTCGCGCTCATCACATAGATCTGCTGCGAGCCGCCGCGGTCGGATTCAAAGGCGATCTGCGAACCGTCGGGCGAATAGGTCGGCGAGGTGTCGATCGCTGAACCTTCGGTGAGGCGGGTCGTGGCGCGTGAGCGCAGGTCCATGGAATAAAGGTTGGTGCTCGCCCCGTCGGAAAGGGACAGCGCGATCTGCTGACCGTCCGGCGAGAACCGCGGCGCGAAGGTCATGCCGGGAAAATTGCCCACGGACTCGCGTTGTCCGGTGTCGAGATTGAGCAGGGTCACCTTGGGATCGCCGCCGCCGAAGGACATGTAGGCGACTTGCGGGGCGGAAGGCGAGAAGCGCGGGGTGACGACGAGTTCTTTTCCGCCATCGAGATATTTGACGTTGGCGCCGTCCATGTCCATGACCGCGAGCCGCTTGCGCCGCTTCTCCTTGGGGCCGGTCTCGTCGACGAAGACGATCCGGGAATCGAAAAATCCCTTCTCGCCGGTCACGCGCGAAAACACGGCGTCGGCGATCATGTGCGAGACACGGCGCGCGTTCGCCGCGTCTGTCGAATATTGCTGCCCCGCCACCTGTTCGCCGGTCGCGGTGTCCCACAAGCGGAATTGCGCGGTGACGCGCCCCGCGTCCTGATGCAGCACCCGTCCGGTCAGCACGAATTGCGCGCCGGCCGTCTTCCACGCCTCCATGTTGGGCGAGGCGTCGGGATTGGCGATCGTTTCGGGAAAGCTGGTCGAATTGAGCGGCAGAAGGAAGATCGAGCGGGCAAAATCCGAGGACACAACACTGCTGATCTTGTCGCCCGCCAGTTCACCCGCGAACGGGGTCACAGCGATCGTCACCGGCTTGAAATTCGCCCCCGCATGCACATAGATGTCGCCCTCTGCGATCGCCGGCGCGCCGCCGAGCGCGGCGAGGCCGAACGCCAGGGTTGCAAGCGCGCGTCGGCGCGAAACGAAACAAGAAACATTCATCGGGCGATCTCGCAGGGCCACAACCAACCTTCGCCGCCTGCGCTCACCGAGCGGCGACTTGAGGATCGAAGTGGACGGTCTTGGTTCTCCATTGCTGATAAAACGGGCGATATTGCGCCGGCACTGGAAGCGGGTTGCAATTCTGCACCGCGGCGAGAACGCTCTTGGCTTGCGGTTTGAGAGCCGGGTCTGACGGCGGATTGACGAGCTTCGCCTTCGACAGCGAGCCGTCCGGGTTGTAGGCGAGGCGCATCTGCGCGACATAGACATCGGCGTCGACTGGCTGCCGCGCCGGCTTCCAGCATGCGAGATAGGTCTTGATCAGCCAGGCGTCGAAGCCGGCCTGCTGGGCTGAGGTCATGCGCGCGGGCGGCTCGGCCGGCGTCGGTTCGCTCAACGCTCGAGCCGCCGCAACGGCGGCTGGCGGGGCGGGGGGCAGGGGAGGCTCGGCGACGGGTTTGGGGGCCTCGGCGACGCGGGAGGGATGGCGATGCGCCAGGCGTTCGTAACCAATGTAGGCGGCAGCCGCGATCGCGATGAGGACGAGCGCTCCGATCGGTCTCGGTAACATTCGCATTGCGGTAAACCCTCGCTTTCGCTTGTCGCCCGCACGCGGGGCAGCCCGGCGCTGCGGTTGCATCGACGTCATCCCTGGCTCTCTCGCGGATCGAAATGGATGGTTTCGACCTTCCATTGTTCGAAATAGGGCATGTATTCGGCAGGAACCTTCAGGGGGTCGCATTTCCGCACCGCGCGCATCGCGCTTTCCGCATGCGCCCGCCAGGCCCGGTCGCTCGGCGGGTTCAACAGAACCGGGCGCCCCGAGAGCGATCCGTCAGCATTGAAGACCACCTTGATCTGCGCGACATAGGTGTCGCCTTCAGGCATGCCCGGCGGAGGGGTCCAGCAGTTGAGGTAGCTCTCCGTCAGCCACGCGTCGAGCGCCGAAGCCATCGACATCGACATGCGCGGCGCGTCGTGGCGCGCGAGCCCCTGGGGCGTCGTCGCGGCCGCCGTCTGAGTTGGCGCGGCCGTCGCCGTTTTGCCCTGTCCGATCAGCTTGGCGATCGCGTTCGGGTCAAAATTGCGCGACGGTTTTGGTTTCTCCGGCGCCGGCTCCTTCGCGCGTTCAGGCGCCGGATCAATGAATTTTGGCCGCACCGGCGGCTCGACCGGCGCCTCGGCAAGCTTCGGCGGGGGCGGGGTTTCGGGTCGTTCCGGCGGCATCGGCTCCGGCGGAGGCGTCGCATCCGCTTTCTGCGGCGGCGCGGGCTTCGGCGGCGGGTTTTCGGCTTTTGGCGGCGTGGGCTGGGGCTGCGCGGCCTCCGGTTTGGGCGGAGGGGTTGGGGCCGGCTGTGGCGGGGGCGGGGGCGCGGGCGTAACCTGCGGCGCCGGTTTGGCGTCCTTCTCGCCGTTGGCGATCTGATTGAGCTCGCTCAGCGAAACGGTTTCAATCGGGATCGCTTCGGGCGTGTCGGCGAATCGGGGGGCCGAGGCGAAGCCGAGCACGACCAGCGCCAGCAGCGCTCCATGGAGCGCTGCGGAGCCCGCGAGATTCGAATATGACCGCCGTTCTTCCAACGCCGCTCCCGGCTATTGTTTGATCGGCTCGGTGACCAGGGCCACCTTCTTGAACCCGGCGGAGGTGACCGCCGCCATGATTTCCGCCACCCGCCCGTAGGGGACGACCTTCGAGGCGCGAAGGTAGATGCGCTGATCGGTGTCGCTCTGCGAGGCCGCCTGGAGCTTGGCGACCAGATCCGCGTCGGTCGTCGGCTGGTCCATCACATAAAGCTGGCCTTCCTCGTTGAGCGAGACGGCGATCGGCTTGCGATCGACATTGAGCGCGGTCGCGCTCGCGCGAGGAAGATCGACCGAAACGCCGGTGGTCAGGAGGGGCGCGGCGACCATGAAGATGATCAAAAGCACGAGCATGACGTCGATGAACGGCGTCATGTTGATGTCCGCCATCGCGCCGTAGCGCGGAACGCCGCGCCGCCCCCGACCGCTCTTGCGTTTGCCAATGACGGGAGACGAGGCCATCGTGTCGCTCCATCCGTCTCAGGAGACTTTTTCGATCGACAGATGATGGTCGATCTGCCGGGACAGGATTGACGAGAATTCGTCGGCGAAGCTCTCCAGCCGCGCCTGCGCCTTGGCGACGTCGCCCTGCAGCTTGTTATAGGCGATCAGCGCCGGGATGGCTGCGAAGAGGCCAATGGCCGTCGCCAGCAGCGCTTCCGCAATGCCGGGGGCGACGACCGCGAGCGACGTGTTCTTCGACGCCGCGATCGACTGAAACGAGTTCATGATGCCGAACACCGTGCCGAACAGACCGATGAACGGTCCGGCGGAGGCGATGGTCGCGAGAACAAGGAGGTTCGATTCGAGCCGCTCGACCTCGCGCGCGATCGAGACGTCGAGAACCTTGTCGATGCGCGCGTGAAGGCCGCGAAACGAGCCGGCCGCCTGCTGGAACGAGCGCTTCCACTCCCGCATCGCCGCCACGAACAGAGCCGCTGCGGCCGTATTGTTCGATTGGTTGGAGAGCGATGTGTAGAGCTCCTCGAGCGATTGGCCCGACCAGAAGATCTGCTCGAAGCTTTCCATCTCGCTCTTGAATTTACGAAACAGCCGGGTCTTGTCGAAAATGATCGTCCAGCACCAGAGCGAAGCGAGGAAGAGACCCAGCATCACCGCCTTCACAACGATGTGGGCCGACCAGAACATCGCGAGGATGCTGGTTTCCGGAGTAGCGGCCGCGGCGGCTGCGTCGGCAGGATTCATCGGGGTGGGCGACCTTGTGTTGGCGGGCGGGACCGCGGGTCACGGCGGCGGAAACGGGATCGGCCGGGGTCCTGCGCCGCAAATCGGCCGAAACTTGGGCTTTTGTCAGACGCCTGCAAAACCTGATTTCTCCTTGTGATTTAAGACTTTGATAGTGTTAACGCTGCGTTATCAACGGGCGGTTAACAGCGGGCGGCGCGGTCCTTGCAACTGACCGCGCCGAGCCCGGCGGCGCGGCCGACTGCCTACCAAAATCGCGCCGCCGCCTTTATCGTGACCCGGCCGGGCGCATGTCGTCTTGCCCGGAGGAGGCAGGTTGAATGGGGGCGCTGGAGACTTTTGGCTGGGAATGGGGCTCGGCGCTTTTGCGCTGGCTCCATGTGACGGCGGCCATCGCCTGGATCGGCGGATCGTTCTTCTTCATGCATCTCGACGCCTCCCTGCGCAAAAAGGCGGGCGACGATGCGGGGATCAAGGGGACATCCTGGCAGGTGCACGGCGGCGGCTTCTATGAAATGAAGAAGTACCTGCTCGCGCCCGCCGCGCTTCCCGAGCATCTCATCTGGCACAAGTGGCAGTCCTATTGGACGTGGATGAGCGGCTTTGCGCTGCTCTGCTGGGTCTATTACGGGCAGTCGTCGCTCTTTCTCATCGACCCCGCGGTCATGCCGCTCGAGCCCTGGCAGGCGGCGCTGATCGGGATCGTCGCGCTGGCGCTCGGCTGGCTCGTCTACGATTTCCTGTGCCGTTCGCCGCTCGCCGCCAACGAGCCGCTGCTCGCGCTGGTGGGGTTCGGCTATGTCGTGGCGACGAGCTGGGTGTTCACGCTCGTCTTCTCCGGCCGCGGCGCGCTCATCCATACCGGCGCGCTCATGGCGACCATCATGACCGCCAACGTGTTCTTCATCATCATGCCGAACCAGCGCAAAAGCATCGCCGCGCTGCAGGCCGGTGAGACACCCGATCCGGCGTGGGGCCAGAGTTCGAAGATCCGATCGACGCACAATAACTACATCACCCTCCCGGTTGTGTTTCTGATGCTGTCGAGCCATACGCCGTCAGCCTTTTCCAACCCGCGCGCCATCCCCGCCATCGTGACCTGCATCATCGTCGCCGGCGCGATGGTCCGCTATTTTTACAACGTCTGGCATCTCGATCACGACCGCGCGCCCTGGTGGGCGTGGGCGGCGGCCGCCGTCGCCATTCTTTGCGCTTTCGGCTTCGCCGCGACCGCTTCGCCCGGCATGCGCTCGATGATGGGATTGGCGGCGCTGCCGACCGAAACCGCGAGGCTTGATGAGCCGAAAGCGCCGCAGGACGTCGTCGATATCGTGCAGCTCCGATGCATGATGTGCCATGCGGCCGAGCCAATGGAGGAGATTGGCGAGGCCCCGAAGGGCGTGCTTCTCGATACGCCCGAACATATCGCCCGTTTCGCGCCCGCCATCCGCCAGCAGGCGGTTCTGACGCACGCGATGCCGCCAAACAATTTCAGCCAGATGACCGAGGACGAGCGCAAGGTCCTGGCCCGCTGGCTGGGAGTCGAGACGGCGCAGAATTGAAGGACTTTCGCGTATCGGACCGGGAGCTCGCGGCTGGCCGGCGGTTGATGGCCCGGCTCGAGGCCTTCGCGGACTTCACCGACGAACCGCGACGGTTGACGAGGCTTTTTCTGTCGGAAGCGCATCGACGGGCCGCGCATTGCTTCATCGGCTGGTGCAGCGAGGCGGGCCTCGAAGCGAAAATTGACGCAGCCGGCAATGTCGTGGCCCGCTATGAGGGCAAACGGGCAGGCGCTCCGGCTCTCATGCTTGGCTCGCACATCGACACCGTGCGCGACGCCGGGATCTACGACGGAAACTACGGCGCGCTCGCGGCGCTCGCCGTCGTTGAGCGGTTGAGCGCGCGCGCCGAGCGCCTTGACCACGCGATTGAAATCGTGGCCTTCGGCGATGAGGAGGGCGTGCGCTTTCGCACGACCCTCACCGGTTCGCTCGCGCTTGCCGGAGGCTATCCGGAGGATGCGCTCGATCAGCGCGACGCCAACGGCGTCTCGATGCGCGAGGCGCTGATCGCGTTCGGCGGCGATCCTGAACGCGCGCCTTTTCTTCGGCGCGAGGGTGTCGCCGCGTTCGTCGAGGCGCATATCGAGCAGGGTCCCCGCCTCGAGGCGGAGGGGCTGCCGCTTGGCGTCGTCACCGCGATCAACGGCGCAACGAGGCTCGAGGTCGGCGTGGACGGCGTCGCCGGCCATGCGGGCGCGACGCCCATGAGCCTGCGTCGTGACGCGCTCACTGCAGCCGCCGAGATGATGCTCGCGATCGAAGATCGGGCCCGTCGCGAACCGGATCTCGTGGCGACTGTCGGACGTCTCGAAGCCTGGCCCGGCGCGACCAACGTCATTCCCGGTCATGTGCAGTTTTCCATCGACATACGAGCCCCGGCGGACGCGAACCGAGCCTCGGCGATCGCCGACATCGAAGCGCGGATGAACGCCATCGCCGCCGCGCGGCGCGTCAGCACGAGCCTCATCAGGACGCATGAAGCGGACGCTTTCGCTTGCGATCAAGGGATCATCGCCGGCCTGAAAGAAGCGGTCGAGGCTGTTGGCGTTCCGCCCCAACTCCTGCCCTCGGGCGCTGGTCACGACACGATGGCCATGGGGAAGCTCTGTCCCGCCGGCATGCTCTTCGTTCGCTGCAAGGGGGGCGTGAGCCACAATCCGCTGGAATCCATAAGCCTCGAGGATTGCGCAATCGGATTGAAGGGGCTCCTTCAATTTGTGCGCGACTTCCGCGCCGGTTAGAGGGCGCACCAGCGCTCATCGCGCCTCATGGGCGGGAGCGGCCATCAATGGGGCGGCGCCCAGGATTTCCTGGATTTCTCTTACGGTAACAGCAAGGTGATGTTGTGTAATTACACCCGCTCGAGCCCCAGGCCGGTGCGACGCTGGTTGGGTAAGAGCGGGCCGGTCCCGGCGAAAAATGCAACCTGATGGCGAACCCGGTGCAAGCGAATCCAAGGAAAATCAAGAAAAAGCACTTGCATTTCCTTGGATTCCTTTGGTCGAATCCGGACTTTTCAATGGGTTACAGCAACTCCAAATAAAAAAATTTCCCTCGATCTCAACTCGCCTCCCAGGTTGCGGGTCGACGGCGAAGGAACCGACCCTCTCGTTCGCGTCTCCGCAGCCGGCGCCCTGACGCGTCCGGTGAACCGTCGCCGTTTCCGGCGGTAAAAACACTATAGCAATAAATTCGGAAAAAGACAAGATATAGACTCCTGGTCTTGACGGCTGGGACAATGGGGAGCCCGTGGCGCATCGGCCGGGCGGCGGCGCTGTGGAAGTTCCGAGATTGGCGGCCTGTTGAGCCGACTGCACAATTCTGCTTTAGACCGTGGACAGCGGAGGAGACGGACCCATGAGCAAGCGCTTTTTCGGCGACATCGGCCCTGTGCGCTTTGAGGGGCAGAAGAGCGACAACCCTTACGCCTATCGCCACTACGACCCCTCGCGCGTGGTGATGGGCAAGACGATGGCCGAGCATCTCAGGCCCGCCGTCTGCTACTGGCACAACTTCGCCTGGATGGGGACGGACATGTTCGGCGCGCCGACCTTCGAGCGCCCGTGGGACGGCGAGACGATGAAAGGCGCGCGCGCCAAGGCGGATGCGGCGTTCGAGATGTTCACGACCCTCGGCTTTCCGTTCTTCACCTTCCACGATCGCGACGTCGTCCCCGAGGGCGAGAGCCTCAAGGAGTTCGGCAAAAACCTCGCCGAGATGACCGACCTCTTTGCTGACAAGATGCAGAAGACCGGAACCAAGCTTCTCTGGGGCACCGCCAATCTGTTCAGCCATCCGCGCTACCTCGCCGGCGCCGCCACCAATCCCGATCCCGACGTGTTCGCCTACGCCGCGGCGCAGGTGAAAAACGTCATCGAGGCGACGCATAGGCTCAAGGGCGCCAATTACGTGCTGTGGGGCGGCCGCGAGGGCTACGAGACGCTGCTCAACACCGATCTGCGCCGCGAGCAGGATCAGCTCGGGCGCTTTCTCTCCCTGGTCGTCGAGCACAAGCACAAGATCGGTTACAAGGGCGTGATCCTGGTCGAGCCGAAGCCGCAGGAGCCGACCAAGCATCAATACGATTTCGATGTCGCGACCGTGTTCGGCTTCCTGCAGCGCTTCGGGCTCGAGCGGGAGGTCAAGCTCAACATCGAAGTCGGCCATGCGGTGCTTGCGCACCATTCCTTCGAGCATGAAATCGGGCTCGCGACCGCGCTCGGAATGCTTGGGTCGATCGACGCCAATCGCAACGATTATCAGTCCGGCTGGGACACCGACCAGTTCCCCAACAATGCAGCCGAGCTCGTGCCGGCGCTCTATTTCATCCTGAAGGCGGGGGGCTTATCGCCGGGCGGCTTCAATTTCGACTCCAAGGTGCGCCGTCAGTCGATCGATCCCGGCCGATCTGTCTGCTCGGCCATATCGGCGGCATCGACGTCTGCGCCGCGGCGCTGGTCGCCGCCGCTCGCATGATCGAGGACGGCAAGTTCGATGCGCTGCGCGCCGAGCGCTACGCCGGCTGGGACAAGCCTGAGGCCAAGGCGATGCTGGCGAAAGGCGCGACACTGGAATCGATCGCGGCGCAGGTCGCGAAAAAGAAGATCGAGCCCAAGCCCAAGTCAGGACAGCAGGAATATTATGAGAACCTGCTGAACCGTTACCTTTAGAGCGCTCGGCTATTCGGTCGAATCGCCGCGCGCTCTCGTTTCTTTGATTTCGCGCGCTTTTTGGCGAAAAACCGGTGTCCACTTTTTCGCCGCGCGCTCTAGTTGCTGACGGCGGCTCGTCCAGTCATGATCGCCTGAGCGACGCAGGCCGGGGTCGAACGGGAGCGCGCTTTACAAAGCGTTCGCTGCGCGAATCGCCTTCCTCGTGCTCGCCGGCTGGCGGCGAGAGGCGCCTACTGCGTCGGGGCTACCATGGAAAGCAAGCCGGACGAACCCGCCCAAGATAAGAAGGACCGCAGGGAGGCGCTGCTGAAGGAATATTCCGAGATCGGCAGCAACTTTCGGGCTCTGACGGACATCCGTTTCAAGCTGCTCGGCCTTCTGCCCCTGGCCGCCCTGGCCGGCGCCGCTCTCAAGCCCGAGAACCAATCGCCACGAACGCTGCCCTTCGCGGTGTTTGGCCTGGCGGCCACGCTGGGTCTCATCACTTACAACAAGAGAAACGACCAGCTCTATGACGGTTTGATCAAGCGGGCCGCCGCCATTGAGCGTGAAATTGGAATCCCCGATGGCGCCTTTGCGCACCGTCAGACCGATTGGCTGTCCTACGGTTTCTGGCGGCTTCGGTGGCCGGTCGGTCATCGGAGCGCCATTTCGGCAGTTTACCTGGCGACCGTCGCGCTGTGGTTGTTCCTGGCCCTTGAGCCTTTGCAGGTTTACCGTCGACCCGAGCCGTTGGATTGCCGATCGACGGGTGCAGGCGGGGGGCGCCGTCATTGCGGTTCTCGTCGCCAGCGCGGTCCTGAAGCACCTCGAGAGGCGACGCAAGGACTCGATCGAGAACGCGATCCGAGGCGCCTTCAGCCTCATGGACGCGCACGTTTTGGGACCCGACGCCTTTATCAGCGGCAGGTTTCTCAAGACCATGGATTCAGAGAAACTCGCCCGGCTTTGCGCGCGAGCAAACGGGCGCGAGACGATCGAAGAGGTCGAGCGCCGGATCACGTTCTACTCCGAACTCGACGCCGAGGGCATGCGCCGATATTCAGCGTTTGGTCCGCGCGAGGTGCGAGCAGCGCAAGTGCTGGCGTTGCTTACCGACCTTTCGCCGATTTGGATCTACGATATTGCGTCCGGGCGACGAGGGTGACTCGGACAATGCGTATTGGGCGGAGGCTGCGTTTCGGGTGACGAAAAGGGCGGCTTGGGTCGGTCAAGGAGAAGATCGAGCCGAAGCCCCAAGGCGGTACGGCGCAAGTATTGCGAGAACCTGCTGGCGCTTTGCCTCAATCGGACTCCTCGCCCTGGCCCTCGGGCATGGCGAGAACGGCTCTCGGTTGCGGCTCAGCGGCGCGGGCGGGATATGGCGGACGTCGCTGGCGCGCCGCGCTGAGGCGGAGCCAACAGAGCCCGGTGCAGGAATAGGTAGTTCTACCTATTGACAAGCCTGCGTGGTGGCTTGATCATGCCGTCCGCCTGCCACGCGGCGTCGCGATGGCGATAATTTTATTAGAACCTTACCCATTTCCGACCTTGATGGCGGGGTTTAACGGCAACCTCGCTCCGCACCCAATTCCTCAGACCTCTGACCGATCAGAACGCAAATCGGGGGCAATAATGGGAACCGGACTTAACGCGCTCGGCGAGAAGCAGGTCAACTTCAGCACAAACGGCGGTCCCGATGGGTTGGCCGGAACGCAGGGCGATCCCGCCGTTGCGGCCCTTGCCAACGGCGACTTCGTCGTCGTCTACGAAAATCCGCATTCCGACGACAGTCTGCTGGCGCATTTCTTCGACGCGAGCGGAAATGCGATCGGTCCGCCTGTCTCGAGCGGTCTCCAGAACGGAGTGGTCGACATTGATCCAGCCCCGCACGTTTCGGTCGATCCCGCAGTCGCCGCGACGCCCGACGGCGGATTTCTCGTCGCCTATACCGACACCTCGGTCACATACAAAGCAGACGAACGTCACTATCGAGGTCAACAACATCGATGTTCGCCGCTACGACAACACGACGGGACTCAGCGCTCCCTTCGTCATCGACATCGGAGCCGCAATCATACACCAACCGAACGCGGGTCCGGTCGACGACGCGGACATCGCGGCATTTGCCGATGGAACCAGCATCGTTACGTGGGAATTCGACTACGCCGACCGAGGCCCGGGGAGGACGACGTCTTTTACGGGTTTCTCAATTCCAACGGCCAACGCAACTTGTTGGCGGTCCGCTCACGTTGGATGTTCACAGACGGCTTCCAAGGAGAGGCCAGGGTCGCAACTTCCGGCAATCTCGCCGCGATCGTCTACACCTACGATCAGGGAGCGTCCTACGGGCAGGACATCGTCCTCACGCTGTTTAATTCCTCGGGGACGGCGCTAGCGGCCCCCATCCATATTTTCGGCGACGCCAGTTTGGACGCCTTTTCCGATCCCGACGTGGCGGCGCTGAGCGATGGACGCTTCGTCGTCGTCGCGCGAGACGATACGACGTCCGCCCTGGTCGTAAGCATCTACGATCCCGTCACGCACGCGGCGACTCCTGTGCTTAACCTCCCGGGAGTTTTGGCGGCCGGAGCCAAACCTCATGTCGCCGGCGTGACCGGTGGCGGGTTTGTCGTGACGTTCGACGATTCGAGCGGAAATGTGATCGAGCAGCGCTTCGGCCCAGATGGCTCTGTCCTGTTCAATCCGGGCGTCGCCAATTCCGTCACGACGGGGACTCAAGATCAAAACGCAATTGCCGCCAACGCGAGCGGGACGGTTTTCGTCGCCTGGCAGGATGGGAGTTCAGGCAATCCAAACTCGACCGATGCGGACACGCGCATAGAAGCTCAAGCCTTCCACGCGCCGCCGCTTCCCCAAGAGAACTTTAACGGCGACCTCCATTCCGACATCCTGTGGCAGAACGCGAACGGCCAAGCCTCGGTCTGGGAGATGAGCGGGAACACCCGGACCGGCGGCGGCCCTGTGAGCGCCAACCCGGGGCCTGCGTGGAGAGCGATTGGACCTGGCGATTTCAATGACGACGGCTTCTCCGACATCCTGTTCCAGAACACGACCACCGGCCAAGCCTCGGTCTGGGAGATGAACGGCCACACCCGCATCGGCGGCGGTCCCGTCAGCCCCAATCCTGGAACGGCTTGGAAAGCGATCGGAACAGGCGACTTCGATGGCGACGGCCATTCCGACATCCTCTGGCAGAATGCGAGCAGCGGCCAAGCCTCGATCTGGGAGATGAACGGGAACACCCGAACCGGCGGCGGGCCGGTCACCCCCAATCCGGGGCCGAGTTGGACAGCGATTGGAAGCGGCGATTTCAACCACGACGGCCATTCCGACATCTTGTGGCAGAACAAGAGCACCGGCCAAGCCTCGATCTGGGAAATGAACGGGAACGCGTTGATCGGCGGCGGACCCGTGAGCCCCAATCCCGGGCCTGCTTGGAAAGCGATCGGAACGGGCGATTTCAATAACGATGGCCGTTCCGACATCCTGTTCCAGAACACGAGCAGCGGCCAACTCTCGATCTGGGAAATGAGCGGCAACACGCTGATCGGCGGTGGGCCCGTGAGCCCCAATGCCGGGCCAAGCTGGCATGCGACCGGAACCGGCGACTTCAACGGCGACGGCTTCGCCGACATCCTTCTTCAAAACACCAGCGGCCAAACCTCGATCTGGGAAATGGACGGCAGCACCCTGATGGGCGGCGGACCGGTCAGCCCCAATCCTGGGGCGAACTGGCGCACAGTCTAGGCGATTTCGCTTCTGGGACTCGATCCGCGCTTCGGCGTCGAGCGCTGCTCACCGTACTTGCCCGCCGTGGCCGCGCTCGCCGATTCCATGAAGCGGGCGATACGCGAATGCATGCCGTTGTGTTTTCTTCGCGCGGCTCGGCTCGGCGATCGCGGGCCAGGTTCTGGACATCCCACTTCATCGGCCCCAGCCGGCGACCATCGTCGCCCCGCCGTGGCGAACTCGTAGCGGCTCTCCTGCGCGGCGCGAACTCCCGGTGAAGTGCTTTGAGATTGCGCTAATCGATTCACCGGATTTTCGCGTCTCGCGGCGATGCTCGGGAACCGGCGTCGCGAGAGAATGGCGTCCGGGCGGGGGCCGCAATGTTCGGGCGCGTGATTTTTGCCGTGATCCTTGGCGTTGCGGCGGCGTTGCTGGGGTCCTTCTGGCTGCTGGAGCGACTGTCCGCGCCGGCCTCTGTCGCCGCCGCGCCAGCTCCAGCCGCCCAGGCCCCAGCCGACCTGGCGACCGAGCGGGCCCCGTCGGAGCCGCCCAAGCGCGAATCGTCCGGCTACCGGGAGGCGCTGCTCGAAGCTGACCAGCGCGGGCAATATGCGGGCGAGGCGCTGATCAACGGGCTGCCGGTGCATATGCTTGTCGACACGGGCGCGAGCGACGTCTTCGTCTCCGCTTCGACCGCCCATCGGCTTGGCATCGCACCGTCGGGGGGGCGCAAGCGCACGATCCAGACGGCGAACGGACAGTCGACCGCGACGCCAGCGGTTCTGACGCGCGTGAGCCTTGGCGGCCTCTACATGAACGATGTCGAGGCCCTGGTTCTCGCGCCCGAAGCCGGCGAGATCAATCTGCTCGGAGAGAGCTTTCTCAAGCGCCTGGTCAGCGTCGAGCAGCGGAACGGGACGCTGATCTTACGGCAGTAGGGCGAAGGGCTGTTCAGTTGAGGGCGCGGCTCCGATCGCCTCGCGGCCGAGGCCTCATACCGGCGAGTGGCTGTGTTAAAGTAAAGCAGAGCGGGCGCCGATAGCGGACAGCGCGTCCTGCAAACAACAGTATTACAATGTATATTGAAGATCGTGCTGGATAGGCGCGAGTGCTGACCTGCCAACTGCCTTCGCGCAATGGTCGGTCAGCCGGAAGGAAATGGCGCCGTAACCTGTTGGGATCGCTCGAAACGCGACTGGATTTGACGCCCCTTCCGTGGAAGGGGGGTAAAGTGATCTTCAGAAAAAATACCAGCTGGCGTCTTCGATTGGAGTTCCAAGAAGAGCCGGACAGAGTGCGCCCCTGACGGCAGCTCTCTTTCCCCGAGCCTCGTCAAACACGCGTTCGTGCTGCTGATGGCGCTGGACACGGTTCCCTTTTGTATTAATCTTAATCCGAGTTCGGCCGACCAGCGAACACTGGCAGGTTTCGAGGGACGCGTCGCCGATGAATGAGGACGAAATCGAACGCGACGTAGTGCGCTCGGCGACGTGGCAGCCAATGCGACGTGCACCGACGTGGCTCCTCGTTGTGGTCCTGCTCGCTGCTGCCGTTCTTGCAGTCAGAAGTCTGTCCGGAAAGATTATGGAGGATTGCGTAGCTTTCGCAGCATGAGACGGAGGGAGGCGAGGCGGAGGAAGGCGAGCGCCTTGCGGTTAAGGCATTCCCAATCCTTGGCCAGCCTGCGGCGGCGGCCGAGCCAGGCGAGGGTGCGTTCGACGATCCAGCGCTTGGGCAGGACGACGAAGCCTTTGGCTTGATCGGCTCGTTTGACGATCGTGAGGTTGACGCGCGCGAGAACACGCTTCAGCGCGCCCTGGAATTCCGGCCCCTGATAGCCTGCGTCGGCGTAGAGCTTGACCAGGAAGGGGAAGGCGCCGAACAGGCTGGCCATCAGCAGCGCGCCGCCGTCGCGATCCTGCACGTCGGCGGAATGCACGATCGCGTGCATCAGCAAGCCTTGGGTGTCGACCAGAACATGGCGCTTCTTGCCCTTGATCTTCTTGCCCGCATCATAGCCCGGCGGATCCGCGCAAGCCCCCCTTTTTCCGCGCTCTTGACGCTTTGGCTGTCGATGATCGCGGCGGTCGGGCTTGCTTCGCGTCTAGCCGCCTCGCGACAGCGCGCATAAAGCGCCTCGTGGATGCGATCGAGCGTGCCGTCCCAGCTCCAAAGGTCGAAATAATCGTAGACCGTCGAGCGGCAGATCCTTCGGGATGGCGCGCCACTGGCAGCCGGCGCTGAGGACGCACATGAGCCCGTTGACGACCTCGCGCACCCTCACCGTACGCTTGGCGCCGCCCCGCCGGGCCGGCGGGATGCGCGGCTCAACCAGCGCCCATTCCTCGTCTGTCACATCGCTCGGATAGCGCATCTTGCCGCGGTCGTAGCCTCCGCGGTTTTCGTTGCTCCACATCCGGCGACCTCACAGGCGATTCGGGCCGCCTTCTTCAATCATACGCGATTGAAACGAGTCGTTAACCTGCCGGACGGGCTCTTAGATCCCCGGTCGCGGCACCTTGTCCCTGGTGTTTGGGAGGTGACGAAGGACGGATATCCCGTCTATTCCCCGATTGTCACTCAGTGTCTTATACCAGAACTCTCTGATCATGACCGATAGGCCCAATCGCGCAAGCCAAGGGACATGATCCGCCAAGGCTGGTTGATGAGTTTGTTCCATGCCTCGCAGCAGTGGTCGACGATGTCGTTGAACGATTTGAAGAGCCGGTTTGAGAGCCAGTTCTCGCGCATGAACTGCCAGACGTTTTCCTGCGGGTTGAGTTCCGGGCATTTGGCCGGCAAGGGGATCAGGGTGATGTTGGGCGGAACGACGAGCCGGCGCGCGAGATGCCAGCCGGCCTGATCGACGAGCAGCGCGGCGTGCGCGCCCGGGGCGATTTGGGTGGCGATTTCGGCGAGGTGCAGGGTCATCGCCTCGGTGTCGCATCTGGGCATGACGAGGGCTGCGCCCTTGCTGTCCTTGGGGCAGATCGCGCCAAAGATATAGGCGGAAGCGGTTCGCTGGTCCTTGGGAGCGCTCGGACGCGTGCCGCGCCTGGCCCAACGGCGGGTGATCTTGTTCTTCTGGCCGACGCGCGCCTCGTCGGCGAACCAGACCTCTATGGCCTCGGGAGCGACGCCGTTCTCGCGCGCGATCTCGTCCAGCCGATCGGGCAGACTTTTTTAAAATCCTCAATCGCGCCGGCAGCCTGCGCGTGATGCCGGGGACGAGCCGACAGCTTGCGATACCCCATGGCGCGCAGTTCGCGGCTGAGCGTCTGGCGAGAGACGACGACGCGGAACTCCTCGAAGATCCATTGGCAAAGATCGACGATCCGCCACCGCACGACCCCATGAACGGCCGGGATCGGGCCGCTCTCGATGATCGCCGCGAGGCCTGCCCGGTGCGCGTCGTTGAGACGCGGCGGCTGTCCCGGAGCCTTGCGATCGATCAGACCCGCCGGGCCATGCGCGTTGAACTTGACCACCCAATCGCGAACGATCTGAAGCGTCACACCGCCAATCTTGGCCGCCTCCGTCCGGCTGGCGCCCTCATAGATCGCCGCGAGCACCAGAAGCCGCCGCGCCTGGGGTCCGTCTTTGCTCGTCTTCGCCCAAGAACGAACCGCAGCAGCATCAAAATCGCCCCGGAGCGCAATAGCCATGGCGAACCTCCTTCGTTCGCCACCTTGAATCACACCCAAGCCGATTCGGCCACCACGTCAAAGTCACGGTCTCTGAGCTTTGGTATAAGATCGCCTATCGACCCGCCGCGCTCCGGCGCCGGCAATTCAAGCGCGCCCGATGCGCGACGGAATCGCACTGGCGGCTCATCGACGATTTGCCAACCGTCGGGGCGAACTTCGACTGCGTTCCACGTCGGGCCGCAAGATCGATGTAGATATTGCCGTCGAGACTGGCGACGCGAACGTGAGCGGTGAGCTCGATCGCGTCGTAATGCGCTTTGGCCTCGATCACGTTGAGCGCCGATTGCAGCGCCTCCGACCCCGACGCGCTCTGAGCCTCCCCGTAATAGGAACGCGCCAGCCAACGCGAGAAACCTTTTGAGCGAATTGGCCAGGTTTCGCGGTGGCCATTGATGTCGAGATCAGCGAAACAAGCGCCATCCGGCGCATGAAAAAGATCGGCTGCTGGCGAGAGCCTGAGCAGGATGTCGGCCTGCGTCTGCGTCCGAGCGTTGGGCGGGCTGACTTCTTCAGTCAGAGCATCATCGAGGGCGGTGACGCGGCAGCCGACCCGCTCGAGTTCGGCGCGCAATGTTTCAAAAGCGGCGCGATCAGTCCTTCTCAGATCGGCGAGCGAAGCTAAAATTTCCGGCGCGAAGGGCGCACCCGGATCAGCCGCGGTCTTTTCGACCAAGCCAACGAGCAAACCCGCATCGGCGATCAGATCGACTTCGACAACATCTTCGTCGACTTGAGCCGGTTTTTCCTCGTCATTCACGGCTTCACCTCAGCCAGACATCATTCGCGTCCTCGCCGATCGTGGGAGAGATCGACACCGCGACCGTGCGTCCTTCGACAAGCCAGCGCAGGCCGGCTTCGCGCGCCGCAGAAATGCCCTGCCCAAGCTCGTCGTGGTCGGCGAGAATGCGCACCCGGCGCACAGCGGGCGGCAGGATGAGCCTTGAGATTCCAAGCGCTGACAAGGCCGCGACGCCGGAGGCGCAAATTGCAGATGCGCATCCCCGAGAGCGCGCTCTCGATGCCTTCGGCGATGAGAGCTTTATTGGTTGCGTCACTATCGCCAAACCAAACCCCGCCGCCGATCGTCTTGCCGCCGGCCGCGAACAAGCGGGCCTTGTCGCCAAGCGCGGCTTTGCCGCTGCCATCGAGTTCTAAAAATGTTTGGTGGGTAGTGATCTCAGCGCCCTCCGCGAGCGCGACACGCGCCGACATCGCCGGCCATTTTGCCTTGGACTCCCAGTGCCACAGAGCCGGTGAGGAGCGTAGCGAGCGGGCTTCGTCGTCGGTGAGTTCGATGCCGCGGGTCTTGAGACAAATGTCGGCGATGCAGCCGCGGGTAAATGGCGTGGCGTTGCGCGGGACTTCATCGGGTCGCGCGGCCGATTGGTGAGATCAAGCCCTACAGCGTCCGCCGCCATCCGCGAACGCCCCCACGACGTGTAGGGAGATTTCCCGCTCCACAACCCCTTGCGCTCAAGCGCGGCGATCACTTCGGCTTGCGAGCATTTGGCGTGGCAGCAGACATAATCCCTACGGTCACGCACATTGACGCTGAGCGATGGGTGATGGTCGTCATGCGCGGGACATTTGCAGACCCAGCCCGAGCCGCACTTGCGGCCGTTGAGCGCCCTGACGATCGCTTCTGCAGGATTTTGAGCGTCGCGCCAGGACAACGCGCTCATGGCCGCAGCGCCTCAAGAGCCCGAAAGAGGAGGTAGTCGAAGCGAGCGAAAGCGATTGCGAGAGCGTCAGGCGCCTCGTCGATGAAGAGGCCTTGGTGGGCGATGTCACTGACCGCCCCCTCGAGCTCGTCGCGCGCACGCTGAAGAGCGTCTTTGAAGCGATAGAGCTCGGTGCGGTCGGGAACGACGATCAGCCTGCCGATCCGGGTCACGCCGTCTTCGTCGGAGGCGACCATCCAACCGCCGTCGCGCCTTTGGAACACCCTCGGCGCGCCTTGCCCAGCGCTCAAGCGATGGGTAAATTCGCTTTCGTCCATTGACGCTCTCCCCGCACCGGGAAACCATTGGATTGTAGGCCTCGCTGGAATTATTTCGGGCGAGGCCCGCGCTGGGTTACGGCGATGGCAACCATGACCGAAGACTGAGATTGCTAGGGCTAACAGGGCGCTTGGCGCGCCTCGTTAGGCCGCTCGTTTGCCCCTCAAGGGTGAAGTCGTCGAAATCACCTGGACCGTCGTAGCGATCGGGTAAAGGCGGCGTCTCAACGGCTGCGAGGCGCCCGCTGGTGATGACCGGGCGCGCAGTCGGTTCGGACTCGATCGACGGCGCAGGCAGCGGCTCTCGTGGCCCCAACGCAACGCCCTGCTTGAGCGCCTTGCGCAATTGAGCGGCAAGGCTGAGCTGCTCGGCTGTCGGCCGGTTCGGCTCGCCGAACCTGCCGAGCAATGTCGCGACCGGTCCAAACCAGCGGAAGCTATCCTTTTTCTCCAATTGCGATGTCATCCGCCATAGGCTGGTGACGTAATTCGCAACGTCTTCGCCATCGAGCTTACGAGACGCCCGATCGAGCATGTCGTTGGCGGTGGTTTTGGCGGTCGACTTGTAGGATTGCGTCACAATAAACGGCGCGCTCCCATCGTCCGGAAGGACGAGGACGCGAACGTAAATCGTGTGTTCGATCCGATTGCCAGGACTGCCGTCCACCCCGATCCGGTAAAGCCCAGCCTTGCCGTCTGGACTGTGCCCCGCTTTCTGCCAAACCGCGTCGCCGGGCTTCTCGTCATGCGGACCAACATACCCGCCGCGATTAGGCCTGAACTCGGGAAAACCCTCCCACGCGTCGAGAATCATAAATCGATAGCCAGTCGATCCTTTAATCAATACCCGCTCGCCGCCGCGCGGAAGGACATGGTCCCCGGGAGCGGCGCCAGGAAACTCCTTGGCGTCGCCAGCGACCAACTCCAGACTGTTGGTCTGGATAAGCGCGCTCAGATCTTTCATCTCCACAGGAAGATCAGGCGCTGAGGTTTCAGCGAGCAGTTCCCGGATTCGGGGGTCAACAACCGGGTCGATGACATTAAATTCGATTTGCTCATTGCTCCGCTCCTTCGATGAAAACCGCCCCCTCGCGAGAGCGCCGGCCGTCAAAACCTCTAATTAGCGGCATCCGTGTTGGGTAATTGCCCGGCGGCGCAAGCGCGGCGCTCGATGGCCGCCGACCGCCGCCAAAGGTTTAGAGCTCGCCATTCGCTTCGACCCATTGTCGGCAAGCAGCGCCCATCGATCCTTTTGCCCTTGCTTGCGATCGAGATCCGCCCGCCTTTCTGCGCGGGAGCGGGGGGCCGGGCTTGGTGTTCGAGGTCCACTGCTCATTGCCGCGTTTCGACAAGAGCGCCAACGCCGCGTCGCGCGGAATCAGACCCCAACTGCGGATCTTCGCAGTAAGCAACGTGCCATCGGCGATAGGGGCGTAGACAGTCGGTCCGTCCCAACCCGACAACGCGACAAAACTCGTTCACGCGATACGCCAACGGTTCATTTGGGCGAGCGGGTTCGCGCGCCGCGCGGTTAGTCTCTGTCCTGGCTCAGACAGATGTGAGACGGGTTGATTGAGGGATGGGGTTCCCTGAGGTTCGGGTTGTCGAGGCTCGAATCACAGGAGAACCCCATGCAGGTTTTTGGCCTGCCCGGCCACCTTATCGGCAACGGCCGGGCGGCGTCGCGTCTTCTCGCAGCGAAGACCCCGAACATCGAAGCGGAGAGAAGACGCGACGCCGTGGCGCGCTGGCTCATGGCGCGCGCGGCCGGCCTGACGGCGGAGGCTGCCGCTCGAGCGGTGGGCGCGTCCCGTTCCACGCTCCACCGCTGGCGCAAGCGGGCCGCGCCGCTCAGCCGGCGTCCCCGTCGGGTGCGAAGCCCGAACCGCCCCGCCGGCGCTCAGGCGGCGGTCGAGCGCCTCAGGCTCGACTTTCCGATGTGGGGCAAGGCCAAGATCGGGCCGCTCGTGCGGGAACTCGGCTTTGCGGTCAGCGACGCCACGGTCGGGCGGATCCTGGGCGACCTCATCAGGCGCGGGCGGGCGCCCGCCGCGCCCGACCTGTTGCGCAAGCTCGGGCCGCGCTCGGCGGTGAAAAAGCGGCCCTACGCGGTGCGCAAGCCCAAGGACGTCGCCTTCGAAAAGCCCGGCGACGTCGTGCAGATCGACACCCTCTCCATCTCGATTTTGCCAGGCCAGGCAATCAAGCCGTTCACCGCCTACGATCCGTTCGCCAAATGGACCGTCGCGAGACCCTATAAACGCGCCACCGCCAAGAACGCCGCCGAGTTCCTGGAGCGCGTGCGGGCGCAAATGCCCGACCCCGTCAGAGCCATTCAAATCGACGGAGGCAGCGAGTTCATGGCCGTCCCCGGGCCTGTCCCGGGGATCGAGCAGGCCTGCGCCGACGCCACAATCCCGCTCTACGTTCTCCCGCCCCGATCGCCCAAGCTCAACGGGGCCGTCGAGCGATGCAACGGCGCCTGGCGCTATGAGTTCTACGCCTGCTCCGACCTGCCCCTCGACATCGACAAGATCGCCAAGCGCGTCGACGCCTTCCAGCACCTCTACAATAACCACAGACCTCACGGCGCCCTTGCCGGAATGACCCCGGCAAAGTACCTCTCAATCCGCCGCGCCACAGAAACCCCGCCGTCTCATATGTCCTGAGCCAGGACAAAGGCTTGCATTGAAGACGCTCTGCTCATAGAGTTCGCACCGAGACACCAGGGTTCGTCGTTAGTTGCTGCTAACCAAAGACGATTGTCCGACCACAGTCATCGGGGAAAAGGGCCGGTCGCCCCTTTTTCGGCTTTTGAGCTGGGTGGCAACACTTCCCGCGGTGGGATGCTCATCAGTCGGAAACGGGACAATCGCAGCGAAGAAGCGAGCGAGCGGTCCATTGTGACTGAAGGCAAGCTTGAGTTGCGGATTTGCAGGCAACATCGCGTTGTGAAAGTCTTTTATGAGGGCCCCCGCGACAGTGGGCCAGCGTTCGCCGACGTAGTTGTCTAGATCAGCGATCACGGAATAGGTCTCAGCAATCGCGATGAATTTCTCCAGCCCGCCGATCTCGCCGAGTTGACGCGCCAGAATTTCCAAGACCCCGCTCGGCGCTGCATCCTCAATCGCACTCGCGAGGTGGCGTTGAGTCTCCATCCCTTAAAATTAAGCTGCTAGAGCAGGAACTCACTGAGACGGAACGATAGCCGGAGTTTTTGAGGTAGTTGGCGCACTCGGCGGGACTGAAGAGATCGAGGAGCTCTCCGACCTTTCGCCAAGTGGCTTGGACGTCACGCGGCTGAGCGTTTCGGACGAGATGCTTGAGCTTGGCGAAGACCTGCTCGATCGGGTTGAGATCGGGGCTGTAGGGCGGCAGAAAGATGAGGTGGGCGCCTTTGGCTCTAACGATGGCGCGGGCGGCTTTGCCTTTGTGGCTGCCGAGGTTGTCCAGGACGACGACATCGCCCGGCAAGAGGGTCGGGGCGAGGATCTTCTCGATGTAGAGGAGGAAGATTTCGCCATTGATCGGCCCATCGATCACCCAAGGCGCATCGATGCGGTCGTGGCGCAGCGCGGCGATGAAAGTCAGGGTCTTCCAATGACCGTGGGGCGCATAGGCCTTGAGCCGTCGTCCCCTCGTCCCCCAGCCCCGCAGGGGCGCCATGTTGGTCTTCACCCAGAGCCTGCCCCCGGGCTTGACCCGAGGGTCTCGTCGATGAACATGAGCCGCGAGGGCGCGATCCGGCCCTGATGGGCCTTCCATCGCGCCCGCTTTCGCGCCACGTCAGGCCGCGTCTGCTCTCGGCCAGCAGCGTTTTTTTGAAGCTCAGGCCCTCGGCGTGAACGAACACCCATACCGCCCGCGGATGCGTCTTGATCCCCGGTTCGGCCAACTCGGCCGACAAGCCTCGAAGGGTGAACGGCCTGGCGGCGATGCGCGAGCGCAGCCAGTCGGCGCGCTCGCCCGAGAGTGTGCGGGGCTTATAGCCGCCGGTCTGAGCCGAGGTCAGCGAGCCCGTCTCGCGCTTGCGCTTCGCCCACTTGGAAACGCACGATGGGCTGATCCGCAGCGCCGCCGCAATCTCCCGGTTCGTCTCACCCGCCTCCTTGCGGGCCAGCGCTCGCTCTCGAAGATCCAAAGAATAGGCAGCCGTCATCCATGCCGGCCTCCAAACCCAGTATGGACTCTCAATCAGATCGGACCTGATTCGGGAATCCCCAATTCCGCCAAAACGCGGCGTGCTCTAGCTTTGAGTGCAGCGAGGGCGTCGCGCGCCTTCCTCTTCCTCTAATTCAAGGGGCGGAGAGTTTGACTCTCTGGTAATGCGAACGCCAGAAATTAAGAACACGCGCCAGTTTCTCGATCTCCCCGTCCGCGGCCATCTTCAATCTCTTGCCCAGCGACGTTATGTACGAGCAATTCGCGCAACATTTCCACGCTGAAGGGCGGTGCGTCTGACAAAAGTTCGCGCGGCTTCCTCTTTTTCACTTTTGGGGTTAGCGACCCGGCCTGGTTGGGTTTTGATGGGCCTTTGCGGTTTCGCCATCGCCTATCACTATTCAACAATCCGTAGCGCGCGTTCGTGCGGCGCACGACGATTCAAGACCCAGCGGCCAAATTGGCGATCAGCTTGTCTTATGAAGGCGCACCACCTTTGCCCGCTCCCCGCCTGTCACGATCACCTTCAGCCGCTCATCCCAGGCCTTGAGCGCATGCGCCTTCCGCTCGTGCATGTCGGTGTGCACGTAATGACGGACGAGCGTCGGGTGTCCTTGCCGCCCGACTCATGACCGACGATTGCAGCAACAAGATCGAGCGAAATGCCCATCTCCGCCAGCATGGTCGCGAAAGTTCGTCTGAGATCGTGTGAAGTGAACGTCGCGATCGGCAGCCTCGTCCGGCGCGTCAAGAGATAGTGCCCGACATGGGCCGAGGTCACGACCACGCCCTTCTCCAGCAGGAACAGCGGTCCCTTCTCGACGCCACATAGCCGTTGTTCGAGCATCTCGCGCGCGAGACCCACTATCGGCGTGACGCGCTGACGCTTATTTTTTGAGCGCGCAGCAGGCAGCGTCCTGCCCCAAAAGCCATTACCCTTAGTCCCTCTTATGTTCGCCCTGTCGCGACACCGTCGCAACAAAATCGGCGGCTCGAGACGAACGAGCGCGAACACGAAGGGATGGTAACTTACTGTTTGACCAACATAAACTGTGCGCGAGCGGACAACTACGAACGACCGTGAACAGCTATACAAGGGCTTGCGGCGCCATTTCCAAAGTCGCATCCCCGGAGCGATCGTTGGAGGGGTCAGCGGCTGCGCACCAAAGCCTTTATTACACGATTATCGTGTTTGTTGCCCGCGGCTCCCTCTGGCCCGGCCGACAAGGAGGGCGCGGAACGCCCGGCATGGTCAAGAAGGCGGCGGCTTTCATGCACGGGTCGGAGCGGACTTTTCGATGCGGAACACAGTGTCGCGCTCGCCGCGCTCGATGGTCTCCAGACGGTCGCCCGTCAGGCCGACCAGATGCGGAATGTCGATCACCGCGAGCGGATCGGTGCACCGTACTTCCAGCCGATCGCCGGGCTTCAATGATTTCAAGGCTTTGCGGACTTTAAGCGCTGGAAGAGGACATTTCAGTCCCGACAGATCCAACTTGGTGATGATGGTCATGGCGCGACATGTGCGGGTCGTTCGCGGCCCGTCAATCGCGGGCTCCCTCGCCTTTCGTCGCAGGAGCGCGCCTTATAGTCAGCCAGCCGGCAAGGGATCGAGGCTGAGCCGTCCGATCCGGAGATCCGGCGTTAGCCGCGGTGGTCGAGAAAACAGGACATGTTCGATCGGAGCCTTGCGAGGTCCGCTTGCCACTCACCAGAGGGCGGCGACGGTGACGACTGAATCTTCCGGGGTGCCGGGCGTCCTGCTCGCCGGCGGTCGGGCGCGGCGAATAGGCGGCGGCGATAAGCCGCTCCGCGAAATTGGCGGGCGCACGATTTTGTCCCGCGTCATATCGCGGCTTGCGCCGCAATGCGAAGGCTTGCTTCTCAGCGCCAATGGCGATCCCTTGCGCTTTGCGTCGTTTGGCCTGCCGGTCGTTGCCGATGGGGTCAAGCACTATCCAGGTCCGCTTGCCGAAATCCTGGCCGGGCTCGATTGGGTCGCAGCTAACCGGCCCTATGCGCAATGGATTCTCAGCGCTCCGGGAGACTGTCCCTTTCTGCCCCGAGACCTCGTCGTGCGATTGCGCCAGGCCGTGTCCGCTCAAGACGCCGAGCTTGCCGTCGCCGCGTCGCAAGGACGATCTCATCCTGCAATCGGGCTATGGAAGGTCGCGTTGCGCGATGCGTTGCGCGAGGCCCTGGTCGTCGAAGGCCTTCGCAAGGTTGACGAGTGGACCGGGCGCTACGACTCGCGTCGGTCTCCTGGGCGGCCGATCCCCTCGATCCGTTCTTCAACGCCAACACGGTTGAGGATCTGCCGAGGCCGAGGGCCAAATCGCGGCGATTGAAGACTGGCCTTAACCTTCGTCGACCCTGGTCATCCCGGCAGCAACGCTTCTCTCGCCTCAAGCAGTTTCGCGAGTTCCTGCTCCTGTTCGGCGATCCGCGCGGCATTCAAATCGTCGCTGCCGGCGCTCGAATCGGCCGTGGACTGTTCGACCAATTGCTCGAATTCTTCCCGGATCGCTGCATTCACTCGTCCACTTCCCTTATAGCCGCCTTTTTTGTTCCGCGCCTAATCTTTTCAGTGCATTACGACCCCTTTTAGTTCCGCTCTCAAAATGGGTAATGCGGTGTAAT
>CAWDKC010000018.1:0-41396 GCA_963802615.1 uncultured Alphaproteobacteria bacterium
TGCGCGCGATTCCTCTCGGCCGGAAACGTTTCGATGGAGAGAGGGCGCGGTCGAGGCCATCCGCACGCTCAACGACCGCGGCTATTATGTCCTGGTTACGAGAGACGACGAGCCGCGGTTAAACGCGTCGATGCAGGAGCGCCTCGCGCCCGAAGGGGCCCATGTCGATCGATTTGCGCGGGGTCATGGAATCACTGATGTGACGCGGAAGCCCGATCCCCACCGCCTCTTCGAGGGCGTGTGGCCGATCGTCGGCGAACGATCCTTCTCCATCGGCGCGAGCGGCGAGGATGTGGAAGCTGCGCAAAGCGCGGGGTTCGCAGGCCATGTCTACGACGGAGGCGACCTCGCGCGCCTCGTCCATTCGCTCCTGGCTTAGGTCCGCGCCAGCGGCGGCCGAGCGCCATCCGAGCCCGTCCGCCTGATCGATACCCCTTGTAACTCCCGGGCGGCCGCAACGCGGCCGATCGGAAATCCGACGACCCCGTCCGCCCCTCAGGTTGAGGATGTCCGGTTGGAGCAGCGCGCAATCGACCGACGCCGGGCCCTGTCATTCCCGCGGAAAGCGGGCGCCCATTCGGCACATCAGATTCAGACCGTAACCGGTTCATTTAGGGAATCGCAGCACGCGCGGACAACGCCCGGACGGCACCCAGCCGTCCGGACGTCCAATCATTAATGACAAATGCGACGCTCTACGCGGCTTTGCCGCGCGCGAGCGCGTGGACGTCGGCCGTGGTGAGCGGATTGCCCGCGATCCCCCAGTCGCCGCTCTCGACTTCTTCGACCACGCACCAGGTGACCTGACGCATATTTTCGCCTTCGATCGAGACCATGGCGTCGGTCAGCTTCGAGATGATCTGCTTCTTCTGTTCCTTGCTGAAAACGTCTCTGATGACTCTGGACCTGAATGAGCGGCACTGAACCTCTCCTTGCGAATGAGCGCACTTGGGAGCCGCGGCGGAACCGAAAGTCGTTGCGGCTTGACAGACAGCAGGACAGTGCCAGACAATTGGAAATGCGGGCATGGACAGTTTTGCGCATCGGTTGAGGCACTGTATCGGTCTGTGCGCCAGCCCTGTCCGCAACAGGGGAGATCGCAATGCTTTCCCTCAACGTGGTTCCGCGCGAGGAGCGCCCCCTGACCGATCAAATCGTCATGGGGGTCAAGCGACAGATCGACGATCGGCAACTGCGGCCGGGGACTCGGCTACCCTCGATCCGCAATTTCGCGGAGACCCATGGCGTAAGCCGCTTCACCGTCGTCGAAGCCTATGATCGGCTCGTCGCGATGGGTTGTTTACAATCGCGCCGAGGCGCCGGCTTCTATGTTGCAGCGCGTTCCGAAGGCGCCGTTCCCGGCGCTCCAGAGGCGCACCAGCACAATGAGCAGCTGGTTTGGCTCATCCGCCGCCTGCTGGAGGCGGGAGACCATCCGGCGCTTGCGGGCGGTCCGTGGCTGCCCAATTCGTGGCTGGACGAATCGGCATCCGCCAGGCCCTCAGCGCGCTCGCGCGCAAGAACGGCGCCCATCTCCTCGAGTATGGCGACCCATTCGGCTATTTGCCATTGCGCGAACACCTCGCGCTGACGTTGGCTGACATCGGCATCGCAGCGTCGCCCGCCCAGATTCTGTTGACCCAAGGAACGAGCCAGGCGCTGGACCTCGTCATGCGCTATCTGCTGCAGCCTGGCGATTGCGCGCTGGTCGACGATCCGGGTTACTATAACATGTTCGGCAATCTGCGCATGCACGGCGTCGAAATGCTCGCGGTTCCGCGCCGCCCCGACGGCCCTGACTTGGCGGCCCTCGAAGCGTTGGCGGCGGCGAGACGACCGAAGGTCTACTTCACGCAATCCGCCATACAGAACCCGACGGGCTCTAGCACCAGCCCGCACGTGGCCTTTCGGCTGTTGCGGGCCGCCGAAAGGTCACGCCTTCACGATCGTCGAAGACGACATTTTCTGCGATCTGCAGTCGGCGAAGCCGCCCCACCTGCGGCGACGCTCGACCAGCTCAGTCGGGTCATCTATGTGAGGAGCTTCTCCAAGACCCTGTCGGGAAGTCTGCGCGTCGGATTTCGTGGCCTCGACGCAGAGCGTGGTCGACGCGCTCGCCGACATCAAAATGCTGACTTGCATCACGACGTCGCAATTCACCGAACGCCTGCTCTACCTCATCCTTGTGGACGGTCATTACCGAAAACACTTGTCGCGGCTACGGGAGCATCTCGGGGAGGCGCGGGTCAATGTCGTGCGGGCTTTCGAGCGAATTGGACTCGAAATGTTTATAGAGCCGACCGACGGAATGTTCATTTGGGCGCGGCTGGCAAACATCGCTACTTTTTCACGCTCGCGGAGATCCGCTCAGAGCGAAGGCATCGTGCTCGCGCCTGGCACCGTCTTTCGACCGCATCTCGAACGATCGCCCTGGATGCGATTCAACGTGGCCACCTGCGACGACCCTCGCATCTTGCGTTGGCTCGAACGACAGTCAGCAAAAGCGCCGAATCCAAACCTCAAAAGGCTTCGGAGGGGGCCAACAGATTTGAAGCGAGGCAGGTGCTCGTAACGAGGCGGTCTACGCCCTTCGCCAAGCCGCCGGCAATAACCGCTATTTGCGCCAAGCGGACCTTAGCGAACTGCGTTGTCCGTCACCTGTGGGTCCGAGAGGCTGCCTGGAATGAGAAACCATCGACTGAATCTTCATATAATCAATTGATTTATCGACATTTCCGGCGCTCCGGACAGCGGTTTCCAAACATTTGCTTCACGAATTTCAGAATTTATGCTATTCTGTGTCGTTTTCCAATATTTGGCGGCGTAAAGCTCGCGGCAAGGAGAAACGTGGATGGATCAGGAAATCGCGCCGGCTCGGCGCCGGCGGCCCGAATGCTCACGGCAAGATCCTGCGGCGGAGGCGGATTTTCGCTCGCCTGCGCGAGGGCTTGAGCTACGAGGAGATCGCGGGCGAGGAGGGCGTGAGCCGCGAGCGCGTCCGGCAGATCGTCTCCGAGGTCTTGCAGAAAAGGTCGGTCGACAGCGGCGCCGACCACGCCAAGCTGCAATTGGACCGCCTCCTCCCCGCCATGCAGCTCGGGGCCGAAGCCATCGCCGCGGGCGACGTGGCCGCCATCACCCCCTATCTGAAGGTGCTCGACCGGCTCGACCGCTATCAGAAGGTCGCCAGCGCCCACCAGGTCTATGACGACGAGGCGCGCAAGAAGCTCATGGACAAGATCAACCGCATGGCCGAAAATTTCGGCATCGACGAGGCCTTCGCGGCGGCGGTGCACGAGCACCTGAGGAAGCAGGGCGTGATCGCCGATGAGCCGGCCGAAGCCGAAGGGGACGAACAGGGCGCCGGACCGCCGGAGCTGGTCGGGGAGCAGCCCGAAGGGCAAAGCGGGGCGGCCGCACTGGATGTCCGTCTGAGGGGTTTGTCGCAACCTGGGAGGCGAGTTCAAAGGGAATGGGAATTTTTCATTTTTTTCCGCCGTAACCCCTTGAAAAGCCCCGATTCGGCCAAGGAAATACAAGCCAATGCAAGGGGTTTTCCTTGCATGACTTTGCTTTTTCTTGGCGCCAACTCGCGCCCTGGTTGAATTCGCGAAGGCCGGCGCGGCCTGGGACTGGCGAAGGCCACGCGGGCCGCCGAATTGCGGCGGACGAGAAATCGCCCTATGCCGCTCACGACCTCCGCCCGGATAAGGCCCTCGCTCATGAAAGCCCCTCGCCGCTATTTCGATCCGCTGGCGATCGGGGCTCCGCGCCCGCTCTTGGAGCTTCCCTCGCGGCTCGAGCGGATGATCCATTTCATCCCGCCGCACAACGAGAAGGTGCGCGCCAAAGCGGCCGAGCTCGTCGGCCAGGTCGACGTCGTCCTCGGCAATCTCGAGGACGCGATTCCGATCGAAGCCAAGCTCGCGGCCCGCGACGGCCTGATCGCGATGGCGAAGGCGACCGACTTCGGCTCGACCGGACTTTGGGCGCGGGTCAACGCGCTCAATTCGCCCTGGTTCCTCGACGATATGACCCGCCTCGTGGGCGAGATCGGCGACAAGCTCGACGTGGTGATGGTCCCCAAGATCGAAGGCGACTGGGACATTCATTTCGTCGACCAGTATCTGGCGCTGCTCGAGGCGCGCAACGGTCTCAAGCGGCCCATTCTGGTGCATGCGATCCTGGAGACCGCGCAGGGCGTCAACAATGTCGAGGCGATCGCCGCCGCTTCGCCCCGCATGCAGGGCATGAGCCTCGGCCCGGCTGACCTCGCGGCGTCGCGCGCGATGAAGACGACCCGCGTCGGCGGGGGCCACCCCGACTACCGGGTGCTTGCCGACGCAACTGAGGACAATGCCGAGCGCGCCAGCTTTCAGCAGGATCCATGGCATTACACCATCGCGCGCATGGTCGACGCCTGCGCCGCCAACGGAATCAAGCCGTTCTATGGGCCGTTCGGCGATTTCTCGGACCTGGAGGCTTGCGAGGCGCAATTCCGCAACGCCTTCCTCCTCGGCTGCGCGGGCGCGTGGACGCTTCACCCGAGCCAGATCGCGATCGCCAAAAAGGTCTTCTCGCCGGCGCCGGCCGAAGTCGCCTTCGCGCGCAAGATTCTGGCCGCGATGCCGGACGGATCGGGCGCGGTCATGATCGAGGGCAAAATGCAGGACGACGCCACCTGGAAACAGGCGCGGGTCATCGTCCATCTCGCGCGGCAGGTGGCGGCGAGAGACCCGGATTATGCGGCGCTCTACCAGTTTTGATCGCGCCATGCCGACGCGCCGCCCACTTACGGCCCAGATCTTGCTGGCGTTGGAGATGTCACAGTTTCAAACCGCCGATCTGCGGGCAAGTCCGAGAGGTGAATTGACGAGCAGTCCTGTTTCGGCGCAAGGGGTTATAACGATCGGACCGCGGGCAAAGGAGATCGGAGGCTATGCAAAGTCGCGAGGCGAAATTCGGAATTGGACAGGTCGTCAAACACCGGTTCTACCCATTCCGCGGGGTGATCTTCGATGTCGACCCCGTCTTCGCCAATACCGAGGAATGGTGGCGTTCGATTCCCGCCAAGGTGCGTCCCGCCAAGGAACAGCCGTTCTATCACCTTTACGCCGAGAACGAGGACAGCCAGTACGTCGCCTATGTCTCCGAGCAGAATCTGGTGTCGGACGAATCCGGAGTGCCGGTTCGCCACCCGCAGGTCAGCGAAGCCTTCAAGCGGACGGAGGACGGCAGATATTCCGCCCGCGGCCGATCACGCCTGAGCTGAAACCGTCGCCGCGTCCCTGGCGCAGGCCCGATTGCGCTCATCTGTCCTCCGCGCCAGGCCTCCCGCCGTCGCGAGAGGCCTGAACGGCCGGGCTACTTTGCCGGAGCGGCGGGAGGGCTGGAGCGGCAGGCGCGGCGGGAGCTGGCGCCGCCGGAGCCGCACTTTGCTGCTTCTCCAGCATTTTGCGCTGTTCTTCCGCCTTCTTTTGCAGCTGCTGCTGCAAAGCCTCGTGTTGCTGTTCCAGAACCTTGGGATCGGTCGGTTTGCCGTCAAAGGCGCTGGCGAAATCCTTCACAGGGATGTTAAACGACAGCTCGTGACCCGACGGCTCGCCTGGGGCGGGAAAGCGAGCCATAACAGTCATTGTCTGCGCTTTCTTGAGCGCCTCGAGCGTTTTGGCGGTGAGATCCGCGGTGGCGTAGCAAGCGCTCGGCCCACACAAGTCGTACTTTGCCTCGAGGGGCTCGCCCTTGTCGAAGATGATGCGGAGTTCCGGGCCTCAGAAGCGACCCGATTGGAACTTGCAGGTGCATCGACGTCGCCTTGTGCTTTTCCTCTCCCTGTTGCTCCACGACATTGACAGAAATCGCGGGGGGCTGATCGGCAGAGGTCGAGAAATCGCGCATCGTGGCGCAGGCGCTGTTGTCTTTGGCGCAAAGTTTGGCCCATATTGGCTCAGGCGACACCAGGTCGAGTTTCGACGGAAGGGTTGGCGCCGGCTGAGCGGGCGCTCCTGGAGCCGCTGGCGCGCCGGCCTTCGGCGCCTGCGCAGACGCTGCGCCAACGAGCAGAGCGCTGATCGCGAGCGCAGCAGCGCTGAGGCGCATGACTTGAAATCTCATCAATCGTCCTTTCGAACTGTTAGGCGGAAATCGTATTGCGCTTCGCCCTGCGCCAGAATAGCGCCGATCGGCGCCTCACAATTGGCGTCGGCGAGCCTCGAGACGACCTCATGACGCGAGGCGCGGGGATCGCGCTGCGGATCGGCGCCCCTCTTTCCATATTCGACGCGACATTCCAATAGCAATTTCGCCAATAGCAATTTCGTCCCTTCGACCCTCCGCCGCGCGCAAAAAAGCGGCCAACGACACGACTGGGGCCAAAGATGCGCCTTCCGGTGGGAATCCGCCGATCGCCGATGATAGAAGGGCGCCCATGATCGGCCGGACAATTCGCTCCCTCCTCGGCGCCGCCCTTGTGATCGCGCTTGCGATCGCGCCGACGAGCGGCGGGGTCGTCGGTCCGCCGGCGGGCGCGATTGCGATGCATGGCGAGCCGGCCCTGCCGCCTGACTTCGACCACCTGCCTTACGTCAACCCAAAAGCGCCCAAGGGCGGCCGGCTCAATCTCGCCTATCTCGGCGCCTTCGACAGCCTGAACCCTTACAACGTCAAGGCCCTGTCGACGGCGCAGGGCCTCATCGGCAACGTCTACCAGTCGCTGATGGCGCGCTCCGCCGACGAGCCGTTCACGCTTTACGGCCTCATCGCCAGGAGCATCGAAACCAATGCGGCGCGCGATCGGGTCGTCTTCCATCTCGATCCGGCCGCTCGGTTCTCAGATGGAACGCCGATCACCTCGGCCGACGTCGTGTTCACCTTCGATCTGCTCAAGGCAAAGGGCCGCCCGCAACAGCGCGCCGCCTTTTCGCTGGTCAAAAGCATCGACGCGCCGGACGACTGGACCGTGGCTTACGACCTGTCCGGCGCCAACGACCGCGAACTGCCGTTGACGCTCGCGATTATGCCGGTCTTGTCGCGCGCCCACACCGACGCCGAGCATTTCGAGGACCAGACGCTGCAGATTCCCCTCGGCTCGGGCCCCTATCGGGTCACGGAGGTCAAGCCGGGCGAGCGGCTGGTGCTCAAGCGCAACCCCGACTATTGGGCGAAGGACCTGCCCATCTCGCGCGGCCTCTACAATTTCGATGAGATCCGCATCGACTACTATCGCGACGCGACGGCGATGTTCGAAGCCTTCAAGGCCGGACTGATCGATTTCCGGGTCGAGGACGACGCCAACCGGTGGCGCAACGACTATGATTTTCCCGCAGCCAGAGACGGTCGGATCGTCAAGGCCGCCATTCCGAGCGGCTTGCCGAAGGGCGTTTCCGGCTTCGCCTTCAACACCCGCCGCGCGCCGTTCGCTGACGTCCGTGTGCGCGAGGCGCTGGCGTCGATGTTCGACTTCGAGTGGATCAACGCCAACCTGTTCGCCGGCGCGTACAAGCGGTCCGAGGGGTTCTTCGACGACAGCGAGTTGTCGTCGATCGGCCGCCCTGCCTCGGCGCGCGAGCGGGCCCTGCTTGCGCCCTATCCAGGGGCGGTGCGCGCCGACGTGATGGCGGGCGAATGGCGCGCCCCGATCTCCGACGCCTCAGGCCGCGACCGCGCGATCGCCAAAAGCGCGCTCGACGAGCTCGCCGCCGCCGGCTATTCGCTCCGCGACGGCCGGCTCGTTGACGCGCATGGCGCGCCGCTCGCCTTCGAGATCCTGGTCAGGAACCGCGAAGAGGAGCGTCTCGCGCTGGCCTATGCGCGCAACCTTGCCCGCATCGGCGTCGCGGCGAATGTGCGGCTCGTCGACGAAGTGCAGTTCCAGCGCCGGCGCACGAGCTTCGACTTCGACATGATGATCGGCTCGTGGATCGCCTCGCCCTCGCCCGGCAACGAGCAGCGCGGCCGGTGGAGTTCGGCGGCGGCCAACGCCGAGGGCGCCTACAACATCTCTGGCGTTCACTCGGCCGCGGTCGACGCGATGATCGCGGCGATCCTGGCGGCCAAAACCAACGAGGATTTTGTCGCGGCGGTCAGGGCGCTCGACCGGCTGCTGATTTCCGGCTTCTACATCGTGCCGCTCTATTACGCGCCGGAGCAGTGGATCGCCTATTCGGCCAGGCTCGGCCGCCCGGAAGAGACGCCGCTGTTCGGCGTCGAGCTTTCCACCTGGTGGCGGCGCGAGGAGTGAGACCGGAGTCCGATCTCCCGCGGCCCAGCGCGAAGCGCCCAGATGCAACCACCACGCGAAGCCCTTACAAATAAACGCCAATAAACGCCAATAAACGCCAATAAACGCGCTTAAACGTTAGTAAAAGTGCTAACGTTTACTAGTGTTTATTTTTTCGAAACGGGCCTTTTCAATGAGTTACGGCCAATTTAAATAAAAAATTTTCTCCCGGCTCCGCTTGCGCCCTGCGGTTGTGCGCCATCAAACGTCTCAAACCGCCCGCGGGGCTCCATCCATGCTCTCTCGTCGTTGGGCCGCCGGCCAAGGCGGCCTGATTTTGCCAACTCCAATATAGGTAACACAGTTTTCCGGTTTTGGCAATCAAAACTTGCGGACGACGGCGCCGCTGCGAATGATTGTCTCCGCCCGGACCCTTCCAACGTGAACGAAGCGGCGGCTCATCCAGGTTCAGGGGGCTTCCGAGAGGGAGCCGGATCAGCCGAATGGCTTGACGAAACTCGACCGCAAAACCAATCCCGGCGACCTTCTCGCGGCGCGGTTGGCCCGATGTGTTCCGCCAGTTTTTGCCAATGGTCGCGATCCCGGCGCAAATCCTCCATTTCCTGCCGAAGCTGGTCTCGATTGGCGCTCACTTCGGCAAGGAGGCGGCGCAATCCCAAAATCTCGGCCTCCAGCATCGGAAGTTTGAGGGTCACTTCATCCCTTGCGTCTCGCGTTGATTCCACGTCGCCGTCCTGAATTTCTGGAACGGCGATAGGGCGGCTTCGGATCGATGCCTGCGTCGGCGCGGTCCCGGCTGCTCGTTGTTGGCGCAGACTTGTGATCATCGCAAAGGGATCCTCTCGGAAAATTGGGTCGGGCGCCAAGTCTTTTGGCCCAGGCGCCGAGTCTTTCGGGTCCGGCGCCGAATCTTGGAGTTCCGGCAACCCGCGAAGCCCAACCCGGCCAAGCCGATGAGCATCATCGTCCAGGTCGACGCCTCGGGCGTGCGCGCCCCTTCCCCTGCGAGGTCCATCGAAAACGAGGAGCCCTCGAACCGATAAAGTTCATTTGGCCGCCAGGGCGCGTCTGAGGAAGCGCCGGACAGCAGCGACCACGAATGGGAGCCATTCTCGTCCAGCATGCGCTCCGACACGACAACCCAGTTCATGAGCGAACCCGAGACGTCCGGCTCCAGGCGCTCGACTACGACCATGCCGCCCAAGCCCATGGCGTGGCCGGCGCCGTCATTCGTGGTCCTCGCCGAGACATCGGCGGTGTTCGAAGTCAACAAATCGCTCCGTCGAACGAGCAAGGCTCCAAAAGCGGGGCCGCAATTGGCCAAGCATGGATGCGCTCCGACGCCGCCGAAGCGCGGCAATGCCGGTGGGCGCTCGGGGATGAAGTTGGCCACCAGCGCATCGGCAAAGCCATAGGACGAGGCGCTTATCTCCCGGACGCTTGCTTCGGCCGCCGTCATCGATGCGATGAGAGCCGCCGCGGCCGCCAGGGCGACGGCGCTCGTCGTTTGAACGATCCGTCGCGCGGCCCGCCTATCCAAGCCGCCGAGATTGTCAAAGTTGTGGCTCACCGTGACGGAAAGCTACCACGGATTCGAGAGAATACAATCAAAAGTTGTCTACAATCATTTAATCTCGATATGGTTGTAAAGAACATGAGGAGATTGGGCGAAATCCCATTAGGCTTCGGGACACTTGGCCGAAGCGGTGGCCGAGATGGCGCCAGACGCGGGCGAGGATTGATCTCTCCCTCTTGATTTTGTGTGTATTCGTGCGCATTATCAATGAGGGTCATGCACAGTCGGGACATTCTTGCGGCTTTGCGGGCCGATGGCTGGGAGCAGGTCGCCACGAAGGGAAGCCACGTGCACCTGAAGCACCCCGTGAAAGCCGGGCGCGTCACCGTTCCCCATCCGAACCGCGACCTGCCGATCGGGACGCTGAAAAGCATCGAGCGGCAGGCCCAGATGAAGCTGAGATAGCTATGCGCCACGTACATTGCGCTGATCCACAAGGATCCCGGCAGCGACTACGGCGTATCCTTCCCCGACCTTCCAGGCTGCGTCACGGCGGGCGTCGACCTCGATGACGCGCGACGGATGGCCGAGGAGGCGCTGGCCTTGCACTTGGCGGGCATGGCGGAAGACGAGGAGCCGATCCCGGAGCCCTCGTCGCTGGAAGCCGTCATGGCGGATCGGGAAAACCGTGACGCGGTCGCTATCCTCGTCAAGGCGCCGCCGGCGACCAGCGAAAGCGGTTCAGGGTCAATATGACCATCCCCGAGGACGAACTGGCGCGGATCGACGAATTCGCCGCCGAGCAGGGCTACACCCGGTCCGGCTTTCTTCTGCAGGCGGCGAAAAGAAGCGATGGGCCTCGTGGGAGACGCAGCCAAGACCGAGACGTTAGTGGTGCGCCTTACGGGCGGCGAGGTGGGAGACGAAGCTTGGCCCGGAGACGGACCCAATCCTGGAGCGGCTGCGGCAAATGAGCAGCGAGCCTGTGACCTTCGCTTGCGCTTGCGTTTTGGCGAGACCAGATAAAAGCGAGGCAAGGACCGGAGTACGGGCCTCATGAGCGAAGCCGACCAAGTTCTCACCATCGACGTCGTCAGCGATGTCGTCTGCCCCTGGTGCTATCTGGGCGAGAAGCGTCTCGAAGACGCGCTTTCGGAAGAGACAGGGCCGGTCGTGGTGCGCTGGCGGCCCTATCAGCTCGATCCGACGATTCCCGAAGGCGGGCTCGACCGCGCCGAATACATGGAGAAAAAGTTCGGCAAGAGCGGCAGGCTGCAATCAGCCCACGACAATCTCACGCGTCTCGGCGCCGAAATTGGCGTCCCCTTCGCCTTCGACAAGATCAAGCGCTCGCCCAATACGCTCGACGCCCATCGTCTCATTCGCTGGGCCGCGGAAGCCGGCGTCCAGGCCGAAGTCGCCGATCGGCTGTTCAAGGCGTATTTCGTCGAGGGTCGCGACATCGGCGACCGCGGCGTGCTGGTCGACATCGCCGGCGATTGCGGCCTCGACGCCGGTGAGGTCGAAAAGCGGCTGGCCGATGGCGCTGACGGCGACCTGGTGCGCCAGGAGATCGAGCAGGCCCAGGCGATGGGGGTGTCCGGCGTGCCGTTCTTCATTTTCGGCGGCCGCCTCGGCGTGCCGGGCGCGCAGGAGCCCTCAGTGCTGCGGCGGGCGATGGCTGAGGCGCGGCAGGCGATGGCGGAATTGGCCGGCGAAACGGCGGCAAGCGCCTGATTTCAGGCCGCCGCAGTCGAGCCGGGCGACGAGCTCGGGCCGCAGTTCGATGCGCGGCGCGCGATCCTCGCCCGGATCTGGCGACGGCGGCGCGAGCTCCAGCGGCGTCTGGGGCCAGCCAAGGTCCGCGAGCAGCTTCCGCGCGTGAGCGGCGTGGTCGTTGACGTGAGCGGCGTGGTCGTTGACAGGGAAAAGTCCAGAACCGGCGGCAGCCGGACGGCCGAAGTCGACGCCGAAGCCGCCGCCGAAGCCGAAGCCGCCGCCTCGCGCGCGAACTGCGCCGCTTCCGCCCTCGCCGCTTCGGCGGCGAAGCGCCACAGCAGCGCCCGAACCTTGATGAGCGCGGGATCGTCGCGCTGCTCGCATGCGTCGATGACCTTTTGCACCAGCGGCGGCTTGAGCCCGTCGCCAGGCTCGCCGACATGCGTTTTGAGCGCGACGAGCGCGGCGCGAAAGGCGAATCCGACACTGGTCTTCAGGCCAGCGCGGCGGGAGAGCGCGGCGAAGCCTTCCCCCTGCGGCTCGAGGATGAAGGCGGTGACGCGCGGCAGCGGCAGGCCCGACAATTCCGCCAAAGCGTGGGTGAACAGAGCCCGGTCTCCGCCAAGCAGCGAACGCATGAGCAAGGCCGGCGTCAGTGAGCCGGCTGCGCGGAGCGCGCGCGTGAGCTCCGCCCGCTCGTCGGGGCGGCATGACGAGGCGATCGTGCAGAGCGCCTGATCGCGCGCATCGCGGGCGACGCGCTCGGCTCGCGAGGGCGCCATCCACTGCGACGCCTCGACGGCTAAATCCTTGGCCGCAGCCACCGCGATGCGGGCTCTCAAGGCCGCCGGCAGCGCCGGGCGCTCGAGCAGCGCTTCGCGCAAGGCCGAATCGTCGCCGAAGCGGTCAAGAATGTGTCCGAGCAGTCCCGCCGGACAATCGATCTCGAGATTGCCGATCAGCGCGAGAACCGCATCGCGCCGCCCGGTCTCGGCCAGCGCGGCGGCGGCGCGAGGGGGCAGGTTTGGCCGGCGCGCCAGCGCCGTCTGAACGACCACGTCTCCGGCCGCGGCGCAGTCGACGAGGTCGGCGTCGGTCAGCACGGGCGAGTGCTGAAGCATCGGGCCGGCGGCTTCGGGTTCGTCGGCCGCCAGCGCGAGGACCACCGCGCGCGGCGCGTCGTGGGCCCTGCACAAAGCCACCGCCAGCGCCCGGCGCACCAGGACCGAAGAATTGTCGAGGAGCGCGGTCATCGCCAGCGCCGCTTCGGCGCGCAGGGACGCGGTCAGATCGGCGTGGAGATAGGCGCGGGCGAGCGCGCTCGCCCCTTCCGCCCGCGAATCCGCATCGGCGGATTGCGCCCAGGCTAAAAATCGACGCACTATGTCTGGCTTGACGCACGAAGGCGCGGGCAAGAGCTTGGTCGTCGGAAGATTGGCGGTCATATCGGCTCCCTCGCCGGTCATGGCGGTGGACGTTGATCGCTAAGAGTGCATGGACGTGGTTAAAATCAACTTAAGGTTGTGATCGGAGCGTCCATGGAGACCGGAACTCTTCGCCACGCGCGCGGCGGCCTTTACTTCGAGGCCTTTTCGGTCGGCCAGGTGTTTCGCCATGGGCTGACCCGCACCGTCACCCAGATGGACAACATGCTGTTCTCCAACATGACATTGAACCCGCAGCCGCTGCATATCGACGCGCATTTTTGCGCGACCGAAACCGAATGGGGCCGGCCCTTGATGAATTCGTTGTTCACGCTTGGGCTGATGATCGGCATTTCCGTCAACGACACCACCGTCGGCACGACCATCGCCAATCTCGGCATGACGGATGTCGCGTTTCCGGCCCCCCTGTTCGAAGGCGACACGATTCGGGTCGAGACGGAGGTGACGGCGACGCGCGCCTCGAGGTCGCGCCCCGACGCGGGGCTGGTCGAGTTCCGGCACCGCGCGTTCAAGCAGGACGGCGTGCTGGTCGCCGAGTGCCGCCGCACCGCGTTCATGCGCCGGCGCGAGCCTGAGATGCTGACCGCCTGAGGCTGCGCCATGCGCTCGCTCCTGGTCGCGCCGGCGGACGAGCAACGGCTCGCCGAGGCGCTCAAGAGCGGCGCGGACGCGGTCATTGTCGATCTCGCGCAGGCCGCGCCCGCGACACGGGAAGAGGCGCGGGCCACGGCGGCGCGGTTTCTGAAGGAGGCGCGCGGCCGGGGCGCCGCGCCGGCGCTCGTCATCAGGACCCATAGGCTCGATTTCGGGCGAGACCGACGCCGATCTCGACGCGGTGATGGCTCATGCGCCCGACGCGATCCTGCTGCCGGGGAGCTTTGGCGCGGCGAGCGTCCAGCAGCTTTCCGCCAAACTCGCGGTGCGCGAGGCCGCGTTCGCCCTCCCCGACGGGGGGACGCGGATCATCGCCGCCGCCGACACCGCCCAGTCCCTGTTCAGCATGGGAAGTTATCGCGGCTCGAGCGCACGGCTCGTCGGAATCGCCTGGAGCGCGGAGCCCTTGCGCGCCGATATCGGGGCCGAGACGGACCGCGACCGACTTCGGCGATTATCTTGGCCCCTATCGACTGGCGCGGGAGCTGACGCTGCTCGCCGCGACGTCGGCGCGGGTGGCGGCGATCGACGCGGTCTTCCCCGACGCCCGCGACCTTGAAGGTCTGCGCGCCGAGGCGCTCGCTGCGCGGCGCGACGGATTTGCCGGCAAGATGGCGATCGACCCGGCCCAGGTGGGCGCGATCAACGCCATCTTCCCCTCGCGATCACCGCCGCTTGCGAAAGGAAGCCGATCGTAGCGCCGGCGTCCGGGGCCGTCCCTGTTACTCGACTGCGGCCTTGCGCGCCTTGATTTGGGCCACCCATTGCTCGGCGTTCATCGCCCGCGTGCAGACCACCTTCAAATATTCGCCGCCTTGCACAAGATCTGTGCGGGCAATCATTGTCTGCGCATTTAATCCGCACATCATTGGATTGTCGACGGTTGGACCGCGGATCACGTCAACCGCGGTTTTCGCCTGGCAATCCGCGTGCGACAGCGCGGTCGAGCATATAAGAACCATGATTGAATACATGCGCGCCCCCAAAGTTTGCTGGTTTTGCGGCCGGTTCGCATTTGCGTATGCGTTTGACCGATTCTGCAACCGCCAGATTGTGACAAATTGCAACATAGGCGAGGCGCAAATTCCGTGCCGTGATCTGGATCACACTCCGGCGGCGCCGATTCCCCGGGCGAGGCGGGCGCGCATGGCGCGGAAAACGCCCGACCGACCCCGGCCCTGAACGCACTGAAAGCGCCCACTGGCATGAGCGCTTTCAGGCCGATGGCGGCGGGCTCCGAACCCCCTTCGGTTGGCCCTGAGGCCTGCGCGCCGCTGATTTTAAGCTTTGAACCGCCCCGGCTATGTCGCCGCGCGCGCCCTCTTCCTCGGCACAGGCTCGCCCGCCTCGCCGGCGACGTGTCCGTTGACCACCGCGTAAGCCGTCGACCTCGCGCTTGCCCGACGGGATCCTGACCAGGATCGACTTCGACACGTCGCGAACGATCCGGGGGCACTCATCCCCTGAATGGGTGAAGTAAAAGCTCAGATATTCGGTGAGCCCCGTCCCCTCTTTGTGAGGCGGCAAGCCGACCTTGAGCTCGCCTGCATGGTAGCAGGAGTTGGTCGCCGTCACAGTCACGGTCGCCCAATACTCGTCGCCGCGCTCCCACGCCAGCGCAAGCTCGACCTCGAGATTATGCTGAGCCTTCGACATCATTTTTTCCCTAAGGGCCCGCGCTTTCGCGCGCGGCTAAAATTGCGCCTCGAACGTGAATCCACTTTAGCGGGGTCGATCGCTCGCGCTGTGAGAGGCGTCACATTGCGGACATGGCGAGGCCTGCGCTGACGAAGAGCGCGCATCCTCGTTCGTTCATGCATCGGGGTTTACGCCGCGTTTCGGAGACGCGCGCTCTGATGGGTCTCGTCGTTGACCCGGCGCTCAGATCCTTCTTCGCGCCTTACGCGCTATTTGGAATGCGTCCCTGATCGCGGCGGCCGAACGCCCGGTCCGACTATTTGCATGGATTGATCCAGCGAAGGCCAGGGAACCTGGCGAAATCAGTATCTGTCGAATAGAGGACATATCCGCGCTCCATCGCGAGGACGGCGAGATGGACGTCGGTTGTGAGGTTCCCGGCGGTCCCGAGGCGCTCAAACTGCTCGCGAAGCCGCGCGAAGTGCGCCTCGGATGGCTGCGCCACATGAATATGCGGCAGCGCCAGCCAGTCTTGAAGGCGCTGCATCACATCTTGAACCGGAAGCGGGCGCGCGACCACTCTGCGGTTCGTTGTGATCCGCACGAATCCGAGCATGGTCGCCCACGCGAGCCCGACGCCTTCGACACCCGAGAGGCACGCGTCCCACCAGCGCCGCGCCTGCAAGTGAACCGCGGAATTAGCGTTGTGCGCGTGAACGAGGACGTTTACGTCGGGCAAAATCATGCGCCTTGTCCGTGAAGGCCTCCGCCTCCAATTCGTCCGTGAGCTGGCCTAGCTTGTCGAGATCGACGCCCGGCCTGAACCCAAAGGAGTGCGGCGCGGTTTTCGGCGCAGGGCGCCTGGCCGACGCCGCATCCCCCAGACCGGCGCGGATCGTGCGATTGACGGCTTCCTTGAACGGGACGCCGAGTTCATGGGCCCGCTGCTTCAAGAGCCCCGCCAAGTCGTCATCGAGGGTCAGGGTGGTCCGCATGGATTGGCGTCATCGGGAAGCCAATTGTTGATGTCAAGACATCAGAAATTGTGACATCAGTTCCCGACCTCGACCGTCTTGGGGCCGATGGCCTCCCGTAGACCCGGCCTTAAACCCGCTGAAAGGCGCTGTTCGGCGTCCTGGCGACAGGGACGGGTCGGCGGACGCCGCTCACTCCGCCGCGACTGAAACCTCGGGCGCCGGCCGCGGCCGGATCGCGGCGTGCGGCGGCTCGGCGCGCGCGGGCGCGTGCGGGTCCTCCGCATCGCCGACAAAGCGGCTGAACAGGCGCCAGGCAACCCGGCCGAGGTCGTCGAGCACCGTGAACACCGCGGGCACGAAAACGAGCGACAGCATGGTCGACATGATGAGGCCGCCGATCACCGCGATCGCCATCGGCGAGCGGAAGCCGCCGCCCTCGCCCAATCCCAAAGCCGATGGAAACATGCCGGCCGCCATCGCGATCGTCGTCATCACGATCGGACGCGCGCGCTTGCGGCCCGCTTCCACCAAAGCCTGGGTGCGCGGCGTGCCGCGGCCGATCTCCTCGACCGCGAAGTCGACCAGCATGATGGCGTTCTTGGTGACGATGCCCATCAGCATCAGAATGCCGATCACCACCGGCATGGACATCGCCTTGTGCGTGATGAGGAGCGCGATGATCGCGCCGCCGATCGACAGCGGCAGCGAGATCAGGATGGTGATCGGCTGCAGGAAGCTGCCGAACAAGAGCACAAGGAGCACGTAGACCATCATCAGGCCCGCGCCCATCGCCGCGGCGAAGGAGGCGAACACCTCGCTCATGATCTCGACGTCGCCGGTCTCGCGGATTTCGACGCCAGGGGGCAGATTCCTGGCCGTGGGCAATGCGTGGATCGCCGCGACCGCTGCGCCGAGCGCGGCGTCGCCGCGCAGATCGCCTTCGATCGTCACCCGCCGCGTCCGGTCGTAGCGATTGATTGCGGTTGGGCCGTGGGCGATGGAGAAGTCCGCGACCGCCGACAACGGCGTCGTCGCGCCGCCGCTCGTGGGCACGCGCAGATCCTGCAGGAGGCCGGGCCGGGCGCGCGCCGCTTGCTCAAGCTCGACCCGGATCGGAACCAGCCGATCGCCGGCGTTGAACTTGGCGAGGTTGGCGTCGATGTCGCCAAGCGTGGCGACGCGGATCGTCTCGGACAGCGCTTCGGTCGAAACCCCAAGATCGGCCGCGACCTGAGGTTTCGGCACGATGCGCAATTCCGGCCGCTCGAGCTCCGCGGTCGAGATCGGGTTTTCGATTATGGGAATCGAGCGCATCTCGCTCGCGATCTGGTTTGCGGTGTCGTTGATGACGGCGATGTCGGGGCCGGCGATGATGAGCTGCAGGTCGCGCTGGCCATTGTCCTTGAGGAACCAGAAGCGGATGTCCGGCTGATCGGCGAGGAGCGCGCCGATCCTCAGCTGCATGTCCTGCTGCGAGGCTTCGCGCTTCGACTTGTGGACGAGATTGATGATGATCGTCGCCTTGCGCGGCTCGTCATCCGCGCCGCCAAGGAGTTTGCCGCCGAAAATGAGCGCCGAGCGAACTTCCGGCATGGCGCGCAATTTTTCCGAGATCGCGCGGGTGACGCGATCGGTGTCCTCGAGCCGCGATCCGGGCGGCAGCTCGATCGCCAGCAGCGCGCGGCCGTAGTCGTCCGGCGGGATGAATCCGGATGGCAGCAATCGCGTCGACCACAGCGAAGCGGCGAAAATCAAAGCGCCGGCGAACAGGGTTATCCAGCGGTGGCGCACGGACGTGCGCACGAGCCGCGTGTAGAAACGCATGATCGCGCCGTCCCGTTGGACTTCGTCGTGGGGCGCGCGCAGGAAATAGGCGGCGATCACCGGCGTGACGAAACGGGCGACGAGCAGCGAGAACATGACGGCGATGGCGACCGTCAGGCCGAACTGACGGAAATACTGGCCGGCGATGCCGCCCATGAAACTCACCGGCGAGAAGATCGCGGCGATCGAGAGCGAGATGGCGATGACCGCAAGCCCGATCTCGTCGGCCGCCTCCAGCGAAGCGCGATAGGCCGACTTGCCCATGCGCATGTGGCGGACGATGTTCTCGATCTCGACGATCGCGTCGTCGACCAGAATTCCGGTCACGAGCGTGATCGCGAGCAGGCTCACGAGGTTGAGCGAGAAGCCGATCGCCTCCATCGCCCAGAAGGTCGGAATGACCGACAGCGGCAGCGCAATGGCGGTGATGAGCGTGGCGCGCAAATCGCGCAGGAAGATGAACACGACGACGATGGCGAGAAGCGCGCCTTCGATCAGCGTCTCCATGGTCGAATGATAATTGCCGACCTCGCTGTCGACCTGGGTGTCGACCTTGGTGAACTTCACCTCCGGATGCGCGGCGGCGATCGTCTCCAGCCGCTTTTCGATCAGGGCGTCGACGGTCACGTCGCTCGCGCCCTTGGCGCGGGTCACGCCGAAGGCGACGATCGGCTCGTCGAACAGGCGGGTGAAGGTGCGCGGCTCAGCCGCGCCGTCGGTTACGGTCCCAAGCTCGTCGAGGCGGACCCTGCGGCCCCCCGGCAGAGCGATCGGCAGCGCCGCCAGATCCTCCAGCTTGCGCGCGCCAGCGAGCGTGCGGATCGCCTGCTCCTGGCCGGCAAGCTCGCCCCGTCCGCCGCCGAGATCGACATTGTCGGCCCGCACCTGCTCGTTGACGGTCGCCGCGGTGACGCCGAGCGCCAGGAGCTTCTCCGGATCGAGCGCGACGCGGATCTCGCGATCGACCCCGCCGAAGCGCTTGACCTCGCCGACGCCATGGATGCTCTGCAGGTCGCGCGCGACCGTGTCGTCGATCAGCCACGACAATTGCTCGACCGAAAGCCCCGGCGCAGAGGCTGCGTAAGTGACGATCGGCAACCCTTCGATATCGATGCGGCTGATGATCGGCTCGTCGATGGTGCGCGGCAGATCGGAGCGGATCTTGGCGATCTGATCCTTCACGTCGTTGAGCGCCCGGTCGACGTCGACCGAGCCGACCGTGAACTGCACGATTGTCGATGACGATCCGTCGGTGACGGTCGAGACGACGTGCCAGACGCCGTTGACGCTGGCGACAGCGTCCTCGACCTTCTTCGTCACCTGGGACTCGAGCTCCGACGGCGCGGCGCCCGACTGGGTGATGAGCACCTGAACGATCGGAATGTCGATGTTGGGGAACCGGGTGATCGGCATCGACCGGAAGCTGATGATGCCGAGAATCGTCAGGACCGCGAAGCCAACGATCGCGGGGATGGGCTTGCGGATCGACCAGGCGGAGACGTTGAGGCGCATCGGCGTGGCCCTTAACCGTTGGCCGCGGTCGTTTCAGCGGTGGGACGCACCCGGTCGCCTGCCCGCAGGAACGCGGCGGCGCGCGCCACCACGCTCTCGCCATCGGCGAGGCCGGCCTGGATTTCCACCCAGGCGCCGTCGACGACCCCCGCCTTCACTTGCCGCACCTCGACCTTGCCGTCGCGCACGACATCGAGGCGCGCCTCATCGCCATCCCGCTCCAAGGCGGTCGCCGGCACGCCGACGCCCTCGCGACGGGCGAGTTCGACGGTCCCTGAGGCGAAGGCGCCGATATGGGCATGGCTGACGTCGCCAAGCGCGATCCGGACCTTGCCGGTGCGGCTCGCCTTGTCGACCTCCTGGTTCACCAGGCGGACGCGGCCCGAGACCGCGCCTTCGACGCCGGGCAGCTTGAGTTCCGCGGCCATGCCGACGGCGAGGCGGGCGAGCGTCTGCTCGGGCACGTCGGCCTCGAGATCGATCGCTCCGTCCTCGATGATGCGAAACAGCGGCTCGCCTGAGGTCGAAGCCGACGCGCCGAGCCTGGCCGACCGCCGGCTGACGATCCCCGCCACCGGCGCTTTCACCTCCGTCCGGCCGATGCGCACCAGGAGCTCCTGCCGCTCCGCGTCCCGGCTCTTGCGGTCGGCCTCGGCGACGCCAAGCGCGTTCTTGGCCGCGGCCAGCTGGGCCTGCGCGGTCTTCATCGCCATCTCGCGCTGCTCGATGGTCGAAGCCGCCATCACGCCTTCGCCGAGCTTGCGCGCGCGATCGAAATCGGCGCTCGCGAATTGCGCCTGCGCCTGCGACTGGGCGATCAGGCTCTCCGCCTGATCGATCGCCGCATCGGCGCGCCTGGACGTCGCGTCGTTTTCGGCAAGCATCGCGTCCAGTTGGCTGCGATCGAGGCGGGCGAGCACCTGGCCCTGCTTCACCCGGTCGCCATCCTCGGCGTCGAGTTCGACGATCGTGAGCCCGTCGATGCGGGCGGCGACCTGGGCTTCCTCGCGCGCCACCAGAGTGCCCGAGACGAACAGCCGATCGACGAATTCGCGTTTCGTCGCCGGAACGATGGTGACCGCCGGCGGCTCGACCGTGCGGGGCTGATCAGCCGCCGATTGCGCCGGCGCCGGGCAGGCGGCGGCCTTGGCGGGAGCGATCTTGCTCATCAGGGCGGAGGGCAGGGCGCAGGGCGCGACCGCGCTCGCCGCCCAGACGCCGCCAAGCGCAGCCGCCGCAGCCGTGACGACGATGATCAGGGTCCGTCGCATCGTCAGGCCTCCTCGACCGGTTCGGAGCGGAGCGCCCCGGTGAACAACGCCTTGAGCACGCCGATCGCCATCGGCGTCTCGGCTTCAGGATCGAAATCGGCTTCGATCGCGATGCGCTTGAAGAGACCCGCGACGAAAGTGAGGAAGAACCGCGCGCCGAAATGGGAATCGAGCATCGGCGAGGCGACGCCCACCGCCTTCGCCACGTCCATAAGCCGTTCGAGATCGACAAGCACGTCGGCGTCGATCGCCCGGGTGATCTCGGCGACGCGCGGATTGCGCCCCGCCTCGGCCCACATCTCGACGATCAGCCGCGCCTTCTCCGGCGTCTTGCCGAAGCACATGCTCGCGCAAGCCGGCGCGCATGGCCTCCGTGAGATCGCGGTTTTCCGCCATAAGCTCGGCGAAGGCGGCGAAGGAGCCGGCGCGCCGCGCCTGATCGAGCTCGCACAGGCCCTCGACGATCGCCTCTTTGGACGGAAAGGTGCGGTAGAGATTGCCGGCGCTCATGCCGGCTTCCTCGGCGACGTGCTGCATCGTCGTCGCGTGGAAGCCGTGGCGGACGAAAGCGTGCTCGGCCGCTTCCAGGATGCGCTGGCGTCGCTCGGCGTCTGCGGGGCGGCGGGCGAGCGAAACGGAGGTTACGGACATGTCCGGGCGCCTGAGAATGAACGTTCATTCTCATAAAGCCGCGCGAATGTGGCTGCACAATGGCGTGGTCCGCAGGCGGGCGCTTGGCGCTCCTGGCCAATCGCTGCGGGCTCTCTATGCCCTTGACTGAACGCGGCTTTTGGAAAACCTCGGCGATATTGATACTTGAGGGGACCAGCCACTAGCCATAGGATGGTCAGGCGCGCTTAGGGGTCGCCTCGCTAGCCGTCCAAAGGTTGGCGATGGCTGGCCTAGCCCTTTGCTTTTCCAAGCGAGTTCTGTATAGGCCGCTACTGGTTTCTTATATAGGCCGTTAGGCGTTTTTTGGATTCCCGTTTCTTCGGCTGTGTGAGCGCCACGCGCAACCGCGTCAAAGGCGCGCACGAACGACGCCGGGTCGTTGTCAACCTCCGCTTGATAAGCGGTTTCCCTAATGCACTTGGCGCGCTCGCGATCTGAAAGAACTTCTTTATTTTCGGGCACTTCGTCACCCTATCCGCGCCATTTGTCGTATCCTGGCGGTTCCTGACGTATTGACAACTCGCCTTGATTCGATGGATAAGGGGCACGCTCGATTTGGCGGAATTGGTAGACGTCAGCAGTCCTTAAAACTGAAGTCCTCTCCGGGGCATGCGGCGTTCGAATCCCGTAACGAGCACCATCACAACCAAAGGTAATCATTATGAGCGCGAATGGAAAGAAAATGAAGCCGATCGACGACGAAATCGCCCGGATTGATGCGGACATCGCGCGCCTGCAAGGGCCAGGCGTGACGGTCTTATTCGGGCCAAAGACTCTTTCGCAAGGGGGGCAGGACCATAAGTCAGGGGCGTCACAAACCACCACGCAAACGGTCTCCAAACATCAAACCCCTGATCGCTTGACATCATGACTGCCGCCGAAGCCAGTGGGGCAACCTCGGCCGAAGTTTCCGCCCGTGTCAAGGAAGCTGTGACCTACAGTCGCCAAGGATACCGTGGGGTCCATCCTCTCCCGACTCAAGGCAGACGGCGCAATGGCGTTCGACGGTGAACGCTATTATGCGGCGCGATTCGCCCCGAAGGCCGACCCACGCCCTCTTGATTTAAGGACGCTGAAGGTGGTGTAGAAACTGAGAAGCCCCAGGGACTTGCACTCCCTGGGGCTTCGATGATGCCCTCGTATCTCAGCCGGATAGAACAGGATTTGTAATCCTGGGGTCGCGAGTTCGATCTCTCACGGGGGCGCCATCGTCGGAATTGATCGAAGCCTCTCCGGGGCAATTCCACCACTTCCGCCAAAGACTTAAGCAGATATTTGATTGTCAATCTAGTTAATTCGGTCCATCCGGGGCAGTTGACAATGGGCGCAATCAACGCGCCGCAAACATGTCAGTCCCACGGTCTCCTATTGGGCGACCAGCTCCTAACTTACTGGCGATAGGTAAGCGCTTTCCTACCACTCCACGCAGCGCGCGGTCAGCCCATCGTGTCGTCACACCCAAGTCTGACCCGGTTGCTGTAGCGGAAATCGAATTCGGCTAGATAACGATGCAAATGCTTTTCACTGCATCGTTAATAGACGCCGCGCATACCACGCTTGAAAATCGAGTAGTAGCCCATTCAACTAAGCCAGCTTCGTCACCGGCGTATTTTCGAGATTTTTCTTGACAATGTTCGTGTTTTGTTCTTATGATGAGAGACGGTGGATTGCAGCGCGCCCATGACCCAGGGACGATGCGGACCCAACCAAGCCTTTCGACGCGAACAAAGGAAACTTCAAGAAGAGGCTGAGCGTTGCGGGATTGAACCCTTTTGGGAAAAGAAGGGCTGGCGCCCGTCCGCTTTTCACCTGGCGCGAAACCGGTTCGCGCCATGGGAGGCGGAGCGATCATTTCCCGGCGTTTCCTCAACCTGCCTGCCTCCGGGATTTTCCGCCCCGGAGGAAGCGTCCTTCGTTCGCCCATTCTCAGGCTTGCGGGCCCATGGTTTCACGCGATGAGCGCGTAAAAACCCGATCCATGCCGTCATCAAAGGCGCCAGCCCTTCACCCGCCGCCAACTGATCGAGGGAATTGAGACCGGGAGCGCGGCTCGCGAAAAAGTGGAAGCCGGTTCTTCCTGACAAAAGCGCGCGGAATCAAGGAAGCGCGCGGAGTTTTCGGGGATTTAATCGAACCGCGGGAGGCTGGAAGCAAGAGGCAGGGTTCGGATTTTGAGTTTGTGATAGGTTTTTGGCGTCCAAGCCCTCGAAAAGGCTTGAGCGGCGCCAGACCGCCGGCGCTTGGGCGAAGGGGGCCGCGGAAATCACCCCGGCCGGGTAAGGGACAGTGACTCGCGAATCGCGCCGCAAGCCATTGGAATCGCTCAAAACCGACTCGAAAACCGCGCCCGTCCCGCCGCTTGGCCGAAGGACAAGCGTTCTAATCTGCGACCGCCGCCTCACGGGGCTCGTTCAGCGCCACCCGGTAGGTCGCCTCGGTCTTGGCGGCGATTTCGTCCAGGGTCACGGCCGGCGCGAGTTCGATGAGAGCCATGCCGCTTGCCCCATGCTTGTCGATGGCAAACACGCCGAGATCGGTAATGACGAGGTCGACGACCTTCGCGCCGGTCAGCGGCAGAGTGCAATGATGCAGGAGCTTCGGCCCGTCCTTCGCCGAGTGCTCCATCACCACGACGATGCGTTTGACGCCGGCGACGAGGTCCATCGCGCCGCCCATGCCCTTCACCATCTTGCCGGGGATCATCCAGTTCGCGAGATCGCCATTCTCGGCGATCTGCATCGCGCCCAGGATGGCGAGGTCGATGTGGCCTCCGCGGATCATGGCGAACGAATTGGCGCTGGAGAAAAAGCTGGTCGTCGGCAGTTGCGTGACCGTCTGCTTGCCGGCGTTGATGAGGTCGGGGTCCTCCTCGCCCTCGAACGGGAACGGCCCCATCCCCAGCATGCCGTTCTCGCTCTGCAACTGCACGCTCATGCCCGGAGGAATATAGTTCGACACCAGCGTCGGAATGCCGATGCCGAGATTGACGTAGAAGCCGTCCTTGAGCTCCTTGGCGGCGCGCGCCGCCATCTGGTCGCGGGTCCAAGCCATGGGTCTGCCTCCGAAGTCTTCAGGCCGCGTCGCGTTTGCGGGTCGTGCGCTGCTCGATGCGCTTAAGCTCGTTGGGCACGTGAACGATCCGTTGAACGTAAATGCCTGGGGTGACGATGGCGTCGCCGTCGATCTCGCCGGGCTCGACCAGGTGCTCAACTTGGGCGATCGTCAGGCGGCCAGCCGTCGCCATATTCGGATTGAAGTTTCGCGCCGTCTTCCGGTAGACGAGATTGCCTTCCGTATCGCCCTTCCAGGCATGGACCAAAGAAATGTCGGCGGTGAGGCCAGTCTCCATGACATAGGCCTCGTTATTGAACTGGCGAACTTCCTTCCCCTCCGCAACCAGTGTTCCAACACCGGTGCGGGTAAAGAAAGCGGGGATTCCCGCTCCCCCGGCGCGGATACGTTCGGCAAGCGTTCCCTGCGGGTTGAATTCGAGTTCGAGTTCGCCCGCCAGATACATGCGCGCGAAGATCTTGTTCTCGCCGACGTAGCTCGAGATCATCTTCTTGATCTGGCCGGTTTCAAGCAGAACGCCGAGGCCGATCCCGTCGACGCCGGCGTTGTTGGAAACGAAAGTCAGATCCTTCGCGCCCGATTTGCGCACCGCGTCGATCAGCGTCTCGGGGACCCCGCAGAGGCCGAATCCGCCAGCCATCAGGATCATGCCATCCTTGATCTGCCCGGCGAGCGCCTCGTCCGCGTTGGCGTACACTTTTCTCATGGAATGAAAAGTTCCTCTCGAAACGACCGCTGCGTCCCTAGCTCTCTCACGCGCGGCCCGCAAGGCGCCAGCCGCCATGGCGACCGCTTGCAAGCGTGGCGGCGCTAATCAGGTGGCCGAGGTTGAGCATTCGAGCTTTGTTTTCCGCCTCAGCTTGCGGGCGCCGCCGTGCACGCCGCGCGCAAATCGGAAACGGCTTCCCGGCGCGGCCGCGCCGGTGATCACGATTGCCTCGCGCCGCGGCGCAAGCCCTACTGGCGCGCCATCGAGACGGGGCTGCATCTCGGATACCGGCGCACGAAAGAGGGCGGAGGCTCCTGGGTCGCCCGCCAATTTGTCGGGCGAGGGTCGATACCTTGAAACCAAGATTGGAACGGCGGACGGCCTGCAAGACGCGGACGGCGTGGTCCTCCACTCTTTCAGACAGGCGCAGGAGGCCGCGAGGGAGTGGTGGAAGGCCGCGCAGCGAGCCGACTTAGGCGTCGTGCCAGACGATGGCCCCTACACAGTCGCCAAGGCGCTTGAGGCCTATTTCACCGAACGCGCCAAATGAGGGTCGAAGGGGCTGGCCAAGGATCGGGCCGCGGCCAAAGTTCGCATTCTGCCGACGCTCGGCGACGCGGAGCCGACGAAATTAACCACGAAGCGCATCCGCGACTGGCATGGCGACCTTGCGTCTGCGCCGAAGCTCGTTCGTGCGGGCCGGCTCAAAGAGAAACGCAAGACCACGGCGATTGACGCCGGGGACCCCGAGGCGGTCAGAGCGCGCCGGGCGACTGCCAATAGAACGCTGACCGTCCTCAAGGCCGCCCTCAACCACGCCTTCCACGAGAGCCGCGTCGCCAGCGACGAGGCGTGGCGTAAGGTGAAGCCATTCCGAGAGGTCGACGCCCCCATCGTGCACTCCTACCCGAGGACGAATGCAGGCGCATCGTCAACTCGTGCGAGGGCTCCTTCCGTGATCTCGTCCGCGGCGCTCTCCTCACGGGTTGTCGATACGCGGAATTGACCCGGATGCGCGCCCACGACTTCAATGCAGAGGCCGGGACAATAACCGTCCAACTCTCGAAAGCCGGCAAGCCTCGCCACGTCGCCCTGAACGGATACAAGCGGAGCCAGTTCGACGACGCGTTCGCGCGATATCTGCCTCAGTCACAGACTTCCGCAACTTTAAGTTCCCCAGCCTCCCCAATCCCACCAAATCCATGCGTCTCCGGGCGATCTCAAAGTTCCCCGCAGGTGTCTGGTGGGGAGGTGTCAAAAGCATCGCACACGCCTGCAAAACAAGGGGCTAGGGTGCGTGGGGAACTTTCGAACTCTGAGTACCGGATGCCCTACGACGACGACCACGAAGCTGACCTTCCTCTCGAATTATTCCGCCAGCACAGAAGCCGAGTGCGAGGCACAGAGGTCGAGGCTTAGGGCGTCGCCCAAGCGACTGATCACCACAGGAGCAATTTTGAATGAGCGCCTACATCGACCGGCTCAACGCGGCCGTCGCTGTCCAAGCGCAGGCCCGCCGCGAAAAGGAGGAGCTGGCCGCCGCGTATGCTGCCCAGGCCGCGCGCGAACGTCTTACACCCTTGGAAGATCGACTGTCGCGGCTGCTCGCGACGATCCCGATCGAAGTGCAACGCGAAGGGCTGTCTCTCACGACGCTCCAAACATCGCTCCGCGGGCGCAGGCGTGGCAATGCTCATCCGGGTGAAATCGGGAGGGCCCTGCGTCGGCTTGGATTTGAACGGCGGCGCAGCTGGCGCGGCGCTGACGGCTTTCGCGCTGTGTGGCGCAGAGGCAATCCCTTCGACAACGCCAGGGCCGAGAGCTTCATGAAGACCCTCAAGGTCGAAGCCGTCTATCCGATGGCCTACGAAACCTTCGCCGATGTCGCCCACGACCTTCTGCGGTTCATCGACGAGGCCGACAACCGGCGCCGTCTCCATTCCGCCCGGGCCATCTCAGCCCGCAACAGTTCGAAGATCGCAACCCCCGGCCCACGGTCAAAACGGCGGCCTGATCCCTGTCCGCCCCAACGGGCCCGCTCCAAACGCCATCTTGTTTCCCGCAACATGCTCCGCGCGCTCAGAAGCGAAGCGTTTCAGAATTGGCAGGCGGCGACTGCGGCCTGAACAAGAGCCGAGCCCTACTGACTTCGTTCGGCCAAAGCCAAGTTCCCGTGACAGCACCCGCAGGTCTTCAAATCCTCCGCAGCGCGATCGATGTCGGCGGGTGAAAGATCTGCGTTCGCGCCTTTCACGATCAGGATCGAGTTTTCGCCGTTGGGCTCGACCAGGATCGGAGCACCCCGCTCGGCCTCCCCTTGATGCGCCGGACATGGCTCGTGTCGACTCCAACCGCCTCAAGGTTGCGGATGGTGGCATCCGCGAACATGTCGTCGCCAACGGCCGTGACCATCACGACCTCGGCGCCCAGCTTGGCCGCCCGCCACCGCCTGATTGGCGCCCTTGCCACCGTGTCCCATTTCAAAGCTCGGCGCCTCGACGGTCTCACCTTTGATCGGCATCCGATCAACATGGGTGACGAGGTCCACCATATTGCTTCCGACGACGGCGATCCGCGGCTTCTGCGTTTCGCTCATTTCTCTTGCCTTTCGATGTTTGCGACTGCGGCCACGCGCGCATCAATGACGAGTTGGCGTATGTAGTGTTCGCGTTTTGTAGGCGGACGTTTCCGCTGGCAAGTCGCACTCGCAGATTGCTGTCCCTTTCCTGTCTACGGCTCGACGCCCATTCGTCAATGAACTACGTTGAAGCCTGACATCGCGTCGGAAATCGCGTTTGGGAGAGAAGAATGGCATCGGTCGACGTTGTCAATGCACGCAAGGCCTATGGTGGCGTCGAAGTCATTCACGGCGTCTCGCTCTCGATCGCCGATGGCGAATTTGTCACGCTCGTGGGACCGTCCGGCTGCGGGAAATCCACGCTTCTGCGAATGATTGCGGGGCTCGAGTTTATCACCGAGGGAAAGGTCAAGATCGGACCCCGGGTAGTCAACAACCTGCCTCCGCGGGATCGCGACATTGCGATGGTCTTTCAGAACTACGCACTTTACCCGCACAAAACCGTCGAGCAGAACATGAGCTTTGGGCTGAAGCTGCGCAATACGCCAAAAGAGGAGATTCAGGCGCGCGTCAAGCGCGCCGCCGATATCCTTCATGTCGTTCCTTATCTCTCCCGCTACCCGCGGCAGTTGTCGGGCGGACAACGGCAACGTGTCGCGATGGGGCGAGCGATCGTGCGCGATCCTCAGGTCTTTCTGTTCGACGAGCCGCTCTCAAATCTGGACGCTCAGTTGCGCGTGCAGATGCGCGCGGAAATCAAGGAGCTGCATCAGCGCCTGAAGACCACGACCATCTATGTCACGCACGACCAGATCGAGGCCATGACGATGGCGGATCGAATCGTGGTCATGCGCGACGGCGTCGTTGAGCAGCTCGGCGCTCCGCTGGAGCTCTACGATCGGCCGGCGACCCTCTTCGTCGCGAGCTTTATCGGATCGCCCTCGATGAACTTGCTCAAGGGGGCTGTCGTCGTGAAAGGCAAGCCTATTTTCGTGACTGAAGGCGGTGCGGAGTTGCCTCTCAAATTGGCGCCGCCTAACACTGACGGACGCCCTTGCATCTACGGAATTCGGCCCGAGCATCTGGCGATCGGCTCGGACTTCAAAGCCGAGGTTTCGGTGGTCGAGCCGACCGGCTCGGAAACCCAGGTGTTCGCCAAGGTCGGAGGCCATCCGATCGTCACCGTCTTCCGTGACCGCCTATCGGCTCAGCCGGGCGAAACCCTGCTGCTCTCGCCAAACTTGGACGCGGTCCACCTGTTCGACGCCGAAAGCGGCAAGCGGCTGGAATAGCCGCCGGACGACGCTGGAGGCCACGTGCGTTACGAACTGATGCTGCCGCACCAGATTCGGACGGCCATCGATGGCAACTGGCCTGTTGTTCTGCCCTAAGAGCCGGTCCGGGAGCCTATTGAAATCGTTGGAATCACTTGTGATTCAAGGAAGGCGGCCTGATTCGTTGGGGGGTCGCCGATGTGGACGAGCAAGAATCGCGGACGTTAGGACCGAAGCCGGTTGCGCTATCCGAGCGATGTGACGGACGAGGAATGGGCGCTGGTGGAGCCGCTCATTCCGTTGGCCAAGCGCGGTGGAAACCGGCGTCATGTCGTCGTTCGCGAGGTCGTCAACGGGCTGATGTGTATTCTGAGCGCCGGCTGTCAGTGGCGGGCGATCCCCAAGGATCTGCCGCCGCGCTCGACCTTGTATGATTATTTCGATCTGTGGAGTTGGGACGGCGCGCTCGATCGCATCCATCACGCCCTCTATGTCGAGTGCCGCGAAAGGGCAGAGCGCGAGGCGAGCCCGACCGCCGCAATCGTCGACAGCCAAAGTGTGAAGAGCGCGGAAAAAGGGGGCCTGCGATTGATCCGACGGGCTACGACGCCGGCAAGAAGATCAAGGGCAAGAAGCGGCACATCCTCGTCGATACCCAGGGGCTGCTGATGCACGCCATCGTGCACGCCGCCGACGTCCAGGACCGTGACGGCGGGGCGCTGGTGATGGCGAGCCTGTTCGGCGCCTTTCCGTTCCTGATCAAGCTCTATGCCGATGGCGGCTATCCGGGGCCGGAGTTCGAGAGTGCGATGAAACGGATTCTGGCGCACGTCACAGTCGAGATCGTCAAGAGGTCGGACCAAGCCACAGGCTTCATCGCGCTGCCCAAGCGCTGGATCGTCGAACGCACCCGGCGAAGGAACTCGCCACAAAAGCATTTCGACGATCGCGCCGTCATCGTAGTCAATCCGCTGACGGAGCAGCAGTTCGGCTTTCGTCACCTGCTTAAATGGTATTCATGGCCGTATGGCGTCAAGGGCCCATTCGCGTCCGAGGCTACGATTGAAATGATCGCGGAGCGACCGTACGGGACGTTCGCCAAGTGAAAGCAAGGCGTCCACTCATCGCGTAGCCGCGGTCGGTGGGCTATCGAGGAGGATGAACGTCATGACGCCGAGACTCAAATTCTACGGCTGGGGACGTGAGGGCGAGGGCCTTGACGCGGCTGAACGCTCGCGCATGTTTCGCTTCGTCGCCGAAAAGCTGGGCGTCGAGCCGCGTGCCACAGCGTCGCCGCCGCAAACCTCTGAGATCGCGTTGCGCGCGCCGCGCATCTCCGCGCCCGCTACACTCACTGGCATCCTGACCCAGGATCCGTACGAGCGCCTCCTCCATACCTACGGCAAGTCTTACCCTGAGACCGTGCGCGCCTTCGCGCGTGACTTCGCCAATGCGCCCGACTTCGTCGCGCTGCCCGAGAGCGAAGCCGACATCGCGGCATTGTTCGATTGGGCGGCGGCTGCGAAAGTCGCAGTCATTCCGTTCGGCGCCGGCTCGTCGGTCGTAGGCGGCGTCGAGCCTGTGGTTGGCGATGCTTATGCGGGCGCCGTCAGCCTCGACATACGGCGGCTGAACCGCGTGCTCGAAGTGGATGCGACCAGCCGCGCCGCGCGCATCCAGGCCGGCATCCTGGGCCCCGCGATCGAGGCGGCGCTAAAGCCGCATGGCTTCGCTTTGCGCCACTATCCGCAGAGCTTCGAGTTCTCGACCCTTGGCGGCTGGATCGCCACCCGCTCGGGCGGCCACTTCGCCACCCTTTACACGCATATCGACGATCTCGTCGAAAGCCTGCGCACGGTGACGCCTGCGGGAATCATGGAGTCGCGCCGCCTGCCGGGCTCGGGCGCAGGTCCAAGCCCCGACCGCATGATGATCGGCTCGGAGGGGTCGCTCGGAATCATCACCGAAGCGTGGATGCGGCTACAAGGACGGCCACGCTTCCGCGCCGATTCCGTGTTCGGCTTCCCCGATTTCTTCACCGCCGCCCGCGCCGTGCGCGCCGTCTCGCAGGCCGGTCTCTATCCGTCGAACCTGCGCGTCATCGACAACTCCGAAGCGGGCGCCTATGGCGTCAATTCCTATGAGGAGAGCCTGCTCGTGCTCGCCTTCGAATCCGCCGATCATGCCGTGGACGCCTGGATGGCGCGCGCGGTTGAGCTGATGCAGGATAGCGGCGGGCGCCGCCATGAGGACGAAGCGGCGGGTTTGCGATGGCGCACGGCCTTTATCCGCATGCCCTATGCGCGCGAGCTCACTGTCCCGATGGGCGTCATCAACGACACGTTCGAAACCGCCATCACCTGGAATCAATTCGAGCCTTTCCACGAAGCGGTGCGTAAGGCGACGGAAGACGCGCTCGTCGAGGCGACCGGCCGCAAGGGAACCGTCTCGGTGCGGTTCACCCACGTCTATCCGGACGGGCCGGCCGTCTATTACACCTTCAATGTGCGCGGCGATCCCGTCCGCCTCATCGAGCAATGGCGGCATATCAAGACCCGCGCCTCCGATGCGCTGATCGCGGCCGGCGGCACGATCACCCATCATCACGCGGTCGGGCGCGACCATATGCCCTGGTATCGCGCCCAGCGCCCCGACCTGTTCGGCAAAGCCTTCGCCGCTGCGAAGAGCGCGCTTGACCCTGCGGGGGTCATGAACCCCGGGGTGCTGGTCCCGTGAACCGGCGTTGACGCTTCCGAGGAGGACGCGTTGTCTTTCCCATTTCGGATTCAGCCGAGAGTAAAAAAAGCGAGAATGCGAACGAGAGCGTCTGCGAGCATCATCATTGACGCCATAGTGGGTGACCCTTCCAGAAGGAGCGGGTGATCGCGTGCAGCGTGTCGCCTGGCCGATCGAAAGTCATGCACGGCGCGATCGTAGACTTTGATTTGCATGGGCGCTCCGTCTGCTTGAGCTTGCTCGGCTCTCTCGATGATGGCGGTGATTGGATCGAGCCATCTGCGCGCCAATTTCCAGGAAGGCGGGCGCCTTACGAAGCCGCGGTCGCGCGAGACGGGTTGAACGGGACGTGGATTTCATTGCCTCGATCGGCCTGTGTTGAAGTCCGCGTGCGCTGTCAATCAGTGACAGGCTAGCTCTTATGTTTGCGGTCAAGGGGGGAGGCGCGGTTGAGCGCCCGGTCGGCGGAAGGCCGTCGGCGAGAAAGGCTTCGGCTGCGCAGAGCTGGGAGCGGAGCGAGAGACGACGGTTGATCAAACTCTTATTCGCGGGTTGGTTACCGCCTTCCCGCGTCTTCGTCTCAGGGCTTTCCTCGGTCTAGAGGACGGGCGTCGGGGCAAGGCCCGGCCCCGTAACTAGCGACGGGAGTTCCCCACCTTTCGTGCTCCGCTCCCGGGTCTGCGCAGCGGAGAGCGTCCTGTTTACGCGGGCGCGACTTCCCGTCCGATGGCCCACAGGAAAGCGGCCATTTCGCGGGCGATCGCGGCCACGACGACGGGCGGCTTCTTGCCCGTGGCGCTGAGGCGGCGATAACGGTCGCACAGACGGACCTGCGCCTTCCAGGCGATGTCGCGCACGGGGCTTGGGCAGCCCTTCGAGCCGCGCTCTCAAGGTCTCGCTGACCCTCGGGTAACGATAGGTCCAGGCCGCCTCGACGAGCGCTCGCCGCGCTCGCCGATTGCCGGCCAGAGTGAGGCCCTTCCGTCGGATTGTGTCGCCCGTCGAGCTTTCCGCCGGGACAAGTCCAAGGAAAGATGTCAGTTGCCTTGGCGTATCGAACCGGCGCACGTCGCCGATTTCGGCGGCAAAGATTACGGCGACGAGAAACGAAGCGCCGCGCATGGCTTGATAGGCTTGCACCACCGGCGCCATCGACCACTCCGGCACGACGAGGCCGAGTTGCTTCTCAACGCGACGCAGGCGCTGAAGCGAATCTTCGATCGCGTCGATTCCTTCCTGAAAGACGATTGGCTCGCGCGGCATGGTCGAACGTCTGACCGGCGAGCCAACGCCGATGCGCCAGCGTCCAGTGGCCGCCACCCCTGTAAATCCGGCTGTGCCGCAGGAGGAAAGAAAGAAGCCGCTGACGCTTTCGCCGAAGATCGTCCCCCGCCGCCTCCCGGGCGCGCGCAAGATCCCGGACCGCCTCATGGGCCGGGTCGGGCGCCCACACTCCCGTAAGCTCACCCGCCCGATGAAGACGCGCCAGCATAACCGCATCCCGACGGCTCGTCTTGATCCGTTCGTTTCGGGATCAGCGCCGGAGCAACCACCATGCAGTCATGCCCGAGCGCCTGCACCTGGCGATAGAGCCCGTATCCCGTAGGCCCGGCTTCGAAGCAGACATGCAGACGCTCGTAGCGATCCGCCAATCTCTTGATCGTCCGCTCGGTCGGCAGCGGACTGTTCTCGACATCGCCCAGGAACCGGACTTCCCGGCCGCCTTCCGCGATCGCCACGGCGTGCTTCTTCTTGGCGACATCGAAAGCAACAAAAACTTCGCTATCCTTTCCCATGGTCCGCCCTCCGTGCATGAGGCTCGGCTCGGCCTGCCCGAGCAACCCTCGCTCTTACCTGCACGAAACGGCGGCCCACCGGCTCAGCCCGCGAACAGGACGTCTAGGCCACGCCACCCATCGCCCTGCCCGTTCCAGCAAATCGAACCGGCAAGCGAACGTTCTCCGCATCGAGAATCACCTTCGGTCGCACCACGCTGCCGCACTCAAGGTAGCGTCTGAAGAGGTCGCGAACCAATTCGGCGCGCTCTTCAACGATGTGAAGAGCGCGATTTTCGACCCGGTATCCGAACGGCACTGCGCCGCCCATCCAGATGCCTCTCTTTTTCAGAGGTGGAGTACGTCTGGCTAGGCGGTGTGGACGAATTTGATCAAGCAGAGGCCGGCGGCGAAGCTGACGATTGATCTGAAGTTCCTGGCTGTCTTTTCGCAGCGGAGGGCGACGCGCTTGAACCGCTTGAGTCGTCCGACGCCCTGCTCGATGCGGGGCGGGCTTTGAAGAGCGGGCTTTGTAGAGGATGCGTGCGAAGAAGGCTGGCTTGTTCTCTTTTCGTTGGCCTTGTGGGGAATGACGGGAGCGAGCGGCGCGCCCTCGCGGCGTCCCGATTGGCCTTGCTGGGGTAGCCTTTGTCGAGAGATGACGGCGCGCGGCTGAATGTCGGGCCCGATGTCGAGCAGGGTTTCGCAGTGACGCCCGTCGAACGCTTCGCCGCCAGTCAGATCGGCCGCCAGTCAGATCGATGGCGATGATGTCGCCGGAAGCGTCCGATTTTGCGTGGATTTTCGTGGTGCAGCCGCCGCGCGAGCGCCCGAGCGCCTGCCCGTCTTGCCCCCCTTTGCCCCGGCCGCCGACACATGCGCGCGCACGATGGTTGAGTCGAACATCTCAATGAGATGCGCCGTCGAACTCATCGACGCGAGCGTGTCGAAGAACGCTTCGAAGACGCCAGCCTTGCTCAACCGATCGAAGCGCTTCCACACGCTGTTCCAAGGACCGAAGCGCTCCGGCAGCGCGCGCCAGCGAACGGTCTCGACGGTGAAGACCTGCAGCGCCTCGAGGAAGCGGCGATCGTCCTCGGCTTTCCTCCCACGACGCGGCAGGCAGGCGCGAAACACCGCCAGCGTGTGCGCCCAATCGTCCTCATCCATCGTTGTCGACATTGGCCCCGGCCCTCTGATTCGGTCGGAGTCCTATGAATCATGCCCGATTCACCGCGTGAATCCCAAAAAGCGTCAACTCGCGAAAATTCGTCCACACGGCCTAAACTCGAGCGACCGTGGGGCGAGTTGCGTCGTCATCAGCGGATAGACCATCGCTGACTTGCGTGCGGCTAAACACGTTCCTGTAGTCCCGAGCGGCCGACTTTTCTTTGCGTGATCCTTTTTGCGGATTCAGAGGGAACGTGTGGAGCGAGGCGTTGATGATTAGGATATGTGTTCGCAGAATCGCGCATGCCTCGTCGACTTCGCCAGCTGAAAGCAACCTAGCGATTTCAATGTGCTCATTGAACGACCGCTCCCGAAAGTTGTTCAGGCCGCTCTGAAGTCGGACGCGCAAGGCGTCCAAGGCTGGCGCGCCAAGGTGGTAGGCATTGAGGAGATAACGGTTTTCGGCTTCCTCAAGGAACGCGTGATGAAACCCGCTGTCCGCCTTCCGATAGGCGTCCCAATCCTTGATCGCCACAGCCCGCCGCATGCGGACGATCGCTTCATCAAGCTTTACCCAGAGCCGCGGCCCATTGCGCTTGTTCGCCACACGCACGGCCTCATCTTCAAGCAGCGCGCGAAAGGAGCTCAACATACGCACGTCCTCTTCGGTAGGCGAGAAGACGTACGTGCCAGATTGCGGAATGATGTTCACCATGCCTTTGTCGCGCAGCTCCATGAATGCGGCGCGCACCGGTGCTTTGCTCATGCCGAGCGCCTTCGCGATCTGCGTCTCGGAAAGCGGCTCGCCGAATTCCAGGGCGCCCGAGACGATCGCCTCGCGGATTCGCTCGAAGGCCTCGCGCGTCAGGGACACTCAGCCTCCCACCAACCCAGCCGTTTGTGTCGCGTGGCCAGGCGACCATTGTGTAAACCGCTAGGCGCCAAAGGCGGCTCCTTCCGATCTGCTCCCATTCCACACGCACATTATCGAAGCTCGCGGCGCTTGACAAAGATCTGGAATTCTAGAATTCTACAGGTGCAACTAACGGCGCCAAGCCGCGACAAGGAGGAAATTATGGGAGCGATTCGCCGGGCGCGCAGCGTCGTCATGACTGTGGCCGTTGGAGTTTCACTGGTATGCGCCGGCAATACCGCGTGGGCCAAAGAATACCGCATCGCGGTCTCGAATTCCTACATCGGGAACGAATGGCGCGTCGAAATGATCAATTTCATGCAGGCCTACGCGGCGAAGAACCTGAAGGGCAAGGCAATCCTCACGGTCAACAACTCGGGCACCGACGCCCAGAAACAGATCGCGGTCATCTCCGACATGATCTCGGACAAGGTGGACGCGATCATGATCAATCCCGCCTCCGACACCGCGCTCAATTCGGTCATTGAGGAAGCCTGCAAGCAGGGCATCGTGGTCGTCTCGTTCGATCAGGGCGTCACCGCGCCCTGCGCCTACAACATCGGCGTCGACTATGTGAAGCTCGGCGAGATCCACGCCCAGTGGATGGCCGACACGCTCGGCGGCAAGGGCAGCGTCGTCATCAATCGCGGCGTTTCCGGTTTCCCCGCCGACAAGAATCTCTATCAGGGGACGCGCAACATCCTGGACAAGTATCCGGACATCAAGATCGCCGCCGAAGTCTATGGCAAGTGGGACAACGCCGTCAGCCAGCAGGAGCTGACCAAGGTGCTGACCGCGCAGCCGAAGGTCGACGGCGTCCTGAACCAGTATGGGACCTATGGCGCCTTGCAGGCGTTCATCAACCTCAATCACCCTTTCATCCCGATGTCCGGCCAGGGCGAAAACGGCTGGCGCATCGCCATGCTGGCGGACAAGGACAAGGGCTTGAAAGGCGTGTCGGCGGGTGACCCGTCGATCATTGGCGCGTACGCGCTTAAGGTGACCTACGACATCCTGGACGGCAAGGCTCCCGCCGCCAAGAACATCTCGGTCAAGGCGCCGATCGTGACGACGGCGGACCTGAAGGCCGGCGTCAATGTCTTCCCCGAACTGTCCCCGACGCTGGACGCGGACACCGATATACCCGGCGCCAATCTGGGCCTGACCATTCAGGACGGCATGAAGAAATAATCGCGCGACCTTGAGGGCGGACGAGAAAGGCGTTCCTGTCGTCCGCTCGGCAGAGTCGCGATGCGCGGTCGCCCGGGCGATTTGCGGGGCCGTGGGTGCTGGGCTTGGGTCGCTTCCACGCTGGCCGTATAGATTCGCGAAATCGGGTTGCGTCAGTCCATGCTGTCTCTGTCGAGGATTGAAAAGACCTTCGGCGCAACCCGTGCGCTGAAATCGGTCAGTCTGGAGGCGGCGGGCGGAACCGTCCTCGGCCTCGCCGGTGAAAACGGCGCGGGCAAATCGACCCTGATCAAGATTGTCAGCGGCGCAGTCCTCCCCGATCAAGGAAGCGTCACCCTCGACGGCAAGCTGATCGCTTTGCGGGACACGAATGACGCCATCAGCCACGGCATTTCCAGCGTGTTTCAGGAACTGACCCTGGTGCGTGAACTGAGCGTCGAGCGCAATCTTCTGCTCACCTCCGCGCCGACCCACGCGTGGGGCAGCATCTCCCGGAAGCGCGCCCGCGAAACGGCGAAGGCGATTCTCGCTCGCCATCGCCTCGACGTTGATCCTGGCGCGAGCGTCGGCGATCTCTCGCTTGGCCAGCAGCAGATGCTGGAGATCGTGCGCGCCGTCGAGCGTAATCCTCGCGTCCTGTTGCTCGACGAGGCGACTTCCGCCCTCGGCGACAACGAGGTCGCGTGGCTCGCCGAGCTCATCGTCGGTCTGCGTAACTTGGGCGCTATCGTCCTCTTCATCTCGCACCGCTGGGACGAAATCGTCCGCTTCTGCAATCGCGTGGCCATATTGAGGAACGGCGCGCTCGTGTCGGTCGCCGACACCGAGACCGTCTCGGAGGATGAAGCAGTCCGGCTGATGACCGGGCAGGAGGCCGCCGAGTCGTCCTTCCCTGCCAAGCTTCATTCCAACGACCAGGTGTTGCTCTCTGCATCCGGCCTGCGAAGCCCGGCGCTGCGCGGCGTCAGCGTCGAGATCAGGAAGGGCGAAATCCTGGGCCTGGGCGGCCTGGTCGGGCAGGGCCAGGGCAGCATGCTCGAGGCCCTGTTCGGCGCCCACGCTCTCAGCGCCGGCACGATCGACATCGGCGGCGCGCCGTTCGAACGTCGAACGCCGCGGGCCGCGATCTCGGCTGGGCTCGCTTACGTGCCCCAGGAGCGCAAGAGCGAAGGGCTCCTTCTCGCCAAAAGCGTGGGCGACAACATCACCTACGCCATTCTCCGGCGATTGCGGTCGTTCTTCGGTCTTCTCGATCCCCGTCTACGAGGGCGAATTGGTCCGCGGCGCCATCGCGCGGGCGAAGATCCACACCCGCGGGGGCGCCGAGCCGATCGCCAATCTCAGCGGCGGCAACCAGCAGAAGGCGCTCCTGGAGAAATGGCTACTGACCAAGCCGTCGATCCTCCTTCTCAACGATGTCACCCGCGGCGTCGATATCGGCACCAAGCGCCTTATCTACGCGCTGATCGCAGAGATCGCCCGCAATGGCGTGGCCGTCGTCTGGTATTCTACCGATGCGCGCGAGCTGGTCGGCGTCGTCCATCGCGTCCTCGTCATGCTGCAGGGACTTATCAACGAGGAGCTGACCGGGGACGCGATCACCGTCGACCGCATCGTGCGCGCCTCGGTCGTCGGCGCGTCGCTTGCGCAGGGAGGCGCGGATGCCGGCGCCGCGCTCAGCCGCCTCCAGCTCGGCGACAATTGGCCGGTCTTGGTTTTCCTTGGCCTTCTCGTCATTCTCATCGGGCTCAAGGGCCGCTTCACCGGATTCGATGCGCACTCGCTAAGCGTCAATGCGATGCCGCTGATGCTGATCGCGCTCGGTCAATTCCTGGTCGTGTTGACCCGCGGCGTCGATCTGTCGCTGGGTCCGGTCGGGAGCGTCGCCGGAGCGGTCATGGCCCTGACCCTGACCGATCATCCCTTTCTTGGGGTGGCTGCGCCGGTGTTGATCGGGCTGGTGGCTGGCCTGATCAACGGGCTCTTCGTCGCGCGCCTTGGTCTGCCGCCGATCATCGTCACCCTGGCCACCATGTCTGTCTGGCAGGGGGTCGCCCTGATCGTGCTGCCCAATCCGGGCGGCAGCGTGCCGACTGCGTTTCAGGCGACGATTACAGGCGGGTTTTCCTCGCCGGTCGCCGGCGTTGCCGGCGTGTTGATTTGCATCTTCTGCGGCGCCTGGCTGCTCAGCACGCGCTTCGGCCTGCATCTTCGCGCTGTCGGCGGCGACGAGCAGGCCGCCCGCATGAGCGGCGTCCGCGTCGAGAACGTGAAGGCCGTCGCCTATGTCCTCGCGGGCCTGCTCGCGGCCCTCGGCGGCATGTATCTCACAATCGTCACCGCCAGCGGCTCGCCGACCGCCGGCGACGGCTACATTCTGACCTCGATCGCTGCGGTGGTGATCGGCGGCGTGCCGCTTTCCGGCGGCCGCGGCACGCCCCTCGGCGTCGCCATGGGCGCGCTCATCCTGACCATCACCGGCAGCCTGCTCTATTTCGCCGACATCTCGTCGTTCTATCAAAGCGTTATCGACGGCCTGATCCTGCTCGCTGTCGTCGGCAGCGGCGCCACCCGCGAATGGCTGCGCTCGATTGCGGCGGCGCCCGCTTGACCGTCTCCGAGGACACGAGCCCGATGAACGCGCTCCGCCCCGCCGCCGGCAGTCGCCGCTTCCGGGCCGCCGCGCCAGCTTTGCTCATCGTGTTCTCGCTGGTCCTTGTCTTCGTCGGCGAGCGGCTGGCGCCGGGCTTCGCCACCGTCGACAACATGCTTCAGCTCGCGAAGCTCGCTTCCTTCCTTGGCCTCGCCGCCATGGGCCAGACGATCGTCATGCTCACCGGCGGCATCGACCTTTCGATCGCCTGGGTGCTGACCGCCTCCGCCGTCGTGTTCACCGGCTTCTGCGACGGCCAGGACGCCAATGTCGCGCCCGCCGCGGCCGCCGCGATCAGCGTCGGGCTGGTCACCGGCTTCCTGAACGGTTTCGGCATCGTCAAGCTGCGCATCTCGCCGATCGTGATGACGCTCGCCATGAACAACATCATGCTCGGCGCGACGCTCATCTATACCGGCGGCACGCCGAGCGGCTCGTCGAGCCCGCTGGTGCGCGCGCTCGCCACCGGCAACATCGGCTTCGTCCCCGCAATGGTCATCCTGTGGTGCCTTCTCGCGGTCGTCGCGATCATGGCCATCCGCTATGACCCGGGGCGGCCGCATGCTGCTCGGGGTCGGCGAGAATCCGCGCGTCAGCTATCTCACCGGCATCCGCAACGATCGGGTGATCATCAGCGCCTACGTCGTCTGCGGCCTGATGACGTCGATCACCGGCATCTTGTTCGCCGCCTTCTCCGGCGCGAGCTTCCTCGGCATGGGCGACCAGTTCGTCCTGCCCACAGTCGCGGCGGTGGTGCTCGGCGGGACGTCGATGTTCGGCGGTCGCGGCGGCTACGGCGGCACGATGATCGCCGTGCTCTTCACCACGATCCTGACCACGGTGCTGGTCATCGGCGCCATTCCGCAGGGTGTGCGCAGCATTGTCTTCGGCGTCGCCGTGCTCGCCGCCATTCTGGCGCAGCGCTTCCTCACCCGCCGCGACGACCGCGACTGACCGGAAAGAAGCCGATGGCCAAGCGAAAGATCGTCGACGCTCACCACCACCTCTGGAACCTCGGCCGCGGCTACAACTATCCGTGGCTCCAGGACAAGCCGTCGGGAGACGGCATGCTCGGTAACCTCAAGCCGATTGCGCGCGACTACCTCCTCCCGGACTACCGCGCCGACACCGCGAACTACGACGTCGTCGGCTCGGTGCACATCGAGGCCGTGCCGGCCGATCCGGTGCTCGAGACCCGCTGGCTGCAGGAGACGACGAGCAGCGAAGGGCTTCCCAGCGGCATTGTCGCCCGCGTCGAGCTTCACAAGCCCGACGCTGAAAAAGTGCTCGCCGAGCACGTGTGCTTTCCCAACGTTCGCGGCGTTCGCCAGATCGTCAATTGGCACAAAAATCCAAAATACACCTTCACCGACCACGACTTTCTGACCGACGACGCTTGGCTCGCGGGCTTCCGTCTGCTCCGCAAGTACAAGCTTTCGTTCGATCTCCAGCTTTACCCGGCGCAGATGGGCGACGCGGTCGAACTTGCCCGCCGCAATCCGGAAACTCTGATCGTCGTTAACCATGCCGGCATGCCGCTCGAGCGCGACGAGGCCGGCCTCGCGCTTTGGCGCGACGGAATGAAGCGCCTTGGCGCCGAGCCGAACGTCGTCGCCAAGGTCTCCGGTCTCGGCATGGTCGACTGGCGCTGGAGCGAAGGCGAGCATCCGGCCGTTCGCGCTCGGCGTCATCGACCGGTTTGGCGTCGACCGCGTCATGTTCGGCAGCAACTTTCCGGTCGACAAGCTCTACAGCTCCTTCGATACGCTCTACGGGTCTTTCGAGAGCATCGTCGCGTCCTTCTCCGAGAGCGAGAAGGACCAGCTCTTCCGCGACAACGCGCTCCGCCATTATCGGC
>CAWDKC010000019.1:0-30804 GCA_963802615.1 uncultured Alphaproteobacteria bacterium
GACAACGCCAGGGCCGAGAGCTTCATGAAGACCCTCAAGGTCGAAGCCGTCTATCCGATGGCCTACGAAACCTTCGCCGACGTCGCCGAGGACCTTCCGCGGTTCATCGACGAGGTCGACAACCGGCGCCGTCTCCATTCCGCCCTGGGCCATCTACAGCCCGCAACAGTTCGAGGACCGCAACCCCCGGCCCACGGTCAAAACGGCGGTCTGATCCCAGTCCGCCCCAACGGGCCCGCTCCAAACGCCATCTTGTTTCCCGCAACATGCTCCGCGCGCTCAGAAGCGAAGCGTTTCAGAATTGGCAGGCGGCGACTGCGGCCTGAACAAGCGCCGAGCCCTACTGACTTCGTTCGGCCAAAGCCAAGTTCCCGTGACAGCACCCGCAGGTCTTCAAATCCTCCGCAGCGCGATCGATGTCGGCGGGTGAAAGATCTGCGTTCGCGCCTTTCACGATCAGAATCGAGTTTTCGCCGTTCGGCTCGACCAGGATCGGAGCGACCCCGCTCGGCTTCCCCTTGATGCGCCGGAGTAAATTTACTAACGTTTATGCGCGTCTGCTAGCGTTTAAGCGCGTCTATAGGCGCTTGCGCGAACGGGCTTGGCCCCCTGTTGCGACCGCGCGTCCGCGCTCGACACTCGGGCCGCGAGCGATCTGGGGGCTCGAAGCGGTCGGTCATGGAGCCGGCAGCAGGTAGTTCTTCACGAGGTAGGTCAGGCCCCGGGTCCAGGATTCGTCGGTGTCGCCCCGAATGTCGACGCTGTGCACGAACGCCAGTTTTCCCGTCGCGACGTCGGCCATGTAGACGTTGATGTTGAGGATGAGATCCGACACTTTCTGGACCACGATCCATGCGGTCATGTCGGCGCCGAGCTCTTTGCCATAGCCGAACTCGCAGCCGCCGCAGGCGCCGACCTCCGGACCGGCAGCAATTTTAGCCGCCTCATCGGTCGGGACGGATATGAATGTGTAGCGGCCGGAGGCTTCGAGCTTCGCCTTGAACAGGGACGCGATCAACCCGATGCGCGCACGCTCCGCATCGGTCGTCGGCTCCAGATCCTCATGGTCGTTCAGGAACTGGACGGAGAGCAAGGCGACGCTCTTGGCCGCTTCCGATGGCGCGGCCGCCGCCGCCGGGCGGGTCGGGCCAATGGGTCCGACGAGGAGCAAGGCGGCAAGCCACCAGGCCGCGAGCCCATGACTCAAACCATAGCGCCGGCGGGGCCGCGGCCCGCGGCCCGCGTCGGCCGCGGCGCCAGACGCCGTTCTCGCTTGCCAAACCTTCATCGTTTCATCCCTTTCCAGCGGCCTTTCGTCGCACATCGGCGAGGCGTCCGCCGCAGGCTTGTCCGGTCGGCCGGGCCATCGCATTATAACGCTCGTCCGGCGCTATCGGGTATTGGGCGGATGGACAGAATTGGAGGATCGCCCATGCCTGCAAGGTCCATGCGGCTGCTCTTTGTCGCCTCATTCGCCGTCGCGGCGCTGACTGGTTTGGCCACGGACGCGTCGGCGCAAATTCCGGGCGACACGATCAGGATCGGCGTCTTGAGCGACTTCTCCGGCCCGTTCGCCGATCAGGTCGGCAAGGGGTCGCTGGTTGGGGCTCAGCTGGCGGCCGAGGATTTCGCCAAGGAGTCGGGCGGTCTCAAGGTCGAGGTCATTTACGCCGATCATCAGAACAAGCCCGACATCGGCGTCGCGATCGCGCGGCGATGGGTGGATGCCGAGGGCGTCGATGCGATCGTCGATCTCGCCAATTCCGGCGTCGGCCTCGCCGTCAACACGCTGCTGCACGAGAAGAATCGCGCCATGCTCGCTTCGGCCACCGCGACCTCGGACCTCACTGGAAAATTCTGTCAGCCGACCACCGTCCAATGGGCTCTCGACACCTGGGCGCTCGGAAACGCGGTCGGCCGGACGATCACCAGAGATGGGCGGGACCACCTGGTATTTCATCAGCTTCGACTATGCGCTCGGCAAGGCTCTGCAACGCGACACGACCGAGGCGATCGTCAAGGCGGGCGGCTCGGTGCTGGGCTCGGTGTCGCATCCGCTCGGCGCGACCGATTTCGGCTCCTATCTTTTGCAGGCGCAAGCCTCGGGCGCCAAAGTGATCGCGCTTGCCGACACCGGCGCCGACGCGATCAACGCCATCCGCCAGGCGGCGGAGTTCCAGGTCGTCGGACCCGATCGCAGACTGGCGGCGCTGTTCCTGCAGATCACCGATATCGATGCGCTTGGCCTCGCCGCGGCGCAGGGCCTGATTCTGTCGGAGGCGTTCTATTGGGATCTCAACGATTCGACGCGCGCCTTCAGCGCGCGTTTCGCCGAACGGATGGGCGGCAGGATGCCGACCGAGGACCAGGCCGCCGCCTATTCGGCGACGCTGGCCTATCTGCGCGCCGTGAAGACATCGGGAACCATTGAAGGCGACAGGGTGGTCGACGGAGATGAAGAAGTCGCCGATCGACGATCCGCTCTTCGGCCCTGTCGTCGTGCGCGCCGACGGCCGCGCGACGCATGCGATGTATGTGTTCAAGGTCAAGGCGCCGCAACAATCGAAGAGCCGGTTCGACATCTATGATCTCATTGAAACGATCCCGCCCGACGCCGCGTTCCGGCCGCTGGACCAGGGCGGCTGCGCGCTTGTGAAGTGAGCGAATTTGGGGCTTGGACGGGCGGTCGAAGCGCTGCTGATACGGGCGGAGATGCGATCGGCGCGAAGCCGCTTTTCGCCGGAACCGGCGCGAGTGCCTCGGCGTGCTGATGGTGTCAGGAAAACATACTAACGGTTATTCCGGAATCCTAATGATCAATGAGCTTTTGGCGCAGTTCGATATCGATAGGGCGTTCGCTAAAGTTGAACGATCTCTCCGGGAGGTTGATTACAGGGGAATTTTTGAGGCGCCGGTGTGGACTCAAGATTTTGGCAACCGATGGAGCGAGCTCGCCAACGGCGCTTTGGCATTGGGCCTAGAGCTCTGGAATCCATTAGCAATCCTCTCGCCAGACCCTGTTCGCTATCTCCCAGTTGATTGGATCCTTGCCGGGGCCGCCCTCGTCCCCCCGCATGGTATCGAGGTGCTGAATTCGCCTCCTTTCCCGGTGATGCCAACCGTCCCAGGGCTGAATATAAAATTGGCGACGAGACGCCCCAATCAATACGGGCGATTCACGAAAAGAAATGCTCGGAACTGACGGCCAAAATCGAAAGTGTCCGGCGCTTGGTTGCCGAGAAGGTGCGCAAGGATCAGCCAAACATAGCGCGCGCCACGGCAATCGCGGTGTCATGCAAGCAGGGAGACCTCGCCGCGATTAGCGTCCTGATGCTAACCACCCTGCGCAGGCATCCCCTCCCTGGGCCATTGGCCCACGCGGAATCTGACTTCGCGCTTGATGTGGAATCGCGTGTCGCCCTGTGTACGTTTGAGCTGCCAGATTTTGCCAAACTTCCAATTGTCAAGAAGGGTGTAAAGTGGACGGCGGCTTCGGAAGCGCAAAGAAGACGGGCGTCAGATCATATCCTCCACGCGCTTTGCATCCGCGCCGCCTACCTTGTTGCTGTGGGAGACCCGGGAGACTTCTTCGATACTGTGGCTGTGAATGCTCGCCAAAAATGGTTCGATCCTGCGACTGGGTGCCCAAAGGAGGGTGTCGTAGCGTCACTACAGGCTCCCAAACACATGCTATGCCAATTAGAGCCGGAACGTTTGGACCCAACCGCGTGTTTTAGGCACCTCAGCGGTATCGCCTCTCCCAATCTCCTCAACGCCGCTCCTATACGGCCGATTTTTGTGATGAACATCAACGACAATCGTATTGTGGCGAGCAAGGATGTTACATCCCAACTTCAGGAAGCTACAAATCTCGCGGCAATGCCGATATCGGCTGCTATGTACTCTGCGACCTCGACCAGGTTCCCATCTACGTTGGTCAATCACTCGATGGTATTCGCTCGCGGGTGAATCGCCATTTGACCTCGGCGAGGAGCGACATCATCGCAAATCGTCAAATCGACGTTTGGGAGATCGCATGGGTCTGGGCCTATCGAGCAAAGAACAAAGCAGAGATCAGCTACCTCGAGGACGCATTGTTTCACGAGTTTCACGGACGTTCAGCCCTGATGAATGGCAAAGTGCCGAAACCGCCGATCGACCGGTCAAAGTCGCCGGAACCATCGCAAAAAGTTCAAGTGATGTCGGACGCTGAAATCGCAGAAAAAAAAGATCCTGCGCTTCGTCTGCCGCGCCAGGCTGAACATTACAGTCAGATCGTTGGTCATTTCCTTGCGGTCAAGAACTCTAAGGAAATTGCGGGAGCGATCCAGGCGCACTTCGAGCGGCTTCAGAAGTATCACCAACAGCTCCTCGGCCTCGCAGTCGAGGTCGAAGGCGATAGCGGGAAAGATTGATCGGAATCACCGCGCGAGCGACGCAGACCAGCCGCGGCGCGACCACACCGGCTCGCAATGACCAAAATAAAAAGAACGGCTCCGGCCAAAGCTTACGACCGCTCTGCGGTCATGCGCGCAGTCAAATCGCGCGACACGAGCCCGGAGCTGGCCGTCCGCGCCCTTCTGCGCCCGATCGCGCCCGGCTACCGGCTTCATCGCGGCGATCTGCCGGGCAAGCCCGATGTCGTATACATGTCCCGCAAGCTCGCGATTTTCGTCCACGGCTGTTTCTGGCACGGTCACGATTGCGCGCGGGGCGCGCGGGCGCCGAAGACCAATGCCGCCTATTGGCGAGCCAAGATCGCCCGCAACCAAGTGCGCGACTTAAAGACGCTCGCCGCCTACGCAGCGATGGGCTGGCGCGTGGTCGTCGTCCACGAATGCGAACTCAGGGATAAGGCCGCGCTCAGCGCTCGGCTCTCGAAAGCCGTGCGGCCGGAACGAGCGCCGCCCGAAACGCCCGCTTAGCGACCAGAGCTGCCTATCTTTCGACCTTGCGCCAAAATCCTTCGCAGTGCAGCATCGAAGTCTCTTCGTCCTCAACGGATGCGCCCAATGGCCCGCACCGCCCAGATCCAAAGCCTTCCTCTTCGCTCCACGAACGCTTCCGAGAAGGACGTTCCTCTGCGCGAGGACATTCGCCTGCTCGGGCGAATCCTCGGCGACACCGTTCGCGAGCAGGAGGGCGAAGAGGTTTTCGAACTGGTCGAGCAGATCCGTCAGGCCTCGATACGCTTCCATCGTGACAACGAGATCGGCGCGCGGCGCGAGCTCGAGGCGACGCTCGACAGCCTCAACGCCGACCAGACGCTCGCGATCACGCGCGCCTACAGCTATTTCTCGCATCTCGCCAACATCGCCGAAGATCAGCACCACATCCGCCGCAACCGCGCCCATGCGATCGCTGGCTCCGCCCCACGCCCCGGTTCGCTCGCTTATTCGTTTCAGCGCACCCGCGAGATGGGCGTCGAGCCGAAAGCGCTCACCGAGTTCTTCGATCACGCGCTGGTCAGCCCGGTGCTCACCGCCCATCCGACGGAAGTCAGGCGCAAGAGCACGCTCACTCGGGAACTCGAGATCGCGAAACTGCTCGACGAGCGCGAAGGCGCAAGCGGCAATGCTGAAGAGCTTGCGCTCAACGAGGAACGACTTCGGCGAGCCGTGCTCATCCTGTGGCGCACGAACCTCTTGCGTCAGACGAAGCTCAAGGTCATCGACGAGGTCGCCAACGCCCTCTCATTCTACGACTATACGTTCTTCCGCGAGTTACCCCGCCTTTACGGCGTGATCGAGGATCGGCTCGACGTCCTTTCCGGCGAGCCGCGCACGAAGCCAATCGGCTCGTTCCTACGGGTTGGGTCCTGGATCGGCGGCGACCGCGACGGCAATCCGTTCGTCACCGCTGACGTGCTCAACGAGTCGATGCGGCTGCAAAGCGCCCGGGCGATCAGCCACTATCTGGACGAATTGCACGAGCTGGGCGCCGAGCTGTCGCTTGCCTCCAATCTCGCCACGATGAGTCCGGAGCTTGCGGCGCTTGCCGACACGTCCGACGATTCCGCCGCCGCCCGCCGCAAGGAGCCCTACCGACGCGCGATCACCGGAATGTATTCGCGCCTCGCCAAGACGGCGCGCGAACTCGATCATGTCATCGCCCTGCGTCAGCCGGTCGTCGATCGTGTGCCCTATGCGTCCGCAGCGGAATTCAGCGCCGACCTCGCAACCATCGCGCTATCGCTGAAGCAAACCAACGCCGGCATCGTCGCTCGCGGGCGGCTGCGCGCCTTGCAGCGAGCCGCGGACGTATTCGGCTTTCATCTTGCGCCCATCGACCTCAGGCAGAACTCGGACGTCCACGAGCGCACAATCGCCGAGCTGTTCGCCGCGGCGTCGCCAGGTCTCGACTATAAGGGGCTGAGCGAGCCTGAACGGGTGGAGCTTCTGCGTCGCGAACTTGTCTCGCCCCGCCCGCTGTTCTCGCCTTTCGTGGCTTATGGCGAGGAGACGGCGGGCGAACTCGCGCTTTTTCGCGCCGCCGCTGATATCCGGAGCAAATACGGCCCCGGCTCGATCCGAACCTCGATCATCTCCAAGACGGACAGCGTCTCCGACATGTTGGAGCTGGCGCTGATCCTGAAGGAAGTGGGATTGATCACTGCCGAAGGATCGTCGGCGCTCGCGCTCGTGCCACTGTTCGAGACGATCGAGGACCTGCGCAACTGCGTCGGTGTGATGGATCAGCTTCTTTCACTCCCCGAGTACCGCAAGCTGGTCAATTCGCGGGGTTGCGAGCAAGAGGTGATGCTCGGCTATTCCGATTCGAACAAGGACGGCGGCTTCGTCACCTCGGGCTGGGAGCTTTACAAGGCAGAGATCGGCCTGGTCGAAGTTCTTCGCAAGCATGGCGTGCGCATTCGCCTCTTCCACGGGCGCGGCGGCTCGGTCGGGCGCGGCGGCGGTCCCAGCTATGAGGCGATCCTCGCGCAACCGGGCGGCGCGGTGCAGGGACAAATCCGCATCACCGAACAGGGCGAGATCATATCGAGCAAATATTCGAACCCCGAGGTCGGGCGACGCAATTTGGAGACGCTCGCCTCGGCGACGCTCGAAGCCACGCTATTGCAGGACGAGAGCCCCGCGCCCGACCCGGCTTTTCTTGAGACAATGGAAGAATTGTCGCTTTCCGCCTACAAGGCCTATCGAGGCCTTGTCTACGAGACCGATGGCTTCGTGCGCTATTTCTGGGCCTCGACCGTCATCACCGAGATCGCGAGCCTCAACATCGGGTCGCGCCCCGCCTCGCGCAAGAAGACGCAGGCGGTTGAGGATTTGCGCGCGATTCCCTGGGTGTTCTCGTGGGCGCAGTGCCGGCTGATGCTGCCCGGCTGGTTCGGCTTCGGCTCCGCCGTGAAGGCCTATATCGATGCGCATCCGAAGGACGGCCTCAACACGCTGAAGGCCATGTATGTCCGCTGGCCGTTCTTCCGCACCCAGCTCTCGAACATGGACATGGTCCTGGCGAAGTCCAGCCTCGCGATCGCCTCACGCTACGCACGCCTCGTCGAGGATGTCAGTTTGCGCGAGAAGATCTTCGCCCGAATCTCCGGCGAGTGGCGCGACTCGGTCGACGCGCTCAACGCAATCATGGAGCAGTCCAACTTGCTCGAGAGCAATCCGCTGCTCGACCGCTCGATCCGCAACCGCTTTCCCTATCTCGATCCGCTCAACCATGTGCAGGTCGAGCTTCTCAAGCTGTATCGCTCTCGTGCGGCGAGCGAGAAAGTTCTGACCGGAATCCAGCTTACCATCAACGGCATATCGGCGGGATTGCGCAATAGCGGGTGACGCGGGCGGTCGACGATTCGAACCGGCCGGTAACGGAGCCGCCATCGTGAGCGCAGCAACGACGCCTTGCGAGCGGGGAATGGTAAGTATCCCCCGGCAAAGCGGGGGCTTTAGGATGTGAAGCTTGGAGCCGCCTGAAGGCGGCTTGGTCAGCGCCAGAGGTTCATTTGTTCGAGCCTCCGGTTCTCCCTCTCCTGGTTGCGGATGTAATACCAAGGGTCATGACAGCTGACCGACGTGAGCCCAGTCGCGCATTCCGATGGACGTGATTCTGTCTGGCTCTGCAGTGAGCTTTCGCCACGCGTTGCAAGCGGCGTCGACGATGGCGCGGTAGTTTTCTAAGACGGTGTTTGAGAGCCAGTTCTGGCGGAGATAGCGCCAGTCGTTCTCGACCGGGTTGAGCTCCGGGGGGCGCGAGGGCAGGAAGATCGGCGTGATATTGGCGGGTAGGTCGAGGTGAATTGCTGTTCGGCGCGTCAGCGAGAAACTCCATCATCCCCCCCCCAGCACCCCCTTCATCGCCAGGTTGGTTTCCTGGGCGTAACGGCGCGCAGCGTAAGCCTCACCGAGCGTCCCCAGCACCTGCTCCGTTCCGCGCGCGGTGACGACAAGCGTGTCGGCCTGGGATGCGCCGAAGACGTCGAGCGCGCGGCGCACATTGTCGTCTGGATGAAGGACAGTCGCCGGCAGATGAACAAGGGAGGCGATCAGGCCGCCTCATCGCCATCGTCGAGGATGAGCGCGTGCGCCTCGGGGACGTGGATCAGCCCTTGGTATCGCCCGTCCTGGTCAACTGCGACAACGACATTGGCGCTGCCAAGCGGATAGGCTTCGCGGAAGACGCGAATCGATCGATCGGCGGGAAACCTCGGCGGGGCCGGCGCCATCATGCGCCCGACGGTCAGATCGCGCAGCCACCCGACGTCATGGCCGCCGCGAATCGTCTCGCCACGCAGATGTAGACGCCAGGTGGTGAACGAGTAGCCGAAGGTCGCCCGCACGGCGAGGGTGGTCGCAATTGAAGCGGCGAGCGCGCCCCCGGCGACGCCGAGGTTTCCGGTGCTCTCAAGCACGAGAAAGGTCATGGTCAAGGGACCGCCGACAATTGCCGCACTGAGGGCGCTCATGCCGACCAACACGCAAGCCGTGGTCTCGAGGCCCATTGACGGCGCCACGGCATCGACGCCGATCGAATAGAGCTTGCCGAGCAGCGAACCGACGAATAGCGAGGCGAAAAACATTCCCCCACGAAAGCCGGACGCCAGCGAAACGAGGCAGGCGAACAGTTTGAGCACGATGAGCGTCGCCAACTCCGTCGCCGTCATCGGCCAATAGAAATCGAGCCCCAGGGCGCCGTGACCCGCCCCGAGAACCTGCGGGGTGTAGAGAGCCATCGAGCCGATCATGAGGCCGCCGACAACGGGGCGAATGAGACGCCACGGGATCGCCCAGCGGAACGCGCGTTCGATCAACGCCGCGACCCGCATCGCGCCGACGCCGACCGCCGCCGCGACCAAACCAAGCCCGATCAGAGCGCCAAAGTCGATGAACGTCAGCGGGGCGACAGTGGGCGCCGTGATGTCGTAAGGCGCGCCGATGACCGCCTGCGTGGTGAGCGACGCAGCAAGGGTGGCGGCGAAGACCGGAATCGCGTTGGCGAGCGAATAGGCGCCGATGATGAGCTCGAAAGCGTAGAAAGCGCCGGTCAGCGGCGCCCCGAACGCCGCCGCGATCGCGCCTCCCGCCCCACACCCGACCAGCATCCTGAGATCCTGACGCCGCAAGCGCGATCTCACTCCCAGGTACGACGCGATGCCGGCCCCAATCTGCGCATATCCCGCCTCGAGTCCCACGGACGCGCCACAGCCGTTCGAAATTACGGTCTGCGTCGCCACAAGGAGGCTCTGGCGGAGCGACATGCGCCCGCCGCGCAAGGCGTTGGCCTCGACCGGATCAACCGCCGGCAACGCTTTCCTACGGACCAGCCAAACGTCGATCGCGCCGAGCAAAAGCCCGCCTAGCATGGGCGCGCCAAAGGCGGCCAGCGGAGAGATCCGCTCGGCGGCGCTGAGATGAACATCGAACGGAATGCCGAAGATGCGCACATGCGCGATGTTGACGAGGCTGGTCATCGCCGCGACGCACAAGCCGGCAAGCACGCCGACCCCGATGGCAAGCGCTGTCATGCCCAATTCGCTCGCGCGCAAACGCGCGCGCGCTGTCGCGAGGACGATCAACGCCGGGCGCGGCAAGGTCAGCCGGCCGAGCGGTTCCGCGAGGAGGCCCATGACCCAACTTATGCGCGGCGAAGCCTGCCTGCCAAGGGCGCCAAGATCTGCGACGTCGGCGTCACGCAAGTGATAAAACACTATCCTGCCGGCACGGTGGGCTGCAGAGTCGAAGAGGCCTCGCCTATGAGGCTGTCCGAATAATGGCGGAAGCTTCTGGCGTGGGCGGCGCGAATCGGCTTCTGCTCGCATATGAGCAAGACATTGCGCCCCTGGACGATTGATCAACCTTTGTTGCTGTGGCCGAGCGTGCGGGACTTTGTCGGCGAGGGCCATCTGGCGCGCTTCGTTTTGGCGCTTGTGCTCGAGTCTCTCGACCCTGGCGAGATCGAAGCGGCTTAGGCGAGCGCGGTCAGGCGCCGTTTGATCCGGCGGTGATGACGGGGCTGTTGCTTTACGCCTATTGCAACGGCGTCTATTCGTCGCGCCGGATCGCCAAGGCGGCGCGTGAGCGGATCGCCTTCATGAGCATTGTCGGGCTCGATCCGCCGGACTTTCGCCCCGTCTCGGAGTTCCGCAAGCGCCATTTGAAGGCGCTCGCCGGCCTGTTCGGTCAGGTTCTCAAGCTGTGCGAACAGGCGGGGTTGGCGAAGCTCGGCCGTGTGGCGCTCGACGGGACGAAGATCAAGGCGAACGCCTCCAAGCCCAAGGCGATGAGTTACGAGCGCATGGACAAGCGCGCGGCGGAGCTTGAGGCCGAGGTCGAGCGGTGGCTGAAAGCCGCCGAGGCTGCGGACGCCGAAGAGGACAAGGCCTTCGGCCGCGACAAGAGCGGCGAGGAGTTGCCCAAGCGGGTCGCCGACAAGCAGAAGCGCGCCGAGAAGATCCGGGCGGCGAAGGCCGAACTGGAGGCCGAGGCGAAAGCGGCCGCGGCGGCCAAGGCGAAAGCGCAGGAGGAGGTCGAGCAACGGCGAAGGGCCGAGGGCCGCAAGAAACCGGGAAAGCCCGCCGCCCCGCCGTCCGACCAGCCCGATCCCGGAGGGCAAAAGAACTTCACCGATCCCGAAAGCCGGATCATGAAAACCAAGGACGGCTTCATCCAGGGCTACAACGCCCAGGCGGCGGTCGACGCGACGGCGCAGGTGATCGTCGCCCACGGGCTCGACGCCAAGCAGAGCGGCCAACATCAATTGGCGCCGATCGTCGAGGCGATCCAAACCAATCTGGGCGAGAAGCCCACGCAGCTGTCGGCGGACGCCGGCTATTGCTCCGACGCCAATCTTGCGGCGCTGGAGGAGCGCGAAATCGACGCCTGTATCGCGCCGGGGCGAGCCAAGCACGCTGCGGAAGGAGAAGGCGGGCGCGCCCGCGTCGCCGCCATGCGGGAAAAAATCAGGGCCGGCGGGCATGAAAGCCCCTGTCGGCTGAGAAAGCAGCCGCCCGAGCCGGTGTTCGGACAGATCAAGCAGGCGCGCGGCTTCCGCCAGTTCCTCTTGCGCGGCGTGGACAAGGCCGCCGCGGAATGGGGCCTGGTCTGCCTCGCCCACACTATCCTCAAGCTCGCCCAGCGGCCCAATCCGTCTCCCCCGTCCTGGCGACGCGATAAGCCTCGCCGATCGCGAACCCCGACGAAAAATCGTCAGAAACCTTCCGCCCCTTGCTCCAAATCCTATCGCCCCAGCATTAAGCAGACAGGCTCCTAGCGGACGGCTTTGCCGGCGCCGTTCTTGCCTCCGTGGGAACAGTCGCGCTGATCAGCACGGCGCACGCAGCGGCAGTCACGTTCAATTACACGGGCTCCGATGTCTCCTACACGATCAGCCCCGGCGACTACAGAATCACAGTTTACGACGCTCAAGAGGGAGGCCGAGCGGGTAGTTGGGCGATACGCAAGGCGGTAGCGGCGCCGAAGCTTCCGCAATCTATCGGATCGGGCAAACCCTGGATCTGCGGATCGGCGGCGGCGGCGCCGCTCCTGGGGGTGAGTTTGTCGCTGGCGGCGGGGGGCCAGCTTTGTTGATTTCGAAGTCGGCGATCCCGGTCTCCCCATCCTGCTCCTGGTTGGCGGCGGCGGCGGGGGCGGCTTTCGACAACACCTTTGAAGCCTCGGAGAAAGGGGGTGACGGCAAAACGACATCGACTGATCCAGGTGCGAATGGGAAGGGCCTCGGCGGCGGGGGGGAGGAGGATATTCCACGGATGGTCAATCTCTCCTGTTTGGTGGCCAAGGCGGCACAAGCCTGTCGGGTGGCGGAGCGCCCGGGCAACAGCAATCGCCGGGAGGATTTGGCGGCGGCGGCGGAGGCGCCGAGAGTGACGACCTCACCGCGGGTAATGGGGGCGGGGGTGGGGGCGCGTTTAATGGCGGAGATGGGGGCTTCGACCTATTTGGCACGCCGACGGATTTCACCGCATCGCAAGGCGGCACTTCATTTGTAGAGGACGACCCCCTGGATGCAGCCCAGAAAAGCGCACTATCAACGATAAGTGAATCGCATTGCCTTCTGTTGGCGATGCGGCTTGTGACTTGGGGTTGACGGATTCCCTCGGTCGCTGTCGCCGTTATCTTTGGCGGATGATCAACAGGCAAGCGATTGGGCGTCGGTGGGAAGCGGACGGCTCGAAGCGGGATGAGCGCGGACGACGTTTGTTTGCCGCGAGCGAGGTCCGCGCCGCCGGATGGGGCGGTCTCGCGGCGGTCTCGTGGCGGTCTCGAACGTCACGGGGTTCGCACGCAGCACGATTGAGCGCGGTCTGAAAGACCTCGATGCGCCGCCTCTGGCCCCAGGCCAGGTTCGCCGTGGCGGAGGAGGACCTCGGCAACTTACCGAGCGGGATGCGACGCTGCTCCAGGACCTCAAGCGCATTGTTGAACCAGCGACGTTGGGCGATCCCCGTGCGTCCGCTGCTGTGGGTGTCGAAGAGCCTCGACAAGCTTGCGGCGGCCCTGACGGGGATGGGTCATGCGGTCAGTGCCAACAGCGTGCGCAAACTGCTGTGCGAACTCGGCTTCTCTCGGCAGGCAAATCGCAAGGCTGAAGAAGGTTCCAGGCATCCGGATCGCAACGCCCAGTTCGACTATACCAATGCACAGGCTCTGGCGGCTCAGGCAAAGCCAGCCCGTTATCTCCGTGGATACGAAGAAGAAGGAACTGGTCGGCAATTTTCGCAACGGCGGCGCGGACTATCGGCCGAAGGGCGATCCCAAACGCGTCAAGGTCCACGACTTCGAGGACAAGAAACTCGGGAAGGTCGCACCTTACGGCGTCTACGACATCGCGGCAAACAGCGGCTGGGTCAGTGTGGGCATCACTCACGACACGGCCCAATTCGCCGTGTCGGCCATTCGCACCTGGCTCGAGAAAATGGGGCGGCAGCGCTACCTGAAGGCGCAAGAGCTGACAACTGAAGTTGCCCCGGTTTTGTGGACGGGTTTGGGCTTAGGCGGGCTTGCTCAGGCGATCATGTTTCCTTTCGTATTCGATGGGCGAGAGATAGCCCAGGGCCGAGTGGCGGCGCGAAGGATTGTAGAAGCCCTCAATGAACTCAAAGACAGCCATTCGCGCCTCGCTGTGAGATTGGAAGCGACGGCGGTCGATCAGCTCGCATTCAAGCGTTGCAAAGAAACTCTCGCACATCGCGTTGTCGTAGGCGTCGCCGACTGAGCCTGTCGATGGACGGACGCCGGCCTCCTTGCAGCGGTTGCCGAAGGCAATCGACGTGTATTGAGATCCTCTGTCCGAATGGTGGATGACGTTATCGGGCTTCCTGGCGGCGAGCGCCATGTCGAGAGCGTCGAGCACGACGCGGGTCTTCAGATCAGCCGAGAAGGCCCATCCGACGATGCGCCGCGACCAGGCGTCGAGAACAACCGCAAGATAGAGAAAGCCGGCCAACGTGGGCAGGAAGGTGATGTCGGCCACCCACAATTCGTTCGGCCGCTCGGCCACGAAGTTGCGGCGGACGAGGTCGCTGGCGGGATGACGGCCAGTCGCCTGCCGGGTCGTGACCGGAGCGCTTCTGCGCCGGCTGACGCCCGCGATCCCTGCCACCCGCATTAGCCGGGAGACCCGCTTCCGGCCAACCGAGAGGCCATCGGCCTTCAGCTCGGGCCATGAACGCGCGGCGCGCCATAGGTTCCATGCGAGCCGGCGTGGATCGTGCGGATGCGGCGCGTCAGATCGGCGTCGGCGGTCGCCCGAGCCGAAGCCGGTCGGCTCCGCCAAGCGTAATAGCCCGAGGCCGAAACCTTCAGGACGTGGGCCATTGTGCGAATGGGATACATGGCCTGGTGCGCGCTCATGAACCGGTAAACCCGTTCGGGCTCGCCTTGCTCTCCCGCGCGAACCAGGCCGCCGCCTTTGCCAGGATATCGCGCTCCTGACGCAGGCGATGGTTCTCACGTCGAAGGCGACCCAGCTCTTCTCGCTCGACGCTGGTTGGTCCGTCAGAGCGCTTGCCGGCGTCCCGCTCGGCTTGCTTCACCCAAGTGGAAATCGACTGTGCGGTCGGCTCGAACTCACGCGCCAGCTCCTCAGGCGTGCGTCCAGATCGCACCAGATCGACCAGCTGCCGCCGAAACTCCGGCGGATAAGCGGTTCGGTAACGGGGCATCAGACACCTCAAAAATCAACTTCAAGGGTGTCCACAAAACCGGGTCAACTCCAGCCCGGCTGCGGGCCCTCGTAGCCTTCGACGATCACGAGATCGGCGACGCTCGCGGCGTCGCGAAGCTTCGCCGCTTCCCGATACTCTTCTGAGTCATGGCAGGCGACCGCCGTCGCGTAGTCACGAAACTCGATCACCACGTGGCGCGCCCGCGCCGCGCCGGCTGTGACGACATGCTTGCCGCCGCGAACCAGAAAGCGCGCCCCGTATTTCGCGAATGCGGCCGCATTGGCCCTGGCGTATTTCTGGTAGCCTTCGGGATCGTGCACGTCGACATGGACCATCCAATAGCCCTTCGGCATCCGTCAAACTCCCTCGACCAGCACCATTTCGATGTCCGCCGCGCCTTCGCGCAACGCCCGCGCCGCCTGATATTGCTGGGAATGAAAATAGCGACGCGCCGCGTCGTAGCTCTCGAATTCGAGCACGACATTGCGCGCTCGCGCCTTGCCCTCCAACGCCTCGCTGCGCCCGCCGCGCGCGAGCGGCTTGCCCCCGTGCTCGGCGATCGCCTTGGTCGCGGCCGCGGCGTAGCGCGCATAGGCGTCGGGATTGGAAATGTCGACGCGCGTGATGATGTAACCTTTGGGCATGACAACTCCTGCAATGATTGGCGGCCGAGCCTAGCTCGGCTCGGCCGCCAATCAAGTCAACGCGCCTCGCCGATTTCCGCGACGATCGCCTCGGCGGCCGCGCGAGGATCGGGCGCCTGGGTCACGGGGCGACCGACGACCAGGTAGTCGGCGCCGTTGCGGATCGCCTCGGCAGGCGTCGCGACCCGCTTCTGGTCGCCGACCGCGCCGCCTGCGGGCCGAATGCCAGGGGTGACAATAGCCAAGCCCGCGCCGACGGTCTGCGCGCGCCATCGCCGCTTCCGCGGCGCTCGCCACCAGCCCATCGACGCCGAGCTCAAGCGCCTGCTCGGCGCGGCGCCTGACCGTCTCGACCACGCCGAAGCGATAGACCGCATCGAAAAGATCGGCGTCGTCGTAGGAAGTCAAGCACCGTGACGCGCGAGGATCTGCATCCCCGATCCCTTGGCGCCGGCGACCGCCGCGCGCATCGTTTGCGGATAGGCGTGGACGGTGAGGAACCTCGCGCCCAGTTTCGCCGCCTGCGCGGTCGCCCGCTCGACGGTGTTGGGAATGTCATGCAGCTTGAGGTCGAGAAAGACGTGCTTGCCCGCCGCGGCCAATTCGGACACGAACGGCAAACCGCCGCCATAAGCGAGCTCCATGCCGACCTTATAGAAAACCGCGCTGTCGCCGATCCGCTCGACCAGCCGTCGCGCCTCGCCGACGTCGGGCATGTCGAGGGCGACGATCAATCGGTCGCGCGGCGCAAGCGACGTCATTTCACCCGACCCCGGCAATTTCGCCGCCCGACGTATCGAACCGATAGGTCCACACGAAGGCCGGCGGCAGATTGCGTAGGATCGGCCGCGAGCGAATAGCGGAATAACGATTGGCGCAGAACTCGCGCGGAATGGGCGACTGGAGGCCATAGGTGAACTGGACGAACACCCCCAAAGGGCCCATCAGCGCGAAGGCGTCGGCGATCAGTTTCGTCCGGCGAGGCGGCGGCTGGTTGAGTAGCGGCAGGCTGGAGACCACGGCGGCGATCGGCTGGCCTGCGAAGGACGCGAGCGTGCGGGGCAGGTCGTAGGCGTCGCCCTGGATGATTCGGACGCCGCTCGAAGCGTCGCTCCAGCATGCGGCAGAAGCCCGGATCGTATTCGACCAGCACGAGCCGCTCGGGCAGGGACGCGGGCCTCGATCAGCGACTGGGTCACCGGGCCGGTTCCGGGTCCGAGCTCGACGACGAGCCCGTTTGACGGCGAGCCGATCGCCGCCGCCATCGCGCGCGCCAGAGCGCTCGCCCGGATGGCGCGACCGCGCCGGTCAATCGGGGCGTCGCGACGAGAGCCTTGAGAAAACGCGCGCTGTCAGCGAGCCCTCGTCGACCTGTCTTGTCCAGCGCTCGACTTTGCATTTCGGCTCCGGTCATGACCGCCGATCAGGGCTCCGGTCAAGCCCGCGCTTATAGCGAGCAGGAGCCGAGCCTGCAAAGCAGGCTGGACTGGTTTCGATGCCCATGGGGGCATAAATCTCAGGCCAGTCAATTCTTCGAAGGACCATGTCCATGGCCGCAAAATCCCCGGTGATCGACGCCGACATGGTCGAGCGCGAGATCATCGCGCGGCTCAGGGCCGCGAAGCTTCGCCTCCGGTTCGACAAGGTGGCTTTGCAACTCGTCGGCAGAGCTCAAAGCCGCGTTGGCCGAGTGTTGTTCCGGACGGGCAGGCCGTGCGTCTTCACAATCAGCGCCCCGATAAGGCTTCCCGGGAAGACGGCTGCGGCGCTGGAAAACATGCTGCGCGCCAGCCCGCCCGACGCGGAGCGCCGGGAGATCGTTCACGATAACGAGGTTCGAACCCGCAGGCTGAGGGCGGTCCCGAAGCACATGCCGAAGGTTCTGGGCTTTGTGCATAACGCTCGAATCGGACGCGGGCGCCATCCTCGCCTTCGCGGAGGCGCGACTGCTCGATTCAAAGGGAGACGTGTAGCGTCGGCGCGCAGTCGTCCACATAGCGCACGGCTTCATTGGAAACCGACGACGGAGAATTGCCGTCAGGCGCGACCCTCGAAAAACTCCTTCATCTTGGCGAAGAAGCCCGCGCTTTCCGGGTGGGTCGTGTTCGACGATTCGGAGGCGAACTCGGTCAAGAGCTCGCGCTGGCGCCGCGTCAGGTTTTGCGGCGTCTCGACGACGAGCTGCACGAACAGGTCGCCCGAATCGCGCGCCCGCAGCACCGGCATGCCCTTGGCCCGCAGTCTCAGTTGGCGCCCCGATTGGGCGCCTTCCGGGACGCTGACCTTGGACTCGGTTCCATCGAGCGTGCGGACGTTGAATTCGCCGCCGAGCGCGGCCTGGACCATCGAGATCGGCACCCGGCAATAGAGGTCAGCGCCGTCGCGCTGGAAGAACGCGTGCGGCTTGACGGTGAGGAAAATATAGAGATCGCCCGGCGGACCGCCGCGCATTCCAGCCTCGCCTTCGCCGGTCAGGCGAATGCGGGTGCCGTCCTCGACCCCGGCCGGAACATTGACCGAGAGCGTGCGCTCCCTGGTCACGCGGCCAGCCCCGGCGCATTTGTCACAAGGGTTTTCGATCGTCTGCCCGCGGCCGTGACAGGTGGGACACGTGCGCTCGATGGCGAAGAAGCCCTGTTGCGCCCGCACGCGCCCGTGTCCGCCGCAGGTCTTGCAGGTCGCGGGCCGCGAGCCGGCGCGCGCGCCGGAGCCGGAGCAGGCTTCGCAGGCGACCGAAGTCGGCATGCGAATAGGCGCAGTCTTGCCGTGAAACGCCTCTTCGAGCGTGATCTCGAGGTTATAGCGCAGGTCGGCGCCGCGCTCGCGGCCTGAGGCCTGACGGCCGCGCCGCCCGCCGCCCATCATGTCGCCGAACAGATCATCGAAGATGTCGGACATCGACGATGCGAAGCCGTCGCTCATGCCGCTCTGATCGAAGGCGGCGTGCCCATAACGGTCATAAGCCGCGCGCTTCTGGGCGTCCGACAGATGCTGATAGGCTTCGTTCAATTCCTTGAACCGCGCCTCGGCCTGCTTGTCGCCGGGATGCCGGTCTGGATGACACTGCATCGCCGCCTTGCGGAAGGCGGACTTCAGTTCGGTCTCCGTCGCCGTTTTGGAGACGCCGAGAGTTTCGTAGAAATCGCGCTTGGCCATCGTTCAGCGCGCCCCGAGCCTATGCATGCCTCAAACCTGCTCGTCCTAAGCCGTTTCCTCGCGGGCAGGCCGGCTCGATTCGGCTGCGTACGCCAACGCCCTCGAGCGCCGGTTCGACCTCGGCCCAGTCCCCGCCCGCCATCGCGGCGCCCCTAAAGTCACGGCCGGCCGCGTCGAGCGGCCGGCTTATTCGTTCAGGACTTCTTTTTGTCGTCGTCGACTTCGCGGAATTCCGCGTCGATGACGTCGTCCTTAGCCTGCGCGTCCGCCTCGGCGCCGCCATCGCCTGGGGCGCCGCTCGCCTGTTGGGCCTTGTACATGGCCTCGCCAAGCTTCATTTGCGCCTGCATCAGGTCGTTGGTGCGAGCCTTGATCGCCTCGACGTCCTCTCCCTGCAGCGCCGTGCGCAGGGAGGCGACCGCCGAACTCGATAGCGCTCCGATCGGATTGGGCGACCTTCTCGCCATATTCGTTCAGCGCCTTTTCCGCGTCATGCGCCATCGCTTCGCCGCTATTCTTGGCGTCGACCATTTCGCGCCGCTTCTTGTCCTCCGCGGCGTTGGCTTCCGCGTCCTTCACCATCTTGTTGATATCGGCTTCGCTCAATCCGCCAGAAGCCTGGATGCGAATCTGCTGTTCCTTGTTGGTCGCCTTGTCCTTGGCGGTCACGTTGACAATGCCGTTGGCGTCAATGTCGAACGTCACCTCGATCTGAGGCACGCCGCGCGGCGCGGACGGAATCCCAACCAGATCGAACTGGCCAAGCGCCTTGTTGTCGGCGGCCATCTCGCGCTCGCCCTGGAAGACGCGGATGGTGACTGCGGTCTGGTTGTCCTCCGCGGTCGAGAACACCTGACTCTTCTTGGTCGGGATGGTCGTGTTGCGCTCGATAAGCCGGGTGAACACGCCGCCCAGCGTCTCGATGCCGAGCGAGAGCGGAGTGACATCAAGCAGCAGCACGTCCTTGACGTCGCCCTGCAGCACGCCCGCCTGAATGGCGGCGCCGATGGCGACCACCTCATCCGGGTTGACGCCCTTATGCGGCTCCTTGCCGAAGAACTGCTTGACGACTTCCTGCACCTTGGGCATGCGCGTCATGCCGCCGACCAGAACCACCTCGTCGATCTGGCCCGCGGACAGGCCAGCGTCCTTGAGCGCCTTCTTGCACGGCTCGACCGTCTTCTGAATGAGGTCGTCGACCAGCGCCTCGAACTTCGCCCGCGTCAGTTTGAGCGCCAGATGCTTCGGCCCCGCCGCGTCGGCCGTGATGTAGGGGAGGTTGATTTCGGTCTGGGTCGCAGACGACAGCTCGATCTTCGCTTTCTCGGCCGCCTCTTTCAGGCGCTGCAGCGCGAGCTTGTCCTTGGTCAGGTCGATGCCCTGCTCTTTCTTGAACTCGCCAGACAGATACTCGACCAAACGCATGTCGAAGTCTTCGCCGCCGAGGAAGGTGTCGCCGTTCGTCGACTTCACCTCGAACACGCCGTCGCCGATCTCGAGCACGGACACGTCAAACGTGCCGCCGCCGAGGTCGTAGACCGCGATGGTGCCGGCTTTCTTCTTGTCGAGGCCGTAGGCGAGCGCCGCCGCAGTCGGCTCATTGATGATGCGCAGCACCTCGAGGCCGGCGATCTTGCCGGCGTCCTTGGTGGCCTGACGCTGAGCGTCGTTGAAATAAGCGGGAACGGTGATGACCGCCTGGGTGACCGGACCGCCAAGGTGGGCCTCGGCCGTCTCCTTCATCTTCTGCAGGATGAAGGCGGAGATCTGCGAGGGCGAATATTGCTTGCCGTCGACATTGACCCACGCGTCGCCATTGGGACCGCGCACGATCTTGTAGGGGACGAGCGACATGTCCTTTTTGCTGATCGGATCGTCGAACTGCCGCCCGATCAGCCGCTTGATCGCGAAGATGGTGCGCTCGGGATTGGTCACCGCCTGCCGCTTGGCGGGCTGGCCCACGAGACGTTCGCCATCGTCAGTGAACGCCACGATAGACGGCGTCGTCCGCGCGCCTTCGGAATTCTCGATCACCTTGGGCGTGGAGCCCTCCATGACAGCGACGCACGAATTGGTTGTGCCAAGGTCGATGCCAATTACTTTCGCCATTACTCACCCCTGTTCTTCGCGGGACCGCCGAGCCCCAAAGCGGCAAGGCCTACGAGAAGGATTCCGCCGATCGCTTTCTTAGCCGTCGGCTGACGTCTTCCGATCCCCATCTTTCAACCAGAATTCCGCCGATCGAGCGGGTTTCGCGCCGCAACCGGCCAGTCGGGGCGTATATAGGTGGGGCGTTTTCGTGGCGCAAGGCGCGGAAGCTGTGGATTTTCAAGCTTCCCGCGCATTGCCCGAACTGAGCCGCACGCTTTCCCTTTTCCGTCGGCGCCGCTACACTTCGCGTGATGAATCGGCCTTTCGCTCATTTGCTTTTCGGCCTTCTGAGCTTCGCCTGTTGGCAAGCTCCGTCCAGCGCTCAAATGATGCTGCCGGGCGCGGCCCCTGCCGCTCCGGAAGGAGCGACGACCGGCTCCAAGCCAAAGAGCGCGCACAAGGCGAGCTCGGGCGGCAAGACGAGCTCCGCGCAAGCCCGCCGCTGCCGTGGGAATCGCGAGCGTCGCCGGGCGACCCCTCATGCTCAACGGCAAGTCGGGACTGCTGCAGCTCTCCGGCGATGACAAGACAGCGACCATCGACAAGCTTGAACTCGCCGGCGAGGGTGTCTCCGATTCGTCGCAGCGCTGCGTCGTCGACATCATCGGAGAGACGCCGATCGAGGCGACCAACGTTGGCCGCCCGGACGGCCTTGAGCGCTTCGAGGCCAAGGTTCCCGCCTGCCCGATCTCGTTCGACGTTCTCGACGGCGCGGTTCTGGCGCCGACCCAACTCACCGCCTGCGTCTTCAAGGCCGCCGATTGCCAAACGACGCCCGGCGGACTTTGGGGTCCCGAGGGCGCGTCGTTGGTCGGCGATGCGGCCAAGATCGTCAAGGAACGCGGCGAGGCGGAAAGGACGATGGGCAAAATCCTGCACATGATCGAGGACCGCGCCGCTGACAGCGCGCAGGCGGCGGATATCGTGCGCGATCAGAACGGCTTCGCTGGGCGGCGCGACGAACTCTGCCGCGACTACGCAAAGGAAAGCGTTCACGGTTATTGCGCCTTGCGCGTCACCGAGGCGCGGGCGGCGCTTTTGCAGACGAGGCTCGATGAGCTCGGCGCCGCAACCGCCTCCAAAGCGGCGAGCGCAAAGGGCAAAAAGGGGAAGTCGAAAAAGGGCGCCAAGCAGCCTTAGCCTGGTCGCTTCGGCGCGCCGGCGGACTTTATCTCTCAGGGCGGGTCGGCTAGCTTAGCCTAGGGGTGCAAATGGGCCGCCAGAACCGCGGTCCGCCTTTGCGAGGACCATAGCCGATGTGGAATGAATTCAAGGAATTTGCGCTCAAGGGCAATGCGCTGAGCCTGGCCATCGGCGTGATCATCGGCGCGGCGTTCGGCAAGATCGTCGACGCTTTGGTCAACGACATCATCATGCCGATCCTCGGAATCGCCGGCAAAGCCGATTTCACCAACTATTACGTTCCGCTGTCGAGCGCCGTGACCGCGACCAATCTGGCGGACGCACGCAAGCAGGGCGGCGTCCTGGCCTACGGCGACTTTATCACCGTGGTGATCAACTTCCTCATCGTCGCGATCGCGCTGTTCGTCGCCATCAAGGCGATCAACATGATGACCCGGCAGGCGGCGAAGGAGCCGCCCGCCGCCCGCGCCCCCGACCCAGGAAGTCGTTCTCCTGACCGAGATCCGCGACCAGCTCGCCAGGCGTGGCGCGTAGCCTCCGCTTAGGTCGCGCGTCTACGCAGCCGCTTCTGACGCGGCGTCGCTCTCCGGCTTGACCAGCGTCGCGCTCCCATTTCGCGCGAGCCAGAAAGACGCCTGAGCCACGACGCCTGCGCCGAGGAGCACAAGGGCGGAGGCCAGCGCGGGATTTGCGCCCAGGCCAGCGAGCGCGACCAGACCGGCTCCGACAGCCATCTGGATCGAACCGTAAAGTCCGGAAGCCGTTCCAGTGACGCGCGGGTTCACGCTGATGGCCTTGACAAGGGCGGCGGGCGCCGCAGCGCCCACCCCGACGCTGAACGCGAACATCGTTACGACGATCCCAGCCAGGGTCGCCCGGTCGGCGATCACGAGGGCGAGGAGCGAAGCGGCCGCCACGACGCTGACGGCGTTGGCGACGACCACGAATCGCGTAAGGGAAAAGCGCGCGATCAACTGGCTTGCGAGAAGGCTGCCAAGCCAGAGCCCGGACACCAGCAGCGCAAGATAGAGGCCGACGCTCGCGCTTGGCGCGTGCAGCCGATCGACGAAGATGAACGGCGCGCAGGCGATGAACGCGTAAAGCGAGGTCGTCGCGCAACCGCCGCCGATGGCGTAGCCCAGAAACTGTCGCGAGCGCAGCAGGCCGAAATAGTCGCGGGCATAGCGCGAGGCGCTGACGACAAGCGCCTCGCGGACGGGTCTCCGGCAGGATGCGCCACGCCAGGACGAAATTGGCGACGCCGAGGGCGCTCAGCCCCATCAGAATCGTTCGCCACCCCCAAAGGCTGCTGAGCCCGGCGCCGATCAGCGGAGCAACCGCCGGGCCTGCCGTCACAAGCAAATTCGTGAGCGCCAAGCGCCGCGCGGCCTCGTGCGCATGCGACGTGTCGCGGATGATGGCGCGGGCGAGCACCAGCCCCGAACACCCGCCTACAGCCTGGAAAAAGCGCGCGATGATGAGCGTGTGAGTATCCGGGGCGAAGAGCCCGGCGATGCTCGCAATCGTGAAGATGGACAAGGCCAACCAGCAGCGTCGGCCGACGGCCAAAGCGATCGGACGCTGGCCCGTAGACCAATTGGCCGACGGCCAATCCCAAAATGTAGAGACTGATGGTCAACTCCAGAGCGGCAGGCGTCGCGTGGAGGTCCTTGGCCGCGGCGGGCAGCGCGGGCACGAATATGTGCATGCCGACGGGCCCGCTGAAGGTGAACAAGCCCAAAAGCCAGAGCGGGACAGCGCGTCGGCGATTGAGATTCATCGGGCCGCCGACCGCTTGCGCTCGGGGGCGCCGGATTGCGCTTCCGCGAGGCTCAGGAGCCGGTCCCTGACGGTTTCGAGGAGGTGGAGCGAACGCGCCAGATCCTCGTCCGACGCCCCGCCGAGGACGACATCGCGAATGTCCTGGGATACGCGCTCGACCTGATCGACTGTCCGCCGTCCGCGCCGCGTCAGGATGAGGCTCTTCGCGCGCCGGTCAGCGCGGTCCTCGCATCGCTCGATGAGGCCTGACTCTTCAAGCGCATCAAGCAAACGAACGACCGAGGATCCATCGAGAGACAAGGATGCGGCCAGCTCATTCTGCCGCATCGGAGCTTCGGACCGCGCGATCCGCAGCAAGGGCAGCCATGTCGCTTCCGTCAGCCCATAGGCTTGCAAGCGTCCGTCGACCGCGCGCCGCCATTCGCGCGCGACATGGGCGACGAGAGGCGCGAATCGAGCGCGAGCGTCTTTTGCAGCGGAGCGGCATGGGCGCCATAATAGATGGCATATCAATTAATGGCGCGTCAATTGTTTGTGAACCACCCCCGTTCGGAGACGGCGGCGGTGTTCGGGACGTACCCTCGGCCGCAATCACACTTGAGCCACCGCCCGAGCGAGTTTGGAGCGCACGACCTGTGCGGCTTCCTTGAGCGCCGGATTGTCGATCGCCAGCATCGAGGCGACGGGATCGATCGCCGCTACTTCGGTTTGTCCGTCCCCTGCATCGCGCACGACGACGTTGCAGGGCAGCATTGTGCCAACCTTATTCTCCAGGCGGAGAGCTTCATGCGCGAGGGCCGGGTTGCACGCACCGAGAATGACGTAACTGGGATAATCGACACCGATTTTTGCTTTCAACGTCTCTCGCACATTGATTTCGGTCAGTACGCCGAAGCCTTCAGCCTTAAGGGCTTCTTTCGTGCGCGCTACGGCCTCATCGAATGCGACCGGCAACAGCCGGTTGATATAATAATCCATAACACTCCTCCTTGCCTGATTACTGGAGCCGCACGCTGCGCAATCGCAGCGCATTGGCGACCACGCTGACCGACGACAGCGCCATCGCCGCCGCGGCCACCACCGGCGACAGCGTGAGGCCGAAGGCCGGATAGAGAACGCCCGCGGCGATCGGCACGCCGGCGGCGTTGTAGATGAAGGCGAAGAGGAGGTTCTGCCGGATGTTGCGCATCGTCGCTTGCGACAGCCGGCGCGCGGCGACAATGCCGCGGAGATCGCCGCTGAGCAGCGTGACGCCCGCGGATTCGATCGCGACATCCGTTCCCGCGCCCATCGCAATCCCGACGTCGGCAGCCGCAAGCGCCGGGGCGTCGTTGACCCCGTCGCCGGCCATGGCGACGACCCGACCTTCCTTCCGCAGACGTTCGACGACCTTGCCTTTGTCCTGCGGCAGAACCTCCGCCTCGATTTCAGCTAACGCCGAGCTTGCGCCCGACCGCTTCGGCGGTCGCGCGATTGTCGCCGGTGAGCATCACGACGCGGACGCCCATCTCCTTGAGCATGCGAAGCGCGTCGGGCGTCGTCGCCTTGACCGGATCGGCGATGGCGATCACGCCGCTTGGCCTTCCGTCGATCGCGGCGAAGATCGTCGTCGCGCCGTCGCCGCGCAATTCGTCCGCCAGCCCTTCGAGGGCGCCGACGTCAATTCCGGCCGCCTGCATCATGGGAAGGTTGCCGAGCGCGACTTTGCGCCCGTCAACCATTCCGGTCACGCCCTTGCCCGAGACGCTCTCGAAGCCCTCGACGTGGCCAAGCGCGAGATTGCGATCCGCCGCCGCGCGCACGATCGCCGCCGCCAGGGGATGCTCGCTGCCACGCTCGAGACCGGCCGCGAACCTGAGCAGCGCCTCTTCGCTGACGCCCGGCGCGGGCCTTAACGCCACGACTTTGGGCTTGCCTTCGGTCAGCGTGCCGGTCTTGTCGACCACCAGGGTGTCGACCTTTTCGAGCCGCTCGAGCGCTTCCGCATGTCTGATCAGCACGCCCGCCTGAGCGCCTCGCCCGACGCCGACCATGATCGACATCGGCGTCGCCAGGCCAAGCGCGCACGGGCAGGCGATGATCAGCACCGACACCGCCGCGACCAGGCCATAGGCCAGCCTCGGCTCGGGACCCCAGATCGCCCAGGCGGCAAAGGCGAGCGCGGCGACCGCCATGACCAGCGGCACGAACCAGCCGGACACCTGATCGGCGAGGCGCTGAATCGGCGCGCGGCTGCGCTGCGCTTGCGCCACCATCTGCACGATCTGCGCCAGCACGGTGTCGCGGCCAATTCTGTCGGCGCGCATCACGAAAGCGCCGCGCTCGTTCATCGTGCCGCCGATGACCCGGTCGCCTGCGCTCTTGGTCGACCGGCATCGACTCGCCGGTCAGCATGGATTCGTCGACCGCGCTTCGCCCCTCGATGACTTCCCCGTCCACGGGGACCTTCTCGCCCGGCCGCACCCGCAAGGCGTCGCCGACCTGGACCGTGTCGAGGGCGACCTCCTCGTCCGCGCCATCGCCATCGACGCGCCGCGCGGTCTTGGGCGCGAGATCGAGCAGCGCGCGGATGGCGCCGCCCGTCTGATCGCGCGCTCGCAGCTCCAGCACCTGCCCGAGCAGGACAAGGGTCGTGATCACCGCCGCCGCTTCGAAATAGACCGCGACCGCGCCGTGGGCGCCGCGGAACGCCGAGGGGAACAGGCCGGGCGCGATCGTGGCGACGACGCTATAGCCCCATGCGACGCCCACCCCCATGGCGATCAGCGTGAACATGTTGAGATTGCGCGTCTTGAGCGAGGCCCAGCCGCGCTCGAAGAACGGCCATCCCGCCCAAAGCGCGACCGGCGTCGCCAGCGCCAACTGAATCCAGTTGGAGAGCCGCTTCCGGCAAGAACCAGTGTGCGACCGGCCAGATGGCCGCCCATTTCGAGCACGAAGACGGGCACGGAGAGCGCAAGCGCGATCCAGAAGCGCCGGGTCATGTCGATGAGTTCGGCGCTCGGCCCGGTCGCTTCGCCGGCGACTTCCGGCTCGAGCGCCATGCCGCAGATCGGGCAGGCGCCGGGATGATCCTGGCGGATCTGCGGATGCATCGGGCAGGTGTAGATCGCGCCCGGGTCGGGGCGCTGGCCTTGTGGCTGCGCTCGATGGCTGTGGCCGTCGGCCTCCCCATGCCATGGGCCCGCAGCAGCCTGGACGGCGGCCGGCTTGCCGAGGTATTTCGCCGGCTCGGCGGCGAACTTTTCGCGGCAACGGCTGGAGCAGAAGAAGACCGTCTCCCCCGCATGCTCGGCTTTGTGCTTGGCCGTCGCCGGGTCGACCGACATGCCGCAGACCGGGTCCTTGGCGAGCGCGCTTGCCACCTCGGGGGAGGCGATCGGCGAATGGGGGTTGCGTTCCATAACGGGAAGGGATAAACCTTCCCATCATGGGAAGGTCAAGCGGAATTCGCACAATGAACATCGGCGCGGCGGCGGCCTCGAGCGGAGTCACCGCCAAAATGATCCGCCATTATGAGGCGATCGGCCTGTTGCGTCCGGCCGATCGGCGCGCCAACGACTACCGCGATTACGGCGAGCGGGATCTCCACGAACTCAGATTCATTCGTCGGGCGCGGAGACTTGGGTTTTCGATTCCCGAAATCGGCGAGTTGCTCGCTCTATGGCGCGACCGCGGCCGCCCCAGCCGCGAAGTGAAGCGCATCGCCGAGGCGCATATCGGCGACCTTCAGTCGCGCGTCGCCGAAATGCAGGCGATGGCGAACACGCTTCGAGAGCCTGGTTGCCGCATGTCATGGCGACGATCGTCCGGACTGCCCGATCCTCGATGATCTCGCGCTGGGGAAGCGCCCCGAGCGCGGCGGCTGAAAGTCGGCTCGCCGTGTATTACAACGCGGCGGTGAAGGCGTTCTCACGTCAGGCAGTCGCTTGTAGCCGTCTCGGCGCGATACATCCGCGGGTCAGTCCGAGATCTGGATGTATCCGTTCCGACATGAAGCGGGCGTCTCTGTATTTATGAGGTCAGAGATACTGGGCTCGGCCCAGAGCCTCACTCAAGCGAGCGCGTCGGCGGGTTGGAAACATTCGTGGTTTTTCGTTGAAGCACTTTCACGCTTAAGGATTGTGGCAGTCGTGAATGGCAAGGCCGAAGATTACGGAGCAAATAACGGACGTTCGTCATCCTGTCTTGGCTTTCGTCAGTAGCAGTGCTGATAGACGCTGTCAGCTGACAATCACTATGGAAGATCGATCAAATGATAGCTAAAGCTTGTTGAGTCGGCAATTAGACTAGATCGCGTTTGTCACGAGCAGCGACGGGGATAAGCGTAAATGCCATCCGGCAGACAAAGATTGGCAGAACCGCTTGCGAGATATGGCCGAGTCTAACGAGATGACCGGCTCGACATTCTGAAACGATCGACAGATCAAGCTGGTAATCGAAGAGACGAGAATCACGTGGATAAATCGCAAGAGCGTCGGAAACCGAGAGCGCGTCTAAGCGCTGAGACCGAAGAGGAGACCGGCCCCCCACGAGGCGTCGACCCGCAGCCGCCGAGCACAAAAGCCTCTTGCGCGCGCCCGACCGCTGGTCCATGAGGCCGAAATGAACGTCGCCTCGCCCCCAGCCAAGCCCAACTGGCCCGACCTGATCCGCCCGACTATGCGCGACGTCGCGACGAGCGGCATTGTCGAAGTGTTCAACTACGGTCGTGGCCGGCAGGGGCTCATTCCGTTGTGGGTCGGCGAGGGCGACCTGCCGACGCCCTCGTTCATCAGCGAGGCGGCCAAGACCTCTCTCGATCGCGGCGAAACCTTCTACACCTGGCAGCGCGGAATCCCTGAATTGCGCGCGGCGATCGCGGCCTACATGACGCAGGTCTATGGCGCCGCGCCCGGCGGCGGCCCTTTCTCGCCCGAGACTTTCTTCGTCACCATTGGGGGCATGCACGCGATCGAGATCGCGACCAGGCTCATCGTCGGCCCGGGCGACGAAGCGCTGATCCCCGACGCCCGCCTGGCCCAATTTCGTCGGCGCGCTGGAGATTTCCGGCGCGCGCGCCGTGCCGGTCCGGCTCGACAAAGGGAGCCGCTGGAGCCTCGACCCGGCCAAGCTCGAGAAGGCGGTGACGCCGGCGACCAAACTCATCTTTTTCAACACGCCCGCCAACCCGACCGGCTTCGTCGCGACGCGGGAGGAGATCGTCGAGACGCTCGCCATCGCGCGCCGGCACGGCCTTTGGATCATCGCCGACGAGATTTACGGACGTCTGACCTACGACGGCGTCCGCGCGCCCTCGTTCCACGACGTGATGGCGCCCGACGACAAGATCCTGTTCGTCCAGACTTTGTCCAAGAACTGGGCGATGACCGGCTTTCGCATCGGCTGGCTCGAGGCCCCGCCGGAACTCGGCTCTGTGATCGAGAACCTCGTCCAGTACACGACCTCGGGCGTGCCGGTCTTCACTCAGCGCGCGGCGACTGCGGCGCTGGAGCAGGGCGAAGACGTTCCTTGGCCAGCAGATCGAGCGCTGTCGCCGCTCCCGCGACATCTTATGCGAGGGGCTGGCCAAGACCGGACGCGTTCGTTTCTTCAAGCCGGAGGCGGCGTTCTATCTGTTCTTCTCGATCGACGGCTTTTCCGATTCCCGCGCGCTGGCGCTGCGCCTCATCGACGAAGCCGGCGTCGGCGCCGCGCCCGGCGGCGCCTTCGGTCCCGGCGGCGAGGGCCATCTGCGTATTTGCTTCGCCCGCGATCCCGACCAGATCGCGGAAGCGACGCGCAGAATGGCGCATTGGCTCCGGATATGAAGGCGTTTCGCTTCGATTATTTATAACAAATTCTATCCGGTATACAGAATTTATTTTGCAAACCCAGAACTTTTTTATCAGAACGCGCAAGTAAAATAACGCCGTAAAGCGCTGAAATCCTTAAGGCAACGGAAGTTAACTGGAACTAAGGCCCGGCGCCGTAGTTCTTCCGAAAGCGCCCTCTTTGAGCGCGAGGCGCGATTCTTGGATCAGGCAATCGTCTGCGCTCCAAGCACAATGCTGTCGTGGCGAAAGGCCCTCTGGCGCCGCAGCAAACTTCTCGTTAAATGCGAGGAGCTAAGGTCGGAAGGATGTTCATGCCAGCTCGTCCGCGTCGAAGCGTGCTTTATATCCCCGGCTCCAACGCCAAGGCCCTGACAAAGGCCAAGACGTTGCCGGCCGACGCGCTGATCCTCGATCTGGAAGATTCAGTCGCCCCCGACCAGAAAATCGCCGCCCGCGAACAGGTCGTTCAGGCCGTGCGCGCCGGCGGCTTCGGAAGCCGTGAGGTCGTCATCCGCGTTAACGGGCCGCACACGCCTTGGGGAGAGGACGATCTCGTCGCCGCCTCCGTCGCCGGAGCGGACGCCATTCTCTTGCCGAAGGTCGACGGCCCCGGAGGGATCATGGTCGCCGCCCGGACGCTGCGTGAAGCCGGCGCGCCTGACGGCACGCCGGATCTGGGCGATGATGGAGACGCCCAACGCCATCTTAAACGCGGGATCGATCGCCTCCGTCGCCGCCGATCCGAGTTCGCGCCTCGCGGTCATGGTCATGGGGCTCAACGATCTCGCCAAGGAGACACGCGCGCGACTGACCCCCGGCCGCCCGACCATGACGGCTTGGGTTTCGAGCTGCGTTGTCGCCGCCCGCGCCCATGGCGTCGACATCATCGATGGCGTCTACAATGACATTCAGGATCTTGAGGGGTTTCGGCTCGAATGCCTGCAGGGCCGCGACATGGGCCTGGACGGCAAGACGCTGATCCATCCCGGTCAGATCGACATCTGCAACGAGGTTTTCGCTCCCACGTCCTCGGAGGTCGAGAGCGCCGCCGCCATCATCGAGGCGTTCGCTCTGCCGGAGAACGCCGGCAGGGGGGTCATCCAGCTCAACGGCCGGATGGTGGAGCTGCTGCACGCCGACATGGCGCGCCGGACGCTCACCATCGCCGATACGATCGCGGCGCGGAGCGAGGCGGCGGCTTAAGGCCGCATCGGCAACGACTATATAACATGATTAGTATGGTATTAAGTTCGCGCACCCGGCCTGCGCAGGCGATTTTTCGAGCGCGGAACGAAACGGGGTCGTAACACGCTGAAAACATTAGGGCGCGCCGGTAAAATGGCGGTTAGGCCTTGCTCGGCAGCCCGGCCGCCGCCGCGATCAGCTCGAAGGAACGCAGCCGCTGGACATGCTCATAGACGTCGGAGACGACGATGAGCTGCGGCTCGGCTCGCCGTTTCCTCGG